>NZ_JAUSXV010000001.1:2400000-3600000 GCF_030816295.1 Microbacterium natoriense | reverse complement strand
CGCCCTCCATCACGCCGCGCAGGGCGAACGCTGCTGTCGCGGCCACCTCGGGCGTAAGCACCTGCGTGCATGTGGTGTCAGGGATCTTGCGGTCCTGGCCATCGCTGCCGACGACGCGGTCGATTGCCTTGGGCTCGCAGAAGATGCCGTTGTTGGCCACGGCGGCGTAAGCGCCCGCCATCTGCAGGGGAGCGACGCTCTTCGACCCCAGCACGGAGGGGAACGGAGCGTTGGGCGAGGTGTTGGCGCTCGTGCCGCCGACGGTGATGTCGTCACCGTTTCCGTAGTGCACGCCCAGGCTCTTGGCCACCTCGTTGATGTCGCACAGGTCGAGCTGCTGCGCCATCGCCAGGAAGCCGGTGTTGAGCGACTGCGCGGTGAAACGGGCGACGCTGCTGATCGAACCGCCGCCATTGCCGAAGTTGTTGATCTTTTCCTTGTTCGTCACCTTCTCGCCGCATGCCGTGAAAGGGCTGATCGTCCGGATACGACCATCGAGCACCTGGTTCACCGAGTGACCTTTGTTGAGCCACTCGAGCAGGGTGAACAGTTTGTATGTCGATCCGGTCTCGAAGCCGTAGGTGCTGCCGTAGTGCGCCTTGTCGGCGGCGAAGACCTGAGAGGTCTCACCGGCGGCGAGATTGGCGGTCGTGGTCTCGTTGAACGCGGTGTTCTGTGCCATGGCAAGGATGCGTCCCGTGCTGGTCTCGATCGAGACGCCGGTGCCGCCCACGAGAATGCCGGGGATGGTCTGAGGAACCCGTGCGTGCACCTGATCGATCGCGGGCTGCTGCACGCGCATATCGAGCGTCGTATAGATCTGCATGCCGCCGCGGCGGAGGTTGGCGCGGCGCTCTTCGACGCTGTCGCCAAACGCAGGGTCGCTCTCGATGACCGACTTCACGTACTGGCAGAAGTACGCGTTGTCGCCGGCCGTGGTGCAGCCCTGCGTCGTCGTCTTGATCGCCGGTGTGATGGGCGTCGCGTAGGCCTCGTCGTACTGGGCCTGGGTGACCTTGCCGTCGATCAGCATGCGCTCGAGCACGTAGTTGCGGCGCTCGAGAGTCTTTGCATAGCCGTCGGCTGCGCTGTTGTGCGCAACGCCGTCTTTATCGGTCCAGGTCCCGTTGGGCAGGTCGATGCGGAGCGTGTTCGGCTCCTGAACCATGCCGGCGATCGTCGCCGCCTGCGCAAGGGTGAGGTTCGCAGCCGTCGTCGAGAAGTAGCGGTTGGCTGCGGCTTCGATGCCGTAGACCTGCCCGCCGAAGCTCGAGATGTTCAGGTAGCCGAGCAGGATGTCGTTCTTCGAGTAGTCCTTCTCGATCTGCAGCGCGTAGCGCATCTCCCGCAGCTTGCGCTCGATGCCCTCGCTGCCGGTGGCGACGGCGTAGTCGCTCCAGCATTTCTTGACCTGCGCGTCGTAGTTCTCGGCGTTCTTAGAAGAGGTGTCGACGTTCTGCTCGCACTCCTGGATCTGCACGTTCTTCACGTACTGCTGCGTGATCGTCGAGGCGCCGCGGTCGGTGGAGCCGACCACGTTGCCGAACGCGGCCTTGATCGTCGCGCCGAGGTTCACGCCGCCGTGAGAGTAGAAGTTCTTGTCCTCGCTGGAGAGAATCGCGTCGAACATCACGGGAGCGACCTGGTCGAAGTTCAGCGGGACGCGGTTCTGCTCGTAGAACGACGCCAGTGCGACGGGATTGCCGTCGGTCCCTGTGGCGTAGATCGTGGACTGCTCCATCGGAGCGTTGACCTTGAGGTTCTCCGGCAGCTTCTCGAAGAGCGAGAAGGCGGTCGAACCGGTGATGCCCGTCATTGCGAGGACGGGGGTGACGCTGGCCGTGACGAGGAGTCCGGCGACGACGCTGAGGCCGACGAGCCCGACGAGGCCGCCGAGCACGCTCTTCACCGTGCGATTCTTTTGGGGCATACGCTTGATCGTAAGGGAGTTCCCTGAGTAACCGCTTTCGACGGACCGACCGCGCATAGGAGTGCCATGACCACGTGGGAATACCTCACCACGCCCCTGCTGATCCACAACACGGCTGCGATCCTCAACAACTGGGGCAAGCAGGGCTGGGAGCTCGTGCAGGTCGTGACCGGACCCGAGGGCGGACTGGTCGCCTACTTCAAGCGCCCCGTGGTCGCGGATTCTTCGGCCAACGCGGGTCTCGCGGCCGCCGCCGAGGCGGCTCGCCAGTTCGAAGGCGGTGCGGCATGACCACCATCTCCGATCGTCTCGCCGAGCTCGGCATCGAGCTGCCCGCCGTCGCGGCGCCCGTCGCGGCCTACGTTCCCGCGGTCGTCCACGGCGACCTCGTCTACACCTCGGGACAGCTCCCGTTCTCCGGTGGATCATTGCCGACCACCGGCAAGGTCGGCGCCGAAGTCTCCGCAGAAGACGCGAATCTCTACGCTCGCACCTGTGCGCTGAACGCCCTCGCCGCCGCCGCAGATGCCGCCGGAGGCCTCGATCGCATCGCCGGTGTGCTTCGCGTCGGCGGCTTCGTGGCGTCCACTCCCGACTTCACCGGCCAGCCCGGCGTCATCAACGGCGCCAGCACCGTGCTCGGCGAGATCTTCGGCGACGCCGGTCGGCACGCGCGTGCGGCCGTCGGCGTTCCCGTGCTGCCGCTCGACAGCCCGGTCGAGGTCGAGGTCACCTTCATCCTCGCCTGACGGCATCCGAGATCCAGACGAAACGCCTCATGTTCTACGGAACATGAGGCGTTTCGTCTCGCTTCGCTCGCTCGACGACCGGTGGTCGAGCGGTGGCGGCTACTTCACCTGCGCCGAGATGATGCTCATCACCGCGGTGTCGGCGAGCGTCGTGGTGTCGCCGACCTCTCGTCCCTCCGCGACATCGCGCAGCAGGCGCCGCATGATCTTGCCCGAGCGCGTCTTGGGCAGCTCGCCGACCACGTACACGTCGCGGGGGCGGGCGATCGCGCCGATCTGCTCACCGACCCACAGCCGCAGCTGCTGTGCGAGGCCCGCAGGATCGTGCTCGGCGAGATAACTCTCCTTGATGATGACGAAGGCGACCACCGCCTGCCCTGTGGTCTCGTCGGACGCCCCGACCACAGCGGCCTCTGCTGTCGCCTCGTGCGCGACCAGCGATGACTCGATCTCGGCGGTCGAGAGCCGGTGCCCTGAGACGTTCATGACGTCATCCACACGTCCGAGCAGCCACAGGTCGCCGTCGTCGTCGAGTCGCGCGCCGTCTCCGGCGAAGTAGTAGCCCTGGTCCTCGAACTTCTCCCAGTAGGTCTCCTTGTAGCGCTCGGGGTCTCCCCAGATGCCGCGGAGCATGCTGGGCCACGGCTCGGTGATCACGAGCAGCCCGCCGTTGCCGTTGCCGACCTCTGAACCCGACTCGTCGACCACATCGATCGAGATTCCGGGAAGGGGGACCTGAGCGGATCCCGGCTTGGTGGCGGTCACACCCGCGAGGGCCGACACCATCATGGCGCCGGTCTCGGTCTGCCACCAGGTGTCGACGATCGGCGTCTTGCCCGCGCCGATGACCTCGCGGTACCACATCCACGCCTCGGGGTTGATGGGCTCGCCCACCGAGCCGAGCACGCGCAGCGACGTCAGATCGAACTTGTTCGGCACCGCCCGCCCGATCTTCATGAACGAGCGGATCGCGGTCGGGGCGGTGTAGAAGATCGACACCTTGTACTTCTCGATGATCTCCCACCAGCGACCGGGGTGAGGAGCATCCGGCGTGCCTTCGTAGAGCACCTGGGTGGCGCCGTTCGCGAGCGGGGCGTAGGCGACGTAGCTGTGTCCGGTGATCCAGCCGATGTCGGCCGTGCACCAGTAGACGTCGGTCTCGGGGTGCAGGTCGAACACGTACTTGTGCGAGTAAGCGGCCTGAGTCAGGTATCCGCCGGAGGTGTGCAGAATTCCCTTCGGCTTCCCGGTCGTGCCCGAGGTGTAGAGGATGAAGAGCGGGTTCTCAGCGGGGAACGGCTGCGCCTCGTGATCGGCGGATGCCGTCGGCACCACGTCGTGCCACCACAGATCGCGATCGTCGTTCCATTCCACCTCGTTGCCGCCGCGCTTGACGACGAGGACGTGCTCGACGGTCTGCTGCTCTCCTTCCCCGCGGTCGGCGAGCGCCTGATCGACCGCCGGCTTGAGGGGCGACACCTTGCCCTTGCGGTAGCCGCCGTCTGCCGTGATCACGACCTTCGCCCCGGCGTCGTCGATGCGTGAGCGCAGGCTGTCGGCGCTGAACCCGCCGAACACGACCGAATGGGTGGCGCCGAGCCGCGCGACAGCGAGCATCGAAGCGATCGCCTCGGGGATCATCGGCAGGTAGATCGCGACGCGATCGCCCTGACCCACGCCGAGACCTTGCAGGACGTTGGCCACGCGCTTGACCTCGTCGGTCAGCTCGGCGTAGGTGATGGCGCGCGAGTCACCCGGCTCGCCCTCCCAGTGCAGCGCGATCCGCTCGCCGTTGCCCGCCTCGACGTGCCGGTCGAGGCAGTTGTACGAGACGTTCAGCTCGCCGTCGTCGAACCACTTCGCGAACGGCGGTGCTGACCAGTCGAGGACCTGCGTGAAGGGTTTGTGCCAGTGCAAGAGTTCGCGGGACTGGTCGGCCCAGAATCCTTCGCGATCTGCGGCGGCGCGCTCGTAGAGCGCGGGAGAGGCGATGGACTGCGCCACGAACTCCTCGGACGGCGGGAACTGACGGGTCTCATCGAGAAGATGATCGATCTGGCTGCTCATCGGCAGGCGCTCCTTTGCGGCGATGGGGTGTCGTGCGCGCCGGACCACGAGGAGATCGGGCCCCGGCAGGCGCCAATCTAGTCTCGGGCGCGGGAGTCGCATACTGCCGAAAGTAGGTAGTGCTGTGGGTTTTGTCAGGACGGTCGCCTTGCGTACACTCGACCACAGCCGAATTCTCATTCCGGCCTTGGCGCGCCCGATTCCCCCGATCGGCAGCCGCCGTGGGCGGCATCTCGTTCCCCCCGCGAGGTGCCGCCCTTCTCCATGTGGGAGCGGTCCCCGGGCTCGGCCTGCACAATCGGTCTCGATGAGAAGTTGTGCACACGTTGGGGGATTCGCGGCCGATCTCCTGACGCCGTGAGAGTCCATCCGCCTACCGTCAGGGCATGCCCGAGTCCTTCGTCATCCGACCTCGAGGGCAAGGCCCTGACCTCGCCCAGACGAACGCACCGCTCACCGTCGATCCCGCGTTCGGCCCGCTCGCCGTGCACTGCGCAGACGACGAGGTGACGGACATCTTCGTGAACGGCGCCGCCGGTCTGTTCATCGACCGCGGCCACGGTGCCGAAGCGGTGACCGACTGGGCGGCATCAGAGCGCGAGGTGCGCGATCTCGCCGTCGCGCTCGTGGGACTCGGCGGGCGGCACCTCGATGATCAGGCTCCGTGCGTCGACGTACGGCTCGAGTCGGGCATCCGCGTGCACGCCGTGCTGGCGCCGGTGTCGACCTCCGGCACCGCGCTGTCGATCCGCATCCCGAGGGTGCGCGCGGCCGATCTCGACGCGCTCGCCGCGCTGGGCGCGTTCGACGCTCGACAGCAGGCGTGGCTCCTGCAGCTGGTCGGCGAGAGGGCGAACATCCTGATCACCGGAGGGACCGGTACGGGCAAGACCACCCTGCTGTCGGCGCTGCTGTCCGAGGCGCCGACGGCGGAGCGGATCGTCACGATCGAAGATGTCGCCGAGCTGAGACCGCGCCATCCCCACCACGTGGCGCTGGAGGCGCGACAGGCCAACCTCGAGGGCGCCGGAGGGATCAGCCTCGCGCGGCTCGTCCGCGAATCTCTGCGCATGAGGCCCGACCGGCTGATCGTCGGCGAGTGCCGGGGCGAAGAGGTGCGCGAACTCCTGACCGCTCTGAACACCGGACACGACGGGGGAGCCGGCACGCTCCATGCCAGCGGTCTGCTCGACGTGCCAGCCCGGCTCGAAGCGCTCGGTGCGCTCGCCGCGATGGACGCGACGGCTCTCGCCCGGCAGGTGGTCAGCGCGTTCACGATCGTGCTGCACCTGGCGCGGGCACCCGGTGGCACGCGCCGCATCGCCCAGGCGGGGCGGTTCACCCTGGTCGGAGACCGGCTCGGCATCGAAGAGGTGCAGCCGTGGTGAGGCTGCGTCGTCGCGCCGCAGTCGACCAAGGGGCGGCGGATGCCGCGACCAGCGTGCAGACCCTCGCTGTGCTGCTTCAGGCCGGAGCGGTGCCGCTCGTCGCCTGGAAGCACCTGGCCGAGACCGGCGATGCCCATGCGGCAGCCGTCGTCTCCCGCGCGCAGGAGGGGATGCTGCTGACGGCCGCGATCGAAGCCGAGGGTGGAGCATGGCTCGATCTCGCCGCCGCCTGGGAGATCGCGACGACGGTCGGTGCGCCGCTCGCAGAGGTGCTGCGCATGATCGCCGAAACGCTGCGCGACGCGGCCTCGGCCGCCGACGATGTGCGCATCGCGCTGGCGGAGCCTGCGGGTACCGCGCGGCTTCTGCTGCTGATGCCGTTCGCCGGGCTCCTGCTCGGGTTCGCACTCGGGTTCGACACGATCAGCGTGATCGTGGGCAACCCGATCGGCGCCGTATGCGTGGTGCTGGGACTCCTGCTCATGCTCGCCGCGCGGATGTGGACGAAGAGGCTGCTCGATCGCGCGAAGCCCGCCCCCGGCACTCCGGGCATGCAGGCCGAGCTGGTCGCGGTGGCGCTGGCCGGCGGGGCCTCGGTCGAGCGCGCGCTGCGCCTGGTCGCCGAGAGCCCGGCGTCGCGGCACGGCGGACGAGAGCGCATCGACACCGTGCTCGAGCTGTCTCGTGCCGCCGGTGTTCCCGCGGGCGAGCTGCTGCGCGCATCGGCCGCCCAAGATCGGCACGCAGCTCGCATCGCCGGACGGATGCGGGCCGCAGCTCTCTCGACTCGCCTGCTGATCCCGTTGGGCGTGTGCACGCTGCCGGCCTTCATGCTGCTCGGCGTGGCTCCGCTGCTCCTCAGTGTGATCACCTCCACCTCCCTCCCGCTGTAACCGACCGGAACCACCCACCTAAGAAAGAAGGAACGACCATGAACACCATCCCCACCCTCACCCGCCGTCGTGCCGCACAGCTGTTCGGAGACGACACCGGGGCAGCGACCGCCGAGTACGTCATCACGACCATGGCGGCAGTGGCCTTCGCAGGCGCCCTCGTCTTCGTCCTGCGCTCCGACGAGGTGCGAGGCATCCTCACCGACATGGTGCGCCGGGCTCTCACGGTCTCATGATGCGCCGTCGCGTCGGGTGCGACAGAGGATCGGTCGCGGCCGAGCTCGCGCTCGCGCTGCCCGCCGTCGTCCTCACGCTCCTGCTCGGCGCGGGCGCCCTCGGCGCGGCCTCGCGCCAGGTATCGCTGCAAGACGCAGCGGCAGACGCCGCGCGCCTCCTCGGACGAGGGGAGGGGGCGGATGCCGCATCGGGAGTGGTCGCGGCAGCGGTGCCCGGTGCGGGCCTCAGCAGCCGTAGCGAGGGCGATCTGGTTTGCGTCACTGCGAGCGTCGACATCGCGATCGGCGGGCTCCTCACGCTGCCGATGCGAGCGTCGAGCTGCGCGCTCAGCGGAGGACTCTGATGGCGGGCTCGGCGCTCGCCGCCGGAGTCCTCGTCGTCGCCGGGGCGCTGTCGATCGGTCTCGCGGCGGTCGGCGGAGCGGCCGTCACCGCACAGCGCGCGGCCGGTGCGGCGGATGCGGCGGCCCTGGCGGCGGCGGATGCCGCGAGCGGCGCGATCGCCGCATCTGACGACCCCTGCGTGCTCGCCGCCAGGGTCGCCGCTGCCTCAGGAGCCTCGCTCACCGGCTGCGTGCTCGAGGGCTTCGTGGCGACCGTGCAGGTCGAGGCGGCGTACGCTGGACTGGCTGCCGTCTCCCGAGCCCGAGCAGGGCCACCCGAGGGGAACTGACGGCGGCTCGTACACGGATCACTGCGGCAGGCCCGTCACAGTGGTGTGTATGGTGTGCTTCGAAGAAAGGATGCACCCTTGGCTCAAGGCAAGAAACTCGTCATCGTCGAGTCCCCGACGAAGATGCGGTCTATTCAGGGGTACCTCGGCGACGGCTACGAGGTGCTGAGCTCGGTCGGGCACATCCGCGACCTCGCAGACAAGAAGGACATCCCGGCCGCCGACAAGGAGGCCTACGGGAAGTACTCGATCGACGTCGAGAACGGCTTCGATCCTTACTATGTGGTCTCCGACCGCAAGACCAAGACCGTCGCCGAGCTCAAGCGCGCACTGAAGAGCGCCGACGAGCTCCTGCTCGCCACTGATGAGGACCGCGAAGGCGAGGCGATCGCCTGGCACCTGCTCGAGACGCTGAAGCCGAAGGTCCCTGTGAAGCGCATGGTCTTCCATGAGATCACCAAGGACGCGATCCAGGCAGCGGTCGGCAACACCCGCGAACTCGACATCGACCTGGTCGACGCGCAGGAGACCCGACGCATCCTCGACCGTCTCTACGGCTGGGACGTCTCGCCGGTTCTCTGGTACAAGGTGAAGACCGGCCTCTCCGCCGGACGCGTCCAGTCTGCAGCCACTCGCATGATCGTCGACCGTGAGCGCGAGCGCATGGCGTTCGTCTCGGCCGAGTACTGGGACGTCGAGGCTCTCGCGTCATCGGCCTCCGCCTTCAAGGTCCGTCTGGTGCGCGTCGACGGCGGACAGCTGGCCCGTGGCACCGACTTCGACGACCTCGGAAAGCTGAAGAAGGCCGTCGTCATCCTCGACGAGAAGAAGGCGGCAGCCCTTGCGCACGCCGTCGAGGCGACCGGCGTCGGCACGGTCACCAAGGTCGAGGCGAAGCCCGGCACGCGCAGCCCTTACGCCCCGTTCACGACCTCCACGATGCAACAGGAGGCAGGCCGCAAGCTCTCGATGAGCGCGAAGCAGGCGATGAGCGTCGCCCAGCGCCTCTACGAGAAGGGGTACATCACTTATATGCGCACCGACTCCACGGCGCTGAGCACCCAAGCGGTGCAGGCGGCGCGGAGTCAGGCCGTATCGCTGTACGGCGACAGCGCGGTGCCGCTCAAGCCGCGCGTCTACAAGTCGAAGAGCAAGAACGCGCAGGAGGCCCACGAGGCGATCCGTCCGTCGGGCGAGAAGTTCCGCACCCCAGCATCCGTCTCCTCCCAGCTCGATCGTGAAGAGATGCGTCTCTACGACCTGATCTGGAAGCGCACCGTCGCCAGCCAGATGGCAGATGCGAAGTACGAGACCACGACGGTCACGATCGCGGTCGACGCCGCCGGGCAGAACGTCGAGTTCACGGCATCCGGAACCGTCTACACCTTCAAGGGCTTCCTCGAGGCGTACGAAGAAGGACGTGACGAGAAGCGCAACTCGCAGGACGCGTCGGACGACCAGTCGCTGCCCATCGTCGCCGTGGGCGACGAGCTGCGGATGTCGGATGCTGAGGCCAAGGGCCACCGCACGACTCCGAAGCCCCGCTACACCGAGGCGTCGCTGGTGAAGGCATTGGAAGAGCACGGCATCGGCCGTCCGTCCACGTTCGCCAGCATCATCGGCACCGTCATCGACCGCGGCTACGCCACCAAGCGCGGGCAGGCCCTCGTGCCGACCTGGCTGGCCTTCAGTGTCGTACGTCTGCTCGAGGAGCACTTCGCCGATCTCATCGACTACGACTTCACCGCCGCTCTCGAAGACGACCTCGACGCGATCGCCCGAGGCGAGCAGAAGCGCGTGGAATGGCTCAAGTCCTTCTACTACGGATCCGACTCACACGTCGGGCTGCGTCAGGTCGTCGACAACCTCGGAGAGATCGACGCCAGGGCGTTGAACTCCACGCCGATCACCGAGACCGCGACCCTTCGCTTCGGCAAGTACGGGCCGTACCTCGAGGTGGCCAACCCCGACGCGCCCGACGAGAAGCCGCGCATCGTCAACGTGCCCGAAGACCTCGCTCCCGACGAGCTCACCGCCGAGAAGGCGCAGGAGCTCATCGATGCTCCGGTCGCTGGCGACCGCGTGCTCGGCGAGAACCCCGAGAACGGCAAGATCATCGTCGTCAAGGACGGCCGATTCGGGCCGTATGTGCAGGAGAACGACCCTGTCTCCGACGACGCGGCTGTCGACGAGACCACGGGCGAGGTCGTCGAGGCCCCGAAGCCGAAGCGAGGCGCGAAGAAGGAAGCGGCCCCCAAGCCGCGAACAGGTTCGCTGTTCCGCTCCATGTCGGTCGACACGATCGACCTCGAGACCGCGCTGCAACTGCTCAGCCTGCCGCGGGTCGTCGGCAAGGACCCCGAATCGGGGGAGGAGATCACCGCGCAGAACGGCCGGTACGGTCCCTACCTGAAGAAGGGCACCGACTCCCGCTCCCTCGAGAGCGAGTCCCAGATCTTCGACGTCACAGTCGAACAGGCCCTCGAGATCTACGCGCAGCCGAAGTACGGCGCCGGCTCTCGTCGTGCGTCGAGCGCGCTCGCCGAGTTCGAGGCAGACCCGGTGAGCGGCAAGCCGATCCGCATCCGCGACGGGCGCTTCGGCGCCTACGTGACCGACGGCGAGACGAACGTCACGATCCCGCGGGGCCAGCAGGTCACCGACATCACGTTCGAGATCGCGGCGCAGATGCTGGCTGACAAGCGTGCGAAGGGGCCGGCCCCCAAGCGCGGCGCCGCAGCCAAGAAGGCTCCCGCGAAGAAGGCTCCCGCCAAGAAGGCGGCTGCGAAGAAGGCGCCGACGGATGCCGAGAAGGCCGCGGCCCGCTCGGCGGCGGCCAAGAAGGCCGCAGCGACGCGTGCGGCCAACGCTGCGGCGAAAGCCGGCTCGTGACGCCGAGCCGCGGTTCGTGGATCACGCTCGAGGGTGGAGACGGCTCGGGGAAGACGACGCAGGCGAACCTGCTCGCGGACTGGTTGACGGATGCCGGACGCACCGTCGTCCGCACGCGTGAACCCGGCGGCTCCGAGGTCGGCCAGCTCATCCGCGACATCGTGCTGCACCACCGCGGCGACATCGCACCGCGAGCGGAAGCACTGCTGTACGCGGCCGATCGCGCGCACCACGTCGCGACGGTCGTCCGCCCCGCGCTGGAACGCGGCGAGATCGTGCTACAGGATCGCTACCTCGATTCCTCGGTCGCGTACCAGGGAGCAGGTCGCGTGCTCGACGGCACCGAGATCCGCGACTTGTCGCTCTGGGCTGCAGAGGGTGCGCTGCCCGACCTGACGCTGCTGCTCGACCTCGACCCTGCCGCGGCCCGCGAACGACTGGACTCGGCCGATAAGCCCTTCGATCGTCTCGAAGCCGAGAAGGCCGAGTTCCACGGTCGCGTCCGAGACGCGTACCTCGCCCTTGCAGACGCCGAACCCGAGCGGTTCCTCGTGCTGGACGCGGACTCATCCGTCGAGGACATCGCCGCCGCGATCAGAGCCCGGGTCGAAGCGCTCCTGAGCTGAGACGGGCGCCTGCGGGTCGCAACGCCCGGTCCCGGCCGCCAGCTGTTTCGGCACGCCATCACGTTCTTCACACGCCACCATGTTCTCGACGTCGCAAGCGGGGTGGCGCGTCAGCAACGTGGTGGCGGACCACGCCCGCACGGGCGCAGCTTCCCGCGAGAGGCGACGTCCGTCCCGCAGGTTACGCTGGGTGCATGACCCAGACCGTCGCCGCCGCATTCCCGTGGGGCGATGTCTGGGGGCAGGATGCCGCGGTCGAGACGCTGCGCGACGCAGCATCCGATCCCGCGGCTCTCTCGCATGCGTGGCTGATCACAGGCCCTCCCGGGTCGGGCCGGTCGACCCTCGCGTACGCCTTCGCGGCCGCGCTGGTCGCCGATCGACCGGACGATGAAGCGGCGATGCGCCAGGTGCTCGCGGGCACTCATCCCGACGTCACGGCGCTGCGCACCGACAAGGTCATCATCACGATCGCCGAGGCCCGCTCGCTCGTCGAGCGCTCGTATTTCGCTCCTTCAGCCGGCCGGTACCGCGTGATCGTCGTGGAAGACGCCGACCGCATGGTCGAGCGCACCTCGAACGTGCTGCTGAAGGCCCTCGAAGAGCCGCCGGAGCAGACCGTGTGGATCCTGTGCGCTCCGAGCGAAGCCGATCTGCTCCCGACCATCCGCTCGCGGGTCCGTTCGCTGCGACTGCGTGAGCCCGATGTCGCCGACGTCGCGCGGCTGATCAGCCTGCGCACGGGAGTCGACGAGGAGGTCGCCGAGCAGGCGGCGCGCCACGCGCAACGACACATCGGCATGGCGCAGCGGCTCGCGACCGATGATGCGGCCCGCCGTCGCCGGGATCAGACGCTCCGCTCCGTCATCGGGGTGCGCGGAGTCGGCGACGCCGTCGAGGTCGCGGGGCAGATCATCCAGGCCGCGACCGAAGACGCGAAGGCTCTCACCGCCGAACGCGACGCCTCGGAGCGGGCATCTCTGCTGCGCACGGTCGGCGTCGCCGAAGGCCAAGCCGTGCCACCCGCGCTGCGGTCGCAGCTGTCGGCTCTCGAAGATGATCAGAAGAAGCGGGCCACGCGCAGTCTGCGCGACGGCATCGACCGCGTTCTCACCGATCTGCAGTCGATGTTCCGCGACGTCGTGATGCTGCAGTTCGGACGCCCAGAAGATCTGATCAACCGCGAGCTTCGCGCCGAGCTGAGTTCGCTCGCCGATGCCTGGTCGCAGACCCGTACTCTTGTCGTACTTGATCACCTTGCCGAGACGCGCCAGTCGCTGGAGCGCAACGTCGCACCACTGCTCGCCCTGGAGAGCTTGCTCGTGACTGTCACGAGCGGGAGGACCCCGTGAACACTCGACCGACTTCTCGCCTTCGCCGCGCCGTGTCGGTGATCGCCGGCCTCGCCGCGGCATCCGTCGCCCTGACCGGCTGCCTGTACTCGATGATCCCCGAGCAGAGGCCTTCGGCGACCAACGCGCCCGACACCGACGGCGTCGCCGACGACCTCCTTCCGTTCTACGGGCAGGCGCTCGCGTGGGAGAACTGCGGCGCCGGCCTCGACTGCACGGAGGTGACCGCTCCGCTCGACTGGGAGAACCCTGCCGACGGCGAGATCACCCTCGCCGTGGTACGCCACCAGGCCTCGGGTACCGCGAAGGGCTCTCTGCTGACCAACCCCGGCGGGCCGGGCGCGAGCGGCTACGATCTCATCCACGACAGCCTCACGTTCGCGGTCGGCCAGGACCTGATCGACAACTTCGACGTGATCGGGTTCGACCCGCGCGGGGTCGGCCGATCGACCGCCGTGAAGTGCTACGACGCGGCCGACATGGACGAATACCTGTACTCGATCCCGTCTTCGCCGCGAGGATCGGCGGAATGGGAAGCCGAGCTGCTCGATGCCCACAAGAAGTTCGCCGAGGCCTGCGACGCGAACAGCGGAGGCATCCTTCCGCACATCACGACGATCAACTCGGCGCGCGACATGGATCTGATCCGCGCGGTGCTGGGCGACAAGAAGCTCAACTATCTCGGCTACTCCTACGGCACCTTCCTCGGTGCGACCTACGCCGAGCTGTATCCCGACCGCGTCGGCAGCCTGGTGCTCGACGGTGCGATCGACCCGGCGGTCTCCGGGCTCGAGGTCGGCACGACGCAGGCGCTCGGCTTCGAATCGGCACTGCGCGCCTACATGCAGAGCTGTCTCGATTCCGGTGACTGCCCGTTCAGCGGCACGGTCGACGAGGCCATGACCGATCTCGGAGCGCTGCTCGCGAGCGTCGACGCGACGCCGCTCAAGAACGGCGACGGACGGATGCTGGGCGCCGATGCCCTCATGACGGGCATCATCGCCGCGCTCTACTCCGAAGACAGCTGGTCGTACCTCACGCAGGCGCTCGACGAGGCGCTCCAGGGCGACCCGTCGACGGCGTTCGTGCTCGCCGACTTCTACAACGGCCGCGAGAACGGGGCCTACACCGACAACTCCAGCGAGGCGTTCCGCGCATACAACTGCATGGACTATCCGGTCGAGGACGACCCCGACGCCGAGGCCGCCCAGAAGGCGAAGATCGCCGAGGGCGCGCCGACGATCGCCCCGTACTGGGAGGGCCCTGACTCCTGCGAGGTGTGGCCGTACCCGCCGACGGGAACGCGCGGAGAGATCCACGCCACGGGCGCGGCTCCCATCGTCGTGGTCGGGACGACGAACGACCCGGCGACGCCTTACGAGTGGTCGGAATCGCTCGCAGGACAGCTCGACGAGGGCGTTCTGATCACCCGCGTCGGCGAGGGCCACACCGGGTACAACAAGGGAAACACGTGCGTGGACAGCGCCGTCGAGGCCTACCTCGTCGACGGCACGGTGCCCGAAGACGGCTTGCGTTGCGAGTGACCTCGGCTCGATTCGCGAGCACGCTCCGAACCATGTAATATCGGAGATCGCGCCGCTTTAGCTCAGTCGGCAGAGCATTTCACTCGTAATGAAAAGGTCGTCAGTTCGATTCTGACAAGCGGCTCCAGCAGGCCCCGTGATGAAGATCACGGGGCCTTTTGGTTTCCCCCGGAATGGCCCCGTCCGGGCGTACGCTCGAAGCATGAGCAGAGCGCTTCTCATCGTCGACATCCAGAACGACTTCACCGAAGGCGGCGCCCTGGGCGTCGCCGGCGGAGATGCCGTGGCATCCGCCGTGTCCGCCTTCCTCGAGGTCCACGCCGCCGACTACGAGGTGATCATCGCCTCGCGCGACTGGCACGACGCGACGGGCGACAACGGCGGGCATTTCGCCGAGAACCCCGACTACGTCGACACCTGGCCGGTGCACTGCGTCGAGGGCACCGACGGAGCCGACTACGACCCGCTGCTCGTGACCGACGCCGTCACCCACCACGTCCGCAAGGGACAGGGGAAGCCCGCCTACTCGATGTTCGAGGGCGTGACGGATGCCGGCGGCACCGTCAGCGCGGTGCTCGCGCAGGCGGGCGTGTTGAGCGCCGACGTCGTCGGCATCGCGACGGACTACTGCGTGCGGGCCTCCGCACTGGATGCGCTCGCGCACGGCGTGCGGGTTCGAGTGCTGACCGACCTCATCGCGGGTGTCGCCCCCGAGCCCAGCGAGGCCGCTCTTGCCGAGCTTGCACACGCCGGGGCAGAGCTCGTCGAGAGCTCGGAGGCATGACCTCTGAGCGCTGCGCGCTGCTGCTGCGCGCGGTGAACGTCAGTGGACGCAACCGGGTCCCGATGGCCGAGCTGCGCACGCTGCTGAGCGAGCGCACTGCGCTCACGGGGGTGTCGACCTTCATCGCGAGCGGCAACATCATCTGCGATGACCCGGGAGACATCGACAGCGCCCGGTCCGAGGTGCGAGCGTTGATCGCTGCTGCCTTCGGAGTGGATACGCCGGTGATCGCGCGCACCCACGCCGAGCTGGTCGCGGCCCTCGAAGAGAACCCGTTCCCGGATGCGGCGGCCGACAAGCTCCTGCACGTGATGTTCCTCGAGGGCCCTGCCGCGCCGGGTGCGATCGAGGCGCTCGAGCAGCGGCTGCTGCCGGGGGAGAGGATCTCTCTCGTCGGCGATGACCTCTGGATCGACTACGCCGAGGCGGGTGTGCACAGCTCGAAGCTCACGAAGGCCGTGCTCGACAAAGCGCTGGGAGTGGCAGGAACCGCGCGCAACCTGCGCACGGTTCGGACACTGGCAGAGCTCACGGAGTGAGAGGGCGGCTCAGCGCAGTCGGCGGAGCCATCGGATGCTGTTGCACGTCGACGCGGCGGATGCCGCAACCTCCGCAACGGACGTAGAGCACCGTGCCTTCGCTCGTCGGATGCCTCGACTCGACCAACCATGCATGCTCGTGCGCGGCGGTGGCCTGGTGGGGGATCGGGCGGGTATGCAATGCGGTCATGTGTCCAGCGTGATGTAATGGCCTTATGCATCTCAACCCTTACGGCGAGTATGCGGTCCTGCTGGCCGCATCCCTCGCCAACGACTGGCCCGCCGACCGCGACGGGATCGAGGCGCGAACGCTCGACGGCGGCATGACGATGGTGTTCCCGCCCGAGCCGCACGATCACGCGCAGGTCCGCGAGGTCATCGATGACTGGTTGCGGATCGTGGACGAGAGCGATCCGGCGCGGCGGGCTGAGATGCTCAACCTGCAGATGGCATCGGTGGGCGCGTACCCGCGGCTCACCGATCACGATGGTGAAGGCTGGCACCTGCACTACCGCGACGACGTGCAGTCGCTGCCGCACGTTCTGCGAGCGGTCATCAACGTCGGAACATCACTGCACCTGGTCACGCGCGGCATGGATCGCCTGTCGCGCTGTGAGGCCTCACCGTGCACGAACGTCGTGGTCGACGTGACCCGGAACGGCCGACAGCGGTTCTGCTCTGTCCGCTGCGCGAACCGGGCCGCCGTGCGTCGGCATCGCGCGCGCGCCGCGGATCATTCAGCTGTTTGAGCTTCACACGCGGCCGACCGCCAGTTCGCCCCCATGCGAGCGTAGGTGACGATCGCATGGCAGTTCCGGCATCGCACATCGCATTTCTCGACCTCGCTCGTGATGACGGCGATGCTGTGGCCGTTGCGCACGAGCCGCATCACGTCGTCTCGCTTGGGTGAGCCGGGGCGATGATCGAAGTCCAGAACACGGAGGTCCGCTTCGCCGCAGTCCACGCACGGATGCGCGGACAGGTACTCGGACACGAAGGAAATGCTCGCCGCCTGCTGCGCCCTGGTGCGCGCACGGATCACGGCGATGTGATGCTCGCGATTTCGCGCGTAGTAGCGACGAGAGGATTCTCGATTGCAGTCCCGGCACACGGCTTGACGCCCGTCGGCGCTCGAACTCTTCCGATTGAACTCATCGAGCGGCTTGCTGACACCGCATGTTCCGCAGCGTTTCATGGATCGAAACCTAGCTGCCGGTGCCGACATCCTGCTCTTCACGGTGGGCCCCGAGGGGCTCGAACCCTCGACCCGCGGATTAACTTGCCACTTCGGCTTTCGCCGCCGCCCCGAAGGGCGTTCGTGGTCTGGACTGTCCCTTCACCATGGCTTTCGCTGTAGGTGCCACCCGTCCAGTCTCTACACCTTCCGGACTCGCGTCCGGCTTGGCTCGGGATTGCCAACTGGTCTCCCAGCGAGGGTTCCCCGACTTTGAGTGGTGTCATCCTCGAAGTTTCCCCCGAGGCGCTCCTATTTTGTTGAAGTCCGATGCTCTGCCAACTGAGCTAGAGGCCCGTGTCGTTCCAGTCTAGTGGGAGTGAAAAGTGCCGTCGGCGACACGAGGGTCGCCGACGGCACTCTATCCCTCTCGCCGTCATCCCCCGATGGGCGAGATCGCCGAGCTCCCCAGCCCGGCACCCCGCCTCACTGGGCCGGGGGCATGAGCACGGTGTCGATGAGGTACACCGTGGCGTTCGCAGTCTGCACGCCGCCGCAGACGATCTTGGCGTCGTTCACCATCCAGTCGTCCCCGCTGCCGGTGACCTCGAGATCGGCTCCTTGGACCGTGGTGTGCATCCCTGCGATGTCGGAGGGCTCGATCTGACCGGGCACCACGTGATACGTGAGGATCGAGCTCAGGGTCGCGCTGTCGGTCTTGAGCGCCTCGATCGTGGCGGGATCGATCTTCGCGAACGCGTCGTCGACCGGCGCGAACACGGTGAACTCGCTGCCGTTGAGGGTGTCGACGAGGTTCACGTCGGGGTTGAGCTGCCCGCTCACCGCAGCGACGAGCGTCTTGAGCATCGGGTTGTTGGATGCTGCGACCGCCACCGGGTCCTGCGACATGCCCTGGATCGAACCGGCGCCGTCCGGAACAGCCTCCGCGTACGCCGCGCACCCGGGGCCGATGAGGTTCGCGGCCGGGTCCATCGTCTCCGGTGTCGCTTCAGACGACTCGGCAGCCGACGGCTTCGGCGACTCCGCAGCAGGGGCACCGCCCATCGAACACGCGGACAGCAGGAATGCGCTCGCCAGCGTGAGGGTGAGTGCCGCAGTGACCTTCTTCTTGGTGCTGAACATCTCGAGCTCCTTCAGAACTGAGCCACGGCCTCTCCGTGGCGTCGACCTCTGTTCGGAGCCCCCGACGCATCGGATGGGAAATCCCTGAATCCAATCCGTCCGGCGGTCGGACGCGAACAGGAGAGGACAAGAAGCGAGGACCTCATGGACCTGATCATCATCGGCCTGCTCGGCGGGCTCATCACCGGAATCTCGCCGTGCATCCTGCCCGTGCTCCCGGTCATCTTCCTGACCGGGGGAGCCCAGTCGGCGAAGTTCGACGGACAAGTCGTGCCGGCGAAGCGCAGCCGGCCGTACCTGGTGATCGCGGGACTCGTCCTGAGCTTCACTCTCGTGACGCTGGGCGGCTCGCTTCTTCTCGGGCTGCTGAACCTGCCGCAGGACATCATCCGCTGGGTCGGCATCGCGGTGCTGGTGATCATCGGCACGGGACTGATCGTGCCGAGGCTCGAGCGAATTCTGGAACGGCCCTTCCAACGCTTCGGTCAGCGCGAGGTGAAGAACCGGGGAAGCGGATTCGGTGTGGGCCTGGCCCTGGGCGCCGTCTTCGTCCCCTGCGCAGGTCCGGTGCTCGCCGCGATCATCGTCGCAGGGTCCACGGGGCGGATCGGTCTCGGCACGATCGCGCTCACGGTGTCGTTCGCGATCGGAGTCGCTGTGCCGCTCCTCGTCTTCGCGCTGGCTGGGCGGGGAGTGATCGAGCGCATCCGCGCCTTCCGCTCCAAGGAGCGCGCGTTGCGCATCGCCGCAGGCATCGCGATGATCGCTCTCGCCGTCGGGCTCGTCTTCAACGTGCCGCAGGCCCTGCAGCGTCTGCTTCCGGACTACACCTCTCCGTTGCAGCAGGAGCTCGCGGACTCGGAGGAGGTGTCGGACGCCCTCGATCTCGGCGGACTGGTCACCGACGAGAACAAAGACCTCGACAAGTGCACCAACGGCGCAGAAGAGCTCGAATCCTGCGGCACGGCGCCGTCGATAAAGGGCATAGAGCAGTGGCTCAACACTCCTGACGGCCAGGCCGTCGATCTGGCGAGCCTGCGCGGAAAAGTCGTGCTCATCGACTTCTGGGCGTACTCGTGCATCAACTGCCAGCGCTCTCTCCCGCACGTCGTCGCCTGGGATGAGACCTACCGTGACCTGGGGCTGGACGTCATCGGCATCCACTCGCCCGAATACGCCTTCGAGAAGGACCCGGGAAACGTCGCCGCGGGGATCGCCGACTTCGGAATCGAATATCCGGTCGCACTCGACAACAACCTCGCCACCTGGACGAACTATCGCAACAGGTACTGGCCGGCGCACTACCTCATCGATGCGGAAGGCACGGTGCGGCACATCTCGTTCGGCGAGGGCAACTACGCCGCCACAGAGCAGCTGATCCGCGAACTGCTCCAAGACGCCGATCCCGATGTGCAGTTGCCGGGCGCGACGGACGTCGTCGATGAGACGCCCGACGTGGGGTCGACCACGAGGGAGACCTTCCTCGGTTCGTCCAAGGACGTCAACTTCGGAGGCGAGGCGGCGTATCGCGCGGGCGCTCACGAGTATTCGTTCCCACAAGCGCAACCCGATGACAGCTTCGCCCTCGACGGCGAGTGGACGGTCGAGACGCAGTTCGCCACTCCCACGGAAGGCAGCGCGAGGATCAGGCTGAACTACCACGCCGCCGAGGTGCGGATGGTCGTCGCGGGAGAGGGCGAGGTGATCGTACGCGATGAGAACGGCCCGGAGCAGAGCATCCGCGTCGACGGGACGCCGCGGTCGTACGGTCTGCAGCAGGCCGATGCGGTCGCCGCAGGGTCGTTCACACTCGAGATCCCCGCGGGTGTGCAGGTCTATTCCTTCACCTTCGGGTGACGCCTGCAACGGATCGTGAGGGGATGCGGCATGCTGGTGGAGATGGTCATCGACGGGATTGACGTACCGGAGGACGGCACGGCGCGCGACGCCGTCGCCGATCTCCTCGTCGGCATCGCCTCGGGTGATCAGAGCGCTTTCGCCCGGCTCTACGACATGATGTCCTCCCGCGTGTTCGGTCTCATCCTGCGGGTGCTCGTCAACCGCTCTCAGAGTGAAGAGGTGCTGCAGGAGGTCTTCCTGGAGATCTGGCAATCCGCTGACCGCTTCGCTCCGAACAGAGGACAGGGAAGAAGCTGGGTGATGACCATCGCCCACCGCCGGGCAGTGGACAGGGTCCGCGCCTCGCAGTCCAGCACCGATCGCGATGTGCGAGCGGGGCTCAAGGACATCGGGGTGGCGCACGACAGCGTCGCGGAACAGGTGGAACTGGGCATCGAGGGTGAGAAGGTCGTCGATGCGCTGGCGGGGCTTCCCGAGGCGCAGAGGGAGGCTCTCGTCCTCGCCTACTACGGCGGATACAGTCAGAACGAGATCGCGGTGCTCGTAGGGGCGCCGCTGGGAACGATCAAGACGCGGATGCGGGACGGACTGATTCGTCTCCGCAGCGCGATGGGGGTGACGGCATGAACGAGCAGGAGTTCGCGGAGCTCTCCGCAGGGGCGGCGCTGCACGCGCTGTCGCCCGACGAAGAGCGCCGGTTCCGCGCGGCGCTGGCCGTTCACCCCGAATGGCGAAGCGTGGCAAGAGACGACGCGGATGCCGCAGCTGCTCTCGCCTCGGTTGTCGAGCCGGTGTCTCCGCCCGACGGCATCCGCTCCGCACTGCTCGCCCGCATCGCAGAGACTCCCCAGGCCGACGGGGAGACACCGATCGCCGATGTCGAGGCGCCTCGCGGGTCGGCGCGCCCGATCCAGAAAGACGACGACCGAGACGCCGGCTCCGGGACTCTGAGCACCAGCGGCGTCGCCGAACCGGCTGCACCATCTCCCTCCTCGTCGGACATCGACAGCACGCCTGCAGGAAGCCGTCGAGGACGCCGACTTCTCTTCGTTCTCGCCGCCTGCATCGTGCTTCTCGTCGGAATCGGGGTGGGAACCGTCGTTGTGAACGGAATCCTCGACCGTCCGGCTCCGGTTGTCGCTCTCGAGCAGATCGAGGGCTCGGACGATGCGCAACAGGCCTCCGTCTCGCTCGACGGGGGAGGGACCGCGATCGCCCATTGGTCGGCCTCGCTGGGCAGAGCGGTGCTGGTCACCGAGGACATCGCCGCTCCCGCCGACGGCCACACCTACGAGCTCTGGTTCGTTCGGGGCGACGGAGCCGTCTCCGCCGGTACCTTCTCCGTCGAGGGCGGCCATGCGATCGCCGAGCTGAAGGGCGAGATGCGACCGGGCGATGCGATCGCGGTGACGCTCGAGCCGGACGGCGGATCGCCGACGGGACGGCCGAGCTCCGACCCCTTCATCGTCATCCCCACGGCCTGACTCCTCGCAACGCGCGTACCCTGGTGTGATGCCTGAGCACCACCGCCCGATCCGCCGACCGACCACGGCGTTCGACAACATCGTCGGCTCGCACGACCCCGCCGAGGAGACGCGGATCGCGCATGCCACTGCATCCGCTCTGCTCACCCGTGTCCGCGCGGACGACAGCGGTGCGAGCGCTGACCGTCTGGTCGCCTTCACAGCCGAGCACGGCATCGACGAGATCGCGGAACTGTGGTCGAAGGCTCCCTCGCGCACACTCCCGGGAGCGCTCTGGCGCCTGTACGTGCTGCAGCTCGCGATCCACAGCGATCCCCAGACGGCTGCGCTGCTGTACGAGCGCGGGCGGGTCGAGTTGGCGTCACCGGATGCCGTCGTCGCCGGCGCTCCGGTGCCTGCCGACCCCGACGAGCTCGTCGTGCTGATCGACACGATCCTTCGTGGCGCGTTCCGCGGAGATTTCGCCGTGGCCCTCGACCGGGCTGCGGCCTTCTGCCGCGTGCAGGCGTCCGGCGCGACGCACGTGGCTGACGACTACGAGGCGACCGAGCCTCGGCGGGCGAGCGAGCTGACCACGCGGGCGCTGCGGCTCAGTTCCTTCGCGCAGGACCTGTCGGCAAGCGCAGTCCTGTGGCGCATCGACGGCCTGGTCTGAGTCCGACGACACTACCGAGCCGGACATGGAAAGACCGGGCCGCAAGAACGCCTCTCGGCGGAAGGCCGCTCGCAGCGGCAAAAATTGGAGCCCGGGGTTATGCGGCCCGGCCACTCAATTGTAACGCGATCATGCCGAGGCTATTCCCGACCTCTAGGCTCGGAACATGACCCGGCGCTTTGCTCTGATGATCGATCCCGTGGCCGCCTTCGAGGAACGGGCGGACTTCTCCGGCACGTTCACGATGGTGGATGCCGCCGCTCCGGCTCTCAGCGTCGGCGAGCTCAGCACTCAGCGCGGAGACGGTGTGTTCGAGTCGATCGGTGTGGTCGACTCGCACGCGCAAGAGGTCGTTCCGCACCTCGAACGCCTGGCGCACTCCGCGCGGCTGTGCGATCTGCCCGTGCCGCATCAGGAGCAGTGGCTCCAGGCGATCGCGGTCGCCGCGGCCGAGTGCGGCGAGGGGGAGTGGGTCATCAAACTGATCCTGAGCCGCGGTGTCGAGCACGGACCCACCCCGACGGCTTGGGTGACGGCGTCGCCGGCATCCGACTTCACCGCCGCTCGGGTCGACGGCATCCGCGTCGTGACGCTCGACCGCGGCTACGATCTGCACGTCGCCGAACGGGCGCCCTGGCTTCTGCTGGGCGCCAAGACGCTCTCGTACGCCGTGAACATGGCCGCCTTGCGCGAAGCGCATCGCAGGGAGGCGGATGACGCCATCTTCCTCTCCAGCGACGGATTCGTGCTCGAGGCGCCGACCGCGTCGCTCATCCTCCGCGTCGGCGACCGGTTCGTGACGCCCGCGCCGAACGGCGGAATCCTGCACGGCACCACGCAGCTGAGCGTCTACGAGCACCTCTCCGCGCGCGGGTTCGAGGTCGGATATGCGGAGATCCCTGTAGCCGAACTGCCGAAGGCGGATGCCGCGTGGCTGGTCTCGAGTGTGCGCCTCGCCGCTCCGATCACCACCGTCGACGGTGAGTCCCTGCCCGTCGACCACGTCCTCACCGCCGAGCTCAACGCCTACCTGCTCTCGCCGCGCGACTGAGGCGCTCCCGCCCGGCCCCGCACGGCGCGCCCGCCCCGTCCCCGGCCCCGCGTGCGCGAAAAGTCGGAGCCTCAGGCCGACACGCCGTGCCGTGGCATCCGCCACCGGCGTGTCGTCGGGAGACTCCGACTTTTCGCACCGCTTCGCGGCATCCCAGGGGCGCGACATCGTGTGGCGGAGTCGAGGCTGGGGCCCCGAGGATCAGCTGCGCGGCCAGAGGTGCGCGCCCGCGGCGATCTTCGCGACGATCGCGTGCTCGACGAGGTCCCATTCGTAGATGACCATGGCGAAGTCGAAGCGCAGAGTCTCGTAGCCCCAGATCGCGGAGAAGGCATCGCGGATCAGATCCTTGTGTCGCTCGGCCCTGCCATCGTGGTTCTGCTTGCCGTCGATCTCGATGAGCAGCCGATCGCCGATGAGGAGATCGACGCGTCCGGTTCCATGGATGACGATCTGCGTGCGCACATCGATCCCCAAGCGATGGAGCCGGAGGCGGACGATCGACTCGAGGCCGCTGTCGGCGTCCTCGCGCGCGAAGTCGAGCAGCCAGCGCAGATGACGCGGCAATTCGGAACGCAGACGGCTTCGATCATGATCGCTGAGGAGGCGCTGCCTCAACGCCGACTCGAGCGCGGCGAAGAAGGACTCCTCACCGCCGCAGCGGAGCATCTGCAGCAGCGTCTGCGGAATCGACGGCAGGTTCCCCGCTTCTGGCCGGCCCGCCGACCAATGCAGGCAGCAGTTCTCGCAAGCGCTGAGCCGGCGTCCCTCAGCACCCATCCAGACGTGGATCGTGTCGTCGTCGAGCACCCACAGGCCGTGCAGTCGCGCTGCCGTGCCCGCGGCGGGAATACCGCCGTGAGAGGCTGCGTGAAACTCCTGCGGAGAGGTGGCGGGAAGCGCGTACAGTCCCTGACGCGGTCGCACGATCTCGCCGGCTTCGCGGGCTCTGCTCAGTTCGCGCGCGGTCACTCCCATCGCCAGGAGGGTATGGGTGCGTGCCATGCCGCCCTCGGCCGTGAGAGCGTGGACGGCGGTGCGGAAGGACATCCCGTGAGTCTGCCCGGCGCCGTGGTCGTCTGCTCGAGGTGACCCGCATGGCAGTCGGGAGCGGGGGAGAAGACGCGATTCGCGTCTGTTGTGCAGGAGGAGTTGCGAGCCGACCCCGTGCGCGAAAAGTCGGAGCCTCGGGCCGACACGCCGTGCCGTGGCATCCGCCACCGGCGTGTCGTCGGGAGACTCCGACTTTTCACACGAGAAGTGCTGCAGGGGAAGCCCCCGGCCGTTACCCGAAGCGGCCGGAGACGTAGTCCTCGGTGGCCTGAACGCTCGGGGTCGTGAAGATGCTGGTCGTGTCGCCGTATTCGATGAGCTTGCCGGGCTTGCCGGTGCCGGCGATGTTGAAGAACGCGGTCTTGTCGGAGACGCGGCTCGCCTGCTGCATGTTGTGCGTCACGATCACGATCGTGTACTCGCTCTTCAGTTCGCCGATGAGCTCCTCGATCGCGTAGGTCGAGATCGGGTCGAGGGCCGAGCACGGCTCGTCCATCAGGAGCACGTCGGGGGAGACGGCGATCGCGCGGGCGATGCACAGACGCTGCTGCTGACCGCCGGAGAGGCCGGATCCGGGCTTGTCGAGGCGGTCCTTAACCTCGTTCCACAGGTTCGCACCCTGCAGCGACTTCTCGACCAGCGCGTCGGCATCCGACTTCGTGATGCGGTTGTTGTTCAGCTTCACGCCGGCCAGGACGTTCTCGCGGATCGACATGGTCGGGAACGGGTTCGGGCGCTGGAAGACCATGCCGACCTGACGGCGGACGGTCACCGGGTCGACGGACGGACCGTACAGGTCGTCGCCGTCGAGCAGCACCTGGCCCTCGACGCGGGCGCCGGGGATGACCTCGTGCATGCGGTTGAGGGTGCGCAGGAATGTGGACTTGCCGCAGCCCGAGGGGCCGATGAACGCGGTGACGCTGCGCGGCTCGATGTCGAGGGAGACGCCCTCGACGGCGAGGAAGTCGCTGTAGTAGACGTTGAGGTCGTTGACTTCGATGCTCTTGGACACAGGATGATCCTTCGGGTTGTGGCTCAGCGGCCGGTCTTCGGGGCGAACACTCGGGCGACGAAGCGCGCGACGAGGTTCAGCACCATGACGATGACGATCAGGGTGAGGGCGGAAGCCCAGGCGCGGTCGACGTAGGCCTCGGCGGGGATGCCCTGATAGGCGTACTGCGAATACGTGAACACGGGAAGCGTCTGCATTCGACCGCTGAACAGGTTGTAGTTCATCGCGTCGGTGAAGCCGGCGGTGAGCAGCAGCGGCGCGGTCTCGCCGATGACGCGCGAGACCGCGAGCATGATGCCGGTCGTGATGCCCGCGATCGACGTCGGCAGCACGACCTTGACGATCGTGAGCCACTTCGGCACACCCAGGGCGTACGACGCTTCTCGCAGGTCGTTCGGCACGAGCCGCAGCATCTCCTCGGTGGAGCGGACGACGACCGGGATCATCAGCACCGACAGCGCGACGGAGCCCATGATGCCCATGCGCACGCCCGGTCCGAAGATCAGCGCGAACACCGCATAGGCGAACAGACCGGCGACGATCGAGGGGATGCCGGTCATCACGTCCACGAGGAAGGTGATGATGCGCGACATCCGCGTGCCTTGCCCGTACTCGATCAGATAGACGGCGGTCATCAGACCGATCGGGACGGAGATGACTGTCGCGGCGAGCGTGACCATCAGCGTGCCGATGATGGCGTGCAGCGCTCCGCCGCCCTCGCCGAGCACACCGCGCATCGACGAGTTGAAGAACAGCGGATCGATGCGCGCGATGCCGTTCGAGATCACGGTCCAGCCGACCGACACGAGCGGGACCATGGCGATGAGGAACGCCGAGGTGACGATGCCGGTGACGAAGCGATCGAGCGCCTTGCGCGACCCCTCGACGATCCGCGAGGTCACGTAGATGATGACGAGGTACAGCAGGGCGCCGACGATGAGGCTGCCCGCGATGTTGAACTCGGAGCCGGATGCTGCGGCCGACAGTCCGAACGGCGCCGCAGCGATGAGGAGAGACACGCCGAGGAGCGCCCAGGGCGCCCAGCGCGGAAGATGGCCGGACGACAGGGGGGCGCGCGACGTGGAGATCGTGAGCGGTGTTTCGGGGGCGAGAGTGGTCATGTCAGTTCGCTCCCGAGAATTCCTTGCGGCGGTCCACGAACCACCGCGCGATCGCGTTCACGGCGAAGGTCACGACGAAGAGGATGAGACCCGTCGCGATGAGGACGTTGATGTTCGTCTTGTAGGCCTCGGCGAAGGTGAGCGCGATGTTCGCGGCGATCGTCGAGGGGTTCGCCGAGGTGAGCAGCTCGATCGTGATGGTCTTGCTCACCGAGAGCACCATGGCGACGGCCATGGTCTCGCCGAGCGCACGACCGAGGCCGAGCATTGCGCCTGAGACGATGCCGGAGCGGCCGAACGGCAGCACGGCCATGCGGATCATCTCCCACCGGGTGGCCCCGAGGGCCAGGGCGGCTTCTTCGTGCAGGCGTGGTGTCTGCAGGAAGATCTCACGGCAGATGGCCGTGATGATCGGCACCACCATGACCGCGAGCACGATCGCTGCGGTCATGATCGTGCGACCGGTCGGGGAGACGACGCCGCCGAAGAACGGGATCCAGCCGAGGTTGGCGTTCAGCCAGACGTAGACCGGCTGGACAGCGGGGGCGAGCACGAAGATGCCCCACAGGCCGAAGACCACAGACGGCACCGCGGCGAGCAGGTCGACGATGTAGCCGATGGTCTGCGCGAGCCTGCGCGGCGCGTAGTGGGTGATGAAGAGTGCGACGCCGAGCGACAGGGGCACGGCCATCACGAGAGCGAGCAGGGCGGCCCACAGGGTGCCGAAGAGAAGCGGACCGACGTAGTCCCAGAAGTTGCTCGTCAGCAGCGACGCGGTCTCTTTGTCGGCGGTGAAGGCGGGGATGGACTGCACGATGAGGAAGATCGCGACCGCGGCGAGCGTGATCATGATCATGGAGCCGGCGGCGACCGCCGTGCCGGAGAACCAGATGTCTCCCGCGCGCCTCTTCGCGACGATGGGAGCCTTGGCCTCCACTGTCGTGGCTGTCATTGGAGCTGCTTCCTGCTCGATGGATCGGGTATCGGGTGCGGACAGACGGTGTCCGGGGAGCGGATCGCACCCCGGACACCGTCCACAGGAATTACTTGATCAGGTCGATCGCGGCCTGCGCCTTGGTGCGCAGATCGTCCGAGATCGGGGCGCTGCCGGCGTTGGTCGCGGCGGCGTCCTGGCCCTCGGCGCTGATGGCGGTGGTGAAGAACGCCTTGGTCAGAGCGGCGACGTTCTCGTCCTCGTACTCGGCGCAGGCGATGAGGTAGCTGACGAGCAGAACCGGGTATGCGCCCTTCTCGGTGGTCGTGCGGTCGATCGCGAATGCGAGGTCGCCCTCGGTGCGGCCCTCTTCGACCGTCGAGGCGTCGAGCGTGATCGCAGCGCCCTCGGCCGAGTGACCGACGAACTCGTCGCCGACCTTCACGTTCACAGCCGAGAAGTCGGCGGCCTGCGAGGAGTCGATGTAGCCGATGAGGCCCTGGCCGCCCTTGACGGCGTTCGCGACGCCCGAGGTCTTCTCGGCGGACTCGCCACCCAGCTCGCCCGGCCACTCCTCGACGCTGCCGAAGGTCCATGCGTCGGGAGCCGTCTGTGCGAGGTAGTCGGTGAAGTTGCCCGTGGTGCCCGACTTGTCGGAGCGGTGCACCGGCGAGATGGCGAGGTCGGGGAGGTCGACGCCGTCGTTGGTGGCGGCGATCGCCGGGTCGTTCCACTTGGTGATCTTGCCGGCGAAGATGCCGGCGATGGTCTCGGCGTCGAGGTCGAGCGAGTCGATCCCGTCGAGCGTGAAGACGATCGCGATCGGCGAGACGTACGCGGGGACCTCGACGAGGTCCGAGCCGTCGACACAGGCGCCGAAGCCGCCGGCCGAGATCTCGTCGGTCTTGAACGCGCGGTCGGAGCCGGCGAAGTTCACAGCGCCCTGCTGGAACGACTCGCGTCCGGCGCCGGAGCCTGCGGGGTCGTATTCGATGACGGCGTCAGGGTTGGTCTTCTGGAACTCCGCCGTCCACGACTGGATGGCGACCTGCTGCGCCGACGAGCCGGAGCCGACCAGCGAGCCCGAGAGGGCGGCTTCGGAAGAGGGAGCGTCGGTGGAACCGCCGGTGCCGCCTTCGTTCGCGGCACAGCCGGCGAGAGCGAGGGCAGCGACGGCGCCGATGGCGCCGATACGGGCGATGCGGGAGATCTTCACTGTGGATCCGTTCGATCGGGAATGGGAATGGGCCCGGTGCAGGGCACACAGTGACGCTATGCGCGGCGGTTAACGAGATTCTCCCGGTCAGGTGAACGGAAGGTGAACGACGGACGTCTCTCTGGATTCGCCTGCCGGCGCGCCTGAGGCGCATCGGAGCACGCCGTCGCCCGAGCGGGACCTCCGCCGCGAGGGTCATACCTTGGGGATGTGCGTCTCGATCGCGATGATCCCGGAGCCCGGGTTGGAGGCGGACAGATGCACGACCGAGAACGCGGCGGGTTCGAGATCGGCGGCGCTGTCGATGTAGGAGCCGTGGATCGTGCCGGTGGCGAGCGCGAGCTCCGAGAGGATGCCGGGAAGCACCGGGCCGTGGCTGCACACGACCGCCGCCTTGCCGCTTCTCACCCGTCGGCCGATCACCGAGCGCAGGTCAGCTGCGTCGTCGTCCCACGAATCCTGGCTGATCTTCGTGGTCTGAGTGATCTTGCGACCCAGCGCACGCGACAGCGGGACGACGGTGTCGACGCACCGCACCGCGTCGCTCGTGACGATCCGTCTGACTCCGAAGGCGCGGAGCGGGCCGACGATCGACTTGGCCTGCCGGCGCCCCCGCTCGGCGAGCGGGCGAGCGGCATCCGCTCCCTCCCAGTCCGAGCGCGAAAGCGCCTTCGCGTGCCGCAGCGCGATCACGGGGAAGGTGCGCAGGACACCGTCGTCGACGAGATTCTGGAAGAAGTCGATGATCTCGAGATCGACGGGGTAGCTCAGCCGCGCGCGGGCCTTCTTGAGGCTCACCCATTCGAGTGCCGCGATCTCGCGGTTGGGAACGAACGTCGACTCCCGGATCGCGTCGTCCGTCGCCTCGGCCGCCCAGTAGTGCACGACCTTCTGCTTGTTCGAGGCCATGTGGTAGCGGCTGACTCCGACCGGAACGCCGAGGACCACGCGGATGCCGGTCTCCTCGTGCACCTCGCGCACCGCCGTCTCGGCGAGCATCTCGCCGGGATCGACCTTGCCCTTCGGCAGGGTGACGTCACGATATTTGCCACGGTGGATCAGCAGGATCCGCAGTTTCCCGTCGACGATGCGCCACACGACGGCCCCGGCCGCGTACACGGCCTTGTCCGTCCATTTGGCGCGCGACGCCTGGTCTTCTCGCTTCGCGCGCTCGGGGGCCGCGCCGGTCGTCGAGGTCATCGCACCGCCCGTGCGCGGCGCCGCCGCTGGATCAACCCCATGGTCTTATCCTGCAGGTCGACGAGGGGGTTGCCCTCGGCGTCCTCGGCGTGGCGGTACCAGACGCCCTCGGCACCGAGGTGCCACGAGCTCGTACCCGGGTCCATCGCGAGGTCGAAGAACGACAGGAGCTCCTGCAGGTGGCTCGGATCCGTCACGCGCACGAGGGCCTCGACGCGGCGATCGAGGTTGCGGTGCATCATGTCGGCGCTGCCGATGTATACCTGCGGGTCGCCGTCGTTCTCGAAGGCGAAGATGCGGGAGTGCTCCAGATAGCGTCCGAGGATGCTGCGTACGGTGATGTTGTCGCTGATGCCCTCGAGGTCGGTGCGCAGGCTGCAGATGCCGCGCACCCACACCTCGACCTTCACGCCCGCCGCGCTCGCACGGTACAGCGCGTCGATGATCTCCTCGTCGACCATCGAGTTCACCTTGATGCGGATGCTGGCGGGCTTGCCGGCCTCGGCGTTCTTGCGCTCGTGGTCGATCTGTCGGATCAGTCCCTTGCGCAGGTGGAGCGGCGCGACGAGCAGACGCTTGAACTTCTTCTCGATCGCGTAGCCGCTGAGCTCGTTGAACAGGCGGGTGAGGTCTTTGCCGACCTGCGCGTCCGCGGTGAACAGACCGAAGTCCTCGTAGATCCGGCTCGTCTTCGGGTTGTAGTTTCCGGTGCCGATATGCGAGTAATGACGCAGCATCCCGTCCTCCTCGCGGATCACGAGAGCGAGCTTGCAGTGCGTCTTCAGGCCCACCAGACCGTACACGACGTGCACGCCTGCCTTTTCGAGCTTGCGGGCCCAGACGATGTTGTTCGCCTCGTCGAAACGGGCCTTCACCTCGACCAGCGCGAGCACCTGCTTGCCGGATTCGGCGGCGTCGATCAACGCCTGCACGATGGGGCTGTCGCCCGAGGTGCGGTAGAGGGTCTGCTTGATGGCGAGCACGTGCGGATCGCGGGCCGCCTGCTCGAGGAAGGCGACGACACTGGTCGTGAACGACTCGTACGGGTGGTGCACGAGCACGTCGGCCTTGCGGATCGCCTTGAACATGTCAGGGCGGGAGTTGCTGTCTCCCGGCTGGAACGACACCGAGGTGGTCGGCAGGTGCGGCGGGTAGCGAAGATCGGGGCGGTCGATCCGCCCGAGGTCGAATAGACCGCGCAGGTCGAGCGAACCGGGGAGGCGGTAGACCTCCTGGTCGGTGATGTCGAGTTCCCGCACCAGCAGGTCGAGGGTCAGGTCGTCCATGTCGTCGGTGATCTCGAGTCGGATCGGCGGGCCGAAGCGGCGTCGCATGAGCTCGGCTTCGAGGGCCTGGATGAGGTTCTCGGACTCGTCCTCCTCGATCACCATGTCTTCGTTGCGGGTGAGGCGGAAGGCGTGGTGGTCGAGCACCTCCATGCCGGGGAACAGATCGCCGAGGTGGTTCGCGATCAGATCCTCGAGCCGGATGAATCGCGTGATCTTGCTGGTTCCGCGGACCTCGACGTAGCGGGGGAGCATCGGCGGCACCTTGAGGCGCGCGAACTCCTGGCGTCCGGTGCGGGCGTTGCGGATGCGGATCGCGAGGTTGAGCGACAGGCCGGAGATGTACGGGAACGGGTGGGCGGGGTCGACCGCGAGCGGCATGAGCACGGGGAAGACCTGCGCCTGGAAGTACTCCGACAGCGCGGCTCGCTCGTCTGTCGTCAGAGCGTCCCAGTCGGTGATCTCGATGCCGGCATCCGCCAGAGCGGGGCGCACCTTGCTGGTCCAGGCATCCGCATGACGCAGCTGCAGCGCGTGCGCCTCGCGAGAGATGTCCGCGAGCGCGTCCCCGGGGGAACGGCCGATGTTCGTGGGAACGGCGAGGCCGGTCATGATGCGGCGCTTGAGTCCGGCGACGCGGACCATGAAGAACTCGTCGAGGTTGCTCGCGAAGATCGCGAGGAAGTTCGCCCGCTCGAGTTCGGGAAGACTCGGGTCCTCCGCGAGCTCCAGCACCCGCTGGTTGAAGGCGAGCCAGCTCAGCTCACGATCGAGGTAGCGGTGGTCGGGGAGCAGAGCGTCGGGGGCCTCGACGGCATCGAAGTCGTCGTCTTCGGCGTCACCGAGACCTGCATCGGCGAGTGCGGGATCGATCATGGGGTACATCTAAGCACCGCAAGGTGTCACGTGTGTGAACGGCGGCGGTTCCGTTACCGCGATGCGACGGTCTCGTCCTCGTAGACGTTGAAGCGGTAGCCCACGTTGCGCACGGTGCCGATGATCTGCTCCTGATCGCCGAGCTTGGCGCGCAGTCGTCGCACGTGCACGTCGACCGTCCGCGTGCCGCCGAAGTAGTCGTACCCCCACACCTCGCTGAGCAGCTGCTCCCTGGTGAAGACACGGGAGGGGTGGGTCGCGAGGAAGTGCAGGAGCTGGAACTCCTTGTACGTGAGATCCAGCGGGCGACCGTGGAGCTTGGCCGAATACGACTGCTCGTCGATCGTGACGCCGGACGCCTGCACGCGGGAGGGCTCTGCCGCCGCCTCGTGGCGAGCGAGCGCGAGCCGCAGCCTCGCGTCGATCTCGGCGGGTCCCGCCGTGGCGAGCAGCACATCGTCGATGCCCCATTCGCCCGAGACCGCGCTCATGCCGCCCTCCGTGACCACCAGCAGCAGCGGAGCATCCTGCCCCGCGGCACGCAGCAGCCGGCACAGCGACTTCGCCCCGACCAGGTCGGTCCGCGCATCCACGATCACGATGTCGTACTCCGGGGCGTTCACGAGCTGAGCAGGCTCCGCGGGAATCTGGCGGACGCCGTGGCTGAGCAGCTCGAGCGCGGGGAGCACCAGCTCCGTGATCGGAGCGTTGGTCAACGCCAGCACCTGGGCCACACGCTCTCCTCTCGGCCGACGGATGTCGCCGTGACGCAATGATACCGGCACCGGATAGGTGACAATGGAGACATGTCGGAACCCGCACTCGCCCCGCGCAACGCCTTCGTCGGTGTTTTCGTCGTGTGGGCCGTGGCATTCCTCGCCTCGATCGCCGTCGGAGTGTTCGTCCCGGAGGAGTGGCGCGTCTCGTGGATGCTCGTCGTCTTCGGCGGTCTGGTACTGCTCTCGTTCGCCGTACAGCTCTGGTACGGCAGCACGCAGGGATTCATCTTCCGGGTCGCTTGCAGTGTCACGGGCGCCCTCGTGCTGACCGGGCTCATCGCGACGGGGTTCGGCCTCGCCGCTCTCATCCCCGCCTGACCACCCGCATTCGGGGGGTAGGCTGGAGGCATGGATCTCGTCGCCCTCGAATTCTTCTTCATCGGCCTGCTGGGTCTCGCGAGCCTCTCGATCGCCTTCGTCTCGGTCGTGGTGCTGCGCAACCTCTTCCGCGGCCAGCGCTGAGCGCATGCTCGAGCTTCCTGCGGATCTTCCCGCAGACCTCGCCCCTCTCTCCTGGCTGATCGGCGTCTGGGAGGGCACCGGGGTCATCGACTACCCCGTCGGCGACGAACGGCTGCAGGGCGAGTTCACGCATCGGGTGAGCTTCAGCCACGACGGCGGCCCCTTCCTCAACTACGCGGCCACTGCGACGTTCGTCGGCGATGACGGATCAGCGTCCGTTCCCCTGGTCGCGGAGAGCGGATTCTGGCGCCTGTCGCGTCCTGCGGGGGAGTCGGATGCCGGTCCCGCTCTGCTTCCTCCCACCGCCCCCACCGTGATCCGCGACGTCCACGACGTCGAGGCGCTGCGCAGCACCGCGGGGGGCTTCCCTCTCGAAGTGTCCCTCGCGCACGCCGACGGCACCCTCGAGCTGTACCTGGGGGAGATCAACGGTCCGCGCGTCGACATCGCCTCCGATGCGATCGTGCGTCCGGCGGGCGGCAAGGCCTACGGCGCAGCATCACGCATGTACGGCCTGGTCGACAACCACCTGCTCTGGGCGTGGGACATCGCCGCGCTCGGCACGCAGCTGCGCTCGCACGCCTCGGCGCGCCTGGCGAGGGTCTGATGGCCGGGTTCGCGGACATCGACGGCGCCGTCTCGAGCGACGGCGTCATCTCGCACTTCGGCGACGTTTTCCGCGAGCAGCGTCGACTCGCTGCGGCTGAGGCGCTCGTTCCGCTCGGCGACCGTGCCGTGATCGAGGTCGCCGGCCCCGAACGACTCGGCTGGCTCGACTCGATCACCTCGCAGGCCGTCGGTCACCTGGCCCCGGGCGAGAGCACGGAGCTTCTGGTTCTCGACCCGCAGGGACGCGTCGAGCACGCTGCGGCCGTTCTCGACGACGGCGCGTCGACCTGGCTGATCGCGGACGCCGCGGACGTCGAGCCGCTGGCCGCCTGGCTCACCCGCATGAAGTTCCGCACCCAGGCGACGGTCGCGGTCCGCGACGACCTGCAGCTGATCGGCTTCGTCGACGGCGGTTCGGCGGCCGAGCTCGCGGGCGCGGCGGCATCCGCTCCTCACGGCGTCGCCCTGGTGTGGAGCGACCCCTGGCAGCGGGTGAGCGCGGGCGGGCATCAGTACGCCGAGGTCGCCGAGCACCCCGGTTCGGCCCTCGCGTGGCGGGTCGCCGTCGTGACGGCTGATGCTGCTGCGGCGCTCGCCGCGTCGACGCCTGTCGAATCGCTCGCGGGCCTGCTCGCCGCCGAGGCTCTCCGCGTCGCGGCGTGGCGCCCGCGATGGGCCGCGGAAGTGGACGATCGCTCGCTGCCGCACGAATCCGACTGGATCCGCACCGCCGTGCACCTGAGCAAGGGCTGCTATCGCGGCCAGGAGACCGTTGCGAAGGTGCACAACCTCGGTCATCCGCCACGGCGGCTCGCCGCCCTGCATCTCGACGGCAGCGATGCGGTCCTCCCCGCGCCGGGGGATCCCGTGCTCCTCGGCGACGACGAACTCGGGCACATCACGTCCGTGGCACGGCACTTCGAGGACGGCCCGATCGCACTCGCGATCCTGTCGCGACGTGCACCGGAGGGCGACCTCGTCGTCCGCACGGCCGAAGGCGACATCGCCGCAGCGCAGCAGGTGATCGTGCCTGCGGACGCCGGCGCGACCGCCGACATCCCTCGACTCACTCGGCTTTCGCGACGCCCCTCCGCCCCCGATCCTCGCGGTTAGGCGAGCGGCGCCACCGCGTCCCACGGCAGGCTGAGCTCGCCGAGCTTCCACCGCGTCCGGCCGCCCTGCACGGGCCACCCCTGAGCCTTGAGCCCCGCGACTGCGGCGAGGAAGCGCTGGGTCGCGCCGAAGGCGGACAGAGGTGAGGCGCGCTCCCATTCCCGGTCGAGGTCGACGAGCAGCGCGTGGATGCGCTCCCCGGGCACGTTCCGATGGATCAGCGCCTTCGGCAGCCGCTCGGCGACGATGCCGGGCCGATCGAGGTCGGCGAGCCGCAGCGAGAGCGTGAAGCGCACCGGCGTACCGTCGGGTCCGACGTCGACCCAGCTGGAGATGCGACCGATCTCGTCGCACGTCCCCTCGACGAGCAGACCCCCCGGCGCCAACCGTGCCGCCGTCGTGCGCCAGGCCCCTGCGACCTCGGACTCGTCATACTGGCGCAGCACGTTCATGGCGCGGATGACGGCTGCCCGCCGTCCTGTCGGAAGAGGCACCTCGAAACCGCCGCGAGCGAAAGACACCCTCAGATCCGGGGGAAATGGCGTCCTGCCCGCCCTGACCTCCTCGAGCTGCGATGTGGCGAGCGCGACCCGAGCGGGGTCGATCTCGAGACCGAGCACTTCGGCATCCGGCCTGATCCGGCGGAGCCGGGCGGCGAGCTCGAAGGCGGTCACGCCGCTCGCCCCGTACCCCAGGTCGACGACGAGGGGGTCGGCAGCGGTGCGCAAGGGTTCGGATGCCGCGATCCAGCGGTCGTTGCGCCGCAGCCGGTTCGTCCCCGTGGTGCCGCGCGTGGGCCTGCCGAGGGGAGATGACGCCATATGTCAATCCTTGCAGTCCTTCGCCCTGCCCAGGACGCCCAGGCCGAGCGGCCGACGCCTCTGTCGATAAGCTGGGACCATGACCCGCACCCTGATCCTGCTCCGCCACGGCCGGAGCGAGTGGAACGAACTGAACCTCTTCACCGGCTGGGTGGACGTCCGCCTGAACGAGCAGGGCAAGGCCGAGGCCCAGCGCGGCGGCGAGCTGCTCGCCGAGGCAGGCCTCCTTCCCGACGTCCTGCACACGTCGCTGCTGAGCCGTGCCATCCAGACCGCGAACATCGCCCTCGACGCCGCCGACCGGCTGTGGATCCCGGTGACCCGCTCATGGCGACTCAACGAGCGTCACTACGGTGCGCTGCAGGGCAAGGACAAGGCCGAGACGCTCGAGGAGTTCGGCGCCGAGCAGTTCCAGCTGTGGCGTCGGTCGTTCGACGTGCCGCCGCCCGTGCTCGACGATGCGAGCGAGTTCAGCCAGGTGAACGACCCGCGCTATGCAGGCATCGACGGCGAGGTTCCGCGCACCGAGTCGCTCAAGCTCGTGATCGACCGCCTGCTGCCGTACTGGGAGAGCGCGATCGTCCCCGACCTGGAGGCCGGCAAGACGGTGCTCGTCACGGCGCACGGCAACTCGCTGCGCGGCCTGGTGAAGCACCTCGAGGGCATCAGCGACGACGACATCGCCGAGCTGAACATCCCCACCGGCATCCCGCTGGTCTACGAACTCGACGACGACAACGTCCCGACCGGACCCGGTCGCTACCTCGACCCTGAGGCCGCGGCCGCCGGCGCGGCAGCGGTCGCCGCGCAGGGCAAGAAGTAGCCGATACGCAGAACGGGGCGGATGCTGACAGCATCCGCCCCGTTCTGCGTATCAGGCCGGGGTTCAGGCGTGCCCGTGCTCCTGCTGACCGAGCTCCTGCTGCTCGACGGCGAGGGCGATGTCCTCTTCGTCGACGTGCCAGTCGCCGGTGGCGAGGTAGACGACCTTCTTGGCCACCGCGACCGCGTGGTCGGCGAAGCGCTCGTGGTACCGGCTGGCCAGAGTGGCGTCGACCGTCGCGGTCGCCTCACCCTTCCAGTTGTCGCTGAGGACCTTCTCGAACACGCTGGCGTGCAGCTCGTCGATGTCGTCGTCGGTGTTGCGGATCGCGTCGGCGAGTCGCAGATCCTGCGTGCGGAGCAGGGCCGACAGCGTGCGGGCGATCTCGACGTCCAGCTCGCCCATCTTCGTGAAGGTGCCCTTGAGGCCCTTCGGGACGGCCCGCTCGGGGAAGCGCAGGCGCGCGAGCTGGGAGATGTGCTCCGACATGTCGCCCATGCGCTCCAGGGAGGCGCTGACACGCAGCGCCGTGACGACGATGCGCAGATCGCGGGCGACCGGCTGCTGGCGGGCGAGGATCTCGATGGCCTGCTCGTCGAGGGCCACAGCCAGCTCGTCGATCTTCGCGTCGTCTGCGATGACCTCCTCGGCGAGCGCGACGTCGCTCGTGGCGAACGCGCGGGTCGCCTTGTCGATCGAGACCGTGACGAGGTCCGCGATCTCCACGAGGCGGTTCTGCAGGTCCTCGAGGGACTGGTGGAAGACTTCGCGCATGGTGGGCGCAACCTTTCATTCGGATCTCGTCGGAAAGGTCCGCGAGAGGGTAGGGCCGCGCTCCGCACAGGCCCGATGCGATTGTGTGCCCCGAAGGTTAACGAACGGTGCCCAGCACGTGAATAGTACTTCGCGGGATGCCGCCGAGCACCGGAAACCCGCCGGAGCGCAGGTGAACGCACTCTACTCTTGAGGCATGACCCTGCCCCAGATCGCTCTGATCTCGCTCGCCATCGGCCTGCTGATCGGCATCGCGCTCTCGCTGGTCGTGGTCTGGGCGTACCGGGCGCGGGCGCGGTTGGACGAGGAGACCTCGACGATCGTCCCTGAGGGCGTGACGGATGTGCTCGGCAGCATGGATGACGCCGCGTGCGTCATCGACACCTCCGGCCTCGTGCTGGCGGCGTCGCTCGCGGCTGCCCGCTTCGGCATCTCGGTCGGCTCGACGCTCGACAACCCCGAGCTGCGCCAGCTGGTGCGCGGCGTGCGCGCGACGGGCGGCACCGCCACCGAGTCGCTGCGCATCACCAGGGGAGGGCTGAGCCTCGACCCGCGGCTCGTCTCGGCCCGTGCCAGCGTGATCAGCCCTCGTATGGCGCTCCTCATCATCCGGGACGTCACCGAGCAGGAACGTCTCGACCAGATGCGCCGCGACTTCGTGGCGAACACCAGCCACGAGCTGAAGACGCCGGTGGGCGCGGTCACGCTGCTCGCCGAGGCGATCGAGTCGGCCGCCGACGACCCCGCGCAGGTGCGCATCTTCGCCGCCCGCATCTCGGCGGAGGCCGCCCGGCTCGGCCAGCTCACGGGGCGCATCATGAGCCTCTCTCGCCTGCAGGCCGACGACGGGCTCGGCGACGTGCGCCCGGTGTCGATCGACGAGGTCATCGCGGCGTCGATCGAAGCCCACGCGGTGCAGGCCGACTCCGCCGGAGTCGATCTCGCCCGCGGCGGCGACCGCGGCGTATGGGTGCGCGGCGACGCGCAGATCCTCATCGAGGCGATCGGCAACCTCGTCGCGAACGCGATCGTGTATTCGCCGAAGGGATCCCGCGTCGGCATCGGCGTGCGGGCAGACGGAGACCTCGTCGAGATCGCCGTGTCCGATCAGGGCATCGGCATCGCAGAGGCCGACCGGGAGCGCATCTTCGAGCGCTTCTACCGCGCAGACGAAGCCCGCTCGCGCCGCACCGGTGGTACCGGGCTCGGCCTCTCGATCGTCAAGCACGCCATACAGCGTCACGGCGGCGAGGTGCTGCTGTGGTCGCGCCCCGGTCGTGGATCCACTTTCACCGTCCGACTTCCCCGCATCGACTCGCCGGTCGCAGGCGAGGGCAAGAAGGAGAAGAAGCGCAAGAAGAAGCGCGAGAAGAAGGCGGCCAAGACGGCCGTCGCTGCTCGCGTCCGAAACGGAGAGACAGCATGACCCGCATCCTTCTCGTCGAAGACGAGCCCGACCTCGCCGACCCGCTGGCGTACCTGCTGCGCCGAGAGGGATACGAGGTGGAGATCGCCGAAGACGGACCCGGCGCGCTCGCGGCGTTCAGGGAGCGCGGGGCCGACATCGTCCTCCTCGACCTGATGCTCCCGGGTATGCCGGGAACCGAGGTGTGCCGCCAGATCCGCTCGACCTCCGCCGTGCCCATCATCATGCTGACCGCCAAGGACTCGGAGGTCGACATCGTCGTGGGGTTGGAGCTCGGCGCCGACGACTACATCACCAAGCCGTACTCTTCGCGAGAACTGCTGGCGCGCATGCGCGCCGTGCTGCGCCGCGTGGTGCAGGCCGACAGCGAGCTCGACGAGCGCGTGCTCGACGGCGGACGCGTCTCTCTCGACATCGACCGCCACACGGTCTCGGTCGACGGCGAGCAGATCAACATGCCCCTCAAGGAGTTCGAGCTTCTCGAGGTGCTCATGCGCAACTCGGGCCGCGTTCTCACGCGCGGGCAGCTGATCGACCGCGTGTGGGGGAGCGACTACTTCGGCGACACCAAGACGCTCGACGTGCACATCAAGCGCATCCGCTCGCGCATCGAGCAGAACCCGGGTGAGCCCGTGATGCTCGTGACCGTGCGGGGTCTCGGCTACCGCTTCGAGGGCTGACCCCTCCAGGCCGGCCCGGAGGCCGCACGTGAAGAAGGCCGGCACCCCTCGGGGTGCCGGCCTTCTTCGTATGAGGTCAGTTCGACGGCGCGGGAGCTGCGGTGTCGGTCGGAGTCGGCTCCGGCGTGGCCGTGGGCTTCGGCTTCTCCTCCGACGGCACCAGATCGGCGTAGTAGGGGAGGGCGCCGTCGAGCACGGGGACGCTGGCCTTCACGCCCGAGCTGTCACCCGACTGGAAGTGCACCTCGACCGTGGCGCCAGGCATCGTGTCGAGATCGACGAGACGCAGCGGAGCCTCGTCGGCGCCGAGGCTCACGGTTCCGCCTGCGGGCACCGTCACGGCCATCGGGTCGATGCCCTCGACCGTGATCGTGAGGGTGGCCTTCTCGTCGCTCGGGTTCACGATCGCGGCGACGAAGTTGCCCACAGAGCCGTCTTCGTTCGCGACGATGAACGCGTTGCGGACGACGACAGGGCCGGATTCATCGGAGACGTTCACGCCGTCGGACGCCGAGTAGTTGATCGTCGTCGCCTGGGGCGAGATGAAAGTGCATCCGGTCGTGCCCAGCAGCACGAGGGCGCTGACGGCAGCAGCTGCGACGAGGCGCGAATTCACTGGTCCTCCTGAGGTCCGGCGGGATATCCGCATCCATTCTATGGGTACGGGCGCGCGACTCCCGGACGCAGGGGCGCGAACCTTAGCGCATATCCCCTGTGGTATCCTTGAGGTTGCCGAAAGGACACGTTTTTATGCTTTTTGAGGTTGGCGAAACAGTCGTCTATCCGCACCATGGCGCTGCGACCATCATCGAGGTCAAGGAGCGCATCATCAAGGGCGAGGCGAAGAAGTATCTGAAGCTCAACGTCACCCAGGGCGATCTGATCATCGAGGTTCCGGCCGAGAACGTCGACCTGGTCGGCGTTCGCGATGTGATCGGCAAGGAGGGCCTCGATCACGTCTTCGAGGTTCTGCGTGCGCCGTTCACCGAGGAGCCCACCAACTGGTCGCGTCGCTACAAGGCGAACCTTGAGAAGCTCGCCTCGGGCGATGTCATCAAGGTGAGCGAGGTCGTCCGCGACCTCTGGCGTCGTGACCAGGACCGCGGTCTGTCCGCGGGTGAGAAGCGGATGCTGGCGAAGGCTCGCCAGATCCTCATCTCCGAGCTGGCTCTCGCCGAGAAGATCGACGAGGACAAGGCGGGCGCACTGCTCGACGAGGTCCTCGCTTCCTGAGCGCCGCGCCCTGCGCGCTGAGAGCTCAAGATCCTGGAGAAGGCGGATGCTTCGGCATCCGCCTTTTTCGTGCGCCCGGTAGCGTGTGTGCATGCTTCCCGTTCCGCACACCGCGATCATCGTCGTCGCCGCCGGGTCCGGCACCCGCCTGGCCGGCGGAGCGCCCAAGGCGTTCGTCGGCATCGACGCCCGCTCGATCCTGCGCCATGCGCTCGACGGCGTGTTCGCCGCGGCGCCCATGCAGGTCGTCGTCGTCGCCCCGTCCGGATTCGAAGGGCAGGCCGAGAGCGATCTGCGCGCGGCCGCGGGTGACCGCGCCGATCTCGCCCGTGTCGTCACGGGCGGTGCGACTCGCCAGGAGTCGGTGAAGGCCGGGATCACCGCGCTGTGGGGCGACATCGACACGGTGCTCGTGCACGACGCCGCCAGGGCGCTCACATCCCGCCCGCCGTGATCGACGCCGTCGTCGACGCGGTCGACGACGGCACCGGCGTGCTCCCCATGCTCCCGGTCGTCGACACTCTGAAGCGGGTCGACGGCGAGGCCATCGTCGCCGCCGTCGACCGTGCCGAGCTGGCCGCCGCGCAGACCCCGCAGGGGTTCCCGCGCGCGCTTCTCGAGTCGGCGTATGCGGCGGCGGGCGAAGCGGGTGTCGAATACACCGACGATGCAGCGCTCTTCGCCGCGGCAGGGCACCCGGTGCAGCGGATCCCCGGCTCCGAGCGCGGGTTCAAGATCACCACGCAGTCCGATCTCGAGCGCGCGCGGCACCTGCTCGCCGCGTCCGCCGCTGCTCTCGCTCCCGCGCTGCCGCGCGTGGGCATCGGCACCGACGTGCATGCCTTCGGCGGCGAGGGGAATCTGTGGCTGGCCGGCCTCGAATGGCCGGGGGAGCAGCCCCTGTCGGGACACTCCGACGGCGACGCCGTGGCCCACGCGATCGTCGATGCGCTGCTGGGAGCGGCGGGTCTCGGCGACATCGGCGAGCATTTCGGCACTGCCCACCCCGAGTACGCCGGTGCACATGCATCCGTCTTCCTCGCCCGCACCCGGGAGATCCTCGCCGAGAACGGCTTCGCGATCGGCAACGTATCCGCGCAGTTCCAGGGGAACCGGCCCAAGTTCAGCCCGCGGCGGACTGAGGCGCAGGCCGTGCTGACCCAGATACTCGGAGCGCCGGTGTCGGTCACGGCCACGACGACCGACGGATTGGGTTTCACCGGTCGGGGCGAAGGGATCTCGGTCACCGCGATCGCGATGGTCGTCCCCGTCTGACCTCGACGTCGCCTCGCGGGAATGCCCCGCCGTGTCGCCTCGTTGCCTGATGGGGTGACCACGGAAGAAGGAGTCGAGTTGAAGATCCTCATCATCGGAGCGACAGGACACGTCGGGCGGGCAGCGGCCGCCGCGCTGGAAGGGCACGAGATCGTCGCCGCGTCCCGCAGCGGCCGGACGCAGGTCGACGTGACGGATCCCGCGTCGATCGAGCGCCTGTTCGCCGAGGTCGGCACCGTCGACGCCGTTATCGCCGCCGTCGGGAGCGTGCCGTTCGCGCCGCTGGGCGAGCTCGGACGCGACGCGTACGAGTCGGCGTTCCGCGGCAAGGTGCTCTCGCAGCTCGACATCGTGCGGATCGGGACGCCCCACGTCCGCGACGGCGGGTCCTTCACTCTGACCAGCGGCATCCTCGCGAGGGAGCCGATCGCCACAGGGGTCGCCGCTTCTCTCGCCAACGGCGCGCTCGAGGCATTCGTCCTCGGAGCAGCTCCTGAGCTGCCGCGCGGCATCCGCATCAACGCCGTCAGCCCCTCTGTGCTGGCGGATGCGCCGTCGTATCATTCCTCGTTCCCCGGCTTCATTCCGGTGTCCTCGCACCGGGTCGGTCAGGCGTACGCGAAGAGCGTCCTCGGCGTGCAGACCGGACGTGTCCTTCCGGTCGACTGAGCACGCACACGACCCGGGTGCGTAGCAAAGCGGCGTGCCCAGGCTTCGCGGGCGGTCGCCCGGTAGTCTTGAGCAGTGACACTCCGCCTCTACGACACCCGCGCTGCGACCCTGCGCGACTTCGTGCCTCTCGACCCCGAGAACATCACGATGTACGTGTGCGGACCCACCGTGCAGTCCGGCCCGCATATCGGCCACGTGCGGGCGGCGCTGAGCTTCGATCTTCTCCGGCGCTGGCTCGCTCTGCGGTACGGACGCGTCACATTCGTGCGCAACGTCACGGACATCGATGACAAGACCCTGGCGAACGCGACCCCCGACGAACCATGGTGGGCGCTGGCCTACCGGATCGAGCAGGAGTTCACGGCGGCATATGCCGCCGTGGGCATCCTTCCGCCGACCTATGAGCCGCGGGCAACCGCCTCGGTGCCGCAGATGCAGGAGATCATCACGACGCTCATCGAGCGCGGCCATGCCTATCCCGCGTCGGACGGCTCGGGCGACGTGTACTTCGACGTGCGTTCATGGCCGGAGTACGGCTCGCTGACGCACCAGTCCATCGATGCGATGGAACCGGCGGAAGACGCCGATCCCCGTGCCAAGCGCAACCCGCAGGACTTCGCTCTCTGGAAGGGCGCCAAGGCGGATGAGCCGGCCGACGCCGCATGGCGCTCGCCGTGGGGCACGGGCCGCCCGGGTTGGCACATCGAGTGCTCGGCGATGGCCAAGCGCTACCTCGGTGCGGAGTTCGACATCCACGGCGGGGGTCTCGACCTGCGCTTCCCGCACCACGAGAACGAGCTCGCCCAGTCGAGCGCGGCCGGCGACGGCTTCGCGCAGTACTGGGTGCACAACGGGTTGGTCACCGTCGGCGGGCAGAAGATGTCGAAATCGATCGGCAACTTCACCCTCGCCGCAGACGTGCTGAAGGCGCACGATCCGCAGGTCGTGCGTTACGCGCTCGCTGCCGCGCACTACCGTTCGAGCCTCGACCTCACCGAGTCGTCGTGGGCGGAGGCGGAGGCCGCACTGGGCCGCATCCGGACCTTCCTCGAGCGCGCGGAACGAGCCTCCGAGCGGAACGAGGATCGGCGCGCCCGGTTCGAGGCGCCCGCGGAGGAGTGGGAGTACATCCCCCTGCTCCCCGAGGAGTTCGGTCGCGCGATGGATGACGACCTCGGAGTGCCGCAGGCCCTCGCCGTGCTGCACGACCGCGTCCGAAGCGGCAACCAGGCGATCGACGACGGAGACGATGCGGCCGCCGAGCGGGCGCTGTATGAAGTACGCGCGATGGTCGGCGTGCTCGGCCTGGACGATGGGCCAGGGGGAGCCGAGAACGAGGGGGCTGCGGCATCCGCTCTCGACGCTCTCGTGCAGACGATGATCACCCAGCGTGCGCAGGCGCGCGCTGACAAGGACTGGGCGGCGGCGGATCGCATCCGTGACGCGATCGCCGCCGCAGGAATCACGCTGGAGGACACTCCGGCCGGAACTCATTGGAGTATCGATGGCTAAGCCAGGCAACCCCTCAGCGGGCAAGGGCAAGAAGAAGGGGCCCAGCAAGGGCACCGGTGGACTCGGACGCAAGGCGCTCGAGGGACGCGGACCGACTCCGAAGGCGGAGGACCGCGCCTGGCACCCGGCCGGCAAGCGCAAGGCCGCAGCCGAGCGCTTCGCCGCCGCCGGCGGCAAGGGCAGGCCGGGTCAGCAGCGGAACTCGGGCGGCAACCCGAACCGCTCGGCTCGGGCGAAGGACAACACCACGGACACCGAGATCGTCACGGGCCGAAACTCGGTGCTCGAGGCGCTTCGCGCGAAGATCCCCGCAACCGCGTTCTACATCGCTCAGCGCGTGGAGATGGACGACCGCACCAAGGAGATGCTCGCGATCGCGACGCACCGCGGCATCCCCGTGCTCGAGGTCACCCGTCAGGAGCTCGACCGCATGGCCGGGTTCGACGGCGTGCACCAGGGCGTAGCAATCAAGGTTCCGCCGTACGAGTACGCGCACCCGCAGGACCTGCTCGAAGCGGTCATCGACAAGGGCCAGGTGCCTCTGTTCGTCGCACTCGACGGCATCACGGACCCCCGCAATCTCGGTGCGATCATCCGCTCGACGGCCGCCTTCGGCGGACACGGGATCATCCTGCCGCAGCGTCGTTCGGCGGGCGTGAACTCGGCAGCGTGGAAGACCAGTGCCGGCGCAGCAGCGCGGGTTCCGGTGGCGCTGGCCGTGAACCTCACCACGCAGCTCAAGGAGTTCAAGAAGCAGGGCGTGTTCGTCCTGGGGCTCGACGGCGACGGCGATGTGCTCCTGCCCGAGCTGCAGCTCGCCGATCGTCCTGTCGTGATCGTCACGGGTTCCGAGGGCAAGGGGCTCTCGCGTCTCGTCGCCGAGACCTGCGATCAGATCGTGTCGATCCCGATCTCCGCGGCGACCGAGTCGCTCAACGCCGGCATCGCCACCTCGGTCGCGCTGTATCAGGTCTCCACCGTCCGCAACGCAAAGAAGTAGGAAGGCACGTCATGACCCGCATCGTCGTTCTCGGAGGGACCGGCTATGCCGGTCGTCACATCGTCGCCGAGGCGGTGAGCCGCGGGCACGAGGTCGTCGCCGTGTCTCGCTCGCTCCCGTCCGACCAGGTCATCGGGGCGGAGTACGTGCAGGGTTCGGCCCTCGACCTCACACCGCTCGCGGACACGCTGACCGGCGCGGATGCGGTCGTCTCGGCGCTCTCGCCGCGGGGCGACATGACGGACAGAGCCCTCGAAGCGGTGACCGACGTCGCAGAACTGCTCAGCGGCACCTCCACGCGTCTCGGCGTGGTGGGCGGCGCCGGCGGAAGCCTCGTCGCCGCCGGAGGGCCTCGCCTGTTCGACCAGGGCTTCCCCGAGGAGTACAAGCACGAGGCGCAGGTCGGCATCGATTCGCTCGCGATGCTCGAGGCGACGGACGCCGGCCTCGACTGGTTCTTCGTGCACCCCGCCGAGGTGTTCGGTCCGTGGGCCGAGGGCGAGCGCACCGGGCATTACCGCGACGGCGGCGACGTGCTCGTCCGCGACGCCGAGGGCAGGTCGTACATCTCCGGCGCAGACTTCGCGGTCGCCGTGGTCGACGAGATCGAGCAGGGCAACCACCATCGTGAGCGGTTCACGGTCGGGTACTGATCACGATCCAAAGGCCTGATGCGGCTCTCCGCCGAGAACCGCATCAGGCCTTTCGTGTGCCCGGGAACGCCGGCGTCCATTACGGGCAGGCGTCTTCCTGACCCCTCGGAGGGGTCAAGAACGGTGCGGGCATTGCTCGCCCTCCGCACCGCTTCCAGACTGGGCATCGCAGGGGACTCGATACGAGGGGAGTCTTCTGGGGGAGCGCGGCGTCAGCCTGCGCGCATGGGAGAAGGAAGCGGAACCAATCGTGAACAAGACCGTATCGTCGCGCCCGACGAGGATGGGGCGGGCGGCAGCCGCGCTCCTGCTCGCCGTCGCCGCCGTCGTGCCCTCCGCATTTGCGGGGTCGGCTTCCGCGGCCACAGACATCGCACCGGGAGACGCGGTGTGGGTGGGGCCCTCCGTCGGCGGGGGAACGCACATCACACCGGTGTACATTCCGGTGCCCGCGGACACCGGCAATCCCGGAACAGCAGACTACTGGGCGTACTGCATCGAGCACGATGTCAGTCTGCGTCCGAGCACGAGCGCCGTGATCGGCGACTTCTCGAGCTATCTGGGGTCGAACTACTTCACCGATCCTGCCATCCAGGCGAAGGTCTACTGGATCGTCACCCACGCCTATCCGTCGGTTTCAGTTGCTGATCTCGCGATCGCCGCCGGCGCACCCGGCCTCACGCTCAACGACGCGATCGAGGGTGCGCAGTACGCCATCTGGCGCTTCACAGACCTGACGTTCGACGCCAGCTGGGACTGGGCCTCGCCGAATTCGGAAGCCGTCTACTGGCACCTCGTAAACGGTGCGCACGCGAACGCCGGGGCGACGCCTCCGGCGCCCGCGGACATCGACGTCTCCGTCGCAGGTCCGGCAGCACCCGGCGCTGGAGGGACGCTCGTGGGCCCGTTCACGGTCTCCACCAACCAGGCGACGGCTGGTGTGGCTTCGAACCCGGCGTACGCGTTCACCGACGCCGCGGGCGACCCCATCGATCCGAACGCGGTGGTCGACGGACAGCAGGTCTATCTCGACCTGCGGGGGGTCGCGGCGGCCGGCTCTGCGACGGTCACGGCGACCGTGGCCGGCGCCGACGGCACGGGCCTCGTCGTCTCCACGCCGGAGGTCGGCAGCACCACACCGACCGCCGCCTCGCACCGTCAGTCGCAGATCCTCGTCGCGGCCTCGACCGCGACGACCTCCGCCGCGGCGTCGGGCACCTGGGCGGCAGCGGCGGTTCCGGAGATCGGCACGACGCTGACGGATGCTGCAGATGAGGATCACATTCTCGCGTGGAACGGCGGGTCGCTGGTCGACACGATCTCCTACTCGGGTCTGACCGCGGGTCAGGAGTACACGGTGTCGGGTGAACTGATGGTGAAGTCCGATGGCTCGTCCACCGCAATCACGGGTCAGACGACGTTCACACCGACCTCTGCGGCAGGGACGGTCGACGTCACCTTCACGGTTCCGTCGGGTTATGCGGGCGCGGCGCTGGTCGCGTTCGAGACGCTGTATGCGGGTGATACGGCGACGGGCACTCCGGTGGCCGAGCATAAGGACATCGACGACGTGAACCAGACGGTCACGCTGGAGGAGCAGCCGGTCATGCCGGCGATCGGCACCACCCTGCTCGACAGCGCCGACCAGGATCACACCCTGGCCTGGAACGGCGGCACGGTGATCGACACGATCGCCTACACCGGGCTGACCCCAGGAATCGAGTACACCGTGTCGGGCGAGCTCATGCGCAGGTCCGACGGCTCCGCCACCGGCATCACGGCGACGGCGTCCTTCACTCCGACCTCGACGAGTGGCAGCATCGCGGTCAGGTTCACCGTGCCGAACGGCTATGCGGGCGAGTCCCTCGTCGCGTTCGAGACGCTCTACACGGGTTCGACGGCATCTGGCACTCCGATGGCCGAGCACAAGGACATCGACGACGCGGCGCAGACCGTCGCGGTCGAAAAGCAGCCGGCCGGGACCGCTCCGACCGTGACTGGCCTGGCAAGCACCGGCAGCGCGCTCCCGGTGGGATTGACCGCCGTAGCGGTGACTGCCGTGCTGCTCGGGGCGATGTTCCTCATCAGACGCCGAAAAGCGCACAGCGAGCTCTGATCAGCTGACGGGAAAGGGCCGGCCGCGAGGGATCTCGGCCGGCTCTTCTCGGTCGTCGTACGCCCGCTCAGACGAGGTCGCGCCAGTCGACATCCTCGTCGTCATCCGCCACGGGGGTCACGCCCGTGATCACGGGAAGGCTCATGGTCTCGGTGGGCGGCCCCATGATCGTGGCCTCGTCGCGGCGGTGCCGGAGCACCTCGTTGATGTAACTGGTGAGCACCTCGGCGAGCGGCACGGACCGCCCCTGATTCTGCGACAGGTACCAGCGGTGCTCCAGCACCTGGTGGAAGACCTCGGCGGGCTCGAGTTTGGCGCGCAAGTCGTAGGGGATCGCCCGCACCACGGGCTCGAAGACGCGCGTGAGCCATTCGTGCGCGTACATCTCCTCGTCGGCCCACTGCTTGGTGGAGCGAGCGCGGAACTCGTCGAGGTCGTTCAGCAGACGACGGGCCTGGTTCTCCTCGACGTCGAGGCCCGTCAGCCGGATCAGCCGGCGCTGATGATGACCCGCGTCGACCACCTTCGGCTGGATCTCGACCACGGTGCCGTCGGACGTGGTCGACATGGACATCTCGTCGATGTCGAACCCGAGAGCGTTCAGCCTTTCGACCCGCTCGGTGATACGCCAGGTCTCCGCGGCCGAGAACGACTCCTGCGCGGTGAGCTCGGCCCACAGGGAGCGGTAGGAGGAGACGATGCCGTCGGCGATCGCGATCGCATCGACGCCGCGCTCGAGCCTGCCGCCTGCGGCGAGATCCATGACTTCGCCGGCGATGTTCGTTCGTGCGAGGTCGAGGTCGTATGCGCGCTGTCCGTCGGTGAGCCCCTCCTCGTGCAGCTCGCCGGTCTCGGCGTCGACGAGATAGGCCGCGAAGGCGCCGGCGTCTCGACGGAAGAGCGTGTTCGACAGCGACACGTCGCCCCAGTAGAAGCCGACGTTGTGCAGACGAACGAGCAGGAGAGCCAGCGCATCGACGAGACGCGTGGCGGTGTCGGGGCGGAGGACGCGCGTGAACAGAGCGCGGTACGGCATCGAGAAGCGCAGATGCGAGGTCACGAGAGCAGCGGGAAGAGGATCGCCCGCGGCATCCGTCCGTCCGGCGATCACCGCGACTCGATCGACGCAGGGGACGGCGAGGCGGGCGAGGTTTCCGAGCATGTCGTATTCGCGCTTGGCCATCTCGTCCGTCGTCTCCTTGACCGCCACCACCCGACCCGAGAGGTCGGCGAAGCGCACGAGATGCCGGGAGAGACCCTTCGGCAGCGACACGATCTGCTCGGACGGCCACTTCGCGAGAGTCGTCGACCAGGGCAGCGTCAGCAGACCAGGGTCGACCGTGCTGGCGGTGATGCGGAGTGCGTCCTGCATGGTTCTCCTGAAGTGATGGATGCCGGGGGAAACGACGCGGCGCGGGACGACCAGAAAGGTCGACCCGCGCCGCGATGCTGCAGAACTCAGGAAGCCGAGACCACCGGCTTGTCGTTCAGGCGCTCGCCCGACTCGATGTCGAAGGCGTGCACGTGGCCCGCGTTCGCCGCCAGGGTGACGGTCTCGCCCGCGTTCGGGTGGCTGCGACCGTCGACGCGTGCGACGAGGTCGGCGCGCTTGCCGTTGATCTCCGTGTGGCCGTACAGGTAGCCGTCGGCGCCGAGCTCCTCGACCAGATCGACGACGACCGAGAGGCCCTTGCCGTCGGCGGGGCCGACGGTGATGTCCTCAGGGCGAACGCCCACCGTGACCTGCGAGCCGTTCGCGCGGCCCACGGTGTCGCGGTCGAGCGCGACGATCTCGGTGCCGAACTTCACGCCGCCGTCGGCGAGGTCTGCGGCGAACAGGTTCATGGCCGGCGAGCCGATGAAGCCTGCGACGAAGACGTTGTTCGGCTTCTCGTACAGGTCGCGCGGCGATCCGACCTGCTGGAGCAGGCCGTCCTTGAGGACCGCGATGCGGTCGCCCATGGTGAGCGCCTCGGTCTGGTCGTGCGTGACGTACACGGTGGTGACGCCCAGACGACGCTGCAGCGATGCGATCTGCGTACGGGTCTGGACGCGGAGCTTGGCGTCGAGGTTCGACAGCGGCTCGTCCATGAGGAACACCTGCGGCTGACGCACGATCGCGCGGCCCATGGCGACACGCTGACGCTGGCCGCCCGAGAGCGCCTTCGGCTTGCGGGTCAGATACTCCTCGAGGTCGAGCAGCTTGGCGGCCTCGAGAACGCGGGTGGCGCGCTCTTCCTTGCCGACGCCGGCGATCTTGAGGGCGAAGCCCATGTTCTCGGCGACGGTCATGTGCGGGTACAGCGCGTAGTTCTGGAACACCATCGCGATGTCGCGGTCCTTCGGGGGCACGTCGGTGACGTCGCGGTCGCCGATGAGGATGCGGCCGGCGTTGACCTCTTCGAGACCTGCGAGCATGCGCAGCGACGTGGACTTACCGCAACCGGAGGGGCCGACGAGGACGAGGAACTCGCCGTCTGCGACCTCGAGGTTCAGCTTGTCCACGGCGGGACGGGTGCCGCCGGGGTACAGGCGGGTGGCGTCATCGAAAGTGACAGATGCCATTGTGTTTCTCCTTCACCGGCAGGTACGTGCCGGACGATCCGTAGTGATAGAGCGGCGGGGAGCACCCGCCGTGACCCATCATTGGGTCGGGTTCAGTATGGCAGAGCAGACGCCGATCGGTAAACGTCGCACCTGGGTATTTCTCAGACTGTCTGGCTAGCATCGAACCCGGCCGCGTTTCGCGGCGTTCGCCGCGTCGAGCGGCGTCCGGGGCCACCCTGCCCCCGTGAGACGGCAAGAGGAACGATGTCGAGCGACGAGACGCCGAACGTCCCCACCCCTCGCAATTCGCGCGAGGCCGTGCGGGAGAAGGCACAGCAGGTGCACGCCCAGCAGTCGAGGGCGCGTCTGATGCGACGGATCATCATCGGAGCGGTGGCGATCGTCGCCGTCGGTGCGATCGGCACGGCGGTGACCCTTGCGGTGTCGGCGCAGGTGACCAAGCCGCAGCTCTCCCCGAGCGGGATGGATGGCGACGGCATCCTCATCTCCGACATCTCGGCGACCGCGTCGTCCGACGAGGTTCCCGCGACGCCCAGCGCCGAGCCCACAGACGCCGCCACCGAGCCGACGGCGACGCCTGAGCCCACCGCGACGGGGAACGCCGTCGACATCCACATCTACGTGGACTACCTGTCGCCCGACGCGGGCACTTTCGAGCGCGCGAACGCACGCCAGCTGGTGAACTGGATCACCGAGGGCGCGGCGACCGTCACGTACCACCCGGTCGCGCTCCTCACGGCGAGCTCCAACGGCACGAAGTATTCGCTCCGCGCCGCAGCTGCGGCCGCGTGCGTCGCGACGCACTCGCCTGATCAGTTCTACGCCTTCAATCACGATCTGCTCGACGACCAGCCGGAGATCAACAGCGACGGACGCAGTGATGCCGACCTCGCGAATGCCGCAGTAGCGGTCGGCGTGAGCAACGCCAAGGACGTGAAGTCGTGCATCGAGGATCAGGACTACGTCGCCTGGGCGAAGGAAGCAACCAACCGCGCACTCGCCGGACCGCTGGTCGGATCGGATGAGCTCGTTCTGACGTCGGCGCCGATGGTGGTCGTGAACGGCGAGCAGTACGTGGGTGCGCTCGACGACGCCACCGAGTTCTCGCAGTTCGTGCTCACGGTCGCCAGCGACGCGTACTACGAGGCGACGCCCACTCCCACTCCCACGCCGACCGAGACTCCCGCGCAGTAGTCGGAGCGGGTTTCAGGGCGCCCCGCCACCATCGCTATGCTGGTGGCATCCGCCGACTTAGCTCAGCTGGTAGAGCACCTGTCTTGTAAACAGGATGTCACGGGTTCGAATCCCGTAGTCGGCTCCACGACGGATCCGCAATACGGCGTCATCCGGGGAATGCAGCGGGACCATCCGCACGTTGTCCCGAGCATGACCCGCATCGGAAACAGTGATCTCGACGTCTTCCCGCTCTCTCTCGGCGGCAACGTGTTCGGCTGGACGGCCGACCGCGATGCTTCCTTCGCCGTCCTCGACGCGTTCGTCGCCGGAGGCGGCGACTTCATCGACACCGCCGACGCCTACAGCGCGTGGGTGCCCGGAAACCACGGTGGCGAGAGCGAGACGATCATCGGCGAGTGGCTCGCTTCGCGCACGCCGAAGAACGTCGTCGTCGCGACGAAGGTGAGTCAGCACCCCGACTTCAGGGGTCTCTCGGCATCGAACGTGCGCGCGGCGGCCGAGGCATCGCTCGCACGACTCGGAGTCGACGCCATAGACCTCCACTACGCGCACTTCGATGACGAGACCGTTCCGCTCGAGGAGACCGTCGCCGCCTTCGGACAGCTGGTGGCCGACGGCCTGGTTCGCCACGTCGCCGTGTCGAACTACAGCGCCGACCGCATCCGCGAGTGGGTGGAGATCGCGGACCGTCTGGGCGTCGCACGCCCGGTCGCTGTGCAGCCGCACTACAACCTCGTGCACCGCAACGACGTGGAGGAGACGATCATCCCCGTGGCCGAGGAGTTCGGTCTCGGACTCGTTCCCTACTACTCGCTCGCGAGCGGCTTCCTGACGGGCAAGTACCGCTCCACGGATGCGGCCGATCAGTCGTCTCCGCGCGCCACCGGCGCCGCCAAGTACGCGACCGAGGCGGGCCTGCGGATCATCGATTCGCTCGAGGAGATCGGCGCAGCGCACGGCGCATCGATCGCCGCGACCTCGCTGGCCTGGCTCCGTGCGCAGCCGACGGTCGTCGCCCCGATCGCCAGCGCGCGCACAGTGGACCAGGTGCCCGATCTGCTCGCCGGAGCGCGCCTCGAGCTCACAGCCGATGAGATCGCCGCGCTCGACCGCGTCTCGGAGTGGACTCCCGCTCGAGGCTAGGCGCCCGCCGGCGAGTCGTCGCCGTAGCCGAGCCGGTGCGCGAGGATGACGGCGTGAATGCGGTCGCGCGCACCGAGCTTGGCGAGCACGCGGCTCACGTGCGTCTTGACTGTCGATTCGGACACGAACAGCGTCTCGCCGATCTCGGCGTTGCTGAGTCCCCGCGCGATCGCGAGGAACACGTCGTGCTCGCGGTCGGTGAGCGTCTCGAGCAGTTCGGCGCCTTCGGGTGCCGGCGTGTGCAGCCGCGAGGACACGTGGTCGAGCAGCATCCTGGTGATCCGCGGTGACAGCGCGGCATCTCCGCGATGCACGGCGCGCACCGCGGAGATCATCTCGTGGCGCTGCGCGTCTTTGAGCAGGAACCCGCTCGCCCCCGCGCGGATCGCGCCGAACGCGTACTCGTCGAGATCGAAGGTGGTGAGCACGAGCACCCGCGTTCCCGGATGCTCGCGCACGATCGCCTCTGTCGCGGCGATGCCGTCGAGCCCCGGCATCCGGATGTCCATCAGGACGAGATCGGGCTGCAAGGCTCCGGCCTGTGCGATCGCCGCGCGACCATCGCTCGCCTCGCCGATGACCACCAGATCGCTTTCGGCTTCGAGGACCATGCGGAACCCGAGCCGGATGAGCTCCTGATCGTCGACAAGAAGGATCCTGATCTGTTCTGTCATGACTGCTCCAGTTCCTGCTCCACGCCGGGCTCGCCACCGGGGATCGTCGCGCGCAGCCGCCACCGCGAGACCTCCGTGCGCCCGTATTCGATGTCGCCGTTCACGTGCGCGACGCGCTCGGCGAGCCCCTTGAGGCCGAAGCCCGACGGGCCGCTCGCATCGCCGACTCCGTCGTTCACGATCTCGACGACGACTCCGCGTGCGGACCGCTCGAGCCGCACGGCGATCGCGGTCGCGGCGGGCGCGTGCCGGATCGCGTTCGTCACTCCCTCCTGAACGATGCGCGCGACGGCGTGCTCGACGCCGGGGCCGAACGTCGTTCCCCCGGTGCTCGAGAGGCTGACCGGGAACCCGGCCCGCTGGGCGTTCATCACGGTGTCGTGCGGCGTCGGCGCCGACATCGGCGACAGGGGGAGGGGGGCGCCGTCGTCGCGGAGCACGCCGAGCATCGATCGCATCTCTCCGAGCGCCGAGCGGGCGGTGGCGGCAGCGGCGGTCGCGGCCTCGCGGGCCCGGGCAGCATCCGACGTCGCCGCCGCACCCTCTGAGAGCGCGACGATCACGGTGAGCGAATGCGAGACGATGTCGTGCATCTCTCTGGCGATCCGGGCGCGCTCCGCGGCGGCGGCCAGCTGCGCCTGCTGATCGCGCTCGATGAGCAGCTGCCGGGATCGGTCGATGAGCGCGGCCAGGTAGCGCTTGCGTCCGCCCACGTTGATGCCGATCAGCACGCCGATCAGCCCGACCACGAGATTGCCGATGAGACCGTTCGCGGCCATCTGAAGAGTGATCGTCCCGACCGCCATGAGCGCTGCCGACAGAGCTGCGAGGGCGCCCAGGCCTATTCCGAGCCCCAGCCATGCGGCGCGGCTCGAGGCGTAGACGGCGAGAGAGTATGCCGCCACCGTCACCATGGGCGTGCCGCCGGGCGCCCCGAGGAAGAGGAAGAACGCCTCGGCGAGGAAAGCAGCGACGAACGGGACGAGCGGATGCCGTCGGCGCAGCAGCAGGGTTCCGCAAGCGGCGACGACGGAGATCGGGACGAGGACCGCCAGCAGGATCGCGGTCGGCTCGGGGAGATCGTGCTCGCCGGCCCGCACCGGCGTCAGCGACAGGACGAGGCAGAAGAGAGCGATCAGGATGTCGCCGAACAGCGGATGCCGGGCCCAGAACCTCCGGAACACCCCGGGGGGACGCGGCAGCCGCAGACCGTCGTCCTCGAGGGCGACGGCGCTGCGGCTGCGCGGCTTGCTCACGGAGCGACTCTACGCGTCACGCGTGCGCAGCACGGCCCAGGCGCCGAGCATTCCCGCGATCACCCAGGCGCCCAGCGTCAGGTAGGCGACAGGCGTGTCCAGAGCGGCATTCTCGGTGAGGATCGCACTCTGTGCTGCCGCCACCGGCAGGTAGCCGGCGGCGTCCGTGACCCAGGCCCAGGATTCTCCGGCCAGCATGAAGAAGTTCGCCACGATCGGCAGCACGAACAGCAGGCCGACGGTGGCGGCGATCGCCCCCGCGCCCGAGCGGAGGATGAAACCGAACGCCACTCCGATCAGCGCGAACACTGCCATCGCCAAGGACGACACGACGACAGGGAGGACGGATGCCGACGGCTCGGACCAGTCGATGCTCTGGTCACGCGATGCGACGACCGCTGTGACGGCGAGAGCCGCCGCGAAGAAGATCACCAGGGACGACACGAACATGAACAGGGCGATGACGGCGGCCTTGGCCGCGAGGACCGACCCACGTACTGGATTCGCGGCGAGAGTGGAGCGGATCATCCCGGTCGAGTACTCGCCGGTGACGGAGATGGCGCCGAGGATGCCCGCGAGCAGCATCGTGAACTGGATCGGCATGACGACGGCCTGGATCGGATCGAAGCCGGGCTGTTCGACCGCCTGAGCGATCAGCACGGCGATCCCGATGGTGAGCACGGCGACGATGCCGATCGACCACCAGGTCGACCGCAGCGTGGCGAGCTTGATCCACTCGCCGTGCAGTGCACGCGGGAAGGAGGGGCGGTGACCCGTGTCGACTCGCGGTCGGGTGAGGGGAGGGGCCTGGATGGTCATGAGATCTCCTTGGTGCGGTACTCGACGGAATCGCCGGTGAGCGCGAGGTAGGCGTCTTCGAGCGATCCGGTGGTCGGGGTCAGCTCGTGCAGGGGGATGCCGCGCTCGGCGGCGAGGTCTCCGATGCGCGCGGCCGGAAGGCCGACGATGTCGAGCAGATCGGGGGCGGTGCTCACGATCTCGACGGCCGGGCCGCCCACCGCCGCTGCCAGATCGGCAGCGCGCGGCGTCCGCACGCGCACCGTGTTGACTGTCCAGGCGCGCACGAGCTCTTCGAGAGGCGCGTCGGCGAGGACCTGGCCGCGTCCCATCACGATGACGTGGTCGGCGGTCTGCGCCATCTCGCTCATCAGGTGGCTCGACAGCAGCACAGTGCGTCCTTCGGAGGCCGCGTGCCGTACGAACTGGCGCACCCACCGGACTCCCTCGGGGTCGAGGCCGTTGACCGGCTCGTCGAGGATCAGGGTGTGCGGGTCGCCGAGCAGGGCGGAGGCGATGCCGAGTCGCTGCCCCATGCCCAGTGAGAACTTGCCGGCGCGTTTGCGGGCGACGGGGCCGATGCCTGCCAGGTCGATCACCTCGTCGACGCGGGACGCGGGGATGCCGTGCGTGGCCGCCATCGCCCGCAGATGGTTGCGGGCGGTGCGACCGGTGTGCACGGCTTTGGCGTCGAGCAGCACGCCGACTTCGGTCAGCGGGGCGCGGAGTCTGCGGTACTCGCGACCGCCGACGGTCGCACGACCCGAGGTCGGGCGGTCGAGGCCGACGATCATGCGCATGGTCGTGGACTTGCCGGCGCCGTTGGGTCCGAGGAAGCCCGTGACGCTTCCGGGCTTGACGGTGAACGACACGTCCTGGACGGCGGTCTTGTCTCCGAATCGCTTCGTGAGGCCTTCAGCTGTGATCATGCCTCCACGCTAGGCGTGGGCATCCGCCGGGCGCGTCCTCCTCAGGTACCCATCTCGGGTGCTCCGGCATCCCCCGATCGGCGGACTACGGGTCTACGGGTCGACGAACTCGAAGATCATCTCTTCTGGCGACGGTCCCCACGGATCGAAGATGATCTCGGGGTCGTAGACGTCGAGAGGATGTTCGTAGGCGGGTCCCCAGTACCCGTCCGCATCGAGGGCTCGGAAGTAGAACCAGTACCAGCCACGGGAGTTCATCCGCAGCCGCTTGACCGCGTGTCCGGCCGAGTCCAGAGTGATGACCGCCGTGTGGCCCGTCATCGACGACACAGAGATCGTGCCGTTCGCCGGACCTGTGACGTCGATGACGAGTCCGGTCGTGCTCGCCTCCGTCACCTGCATGTCCCAGTTGCCGGTGATGTCCTCGAATCCCTTGACGGCCGGCGACTCGATCGTGAACGAGCCGATGGTGGCCGTGGACTGCGTCGTCCCGTCATCCGCCCACACCTGATAGTCGTAGGTTCCCGCCGGCAGCTCGAGACCACGCGGATCGAAGGACCAGCTGCCGTCGTCGCCGACGGCGGGCGTGTAACGTCGGCCGTTCAGCTCGACGGCGACGGCAGATCCCGGTGTCGCGGTGCCCGCGATCGCGGGGGCGATGTAGCCGGCGGACGCCGCCGGAGTCGTCACACCGGGAGTCAGCGGGGCATCCGGATCATCGCCCGGATCGGCCACCGGCTGCGTCGCAGGTTGAGGCCGCGTCGGGTAGCCCGGAAACGCGTCCGGATCATCGACGAGGTCCACCGACTCGATGCCGGGATCGGAGTTCCATCGCCCGAGTCGGGGTGGATCCGGCTGCGCCGGAGCGGTCGTCGAGGGTGGCGAGGTCGCACCCGTCTGGCCGGTGGATGGCCCACCGGGGGCGGGGGAGGCCGTCGCGACACTGCTCCTCGCATCGGTGAGCGGTGCCCCGTCGGCCTCGCCCGGGTGCACGAGGAAGGAGCCGAGCAGGATCCCGCCGACTGCCAGGACGCCGACGCCGCCCGCGAGCAGACTCGCGATGCCTGCTCCGGCGCCGGTGAGGAGTGCACCTGCGGCCACGGCCGTTCCCGGTGCGAGTGCGCTGGTGGCAGGAAGAGCGACGCCCAGTGCGCCGAAGCCGACCGCGGACAGCGTGACGCCTTGCAGACGCCGTGCGTCGGTACGGAGGACGACGAGAAGATCGCTGCACATCATGCAGTTCTCCAGATGCGTCGTGACCTCGACGCTGACGTCCGGATCGTCGGGGACCGACAGGTACCGGGGGAGGAGGCGCGCGGCATGGGACTCGTCGTCGCGCAGGGGGGCCGGCACCTGCCGGGTCAACCACTGCACCTTCAGGCCCGTGCGCGCCCTGCGGTGCAGCGCGGATACGGCGTTCGGCTTGATGCCGAGTTCGCGGGCGATCTGCGGGCGTGCGACGTCTGCGACTTCGGACAGCCAGAGCACCTTCTGCCAGCGTTCAGGGAGGTCCTGGAAAGCTCCGAGCAGTTCGTTGGCGTTCGACTCCCGCTCGACCAGGCTCAGCGCATCGCGGAAGTCGACCGTATCCGCCTCCACCGTGTCGTCGAATCGGCTGGCCTCCTTGCGCCAGCGGATCGCAGTGTTGCGGATCACAGCCTTGAGATACGACCGGAACGCGAAGTCGGGTCCGCCGCCGTTCGTCGTCACCTGCTGATAGATCGCGAGGAACGACTCCGAGGCGAGATCCTCGGCACGAGAGGGGAGCAGCCGGCGAGAGTAGCGCAGAGCCGCGCCGATGTGACGCTCCCACAGGATGACGTACGCCTCGCGCTGTCCGTCGCGAAGTTCGCGGAGCAGCTCGGCGTCGCTTCGAGGATCCTCCACGCGAATCGAGCCCCCCATACCGGTATACACAGCCAATGATAGACGCGAGGTAGAGGACTCGCCTTCGGAGGCGCCCCTCGTCCTGGGCCATGCGCGCGGGGAGGCGGCTCGAGAGGCGACGCCCCCTTCGCGCGGACTCCGGCACCGACGGGTGCGACCTGTGTCTGAAGCGACGCGGTGCAGAGCGATCGCGATCAGCGTCGGCGGCGCGGCGGGAGTCCGTGACGCACAGTCGGGTTCTGGCCCCATTTGGGGGTCAGAACTGCGGATTTCTCACCGTTCGCACGGTCCACCCGCCAATCTGAACGGGTCGCAGCGGAGCGATCGACTCCGAGGAGCGCCTCTCCCGCGACGATCTCGCCCGGTGAGACGCCGTCCCCGGCACCACCTCCCCTCGGGGCCGGGGATCGCGTCGCGCGACGGACAGGAACCCTCGATCGATTCGATCGAAGGTTCTGCCTTCTTGACCCCCGCCGGGGGTCAAGAAGGAACCCGACTGCTGTCAGCGGTCTCCTGCCGCGGCACGATTCGACCATTCCGTCTCGGAGATGATGTAGCCGTCGGCCCACGCGATCCTGGCGAGGTCGAGCTTGCTGCGAGCGGGACGGCCGGCGACGGTGAACTTCGTCCGGACGCGCTGCAGGTACTTTCGCGCCGTGTCCTGCTTGACTCCGATGCGATCGGCGACGTCGGCTATCGACAGTCCGCTGGCGTACAGAGCGAGTGCGCGTTCCTCCTGTCTGCTGAGCTGCGGAGCATCGGCAGGCCCATGGATGGCGGTCTGTGCGCGCGCCGTGATCGTTAGCCTGCCTGCAAGCGCGCTCTCCGCCGCCGACACGAACATCTCCTCGCTGTCGGTCGTCGACACGATGCCGTCGATGCCGATGGAGATCACGTGCCGGGCGGTGTGCCGGGAGCGCAACGACGAGAGGATGAGAACCCGCATGCCGGCGTCGCGCAGTGCGCTGATCACCTCGACTTGTCGGAGCGCTTCCGCATCGGCAGGCAGATCGAGGATCAGCAGGTGCGGCCAGCGCGTCCGGTCCGTACGCTGCAACCACGCCACGAACGGCCGCAGCGATCCGCCGACGTGCACCACATCGAGGCCGAGCTCGTCCCGCAGCAGCTGCACCGTTCGCGAGCGCTGCATGACGAACTCCTCGACGACTGCTGCGCGGCGCACTCGCCGCACATCGACACGGTCTTTCCGCACCGCGCACCTCCACTGTTCTCGGAGGCATCAGGAGCTCCGTCATAGACGAAGTGCATCTCGGAGGCGAAAAGTGACGTGGGGGTCATGGCCGACCCCCACACGGTCAGGATGGAGGGCGCCCGAAGAGCTCCGGATCGACCGGGCGCACGGCCCGAGGCAGCTTCTCGACGACGAGAAGATACGACTCGGTCACGAGCTCGGCCACCAGTCCCGTCTCGAGCGTCGGGCCGGGCGTCAGCGTGATCCAGTGCTTCTTGTTCATGTGGTACCCCGGCGCGATGTCGGCGAAGGCCTCCCGTAGAGCGATCGCATCATCGGGGTGGGACTTGAGAGTCACGCGACCCGTGCCGTCGAGCGGGATGAGCAGGAACACGCGCCCGCGCACCTTGTAGACGTCCCACTCCGGGCCGAAGGGATTCTCGCGCGTCGCCCCCGGGAGCTCGTCGGCGCGCTCCGCGGCGAGAGAGATCAGATCTGCGGCATCCATCCTCAGAACAGCCGCTCGGCGCCCTTGTCATCCGCGCGGGGGACCGTGACCACTCGGTCGTCGAGGGAGGCCGCGGCCAGCAGCGCCTCGTCGATGAGCTCGCGGTCGCCCTGCGCGCTCAGCCAGTCGCGGGCGAAGGCGGTGGGGATGAGCACCGGCATCCGATCGTGGACCTCTGCCAGATGGGCCGGTGCCGGACGCATGACGATCGAGTAGCAGGTGAACCACTGGCCGTCGGCCGTCCGGCCGCGCTGGGTCACAGCGGCCATGCCGAACAGGGCTGAGGTGTCGAGCCCGAACTCGTGCCACGCTCGTTCGGGTTTCTTCAGCTCGTACCACCCGGTCGCCGGGACCAGCGCCCGCGATTTCATCGCGCCCGGCCGCTCCTGCAGTCGCTCCGAACGGGTGTTGATCGACGGGAACTTCGCGGGCTCCCCGTTCACGAGAAAGCCCCACCACGCCGGCTCGAGCGTCGCCTCGCCGCCGTCATCGACGACGATGGGGCTGAGGTTGCGCAGGTTCTTGCCTGTGGGCCGCAGTGTCTCGCCGGCGTTGGCCGCGGCCCACTCTCGCAGACCTTCCAGCAGGGCCTCATCGGCCTCGGCCAGGAGCTCGTCGTCGGTGAACCGGGGATCCAGCCCGTAGCTCGCGCACATGCAGACAGATTAGCCCGGGTCAAGTGACGCGTCGCGTGAAGATGACCTCCTTAGGGGGTCATCTTCGCCGCCGCCCGCAGTGACGGGGTTCTCAGCCCTTACAAATGACACGAGTGCGGCGGTGACTCCAGCAAGGCCGCGCTCGAGCCACATGCGATTGTGAGCGCGACCCCAGCGCCTCGTCACCGCCTTCCCCAGGCAGATGGCGCTGGTGCGCGCGTGCACCAAGAGGGAGAAGAATGTCAGACCTGAATCCGAGAACCACCAATCGAGCCCGGACACCGCTCCTGCTCAGCGGCGCGATGGCGATGCTGATCGTCCCGGCCCTGGTTCCGATGGCCGCCCAGGCGGCGCCTGCAGCGGATGCCGAACTCACCACGATCACGCGCGCGGGGGCATTCACGCAGGTCGTGCCCGACGGCGTGTGCTCCGTCGACGTGCGCGTCGCGGGAGCGCCGGGCGGCAGCGCGGTCTCCGCTGGCGACACGGAGCCGGATCCCGAGGGCGACCCTGGCGATCTTCGTGGCCCGAACGGCTCCGGAGCGCTCTTCAGCGCGAGGCTCGCCGTGCAGGCGGGGCAGACGCTCACCGGCGCGGTGGGCGGCGCCGGTGCCAACGGAGGCGCAGCGGGCCTGCCTGGCGGCGGCGTCGGCGGCGCCGGCACCCACCGCGGTGCAGGCGGTGGCGGATACAGCGAGGTCAGCCTCGGTGGTGAGCTGCTGCTCCTCGCCGGCGGTGGCGGCGGCACCGGTGGCGGTCACACCGCGGACTTCGGCAGCGGTGGCGACGGTGGATTCGCCCTCGGCGGCGGGGTCGCGCTCGACGGCGGATTCGTCTATGCCGGAGGCAACGGCCAGAACGGGCAGGACGAAGGCGTGCTCGAGGATGTCCAGACGGCGCCCGGCGGAGGCCAGGGCGGCTCGACCGTCGGGGGCGCGGCGGGAACGAACCCGCGCAGCCAGACCGACGCCGAACTGCCCGGGTTCGACTGGAACGGATTCGCCGGATCCTCCCTGCTGGGCGGCAACGGCGGTCCAGACAACTTCGCGGACGCCGGCGGAGCCGGCGGCGGCGGGTACTTCGGCGGTGGTGGCGGCGCTGCGACCGACGGCGAGGTCGGCAACGCCACGACCGGCTACTTCGTCGGCGGTGGTGGCGGCGGTGGCGCCAGCTACTCTGCCGACGACGCACTGATCAGCGCCCTCGGTCTGGACAAGAACCGTGATGCCGAGAGCGGTGCTGCGCTCGCCGCATTCGTCGAATTCGACTGGGTGATGTGCGACTACGACCTTGCAGTCTCGAAGAGCGTCGTGGGCGCACCCGTCTTCGAAGACGGCGCGATCGTGCGTTACTCGGTGACCGTCACCAACAACGGCCCCGACGACATGGCCGTGGGCGACACCGTCTCTCTGTCGGACGAGCTCGCCGTGGGCGGAACCCTGGTCTCGGTCGACGGGCTGGGCGCGAGCGAGCCCGCTGTCGGCGAGGAGATCACGGGCGACATCGAGGCCTACGATCTCGTCGACCTCGGCGAGGAGCAGGGCGAGCGCCCTGTGGGTCTTGCCGCGGGGGCGAGCGCGACCTTCGTGTACGACGTCGTCGTGGCCGGGAGCGAACCCGTGACCAACACCGTGACGATCTCCGACCGAGCGACGGACGACACCGATGATGAGGCCAGCGCGACGGTCGATCCCGCCGCCCCGTCTCTCGCATTGGTGAAGACGGCCGACCTCGCCAAGGCGACGCAGGTCGGTCAGAAGGTCACCTACTCTTTCGTCGTGACCAACACGGGAAACATCGATCTCCGTGAGATCGCGATCGATGAGGGATCCTTCAGCGGCAAGGGCGACCTGGCCGACCCGACCTGCCCGGCCGAACCTGTGAGTCCGGGCGCGAGCGTCACCTGCACCACGGTCTACACCGTGCTCGCGGAAGACCTCACCGGCGACGCGATCACCAACACGGCGTCCGCCTCGGCGGTGACCCCTGGTGGGGCAGCAGTCGAGAGTGCTGACGCCGCAGCCCAGGTGCCGACGGTCAAGCCCGTCGTGGCCACCGGCCTGGCGAGCACGGGTGGCGAGCTGAACAGCATCTGGGTGCTGTCCGGCGCGGCTGCTCTGCTCACGGGTGCGGCAGTGCTCATCATCGCCCGCCGTCGGATGAGCTGATCCGAGGCTGACACGACGAAGGCTCTCACCCCTGGGGTGAGAGCCTTCGTCGCGTCAGGAGCGGGAGTCAGCGGATGAGGAAGCCTTCGTCGTACGCGAGGCGGGCGAGTTCGAGCTTCGTCCGAGCCTGGTAGCCAGCCGCAGTGTATTTGTCCCTGATCCGAGCGAGGTACTTGCGGGCCGTGTTGTGACGGACGCCGATACGGGCCGCTGCGTCCGCGACGCCCAGCGCACGCGCGATCGTCCGCGAGCCTGGTTGGGTGACCGCCAGTACCCGCACGCCCGCGGAACGCAGTGCGCCGATCACTGCCAGGGCCTCGGATATCGCTCGTTCCGACAGCACGGTGATCACCATCGCGTGCGGCCATCCGGTCTGGTCGACGGTCTGCATCCAGTCCATGTGCTGCCGGGGCGTGGCACCTGCGAACACGACCTGCGCCCCCTGGGCGACCAGAAGCTCCTCGGTTCGGGGTCCTGGCCGCGGACAGCCGCTCGGCTAGGGTCGAGAGGTGATCGAGAAGCGCCCGCTGCCCGCCCCCGTCGCGCTCGGCGGCGCGGTGGCGATCGGGGTCATGACGGCCGTGCAGGCGCGCGTGAACGGCGTCCTCGGCGTCGAGGTCGGCAACGGGATCGTGGCGGGCTTCATATCCTTCGCGGTGGGACTTCTGATCCTGATCGTGGTCATCCCGTGCATCCCCTCGGCGAGGCAGGGTGCTGCGCGGCTGTGGCGAGGAGTGCGCGGACGGACGATCCCGTTCTGGATGCTCCTGGGCGGAACGTGCGGCGCGCTCACCGTCTCCACGCAGGGGATCACTGCCGGAGTGCTCGGGGTGTCGCTGTTCACGGTGGGAGTCGTGGCGGGTCAGGCTCTGCACGGCCTGGTGCTCGATCGGCTGGGCGTCGGCCCTGCGGGTGTCGTCGCCGTGACGGTCGGACGCGTGCTCGGGGGAGTCTTCGCCCTCGCGGCGGTCGCGATCTCGCTCTCCGGTGACGTGCTCGCCTCTGCGCCGCTGTGGATGCTGCTGCTGCCGTTCGCTGCCGGGGTTGGCATCGCCTGGCAGGCGGCGGCCAACGGGCGGCTCGCCCAGAGGGTGCAGTCGCCGATGGCGGCCACGCTGATGAGCTTCGTCGGCGGAGTGATCGCCCTCGCGGTCGCCGCAGGGGTGAGCGTCGTGCTCCGAGGGCCGGCGCAGCCGCCGCCTCCCGAGCCTTGGCTGTATCTGGGAGGTCTCCTCGGCTTCGCATACATCCTCCTCGGCGCCTTCATCGTGGCGCACACCGGGGTGCTGCTGATGGGGCTGGGATCGGTGCTCGGGCAGCTCACGGCATCCGTCATCATCGATCTGCTCTGGCCTGCCGAAGCGGGCCCGCAGCTGTGGCAGCTGATCACGATGATCGTCGTCGCCGTGCTCTCGGTCGTCGTGGCGGTTCCGCGACGGCGTGGGCACCGCAAGAATGGTTGACCTGCATCGATAGTTGCCTTATTGCAACTAATGGCGTATGGTTGATGGAGATCAACTATTTACGCAGGAGTCTTCCACTGTGACCACCACTTCTTCCACGCCCCTCGAGACCGCGCGCTCGGCGCGCGAGGTCTTCACGGCGATCTCCGGCCTCATCGTCGGAATGTTCGTCGCGGTGCTCTCTGGCACCGTCGTGTCGACCTCGATGCCCGTCATCATCGCCGACCTCGGCGGCACCCAGTCCCAGTACACCTGGGTCATCACCGCGAGCCTGCTGGCGACCGCCGTCTCCACCCCGATCTGGGGCAAGCTCGCCGACCTCGTCGACCGCAAGATCCTCGTGCAGCTCTCGCTCGTCATCTTCACCGTCGGCACGGTGATAGCCGGCTTCTCGACCGACACCAACATGCTGATCGCCGTCCGTGTGATCCAGGGCATCGGCGTCGGTGGACTCATGTCGCTCGTCATGATCGCGGTCGCCCTCATCATCTCGCCCCGCGAGCGCGGCAAGTACATGGGCGTCGTCGGCGGCATCATGGCCCTCGGCACGATCGGCGGCCCGCTGCTCGGCGGACTCCTCACCGACGTCTGGGGCTGGCGCTCCAACTTCTTCGTCGGCGTGCCCTTCGCGATCCTCGCCCTCGTGCTGCTGCAGTTCACCCTGCACCTGCCCAAGCCACAGCGCGACACCAAGGTGTCGATCGACTACTTCGGCATCGTGCTGCTCGCCGTCGGCGTCTCGACCCTGCTCATCTGGGTGTCGATGGGCGGCGAGCCAGTTCGACTGGGACTCCTCGACGAGCATCATGCTCGCCGTCACCGCGGGCGTCGCGATCGCCGCCTTCATCACCGTCGAGTTCTTCGTCAAGGAACCGATCGTGCCGATGTCGCTGTTCCGCAACCGCACCTTCACCCTGTCGGTCATCGCCTCGATCGCCATCGGCGTCTCGATGTTCGCGACCTCGGTGTTCCTCGCGCAGTACTTCCAGCTGGCCCGTGGCGCCACGCCCACCGAGTCCGGCCTCATGACCATCCCGATGATCATCGGGCAGATGGGTGCGTCGATCATCATCGGCCAGCTCGTCAGCCGCTTCGGCAAGTGGAAGGGATGGATGCTCACAGGCTCCGTGCTGACCACCGTCGGCGTCTCCCTGATGGCGACGCTGCGCTACGACACCCCGTTCCCGCTCGTCGCCACGTTCATGTTCATCCTCGGAGCCGGCCTCGGCATGGTGATGCAGAACCTCACGCTCATCGTGCAGAACGACACCGCTCCGCAGCAGCTGGGTGCCGCCTCGTCGAACGTCAACTTCTTCCGCACGATCGCCGGCACCATCGGCGTGACCGTCATGGGGGCGACCCTCTCGACGAGCGTGGCGAACTACATCACCGACGCGCTCGCCGGCTTCACGCCGACGACACCCGAAGAGATCGGCGCTCTGAAGCATCTCGCCTCGGGCGACGTGCCGAAGGTCGGCGAGCTGCCGCACACGATCCGCGCGATCGTCGAGGGGGCGTACGGCCACGGCATCGCCGACGCGTTCATCATCGCGATCCCGCTCGCGCTGATCGCGATCATCGCGATCGCGTTCATCAAGAACAAGCCGTTGTCGACCAAGAACGCCGCCGAGCAGCTGCTGGAGCAGGCGGAGGAGTCGGCGATCGAGGTCGCGGAGGCCGAGATGGGAGCCTCGACCGGCACCATCGGCGTCATCGGCGCCGGGTCCTCGCGGCGCTGACATGTCCACTTCGGAACTCGCGATGCCGTCGGACGTCGATGCGGCCCTGGCGGATTTCCAGGGCCAGCTGAACCTGATCTTCGCGAAGGCCCGGCTGCTGTGGAAGGACTCCGCCGCCCGAGTCGACCCCGAGCTGCAGGTGGCCGGCTACAAGCTGCTGACCTTCCTCGACGGTGCAGGGGCGTCGAGCGCGCACGAGCTGGCCGAGCGTTTCGAGATGGACAAGTCGGTCATCAGTCGTCAGGTGCGGATGCTGGAGTGCCACGGCCTTCTGGAGTCGCGCCCGGATGATCGCGACGGCCGCCTGCGGGTGCTCACGGTGACGCCGAAGGCGCGAGCCGTGCTCGCGCAGGTGCGGGGCGAATACGCCCTGCGCCTGCGCGCCGTGATCGGCGAGCTGACCGCCGACGAGATCAGGACGGCGTCCAAGGTGTTCCGCCTTCTGGCCGAGGCCTGAGGCGACGCGCTCTACACTGGCGAGCATGACCGAAGAACCGTCCGATCTCGATCTCGCCGTCGCCAGGGTCGAGCACGAGCTCGCCGGACTCTTCGCGCGTATCCGTGTGAGCTGGCGTGAAGCCGCAGTCACCGTGCATCCCGACCTGCAGCCGCTCGGCTACCAGGTTCTGACGTCGATCGCGACCGGCAAGGCCACCTCTGCGGGGGCGATCATCGAGCGCCTGCAGACCGACAAGTCGGCGGTGAGCCGCCAGGTGCGCCAGCTCGAGGAGCTGGGGCTGGTCGAGAGCGTCCGTGACCCCGATGACCGCCGTGCGCGGGTTCTCGTGGCGACCGACCTCGCTCAGGAGCGGGTCGCCGCCGCGCGGGCGCGCTACGAGGAGCGACTCGGCGAGCGTCTGCGCGTGTGGTCAGCCGACGACCTCGATCATTTCGCCGATCTCCTCGCCGCGTTGGGCGGCTGAGCGGCTACTTCTTCTTCTTGGACTTCTTGGAAGGCTTGTCGGCCTTCGCTGACGCCTTCTCGGGATTCGGCAGTCGCGTCAGAAGACGACGGGCGTCGACAGCTTTGCGGCGGCCCGGACGCTTGCCGGCGGGCTTGCCGCCGACGTACAGCCAGCCGAGCAGCTCCTCATCCTTGCCGAGGCCGTGCGCCTTGGCGACGGCTTTCGAGCGCGTGTAGTGCCCTGTGCGCCACAGCACGCCCCAGCCGGCCTCGTCGAGCAGCAGGCTCAGCGTGTGCGCGACACCGGAGGCCACGGCCTCCTGCTCCCACCGCGGAACCTTCTCGCTCTTGCGGTAGCTCGCGACCACGGCGATGAGGAGCGGGGCGCGCAGCGGCTTCGATGACGGAGACGAGTCGCCCTCGGCCTTCGCGATCGCAGCGCCCAGCACTTCGCGATCCGCACCGCGGAGCTCGATCAGGCGCCAGGGCCGCAGCGAGGAGTGGTCGGCGACCCGGCCGGCGGCCGCAACGAGCTGCAGGAGCTCCTCTCGGCCCGGTGCGAGCTCGGTGACCTTCGACCAGGACTGGCGAGAGCGGACCGCCTCGAGCGCGCTCACTCGGCGTCCGGCGTGAAGTTCAGGGCGATCGAGTTCATGCAGTAGCGGTCGCCGGTGGGCGTGCCGAAGCCGTCGGGGAAGACGTGGCCCAGGTGTGAACCGCAGTTCCTGCAGCGCACTTCCGTGCGCGACATGCCCAAGCTCGTGTCCTCGATGAGCTCGACCGCCTCGGGGCGGATCGACTCGTAGAAGCTCGGCCAGCCGCACCCCGAGTCGAACTTCGTACCGCTCTTGAAGAGCTCGGCACCGCACGCGCCGCAGGTGTAGAGCCCGGCGCGCTTCTCGTCGAGCAGCTCGCCGGTCCATGCACGCTCGGTCGCGGCCTGGCGCAGCACTGCGTACTGATCGGCGCCGAGTTCTTCGCGCCACTGTTCTTCGGTCTTGTCCACGCTGTACGACATGGACCCATTCTCTCGCGTCTGCCTGTGACCGGGCGCAGTGCGACGAGAATGGAGGGATGACGGATGCCGTGCAGCGACGATACGCGCGTTTCGCCGAGGAGGAGGCGCCAGGGCGCAGCGAACTGTACGCCGAGTGGGCGCGCGGCGTCGCCGCGGATGATGCGGTCAGTCGGGTTATCGAACGGATACCCGAGAACAGGCGACAGCCGCCGCTGGTGTTCGCCGTGACCCGGATGCTCGGGGCAGGCCTGGACGGCTTCGGCGCGTGGCGCGACTTCGTGCTCGCACACGCGGACGACATCGTCGCCGAGTGCACGGCGAGGCGGCTGCAGACCAACGAGCCGCTGCGGCTCTCCCCGCTGCTCCCGGTCCTCAGCGAGATCGACGGGCCGATCGCGCTGCTGGAGATCGGGGCGTCGGCAGGGCTGTGCCTGTACCCCGACCGCTACTCGTACCGGTTCATCGATGCGGCCGGCGCTGTGCGGCGGACGCTCGATCCGGAATCGGGCCCGTCGCCGGTGGTGCTGGAGAGCGTCGTCACGGGAGCCCTGCCGCCCATGCGCCTGCCGCGAGTCGTGTGGCGCGCCGGCATCGACCTCACGCCTCTCGATGCGGTTGACGACCGCGACCGGCGCTGGCTGCAGGGACTCGTGTGGCCGGGGGAGGAGGGGCGCGAGCAGCGCCTCACCGCGGCACTCGACATCGCGGCATCCGATCCGCCCCTGCTGATCGCGGGCGACGCGCTCGCCGAAGTCGACGCGCTCGCGCGCTCGGCGCCCGCCGACGCGACTCTCGTGATCACGACGCCGGGTGTGCTCGTGCACATCCCGCGCGAGCCGAGGACGGCGCTCGTCGAGCGCATCCGCGGGCTGCCCGCCCGATGGATCACGATCGATCCACCAGGGCTCCTGGATGTATGGGAACCCGCGGTCGACGCCGCGACCTGGCCGGGATTCGTCGTCGCCCTCGACGGTGCGGTGCGCGCGGCATCCGACCCGCTCGGGCGCCGATGGGAGTGGCGCGCAGGCATGCACGCCACGGCGATCTAGTCTGTTCCCATGCTGGGTGAGATGACGGAGCGCGACCGCGCCATCCTCGCGCTCGAGACCCTGTGGCCTCGGCACAGCGGCGCGAAGGAGGAGGCGATCCGCGCCCAGCTCGGAATGAGCGCGGCACGCTACTACCAGCTGCTGGGCCGCCTCATCGACTCGGAAGAGGCGCTGAGATACGACCCGATGCTGGTCGCCCGACTCCGTCGCATCCGCGACGCCCGGGCGTTCCAGCGCTCCACACGGTCTCCAGGATTCGTCGGCTAGCATCGAGGGGTGTCCAAGCCCACTCGAGACCGATTCGATGACGTCCCCCGTTCGACTGGACGAGTAGGGGCGCACCGTGCCGAGGCTCCGGGCATGAACGGCTGGGTCGTTCTGCTGTGGTCGTTCGTGGCCGCTCTCGTGCTCATCATCGGCGGCATCTTCGGCTCTCTCGTGGTCATGGGGCGCATCAGCCTGTTCCCCGAGGCGGTGCCGAGCTCCACTCCCACGCCGATCGAGACCGGCGTGGTCGACACGAGCTATTCGGTCGTGATCCTGAACGCGACGACCGACGAGGGGCTCGACACGCAGATGCGCGACACCTTGATCAACAGCGGCTGGCCGGCGGGCATCGTGTTCGCCAGCGACAGCACGAGCCAGGATTTCTCCACGACGACGGTGTACTACGTCGACGCAGCTGACGAGCTGGCGGCGATCGGACTCGCCAACCTCCTCGGCGGGGCAGAGGTCGAGCAGAGCGACTTCTACGCCGATCAGAACACCACCGACCAGAAGCAGATGACCGTCGTCATCGGCCTCGACCGCGTAAGTTCTGCTCCGGCCGCCCCTGAGGACACGCCGGCGCCCTGAGGCGGTGCCCGTCTCCCTCTCCGGCGGCTTGCACTCGAAGGTGTCGAGTGCCAGAATGGCGTTAGCACTCTCTCACTCTGAGTGCTAAACCCAACGTCTACGTCCAGGAGGGACGACAAAACTCATGGCAAAGATCATCGCTTTCGATGAGGAGGCCCGCCGCGGCCTCGAGCGCGGCCTCAACATCCTCGCCGACGCCGTCAAGGTGACGCTCGGCCCGCGCGGTCGCAACGTCGTGCTCGAGAAGAAGTGGGGCGCTCCCACGATCACGAACGACGGTGTGTCCATCGCCAAGGAGATCGAGCTGGACGACCCGTACGAGAAGATCGGCGCGGAGCTCGTCAAGGAGGTCGCCAAGAAGACCGACGACGTCGCAGGTGACGGAACCACCACCGCCACCGTCCTCGCTCAGGCACTCGTCCGCGAGGGCCTGCGCAACGTCGCGGCCGGCGCCGACCCCATCTCGCTCAAGCGCGGCATCGAGAAGGCCGTCGCCGCGATCACCGAGGAGCTGCTGTCCAGCGCCAAGGAGATCGACTCGAAGGAGCAGATCGCCGCGACCGCATCGATCTCGGCTGCTGACCCCGCCATCGGCGAGCTCATCGCCGAGGCGATCGACAAGGTCGGCAAGGAAGGCGTGGTCACCGTCGAGGAGTCCCAGACCTTCGGCACCGAGCTCGAGCTCACCGAGGGCATGCGCTTCGACAAGGGCTACCTGAACCCGTACTTCGTGACGGACCCCGAGCGTCAGGAGGCGGTCTTCGAGGACGCCTACATCCTGATCGCGAACCAGAAGATCTCGAACATCAAGGACCTTCTGCCCATCGTCGACAAGGTGATCCAGGACGGCAAGGAGCTCGTCATCATCGCCGAGGACGTCGAGGGCGAGGCTCTCGCGACCCTCGTGCTGAACAAGCTCAAGGGCATCTTCAAGTCGGTCGCCGTCAAGGCTCCCGGCTTCGGCGACCGCCGCAAGGCGCAGCTGCAGGACATCGCGATCCTCACCGGTGGTCAAGTCATCACCGAAGAGGTCGGCCTCAAGCTCGAGAACGCCACGCTCGACCTGCTGGGTCGTGCACGCAAGGTCATCGTCACCAAGGACGAGACCACGATCGTCGAGGGCGCCGGTGAGGCAGACCAGATCGAGGGTCGTGTCACGCAGATCCGTCGTGAGATCGAGAACACCGACAGCGACTACGACCGCGAGAAGCTGCAGGAGCGTCTCGCCAAGCTCGCCGGCGGCGTCGCCGTCATCAAGGCGGGTGCGGCGACCGAGGTCGAGCTCAAGGAGCGCAAGCACCGCATCGAGGACGCCGTCCGCAACGCGAAGGCAGCCGTCGAGGAGGGCATCGTCCCCGGTGGTGGCGTCGCGCTGATCCAGTCGGGCACCAAGGCCCTCGACGCTCTCTCGCTCACGGGCGACGAGGCGACCGGCGCGAACATCGTCCGCGTCGCGATCGAGGCTCCGCTGAAGCAGATCGCTCTCAACGCCGGTCTCGAGCCGGGTGTCGTCGCGAACAAGGTCGCCGGGCTGGAGTCGGGGCACGGTCTGAACGCCGCGACCGGCGAGTACGTCGACATGTTCGCCGCGGGCATCATCGACCCGGCCAAGGTGACGCGTTCGGCTCTGCAGAACGCCGCTTCGATCGCCGGCCTCTTCCTCACCACCGAGGTCGTCGTCGCCGACAAGCCCGAGAAGGCTTCGGCTCCGATGGGTGACCCGTCGGGCGGCATGGACTTCTGATCCTTCGATCCCCACGCCCCACTCCAGACAGCGCCAGCGCGCTGCCCGGAGCCTCCGGGCGCGGGGCCCCGGCTCAGGAACCCAGAGTTCAGTAGACAGAAACGCCCCGGCTCCGGCCGGGGCGTTTCTGCTTTTCGGGGGGTCAGCGGAACAGGCTCGCAGAGTACTGATCGGCGTCGGCGTACTGCGTCGCCGCTCCGCCGAGGGCGGTGCCGATCGACTCGAGGACCTGCTCGACGTGGAGCTGGGCACCGCGCCACTGCTGCGCGCAGTTCTGGAACGCGACCGACGCGGCACCCGACCACGACGACTCGAGCTGCGTGAGCTGAGCCATCAGAGTCGCGGACTCGCTCTGCAGCCGCTCCATGGTGGCGCGGGTCGAGCCCTGCGCGGTGGCGACGGCTTCTGTGTCGACGGTGAAGACGGACATGGGAACTCCTTTGATCTGCGAGGTTTTCGATCTGTGGGTTCCGACGCTAGAGAAGGGCGGAGGCCGGCATCGGCTCTCTCCGCTCCGATCGCCACGAGGTGTGCACAATCGGCGAAGTGCCGCCGATGTGCAGGGGAGGTCTCAGAGCTCGAGCGGCTCGAGGGGCTGGGTGTCTTCGAGAAGGTGCTCGGGAGTCGCGCGCGAGGGGGCGAGCGGGAACGTCACCGTGAACGTCGCACCTCCGCCGGGGCTCTCGGTCACCGCGACGCTGCCGTGCAGGGCCTTCACGATCGAGGCGACGATTGCGAGTCCGAGGCCCGATCCGCCGGTCTCGCGTGCTCGCGAGGTGTCCGCTCGCCAGAAGCGCTCGAAGATCTGATCGCGGATCTGCGGTGGTATTCCCTCGCCGTGGTCGACGATCGCGATGCTCCCGGTGCCGCGGACGCGGTCGGCGTCGACGACGATCTCGATCGGGCTCTCGTCTGGTGAGAATCGGCGTGCGTTGCCGAGCAGGTTCGCGACGACCTGTCGCACCTTGTTCTCCTCGCCCAGCACGATCGGCGGTGTGCGCACCGGCACGTCCTCGACCTCGCTGAAGTCGATCGCCGGCATCTCGGGCGCGCTGTTGCGCGCACGGCGGCGCAGCCGCGCGAGTGATGCCCGGGAGAGGCCGCGCGCAGTGGACGAGGGGGCGGGCGACGGCAGCACGGGGCGTGTGATGGGAGCGGTGAGAGGCGCTTCGAGCGTCTTGTCGACGACGGTCACGGTGCGCCCCGGAGCAGCCGCCTGCACATCGAGGGCAGCGTCGCGGGCGACAGGGCGCAGGTCGATCGACGTGATCTCGGGTTCGCGCTCCTCGTCGAGTCGGGCGAGGGCGAGTAGGTCCTCGACGAGCACGCCCATCCGGATCGCCTCCTTCTCGATGCGCTCCATGGCGCGTGCCGTGTCTTCTTCGCCCTTGATCGCCCCCATGCGATACAGCTCGGCGTAGCCCCGGACGCTGACGAGAGGCGTGCGCAGCTCGTGGCTGGCGTCGCCGATGAAACGGCGCATGTGGCGCACGGTGCGGTCGCGCTGGGCGAGCGAATGGTCGGCGCGGTCGAGCATCGCGTTGATCGCCGCATTGAGCCGGCCGACCTCCGTCGTGGGCTCGAGGTCGGTCAGCCGCTGGCTGAAGTTGCCCGCCGCGATCGACATGGCGGTGGACTCGACCTGGCCGAGCCGACGGAAGGTCAGGGTGACGAGCCCGCGGATGAGGAGGGCCGCGATCACGATCGTGACGAGCGCCACCGTGACGTAGATGCCGAAGTACTGACTGATGATGCGGTCCGCTGCGGAGAGCGGCATGGCGACCAGCTGGATGCGCACCGCTCCGCCGCCGGAGCCCTGCGCGTTCGCGACGGCCGCGTGGAAGCTCGTGCCCTTCGTCCCCTCGAGCGGGATGATCACGTCTTGATTCGCCACGGCCTCCTGAAGCGAATAGCTGGCGGGGAAGAGCGGGGTGTCGCCGCCGTTCGCGCTCCCGGCGGTGGCCTGGAGGACCCCGGTGACAGGGTCGTATATCGCGAACGAGAAGTCCCGAGGCGTGTCGGTCTGCGTGTAGACGGTCTCGTCGCCCGAGGCGGTCACGTCGAAGTAGCGCGAGACGAGGTCCGTCGAAGCCAGCGATGTCAACTGCGCGTTGATGTTGTCGATCAGCGAGTTGCGCAGGAAAGGCGCGGTCCCGAGGCCCGCCACCAGCAGGCCCAGGGCGAGCACACCCACGGTGACGCCCGTGACCTTGGCGCGCAGGCTGATGCCCTGCCACCAGCGGGTGACCGCGTCAGGCTTGTGCGCCATGCGGTCCTCCCATGGTCGACGTCTGTGCGGGGCGGTGGCTACTTGCCGACCTTGAGCATGTATCCGAAGCCGCGCTTGGTCTGGATGACCGATTCCTCGGTGTGCGGGTCGATCTTGCGACGGAGGTACGAGATGTAGCTCTCCACGATGCCGGCGTCGCCGTTGAAGTCGTACTCCCAGACGTGGTCGAGGATCTGCGCCTTCGACAGCACCCGGTTCGGGTTCAGCATGAGGTAGCGCAGCAGCTTGAACTCGGTCGGGCTGAGCTCGATCGACTCCTTGCCGACCTGGACGTCGTGCGTGTCCTGGTCCATCGACAGCTCGCCTGCCCGGATGATCGACTCCTCGTCGGCCTGCATCGTGCGGCGCAGGATCGCCTGAGCGCGGGCGACGATCTCGTCGAGGCTGAACGGCTTGGTGACATAGTCGTCACCGCCGGCGTTGAGCCCCTCGATCTTGTCCTCCGTGCCGTCCTTGGCCGTCAGGAAGAGGATCGGGGCCGTGAAGCCGGCGCCGCGCAGGCGCTTGGTGACGCTGAAGCCGTTCATGTCCGGCAGCATCACGTCGAGGATGATGAGGTCGGGCTCCTCTTCGAGGACGGCGGAGATGGTGGCGGCGCCGTTGGCCACCGTCTTCACCTGGAATCCGGCGAAGCTGAGACCCGTGGAGAGCAGGTCGCGGATGTTCGGTTCGTCATCGACGACCAGGATGCGGGCAGCTGTCATGTCCCCATTATGGTGACTTCGCACATGCAGATGCTGATTATCTGCCGGAGCGGCGAGGTCGGGGGTGTCAGGCGGCGATCGCGTCGGCGTCCATGATCGTGTAGCTGTACCCCTGTTCGGCGAGGAATCGCTGTCGATTCTGTGCGTAGTCCTGGTCGATCGTGTCGCGCGCCACGAGCGTGTAGAAGCTGGCGGTGTGACCCGACTGCTTGGGCCGCAGCAGCCGCCCGAGCCGCTGGGCTTCCTCCTGCCGCGAGCCGAACGAACCCGACACCTGGATCGCGACCGAGGCCTCAGGGAGGTCGATCGAGAAGTTCGCGACTTTCGAGACGACGAGAAGCTGGATCTCGCCGACGCGGAACTGCCGGTAGAGCTCCTCGCGCTCGTCGACCGGCGTCGCACCCGTGATCTGCGGCGCGTCCAGCGCCTCCGAGAGGGTGTCGAGCTGGTCGAGGTACTGGCCGATCACGAGGATCCGCTCGTCCGGATGCTTCGCGATGAGCTCCTTGACCGCGTCGATCTTCGCGGGGGCGGATGCCGCCAGGCGGTACCGCTCGTCGTCGGTCGCCGCCGCGTACTCGAGCCGGTCGCTCGGCGGCAGGTCGACGCGCACCTCGTAGCAGGCGGCGGGGGAGATGAAGCCCTGCGCCTCGATCTGCTTCCATGGGGCGTCGAAGCGCTTGGGCCCGATGAGGCTGAAGACGTCGCCCTCGCGCCCGTCCTCGCGCACCAGCGTGGCTGTCAGGCCGATGCGTCGACGGGCCTGCAGATCGGCCGTGAGCTTGAACACGGGGGCGGGGAGCAGATGCACCTCGTCGTAGACGATGAGTCCCCAGTCGAGGGCGTCGAGCAGTGCGAGGTGCGCGTACTCGCCCTTCCGCTTCGCGGTGAGGATCTGATAGGTGGCGATCGTGACCGGCCGGACCTCCTTGGCCTGGCCCGAGTACTCGCCGATCTCCTCCGGAGTGAGCGAGGTGCGCTTGAGCAGCTCGTCTCGCCACTGCCTCGCCGACACGGTGTTGGTCACGAGGATCAGGGTGGTGGTCTTTGTCGCCGCCATCGCACCTGCTCCGACGATCGTCTTTCCCGCGCCGCAGGGAAGCACCACGACGCCGGAGCCGTCCTTCGAGAACGCGTCGACGGCATCCTGTTGGTACGGCCGGATCTGCCAGCCGTCCTCGTCGAGATCGATCTCGTGCGGGGTGCCCGGGGTGTACCCGGCGAGGTCTTCGGCGGGCCAGCCGATCTTCAGCAGCTCCTGCTTGATCTGGCCGCGCGCCCAGGCATCGACCGCGTAGACGTCCGGGGCCGGATGCCCGATCAGCAGCGGCTGGATGCGCTTGTTGTTCGCGACCTGCGTGAGCACGGCCGGGTCGCTGGAGCGCAGGATCAGGGTGCCCTCGTCGTCGCGCTCGATCACGAGGCGCCCGTAGCGGTTCACCGTCTCGCGCAGGTCGACGGACACCGAGGGCGGCACCGGGAACCTCGACCAGCGCTCGAGGGTATCCAGCATGTCCTCAGCGGTGTGTCCCGCGGCTCGGGCGTTCCACAGGCCGAGGCGGGTGATCCGATAGGTGTGGATGTGCTCGGGGGCGCGTTCGAGTTCGGCGAAGATCGCGAGCTCGTGGCGGGCGCTCTCGGCATCCGCGTGGGCGACCTCGAGCAGGACTGTGCGATCGCTCTGGACGATCAGAGGGCCATCAGACATAGCTGTCCAGTTTACTGCGCGACGATGGTGGCGGATCGGATGCTGGACACGGGAAGCGTCCGCTCCACGTCGGCGGCCCGGTCCCTGCCGCGCAGACGTCCTCCGCCGAGTCCTGTGGCCTCCATGATCAGCTCTCTGGTCGATCCGTCCGGCATCCCGACGACGACCTTGAGCACGGCGTGCGCTCGTACGGCCGCATCGAGTTCTCTGTCGAGCCATGCGGCATCCGCGTCTGGGCCCTGATGCGCTCGCAGGGCTCCGATCAGCGCCGAGTAGTCGGGGAACGGTGTGGCCGAGGGGGCCAGCGGATGCCGGTCGCTTGCGATGGCTTGTCCGTTCTCGTCGACCAGCGTCGCCGGGTAGCGTGCATCGGTGAGCGCCCAGTAGACCGTGTCGCGCCCCACGCGCGAGGTGATCGACCCGACGTGCTTCGTGAGCCCCAGGGGCCTTAGCGCCTGATCGACGGCGATCGCCTCGATGAGGTTCTGATCGACGCTGTCGATGCGCGTCCGGCCCGTCTCCAGATCCGTCGACACCCGTACCAGTCCGTGACGTTGCGCGGTCTGGGTGACCAGATAGTGCAACGGCTGAGGGATGCCTGTCAGAGTGATCCCGCTGAGGAAGTCGAGGATCGATTTCTCCGTCTCGCCGGCGACGACGCCGCGGGCGATCGACTCGCCGGTGAACCGGTAGGACGAAGCCTGAGCTGCGGATTCGCGATCGGCGATCGTGCGCAGTCGCACGTCGAGAGCGGGGGCGAGGGGTCCGGGGGAGATCGCCGTGAGGTCGTTCTGGAGGAAGATCCGGTCGACCTCCGCAGGCAGAAGCGCGGTGAGCTCGCGGGCGTCGGGCTCGGCCCCTGCTCGCATCGGCGCCGACCAGGCGGGCTCCGATCCGTCGTCCGCGATGACGGCGAGCAGCCGGGCGCGTTCGCGCAACGCGGCGCTGCGCTCGGGCCAGGCCGGGTCCCAGGGATAGGCCGAGGGCCACGCGGATGGTGCAGTCCAGCCGCCGGAGGGCGAGCGGATGCCGCGCGGCATCGAGTCGTGGAAGCCTCCGACGAGCGCGCTCCAGCGTTCCGCCACCGAGAAACGCAGCCACTGCTCTGCGGCGGCGGTCGTGCCCATGCGCTTTCCGTCGGCGGCGGCGAGGCCTGCGTCGACCGCCAGTTGGACGAGGGAGTCGACGGACTCCGCCGGGATGCCGTTCTCGGCCAGCTGCTTCTTCTCTCCGGCGCTCACGGTGCCCCCGGAGAGAAGTGTCAACGGCTTGTCTCGCGCATGCAGCAGCAGATCGGCGACGGCAGCCACCGTGGTGAGGGCGCGCTCGGCGGCGTGCGCCGCGGCATCCTCCGTCGAGGCGCGGGGGATGCTGTCCTGCGGTCGTTGCGGAACCGGGCGGTCGCGCACTGCGGCCGCCACAGGCGGAAAGGGCGCTCCGTCGGTCTGCAGCAGACCGAGCGCGATGAGCGCGGTTCGCTGCCGTCCGGCATCAGCTCCGGAGGCGGCTGCGAAGAGCGCCGAGGCCTCTGCGGATGTGAGCGTCGGCAGTACGCGGTTCAGGGCCGAGGGCTCCAGAAGCGCTTCTGCGGCGTCGAAGAAGTCCTGCCAGCCGACGTCCGGGCGAATCCCGCGGGCTCGGAGGAGGGCGATCAGCTCGTCATCGCTCGCCGCGGCCAGCCATTCGGCCAGCGGTCGGGCGTGCGTGCTCATGTGTGATTCCTCAGGATCGCGATGCCGCGCGACCCTTCCGTACGAAGCTCATGATGAGCAGCGTGACGATCAGCACGAAGGCGAGCGGAGGACCCCAGTACAGGATGCTCGCGATGAACGGCCAGGCGCCTTCCGCGAAGGCTGCTTCGTCCATGCCGTTCGCGGTGCCGATCATGATCGAGACGAATCCGAGGATCGAGGCGGCGATGAGGCCGAGCGCAGTGAACGCGAGGATGCGGTCCACCCTGCGGATCTCGGGCTCTGAAGTCGGCGTGCTCATCCTTCTCAGCCTAGTGCGTCGGCGACCGCTAGGCTTGAGGAGGGTGCTCCGTTCGAGCGCGCCATATCTCCACACCGACTCAGCGAGGTTTCTCCCATGCCCACCGGCAAGGTCAGGTTCTACGACGAAGACAAGGGTTTCGGCTTCATCGCCACCGATGACGGTCAGGACGTCTTCCTGCACGCATCAGCCATGCCTGCGGGTACGGCGGTGAAGGCGGGCGCTCGCGTGGAGTTCGGTGTGGCAGACGGCAAGCGGGGCCTGCAGGCGCTGTCGGTGCGCGTCCTCGAGGCACCGCCGAGTCTCGCCAAGGCGAAGCGCAAGCCGGCCGACGACATGGCGATCATCGTCGAGGATCTCGTGAAGCTGCTCGACGGAATGGGCGCAGATCTGCGCCGCGGCCGGTACCCCTCCTCCAGCCACAGCCGCAAGATCGCGGCCGTCCTGCGCAAGGTCGCCGATGACCTCGACGCCTGACGCCGACCAGCGTCTCCTCGATGCTCATGATCTCGCGCTGAACGCGCTGCGTGAGATCACGCCGGCCTCGTCCATCGGCCCTGCCGCGGGCTACCTGCTCGAAGACGACGGCTCGGTGTCGCTGCGCTTCGCGAACCGCCTGCCCGGGTACCCCGGCTGGTACTGGACCGTCACGGTCGCCCGCGTCGACGACGAGGAGCCGACCGTTCTCGAGGTCGAGCTGCTCCCGGGTGACGGGGCGCTGCTGGCGCCCGAGTGGGTGCCATGGGCCGAGCGGCTCGCCGAATACCGCGCCCATCAGGTGGAGCTTGCCGAGCAGGCCGCAGCTGCCGCCGCCGACGAGCTCGACGATCTCGTCGCGGCTGAGGCGGAGGGTCTCGACGACGATGATCTCGACGACGACGACGACGACGATGATGACATCGACGACGACCTGCTCGACGGTGACGAGCCGCGCGCTCTGCACGCGGGTGATCTCGACGGCGTGGACATCGATGAGCTCGACGATTCGGCCGTAATGGACGATGACGATGACGAGTCGGATGACGATGAAGGCTTCGACGACGACGAGTCGGACGATGACGAGTCTGATGACGACGATTCCGACGATGACGAGTCTGAGGACGACGATTCCGACGATGACGAGTCGGACGCTGCCGCGAGGGACTCCGACGACGAGGAGTGACCTCCCGTCAGCCACCTGACAGCAGGCGCGCCCCGCCCGCGGGTGCGGGAGGGACGCGCCTCGGAGCACCCGCTCTCCGGATGCGGGATCCGGTGCGTGAATCAGCTGCGCTGATCGTTCGGCACGCGAAGAAGCGCCGACAGCGTGCCGTGGGGAGCCCTGCGGCACGCTCGCGTGTCAGGCGCCGGTGTTCCCCAGGACGTAGTCGAGGGAGCGGGTGAGCTGACGCACGTCGTCAGGTTCGATGGAGACGAACGTCGCCACCCGCAGCTGATTGCGGCCGAGCTTTCGGTACGGTTCGGTGTCGACGATGCCGTTGGCGCGCAGAGTCTTCGCGACAGCAGCGGCATCCACGGTCTCATCGAAGTCGATCGTGACTACCACGGGGGAGCGGTGCGCCGCATCTGCGACGAACGGCGTCGCGACCGGGCTGGCCTCCGCCCAGTCGTACAGCACACCGGAGGACTCGGCGGTGCGGGCGGCGGCCCACTCGAGCCCGCCGCCTGCGAGGATCCAACGGAGCTGGCTGTCGAGCAGGTGCAGCGTCGTGAGCGCCGGAGTGTTCAGCGTCTGGTTCAGCCGGGAGTTGTCGACCGCGTTCTTCAGACTGAGGAACTCGGGGATGTAGCGGTCGGATGCCGCGATACGCTCGATCCGCTCGATCGCCGCGGGGGACACGGCGGCGAACCACAGGCCGCCGTCGGATCCGAGGTTCTTCTGCGGTGCGAAGTAGTAGACGTCAGCCTGCGCGGCATCGAAGTCGATGCCGCCCGCCGCGCTCGTGGCGTCGATGACGGTGAGCGCACCTGCCGCCGCGATGCGCTCGATCGGGGCGGACACGCCGGTTGAGGTCTCGTTGTGCGGCCATGCGTACACGTCGACGCCGTCGACGATCTCGGCCGCGACGCGCGATCCGGGCTCGGCTTTGCGGACGTCGGGGGCCTGCAGCCAGGGTGCTGCAGCGGCGGACGCGAACTTGCCGCCGAACTCGCCGAAGACGAGGTTCTGGCTGCGCTTCTCGATGAGGCCGAAGGCCGCAGCATCCCAGAACGCCGTGGAGCCGCCATTGCCCGTGATGATCTCGTAGCCGTCGGGAAGGCGGAAGAGGGCCGCGAGCTGCTCGCGAACGCTCCCGACCAGGTTCTTCACCGGCGCCTGGCGGTGCGAGGTGCCGAGAACGCTCGCCCCCGCGGCGAGGAGCGCATCGAGCTGCTCCGGCCGCACCTTCGAGGGGCCGCATCCGAAGCGGCCGTCTGCGGGCAGGAGGTCACGGGGAATCTCGATCGCCATGGGTCGATTCTAGGGTGCGCGGCCGGCGGGGTTTCGCCGCGTGACGCGCCGATGTCCCTGCAGGAATGTAGGCTTGCCTAAGAAGACCCGGAGGGCCAGATGACCGACTTGATCGACACCACGGAGATGTACCTCCGCACCATCCTCGAACTCGAGGAGGAGAACATCGTGCCGCTGCGGGCGCGCATCTCCGAGCGTCTCGGGCACTCGGGTCCGACGGTGTCCCAGACCGTGGGCCGCATGGAGCGCGACGGACTCGTCGTCGTGTCCGAAGACCGCACGCTGGAGCTCACCGACGCAGGGCGGCGCAAGGCCGTCGACGTGATGCGCAAGCATCGTCTCGCCGAGCGCCTGCTCTCCGACGTGATCGGGCTCGACTGGGCATACGTCCACGAAGAGGCCTGTCGCTGGGAGCACGTGATGAGCGAGCAGGTCGAGCGGCGGCTGGTGGAACTCCTCGGTCATCCGACCGAGTCGCCCTATGGCAACCCCATCCCCGGTCTCGACCAGCTCGGGGACCTGCCCGCACGCACGTTCGACGAGGGCGTCATCGGTCTCGTGCAGAAGCTGACTGCGGCGGGCGAACCCATCGAGGGCACTGTGCGCCGTCTCGCCGAGCCTGCGCAGGTCGATCCGGAACTGCTCGAGCAGCTGCGCGATGCGGGCGTCATGCCCGGAGCGAAGGGCGACTACCGCTTCAACGAGGGGTACGTCCTCATCCAGATGGAAGGCAAGGAAGAAGGGCTCGAGCTTCCCGTCGAACTGGCCTCGCACATCTTCCTCGTCGGAGAACCCGCCTGACCTTCGACCCCTCCGCGAACCTGCTCCCCGGCGATTAACAGCTTTGCAGGGTGACACGATCGTTATCTTCCGGTAACCTCGGACAGGTCGCCAGCGAAGAAGCCCGCTGGCGGTTACCCGCGATGGTCGCCTTTCAGGCTCGTCGTCTTCGCGGTGAAAACGCACAAAGTACCCCGAGCTACATTCGTGCCACGAGAAGCAGAGTGCCGACGAGCCAGCGCTACCCGAGCGTGCAGGCCCTGGAGGACATGATTTTGGCCGCAGACATCGAATCGCCCGCGAACACAACCGAAGACCGCGCAGTCGCCCGTCGTACGGGCGCTCGCACACCGGCCCGAAGCGTCATGAAGCCGCTCCGTTCCGTCGCGATCTTCGGCGCAGTGGGCGCTCTCGTCGCCGCCATCGCCCTTCCCGCGTACGCCCAGTCGAAGCCGGCCGAAGAGGCGACGACCCTTCAGCAGCTCGCCGCCGTCGACGCCCAGTCCCTCATCGTGGCGTCCGAGGCGACGGCCGCCCCCCTCGTGCACGGGGCCTTCACGGCCACGACGCCTGAAGAGATCGAGAAGAAGAAGGCGGAAGAGGCCGCCGCAGCGCGCGCGGCTGCCGCGGCGTCCACCGCGTCCGCGTCCACTGGTTTCGACATCAGCAAATACGCCCTGGTGTCGCCCGGCTCCGGCGAGGTGCGCTACCCGCTGCCGCAGGGATCGTACAACGTGAGCCGCACCCTCGGCAGCGGTCACAACGGCGCCGACATGGTGTGCCCCGCTCTCACCCCGATCTACGCCGCCGCCGCCGGTGTGGTCCGCGTCTCCTCCGAGAGCTATTACGGATACGGTGTGGGCGTCGTGATCGACAGCGTGGTGGGTGGACAGCGCGTCTCGACCACCTACGGCCACATGACCTATGGCACGCGTCAGGTCGAGGTCGGCCAGACCGTCGAGGCGGGCCAGCTCATCGGGCTCGTCGGCAGCACGGGCCACTCGACCGCTAACCACCTCCACTTCGAGGTCAAGATCAACGGCACGCTGGTCGAGCCGATCGGCTGGCTCGCCGCCAACGCCGGCTGATCCCTGGCATCCGTCGCGGACACGCCTCAGAGCGTTCACCCGGAGTTTCGCCCAGTCCACAGGGGAATGGGTTAGCCTGTTCCCGTTGTCGCACTGACGGGAGAGGCTGATGGAACAGATACCGAGCATCCGCACCATGGATGCCCTCGGTCGTCACGTCCTTCAGCATCGGCCGCAGGGACGCCACGGTGCTGCCGTGCGTGCAAGGCGCTGTCTCTAAGACGGCGCCTTTTTTCGTCCCTGCGATCGCTCTGCCGATTGCGCGGCCTCGTGTGAGTCGAGAGTGCCGGGAAGCCGTCCCGGCGGATCGAGAGGATGACGAATGCGCACACTGGTCCTGAACGCCGGATACGAACCGCTTGCGATCGTGTCTTTCAAGAGAGCCTTGGTCCTGGTCATGAACGACAAGGCCACGGTGATCGAGCGGGTCGATGACGATCCTGTCTGGGGGAGTCACGGCGTCTATGACAGGCCGGCGGTGATCATCCTCTCGCGGTACGTCCGCGTGCCGCTCAGCAGGCGGGTGCCGGTCACTCGACGCGGGGTGCTGCGTCGCGACAACCACCGGTGCGGCTACTGCGGCAAGGCGGCGTCGACGATCGATCACGTTCTGCCGCGGTCGCGCGGAGGAGCCGATTCCTGGGAGAACCTCGTCGCCTGCTGTCTGCGCTGCAACAACGTCAAGAGCAACCGCACTCCCCAGGAGATGCACTGGGAGTTGCGGTTCACGCCGCGTCCCCCGCACGGGACGTCGTGGACGGTGCGGGGGAGCGAGCGCAGCGATCCCCGGTGGGAGCCGTATCTCGCTCTCGCGGCGTGATCCGGTCGCTCAGCGCAGCGCGATGTCGAGGACCAGCTTCAGGACGATGCCGAGTGCACCGAGGACGATGCCGCCGATGGCCATGCCCGTGTAAGCGCCGTTGAACCCGCTGCCCGAGTTCTTCGCCGCAGTGTTCATGCGGATCGCCGTCACGCCCGTGCCGATGCCGACGATGCCGGCGATGTACGGCAGCAGGAAGATCGAGACGGCCCCGGCCACGAGCGAGATGATGCTCGAGGCCTTGGCCGAGTTCTTGGCTGCGGGTGGCGCGGACTGCGGGCCGGCGCCAGGGGCGCCGGGGTAGGCCGCTCCGGGATGCTGCGGTGGCTGGGCGGCGGGATACGAAGGCGTTTGCGCTGCCGGGTACTGCGGCGGCTGAGCCGCCGGCGGCTGGTACGCGGGCGGGGGCCCTTCCTGAGGCGCCGCTGCCGGTGGCACGACGGGCTCGCCGGCGGGCGGCGGAGCGTAGGGGTTGTGGTCTTCTGGCCTCGACGGATCTGTCATCGTCGTCCTCCTGGTCGTCGTCGAACGGCGGATGCCGCCGACGAACCCGAAGATACCGGATGCCGCCGCCGCAGCAGCCGCCGCCGCCGCGGAACGTCGCCGGGATTCCTCTAAGCTTGTTGCAGGCCCTCGTAGCTCAGCAGGATAGAGCAGCCCTCTCCTAAAGGGCAGGTCGCAGGTTCGAATCCTGTCGAGGGCACGACGTCCGAAAGGGGTCGCCGGAGGCGGCCCCTTTCGGACGTCTAGTCTCCCTCGACAGAGGGGCCCCGTCGGCCGGAGGCTCGACGCGCCGCCCTCCCTCTCCACGTTCCCCGCCTACAGAACCCGCGGCGCGTCGAGTGGCCGATGGGGACGCGAGGGCACGACATCCGCGCCCTCCACCGGACCCAGCCCCCAGCGGGGCACGACGTCTCCCCTCCGACGCCGCCCCCGCCAGACCCCGGCTCCCCTCACGCCACCCCGACTCCCGCGACATGAGCCCCCGCCCGCATCACGGCCGCGAAGCTCGCCTCTAGCACCGATCGCGCACGGCCCGCGGCCCACCCGACCGCCGCCGCGCTGCGGTACTCCACCAGAGTGAGCGCGTCGCTTCCGGCACCGGAGCCGACGCTCGTCTGATGCAGGGAGAGCACCTCGAGGGCGATTCCGGCGGCTGCGAGAGCGGACACGAGGCTCTCGACGGGGCCGAGGTCGTCGGTCCGATGCGAGTGCTCGGCGTCGTCCACGCGCACGGTGACCTCCGTCTGCTCGTCGTCGATGCGGTAGTGCACGAGCTCCGGCCCTCGTGCCCCGAGCAGGTAGCTGCTCTCGAACAGCGCCCACAGCTCTGCGGCCGACAGCTCATCGCCGACGGCATCCGCGTGTTCCTGCACCCGGCGCGCGAAGTCGATCTGCAACCGCCGGGGCAGCTCGACCCCGTACTCCGTCTCGAGCAGATAGGCGATGCCGCCCTTGCCCGATTGCGAGTTCACGCGGATGACCGCCTCGTAGCCGCGGCCGAGGTCGGCGGGATCGATCGGCAGGTACGGAACCCGCCAGGCCAGGTCGCGTTCATCTGCGCCCTCGGCGGTCGCACGCGCCCGGTGCTCCGCGAACCCCTTGCGGATCGCGTCCTGGTGGGTGCCGCTGAAGGCCGTGTGCACGAGATCGCCGACGTACGGATGCCGCGGATGCACCTCGATGCCGTTGCAGTACTCGACGGTCCGCCGGATCTCGTCGATGTCGGAGAAGTCGATCTTGGGATCGACGCCCTGGGCGTGCAGGTTGAGCGCGAGAGTCGCGATGTCGACGTTGCCTGTGCGCTCGCCGTTGCCGAAGATGCAGCCCTCGACGCGCTGCGCTCCTGCCAGCACGGCCAACTCGGCGCACGCGATGCCCGTGCCGCGGTCGTTGTGCGGATGCACCGAGAGGATCACGCCGTCGCGTCGGGCGAGGTTGCGGTGCATGTACTCGATCTGGTCGGCGTAGACGTTGGGCGTGGCGATCTCGACGGTGGCGGGGAGGTTCAGGATGACGGGTCGTTCGGGTGTCGCATCCCACAGCGCGGTCATGGCGTCGCACAGGTCGAGGACGTAGTCGGGCTCCGTGAGGTTGAACACCTCGGGCGAGAACTCGAATCGCACGTTCGGCCGGTCTCCGGCGAGTGCGAGCACGTCTTCTCCCGCCGCGAGGATCAGCTGCCTCAGCTCGTCTCTCGAGCGGCCGAGCACGACATCGCGCCACGTCGGCGCTGTCGCGGTGTAGACGTGGATGACCACGGGATTGCGGATGCCGTCGATCGAGGCGACCGTGCGTTCGATCAGATCGCGCCGCGCCGCGGTGAACACGACGATCGTGACGTCGTCGGGAGCGATGTCGCTCTCGGCGACGAGCCGGACGAAGTCGAAGTCGGTCTGCGATGCGGAGGGATATCCGACCTCGATCTCCTTGTACCCCATGGCGACCATGAGTTCGAAGAAGCGCCTCTTCCTGGCGGGATCCATGGGTTCGGCGAGAGCCTGGTTGCCGTCGCGGAGATCCACGGGCACCCACAGCGGCGCCTGGGTGAGCCGGCGTGTCGGCCAGATCCGGTCTGTCAGCGGAAGCGGGACCCGGTCGTGGGCGGAGAGGTAGCGGTGCGAGGGCATCTGGGAGCCGCGCTGGCGGTTCCAGCTCGGGGCGTCGGAGGGCACGGGGCCGCTTGGCGTCGACAGGGTAGGGAAGGGGCGGGAGCTCATGGGTGAAGACGGTATCAACTCCTCAGACAAGTTGACAAGTTATACTCGAGGACATGCCACAGATCCACCGCACTCCGCTCGCCGATCAGGCCGCCGATCTGCTTCTCGGTCGCATTCGCGCCGGCGAATGGCAGCTCGGCCAGAAGCTGCCGGGAGAGACGACCCTCGCTCCGCAGCTCGGAGTCGGCCGGTCGACGGTGCGCGAGGCGATCCGGCAGCTCGCCGGCCGTGGGGTGCTCGCCAGTCGCCAGGGCGCCGGTGTCTTCGTGACTGCTCTCGATGCGCCCGAGGACTGGGACGCGGTGCTCCGCCGCGCCGACATCGTCAGCGTGATCGAGGCCCGGATCGCGATCGAGTCCGAGGCGGCCGCTCTCGCCGCGACCCGCCGCACCGCCGCCGACGTCCGAGCGATCCGTCGTACGCTGGAGCACCGCGCCGCCGCCGTCGCCTCGATCGAGGAGCACGTCGACGCCGACACCGCGTTCCATCGGGCGATCATCGCGGCAGCGCACAATCCGATCCTGCTCGACCTCTTCGATGGCCTGACGCCTCGGTTGAGGCAGACCATGATCGAGATGCTCCGGATCCGCGTGGACTTCGGGGGCGCGGAGGACCATCGCCGGCACGTGCGGCTTGCCGACACGGTGATCGCGCGCGACGCGGATGCTGCGCGAGCGGAGAGCCGTGACCATCTGCTCGAGCTCAAGGACGCACTGGCATGAGCGACGACGTGCTGCGGCTCGACGGTGTCTCGTTCCGTCGAAACGGCAGAGAGATCCTCCACGGCATCGATCTGCAGGTCGGGGCGGGAGAGCACTGGGCGCTTCTCGGCCCGAACGGCGCAGGCAAGAGCACCATCCTTGGCTTCTGCGGCGCGCAGAGTCATCCCACCTCCGGCACGGTCGACGTGCTGGGCAGGAGACTGGGGCGCGTCGACCTCCAGGAGCTGCGCCGGCACATCGGGCATGTGAACCCCCGGCATCCGATCCGCTCCGATCTCACAGCCTTCGACGTCGTCCTCACCGGGTTCACCGGCACGATCGAGCGGATGATGCGCTGGGAGCCGACGGATCCCCAGCGCCGTCGTGCCGCGGAGCTCGTGGCTCTGGTCGGCCTCGGCGACCGCGGCGATGCGCACTGGCCCACCATGTCGCAGGGCGAGCGCGGTCGCTCGCTCATCGCGCGTGCGCTCGCCGCCTCTCCGGCCCTCCTCCTGCTCGACGAGCCCACGACCGGCCTGGACGTCGCCGCGCGCGAGCAGCTGCTCGAGACGATCGACGACCTCTCCCGGAGCGAACCAGAGGTCGCCTCGGTGCTCGTGACGCATCACCTCGAAGAGCTCCCCGAGAGCACGACCCACGCGATGGTGATCTCAGACGGACGCGTGCTCGCTGCGGGCGCCGTCGCGGACGTCGTGACCTCGGAGACCATCAGCGCGGCGTTCCGGCATCCGATCGACGTCGCGCACGACGGCGGACGCTGGAGCGCGCGAGCACGCCGGAGGCTCGCCGTCTGAGTTCACTCGTCGCCCGAGCGCCACAGCCTCGACGGCCACCAGATGCACCGGCCGATGTCATGGGCGAGTGCCGGCACGAGGAGCGAGCGGACGACGAAGGTGTCGAGCAGCACGCCGAATGCCACGATGAACGCGAGCTGCACCAGGAACAGGATCGGGATCACCGACAACGCCGCGAAGGTCGCCGCCAGGACGAGACCGGCCGAGGTGATCACGCCGCCCGTGATCGAGAGGCCGCGCAGGATGCCGTCGCGGGTGCCGTGCCGCTGCGACTCCTCGCGGACCCTCGTCATCAGGAAGATGTTGTAGTCGATCCCGAGTGCCACGAGGAACACGAATCCATAGAGCGGTACCGCGGGGTCCGCGCCGGGGAAGCGGAAGACGCCGTCGAAGACGAGTGCCGAGACCCCGAGCGCGGTGCCGAACGACAGCACCGTGGTGAGGATGAGCAGGACCGGCGCGAGCAGTGAGCGCAGCAGCAGCATCAGGATCACCATGATCACGCCCAGGATCACCGGGATGATCAGGTTGCGGTCGTGGATCGAGGCGTCGTTCGTGTCGATCGAGGTCGCCGTCACGCCGCCGACGAGGGCGCCGAGCGGGTCGAGTTCGGATCGGAGCTCGCGGACGGCGGATGCCGCGGCATCCGAATCGGCGGCGTCGGTCAGCGTCGCCTGCAGCAGGATGTCTCCGCGGACGACGGTGGGCTCCGGCAAGGGCGCGCCCGGTGCGCCTGCGGCGACGATGCCGGCCGCGCTGACCGGCGCCGAGCCGCCCCGTGAATCGGCGGCCACGACAGTCGCTCCGTCCACATGGTCGGAGGCGAGCAGGACGTCGGCGGCATCCTGAAGACGGGCCTCGTCGATGACGACGTACACCGGGCTGCCCGAGCCGCCCGGAAAATGCTCCCCGAGGGCGGATTGGCCGTCGCGCGCCTCGGATGAACCGAGGACGAGGTCCGATTGGGGCACACCCGTGGCGCTCAGCTGGGTGAGGCCCGCGGCGCCGATCAAGAGCAGGGCGGTCGTGCCTATCCAGATCGCGCGAGGACGCCGAGCGATCAGGCCGGAGAGCCGGGCCCAGATCCCCGTGGCGGCCCTGCCGTCCTCCGCCGCGACGGCATCGGGGTCGAAAGCAGGTCGACGTGGCCAGAACACGGCACGGCCGAACAGCATCAGCAGTGCGGGGAGCAGCGTGAGGGCAGCGAGCATGGCGAACAGGATGCCGATCGCGGCGACGGGGCCGAGGGTGCTGTTCGACTTGAGGTCGCTCAGCAGCAGGCAGAGAAGGCCGGCGATCACGGTGCCGCCGGACGCGACGATGGGCTCGAGTGCGCCCTTCCAAGCGGCAGCGAGGGCCGCGCCCTTGTCCTGTGTCGAGCGCAGCTCTTCGCGGAAGCGCGAGACGAGCAGCAGCGCGTAGTCGGTCGCAGCCCCGATCACGAGGATGAACAGGATGCCCTGAGTCTGGCCGCTGAGCAGCAGGATCCCTGCCTTCGCGAGCCACCAGACGGCGAGGAGAGCGACGCAGAGCGCGAACAGGCTCGTCGAGAGCACGACCACCGGCAGCAGCAGCGAGCGATAGACGAGTACCAGGATCACGAGCACCGCGAGCAGCGCGACGCCGAGCAGGAGACCGTCGATGCCGGCGAAGCCGGCGACGAGATCTGCGGAGAACCCCGCGGGGCCTGTGATGTACACGGCGACGCCGTCGGGGGCGGCGGAGCGGAGGTGGGCGGCCAGCGCCTCCACGGTGCCTGCGAGATCCGCATCGCTGCGGATCGGGATGAACGCCTGGGCCGCCTGGGAGTCGTCGCTCACGATCGCGGGAGAGACGTCGTCGTCGACCCCCTCGACCTTCGTGGCACTCGCCACCGCTTCGCTCAGCGCCTTCGTGTCGGCCTCGGACAGCTTCTCGTCGGTGACGAAGACGGCGACCGCCGGTATCGAGTCGCTGTCTGTGAACTCACCCAGGAGCTTCTGCACCTGCGTCGCATCTGCGGACTCGGGCAGGTAGGCGGTGCGGTCGTTCGACGAGACCTCGTCGACCTTTCCGAACAGCGGTCCGCCGAGGCCGGCTCCTGCCAACCAGACCAGGATCAGCGCAGCCGGAAGGAGAGCCCGCGTCCACGAGCGCCGTCGCGACGTGCGGTCTCGCCTGGTTCCGGTGGACTGGATCATACGAATCTCCCGCCGTATCGATTAGCTAGCCTGGCAAGTAAAGAACCTAGCATGAAACCAATCGAGGTCTATCATCGACTCATGCACTCCGATGAACCTCGCGACCGAGTCGCCTCGATGGGGGCGGCGGTCTACGACGTCGACGCGAGCGACCCGCGCGGCGAGCTGGTCGACCGGTCGGACATGCGTCCGGACGATGTCGCGCAGGTGAGTGCGCTCATGCGCGCGCTCGGCAGGCTGCGAGACGCCGAGGACAAGCTCTCGGAGGCGTCTCTGCGCTACATGCAGCTGAACAGGACGGACATGCGCGCCCTGCATTTCCTGATCGTGTGCGAGAACCAGGGAACCGTCGCAACCCCGGGCGCGATCGCCGCGCATCTGGGCATCTCGACGGCGTCCACCACGAAGCTCCTCGATCGGCTGGCTCGCGGCGCCCATATCGTCCGGTCAGCGCATCCCTCGGATCGACGGGCGCTCGCGATCACGATCACGCCCGAGTCGCGCCGCGCGGCCATGGAGACGGTGGGGCGCCAGCATGCCAAGCGGTTCCATGCAGCGGCGCGTCTCTCTCCGGAGGAGCGCGACGTCGTCATCCGCTTCCTCGATGACATGGCGGGCGAGATCGCGCTCACCGACGAACCCTGGGCGGGGGCCGGCGAGCGCGACCGTTGAGTCAGTGCGCCGCGTTGTAGGCGTCGACGACGGGAGCGGGGATGCGCCCGCGCTCCGAGAGCGTGTATCCGTTGTCGTTCGCCCAGGCGCGGATCGCCGCCACCTCGGGATTGCGCGCCGCCCGCTTGCGCGGTGCCGCAGTGCGGGCGACGGAAGGGGTGGACCCCGCTCGTCGTCCGGCGGAGATGTAGGGCTCGAATGCGGCACGCAATTCTGCAGCGTGCTCGTCATTCAGATCGATCTCGTATGAAGCGCCGTTCAGCGAGAATCGAACGGTCTCGCCTTCACCCGCTTCGAGAACGCTGCCATCGATGTCGTCGACCAACTGGTGCACAATTCTTCTTGCCATGAATCCGACATTAGTCGGAATTCACTATTGCGCCAAGAATTCTATTTGTGTCCGGGGTCGATCAGCTTGAGCCCGACGATGCAGCCGACCAATCCCATCAGCAGAAGAATGCGCAGCCAGGAGATCTCGCTGTCGCCCGTGATCATCGCCCAGACGATAGTGAGGGCTGCGCCGATTCCGACCCAGACGGCGTACGCGGTGCCGGTTGCGATATCGCGCATGGCGAATGCGAGACCGAACATCGACGCGGCGAGGCCGACGAAGAAGATCACGCTCGGCCAGAGCTTGGTCAGGCCGTCGGATTTTCCGAGAGCCGTCGCCCAGACGGCCTCGAGGATTCCGGAGACGACGAGAACGATCCACGACATGATGGTCCTTTCGGACCAGTCTTTGCGCTCACCGGGTACTGGTCTGCCTCGTCCGGGGCCGGGGTTCGCCGACCGATGCCCATGGTAGCAATCGGCGCTGGGCAGGGACTGGGCGGATCAGGGCAGCAGACCGGCGCGCCGAGCCTTCGCCACGGCTGAATGGCGGGTCGACGCGTCGAGCTTCGACATCGCGGTACCGAGGTACGCCTTCACCGTTCCCTCTCGGAGCCCGAGCTGAGCCGCGATCTCGGCATTGGTCGCTCCGAGCGCCGCGCACGCGAGAACGTCGGTCTCGCGGGGAGAGAGATGGACGGTCGGGATGGGGCCTGTCGCGGTCGGATGCGCGTCGCCGGCGAGCGCGACCAGACGCGCCTCCACTCCGGCGATGCGCGCACGCAGATCGGTGTCGTCGACCGCCGCCGCGATGCTGCGCAGTTCTGCGAAACTCTCCCGCAGCTCCTCGCGTTGCGGTGGGGCCACGGCATCAGCGGGTGGAGTGATGGTGCGCAGTCGACGATCGACCTCGTCGCGGATACGGAGTTCGTCGGCCACGGCCTGAGCGATCTGCATCGCGGGAGCCGTCGTCACCCCGCCGACCGGAGTCTGTTCCCAGGCGCCTGCGTACAGAACTCCGCGGGGTCGCCCTCCTACGACGATCGGCAGCGCCAGCAGCGTCCGCAGGCCTTCACCGAGCACGAAGCCGTCGTAGTCGTGCGTGATCTGCCGGGAGGAGCCGTAGTCGCTCGTCATCCGCGGGCGCTGCTCCATCATCGCCCGCCCACCGAGACCGCGCTCGGGCCGGACCCTGAGCCCGTCGAGGGCGCGCGTGCGGTTGCCGAAGATGCTCGTGACGCTCACGACACCGTCGTCGACAAGACCGCCGAAGGCCACCGGGAAGCGGGTGCGCTGAGCGAGCTCGCGCACCGCGCGGGCGACGAGTTCCGCCTCGGATTCCATCCCCTGCGGGCTGCTCACGACTACCTACTTCCGGGGGTGACGACATCGTGCCCCCATTTCGTAGCGTCGACCCTACCACTCGCGAGGTCGCTCGCGAGAGACGGAAGCACATGTGGCAAGGAGGCCCCATGAACGAACAGAATCCCTCAACGGACGCGGGATCGATCGACTACATCGCGGTCGAGGAATCCCCGCGTTTCCGCACTCTCAAACGCACACAACGATCATTCATCTTCCCGCTCGCGGCGTTCTTCCTCGTCTGGTATTTCGTATATGTGCTGCTCGCAGCATTCGCGCGCGACTTCATGGCGCAACGAGTGTGGGGAGATATCACCGTCGGGCTGCTCTTCGGACTGGGACAGTTCGTCACGACATTCGCCATCACCATGTGGTACGTGTCATTCGCGAACAGAAGACTGGATCCGATCGCCACCGAGATCCGTGAAGAACTCGAGAAGGCGCAGGCGCAATCATGATCGTCGTGCATGCCGCCGCACCGGTCGACCTCGAGATCAACCCGATCCTCAACATCTCGATCTTCGTCGCCTTCGTCGCGGTGACGCTGTTCATCGTGATCAGAGCCAGCCGCAACAACAAGACGGCCGCCGACTACTACGCCGCAGGCCGCTCCTTCACAGGTCCCCAGAACGGCTTCGCAATCGCGGGCGACTATCTGTCGGCCGCGTCCTTCCTCGGCATCTGCGGAGCCATCGCGATCAACGGGTACGACGGCTTCCTGTACTCGATCGGATTCCTCGTGGCCTGGCTGGTCGCGCTGCTGCTCGTGGCCGAATTGATGCGCAACACGGGCAAGTTCACCATGGCCGATGTGCTGTCGTTCCGGCTCAAGCAGCGCCCCGTGCGCATGGCGGCGGCGATCACGACTCTCGCGGTGTGCTTCTTCTATCTGCTGGCGCAGATGGCAGGAGCCGGCGGCCTCGTCTCGCTGCTGCTCGGCATCGACTGGCGGGTGGGGCAGTCGATCGTGATCGCGGTGGTCGGCATCCTCATGATCGTGTACGTGTTGATCGGCGGGATGAAGGGCACCACGTGGGTGCAGATCGTGAAAGCGATCCTGCTGATCGCGGGCGCCCTCGCGATGACGCTGTGGGTGCTGGCGATCAACGGCTTCAGCCTGAACGGCCTGCTCGAGTCCGCCGTCGCGAACTCCCCGAAGGGCGATGCGATCCTCGGACCGGGTCTGCAGTACGGCGCGAACCCGCTCGACTTCCTGTCACTGGGCATGGCGCTCGTCCTCGGCACGGCGGGCCTGCCGCACGTGCTGATGCGCTTCTACACGGTGCCGACTGCGAAGGAGGCGCGTCGATCGGTGGTCTGGGCGATCTGGCTCATCGGCGGCTTCTACCTGCTCACGCTCGTGCTCGGGTACGGGGCCGGTGCTCTGGTCGGAGCCGACGTCATCGCCGCCGCACCGGGCGGGCCGAACTCTGCCGCTCCGCTGCTGGCCCTGAAGCTCGGCGGGCCGATCCTGCTGGGCTTCATCTCGGCCGTCGCGTTCGCGACGATCCTCGCGGTGGTCGCAGGGCTGACGATCACGGCCGCCGCCTCGTTCGCGCACGACATCTACGCGAACGTGATCCAGAAGGGCCGCAGAGATGCGGAGGGCAACCCGGTGGCGGCTGATCCGAACGGCGAGGTGCGCGTCGCACGACGCACGGTGATCGTGATCGGCATCCTGGCGATCTTCGGCGGAATCGGGGCGCAAGGGCAGAACATCGCCTTCCTGGTGGCGCTGGCTTTCGCGGTCGCAGCCTCCGCCAACCTTCCCACGATCCTGTACTCGCTGTTCTGGCGCCGTTTCAACACCCGCGGTGCGGTATGGAGCATGTACGGCGGTCTCGGAGCCGCGATCATCCTCATCGTGCTGTCTCCGGTCTTCTCCGGATCGCCGACGGCGATGATCCCGGGCATCGACATCGCGGTCTGGCCGCTGAACAACCCGGGCATCGTGTCGATCCCTCTGGGCTTCCTGCTCGGCTGGCTGGGCACCATCACGAGTTCGGTTCAGGAATCCAGGCAGCTCGCGGCGGAGATGGAGGTTCGCTCGCTGACCGGATTCGGCGCCGAGAAGGCGGTGGAGCACTAAGGCGGACAGGCGGAGCACGCGGACCCCGGCGGCCTACACACCGGGGTCCGCGTCGTCTATCGGCGCTGCGCTTCGAGATCGAGCAGATACCTCTTGCGCTCCGGATGCGCGCCGTAGTGCCCCGGTGTGCCATCGGAGCGGATGACGCGGTGCACAGGAACGATGATCGAGAAGGGCGTGAGCCGGCAGGCCGTGCCCACCGCGCGCGCGGCTCCGGGGTGTCCGGTGAGCACGGCGACCTCGCCGTAGCTGAGGGTCTCGCCCCATTCGATCGTGCAGATCGATTGCAGCGCGGCCAACGCGAACCCGTCTGCCAGGCGCCAGTCGAGCCGGAGGTGCTCGTCGAACCGCACGCGCTCGCCATCGAAGTACGCGTCGAGCAGGTGGGCGAGTTCGTCTGCGGCGCCGGGGTCGGGCTCGGGCATCGCGCGCAGGCGCGAGGAGATGCCCTCGAGCAGCCATGGCACCGACGGGTCGGCGGTCTCTGACAGGTCGAAGCTCACGATCCCCTCGTCGGAGAAGACCGCGAGGGCGTCGCCGAACGGTGTCGGCGCGAAGTCGTAGCGGTAGGTCATGCCCCTATCCTGACGCGCGCCTCCTGCCCCTGGGGGCCGGCGCCCGAGATCGGGGGAAGACTCTTCCGGACAAGACATCCGTGCAGGACGAGTCGTTCGGACCGGCAGATGTCCCGCTCAGCACGGGGATTCCCGTGAAACCCGCCGGGGATACCGTCGCCCGCGGCGTGTCGCGCGTAGGGTGAGAGGGTGTGGCGACGTGATGGCAAGGCTGCGGAAGAAGCGGCGACGGACGCCTCAGTGACCCTCGGCGAGCTGAACGGGTCCGCTACCGGGATCGATGTCGCGCATGCGGCGGAGGCCGAGCGCACGCGGTTGAGAGCGGAGGCCGCGGATCTCGGCGGACCCTCGCCGCTCGTCGCCTTCCGCGACACCGCCTCCTCGGGAATCGACATCTCGAAGGCGCACCCCGGAAGCCTCCCGCAGTTCATCACCGGCAAGTCCACGCTGTTGTCGAACCTGTTCCGCGACGAAGTGGGGCTGCGCACCGCGCGTCTCGCAGCCGAGCGCATCACGGCGAAGAACACCGAACTGCGCACCGTGCGGGGGATCGAAGCCGTGCACCTCGCCGTCGGCGTGGCCGGCTGGAAGATCGGCGGGGCGGACTTCGCCGCTCCTGTGCTGCTGCGACCGCTCGCGATCCGACGGCACCACTCGGACTTCGAGCTCAAACTCCAGGGCGCCTTCGAGGTGAACCCGGAGCTCGTGCGCATCGCGCGCGAGCATTTCGGAATCACGATCGATGCGGCAGCGCTCGCGGCTCTCGCTTATGACGGGGGCATCTTCAAGCCTCAGCCTGTGATCGACAGCCTGCGCGCGACCGCGCGCTCGATCGAGACCTTCTCCGTGCAGCCGCGACTGGTCGTATCGGTGTTCGCCGATGTCGGGGGAGCGATGTCGCGAGACACCCGCAACCTCGACAACGTCATGCTCAATGCGCTCGCGGGCCACGTCGGCGACCGCGAGCAGGTCACGGCTGCTCGCCCTGCGCCCCGCTACACCGGCCCGGACGATCGAGCCCCGGCATCCGACAACCTGCTGCTCGATGCGGATGCCGAGCAGGAGGCCGTGCTGGCCCGGATCGCCGCCGGCCACTCGCTGACGGTGGCGACGCTTCCGGGCACAGGCGGCACGCAGACCGTCATCAACGCGCTCGGCGAGCTGGTGCGCGCCGGCCGGCGCGTGCTCGTGGTCTCGGCCAGGAGATCGACCCTCGACGGCGTCCGCCATCGTCTCTCCGGCATCGGCCTCGACAGCCTCGCCGTCTCGACCGCCGGCGTCCGCCGTGACCTGGTCCGCGCGATCGGACGCAACGAGAAGGCCACGGCTCCCAAGGTCAGCGACGTCGATGATGCGCTGGTGAGACTGCGCACCGTGCTCCGCGACTACCGCAAGGCGCTCACGAGCGACGTGCAGGGAACCGGTGCATCCGTGCTCGACGCGACGCGTCACCTCACCCGGCTGGCTTCGCTGCCGCAGCCCCCGTCGACCACCGCCCGGCTCAGCACCGACACGCTGCGCCGGCTCTCCGGCGACCGCTCAGCGGCATCCGAAGCCCTCGCGCACGCCGCACGGCTCGGCGAGTTCCGCTTCGGACCCGACGACTCCCCGTGGTACGGCGTCACCTTCAGCAGCACGGAGGCCGCCCGTTCGGCGCACGAGCTGGCGGGCCGCCTGCACTCCACGAGCGTTCCCGCCCTGCTCGAGCGGGGATATGCGCTGATCGCGCAGACGCATATGCGTCCGTTCGCGACGATCGATGAACTGGGCGAGTATCTGCGACTGCTGCAGGGCATCCGCGACTCGCTCGACCGGTTCAGCCCCACCGTGTTCGAGCGACCGCTCGGCGAGCTCATCCAGGCCCACGGCTCGCGCCGCGACGCACCGGGCATGTCGGGCGCGAACCGTCGCCGTCTGCGCAAGCTCGCGAAGGAGTACGTGCGCCCCGGCGTGCACGTGACCGAGATGCATGAGGCACTGCTGCGCATCCAGACCCAGCGCACCCAGTGGCAGCGCTGCGTCGACGCGGGTGTCGCGCCGGAGGTTCCGCTCGGGCTCGCCGAGGTGTACGCCTCATGGCAGCGCGTGCATGCGGAACTCGCCGAGCTCGATGCGGCGCTCGGCCGCCGCGAACCTCTCTCCTCCCTTCCCGTCGCGCGGCTCGTGCGCACGCTCGCCGGGCTCGGCGGCGAAGTCAGACGTGTTCGACAATCTGGTCGAGCGCGCGCAGTTGCGCGACCGGCTCGAGGAACTCGGAATCGGCCCGCTTCTCGCCGAGCTCTCGGTGCGTCACGTGTCCGAGGCCCGCGTGGGCGACGAGCTCGAATTCGCGTGGTGGCAGTCGCTGCTCGAGCGCGCGCTGCAGGACGACCGCGCGCTGCTGGGCGCGAACACCGCGGTCGTCGACCGCCTGGAGCGCGACTTCCGCCTCGTCGATGAGGCGCACGCCGCGGCGGCGGGGCCCCTGCTGGCATGGCAGCTGGCGAACCAGTGGAAGATCGCGATCGTCGACGAGCCCCACGAGTCTCAGAACCTGCGCCGCGCCCTGAAGCAGGCGGGCACCACCACGGCGGAGATCGTCAGCGCGGCCCCCACTCTCGTGAATGCGCTCGCACCCGTGTGGATATCCTCGCCGTACCTGGTCCCCGAGATCCCCGATTCGGTCGAGTTCGATACCGTGCTGCTGGTCGATGCCGCGGCCATCAACCTTGCGGAGGCGACGCCGGCGATCCGTCGTGCTCGCCAGGTCGTCGCGTTCGGCGATCCGGTCACGCAGAAGCCCAAACCCTTCCACGTCGCCGTCGACCCCGGTCCGTCCTGGGAGGCCGAGGTGCCGTTCGACGAGGTATCCGTGTTCGAGCGCCTCTCCGAGCTCCTGCCTGTCATGACCCTCACGCGCAGTTATCGCGCCGGGGGAGAGGACCTCGTCGAGCTCATCAACGACGCCTTCTACGGCGGCGAGATCGTCTCGCTGCCCTGGGCGGGCTCCTATCTCGGACGCGGCAGCCTCACGGTGGACTACGTCGAGGGCGGCACGGGCGCACCCGACCCCGTCTCGGGCGCGGTGGAGAGCCCGGATGCCGAGGTGGCACGGGTGGTGACGCTGGTCGTCGAGCACGCCGTTCATCGACCGGACGAGTCGCTCATGGTCGTCACCGCGAGCGCCCGCCACGCCGAGCGCGTGCGCGCCGCCGTGACCTCCGCGTTCGCCGGGCGGTCCGACGTCGCCGACTTCGTGGGGCGCGACACCGCCGAGCCTTTCGCGGTGCTCACGCTCGAGGAGTCCGTGGCGGAGAGCCGTGATCGCGTCATCTTCTCGCTGGGCTTCGGCCTGACCAAGCACGGCCGCGTGCTCAGCGACTTCGGCGATCTGTCCACGCCGGACGGCGAGCGGCTGCTCACTGTCGGGATGACCCGGGCACGCCGCTCGATGGTGATCGTCTCGTCGATCCGCCCGTCTGCGTTCGACGACGGGCGTCTGGAGTTCGGTGCGGCCACGCTGATGTCGATCCTCGGCGGCCTCGCGACACGCAGCCGGGAGGCGCGTCTCGAGGATCTCGCCGATCCGCTCACCCTGGCCCTCGCCCGGGAGCTGCGGCGACTGGGCGCCTCGGTCGACGTCGACTACCGCGGACTCCTGCCGCTCGTGGCTCAGCACAGGGGCAAGGCGGTGGTGATCGAGTCCGATCCCGAGTCCCGTGGCGAGTCGCTCCGCGAGACGCTGCGGCTTCGTCCGCACGTGCTGCGTCGGCTCGGCTGGCACTACGTGCGCGTGCACGCCTTCGATCTGTACAGCGATCCTGCGACTGCTGCCACCCGGATCGCCGAGGTGCTGGGGATCTCGGCGTCCGCCCCTCGTGCCGAGAACGACACCCAGCCGATCGACCCCATCGACGGCTGAGATGACCGAGAACGGCGAGCAGCGCATCGTGCGCGTCGCGGGCTCGCGCAGAGCCCGTCTGACGCCCGTGCCCGGTACCGACCCGGAACCTGAAACGGGTGAGAAGCCGGAGCGTCCCGCTGTGGCATCCGAAGGAAAAGGCCCCAACGACGACCGCTTGCGCCAGGACGTCCCGCCCCATTACTGACGCAGAACGCCCGCCGTCTCGATGAGAGGGCGGGCGTCCGGGAGTGCGGATCAGGCGCTGCGCTGCTGCTTCAGCAGATCGCGGATCTCGGCGAGGAGCTCGCCCTCGGTGGCCTCTGCGGCTTCCTCGGCGATCGGGTTCTTGGCGGCCTTGCGCGCCTTGTAGGCGTTCATGGGCATCACGAAGGCGAGGTAGACGACGACCGCGACGGCGAGGAAGCTGATGATCGCCGTGATGAGGTCGCCGAGCGGGAACGTCACCTTCTGGCCGTAGATGCCGGTGATGGTCGGGCCGAACTTGCCCGCGGCGTCGGCCTCGAAGAACAGGGCGACCAGCGGGTTGATGATGCTGGCGACCACCGCGTTGACGATCGCGGTGAACGCACCGCCGATGACCACGGCGACGGCGAGGTCGATGACGTTGCCTTTGAGAATGAACTCTTTGAATCCCTGGATCACAGAAACTCCCCCAAACAGATCGAGGACCTCAGGACGAGGCCGGAGCCGAGGCGGGCGCCTTTTTGGCTCCTGTCGACGATTCCGTCTTCGATGATGCCGAAGCATCCGTCGATCCGCCAGTCTTCGCCCGCGAGTCGGTCCGATAGAAGCCGGAGCCGTTGAAGGTCACACCGATCGATCCGTACTGCTTCCGCAGCGCTCCTCCGCACTCGGGGCAGACGGTGAGGGCGTCGTCGGCGAAGCTCTGGACAGCGTCGAACTGGTGGCCGCACGACGTGCAGGCATAGGCGTAGGTGGGCATAGGAGTCCTCGGGGGGTCAGTGTCGCGCAGGCGACAGGATCAGGGTCTGCGTCGGGGTCACGACGCCGGTCACCGGCTGGTCGTGCACCTCGCTGGGCAGAGAGTCGAGTACCTCGGAATCATAGATTACCGCGTAGACGGGAGGGCACTTCTCCATGGATCCGATGGTCTTGTCGAAGTAGCCGCGGCCCCACCCCATGCGCATTCCCGTGCGATCGACGGCCGCAGCGGGGATGATCATGAGGTCGACGTCGTTCACGGCCATCGGGCTGAGCACATCACCCGTAGGCTCGGGCAGTCCGTGCAGGCCCTCGGCGATCTCGCCGTCGTCGGTCGCGACGGCCCAGTCGAGGAGGCCGTCCGCCCGGGTGACGGGAAGCAGGACGCGGATGCCGCGACGGACCGCACGGGTCACGAAGTCGCGTGTGCCCGGTTCGGTCGTCGTCGACAGGAAGCACGAGATCGATCGGGCGCCGAGAGAATCGACCAGGTCGTCCAGACGTGCGCCGATGGCGGCCGCGGCGGTCTCGCGTTGAGCGTCGCTCAGCAGCTGCCGGCGTTCGCGCAGCTCGGCGCGCAGCGCCCGTTTCGCGTGCTCGACGTCGTTCGACATGGTTCCGAGTCTACGGGGGAGCCGCGCACTAGGCTGAGTTCATGGGTGTGCACCGTATCAAGGCCGTGATTCCCGCCGCAGGTCTCGGCACGAGGTTTCTTCCTGCCACGAAGGCGATGCCCAAGGAGATGCTCCCTGTCGTCGACAAGCCCGCCATCCAGTACGTGGTCGAAGAGGCGGTGGATGCCGGCATCCACGACATCCTGGTGATCCTCGGCCGCAACAAGAACGCGATCTCGAACCACTTCGACGCGGTGCCCGAGCTCGAGGTGAAGCTCATGGAGAAGGGCGACACCGGTCGGCTCGAGCGGGTCGTCAAATCAAGTGATCTCGCCGACATCCACTTCGTCCGCCAGGGCGAGCCCAAGGGACTCGGCCACGCCGTGCTGCGGGCGAAGGCGCACGTCGGCGACGGCTCCTTCGCGGTGCTGCTCGGCGACGACCTGATCGACGAGCGCGATCCGCTGCTCACCGAGATGATCGAGGTGCACGAGCAGACCGGCGCTGCGGTGATCGCCCTCATGGAGGTCGATCCCTCCAGCATCCAGATGTACGGCGCCGCGGCCGTGCAGCCGATCGACGGATCGGACGCCGTGCGCGTGACCGGTCTCGTCGAAAAGCCCGCACCCGAAGACGCGCCATCCAACCTCGCCATCATCGGCCGATACCTGCTGCCGTCGGCGATCTTCGACGTGCTCGAGCAGACCGGCCCCGGCAAGGGCGGCGAGATCCAGTTGACCGACGCCCTGCAGGTGCTGGCCGCAGACGAGAACGGCCCCGGCGTGGTCGGCGTGATCTTCCGCGGGCGCCGCTACGACACCGGCGACCGCGTCGACTACATCAAGGCGATCGTGCAGCTGGCGGCCGACCGCGACGATCTCGGCCCTGAGCTGCGCCCCTGGCTGAAGGAGTTCGCGGAACGCCTCTAGGCGGACGCGGGCGTCGGAGTCGCGGCGATGGATCAGACGGGAATGAGACACGGGCCGATCGAGCTGCGGCTCGTGCGCACACGCGATGCGCGCGCCCTCCAGCACGAGCTTCTCGCGAATCGGTCCTGGTTGCAGCCGTGGGAGGCCACGGTTCCGTACGGCACGGTCTCGTTCGACATGAGGCTCAGCATCCGTCGCCTCCTGCAGCAGTACCGTGACGGCGTCGGCTACCCCTTCGTGATGGAGTACGACGGCGAGGTGGCCGGTCAGCTCAATGTGTGGGGCGTGGCGCGCGGATCCCTGTGCTCGGCGACGATCGGGTACTGGGTCAGTGAACGTTTCGCCGGCAAGGGGATCACCCCGACCGCCGTAGCCCTCGCGACCGACGCCTGCTTCGTGGAGTACGGCCTGCACCGCATGGAGATCTGCATCCGGCCCGAGAACGCGGCGAGTCTGCGCATCGTGCAGAAGCTCGGGTTCCGATACGAGGGTCTGCGGCGACGGTACATCCACATCGACGGCGACTGGCGCGATCACTACGCCTTCGCGCTGACCAAGGAGGAAGTCCCTCAGGGCGTGCTGGCGCGTTGGCTCGCGGGGCAGGTTCCGCCTGATGCGGCGACCGTGCCTCCGGCGGACCGGCTCGCGATCTAGACGCCGGGGATCAGGGCGTGGGCGATCGAGAAGATCGTCAGACCGGCCAGAGCTCCCACGATCGTGCCGTTCAGGCGGATGTACTGCAGGTCGCGTCCGACCATGAGCTCGATCTTCTCAGTGGTCTCGGCCGGGTCCCAGCGCCCCACCGTGTCGGTGATGATCGACGCGATGTCGTGGCGGTAGCGGTCGACCACGAAGACCGCGGCATCAGACACCCACGTGTCGACGCGATGCTGCAGTGCGGAATCCGTCGTGAGCCGCTCGCCGACCTCCTGCAGAGCCTGGGCGATGCGCCTGCGCAGACCGCTGTCGCGGTCGGCGAGAGCGGCGAGCAGTCCGTTCTTCGCCGTGTTCCACGCTTCGGCGGCGAGGGCGCCGACACGAGGGCTGTCGAACAGCGTGGACTTGGCATTCTCGAGCTTCGCCCGTGTGGCTGGGTCGTGCTGCAGATTGTCGGCCAGGCGTGCGAGGTAGCCGTCGATCGCAAGGCGTGCAGGGTGCTGCGGGTCGCCCTGCACAGCGTGGATGAAGCGCACGGCCTCGTTGTAGGCGGTGTCGTCGACGAATCGGTGGGCGAGCTTGGGCACCCATGACGGCAGGCGACGGGAGATGAGGCCGTTGAACGCCACGGCGTTGGCATCCAACCAGGTCGCGATGCTGTCGACGGCGAGATCGACGGCGCCGTGGTGGGCGTCGGCCTGCACGATCCGCTCGAGCCAGACACCCGCAGGAGTGCCCCACTCGGGGGCGACGAGGTGCTCGCGTGCGAGGTCGGTGATGAGGTCGCGCACATCGTCGTCGCTCAGAGCGTTGAGAATCGCGGTCGCGATCGCGGCTCCTTCGTTTCCGACTCGCTCGGCATGAGCGGGCTGCGCCAGCCACTCGCCGGCACGCTGGGCGATCGGCGTGCTCGAGAGCTTCGTGCGCACGACCGACGCCTCGAGGAAGTTGGTCTCCACGAACTCGCCGAGCGTGCGGCCGATCTCGTCCTTGCGCGTCGGAATGATCGCGGTGTGCGGGATCGGGATGCCGAGCGGATGCCGAAACAGCGCCGTGACCGCGAACCAGTCGGCCAGAGCGCCGACCATGCCGCCCTCGGCCGCAGCGCGGACGTAGGCCAGCCATTCGACGCGCTGCTGCAGGGCGAACGCGATCACGAAGGCGAGGGCCATGAAGATCAGTGCGCCGAGGGCCACGGCCTTCATGCGCTGCAGGGCGCGTCGGCGCTCCTGATCGGCGGGGGAGAGCAGCGTCGTCGGCGTTCGCGGCATGGGGACATCCTTTCATGCGCAGGACTACGCTCGATCTCGTGATCGAAGACATCAAGAAGCGCGCCCTGCACCGCACCAGCATCCTCGAAGGTCAGATGCGCGGTGTCGCGCGGATGATCGAGAACGAGGAGTACTGCATGGACATCATCACGCAGTCCCGCGCGATCCAGCGTTCGCTGGAGTCACTGAACCGCCTGCTGCTCGAGAATCACCTGCGCACGCATGTCACGCACATGTTCGAAGAGGGCGGCGACGAGCGCGACAAGGCCGTCGTCGAACTGCTCAAGGCATTCGACTTCGACTCGAAGTAGCCGCGCTCCCCGCCCCGCCTACTTCGTGCCGTCGAAGACCTCGTCCTCCATCGCGTCGTAGCCCTCGACCTGCGGATCTCCGTGCGTGCCGCCGGAGAGCGCGTACTCCTCTTCCGGAGAGAGCACCAGACGGTGCCGGAAGAACAGCCCGAACCCGACCAGGATCACCGCGTAGACGATCGCGATCGCGATGATCGCCGGGCCGAACGTCGGATTCAGCAGGAAGCCGAGGAAGATGAGGGCGGCGATCACCAGCGCGACGGCCGCGCCGGGGATGCCCCACGGGCTGCGGTAGGGGCGGTCGGCGTTCGGGTACTTCCGGCGCAGGATCATGAACGAGACCAGCTGGAGGGCGTACGCGACCACGGCGCCCCACACCGCGATGTTCAGCACGATCGCTCCGGCGACGGATCCCGCGCCCTCAGCGTCGAGCGCTGCCAGCACGTCGAGCACGATCAGGGCGATGAACCCGATCGCAGCCCCGACCACGAGCGCGACCCACGGGGTCTGCCTCTTGCCGGTCAGCGAGAGGAAGCGCGGGTAGTAGCCGGCGCGGGAGAGCGAGTACATGTTGCGGCCGTAGGCGAACATGATGCCCTGCAGGGAGGCGAGCAGGCCGATCAGTGCGAACAGTGCGAGCACGGCGGCGAGCTGGTCGCCGACGATCGCGCGGAATCCGTCGAGCAGGGGCTCGCCCGCGACGCCCGTGGCCTCCGCGCCCAGGATGCCGGTGTTGAGGAACAGCACGAGCAGTCCGGTGACGATCAGCGTGGCGCGAGCCCAGAGCCCGGCGCGCGGGATGTCGCGGACAGGATCGTGCGACTCCTCGGCGGCCAGCGGCAGCTCTTCGATGCCGAGGAAGAACCACATCGCGAACGGCAGCGCGAACAGGATCGGCAGCACACCGTGCGGCAGGAAGGCGGACTGACCCTCGTCGGGGACGATGTCCCACAGCGCGTCCCAGCTGAAGGCGCCGGAGAAGGCCGCCATGGCGGAGAACACGAGGATGATGGCGATCGAGATCACCGAGACGATGATCGCGAAGCGGAAGGAGATCGCGGCGCCCGCCGAGTTCAGGGCGATGAAGACGATGTAGAGGATGAGGTACCACACCCACCCCGGCAACTCGATTCCGAGCAGCTCGCTCGTGATCCCGTTGGCGTAGGACGCGGAGAAGTACACGATCACCGCCGTGGTCGCGACGTACTCGATCGTCTCGGCGGCTCCCGTGACGAGACCGCCCCAGGGACCCATCGCCGAGCGGGCGAAGGAATAGGCGCCGCCGGTGTGCGGCATCGCCGAGGCCATCTCCCCGATCGAGAAGATCATGCCGTAGTACATGATCACGAGGATCGCGAACGCGATCAGCATCCCGCCGAATCCGGCGAAGTCGATGCCGAAGTTCCAGCCCGAGAAGTCGCCGGAGATGACGGCGGCCACGGCGAGGCCCCACAAACCCCAGACACCCGCCGACCGTTTCAGCGTTCGTTTCTCGAAGTACCCACTACCCGCGCGTGTATAGGTCGCTCCGGCAACCTTGCGCGACTCGCCATTCTGCTCAGACATCCGCTCTCCGTTCGCATGCTTGCAGGCGCCGGGTGCACCTTGGGCATGATTGTGACAGTCAATGGTGGTTTCGTCTACCTTTAAACCTCAAGGTGTTCTACTCTGAGGGCGAAGCCGGTCAGCCGATCGCTTCACCGCATGAGAACGGGAGCGAGAGATGTCGGGAAACCTGAGCGTCGAACAGCTGGATGCCGGCATCGCCGCCGGCGAGATCGATACCGTGATCGTGGCGTTCGCCGACGCGCAGGGGCGACTGGTCGGCAAACGCGTGTCGGCGCGGCTGTTCCAGGAGGACATCCTGCACCACGGTGCGGAGGCTTGCGACTACCTGCTGTCGGTCGACGTGGACATGAACACCGTCGACGGCTATGCGATGTCGGGCTGGGATCGCGGGTACGGCGACATGGTGCTGCGCCCGGATGCCGCGACGCTGCGCCGGATGCCGTGGCTGCCTGGCACCGCGCTCGTCATGGCCGATCTCGTCTGGCAGAACGGCGAACCCGTCGGCCCCTCTCCGCGCGCGATCCTCGATCGGCAGCGTGATCGGCTCGCCGAGCGCGGCTGGACCGCGTTCTCCGGCACCGAGCTCGAGTTCATCGTGTTCGAGAACACCTATCGCGACGCGTGGGCACGACGATACGAGGGCTTGACCCCCGCGACCGACTACAACGTCGACTACAACCTGCAGGCCTCCACACGCATGGAGCCGCTGCTGCGCGACATCCGCAACGGCATGGACGGTGCAGGCATGTACTGCGAGGGCGTCAAGGGCGAGTGCAACCTCGGTCAGCAGGAGATCGCGTTCCGCTACGCAGAGGTGCGCGAGACCGCCGATCAGCACGCGATCTACAAGAACGGCGCGAAGGAGATCGCGGAGCAGCACGGCAAGGCGCTGACGTTCATGGCGAAGTTCAACGAGCGAGAGGGCAACAGCTGCCACATCCATCTCTCCCTGCGCGCCGATGACGGCACACCGGTCATGGCGGGAGACGGCGAGCACGGCTTCAGCCCGATGATGCGGCACTGGATCGCCGGCATCCTCGCGACGCTGCGCGAATTCACCCTCCTCTATGCACCGAACATCAACTCCTACAAGCGGTTCGCGAAAGGCAGCTTCGCCCCGACCGGTGTGGCCTGGGGCATCGACAACCGCACCTGCGCGTTGCGCGTGATCGGCCAGGGATCGGCGCTTCGTGTCGAGAACCGGGTGCCGGGCGGCGACGTCAACCCGTACCTCGGCATCTCGGCGATCATCGCCGGCGGTCTGCACGGCATCGAGAACGAGCTGCCCCTGCCGGAGCGGTTCACCGGCAACGCCTACGAGGCCGGAGTCGATCACCTGCCGACGACGCTGCGAGAAGCCGCGCGCTTGTTCAGCGAGTCGACGATCGCACGGGCGGCGTTCGGCGACGACGTCGTGGACCACTACCTCAACCAGGCGCGTATCGAGCTCGAGGCTTATGACGCCGCCGTCACCGACTGGGAGCGCATCCGTGGTTTCGAACGACTCTGAGCGTGCGCCGCTCATCGGCGTCACCACGTACCTGGAGCGCGCGCAGCAGGGCGTCTGGGATGTGCGGGCCGCGTTCCTCCCTGAGCAGTACCTCACATCGGTGACCTCCTGCGGAGGAGTCGCGTTGCTGCTTCCGCCGCAGGATCCGGATGCCGCGGACGCGGCGATCGCGGGGATGGACGGTCTGATCCTCACCGGCGGCGCCGATGTCGCGCCCGAGCTGTACGGCGAGCAGCGGCATCCGCTGACCGACCCCGCACGCACCGACCGCGACGCGTGGGAGCTCGCCCTGTTCCGCGCGGCGGAGCGGCGGCGAATGCCTGTGCTGGCGATCTGCCGGGGACTGCAGCTCGTCAACGTCGCCCGCGGGGGAAGCCTGCAGCAGCACCTGCCGGACTCGCTCGGCACAGAGAGGTACCGCGTCGGCGGAGGCGTCTTCGCCGAGAACGAGGTGGCGGTCGCCCGCGACACCGCGCTCGCCGGCATGCTCGGTGAAGGCGATGTGCGCGTGCACAGCTACCACCACCAGGGCATCGATCGCCTCGGCGACGGCCTCGTCGCGGCCGCGCACTCCGACGACGGGCTGGTGCAGGCCTTCGTCGACACCTCCGACGGCCACGTCGTCGGCGTCCAGTGGCACCCAGAGGAGAACGCTCAGGACCGGCGGCTCTTCGAGGATCTCGTCTCCCAGGCCCGCGTGTTCGCCGGTCGGGCATCGACCCCGCAGCAGAAGGAGGACGCCCGATGAGCGCGTTCACAGTCATCAACCCGTCGACCGGATCGGCGATCCGCGAGATCGCCCGTGCCGACATCGGTGAGACGGATGCCGCGATCGCCCGCGCCGTCTCGGCGCAGCGCCGCTGGGCGGCGCTCGCACCCGTCGCGAGGGCCGATGCCCTCCGCGCCTTCGCACGCGTCGTCGAAGCAGCGGCGGAGGAGCTGGCGCAACTCGAGGTTCTGAACTCCGGGCATCCGATCGGCTCCGCCCGCTGGGAGGCGGCGCACGTCGCACAGGTGCTCAACTACTACTCCGCCGACCCCGAGCGCCTCTCCGGGCGGCAGATCCCGGTGGCCGGCGGCCTCGACGTCACCTTCCACGATCCGTACGGGGTCGTCGGCGTGATCGTCCCATGGAACTTCCCGATGACGATCGCGGCGTGGGCGTTCGCGCCGGCGCTCGCCGCGGGCAACGCCGTGGTGCTCAAGCCCGCCGAGCTGACTCCGCTGACCGCGATGCGCCTGGGAGAGCTGGCACGTGAAGCGGGGCTCCCCGAAGGGCTCTTCGAGGTCGTGACCGGTTCGGGCTCGGTCGTCGGTCAGCGCCTCGTCGATCATCCCGACGTGCGCAAGGTCGTCTTCACGGGATCGACGGAGGTCGGCGTCGAGGTCGCGGCCGGATGCGCCCGCGCGCTCAAGCCGGTCACGCTCGAGCTCGGCGGCAAGAGCGCGAACGTGGTGTTCGCTGACGCTGATCTCGAGCGCGCGGCCGCGGCGGTCCCCGGCTCCGTGTTCGACAACGCCGGCCAGGACTGCTGCGCGCGCAGCCGCCTGCTGGTGGAGAGGTCGGTGTACGACCGCTTCCTCGAACTGCTCGAGCCCGCCGTGGCGGCGTGGCGGGTCGGCGACCCGTCCAGCGCCGACACCGACATGGGCCCGCTCATCTCGGCAGGGCACCGCGACACGGTGTCGTCGTTCCTCGACGGGGCAGACGTCGCGTTCCGCGGCTCGGCGCCCGTCGGTGACGGCTTCTGGTTCGCGCCGGCCGTCGTGCTCGCCGACCCTGCCGACAGGATCGCCCAGCAGGAGGTCTTCGGACCGGTGGTCGCGGTCATGCCGTTCGAAGACGAGGCCGACGCGATCCGCCTGGCGAACGACACGATCTACGGTCTCGCCGGATCCGTCTGGACGGAGAATCTCGGCCGCGCTGTGCGCGTCGCCCGCGGCGTGCACAGCGGCGTGCTGTCGGTGAACTCGCACTCCTCAGTGCGCTATGCGACCCCGTTCGGCGGCATGAAGGCCTCCGGCCTCGGCCGCGAGCTCGGACCGGATGCCGCCGAGCACTTCACCGAGACCAAGAACGTCTTCTTCGCGACAGACGCGCTCTGACCACCATGCCTCTGACCACCATGCCTCCCACACCCGAGAAGAGAGAATGAGACCATGACGATCGACCTGACCCAGCGACTCAAGGACCGCGTCGCGATCATCACCGGCGGCGCCAGTGGCATCGGCTTCGCCACGGCGAAGCGATTCGCCGCGGAAGGGGCGTTCGTCGTCATCGCCGATGTGGACCCCCTCACCGGGGAGGCAGCGGCGGCTGAGGTCGGTGGAGCCTTCCGCTCCGTCGACGTCGCCGACGAAGCGAAGGTCGACACCCTGTTCGACGGTGTCGCGGCCGAGTTCGGCCGCATCGACATCGCGTTCAACAACGCGGGAATCTCGCCCGCTGACGACGATTCGATCGAGACGACCGAGCTGCCGGCCTGGGACCGTGTGCAGGACGTGAATCTCAAGAGCGTGTACCTGTGCAGCCGGGCGGCACTGCGCCACATGGTGCCTGCGGGGCGCGGCTCGATCATCAACACGGCCTCCTTCGTGGCGCTTCTGGGCTCGGCGACGTCGCAGATCAGCTACACCGCATCGAAAGGCGGCGTGCTCGCGATGTCGCGCGAACTCGGCGTCCAGTTCGCTCGTCAGGGTGTGCGCGTCAACGCGCTGTGTCCTGGTCCTGTGAACACTCCCTTGTTGCAGGAGCTGTTCGCCAAGGATCCGGAGCGCGCTCAGCGGCGCCTCGTGCACGTTCCGATGGGGCGCTTCGCGGAGCCGGAGGAGCTCGCCGCGGCCGTGGCGTTCCTGGCCTCCGACGACTCGTCGTTCATCACCGCCAGCGCCTTCGTGGTCGACGGCGGCATCACGAACGCTTACGTCACTCCGCTGTGAGCGACACTCCTCCGGCGGCGGATCCGGGCGAACTCGTGGAGGTGCGCCGGGCGGTCTACCGACCGCTCAGACGCGGCAACGCCCTCGAGGACGCGGTCGCCCGGCTCGTGCAGACGATCCGGCTCGGCGTCGTCGCGCCGGGGGAGTCGCTGCCGCCGGAGCGCGAACTGGCGGCGTCCTTCGGCGTGAGCCGCGACACCGTGCGCGAGGCGATCCGAGAACTCGCCGACACCGGGTATCTGCTGCCGCGACGAGGCCGATACGGTGGCACGTTCGTCGCCGATCCGCTCCCGCAGCCCAAGGCCGCACCTGAAGTGTCTCCCGAAGAGCTCGATGACGTGCTCGGGCTGCGAAGGGTGCTCGAGTGCGGTGCTGTGCGGGCGGCGGCGGCAAGATCGCTCGATGCGTCGACCCGCGCCGACCTCTGGGCGCGGCACGAGGCGGCCCTTCCCGCGGGGCCCGAGGCGTATCGACGCCTGGACACCCTGCTGCATCTCGCGATCGCGGAAGCGGCCGGCATCCCATCGCTGGTCGCTCTGGTGGCCGAGAATCGTGCAGAGGTCAACACCTGGCTGGACACGTTCCCCCTGATGCCGCGCAACATCCAGCACTCCGGAGAACAGCACGAGCGCATCATCGCTGCGATCCTCGCGGGTCGCGTCGACGTTGCCGAGGCTGCGATGCGCGATCACCTCGCCGGATCAGAGGCGCTGCTGCGCGGCTTCCTGGTGTGACCCGATGGGTGGAGACAGACCCAGGAATCCGAAGCCGGATTCCTGGGTCTGTCTGATCGCCTGGTGGGTCCGATCAGTGCGCGGCAGCCTCGTCCGCGACGCTGAGCGCCTCATCGATCGCGGCGAGACCGCGCACCAGCTCATCCTCGGCGATCACCAGCGGGGGAGCGACGTGCACACGGTTGAAGTGCGTGAACGGCCAGACTCCCGCCTTCTTCGCCGCGGCGGCGAAGGCGCCCATCGGGGCGGCCTCCGCTCCTGACGCGTTGAACGGCACGAGCGGCTCTCGGGTCTCCTTGTCGCGCACCAGCTCGATCGCCCAGAAGAGGCCGCGTCCGCGGATCTCACCGACCGAAGGATGCTTCTCGGCCCAGGAACGGAGAGCGGGCTCCACCACGCGAGAACCCAGGTCGCGCACGCGCTCCAGGATGCCGTCGCGGCGGAACACCTCGAAGGTGGCGACGCCGGCCGCGCAGGCGAGCGGGTGGCCGGAGTAGGTCAGGCCGCCGGCGAAGGGCACAGTGTCGAACGCCTTTGCGATCCGGTCGCTGATGACGACTCCGCCGAGGGGCACGTAGCCCGAGTTCACACCCTTCGCGAACGTGATGAGGTCGGGCTTCGCATCGAAGGCGCCGATGCCGAACCATTCGCCCAGACGACCGAAGCCGACCATGACCTCGTCGGCGATGTACACGATGCCGTAGCGGTCGCACAGCTCGCGCACGCCCTGAAGATAGCCGGGCGGCGGGATCAGCACGCCGTTGGTGCCGACGACGGTCTCGATGATGATCGCGGCGATCGTCTGCGGCCCCTCGAGCTGGATGGTCTGCTCGAGATGGGCGAGCGCGCGCTCGGATTCCTGCTCGAGCGTCTCGGAGTGGAACGGCGAGCGGTACAGATACGGTCCGAAGAAGCGCACGGCGCCGGTGTCGACGGTGTCGTTCGCCCAGCGGCGTGGGTCGCCGGTCAGCGAGATCGCAGTCGCGGTGGAGCCGTGGTAGCTGCGGTACATCGAGAGCACCTTGCGACGGCCCGTGGACTGCCGTGCCATGCGCACCGCGTACTCGTTCGCCTCGGCGCCGCCGTTGGTGAAGAACACCTTCTCCATGCCGTCGGGAGCGACCTCGGCGATCAGCCGGGCCAGCTCGCCGCGGACGTCGTTCGCGACCGACGGCTGGATGGTCGCGAGGCGACCGGCCTGATGCTGGATCGCCGCGACCAGGTCGGGATGCTGGTGCCCGAGGTTCAGGTTCACCAGCTGGCTGGAGAAGTCGAGGTAGGCGTTGCCGGCATAGTCCCAGAACGTGGAGCCTTCACCCGCGGCGACGGGCATCGGGTCGATCAGGCCCTGCGCGCTCCAGGAGTGGAAGACGTGCCCTCGGTCGTCGGCGCGGACCTGTGCCTCGGCCTCGGCGGCCGGGAGGGCATGCTCGACGCCCTGCCTGTCGGTGTAGTTGGTCATGAGCGGATCCGATCAGTGGTTGCTGGGGAAGCCGAGGTCGATCTGCGACGGCGTGTGGTCGGGCCAGCGGGTCGTGACGACTTTGGAGCGCGTGTAGAAGTGGACCGATTCGGGGCCGTAGATGTGCGAGTCGCCGAACAGCGAGTCCTTCCAGCCGCCGAAGGAGTAGGCGCCGATCGGCACGGGGATCGGCACGTTGACCCCGACCATGCCGACCTCGATGTCGAACTCGTACTGACGGGCGGTGCCGCCGTCGCGCGTGAAGATCGCGGTGCCGTTGCCGAAGGCGTTGGAGTTCACGAGCTCGACGGCGTCGGTGTAGCTCTCGACGCGGACGACCGAGAGCACCGGACCGAAGATCTCGTCCTCGTACACTTTCATGCCGGGGCGGACGTCGTCGATCAGGCTGACACCGATGAAGAAGCCGTCGCTGTCGAACTGCTGCTCCGTGCCGTCGACGACGACCGTCGCGCCCTCGGCGGCCGCTCCGGTGACGTAGGAGGCGACGCGGTCGCGATGCTCGCGTGTGATGAGCGGACCCATCTCGCTCGCGGCATCCGTCCCCGCGCCGATCGTGAGGCCCTCGATGCGCGAGGAGATCGCCGCGATCAGGTCGTCGGCGATGTCGCCGACCGCGACGAGCACCGAGACGGCCATGCAGCGCTCTCCCGCGGAGCCGTAGGCGGCCGAGATCGCGGCGTCCGCGGCGGCGTCGATGTCGGCATCCGGCATCACGACCATGTGGTTCTTGGCGCCGCCGAGCGCCTGGACACGCTTGCCGTTCGTGGAGGCGCGCTGGTAGATGGAGCGGGCGATCGGCGTCGAGCCGACGAAGCTGATCGCGTTCACACGCGGCGAGTCGAGCAGGGCGTCGACGGCCTCCTTGTCGCCCTGGACGACGTTGAGCACACCCGCGGGAAGACCTGCCTCCAGGAACAGCTTCGCCAGCCAGACCGCGGCGGACGGGTCCTTCTCACTGGGCTTGAGGACGACGGTGTTGCCGCAGGCGATCGCGGAGGCGACCATCCACAGCGGCACCATCACCGGGAAGTTGAAGGGGGTGATCGCGGCGACGACGCCCACCGGCTGCTTGACCGAGTGCACATCGACGCCGCGCGAGACCTGCTCGCTGCGCTCGCCCTTGAGCAGGTGCACGAGCCCCGCCGCGAACTCGACGTTCTCGATGCCGCGGGAGACCTCGCCGGCGGCATCCGACAGGACCTTGCCGTGCTCGCTGGTCACGATCGCCGCGAGTTCGGGCGTGCGCTCCTTGAGCAGCTGGCGCAGGCGGAAGAACACGTCGGCCCGCTTGATGAGGCTCGTCTCACGCCACGCGGGAAGCGCCGCGGCCGCGGCGGCGATCGCCTGCTCGACCTCGGCGGTGGATGCGAGGGCGACTTCACGGGCGACCATGCCGGTCGCGGGATCGAACACCTGCCCGGTGCGACCGGACTGGGCGGTCTCGACTCCGTTAATGACGTGACGGACGATGTCCACGATGCTCCTTCAAAATTCGATCCGAACACTCTGACCGAGGTTCGATACTCTGATTGTTCTCAATGATCACAGACTGAAGTGAGGCTGACGGGTGTCAGAACGTCGGGAGTTCGGGCAGAATCGGACAGATCGTATGGCCGGGGCGGACGCACTGCTCACGGTCGCCGACGCGCTCGCCGAGCCGGCGCTCGCAGCCGGTGTCCCCGAGGTGATCGTGGGCGGCGACGCGCTCGACGCGGAGGTGCGCTGGGTGCACGCCTCCGACAGTGCCGGAGTGGCCCGCCTCCTCGACGGCGGCGAACTGCTGCTGAGCACGGGCGCAGGATGGCCGGTCGACCCTGTCGCTCTGCGCGACTTCGCCCAACGTCTGCACGGTGCCGGGGTGGCCGGGGTCGTGATCGAGCTCGGCACGGCGCTCGAGGCGCTCCCGGATGCGTTCGCCCAGACCTGTGCTGATCTCGGTGTCGCCCTGATCGCCCTGAACAGGGAGGTGAAGTTCGTCGCCGTGACCGAGGCCGTGCACAGAGCGCTGCTCACCGCCCACACCCGCGCCCTGCGCGAGCGGCAGCATCTGCATGAGCTCTTCACCGCCCTGAGCCTGCAGGGAGCGCCGGCGGATGTCGTCGTCGCCGAGACCGCTCGTGCGATCGGTGCGCCGGTGGTCCTGCAGAACCTGGCGCATGAGGTGATCGCGATCGAGAATCTGCGTGTTCCGGTCGCCGAGGCTCTCGGGCGCCTGGGCGAGGCCGACCGGGTGCCGGTGCAGGCCCGCGGGGTGCGGTGGGGGACGCTGTCTGCCCTTGCGGGACCTGCTCATCCCGCGGGCAGGATCACGGTCCTCGAGCAGGGGGCGACGGCTCTGGCCTTCGGCTGCCTTGCCGACGGAGGAGACGGGGAGTGGTCTCTGCTCGCGCAGGGCGGCATGATCCGTGATCTGCTCGGGGCGCGTTTCGTGAGCCCTGATGATGTTCTGGGGCGGCTGGCGGCGGGCGGCTTCGCCCTCGCCGGCCGCAGCTGCCACGGTCTCGTGATCCGCGGGGAGATCTCGCCGGGTGAGCTCGCGGAGCGCTCCGCCACCCACGGATGCGCGGTGGTCGCGGCGACCGTGGACGGCGACGGCGTCGTGCTGCTGTCGGCGCCCGCATCGGGCGTGCTCAGCGATGCCCAGGTCGCGAGCATCGTGGGCCCGGGTCGCACGGTCTTCCTGGGCCCGGCGGCCGACGACGTGCTCGGTCTGCTCGCTTCGCTCCGCGCCGCGCGCGAGTTGGCGGCGGGCGACCCCTCCGACGTGGACCCTCGGATCAGGCGCGTCGAGGATCGTCCGCTCGAGCGGCTGGTCGCCTCACTGCGCGACGACCATCGCCTGCACGAGCACAGCGAGCGGATGCTGACGCCCCTGATCTCGTACGACCGGGAGCGCCGCGGAGACCTGATCGACGTACTCGGCGCGCTCGTCGCGCATCCGGGAAACCGCTCGGCGGCGGCGTCCGCGAGCCATCTGTCGCGCTCCGTGTTCTATCAGCGCCTGGCGTTGATCGGCGATCTTCTGGACGTCGACCTCGACGACGGCGAGGCTCTCGCCGCGCTCCACCTGGCGCTCCTGGTCAGGCGCAGCGCCACGAACGGCTAGCGCTGCGTCGACGAACTCACGCCCGGTCGTGGAGCGTGATCTGATACCCGTCGAGGTCGACGAACGTGAAGGTGCGGCCGAACGGGCCGTCGAACGGCGCCACTGCGATGGTCCTGCCGTCTGCGGCGAGGGCGTCGTGGATGCTCTGCGCATCCGGGGCGTGCATCCAGACCGAGATGCCGAGTCCCGGCGCATCCGCCGCGTCGAGATCGACACCGGGCATCGCATCGCGGATCGCGAAGGCGATGGGCGCGGTGGCGAAGACGACGGCGTGGGGAGGGGCGTCCTCGACGCGCACGAGGCCGAGGTACTCCTCGTAGAAGGCGGCGGAGAGCTCTCGATCACGGGATTGCAGAGAGATGAAGTCGGGTCCGAAGGCGGTCATGATGCTCCTGTTTTCATGTCAGTTTTCTGACATGCTCAGCCTATGTCAGAATGCTGACATGAGTCAACACGGCGACGGCGTGGAGCTGGAGACCTCGATCGGCTATCTGCTGAAGGAGGCTGCCAGTGCACTGCGCGCCGCGATGGAGGATGCTCTGAGGCCGTTCGGCATGACCATCACGCATTACTCCTGCCTGGAGCTCCTCGCTCAGCGCCCTGGCCTGTCCAACTCCGAGCTGGCGCGAGGGGCGTTCGTCTCCCGCCAGTCGATGAACACGCTGCTGCAGGCACTCGAGCGCGACGGCAGCGTGATCCGCCCCGCGCAGGCACCCGTGGGGAAGGTCTTGCCGGCGCAGCTCACAGAGCGAGGGCGCCGTCAGATCGAACAGGCGTCGGCGGCCGTGAGGGCCGTGGAGTTGCGGATGCTGTCCGGACTCGACGAAACCGCCCAGGCCGAGACGCGCCGGGCGCTGCGCGGCTTGATCCAGTCTCTGCGCTGAGGTGGGTCTCAGGAATCGAGCGGACCGAGCCAGGCGCTCGCCGCCGTCGCATGCGCCGACTCCGGGTCGGACGGGTGGAAGGCGCCGGCGAGCACGTCGCGGTACAGACGCGACAGCTCGTTCGCCGAGAAATACGATCCGCCACCGGCGGTGAGCATGGCCTGGTCCACGACGTGCTTCGCCATCGTGATGGCGCGGTGCTTGACGCCCGAGAGCAGGGTGAACCAGCGCGCGCCGTTGTCGGCCATCGCGTCGACGTCGCGTGCGAGCGCGGTGATCTGGGCGGGCAACGCGTCGTAGGCGAGCGCCATGTCGGCGATCCGCCAGCGGATGTCGGGGTCCTGGCTGTACGGGAGTCCGGTCTTCTTCGAGGTGCGCTTCTGCACCGTGCGGACTGCGAGGTCGAGCGCGCGACGGGCGATGCCGGTGTAGACCGAGGCGAGCAGGATCTCGAACACGCTGAAGATGCCGAACACGATCGGATCTGGGTTGGGCCCCGGATCGATGCGACGAACGATATGTTCGGCATCCGCCACGGCGCCATGCAGACGGGTGGTGCGCGACTGCGTCGCCCGCATGCCGAGCGTGTCCCAGTCGTCGCCGGTCTCGACGGCCTCCGTGCGGTCGATGAAGGCGAAGACGAGCTTCGGGGCGTCGGGGCTGGTCGTGTCGAGGCCGTGCAGGCCGAGTTTCGTCCAGACGGGGGCGAGCGAGGTGAAGATCTTGGTGCCGGTGAACGCGTAGCCGCCGTCGCCGGTCGGCACGGCCGCGGTGTCGCTGCCGAACAGCACCAGGTCGTTTCCGCCCTCGCTGATGCCGAAGGCGAACACCTCGCCTGCTACTGCGCCGTCCTGCACGAACTCGAGGCCCGAAACACCGAGGTCGGAGAAGACCTTGGCGACTCCGGTCCAGACGAGGTGCATGTTGATCGCCAGCGCGGTCGCCGGCGCGGCCGTGGCGAGGCGCTGCTGCAGGATCGCAGCCTCCTCGAGCCCGAGCCCTGCCCCGCCGCGCTCCGTCGGAACCAGGATCGACAGATACCCGGCGTCGCGGAGCTCATCCAGATCCTGCTGGGGGAAGGTGTTCTCGCGGTCGTGGATCGGGGCACGATCGCGGATGCGCCCGAGCAGATCGTCGGGCAGGAACGAGGTGGGATCGAAATCGCTCATGACAGGGCCTCCAGCAGGTGACGGATGAACTCATCAGGCCGGTCCCGATGCACGGAATGACCCGCTCCCTCGACCACACTCATCGTGAGGCGCGGGTTCGTGTCGAGCACCTCGGCCGCAGACTCTCCCGTGAACAGGCTGAAGATCGCAGGATCGGCCCCGATCACATGAGTGGGGACGGTGAGCCGCGCGGCCTCGGCCCGCACGTCCCACTGCTGATTCTGCGCGCTCGTCTGCTCGACAGCCCAGCGGCTCGCTCGATGCACGGCATCCACTTTGAGCTCGATGTCCTGCGGATGCCAGTGCGGGTGCTCTTCGCGCACGACCTCGACGCGGTTGTCGTCGAAGGCCCGCTGCTGGCTCTTGCGGATCGCCTTCGCATCGCGCCCTTCGAGCACGATCGCGGGATCGATGAGCACGAGCCTCCTGGTCCAGTCGGGGACGGATGCCGCGGCGACCGTGCTGGACGCCCCTCCCAGCGAGTGTCCGATCACGGCGTCCCAGCGGCCGTCGCTCTCGGGCAGGGTTGCCGCGAGATCAGCTCCGTAGGCCGCGACCGTGTAGTCGAGCGCGCGCGGGGCGTCGCCGTGACCGCGCAGATCGACGGCCGTCGCATGCCATCCGGCGTTCGCGAGCGCGTCTCCGAGACGCCACATCAGTGCGGCGGAGGAGCCGAGGCCGTGCACGAGGAGCGCTCGACGGGCGGATGCGGGGTCGCCCCAGGAGAGGCGGGGGAGCGTCAGCGGCGCAGGCATGTGCCCAGCCTATGACGAGGTCACCGCGAGCGGCTCGGTGTCGGGTGCGGGGCTGGCGTCGCGACCTCGGAGATCGGGGAATGCGCGCACGAACACGATCGAGACGATCAGGCCGACGGCCGCGAACAGGGTCGCTGCGAGGTAGGCTCCCCGCCAGTCTCCGACCTCGACGAGGAATCCGGCCACAGCCGATCCGGCCGCGGCGCCGATGAGCTGCCCGGTGCCCGCCCAGCCGAACGCCTCGGCGGTCTCGCTGAACTTCACGCTCGCCGAAGTGATCGCGAAGAGCACGGCGAGTGCAGGGGCGATCCCGATGCCCGCGAGCACGAGCGTGCCGCCCAGCCAGTACGCGTTCAGCATCACCATGGTCAGGGCGAGTCCGACCGTCACGATCGTCAGCCGCCGTGCCATCGCCCACGGCCCGATCGGGATGTGCCCGAAAGCGAGGCCGCCCGCCAGGCTGCCTACGGAGAAGACCGCGAGCACGAGGCCGGCTGCGAGGCTGCCGTGCTCGAACGAGGCGACGACGCCGACCTCGACGGCCGCGCAGGCGCCGATGAGGAGGAATCCGATCACCGTCGCGAGCATCACCGGAGGCTTGAGGACGACCTTGCCGAGAGCGTTGCGGCTGCGCGGGATGCGCACCCTGCCCACCTCGGGGGAGAGGATGAACCACGCCCCGCCCGCGGCGAGGATGATGGCGACCAGCAGGAGGCCCTCCACCGTGCCGATCTGCGTGGAGACGAGCGTGATCAGCACGGGCGCGAGGATCCAGATGATCTCCTGCAGCGAGGCGTCGAGTGAGAAGAGAGGGGTGAGCTGCGAGGAGGTCACGAGCTTGGGGTAGATGGTGCGCACTGCGGCCTGGATCGGCGGGGTCGACAGACCCGCGACGCAGCCCAGGATCATGTAGCCGGGCAGCGTGAGGGGCAGCAGGGCGAGGCCGAGCACGGCGACCATGCAGACGCTGAGGGTGAGCGTCAACACGCGGCGCATGCCCCAGGCGCCCATCCAGCGGCTCGTGAGCGGGCCGGCTACAGCCTGCCCCACGCTGGTCGCGGCGAGCACGAGACCCGCTGCCGCATACGATCCGGTCTGCTGCTCGACGTGCAGCAGGATGGCGAGCGAGCTCATCCCGTTGGGGAACCGCGCGGTCAGCTGTGCGGCGATCATGCGCCCCACACCGGGCGTGCGAAGAAGCTCTCTGTATCCCGCCACCACACCACGCTACCGGGGGTCGGGGACGCGGGTCGAGACGGGGCGCGGGCGACACGCCGCGACACGCCGAGGTGTTCTTTCCACAGAAAATCCGATGTCGGATGCCCGGCGTAACGTGCCGCCTGTGGATGGTTCTCACGGGGGTGGTTTCGAGCCGCGTGATTCCGCGTTTCGACGGTCTGTTCGACCCCCGTCGACCTGTGGAAGAAACGGTGGAGAACCTGTGTTGTATCAGTGGAGAACGGTGGAAAACTACACGGATGTAACTACTACCCCTTGTGGTCGCTTCCAATGTCCGCACCTATATGTAGTATTGAAGTCCCGGCGGGGGTCTGCCGGAGAAAGTCGCTCGATCAAGGGATCGAGCCAGAGATTTGAGGGGAAATCACGATGTCGATCACGGTCTACACGAAGCCTTCCTGCGTTCAGTGCAACGCCACCTATCGCGCGCTGGATGCCCAGGGCATCGAGTACGAGATCCACGACCTGTCGGAGGACCCGACGGCCCTCGAGCAGGTCAAGGCGCTCGGTTACATGCAGGCACCGGTCGTCGTCACCGACGAGGACCACTGGTCGGGCTTCCGTCCCGACAAGATCGCCGAACTGGCGTCCCGTCTGGCGTAGTTCGACACGCTCACCAACCCAAGCCCTTCGACAGGCTCAGGAACCCAAGGAGAGAGCTATGAGCGCCGTCGCGACCGCAGCGCCGCTCCTGGTCTACTTCTCGAGCGTGTCGGGCAACACCGCGCGCTTCGTCGAGAAACTCGGGCTTCCGGCCCATCGCATCCCGCTCCGCTCTCAGGAAGGGCCCCTCGTCATCGACGAGCCCTTCGTACTCGTCACCCCTACCTACGGCGGGGGTGAAGGTCGTGGCGTCGAACGAGGCGCCGTGCCCAAGCAGGTGATCCGGTTCCTCAACGACGAGAACAACCGGCGCAACCTCCGCGGGGTCATCTCCGCGGGCAACACCAACTTCGGCGAGTCGTTCTGTCTCGCCGGTGACATCATCAGCCGCAAGTGCCACGTGCCTCACTTGTATCGGCTCGAGATCTTCGGCACACAAGACGATGTCGATCGCGTGACCGACGGATTGGAAAGACGGTGGCAGCTTCAGTGACCGAGACGGTGGCGTTCAAGGCGAACCCCGCATACGAGGGCATGGATTATCACGCCCTCAACGCGATGCTCAACCTGTACGACGCGAACGGCAAGATCCAGTTCGACGCCGACAAGCGGGCCGCGCGGGAGTACTTCCTGCAGCACGTGAACCAGAACACGGTGTTCTTCCACTCGCTCAAGGAGCGTCTGGACTATCTCGTCGAGAAGGAGTACTACGAGGGCGCCGTCCTCGAGAAGTACCCCTTCGAGTTCATCCAGAAGCTCAACGACCTCGCGTACTCGAAGAAGTTCCGGTTCGAGACCTTCCTCGGCGCGTTCAAGTACTACACCAGCTACACGCTGAAGACCTTCGACGGCAAGCGCTACCTCGAGCGCTTCGAGGACCGCGTCGTGATGACCGCTCTGGCCCTGGCCGACGGTGACGAGCAGGTCGCGGTCAACCTCGTCGAGGAGATCATCTCCGGGCGCTTCCAGCCGGCCACCCCGACCTTCCTCAACGCGGGCAAGGCCCAGCGCGGTGAGCTGGTCAGCTGCTTCCTGCTGCGCATCGAAGACAACATGGAGTCGATCGCCCGCGGCATCAACTCCGCCCTGCAGCTCTCCAAGCGCGGCGGCGGCGTGGCGCTTCTGCTGTCGAACATCCGCGAGTCGGGCGCTCCGATCAAGCAGATCGAGAATCAGTCCAGCGGCATCATCCCCGTGATGAAGCTCCTCGAAGACAGCTTCAGCTACGCCAATCAATTGGGCGCACGTCAGGGCGCCGGTGCGGTGTACCTCAACGCGCACCACCCCGACATCATGCGCTTCCTCGACACCAAGCGCGAGAACGCCGACGAGAAGATCCGCATCAAGACCCTCTCGCTGGGCGTCGTCGTGCCGGACATCACGTTCGAGCTCGCGAAGAACGACGAGGACATGTACCTGTTCTCGCCGTACGACGTCGAGAAGGTCTACGGCGTGCCGTTCGGCGACGTCTCGGTCACCGAGAAGTACCGCGAGATGGTCGACGACCCGCGCATCAAGAAGACCAAGATCAACGCGCGCGAGTTCTTCCAGACCATCGCCGAGATCCAGTTCGAGTCGGGTTACCCGTACATCATGTTCGAGGACACGGTGAACAAGGCGAACCCGATCAAGGGCCGCATCAACATGTCCAACCTCTGCAGCGAGATCCTGCAGGTCAACACGCCGACCACGTACAACGAGGACCTCTCGTACGACCAGATCGGCAAGGACATCTCCTGCAACCTCGGCTCGATGAACATCGCGCTGGCGATGGACGGCGGCGACCTCGGTGCGACCGTCGAGACCGCGATCCGCGGACTCACCGCGGTGAGCAACCAGAGCCACATCGCCTCGGTCCGCTCGATCGAGGACGGCAACGACCGCTCCCACGCGATCGGCCTCGGTCAGATGAACCTGCACGGCTACCTCGCTCGTGAGCACGTGTACTACGGCTCCGAAGAGGGCATCGACTTCACGAACATCTACTTCTACACGGTGCTCTTCCACGCGCTGCGTGCATCGAACAAGCTCGCGATCGAGCGCGGTGTCGCCTTCGACGGCTTCGAGGACTCCACGTACGCGTCGGGCGCCTTCTTCGACAAGTACATCGACCAGGAGTGGGTCCCCGCGACCGACAAGGTCAAGGAGATGTTCGCCGGACAGTTCATCCCGACGCAGGCCGACTGGGCCGAGCTGAAGGAGTCCGTCCAGAAGCACGGCATCTACAACCAGAACCTGCAGGCCGTCCCGCCGACCGGCTCGATCTCGTACATCAACAACTCGACGAGCTCGATCCACCCGATCGCGTCGAAGATCGAGATCCGCAAGGAAGGCAAGCTCGGCCGCGTCTACTACCCGGCCGCGTTCATGACGAACGACAACCTGGAGTACTACCAGGACGCATACGAGATCGGCTACGAGAAGGTCATCGACACCTACGCGGCCGCCACGCAGCACGTCGACCAGGGCCTGTCGCTGACGCTGTTCTTCAAGGACACCGCCACCACGCGCGACATCAACCGGGCGCAGATCTACGCATGGCGCAAGGGCATCAAGACGATCTACTACATCCGTCTGCGTCAGATGGCACTGGAGGGCACCGACATGGCCGAGTGCGTCTCCTGCATGCTCTGACACTTCGACAGGCTCAGTGACCCAGTTTCAAAGAAACGACGAATCATCATGACTCCTCACCCCCCGCTCAAGCTGGTCGACAGCGTTCAGGCGATCAACTGGAACCGCATCCAGGACGACAAGGACCTCGAGGTCTGGAACCGTCTGGTGAACAACTTCTGGCTGCCCGAGAAGGTGCCGCTGTCGAACGACGTCCAGTCGTGGAACACGCTGACGCCCGAGGAGCAGTTGCTCACGATGCGCGTCTTCACCGGACTCACGCTGCTCGACACGATCCAGGGAACCGTGGGCGCCGTCTCGCTGATCCCGGACGCGATCACCCCGCACGAGGAGGCGGTGTACACCAACATCGCCTTCATGGAGTCGGTGCACGCGAAGAGCTACTCGTCCATCTTCTCGACGCTCGCGTCGACCAAGGAGATCGACGAGGCGTTCCGCTGGTCGACCGAGAATCCGAACCTTCAAAAGAAGGCTCAGATCATCATGGACTACTACCAGGGAGACGACCCGCTCAAGCGCAAGGTCGCCTCGACCCTGCTCGAGTCGTTCCTTTTCTACTCGGGCTTCTACCTGCCGATCTACTGGTCGTCCAAGGCGAAGCTGACGAACACGGCCGACCTCATCCGCCTCATCATCCGCGATGAGGCCGTGCACGGGTACTACATCGGCTACAAGTTCCAGAAGGGTCTCGAGAACGAGACCGAAGAGCGTCGTCAGGAACTGAAGGACTACACCTTCAACCTGATGTTCGAGCTCTACGACAACGAGGTGCAGTACACGCAGGACCTCTACGACGGCGTCGGCCTGACCGAGGACGTCAAGAAGTTCCTGCACTACAACGCCAACAAGGCTCTGATGAACCTCGGCTACGAGGCGATGTTCCCGTCGACCGTGACCAACGTGAACCCGGCGATCCTGTCGGCGCTCTCACCGAACGCCGACGAAAACCACGACTTCTTCTCGGGGTCAGGCTCGTCGTACGTGATCGGCAAGGCCGAGGCCACGGAAGACGACGACTGGGACTTCTGAACAAGCTGACAAAGACGGAGGGGCGGATGCTGACAGCATCCGCCCCTCCGTCTTTCTGCGATGGTCAGAGGACGTCGTCCTCGACCACCGTCGTCCCGCGCGGGCGATCGCGGCGGACGAGGAGGAGGATGAGCCCGATGAGGAAGGCGACGGCGCCTGCTGCCATCAGGATGTAGCCGATCATGTCGAGGTTCACGCCCTCGAGCTGGATGTCGAGTGCGAACGTGAGGATGGCGCCGATCACGAACAGCACGATTCCGGTTCCGATGGTCATTCGGGTACTCCTTTCGGAAGGGCGGCGCTGTGCCGCAACACGACGATGCCCGAGTTCGCGCGGCGCGGACAGGGCCTTGACAGGCGCCTGATCACGCGGAATACGGCTGTTCCTTCAGCATCCGCGCGAGAGGGAGCGCAATGACCGGTGGCCCTGCGGATGAGGTCGCGAGCTCGCCGGTCAAGCCCACTGCTCTCATAGGGGCGGGGGCGGATACTGGGGCGATGCCTGCTCAGCTCCCCGCTCGTTCCGGAGCCGTCGACCTCGTCCGCCTCATCGCGGTGGGGGCGATCGTCGCCGGGCACGCCTTCACGAAAGAAGTCACTCAGGACTGGCTGTACACCTGGCATGTCGCGGTGTTCTTCATCCTGACCGGATATCTCTGGAAGCCGGGACGGATGCTGAGCGCCGAGGTCTCACGACGAGCGCTGAGCCTCGGTCGGCCTTACGTCGCCGCGTTCGCCGTGCTCTCGGTGGCGCTCGTCGTGGTGCGACCGGGCGACGCGATCACGACGATCGTCGGCGCCGCGGAGGGCGGACGCCACGCGCAGATGCCGTTCGTCACGCTGTGGTTCGTCTCGGCGCTGTTCTTCACGGCGGTGCTGTTCCGCCTGCTCGAGCGGCTTCCCAATGCGCTGCAGTGGGCGGTCGGCCTCGCCGGCGCCGTCATCGCATGGACCTGGCCGGAACCGCTCTCGCGCACGCCGCTCGGCATCGGCTACGTCGCGACTTGCCTCATCTACCTGCTGATCGGAGATGCGCTGCGCCGCGCGCGGGACCGGATCTCCCGTCCCCTTACCGCCGGCGCGATCTCGCTCGCGGTGGGCGTGGTTCTCGTCTCCGTCGGCTGGGCGGCGCCTCTGGACATCAAGCTCGGCGACAACGGCACGCCGGTGGTCTCGACCCTCGCGTCGAGCGCCATCTCGATCGGTCTGGTCCTCCTCGCCGAGGGGATCGTGCGGCCCGGCCGATTCTCGAGAGCGTGCACTCTCCTGGCGCTGCCGCTGCTCACGGTGGTGCTGCTGCATCCGCTCGTGCTCTGGCTCGATGTCTCGCCCTGGGCGCAGTTCGGGATCGGGCTCGTCGTGCCCCTCGTGCTCGGTCTCGCGGCGCTGCGCACGCCCCTGTCCCCGTGGATCACGGGGCAGGAGCGCGTCGCGTGACTACCGGCTACTGCTTGCGGTTCGCCGCGTAGTACGCCAGCAGAGCCTTCGTCGATGCATCCTGCGCCTCGATCGCCGCGGCGTCGCCCTCGATCGCCGGGGCGATCTGCATGGCGAGCTGCTTGCCGAGCTCGACGCCCCACTGGTCGAAGGAGTTGATGCCCCAGATCGTGCCCTGCGTGAACGTGATGTGCTCGTAGAGAGCGATCAGCTGACCGAGCACCTGCGGGGTGAGAGCCGGGGCGAAGATCGACGTGGTCGGCCGGTTGCCGGCGAAGGTGCGGGCGGCGACGAGGGCGCCCGTGGTGCCCTCGGCCTCGACCTCCTCTGCAGTCTTGCCGAACGCGAGTGCCTTGGTCTGCGCGAGGAAGTTCGCCAGGAACAGCGCGTGCACATCCTGCCCGCCATCGGTCAGCGGGTACGCCGGGTTCACGAACGCGATGAAGTCGGCGGGGATCAGCCGCGTGCCCTGATGGATGAGCTGGTAGAACGCGTGCTGACCGTTGGTGCCCGGTTCACCCCAGAACACCTCTCCGGTGTCGGTCGTGACGGGCGAGCCATCCCAGCGCACGGACTTGCCGTTCGACTCCATGGTCAGCTGCTGCAGGTACGCGGGGAAGCGGCTGAGCTGCTGGGCGTAGGGGAGCACTGCGTGCGACTGGGCGCCGAAGAAGTTCACGTACCAGACGTTCAGGAGCCCCATCAGCACGGGGACGTTCTTCTCGAGCGGCGTGGTGCGCACGTGCTCGTCGACGGCGTGGAAGCCGGCGAGAAGGTCGCGGAACACGTCAGGGCCGAGCGCGATCGCGAGCGACAGGCCGATCGCGGAGTCGACCGAGTAGCGGCCGCCCACCCAGTCCCAGAACCCGAAGGCGTTGACGGGGTTGATGCCGAAGGCGGCGACCTTGTCGAGAGCGGTCGAGACGGCGACGAAGTGGTGCGAGACGGCGTCGGTGCGGGCGTCGTCGGTGTCGTCGATCGCGCCGGCCGCGGTCAGCCCGGCCCACAGCCAGTCGCGCGCGAGGCGTGCGTTGGTGAGCGTCTCGAGAGTCGTGAACGTCTTCGATGCCACGATGAACAGCGTGGTCTCGGGGTCGAGATCACTGGTCTTCTGCGCGAGGTCGGTCGGGTCGATGTTCGAGACGAACCGGGCTTGGATGCCGGCATCCGCGTACGGCTTGAGTGCTTCGTACACCATGACCGGCCCGAGATCGGAACCGCCGATGCCGATGTTGACGACGTGCGTGACCTTCTTGCCGGTGACGCCGCGCCAGTCGCCGGACCGGACGCGAGCCGCGAACGCGGACAGCGAGTCGAGGACGCCCTGCACATCGGCGTCCACGTCCTGGCCGTCGACGACGAGGGCGGGGGAGCTGCCGGCCGGGCGTCGAAGTGCCGTGTGCAGCACCGCGCGATCCTCGGTCGTGTTGAGGTGCACACCCGAGAACATCGCCTGGTAGCGCCCGGCGACGCCGGTCTCCTCGGCCAGGCGCAGGAGAGCGGCGAGGACGTCGTCGGTCACCAGGTTCTTCGACAGGTCCACATGCAGGTCGGCCAGGGGAAGCGAGAGGCGCTCTGCGCGGTCGGGATCGGCGGCGAACCAGCCGCGCAGGTCGGGGGAGAACGAGTCGCGCAGGGTGGTGAGCTCGGACCAGGCGGCAGTGCGGGTCGGATCGACGGGAGCGTTCATGGCTCCACGCTACCGCGCACGGTGGGAGCCTCAGCCATGGATGACGACATAGACCTCACACAAAGGCCGCTGTCGCCGAGAGGGCGTCTGCGTGCGCGAAGGGCGAGGAATCGCGGCTCTAGGATTGCCGTGATGGAAGCGACAGCGTGAAGGCCACGATCTGCGGGCTGGTGCTGCTCGCCGCGGCGTTCGTCGCCATGCTCGTCACGAATGACCTCGGCATCGTCCCTTTGCTGCTGATGCTCGTCGGCGGCTGGTGTCTCGGCTTCGCCTTCGTGAACCTCACGTTCCGGATGCGCCGGAACGGGCTCTTCCTGCACATCGCCGGTGCCGTCGTGATCTCCGCCGAGGGGTTCGCGATGATCGAGTTCGGGGGTCCGCTCCTCGCCGCGCTTCCCGAGCCCGTCGGTGCGGCCCTGATCGTGGTGCAGATGGCCGGGATCACGGCGGTGGCCTGGATCTGGCTGGGGCTGCTCAGCAGGGTGACGGATGCTCTCACCCGCCGCGAACGCAGGAACGCACCCACCCGGACGACCCCGCAGTGGGAACGCGACGAGGGCGGTGACGGCTCGTTCGTGAGCGTCAGGGCGATCCGGCTCCGTATGCGTCAGGTGACGGTCGCGATCGTCGGTGTCGTGCTCGCCGTCTCGGGCTTCGGGATCGCGCTGCTGATCGCGTTCGACGATGCCGTCTCGCACCTCGGTGCGCGGCTGTCGATCGTCCTCATCGGCATCGTGCTCGGCCTCCCCGCCTACGCCGCGCTCAGCACCGTGCTGCGCCGGCGCACCGAGGAGTGCACGATCGCTTTCGGGAACGACGAGGTCCGCCTCACGGTGGGGGAGTCGTCATCCGTCATCCGCTTCTCGGATCTCGAGCACCTGCGCTGGCGAGGGGGCAGCGACTACGCACGCGTCGAGCTGCGGGGGAGAGGCGTCGATCTCTCGCTGTTCATCGGCCTCGCGAAGCCTGCGCCCGGACGCACCGCAGAGCTCCCACCGTTGCCCCGCCGGGTCTTCACCCGACTGGAGCGGGTCGGTCTCGTCGTCACGCGCTCGCGCCGCGGCGATGTCGTGACCTTCAGCCGCACGGTATCCTGATAACTGCCCGCAACGACAGGAGCCCCCGTGATCCTCAGCCTCATCTTCTTCCTGATCCTCTTCCTCGGAGGAATCTGGCTCATGGGCTTCGCGCAGTCGATCGCCGACTTCCAGGGGCTCGTGTTCGTGGCGGGTCTGCTCATCGTGTCGCTGTCGATCGCGTTCCTGATGCGCGCCGGCAAGAACGACGCCACCCGCCGCAGCGACAACTGGTCGGGCAACCCCACCGAGTGACGCTCAGCGCCTCTTCGCGAGGCGCGCTTCGAGGTTCGCCTTCACGGCGGGCCACTCCGGCTCGATGATCGAGAACTCGACGCTGTCGCGCAGTGCGCCGTTGCGGTAGCGGCTCATGGCCCGCATCACGCCGTCCTGCTTGGCCCCCAGGCGCTCGATCGCGGCGCGCGACTGGAAGTTCACCCACTGCGTCGTGAGACCCACGCGGAACACACCGAGCGTCTCGAAGGCGTGCTGCATGAGCAGCAGCTTCGACTCCGCGTTCGTGCCGGTGCCGTGAGCGGAGGGGCGATTCCAGGTGTACCCGATGTGCAGCCGCGGAACGTCAGCCTCCAGGTCGTAGAACGACGTCATCCCCAGCACTCGTCCGGTCGCGTCAAAGGCTGTGAACGGCACCATCTCGCCGGTCTCGATGAGAGAGATCCGGCGATCGATCTCCGCGACCACGCCGTCAGGCGACGGCACCGAGGTGTACCAGGCGTTCTTCCAGAGGTCTCCCTCGGTCACGGCGTCGATCAGTCCGTCGGCATGCGAGGGGTCGAGCGGGCGCAGTTCGACGAGGGAGCCGGTGAGCGTGACGGGAGCGGGGGAGACGAGGAATGCCATGATGCCATTATCGTGGCGGTATGAAGACAGTACCGTTCGGCACCGCCACCGCCCCGGCCGTCATCTCCGGAATGATGCGCATCGACAGCAAGACGGATGCCGAGATCCGCGCACTGTATGACGCGGCTCGCGGAGCGGGGATCGACTTCTTCGACCACGCGGACATCTACGGCGGGCGCATGCACTATTGCGAGGAGCGGTTCGCCGAAGCCCTGGCGCTGAGCGGCGACGAGCGCGAGGAGATCGTGCTGCAGACCAAATGCGGCATCTTGCCCGCCCAGGGCATGTTCGACTTCTCGTACGAGCACATCATGACTCAGGTCGACGGCTCGCTGAAAGCGCTGCGCACCGACTACATCGACGTGCTGCTGCTGCACCGACCTGACGCACTCGTCGAACCGGAGGAGGTCGCTCGGGCCTTCGACGAGTTGGAGACGTCGGGCAAGGTCCGCGCCTTCGGCGTCTCGAACCACACGCCGCGGCAGATCGACCTGCTGCAGACCGCGGTGCGGCAGCCGATCGTCGCCAACCAGCTGCAGCTGTCGATCACGCACGCGCCGATCATCGCCCAGCCGGTCGCCGCGAACATGGCGAGCGAGGATCAGAGCGTGGTGCGCGACGGCGGCGGCATCGTCGAGTACTGCCGCATCAAGGGCATCACGGTGCAGGCATGGTCGCCCTTCCAAGGCGGATTCTTCACCGGCGTGTTCCTCGGCAACCCCGAGTACGCCGAACTCAACACCGTCATCGACCGGCTCGCGGCATCTCACGGCGTCACGCCGATCGCGATCGCGACCGCGTGGATCACGCGTCATCCGGCGAAGATGCAGGTCGTGCTCGGCACCACGACGCCCGAACGGGTGCAGGATGCCGCAGCCGGCGCCGACATCGAGCTGACCAGAGCCGAGTGGTACGAGCTGTTCCGGGCCGCAGGACACCTCCTCCCCTGAACCGGCAGCCGTCGTCTAGCCTGAAGCCATGCAGCTCGTGTTCTACCTTCTCGTCATCGCCTTGATGATCGGCGCCCTGATCGACATCATCACGCGTGACGATTCGCAGGTGCGCTTCCTGCCCAAGATGGCGTGGCTGATCATCGTGATCCTGTTGCCGCTCATCGGCGGCCTCCTGTGGTTCGCGATCGGCCGGGAGTACGCGGAGGCGGGGATCCGGCTCCCGCGCATGGCCCGACGCGAGCAGCATCCGCCTCGCACCGCGGCGCCTGCGGCGCCTGCCGTCCCCGTCGACACGCGCACCACCGAGCAGCAGATCGCCGACCTCGACCGCGAGATCGAGGAATGGCGGCTGCGCGAGGAGATCGAGAAGCGCAAACGCGACTCGACCGACAGCTAGCGGTCGAATGACTCTCTGACTGCGGCTTCCAGCGTCGGATAGCGGAATTCGAAGCCGGCTGCGCTGAGCTTCTCGGGCAGCACCCATCGGCTCTTGAGGATCAGCTCGGTCTCGGTGCGGATGCCGATCGCCCCGATCTCGAGCATCCATCGGGGCATCGGCGGCCCGATGCGGGCCCCCAGCACCGCGCGCACCGTGGCCATGAAGGTCGTGTTGTCGACCGGGTTCGGGGATGCCGCGTTCACGGGGCCGTCGAGCTCCGGATGCTCCTCCAGGAAGTCGATGATGCGCGCGACGTCGTCGACGTGCACCCAGCTGAACCGCTGTCGACCGCGTCTGGCACCGGTCAGATGCGCGGTGCCGGCCGCTCGCCGGGCCCTGCTCACCGGCCACCATCCGTCGTGCTGGGCTCCGCCGAGGCCGAGTCGCGCGAGATTCTTCAGCGGACCGAGGACGCCGCCGTGGCCGAGCACGATCGTGCTGCGCAGTGCCACGCGGCGGGTCGTGGGCAGGTAGTCGGCGAACAGCGCCTTCTCCCAGGCCTTCGCGACCTCGACGGAGAACCCGGTGCCGATCTCGCCGGTCGACTCCGTCATCGGACGATCCTCGGCGTGGCGGTAGATCGTCGCGGTGGAGGAGTTCACCCACAGCGCGGGCGGGTTCTCGGCTCTCGCGATCGCCCCGCTCAAGGCCTTCGTCGTGTCGAGACGCGAGCGGAAGATCTCGGCGCGGTTCTCCGCTGTGTATCGGCAGTTCACGCTCTTGCCGGCCAGACCGACCACGAGCGAGGAGCCGTCGACGGCTCGATCGATCGCGTCCTGATCACCCCAGGCGATGTCGGCGTTCGATCGCGAGATCGTCACGACCTCGCGTCCTGCTTCGCGCAATCGGGGCAGCAGGTACTGCCCCATGAATCCGCTGGAGCCGCCGATCACGACGCGTCCTGTGTTCACGACGATGCCTCCTCGAGGCGATAGGAGAAGGACCCGTGATACTCGTACACCCGGCCGATCAAGGGGACGTCGACGGTGAGCGCCACGCGCTGCCGGTCGATCTCGTCGTCGAAGCTCTCGCTGAGGCGGACGACCGGCGAGAGCAAGCGCGGAGCCCGCACTCGGAGCCGGCCGAGACGGATGCCGACGGCCCTGCTCGTGAGGGCGAGCGCGCCGCCCTGCACATCGACGTCGAAGCACGCGGCGACCAGCGCGGGTTCTCCGAGCTCGTCGACGACGCGGCCGTGGCGGGTCACCGCGACGGCGTCGTGCATCGTCCAGGAGCCGCGGGCGAAGTGGAACTCACGTGTGCCGATCGCGCGAGAGGCCACCGTGCGGTTCACCACACGGAACGGCACGTCGTGCTCACCGCAGGCCGCGACCACACCGCGCCGCTCGAGCAGGCGAAGGAACGGCCACAGCCAGCGCCGAGTCGTTCCCACGTACGAGAAGACGCCCTCGCCGACGCCGACCTTCCCCTCCGGGACCGGCTGGAAGTAGGCGCGCAGACGCGGGTGCAGCTCATCGATCCGGTCGCCCAGCGCCCTGGCATACGGAGACTGTGGAACGTTCCTCACGGTCAGGCGGCGGACTCGCGCAGCTTGACCAGGCGCTCGTGTCCTGTCTCCTCGAGCTCGGCGATGTCGCCTCGCGATTTCAGGAAGTCCGAAAACGAACGGTAGCCGAGGGCCTTCTCGCTGAACGAGGGGTCCATTCGGCGCATGTGCGTCTTGACGGCCGAGCTGTGCAGCCACTCGTCGGCATCGGTCTTGTCGTGGCCCAGGCGCAGAGCGCGCTGCAGAAGTGCCGTGGCTTCGCCCTGCTCATCGAGGGCAGGCGGCACGGCGGAGGCTGCGGCCGTTGCGGCCTTCGTCCGCGACCTGCTCTTCGGGGCGGTCTTCGTCTTGGCGGCGGGTTCGGGCTCCGGCTCGGGGACGATCGCCGGCTCGACGACCGCCACCGGCGGCGCAGCCTTCGTGGGCCGCACCACGCCGGGCAGGGAGTCGTACGACTCGAACTCGTCGCAGGCCGCAGCCAGGGACTTCGCCGTGGAACCGGCGACGCCGACACCGATCACGTAGCGGCCGAGTCGCTTGCAGCGCTGTGCGAGCGGCACGTAATCGCTGTCGCCGGCGACGATCACGACGTGGGTCAGGTCGGGCAGCCGGAACATGTCCTCGACGGCATCGACCGCCAGACGGATGTCGGCGCCGTTCTTCGCGTACGCGGCAGCGGGGAACAGCTGCACCAGGTCGACGGCGCGGGCCACGAGCTGCGAGCGGTACTCGGCGTTCACGGGTGAGGACCAGTCGGCGTAGGCGCGAGTGAGCACGAGTGTGCCGAAGGAGGCCGCGTAGTCGATGATGGCGCCGACTTCGATCATCGCGCCCTTCAGGCGCTCGACGACCTCGGGATCGTTCGGATGCTCCGTGATGCGCTGACGGTCCTTGCCGTAGGAATTGCGGCCGTGGACGCGGTCGTACCAGGAGATGACGATGTTGTCGAAGTCCAGGTAGACGGCGACGCGGGCGTCTGTGGTCTCAGCCATTGTCGGCCTCCTCGCTCGGGTACCGCACGCCGATCTGCGCTCGGATCTCGTCGAGCGTGCCCATGATCGCCACGCTCTCGGCGACCGGCAGCACGTCGGAGTCGAGCGAGCCGTCGGCGACGTAGCGCTCGGCGGCCAGCGCCTGATACTCCATGCCCCGCCCGGCCACCTCGTCGGAGGCGAACTCCTCGACGACCGTGCCGTCCGGCAGGGTCACGCGGAAGGTCGTAGGGGAGTACCACACGCGATCTATGTCGATCCGGGCCTCTGTCCCCACGATGCTCGCGGCGTTCGGGCCCGCTCCTCGAGACGAGGAGAGCGTGGTCGACACTGCGCCTGTGTCATGCGTCATGACCGTGGCCACTTCGGCATCCGCTCCCGTCTCGATCAGACGGCCCACCGCCTTCACTGTTGTGGGGGCGCCGAGGATGTCCCACACGAAAGAGATGGGGTAGATGCCCAGATCGAGCAGGGCGCCGCCGCCGAGTTCGAGCGCGTTCAGGCGATGCTCCGGATCGGAGGGGAGGAGCTGGGTGTGGTCGGCGCTCACCGCGCGGATCTCACCGAGGGTTCCTGCGGCGATGATCTCGCGGATGCGGATCATGTGCGGAAGGTAGCGCGACCACATGGCCTCCATCACGAGCAGACCGCGCTCGGCGCCGAGCCGCTGCAGGTCCTCGGCCTCTGAGCGGTTCAGCGTGAACGCCTTCTCGACGAGCACGTGCTTGCCGGCCTCGAGCGCCAGACGCGCGTTCTCGTGATGCATCGGGTGCGGCGTCGACACGTAGACGATGTCGACGTCCGGGTCGGCGACCAGCGCCTCGTAGGAGGCATGAGCGCGGGGGATCTCGAAGCGCACCGCGAAGGCATCCGCCGATTCCTGTGAGCGCGAGCCGACCGCGACCAGATCACGCCCCGCGGTGCGGAGGTCGGATGCGAACGCGCCGGCGATGCCGCCGGTCGCGAGGATTCCCCAACGAAGACCAGTCATGGTCTCAGCGTAGTTGTTCAGCCGACGGCGAGTGCCTGATCGAGATCGGCGATGATGTCGCGCGGATCTTCCAGACCGGCCGACAGCCGGATCGTGTTCAGGGAGATGCCGGCAGCGGCTCGCTGCTCGGCGTTCAGGTGCGAGTGCGTCATCGAAGCGGGGTGGGCGACGAGGCTGCGCGCGTCGCCGATGTTCGCGACCAGGCGCACGACCTTCAGACTGTCGATGACGCGCGCGACGCGCTGCTGCGTGCCCTCGTCCTCCGCACCCGCCAGATCGAAGGAGAACACCGAAGGGACGCCGCTCGGGAGGTACCGGGTCGCGAGGTCGTGCCAGCGGTTGCCCGCGAGGCCGGGGTGGTTCACATGGGAGACCGACGGATGCTGCGCCAGGAACTGCGCGACGGCGAACGCGGTCGACGACTGGCGCGCCACCCGCAGGTCGAGCGTCTCGATCCCCTGAAGGATCTGCCAGGCGTTGAAGGGCGACAGCGAGGGGCCGAGATCGTGCACGTACTTGGACTTCACCAGCGCCGCGAACGCCTGCCCGATGCCGAAGCGCTCCCACAGCACGAGACCGGGGACCCGCTTGTACTCGGCCGTGAACTGCGGCCAGCGTTCGGGCTGCGCGCCGAAGTCGAAGGTGCCCTGGTCGACGACTACACCGCCGAGCGAGGTGCCGTGACCGGAGAGGAACTTGGTCGCCGAGTGCACGACGAAGTCGGCGCCGTGCTCGCCCGGGCGGACGAGATAGGGAGTGCCGACGGTGTTGTCGATCACGAGGGGGACGCCGGCATCGTGCGCGATGTCGGCGACCAGACGGATGTCGAGCACCTGTGCGACCGGGTTCGCGACCGATTCCGCGAACAGGGCGCGCGTCTCAGGACGGATCGCGGCGCGCCAGGCATCCGCGTCGTCCTGGTCGACGAAGGTCACATCGATCCCGAAGTCGTCGAAGGTGTCCTGGAACAGGTCGACCGTGCCGCCGTAGAGCTGGTTCGCCGCGACGATGTGTCCGCGGACTCCGACGATCGCGAGCAGGGAGACCGCGACGGCGGCCTGGCCGGAGGCCACGGCGACGGCGGAGACACCCCCCTCGAGCGCGGCGACACGCTCCTCGAGCACCTGCTGGGTCGGGCTGGCGTTGCGGCTGTACAGATTGCCGCTCTTGCGCAGAGCGAACAGATCGGCGGCGTCGGCGAGCGAGGCGAACTGGAACGCGGCCGTCTGGTAGATCGGGGGGACGGCGCTGTTCTGCGGCGTCCCGGGGACGTAGCCGGCCTGGATCTGCTGGGTCGCGAACTCGCTCATCAGACCATTGTCGTGACCCCGGCCGGTCCGGCTCGGCGTATGTCGAACTGTTGCGCCCGGGGGAATAGGCGCCGCTACCGGCCGAGGAACTCCGCGACGGTGTCGAGGGCGGCGGCGTGCGCCTCGAGATGCGGGAGGTGCGCGACATCCCCCAACTCCACGAGCTCGGCGCCGGGAACGGCCGCCGCCACCTGCTGGGAGTTGCGGCGGACGTGCGCGAGGTCGAGGTCGCCGACGAGCACGAGCGTCGGCACGGCGATCTCGTCCAGGCGCTTCCAGGCGTCATCCGGCACCAGCTGTTCGCCGGGGTCGGGGGCGTGGAGGGCTATCCCGTTCATCGCCAGGAAGAGCTCTCTGGCGCGAGGCGCTGCGCGCCCAGGGCGATCAGGTCCGTCGAGCCAGACGATCGACTCCAGACGGTTCACCTCTTCGAGATCGCCCGCGGCATCCGCTTCGTCCATCTGCCGGTCGAGCTCGGCCACGATCGGATCGAGCACCGGTGCCGGTGCTCCACCGACTGCCGGTGCGATCAGCACCAGAGCCGCCACCCGATCCGGGTGCGCGAGTGCCAGGTCGATGGCGGTGCGGCCGCCCATCGAGCATCCGATGACGATGGCCCTGTCGATGCCGAGACCGTCCAGCACCCGCAGCAGCGTCCGTGACCGGCGACCATCCGTCCTCGGTCTCGTATGCGGTCTCTCCATAGCCGCGAGCGTCGTATCGGATAGCGCGCATGCCGTCGCCGATGCGGGCGATCAGCGGCTCCCAGGAACTCCGGTCGGTGACGCCGGCGTGGATCATCAGCAGTGCGTCGCCGTCACCGGTCGCGTCGACCACCAGCCGGGCTCGTCCGGAGGGGATGCTGTGGCGGGTCACGGGACGAGGATGATCTTCCCGTCGGCGGCGTGCGACTCCACGAGCTCGTGCGCGCGCCCGGCCTCGGCGAGCGGCAGCTCGGGCCCCAGCTCGATCGTGAAATCCCCCGAGGCGATGAGGGCGATGGTCGCTGGGAGCGCCTCCGCACGCCAGGCGAGCTCCTGCTCGCTGGGGGGCACCGGCGAGCCGCCGGAGAAGGCTCGGATGCCGAAGGATGCCGCATCCGGACCTCGGACGATCGTGGCGATGCGCTCGCGATCAGCGACCAGGGCGAGCGACGTCTCGATCGCCTCGTCGGTACCCGCGCCGTCGAGGGCAACGGTGACGCCGCCGGGGGCGGCTTCGCGCACCCGCTCGAGCAGCCCCTCGCCGTAGGCGATGGGGATCGCGCCGAGTTCGCGGAGCTGCTCGTGCCGGGCGGGGCTCGCGGTGGCGATGACCGTGGCACCCCAGGCGACGGCGAACTGCACGGCGGCCTGGCCGACCGAGCCGGAGCCTGCATGCACGAGCAGGACGTCGCCGGCCTTGACGCCCAGCGACTTCAGGCACTGGTACGCCGTGCCGGCGGGGATGCCGATGCCGGCGCCCTCGGACGCCGTTACGGAGTCGGGAAGAGCCGCGAGGTTCGTGGCCGGTACGGCGAGGTGAGACGCATAGGTGCCCACCGTGTCGCGGATCGCGACCCGATCACCGACGCTGTACGAGTCCACGCCTTCACCGAGCGCCTCGATCACGCCGGCGCCATCGAACCCGACGCGCCGCGGCTCGACGATCGGCGGGGATGGGCGCTTTCCGGCGCGGATCTTCGCGTCGATCGGATTGACTCCGGCCGCCTCGATGCGCACCACGACCTCGCCGGGAGCGGCGAGGGGATCGGGGATCTCGGTCAGGTGCAGGACGTCGGGAGAGCCGATTTCGGTGTAGACGATCGCGCGGGCCATGATGACAAGGCTAATCGCGTTTCGTCTCTGCGTTTCGTCTCTGCGTTTCGTCTCTGCGTTTCGTCTCGCTTCGCTCGCTCAACGACCGGGTTCGTGCTGAACTACCGGTTCGCGCTCAACGACCGGTGTGCTCAACGACCGGCGGGGGCGAGGGCCTTCGTGATCCGCTGAGGTGACACCGGCTGCGCCGTGCCCAGACGCTGGGCGAACACGCTCACCCGGTACTCCTCGAGCAGCCATCGCGTCTCGACGATCGCCGGAGATGCGCCGGCGACGAGCGGGATCGTGCCTCCGGCCTCTTCGTATGCCCTCGCCATCCGCTCGAACTCGCTCATGCGCGTGCGGTCCTTGCCCGGCTCGTTCGCGAGTGTCTTCAGACGATCGATCATGCCGTCGAGGTAGCGGGGGAAGTGCGCCAGTCGGTCGACACCGGCTGCCGAGATGAACCCCGGGTGCAGAAGCCCTGCGAGCTGCGTGCGGATGTCGTTCAGCGGCCCGAGCAGGGCGAGCGAGTTCTGCGACTTGATGCCGCGCTCGACCTCGCGCGATTTCGTGAGGATGCGGGCGACCAGGGAGACGCAGGCGAAGAGCTCGTCGACCAGCGTGGCCGAGACGGCATCCCGCGCCTGCTCGAAAGCGGCCTGGGTCCGGATAATGGAGCTGGGTCCCTGAGCCTGTCGAAGGGCGAGAGACCGCTGGACGACTGCCCGACGGCAGTCCTCGAGAAGCGCGGCCGCATTCTGATAGGGAGAAGCCGCGAGCGCGAGCTTCTCCTGGCTGGTCAAATGCTCCTGCACATACGAGGTGGGCGACGGCACGTTCAGCAGCACGAGCCGCAGAACGCCGTCACGGCTCGCCGCCGCCGCAGCATCCGCCGTAGCCTCGACGCGCACCGAGACGCTCTTGACGTCGTCGACGACCGCCGGATAGCCGCGCACCACGCCGCCGGCGACCCGCGTGTCGAGCACCTCGGGGAGATCGCCGAACGTCCAGGCGGTGAGGCCGGAGCGTTCGATGGACGCGGTGGACGCCACGGCGAGGGCAATGCGTTTCGTCTCGCTGCGCTCGCTCAACGACCGGTTCTTGTCCAGAGACCGCGCCACGCTCGACCGAGCCCGGTCGGAGAGCCGTGCCTGGAGCTCGCCGAGGTCTCGACCGGCGCCGGCCACGCGCCCGCGCTCGTCGACGGCGCGGAAGTTCATGCGCAGGTGGGCGGGCACCCGTTCGTCGTCGAAGTCGCTCGCGGCGACGAGCTGATTCGCGAGCGGCTGGATGAGCTTCGCCAGCGCCTCCTTGAGCGTGCGCGGTGGTGTGCCGCCGTGCGACTCCGGGCCCTCGCCGGCAAGCGCCTCGCCGAACTTCTCGGCCCAGTCGGCCGCCGGCACGACATGGCGCCGGATCGCCTTCGGCAGGGCGCGTAGGAGGCCTGTGATGAGCTCGGCCCGGAGCCCCGGCACCTGCCAATCGAATCCTCGGTCCTCGATCTGGGCGAGCAGGGCCAACGGCACGACGACGCTGACTCCGTCATCCGCCGCACCCGGCTCGAAGCGGTAGGCGAGTCCGAGCACCTGGTCGCCCTGCGTCCACCTGGTGGGGAATTCGCTCTGATCGGCGCGCTCGTCATCGTCGACGAGGTCGCTCTCGCGCATCACGAGCAGCTTCGGCGTGGCCGTCAGCGCCTCGCGCCACCATTTCTCGAAGGAGCGGACGTCGAACACCTCGGCTGGGATGCGCTCATCGTAGAAGCGGAAGACCGCTTCGTCGCCGGCAAGGATGTCGCGACGGCGCTCGCGCTCCTCGAGCTTCTCGAGTCTCTTGCGCAGCTCGGCGTTGCTGCGCCAGAACGCGCTGACCCTCTTGTCGATGCGGGACGGATCCCATTCGCCTTCGACCAGTGCGTGCCGCAGGAACAGCTCGCGGGAAGCCGCCCGATCGATGCGCGCGAACTGCACGCGGCGGCGGGGGATGATCTCCACTCCGAACAGGGTCACCTTCTCATAGGCGACCGCGGCTCCTGCGTCCTTCGACCAGTGCGGCTCGGTGACCTGCCGCTTGGCGAGGTCGCCCGCGAGAGACTCCGCCCATGCAGGGTCGATCGCGGCGACCGTCCGCGCGAAAGTGCGCGAGGTCTCGACGATCTCGGCTGCCATCACCGCCTGCGGGCTCTTCTTGCGGAGTCCTGAACCGGGGAAGATCGAGAAGCGGATGCCGCGGGCTCCCCGGTACTCGGCGATCCTGCGCTTCGCGTCCTTGGGCGGCGTCTTGCTCTGCCCTCTGGCGGGCGCGCTGCGCTCGTCGAGGATGCCGATCTGCGACAGCAGTCCCGACAGGAGCGCCCGGTGAATCGCGTCAGGATCCACCGCACCGGTCGTTCTGGGATTCTTCACGAGGCTCTGCAGCTGGCGGTGAACGTCGAACCACTCCCGCACGCGGACGTAGTTCAGGTGCTCGCTGCGGCACATGCGCCGGAAGGCGCTGGAGCCGAGCTCCTTCTGCTGTTCGCGCAGGTGGTTCCACAGGTTGAGCAGCGTGAGGAAGTCGCTCGTCGGATCGACGAAACGGGCGTGCATCCGGTCGGCCTCGTCGCGCACGCCCTGCGGGGCCTCGGCGGAGGGGCGCTCGCGGACGTCCTGGATCGAGAGTCCGGCGACGATGGGCAGCACGTCTCTGAGAACAGGGGCCGCTGAGCCTGTCGACGAGCGAGACGCCTCGACGATCATCCGTGCGAATCGCGGGTCCATCGGCATTCGCGCGATGTCGCGCCCGATGCGGGTGAGCCGATGCGCCGGCGTGCCTGATACCGCCGAAGCGTCGCTCGTCACCGCGCCGAGCTCGCCGAGCAGGTCGAGGGCGGCCTTCACGCCGCGCGAGTCGGGGGGAGTGAGGAACGGGAACTCCGTGATGTCACCGAAGCCGAGCGACAGCATCTGCAGCACGACCGAGGCGAGCGAGGTGCGCAGGATCTCGGGCTCGGTGAACTCGGGGCGCCCTGCGAAATCGTCTTCGCCGTACAGACGGATCGCGATTCCGTCGCTGGTTCGACCCGCTCGACCGGAACGCTGATTCGCCGAGGCCTGCGACACGGGCTCGATCGGCAGGCGCTGCACTTTGGAGCGGTTGCTGTAGCGCGAGATGCGGGCGGTGCCGGTGTCGATCACGTACTTGATGCCCGGCACCGTGAGGCTCGTCTCGGCGACGTTCGTCGCGAGGACGACCCGACGGCGGAGGCCGGCGACCGCAGAGCGCTCGAACACCCTGTGCTGTTCGGCGGCGGAGAGCCGGCCGTACAGCGGCAGCACCTCGACGGGCGCGGTGTGCGAACGATACGCGCCACGCACGGCGTCCGCCGCGTCGCGGATCTCGGCCTCACCAGGAAGGAAGACCAGTACGTCGCCCGCCGCTTCGCGATCGAGCTCCTGCAGGGCCTTCACGATCGCGGTCACCTCGTCGCCCGGTTCCTGATCGCCGCCCCGCGACGGGCTCAGAGATGCTGTCGACTCGTCATCGACCAACGGGCGGTATCTGATCTCGACGGGGTACGTGCGTCCGGAGACTTCGATGACGGGGGCGGGCCGTCCCGTCGAGTCCGCGAAGTGCTTCGCGAAGCTCTCCGGGTCGATCGTGGCCGACGTGATGATGAGCTTGAGGTCCGGCCGCTCCGGCAGGATGCGAACGAGGTAGCCGAGCAGGAAGTCGACGTTCAGCGAGCGCTCGTGCGCCTCGTCGATGATGATCGTGTCGTAGCGGCGGAGCAGCCTGTCGCGGTGGATCTCGTTCAACAGGATGCCGTCGGTCATCAGCGCCACACGGGTCTCGTCGGAGACCTGGTCGGTGAAGCGCACCTTGTAGCCGACGAGACCGCCCAGATCGACCTGCAGCTCCTCGGCCACGCGCTCGGCGATCGTGCGGGCGGCGAGCCGGCGGGGCTGGGTGTGCGCGATCCGCTCGCGTCCGAGGTCGAGGCAGATCTTCGGCAGCTGCGTCGTCTTGCCGGAGCCGGTCGCGCCGGCGACGATCACGACCTGGTTGTCGCGGATCGCGTCGGCGATCTCTTCCCTGGCTGCGCTGACGGGCAGCTCAGGGGGATAGGTGATCACGGGAGAAGACATAGCCCTCCATCGTATGCCGGGATCGAGCACATACGATCGTCGGATGACGAGAGCGCTGCACTGGTTCCGCGAGTTCGGACGTCCCCCGCGGATCCTGGGGCTGGATGTCGCCCGTGGCCTCGCGATCCTCGGCATGGCGGGAGCTCACATCGGGGAGACGGGGTCGTTCGACCCGTTCGACCCGTCGACGTGGTCGTCGCTCGTGCACGGGCGCTCGTCGATCCTGTTCGCGGTGCTCGCAGGCGTCTCGATCGCGCTGATGACCGGACGCAGCGACCTGCCGGACCCTGCGCGAATCCCGAGCCTGCGGCTGAACCTCGTCGGACGCGGAGCCGTGATCTTCGTGATCGGACTCGTCCTGGAGATGTTCGGCACGCCGATCGCGGTGATCCTCACGCTGTACGGTCTGCTCTACGTCGCGGTGATCCCGTTCCTCCGCTGGCGTCCGTCGTCTCTGCTTCTCGCGGCGGCCGTGCTGGCGGTCGCAGGACCGCCGCTGCTCGCGCTCGTGACGGCGCTGACGCTGCACCCTTACGGAGCCGGGATCGGTTTCGTGCTCTACGGCTCGTATCCCATCACCGTGTGGATGGCGTTCGTGCTGGGTGGCATGGCACTCGGGCGCCTGCGCGTCGAACAGGCCGAGACCGCGGCGATCGCACTCGGTGCGGGCGTCGGACTCACGGTCATCGGATACGGCCTGGGGGCGGTGGGGATGGTCGCCGGGATCGGCACGCCCCAGGGCGCCGGCGGGTCGGGAGAGGGCGGCTGGGGTGCGTATCCGCAGGCGCTGGCAGATGCCGATCCGCTCGGGGCCGTGCTCGCCTCGGTCTTCGCGGTCGACCCGCATACAGGCGGCGTCGCCGAGATCCTCGGCTCCGGGGGCTTCGCGCTCGTGGTGATCTCGCTGTGCCTGCTGCTCGCCCGACCTCTGCGCTGGATGCTGCTTCCGCTCGGCGCCCTGGGCTCCATGCCTCTGTCGGCATACAGTCTGCACGTCGTCTCCGTCGCGCTCATCAGCGGCCCCGGCGGCTTCGTCCAGAGCAACGCCTTCTGGGCGCTGACGGCGCTCGCACTCATCGTCTTCGCGACCGCGTGGTCGGTGTTCGTGGGCCGCGGCCCTCTGGAGAGGCTGGTCGGTGCAGCGGCCCGCGCGATGGCGAGCCCACCCCGGACGACCGGTCATAGGCTGGACTCATGACGATTCCTGCACTCGAACTGAACGACGGCCATTCCATCCCGCAGCTCGGCTACGGCGTCTTCAAGGTGCCGGCCGACGAGACCGAGCAGGCCGTGAGCCAGGCTCTCGAGATCGGCTACCGCCACATCGACACCGCTGCCATCTACGGCAACGAGGAGGGTGTGGGTGCGGCGATCGCGGCATCCGGCATCCCTCGCGACGAGCTGTTCATCACCACGAAGCTGTGGAACGATCGGCACCACGGCGACGAGCCGAACGCTGCGATCGCCGAGAGCCTCGAGAAGCTCGGCCTCGAGCAGGTCGACCTCTACCTCGTGCACTGGCCGACCCCGGCGAAGGACGACTACGTGCACGCGTTCTCGAAGCTCATCGAGATCCGCGATGCGGGCCTCACCCGCAGCATCGGCGTCTCGAACTTCCTCGTCCCGCATCTCGAGCGCATCGTCGCCGAGACGGGTGTCACTCCCGCGGTCGATCAGATCGAGCTGCACCCGGCGTACCAGCAGCGCGATGTCGTGGACTGGGCATCCGATCACGGGGTCCGCATCGAGTCCTGGGGTCCGCTCGGGCAGGGCAAGTACGACCTGTTCGACACCCCCGCGGTGGCTGATGCCGCAGCAGCTCACGAGGTCACGCCTGCCCAGGCGGTGCTTCGCTGGCACCTGCAGAAGGGGAACATCGTCTTCCCCAAGTCGGTGCGTCCCGAGCGCCTGCGCGAGAACCTCGACGTGTTCGGTTTCGAGCTGACCGACGCGGAGATCGCGGCGATCGACGCCCTCGATCCTCTCGACGGAACCGGCCGCGTCGGTTCGCACCCGGACGACGTGAACTGACGTAATGATTCCTCCGATGACGCCCCGTGTCGCTCCCCGCGACGCGGGGCGTCGCCGGGAGTAGCTTCATCGACATGACAGCTGCCTACCGTGTCGTCGCCGTGTCCGGTTCGCTTCACGAGCCGAGCAAGACCACCGCGCTCATCCGCGCCATCGGCGCGGCGATCGCCGAGCGCGCCGAGATCGAGTTCGAACTGATCGAGCTCACCGACATCGGGCCGGCGCTGGCCGGAGCCCTCCGCCGCGACCAGCTTCCGCTTCAGGTCGAGGAGAAGATCGTCGCGATCGAGCAGGCGGATCTGCTGATCGTGGGCAGCCCGGTCTACCGGGCATCGTTCACCGGGCTGTTCAAGCACCTCTTCGACTTCGTCGGGCAGTACGAGCTCGTCGGCAAGCCCGTGCTACTGGCGGCGACGGGCGGCGGCGAACGTCACGCGCTCATCATCGAGCACCAGTTGCGGCCGCTGTTCGCCTTCTTCCAGGCGCTCACCCTCCCGCTGGGCGTGTACGCGAGCGACACCGACTTCGCCGGCTACGTGATCGAGTCGGAGGTGCTGCGATCGCGCATCGCCTTGGCTGCCGAACGAGCGCTGCCGCTCGTCGGGTACGCGGCGACCAGACCGGTGGAGCTCCTCGCCGGCTGAGGTGCACAGAGCCGGCTGAGCCTCGCACAGGCGTAGCGTTGCAGAGGTGACGAACCGACTGGCAGACACGCTCAGCCCGTACCTGCGGGCGCACGCCGAGAATCCCGTCGACTGGTATCCGTGGGGGCCCGAAGCCTTCGCCGAGGCGCAGCGGCGCGACGTTCCGCTGTTGATCTCGATCGGCTACTCGACCTGCCACTGGTGCCACGTGATGGCGAGGGAGTCCTTCTCGGACCCTGCGATCGCGGCCCTGATCGACGAGGGCTTCGTCGCGATCAAGGTCGATCGGGAGGAGCATCCCGACGTCGACGGCGCCTACATGGCCGCGGCATCCGCCTTCACCCAGAACCTGGGCTGGCCGCTGACCGTGTTCGCGACTCCGCGAGGACGCACCTTCTACGCCGGCACCTACTGGCCGCCCGAGGCTCGCCCGCCGATGCCGGCGTTCCGCGACGTGCTCGCGGCGGTGCGTGAAGCCTGGACGCTGCGGCGGGCGCAGGCGGAGGAGTCTGCGGATGCCGTCGCCGACGCTCTCGCCCGCGCGGCGCAGTCCGTACCAGCCGACCTGCCCGACACCGCCGATCTCGCGACCGCGGCCACCGCGATCGCCGGTCGGGAGGACCGCATCCACGGCGGCTTCGGCGGCGCCCCGAAGTTCCCGGTGGCGACGGTGCTCGGCTTCCTCCTGAGCCCGCTGGTGCGACGTGACGTCCCGGACGCATCGGCGGCGGGCGTCCGTGCGTTCAACGCGATGGCCGCGTCCGCATTGCGTGACGAAGACGGCGGCTTCTTCCGGTACGCGACGCAGAGCGACTGGACGGTGCCGCACTACGAGCGGATGCTGACGGACAACGCCCAGCTGCTCGACATCGCACTCGAGGTGGGGGACGACGCGGTGGCGCGAGGCGTCGTCGACTTCCTCATCGCCACCCTTCGTCGTCCCGGTGGCGGCTTCGGAGCCGCACAGGATTCGGAGTCCTGGATCGACGGGCGCCGCGACGAGGGCGGCTACTACCTGCGCGCCGCCACGGCGCGAGCAGGTCTCCAGCCGCCCGAGGTCGACGGAAAGATCATCACGGGCTGGAACGGGCTCGCGATCGGCGCTCTCGCCCGCGCCGGCACGCGACTCGGCGATCCGTCGCTCGTGTCGGCCGCTGCGGAGGCCGCGGAGGCCGTGCTCCGGCAGAATCGCGATCAGGACGGCAGGCTCGTGCGTGCGTCGCTCGACGGGGTCGCATCGACGGCATCGGCGACGGCATCCGATCTCGCTCTTCTCGCAGACGGCCTGTTCGCGCTCGCCGCAGCCAGCGGTGACGCGTCGTGGGCCGTGACCGGGCGCGCTGTGCTCGACGAATCGCTTTCCGGGGTGGGCGGCGATCCGTTGCTGTCGGAACAGGGCATCGCGACGGCCCCCGACCAGACCGACGGCGATCTGCCCTCTGACGCCGCCTCCGTCGCCATGGCCGCACTGTCGGCCTGGCGACTCGGGGCGGGGGAGCACTACCGGGATTCGGCCGTCGTGATCGTGCGCTCGCTCTCGAAGAGCGCGCGGGAGCAGCCGTTCGCGCACGGCAGCCTGCTGCGGGTGGCCGCCGCTCTCAACGAGGCTCCACGGCAGGTGGTCGCGGTCACCGCTGCACGTGACGGCGATCTCGCGGCGGCTGCGCGGGCAGCTGATGCGGACGTGATCGCCGTGGTGACGCCGACGCAGGCTGCGGAGTTCGCAGACGCCGGATTCGAGCTGTTCGACGCACGGGCCGACGTGGCGGAGAGGGTGTACGACTGCCGCGGTTTCGTGTGCCGCCTGCCGGTGAGCGAGCCCGCCGAGGTGATCGCGGCGCGCTGACTCAGCCGGCGTTGCGAGGATGCCGCTTCGCGGCGCGCTCGTTGCCACGACGGTAGTTCCCCGTGACTCTCGCCATGAGCAGTTGAGGGTCGCCCTGCTCGACCTCGATCAGGAACTGGGCGGCGCGGGCTCCGCGCAGCACGGTCGCGGCCTTCCCGTGGTGGCGGATGACGACGTCGCCCGCGCGCAGCACGTAGTCGAATCCGGCCGGGTTTCCCATGAGGTGATCGTATCCTCTCGCGAGGGTGTGCAGTCTGCTCAGCGGATTGCACGGAAGCGCCGTGCGGATGCGCGCCATGCGCAGTGATGAGTGAACCGTTTGCCCAGTCGCCCGCATCCGTTCTAGTGTTGCGCGACAGCGGTCGACGACGACCGACCGATCGGATCTCAGCAAGGACGCTCTGACGAATGACTCTTCCCTCCCGCGCCGGACTCGATGCGGTACCCGCATACCGTCAGGGTCGCTCGGCTCCGGCCGGCGCCTCCAAGCTCTCGTCGAACGAATCCCCGCATCCGCCGCTGGCCTCCGTGCGGGAAGCGGTGCAAGACGCCTTGGGCAGCATCAACCGCTACCCGGACATGAGTGCCGCAGCGCTGCGCACGCGGCTCGCCGAGCGCTACGGGATCGACCCTCGACTGGTGACCGTCGGCGCCGGCTCGGTGGAACTCGCGGCGCAGCTCATCCACGCGGTGGCCGGCGAGGGCGATGAGGTCATGTTCGCGTGGCGGTCGTTCGAGGCCTACCCGTCGCTCGTGCGCATCGCAGGCGCGACCCCGATCGCCGTGCCGCTGAATGCCGAGCATGCCCACGACCTCGACGGGATGCTCGCCGCGATCACGCCGCGCACCCGTGCGATCTTCGTGTGCAATCCGAACAACCCCACCGGCACAGTCGTGAGCGCAGCAGAGCTCGAGCGCTTCGTCTCAGCCGTGCCGCACGACATCCTCGTCGTGATCGACGAGGCATACGTGCACTTCGACCGGACCGACAGCTACGGAGCGGGCATCGAACTCTTCCGACAGCATCCGCACGTCGCGGTGCTGCACACCTTCTCGAAGGCCTACGGGCTCGCCGGCCTTCGCATCGGCTACGCGATCTCGCCTCTCGAGGTCGCCGAGAACCAGCGCAAGGTCGCTGTGCCGTTCGGTGTGAGCGACCTCGCGCAGGCAGCGGCCCGCGCGTCGCTGGATGCCGAGGATGAACTCGCCGCGCGGATCCATGAGGTCGTGACCCAGCGCGACCGACTGCGCGCTCTGCTCGCCGACGCCGGCTGGCCCGCGATCGCTTCGCAGGCGAACTTCGTGTGGGTGCCCGCGGGGGAGCGCACCGAGGAACTCGAGGCGCTGCTCCGCGAGGGCGGGGTGATCACGCGCGTCTTCCCGGGCGAAGGCGTGCGCATCTCTTCCGGCAGCATCGAAGACATCGACCGCGTGGCAGCCACGCTCGTTCGCACGGAGGCGATCGCATGACCGAGGTTCCCACCACGACGACCACGACCAAGGGCCTGCACCCGGGTCTCACTCGCCGGCAGATATCCATGATGGGCCTCGGCGGAGCGATCGGCGCCGGTCTCTTCGTCGGCTCCGGACAGGCGATCAGCATCGCCGGCCCCGCCGTGCTCGTCTCCTATCTCGTCGCCGGCGGCATCGTCGTTCTGGTGATGGCCATGCTCGCCGAGATGGTCGCCGCCCGTCCCAGCTCGGGCGCCTTCAGCTCTTATGCGCAGAAGGCCATGGGGCGCAGCGCGGGCAGCGCGGTCGGCTGGCTGTACTGGATACAGCTCGTGGTCGTGATCGCGGCCGAGGCTACCGGCGCAGGAGGCATCGTCGCAGGATGGGTTCCCGCGATCCCGGCCTGGGTCTGGGTGCTGGTCTTCGTGGCCGCGCTCACCGCCGTGAACCTGTTCGGCGTACGCAACTACGGACGCTTCGAGTTCTGGTTCGCGGCGATCAAGGTGGCTGCCATCATCGCCTTCCTGATCGTCGGCGTGTGCGCGATCCTCGGCCTCGTCCCCGGCGTCCCCGCCACTGGCGTCGGCAACGTGGTCGCACACGACGGTTTCGCACCGAACGGGATGACCGGCGTCGCCGCGGCACTGCTGATCGTCGTGTTCGCCTTCGGAGGCACCGAGGTCGTCGCGATCGCGGCCGCCGAATCCGACGACCCCTCGCGAAACATCCGCAGGATCGTCCGCGAGGTGCTCGTGCGCATCCTCATCTTCTACGTCGGCTCGATCTTCGTGATCGTCGCCGTGCTCCCCTGGAACGATCCTGCCGTCAAGGCTGGACCGTTCTCGGCCGTGCTCGACACCCTGAACGTCCCCGGCGTCGGGCTCGTGATGGATCTCATCGTCGTGATCGCCCTGCTCTCGGCGATGAACGCGAACATCTACGGCGCCTCTCGGATGGCCTACTCGCTCGGCGAGCGCGGCCTCGCGCCGCTCGCCGCGACCCGCACCACCGTCAACGGCGTGCCGTTCGTCGCGGTGCTGGCCTCGGTGGTCTTCGGGTTCGTGACCGTCGCGCTGAACTGGGCGTTCCCGGACACCGTGCTGCCGGCGCTCCTCAACGTCGTCGGCTCGACGCTGCTCGTGATCTGGACGTCGACCGCGGTGTCGCAGATCATCCTCCGTCGTCGTGCCGACCGGTCGGGCGAGGTGATGCCGATGCGCATGTGGGGATTCCCGTGGCTGTCGTGGCTGTGCCTGGTGCTGCTGGCGGGCGTCATCGCCCTCACCATGATCGATCCGGCGGCCCGCATCCAGCTGCTCCTGACGATCGGACTGACGGCCCTGCTCCTGATCGTCGCCCGTCTCACACGCGCGGTGGCGCGGCCCGGAGTCGTCAGGGAGCCGTGACGTGCAGATCGATCGACTCGACGCCGCACTGATCCGTTTGCTCACCGAGGAACCGCAGCTGCCGATCCTGGAGTGCGCGCGCCGACTCGGCATCGCTCGCGGCACCGCGACCAGCCGGCTCGCGCGTCTGCACGAGGGCGGCGTGATCGATGCGATCGTTCCCCGCATCGAGCCCGGCGGGTTCGGGTACGGGCTCGTGGCGTTCTGCCTGGTCGAGATCGATCAGAAGGTGGGACACGACGAGGTCGCGGCGGCGCTCGCGGACGCGGTGCCCGAGATCGTCGACATGCACACCGTCACCGGGGCGAGCGACATGCAGCTGCGGCTCGTGGCGCGAGACGCCGTGCAGCTGCAGGACGTGCTCGATCGGGTGGCCGTCGTGCCCGGCGTCGCGCGCACGGCGTCATCCATCGCGATGCGCACGCATCTCTCGGGGCGTGTGCTGCCCTTGGTCGCGCACGTCGCCGAGGCCGAGGCCGAGAAGAGCTAGCTCACACCCAGCCCGGCAGCCAGTTGTGCAGCAGCCAGAAGTCGTAGGGCACGCTCATGCCGGTCCACACCGGATAGAAGAACGCAGACACGAGCACGGCGAAAACGAGGAAGACCGTGACCGTGCGCTCGCCGGCCTGGCGCCGGTACAGGGGATCGTCCCGTCGGCCGGCGATCACTCGCAGCGTCATCGCGAGGCCGAGCACGAGGAACGGCATCATCGCCACGGTGTAGAACTGGAAGATCGTGCGCTCGGGGAACATCAGCCACGGCACGTAGGTCGCCGCCAGGCCGATGAGCGGGAACGTGAGGGCTGGCTCGATCGGGCGCTTCTGGATCCAGGCCCGCACCAGGCGGTAGAGGAGATACACGGATGCCGCGACGGCCGCGTACCAGATCAGGGGATTCGGGATGCTGCTGATCACGGCGATGCAGTGATCCGTGCCGCAGCCCGCCGGATCGCTGCCGACCCACACGGCCGTCGGGCGCAGCAGGAACGGCCACTCCCAGGCGGGGCTCGCGTAAGGGTGGCCGCTGCTGAGGCCGACGTGGAAGTTCAGGATGGCCTGGTGATACCGGAACAGCGAGATGAAGGGGTTCGGGTCGAGGTCGCGGTTGTAGCCGCCCGCGGTGACGAGCCAGCCCGTCCAGCTCGCGAGGTAGACGGCGAACGCGGGGACGACCAGCAGCACGAACGACACCGGTCCCTGACGGAATGCCGCCGCTGTGGGCCACAGGACGACCCCCGCACGGCGGCGGGCGAGAGCATCCGTCACCACGACGTACAGTCCGAAGGCCGCCAGCACGTACAGGCCGGACCACTTCACGGCGCACGCCGCGCCGAGAGCGAGGCCGGCCGCGACGAGCCATGGGCGGCGCCAGAGCACGCGCCCCCACATCGGCTCGGGCTCGTCCTCATCGGGTCTCTCCAGCAGCGGGATCGTGCGTGCTCTGTCGTGCAGGATGAACAGCACGCCGAGCATGATGAAGAAGGTGAGGATGCCGTCGAGCAGGGCGATGCGGCTCAGCACGATGCTGAGGCCGTCGATCGCGAGGAGACCGCCGGCGACGGTCGCGACGACGACGGAGCCGGTGAGCTTGCGAGCGATGAGATACGTGAGCAGCACCGTGCCGGTGCCGAGGAGGGCGGTCGCGAGGCGCCAGCCGACGCTGTTGTCGGGTCCGCCGAGAGCCATTCCCAGAGCGATCAGCCATTTGCCCAGCGGCGGGTGCACGATGAACGAGCCCTTGGGGTCGAGGGGGAGCTGCTGCAGGGTGATGAACGCCTCGTTCGCGTTCTCGCCCCAGGTGCCCTCGTAGCCGAGCGTCCACAGCGACCAGGCGTCCTTCACGTAATACGTCTCGTCGAAGGCGAGTTGGTGAGGATGGCCGAGATTGACCAGGCGCAGCACCGCCGCCACCAGGGTGACGACGAGGGGCGCGAACCATGCGATCATCCGTCCCCAGTCGGGGGTGCGCAGGATGCTGTCGCGCAGCTGCCCGTAGCGTGTGAGGCGCTCGTCGGGGGGTGGCAGCAGAGGGGCAGGTTCAGTCACCGCTACAGCCTAGACAACGCGCATAGGCTGAGCGTGTGATCATTCTCGCCGCCACGCCCATCGGAAATCTCGGCGACGCCTCTCGGCGGCTGATCGAGGTGCTCGAGAACGCCGAGGTCGTGGTCGCGGAGGACACGCGAACGACCGGGCGGCTCCTGCAGGCCCTGAAGATCGAGAACCGACCGCGGCTGATCGCGCTGCACGACCACAACGAGAAGCAGAAGTCGGGAGAGCTCGCGGCTCTGGCTCTGGAGTCGGACGTGGTCGTCGTCAGCGACGCGGGGATGCCCGCGATCAGCGACCCCGGGTACGGGCTGGTCGCCGAAGCCGTCGCCCAGGGCGTCACGGTCACAGCGATCCCGGGCCCGAGCGCGGTGCTGATGGCCCTCGCGATCTCGGGGCTGCCCACCGACCGTTTCACCTTCGAGGGATTCCTGCCGCGCAAGCCGGGGGAGCGGCGCTCGACGCTGCGTGCCCTCGCGGCCGAGCCGCGCACGATGGTGTTCTTCGAGTCGCCGTCGCGGCTCGCGTCCTCGCTCGTCGACATGGGCGCGGCCTTCGGCGACGAACGCCGGATCGCGGTGTGCCGGGAGCTGACGAAATTCTACGAAGAGGTGCGCCGGGGGACCGCCGCAGAGCTCGCGGCGTGGGCCGCCGATGGAGTGAAGGGCGAGATCGTCGTCGTCGTTGAGGGGGCGGCCGCCCGAGTCGCCTCGGCGGACGACGCGCTCACCCAGGTGCAGGCTCTCGTGGCCTCCGGCATCCGCTTGAAGGACGCCGCCGCCGAAGTCGCCGGGCTCACCGGGCTGTCCTCCCGCGACCTGTACCAGTCCGCGCTCGCCGCCCGGAAGTCATGATCTCTTCAGACTCGAGCATCGCAGCCGCGTACGGCGGCAGAGCGGCCGAGTACATCGAGATCGCCGGCGCTCTGGAGCAGATGGACGAAAGGGACGTCGCCGCGGTCGTGCGCTGGCGGGATGAGACGACCGGTCCTCTGCTGGATGCCGGATGCGGGCCCGGGCAGTGGACGGCGCTCCTCGCAGAGGACGGGCGGGACGCGCGCGGGATCGACCTGACGGAGAGCTTCGTGGCCTTCGCGCGCTCGACGTACCCCGGGCTCCCGTTCGAGGTGGGATCCTTCCGCCGGATCCCTGTGCCGACAGCATCTCTCGGCGGCATCCTCTCGTGGTACTCGCTGATCCACACTCCGCCCGCCGAGGTGCACGACGTCCTCTCCGAGTTCGCACGCGCTCTCGCACCGGGCGGCGGTCTTCTGATCGGATTCTTCGAGGGGGAGCCGCGCGAGCCCTTCGCGCATGCCGTGGCCCCGGCGTACTACTGGAACCAGGAGACGCTCGGGGAGCTGCTGGTGGATGCCGGCTTCGTTGTCACGGGCGGCGAACGCCGTGCCCGTGAGCCCGGCGAGATCAGCGCGCGACCGCACGCCTCCGTGACCGCCGTCATCCCTCGATCGGCGGGCTGAGCGCGTACCCTCGGACCATGGTGCGGGAGCGAGTGCGTACAGGACCGAGGCCGGGCGTCCTCGGCGTCGTGTCGGTGCTGCTCGGCACGGGGCTCGGTGAGGTCGTCGCGGCTTTCCTGCTGCCGTCCGCCAGTCCCTTCGCGGCCGTCGGCGGAGCGCTGATCGACATCGCCCCCAGCTGGGCGAAGGACACCGCGATCGCGTGGTTCGGCACCGGCGACAAGGCGGCGCTGCTCGTGGGAATCGCCGTGGTCCTCCTGGCAGTGGCGTTCGCAGCCGGGATGCTGGAGCGACGCCGGCCGCCGCTGGGTGCAGTGGCCTTCGCAGCGCTCGGCGTCGTCGGCGCGGTGATCGCCGTCGTCCGCTCGGACCGAGCGCTGCTCGCCGCGATCCCAGCGCTCCTCGCGAGCGGCGTGGCGGCGCTGACGGTTCGCGGGCTCATCTCGCTCAGCGAGCGCGAGGAGGAGCCGGAGCGGCGGAGGTTCCTGGTCTGGACGGCCGTGGCGACGGCATCCGGCCTGCTCGCGCTCGCCGTATCGAACGTCGCCCGCACCGCCTCGCAGAGCGTGGAGACGATTCGCAGCGCGCTCCGCCTGCCGAAGCCGGCGACGGCCGCGCCGCAGGTGCCGCAGGCCGCCGAGCTGGGCATCCCGGGGCTCGCGCCCGTGGTCACGCCCAACGCCGACTTCTACCGCATCGACACCGCGCTGATCGTCCCGCAGGTGGATCCGGCCGACTGGAGTCTGCGCGTGCACGGCATGGTCGACCGCGAGGTCGTGCTCACCTGGGATGATCTGCTCGCATCGCCCCTGCAGGAGGCTGACGTGACGCTCGCATGCGTGTCGAACACCGTCGGCGGCGATCTGATCGGCAACGCCCGCTGGCTCGGGCTGCCGGTGCGGGACGTGCTCACTCGCGCCGGTGTGCATGCGGATGCCGACATGGTGCTCTCGACATCGATCGACGGGTTCACAGCATCCACTCCGCTCGAGGCTCTCACCGACGAGCGCGACTCGCTGCTTGCGGTCGGCATGAACGGCGAGCCGCTCCCCGTCGAGCACGGCTTCCCGGTGCGGCTCGTGGTGCCAGGACTCTACGGCTACGTGTCGGCCACGAAGTGGGTGACCGAACTCGAGGTCACCCGGTTCGATCGCGCCACCGCGTACTGGACCACTCGCGGCTGGTCGGAGCGGGGGCCGATCAAACTGCAGTCGCGTATCGACGTGCCGCGCGGTTCCGTCGACGCCGGCGAGGTGGTGATCGCCGGGATGGCCTGGCAGCAGCACGTCGGCGTCGACGGCGTCGAGGTGCGCATCGACGGCGGCGAGTGGCAGCGGGCGACCCTGGCTGCGGCGATCTCCGACGACACCTGGGTGCAGTGGCACCTCGCCTGGACGGCCGAGAGCGGTTCGCATGAGATCGAATGCCGCGCGATCGGCGCCGACGCGGTCACCCAGACAGATGCTGCAGCGCCGCCTGCTCCGGACGGCGCGACGGGGTGGCACCGCATCACCATCGCAGTGCGCTGACCCGGCGTAACCCGCTTCGGCATCCCACCTAGAATTGACCCCATGCCCGCAGGCGAATCCTTCTACATCACCACGCCCATCTACTACCCCTCCGATGTGCCTCACATCGGCCACGGGTACACCTCGGTGGCGGTCGACGCGCTCGCGCGCTGGCATCGTCAGAGCGGCGACGACACCTGGATGCTGACGGGCACCGACGAGCACGGCCAGAAGATGCTCCGCGCCGCAGCGGCGAACAACGTCACGCCGCAGGAGTGGGTCGACAAGCTCGTCACCGAGGCGTGGTTCCCGCTGCTGAAGACCCTCGATGTCGCGAACGACGACTTCATCCGCACCACGCAGGAGCGGCATGAGGAGCGCGTGAAGAAGTTCGTCCAGGCCATCTACGACCGCGGCTACATCTACGCGGGCGAGTACGAGGCGCTCTACTGCGTGGGCTGCGAGGAGTTCAAGCCCGAGTCGGAGATCCTCGACGGAACGGGGCCCTTCGAGGGCCTGAAGGTCTGCGCGATCCACTCCAAGCCGCTCGAGCTGCTGCAGGAGAAGAACTACTTCTTCAAGCTCAGCGAGTTCCAGGACCGCCTGCTCGAGCTCTACAAGACCGAGCCCGACTTCGTGCGCCCGGAGTCCGCGCGCAACGAGGTCGTCTCGTTCGTGCGGCAGGGGCTGAAGGACCTGTCGATCTCGCGTTCCGCATTCGACTGGGGCATCGAGGTGCCGTGGGACAGCTCGCACGTCATCTACGTGTGGGTCGATGCGTTGCTCAACTACGCCACGGCAGTCGGCTACGGCGAGGACGAGGAGACCTTCGCCCGCCGATGGCCCGCGTATCACGTGGTCGGCAAGGACATCCTGCGCTTCCACGCCGTCATCTGGCCGGCGATGCTGATGGCCGCAGGTCTCGACGTGCCCAAGGGCGTGTTCGCGCACGGCTGGTTGCTCGTCGGCGGCGAGAAGATGTCGAAGTCGAAGCTCACCGGCATCGCGCCGACCGAGATCACCGATGTCTTCGGCTCCGACGCCTACCGCTTCTACTTCCTCTCGGCGATCGCGTTCGGCCAGGACGGCTCGTTCTCGTGGGAGGATCTGTCGGCCCGCTACCAGGCCGAGCTCGCCAACGGGTTCGGTAACCTCGCATCGCGCACGACGGCGATGATCGAGAAGTACTTCGAGGGCATCGTGCCGCCCGCGGCCGAGTACACCGAGAAGGACCTCGAGATCCAGCGGATCGTGGCGGACGCGGCGAAGAACGCGGATGCCGCGATCGAGCAGTTCCGCATCGACGAGGCCATCAAGGAGATCTGGACGATCGTCGACGCCCTGAACGGGTACATCACCGACAACGAGCCGTGGGCGCTCGCCCGCGACGAGGAGCAGCGGGGGCGTCTCGGCACAGTGCTGTACACGTGCGCCGAGGGCCTGCGGGCACTCGCCGTGCTGCTGTCGCCGGTGATGCCGCAGTCGACCGAGAAGCTCTGGGTCGCGCTGGGCGCCGCCGAATCGATCGGTCGTCTGCAGGACCAGCCGCTCCGCGAGGCTGGCGCGTGGGGCGTGCTGCGCCCCGGCACCAGCGTCAACGGCCTCGCGCCGCTGTTCCCGCGGGTCGAGCAGGGGGTCTGAGCATGAGTTCCGAAGCCCGCCAGTCCGCAGAGGTCCCCGGTTCGCCGCAGGACGTCGCCGCCAAAGTCGAGCAGGCGCTGCTCGCCGAGAAGTGCACGATCACCCAGCGGTTCCCCGAGGCGCTCGCGGTGAACTTCACGACGCGCAAGACGATGCTCTCCTGGGAGCTCGAGGGGCAGATCGTGGTCTCTCCGGGCGCCGCAGGCAGCCGCATCGACCTGGTCCTCAACACGCACCACAACCGTCCGGTCGCGCTCATGGACGGCGCGAAGAACGCCAAGAGCGCCAAGAAGCTCATGGAGAAGATCACGGCGTCGCTCTGATGGTCGAGACCTATGTGCGGGAGCGCTCGGGCGACGGGCGCAAGGACTTGAAGTATCCGCCGGCACCCGATCCGCTCGCCGTCGCGGTCTATGACAACCACGCGCACCTGGAGATCCTCGACGGCGATGAGCCGCTGTCGCTGAGCGAGCAGCTCGACCGGGCGCAGGCCGTCGGCATCGCGGGCGTCATCCAGGCATCCGGCGACATCGAGTCGTCGCGCTGGGCCGTCGAGGCCGCGGCATCCGATCCCCGGGTGCTCGCCGCCGTGGCGATCCATCCGAACGACGCGCCGACGTATGCCGAGCAGGGAATGCTCGACGAGGCGATCAGGGTGATCGACGAACTCGCTGCTCACCCGCGCACACGGGCGGTCGGGGAGACCGGCCTGGACTTCTTCCGCACCGAACCGGAGCGCCGCGCGCCGCAGTTCGAGTCCTTCGAGGCGCACATCGCGCTGGCGAAGAAGCACGGCATCGCGATGCAGATCCACGACCGCGACGCCCACGATGCGGTCCTCGAGACGCTCAGCCGCGTCGGCGCCCCCGAGAAGACGGTGTTCCACTGCTACTCGGGCGACGACGCGATGGCGCGGGTCTGCGCGGATGCCGGCTACCACCTGTCGTTCGCGGGCAACGTCACGTTCAAGAACGCGCAGAACCTGCGCGATGCGCTCGCGGTGACGCCGCTCGATCGCGTCCTCGTGGAGACCGACGCTCCGTTCCTCACACCGACGCCGCTGCGCGGTCGCCCGAATGCGCCCTACCTCGTGCCGATCACGGTGCGGTTCATGGCCGCAGAACTGAATCTCGACGTCGACGAGCTGTGCGCACAGCTCGCAGAGAACACCCTGCGGGTCTACGGCTCCTTCACCGACTGATCCGGATCTTCGACCGGCCGGGCGCTCACGATCTGTGAGATCGGGCGCCACACGAGCACGAGCGTGAGCGCCGCTCCGACGAAGGCGAACCACCACGGCGCGGTGAGACCCCAGATCTCGGCGATCACACCGCCGAGAGCCTGGCCGATCACCATGCCGCCGAACACCCCCACCATGTTCACGGACGACACGCGACCTTGCAGCTCGTGCGGCACCAGCCTTTGCCGAACGGTCGTCGAGATCGTGCCCCAGACGAAGGCGTAGGCGCCGAACACGAACATGATCACGAGCGCGACCCAGCCGACCGTCGTGAGGGCGAACGCGAGGTGCATGAGCACCTCGAGAGACAGGACGACGCGCATGAGGGTCGCGAACGACACGTGGCGTTCGAGCCAGCCGAAGCTCACGGTCGCGAGCAGACCTCCGGCCGCGGACGCCGTGGTGAGGGCGCCGTAGCCGATGGCCCCCATGTGCAGGTGCTCTGTCGCGTAGAGCACGAGCACGCCCCACGGCGCTGCCCAGGTCACGTTGAACACGAGGATGATGAGCACCAGCATCCGTACCGGTGGATTGCGCCAGAGCCAGCGCAGACCCTCGGCGATGTCGGTGTGCACGTGCGACTTCTCGGTCGCTGAGCCCGTTGAAGCGCGCGGTGGCACCGGCGTGCGCGCCATGCGCGAGATCAGCACCACGGCCAGCGCGACGCAGACGACTTCGAGCAGGAACGGCCACGCGGTGCCTGCGGCGAACAGAAACGCCCCGAGCGGGGGACCGGCGAACTGGTTCGCGACGAGATAGCCCGCCTGCAGCCGCGCGTTGCCGATGCCGAGATCCGCGGGCTTCACGATCATCGGCAGCAGCGTGCTGCCCGCCGTGTCGACGAACACCTCGGCCGTGCCGTACAGGAACGCGGTGGCCAGCACGATCCCGATGTTCGCGGTGCCGGTGAACAGGAACACGCACAGCGCCAGCAGCACGACGGCACGCGCTCCGTTCGCGAGCATCACGAGCCGTCGTCGGTCGAAGCGATCGGCGATGGCGCCCGCGTGCAGCCCGAAGACCAGCCAGGGCAGGAACTGCAGGATGGCGCCCGCGGCCACGAGGATCGGCGACGACGTCATGGATGCGATCAACAACGGCGCCGCGGCCAGAGCGACCCCGTCGCCGACGTTGCTGGTCCACGATGACGCGAGCAGCCACCGGAAATCGGCGCCCATGCGTCGAGGCGCGATCAGGTCACCGAGGGAGGGCATCCCAGAAGACTACTGAGGGTAGGGGACAATGGAGCAATGACCGTCACCCTCCTCGGCGCAACCGAGATCCGCAGTCTTGCCGCCGAGCTCGACGTCACTCCCACCAAGAAGCTGGGCCAGAACTTCGTGGTCGATGCGAACACCGTGCGCAAGATCGTGTATGCGGCGCGCGTGCAGCCCGGCGAGCACGTGGTCGAGGTCGGTCCGGGTCTCGGTTCGCTGACTCTCGCGATCCTCGAAGCGGGAGCATCGGTCACCGCGGTCGAGATCGATCACCGCCTCGCCGCCCGCCTTCCGCGGACAGCGGCCGACCACGGCGTCGAGCCGGGCATGCTGACGGTGGTCGACGCCGACGCGCTGCGCGTGACCGAGCTTCCGGGAGAGCCGACAGTGCTGGTGGCGAACCTGCCCTACAACATCTCCGTGCCCGTGCTGCTGCACTTCCTCGAGACCTTCGATCACCTGCAGCGCGGCGTGGTGATGGTGCAGGCCGAGGTCGCCGAGCGCCTCGCCGCGAAGCCCGGCTCGAAGATCTACGGCACCCCGAGCGTGAAGGCCGCATGGTACGGCGAGTGGAAACTGGCGGGCACAGTGTCTCGCCAGGTGTTCTGGCCGGTGCCGAACGTCGACAGCCTGCTGGTCGGATTCGACCGGGCCGCAGGCGAGCGCGGGTCCATCGACGAACGTCGGCGCACCTTCCAGATCGTGGATGCCGCCTTCAACCAGCGTCGCAAGATGCTGCGGCAGGCGCTCTCGGGCATCTTCGGCAGCTCGGCGGCGGCCTCCGAGATCCTCGAGGCGGCGGGCGTCGCGCCGACCGCCCGCGGCGAAGACCTGACGGTCGACGACTACCAGCGCATCGCAGGGGCTAATCTGGCACGGTGAGACCCTCGCCGCGCTTCAGCCCTGACGTCCCTGAGATCCACCGGCCCTACGCCGCCGCGGAGAGTCGCTACGAGCAGTTCGACTACCGCCAGGTCGGCACGTCTGGCCTCTACCTTCCGCCGATCTCGCTCGGCCTGTGGTGGAACTTCGGCGACAACATCCCGCTCGACAACCAGCGCGCCCTGCTGCGGCACGCCTTCGACCGCGGCATCACGCACTTCGACCTCGCGAACAACTACGGACCCCCTTACGGATCTGCGGAGAAGAACTTCGGACGCATCTTCGCCGAGGACTTCCGCCCGTACCGCGATGAGCTGATCATCTCGTCGAAGGCCGGCTGGGACATGTGGCCGGGACCCTATGGCGACTACGCGAGCCGCAAGTACATCCTCGCGAGCGCCGAGCAGTCGCTCACGAGCATGCGCCTCGACTACGTCGACATCTTCTACTCGCACCGGGTCGATCCCGTCACGCCCATCGCTGAGACCGTCGGCGCCCTCGACACTCTGGTGCGGCAGGGCAAGGCGCTCTACGTGGGCATCTCGTCGTACAGTGCCGAGCGGACGGCCGAGGCCGTCGCGGTGGCTCAGGAGCTCGGCACCCCGCTCGTGATCCATCAGCCCGCGTACTCGATACTCAACCGCTGGATCGAAGACGGGTTGACCGAGACCCTCGAGCAGTCAGGCCTCGGTGCGATCGCATTCACGCCGCTGGCGCAGGGGCTGCTCACCGACAAGTACCTGGGAGACGGCACGGCCGAGCGCGCGCAGAAGCGCCGCTCGCTGTCGGACGAGCCGTTGCCCGAATCCGCAGTGCACGCCCTGCGCGCGTTGAACGACATCGCGCGGGAACGCGGGCAATCCCTCGCTCAGCTCGCGCTGCAGTGGACGCTGCGCAATCCCGTCGTCGCTTCGGCCCTTGTCGGCGCTTCGCGACCCGAGCAGCTCGATGAGAACATCGCGGCCGTGAACGGTGCGGCTTTCACCGCCGACGAGCTCGGGCGCATCGACGAACTCGCAGGTTCCATCGACGTCAATCTGTGGGCGAAGTCCTCGGATCTGTGAGCCGGGAATGAGCGTCTTGTCGTCGATCGGAGCCGTGCATGTGCGTGCGCCGGGGAAGATCAACGTGTATCTCGGCGTCGGGGGGCGCCACGACGACGGCTATCACGCGCTCGCGACGGTTTTCCAAGCCGTCTCGCTCTATGAAGACGTGATCGCCAGACCGGCATCCGACTTCTCCATCACCGTGTCGGGGCTCGACGACCCCGACTCCGTGCCGCTCGACGATCGCAATCTGGCGATGCGCGCCGCGAAGCTGCTGGCCGCAGCAGCCGACTACGACGGCGGCGTCGCACTGGAGATCCGCAAGAGCGTCCCGGTGGCCGGCGGCATGGGCGGTGGATCGGCGGATGCTGCGGCGGCGCTGGTCGCGTGCGACGCGCTCTGGGGAACCGGATTCTCGCAGACCCGGTTGCACGAACTGGCCGCACGCCTCGGAGCGGACGTGCCGTTCGCGCTGCATGGAGGCACCGCCGTCGGCACCGGCCGCGGCGATCAGCTGAATCCCGCGCTGGCGCGCGGACGCTTCGACTGGGTGCTGGTGACCAGCGAAGAAGGACTCTCGACGCCGCTCGTCTACGAGCGTCTGGATGTGCTGCGCGAGCAGGAGGGAGCGTTCGCCGACGATCCACCGCTGTCTCTCGATGTTCCGGTCCCGGTGCTGCAGGCGCTGCGTTCAGGAGACGCGGAAGAGCTTGCCGGGAGTCTGTTCAACGACCTGCAGGCCGCCGCCGTGGACGTGCGTCCGGATCTCGACGAGACCATCCGGCTCGGCGTGAGCTCGGGGGCGCTGCAGGGGATCGTCTCCGGTTCGGGCCCCACCGTCGCTCTGCTGTGCGCCGACCCAGAGGGTGCTCAGCAGGTGCAGGCGGCGCTGCGCGATCGCGGCCTCGAATCGCTGCATGTGCATGGGCCGGTGCCTGGAGCCCGAATCATCTCCTGAGATCCGTGATCGGTAGACGTCGGCCGTTCCATAGCGTGGCGGTACGTCAACCACCACAGGGAGCGATCATGGGACTGTTCAACCGCAAGTCGGCGCAGGAGCGTCAGGAAGAGGCCATGCAGATGGCCGATGACATCGCCGCAGGCCGCGGGTTCATGGGAAAGATGACCAAGGCGTTCATGGGTCTCGAGTTCACCGAGGCCATGCAGCAGGCGACATCGTCGATCCATCAGGCCGAGCACGTTGCGGCGCTGCGCGCGGCCGGGGTGCCGACGCAGCCCGCGACGGTGCTCGGGATGCAGGACACCGGGCAGACGATCAATGACAACCCCAGCATCGTGCTCACCCTGCAGGTCGGAGACCAGGCGGTGGCCATCCACGCCTTGGTGTCGCGGCTGGAGATCCCGCGGGTGGGGGAGCAGGTTCAGGTGCTGGCCGACCCGCAGACGGGGAGCCTCCTCTATGCGGGGCTGGCGGCGCGCGGCTGACGCCGAGACGCACCGCGCCCTCTCAGGATTCGGGTTCCCGGGAGGGCGCGAGTCTCCGTGAAGGAGGCGATACATCTGCTGTCGGTTCCCCAAAAATCCGGCAGACAGCCCCAGCTGCATATCGAGGGTAACCCCGATCAACCTTGTCCCCCAAATGGGGGACAAGGTTTTTTGCTGAGAGGTTGCTGGGAGGAGGCGCAGGAGCCCTGCTCGGCGAGACGCGAATGCGCACGAAGCGTTCTGTGTACATAATGGGGGTGTTCTATGTGACCGTGCACATGCGAGGAGGCTGTGATGTCGACGGCTTCAGAGCGCGGGAGGATGCCGAGCATCCGCGACGTGGCGCGGCTGGCGGGGGTGTCGCATCAGACGGTGTCGCGCGTCTTGAACGATCATCCGAGCATCCGTCCGGAGACCAAGGCGAAGGTGCTCGACGCGATCTCGGTGCTCGACTACCGGCCGAACCTCGCGGCCCGCGCGTTGGTGACCAGCAAGTCGAACATGCTCGGCATCCTGTCGGCGACCGTGGGGGAGTTCGGTCCCACGTCGTCCATCGTGGGGATCGAGGATGCAGCGCGCGAAGCGGGCTACTCGGTCTCGACGCTGAACCTCTCGGCGACCACTCCCGAGGCGATCGGCCAGGCGCTGCGCCAGCTCTCCCGTGAGCAGGTCGACGGCATCGTCGTACTCGCCCCGCAGGTGCGGGTGTTCCATGTGCTGCGCGGCATGGCGGTCGACATCCCGTTCGTCACGCTGCAGACCGCATCCGGGTCCGACGGCGTCAGCCACTCCGCCGACCAGGTCGCCGGTGCGCGGGCGGCCACAGAACACCTGATCTCCCTGGGCCACACCGACATCCTCCATCTCGCGGGGCCGCAGGACTGGATCGAGGCGGAGTCGCGGATGCGGGGATACCTCGAAGCGCTGCGTGACGCCGACCTGCCCACATTCCCGCCCATCCGCGGCGACTGGACGGCGGACTTCGGGTTCTTCGCAGGTGAGGAGTTGTCGCGCAGACGCGACTTCACCGGCATCTTCGTCGCCAACGATCAGATGGCGATCGGACTCATGCACGGATTCCGCGTGTCGGGCGTGCGGGTGCCCGCGGATGTGAGCGTGGTCGGGTTCGACGACATCCCGGTGGCCGCTCACGTCGCGCCGTCGTTGACGACCGTGCATCAGGACTTCACCGAGCTCGGTCGACGGGCGGTGCGCATCCTGCTCGCACAGATCCGCGGCGAGGCCGTGCCGGAGTTCGGGCCGCTGCAGACGACGCTGCGTCTGCGCGAGTCCTCGGCGATGCGATAAAGAGCACGATTCGATCACGGGCTTGACACTGCCCCGTGGAACGTAGACCATATAAACCAATGTGAACGGTCACATGGAAGATGACCGCGAAGGCGCGAGGAAGATCCGTGAGCACCACAGCAACGTTGCCGGTCGTATCAGGCCCCATCTTGGAGATGCGCAGCATCACCAAGGAGTTCCCCGGGGTCAAGGCACTGTCCGATGTCTCGATCACCGTTCGCTCCGGCGAGATCCACGCGATCTGCGGCGAGAACGGTGCGGGCAAGTCCACCCTCATGAAGGTGCTGTCGGGTGTCTACCCGTTCGGCACCTACGACGGCGAGATCCTGCTCTACGGGCAGGAGCAGCGCTTCAAAGACATCGCGGCCAGCGAAGCCGCGGGCATCGTGATCATCCACCAGGAACTCGCGCTGATCCCCGAGCTGTCGGTCACCGAGAACATCTTCCTCGGCAACGAGATCCGCCGGGGCGCCCGCATCGACTGGCAGGCGCAGAAGCAGCGCGCCGTCGAACTGCTCGCACGCGTGGGCCTCAACGAAGATCCCGACGTGGCCATCAAGACCCTCGGCGTCGGCAAGCAGCAGTTGATCGAGATCGCGAAGGCGCTCAACAAGGACGTCAAGCTGCTCATCCTCGACGAGCCGACTGCGGCGTTGAACGAGAACGACTCGCAGCACCTGCTCGACCTGATCCTCGGCCTCAAGGCCAAGGGGATCGCGTCGATCATCATCAGCCACAAGCTCAACGAGATCGAGCAGATCGCCGACGAGATCACGATCATCCGCGACGGACGCACGGTCGAGACGCTCGACATCTCCCGGGGCGAGATCAACGAGGACCGCATCATCCGCGGCATGGTGGGGCGCTCGCTCGAGAGCCGGTACCCCGACCGCACGCCGAACATCGGCGAGGTGTTCTTCGAGGTCAGGGACTGGTGGGTGCAGCATCCGAGCGTCTCCGAGCGCATGGTCGTGAAGGGCTCGAGCATCAACGTCCGTCGCGGCGAGGTCGTCGGCATCGCCGGCCTGATGGGCGCCGGACGCACCGAGTTCGCGATGAGCATCTTCGGCCGCTCCTACGGCAACTTCCTCTCCGGCACCCTGATCAAGGACGGACGGGAGATCGTGCTGCCCGACGTCGCCTCGGCCATCAAGCACGGGCTCGCGTACGTGAGCGAGGACCGCAAGGTGCTCGGACTCAACCTGCTCGACACCATCAAGAGGTCGACCGTGGCGGCGAAGCTGTCGAAGATCTCCAAGCACGGCGTGGTCGACTCGCGCGCCGAGTACGCGGTCGCGGAGGAGTACCGCAAGGCCATGCGCATCAAGACCCCGTCCGTGGAGGAGGGCGTCGGGAAGCTGTCCGGAGGGAACCAGCAGAAGGTCGTGCTGGCGAAGTGGATGTTCACCGATCCCGACCTGCTGATCCTCGACGAGCCGACCCGTGGCATCGACGTCGGCGCCAAGTACGAGATCTACGCGATCATCAACCAGCTCGCAGCTCAGGGCAAGGGTGTCATCGTCATCTCCAGCGAGCTCCCTGAACTGCTGGGAATCTCCGACCGCATCTACACCGTTTTCGAAGGCCGGGTCACCGACTGCATCCCGGCCGATCAGGCAACTCCGGAGGCCCTCATGCGCAGCATGACCTCCTCGAACCAGAAGGCTTCCGCATGAGCACCGACACTTCGCAGACGTCGTCGTCATTCCACTTCCGCGACATCACCAAGATGTTCGGCGGCGGTCAGTCCAAGCTGCGCCAGTTCGGCATCCTCGGCAGCCTGATCGTGATCCTGGCGCTGTTCCAGCTGCTCACCTTCGTCGTCAAGGGCACGGGACTCACACTGTCGCCCGAGAACCTGATCAACGTCGTCAACCAGTACTCCTACATCCTGATCCTCGCGATCGGCATGGTGATGGTGATCATCATGGGCCACATCGACCTGTCGGTCGGCTCGGTGGCGGCGTTCACCGGCATCATCGTCGCGAAGTCGATGGCGGAGTGGAACCTCCCCTGGCCTCTCGCGATCGTGCTGGGCATCGGCGTCGGCATCCTCGTCGGTGCTTGGCAGGGCTTCTGGGTCGCCTACGTCGGCGTCCCCGCGTTCATCGTGACGCTGGCCGGAATGCTGTTCTTCCGCGGTGCGAACCAGTTCATCGGACAGTCCACCACCATCCCTGTCCCGCCGGGATTCCGGGTGATCGGTTCCGGATACCTGCCCGAGCTCGCACTGCCGCTGAACTTCAACGTGCTCACGATGGTCCTCGCCCTGCTCGGCGTCGCGTGGATCGTGTTCTGGGAGATCCGCACCCGCGGAGTGCAGAAGAGGATGGGCTCCGTCAGCGCGCCGCTCTGGGTGAGCGTCATCAAGGTCGTGCTGATCTCGGCCGTGATCCTGGTCGCGGGCTGGCTGTTCGCCACCGGCCGCCCGGGCACCAGCTTCCCGGTCTCGGGCATCATCCTGCTCGTGCTCGTCATCCTCTACTCGTTCGTCACCAACAACACGGTGTTCGGCCGCCACATCTACGCGGTCGGCGGCAACCGCCAGGCATCCCGTCTGTCCGGCGTGAAGGACCGCTGGGTCGACTTCTTCGTGATGATGAACATGTCGGTCCTCGCGGCTCTCGCGGGCATGATCTACGTGGCCCGCGCGGCGGCGTCCGGTCCACAGGACGGCAACGGCTGGGAGCTCGACGCGATCGCGTCGGTGTTCATCGGCGGCGCTGCGGTCTCGGGCGGTATCGGCACGGTCATCGGGTCGATCATCGGTGGTCTCGTGATGGCGTTCCTCAACAACGGCCTCGCCCTCATGGGCGCCGGCGCAGACGTCGTCTCGATGATCAAGGGCCTCGTGCTGCTGTTCGCCGTCGCGGTCGACGTATGGAACAAGCAGCAGGGTCGACCCTCGCTGACCGGTTTCATCATGCGCCGGTTCGCGTCGAAGGAGACTCCGGCCGTTCCGCCGCTCACTCCCAACCAGACCTACGAAACCCCCGCTGTCGACAAGACGAGCGGCAAGTAGCGCGGATTCCCCGCGCATGGCTCGCGCAGAGAATCTGTCCCTCACCAGAGAAAGAGATCGCATGAAGAAGATCATCGTCACAGCGACAGCGCTTGTCGCAGCGGCAGCCTTCACCCTCACCGGGTGCTCTTCGGAGCGCGGCGGCGGCACCGACGGCGGCACCGAAACGGCGGCCACGAAGGGCTTCGCTGCGGATGCCACGATCGGCGTCGCGCTTCCCGACAAGACCAGTGAGAACTGGGTCCTGGCCGGTCAGCTGTTCACCGACGGCCTGGAGAAGGCCGGTTTCAAGGCCGACGTCCAGTACGCTCCCGCGTCGAACACGGTCGCCGAGCAGCAGAACCAGATCCAGGCCATGGTGACGGGTGGCGCGAAGGTCATCATCATCGGCGCGAAGGACGGCAAGCAGCTCGCGACCCAGGTCGAGGATGCCCAGGCCAAGGGCGTCACGGTCATCGCGTACGACCGTCTGATCGAGAACACGGAGGCCGTCGACTACTACGTCGCGTTCGACAACTTCAAAGTCGGTGAACTGCAGGGCAACGCTCTGCTCGACGGTCTCGAGGCGCGCGCCGGCCACGCGGCTCCCTACAACATCGAGCTGTTCTCCGGTTCTCCCGACGACGCCAACTCGAAGGTCTTCTTCGACGGCGCCATGAGCGTGCTGCAGCCGAAGATCGACGACGGCACGCTGAAGGTCGTCTCCGGCCAGACCGAGATCGCGCAGACCGCGACCGAGGGCTGGAAGGCTGAGAACGCTCAGCGCCGTATGGACTCGCTGTTGACCGCGTCGTACGGTTCCGAAACGCTCGACGGCGTCCTGTCTCCGAACGACACGCTGGCTCGCGCCATCATCACCTCGGTCACGGGTGCAGGCAAGCCGGCTCCGGTCGTCACCGGTCAGGACTCCGAGGTCGAGTCGGTCAAGTCGATCATGGAGGGCGTGCAGTACTCCACGATCAACAAGGACACCACGCTGCTCGTCGAGCAGTCGATCAAGATGGTCCAGCAACTGCAGAAGGGCGACAAGGTCGACGTCAACGACACCGAGTCGTACGACAACGGCGTGAAGGTCGTTCCGGCATACCTGCTCGACCCGGTCATCGTGACCAAGGAAAACGCCGCTGAGGCGTATGCGAACGTCCCGAGCCTGCTCGAGATCGTGAAGTCCTACCAGTAAGCGGTTCCGACACCGCGGGCGGGCCGTCCGGACCTTCGGGTTCGGGCGGCCCGCCCTTTTGTGTGCGAGGCGGGGGCAGACGGCTTGGTAGTCAGCAGCCGGGCGCGGTGGGCTTCTCGGTGCACGTGTGGGCGACGAGGGCGGTGTGGGCCTCGAAGATCTGGATCTGCTGGACGGGACCGTCGCTGGTCAGCTCGCCGCTGATTGGATACCAGCCCAACCCGAAGTCAATTTCTGCCGTATAGCGGATATCGACGTCGGCATCGTAAGTGCCGCGATCCGCATAGACGTGGCTAGTTTGAGTGGGCGTGAACTGCGCCTGGCCGAGCTCCGCCCAGGACATGCCGGCCGACGTCACAGTTGCGGTGCTTCCATCGCCGTAAGTGTATTCGTAGGCAACCGGAGTGAAGCGGACGGTGAGTGGGACGTCGAAGAGCGTACCCGTCTGCGTGTGAACGGCTGCTGCAGCGAGGAAGTTCGCGGGCATATCTGCGATACCCGCGTTTCCGGGTTCCACGAGGAGGGAAGTGGGTTCAGGGGTGAAGGACGCGAGGTCGGTAATCGTGATCGTGGGGGTACCCGCGGTCGTTTCATCTGTGCGCTGGAAGATGTAGTCCACGCATCGGCCGCTGAGATATGTGACGCAAGGAGGTGCCGGTGCGTCCGTGTTCGAATCCGACGATGTGTCCGTGGTTCCGTCGGTGCCGACGTCTTGGTGAGTGCCGGATATCTCGAGGACTGTTCCGTCCGATGTACCGCAGAGGCCGGCGGCAGCGAGATTTGCGTCGCATCCGGCTGCCATGTAGATCGGTAGACCGAGCGGCGATACGAGAAGGCCGCCCATCAAGACAACTGCGCTCAGCATTCGGTGCCCTCGGCTAGATCAGACCCTGAAATGACAAGCTTCGAGCCGGAGGAGATGAACTCGACATTGAGGGGAACGTGTGCTGGGCGATCAGGGGGAGTGACGTCGGCGTCGGACACGTTGAGGACTACCGTGGCGCTCACATCTAGGCACACAAGAGCACCAACGATCACTTCACTGGGCTGGAGGTCAACGGCATTCCCAGAGAACTTCAGAACGCGGCTGTCACCCACGATGCGCAACTCCTGCGCCTGGAGCTTGTTCGAGGTATCAAGGCTTCCGTCCAGCGCCTCGCCGATGAGATAGCTCAGCGGATCGACAGTGTGGTCGCCTTCGCGCTCGGAGTTCACCGCATCTGTGTACTCCCGATAGACCTTTTCCGCCGCCGCGAAGGCTTCCTCCTCGCTGGCGAAGGCCGCAGTGGGTGTCGGAGTGGGTTCTGGCTCTGGCGTGCACCCTGACAGGACCGCGACCATCAGCAGTGCAGCGCCGATTCCGGCGAGGGCGTGGGATGCGGTCCTGTGCGATGTCACCCCGAAACGGTAACCCGGATCGGGGTGACAGCGGGAAAGTTATCCACAGGTCGTCTCAGAACGGCGCCCGCACACGGTCGACGAAGATCTCGACGGAATCGCACGGCTCGGACGTCTCTGAAGTGAACACGACGGTGTTCGGTGGCGGGGGAGTGTCGAGGTACGTGCGGCCAGTCGGACTCGTCCATTCGAGCAGTCCGCCCGACCGGTGTCTCACATGCCAAGGAGAGGCGTGTTTCAAGGTGTGATGTCGCCGGCAGAACGCGCTCAGATTTCCTTCGCTGGTGGATCCGCCCGTGGAGGCGGCGTCATTGTGGTCGAGATCGCATTTGCGGGCGGCGAGCCCGCACGTGGGGAACCGGCATCGTTGGTCGCGGGCTCGAAGGTGACGCTTGAGCTGTTCCGGCGGCCGGTATCGGTCTGCGGCGAGCACGGCACCAGAGACAGGGTGCGTGAGAACCCGGTCCCAGCCAGGAGTGGTCCCGGCGAGGAGGCGTGCCGTGCGCGCGTCGATCGGCACCGCGCCGTCGAGGATCGCGGGCGGAAGGCCGTCGATCGTGGGGCGTTTCGTCTCGTCGCTGCGCTCCTCGCTCAACGACCGAGCGTCGATATCAGGGGTGCCAGCGGTAGCGCGTTTCGTCTCGCTGCGCTTGCTCGACGGCGGGGAATCTCTGTGACCGGCATTCGCTCCGAGATCCTGACCCATCAGAGTCATCACGGGCACGGTGATCTCGATCCGTCCACGGATCTCGCCGAGCAACCCGTCTGCGATGTCGTGACCCGCAGGCGAGCCGGTGAGCACGAGATCAGCGAGCAGGTCGGCGCGGATCTCGTCGACCGAGCGAGCGTCGGGTGTGAAATCGCCGTCGATCACCCGCGCCTCTTTCGCCGCACGCAGGTTCTCAGAGCGGATCTCGTGGGCCATCTGCGACAGCCGATCCATCATCGCGTGCACGAGCACGGCAGGTCCGTGCAGGGTGAGGTCTGCCATCGCGTCGTCCTGATCGCGGGCCCACACTCGCCGCTGCGATCGCGCTTGGCGGTGGCGATCATCGACCGGGAGCTCCTGGAACCGTTCGACGATGCGTCGGGCGAGCGGGCGCAGCCTGTTCGGGGACTCGACCTCGGCCAGCGGCAGCACGGCGGCCGCGTAGGCGTCGCGCTGAACGGCATCGATCAGCTGCGCACCCGTCTCGATGATCACATGCGCGTGCGCCGCGGCGATGCGACCGGCGCCCTGCGCCGCCCACACAGTAGGAAAGCCGTCGACCAGGCAGGAGGCCTCGGCGATCCGCCGCTCCACCGTGCGGTCGCTGACCCGCAGCCGCTGCCCGATCTCGGCAGCCACCGTGCGCATCGTCATGTCGCCGCCGTCGGAGTGGTCGCCCTGCTTCGCGATGTCGACGGCCATCCGCCCCGCCAGGGCGAGCAGGCCGTCACGCGCCGCCATCATGGCGTTCACGGTCGCGTCGGCCGCGGCGAGCGACTCGACCAGATCGGCGAGAGTCGCCATCTGGGAGTCGGTTGCGTCGATCATCGCGTCCATGAGTCCAGTACACCAGGTGCCACGGACATTCGAACGAAGATTCGAGGCGATCGCAGGCCTCGATGATCACAGAACGATAACGACCTTCGCGTAGGGTGGCTCCATGTCGCCGTCCCCGCCTTCCGGTCGTGCCCTCGCCGATTTCGGTGCATCCGAGAACGACCTCGAGAACCTTCCCGGTGGGAGAGGGCTGACCTGGCGCTCTGGCCCTCTCATCCTTCGACCCTCGGGCGGCGATGCTGAGACCGTCTGGAAGGCGGAGATCTTGGCTGAACTCCGTCACAGTGCCGAATTCCGCACCTCCAGACCGATTCCCGCGCGATCAGGCGGATGGACCAGCGACGGCTGGGAAGCCTGGCAATGGCTGCCCGGCCAGGCCGACGAACGCCGTGTCGCAGACGTGCTCCGCGCCGGAGCAGCCTTCCACGCCGCACTCGCCCCGCTCCCACGCCCCTCGTTCCTCGACCTCGCCGACGACCCCTGGGCGAGGGCAGACCGGATCGCGTGGGAAGAAGAGCCCCTGCCTGACGACGGCGTGGTGCGCCGTCTTGCGGCGGCGTTCCGCCCGGTCTCGGACGCATCGCAGATGATCCACGGCGATCTGCTCGGCAACGTGATGTTCGCGCAGGGGCACCCGCCGGCGATCATCGACTGGGCGCCGTACTGGCGGCCGACCGGATACGCCGATGCGATCGTCGTGGCCGACGCGGCGTGCTGGCACGGATTGGCCCCCGAGCGCATGCACGAGATGCTCGGCGGCGACGGCCGATACCTCATCAGGGCGCTCGCGTTCCGCATCACGACGTTCCAGCTCCTCGGGGTGTGGGACGCGCAGCTCGAGGAGCGGCATCGGCGGGTCGTCGACGTGGCGCTGCGGGAGGAGTGATCGGATGCTGCTGCGCACCGTCGACGTCGGACACGGCGACAAGACCGCGCTCCTGCTGCACGGGCTGATGGGATCCGCCGAGAGCTGGTGGCGCGTCATCCCTCTGCTGGTCGAGCACGGCTACCGCGTGCTCGCCATGGACCTCCCGGGGCACGGCCTCTCGCCCCGCGACCCCGATCTCACGATGGCGAAGGCCGCGGCATCCGTCACCGCGACCCTCGAGGCACGAGCACCGCAGCGTCCGCTCCACGCGATCGGCCACTCCTATGGCGCCACGGTGCTCGCCGCCGCCGGACTCGACGCCGAGGTGACCGTATACGTCGACTCTGCCCTGTCGTTCACGGGCGGCGACGACCGTACGCGGCTTATCGAGCGGTACGAGAGCGACCGCCGTAATCGGCAGGATCCGGCGTGGCTTCGCTCCTCCCGCCCGTTCTACACCGCGAAGGATGCCGAGGTCGAAGCCCGTGCCGCGACCTGCTTCGACCCGGCGACCAGCGCGTCGATCTCGTGCGGAGACGATGTCGTGCTGATGCCCCGGGAAGGGGCGATCCTCGTGCACGCCGAGCCGAGCAACTGGGTCACCGACGATGACAAGCACCGCTTCGCCGAGCAGGGCGTGAGCGTACGCGGGATCCGCTCCGCCGCCCACACCGTCTGGTACAGCCATTTCGACGAGTTCACGGCATCCGTGCCCGAGGTGTTCGGCGAGTACCCTTGATATGACATGGCACATCTTCTGGGAGCCGAAGCGCTTCACCTCGAATACCCGACCAGAGTCGTCTTCGACTCCGTCACCCTCGGCATCGAGGAAGGGGATCGCATCGGCATCGTCGGCCGCAACGGCGACGGCAAGTCCAGCCTGCTCGGCATGCTCGCCGGCTTCAAGGAGCCGAACTCGGGCCGAGTGACGGTGCGCGGTGGCACCACGATCGGAGTGCTGAGCCAGGCCGACACTCTTGCAGATGACGTGACGATCAGTCAGGCCGTCGTGGGCGACATGCCTGAGCACGAGTGGGCGGGCGTCGCACGCATCCGCGACGTCATCGAAGGGCTGCTGAAGGATCTGCCCTGGGATGCCGAGATCGGCTCGCTCTCCGGCGGCCAGCGCCGTCGGGTCTCGCTCGCGAAGCTGCTCGCAGGGGACTGGGACGTCATCGCCCTCGACGAGCCCACCAACCACCTCGACGTCGAAGCCATCACCTGGCTTGCCGGACACCTCAAGAAGCGGTGGTCGGCGAACTCCGGAGCGCTCATGGTCGTGACCCACGACCGCTGGTTCCTCGACGAGATCTGCACCGAGACGTGGGAGGTGCACGACCGCATCGTCGAGCCCTTCGAAGGCGGCTACGCCGCGTACATCCTGCAGCGCGTCGAGCGCGACCGGATGTCGGCGGCCACGGAGGCGAAGCGGCAGAACCTCGCCCGCAAGGAGCTCGCCTGGCTGCGCCGAGGCGCGCCCGCTCGCACGAGCAAGCCGAAGTTCCGCATCGATGCGGCCAATGAGCTCATCGCCGACGTCCCGGAGATCCGCGACAAGGTCTCGCTGCAGTCGCTCGCCGTGTCGCGCCTCGGGAAAGACGTCGTGGATCTCCTCGACGTCGGCGTCACCTACCCCTCGACAGGCTCGGGGACCCAGGAGAAGGTCGTCCTGCGTGACATCGAATGGCGCATCGCGCCGGGCGAGCGCACCGGCATCCTCGGTGTCAACGGCGCCGGCAAGTCCACTCTTCTCGGCCTGATCGCAGGCAGCGTCGAGCCCACGGTCGGGCGCGTGAAGCGCGGCAAGACCGTCAAGGTGCAGACGCTCACGCAGCGCCTCGACGAGCTCGACCAGCACTGGAACGACCCGGTACGCGTGATCATCTCGGGCCTGCGCACCTCGTACACGATGGGCGCCGGATCCAAGGCGCAAGATCTCACGCCGGGGCAGCTTCTCGAGCGGCTCGGGTTCGACTCGGCCCAGCTCTCGACTCCGGTCAAGGATCTCTCCGGTGGCCAGCAGCGGCGACTGCAGCTGCTGCTCGTGCTGCTCGATCAGCCCAACGTGCTGATCCTCGACGAGCCCACCAACGATCTCGACACCGACATGCTCGCGGCGATCGAGGACCTGCTGGATTCGTGGTCGGGCACGCTCCTCGTGGTCAGCCACGACCGGTACTTCCTCGAGCGCGTCACCGACCAGCAGTACGCGATCCTCGATGGACGTCTGCGCCACCTCCCCGGCGGCGTCGACGAGTACCTCCGCCTCCGGCATCTGCAGGACGCCGAGCCTGCGAGGGCGGCCTCCGCGAAGACCGCGCCCCAGGGACTCGACGGAGCCGCGCTGCGCACGGCCCAGAAGGAGGTCGCCGCCCTCGAGCGGCGCATCCAGAAGCTGACCGAGAAAGTGGATGCCGCCAAGCGCGCGCTCGCCGACCACGATCAGGCCGACTACGCAGGTCTTGGCGAGAAGATGAAGTCGATCGGAGATACCGAGGCCGAGATCGAGGAGCTGGAACTCCGGTGGTTCGAGCTCACCGAGGAGATCGGCTGACCGGCTCCGCCTGCGGGGGAACGCTGTGGGGGAATATCCTTCAGACACCACTGTTGAGAGGTTGACATGGAAGGCCTCGAAGTCACCGTCCTGCTCGGACTCACGATCCTCGCAGGCACGCTGCTCGCGCCACGCATCCGGCTCGCTCTGCCGCTGGTTCTCGTGGTGTTCGGCCTGCTCCTCGGATTCGTCCCCGCGCTGCGCGAAGTGCAGCTGCCTCCGGAAACGGTGCTGCTGCTCTTCCTGCCGGTGATGCTGTTCTGGGAGAGCCTGACGACCTCGCTGCGTTCGATCAGGCGAGACTTCCGCTACATCCTCCCGATGAGCACGCTGCTGGTGGTCGCATCGGCCTTCGCGGTCGCCGGCGTCGGCGTCCTGCTCGGGATGCCGTGGGAGATCGCCCTCATCCTCGGGGCCGCGGTCGCGCCCCCGGACGCGACGGCGGTGGCGGCTCTCGGTCGTCTGCTGCCCCGACGCACGTTCATGAAGCTCAAGGCCGAGAGCCTCACCAACGACGGAACAGCGCTCGTGCTCTACGCGATCGCGATCTCGCTCGCGGTCGGGGGGAACGTCACCCCGTGGAGCATCACCTGGACCGTGCTCGTGTCGTACGTCGGCGGCGTCCTGGCCGGCGCCGTGATCGCCGCGCTGGCGTACCTGCTCCTTCGTCAGGCGACGCGCACGGCCGTCATCAACGTCACCCTGCTGCTCGTGCCCTTCACCGCGTTCCTGCTGGCCGAGATCATGCACGCCTCGGGAGTGCTCGCCGTGGTCGTCGCGGGCCTCGTGATCGCCTACGTGTCGCCGCGCATCACCACCGCGTCGTCTCGGCGGCAGTCGGAGGCGGCCTTCCCGTTCGGCGTCTTCCTCCTCAACGGGGCGCTCTTCGTGCTGATCGGCCTCGAAGTGCAGTACGTCGTGCACGAGATCTCGGCGGCCGCGGTCGGCCGACTGGTGCTGACCACCCTCGCCGTGTGGGTCGTGCTTCTCCTGGTGCGCTACTTCTTCCAGCTGTTGAACGTCCTCTTCCAGAGAGCGCCCGGGCCTCGGCCTCCGCGAGGACTCCGCTCGCGGATGCGGCTCGTCTCGACCGTCGCGGGCATGCGCGGCGCCGTGTCGCTCGCGATCGCCCTGTCGGTGCCTGTCGAAATCGGGGGAGCGGGGCGCGACGAGATCGTGGTCGTCACCGCAGGAGTCATCCTGCTCAGCCTTCTCGTGCAGGGGCCGCTGCTGCCTGCGGTCGTGCGCTGGGCGAGTCCGCCGTCCGACACGGCGGAGATCGAGGAGTACGAGCTCGCAGAACGCACGATCTCAGGTGCCGCCCTCGCCGCGCTCGACGATCTCGCGACCGAGCACGGCGTCGGCCAGGAGGTGCTCGACCGCGTGCGCAGCGAGGGCTACATGATGCTGGAGTACGCGAACGCGCGAGCCCTGGCCCGGGAGCAGGCCGTCGTCGACGCCGAGGCGAACGTCCTCGACGCGATGCTCGACGAACCCGACCCCTACGACGGAGGGGGCCTCGAGATGGTCGACTCGGATGCCGCGGGCAGCGGCTCCCTGCAGATCATCGCGACCTCGACGGCCGTCGACCTCGCACAGCGTTCGCCGCTCATCCGCCACGAGGAGCACACCCGCCTCAAGCTCGCCCTGCTCGATCGCAAGCGCGAGGTGCTGCTGGGCCTTCGTCGCTCGGGCGCGGTCGACGACATGGTGGTCCGTCGCATCTCTGCGCGCCTCGATCTCGAGCAGGTGCGGCTGCAGGGCATCGAGGAATTCGACTGACCCTTCGACAGGCTCAGGGACCCAGGGTGGGTCGAGCGCTGTGACGTCATGTGACACTCGATTCCATCGGATGCCTGACGCCTGCCTACCGTTGAAGAGTCCCCCAAGAGAGGAACCCTTCACATGACCCGTCGCACAACGTCCATCATCGCCGCGCTCGCCGCGGTCCCGCTCTTCGTCGCCCTCGCGGGCTGCGCGACGGCATCCGAATCCACCGGCTCCGGCTCGGGCGAGTCGACCGAGAACGAGACCGTCAAGATCGGCGTCGTCGGCAAGGGCGACGCGCAGTGGGCGCCGTTCGTCGAGGCCGCCGCAGACGAGGGCATCACAGTCGAACTCGTCGACTTCGGCTCCTACGAGCAGCCGAACCCGGCGCTCACCGAGGGCGAGATCGACCTCAACCAGTTCCAGCACATCGTCTACCTCGCCGAGTACAACGACGCCTCCGGTGAGGACCTGGTTCCGATCGGCTCCACCGCGATCTATCCGCTCGGCCTCTACTCGACGAAGTACGACGATGTGAAGGACATCCCCGAGGGCGAAACGGTCGCCGTGCCCGACGATGCCTCGAACCAGGCGCGGGCCCTGCTCGTGCTGCAGTCGGCAGGTCTCGTCGAGCTCAAGAGCGGCGGCACGATCTTCTCCGACCTCGCTGACGTCGACACCGACAAGTCGAAGGTCAAGATCACCGCTCTCGAGGGGGCGCTCATCCCGACCTCGCTGCCCGACGTGGCCGCTGCGATCATCAACAACGACTTCGTCGAGGACGCCGGGCTCAAGTTCGAAGACGCGATCGCGCAGGACGATCCTGAAGACCCGAACGCGCTGCCGTACGTGAACATCTTCGCGGCGCGGGCCGAGGACGCCGACAACAAGACCTACCAGAAGCTCGTCGAGATCTTCCAGACCAACGAGGACGTGCAGGCAGGCCTGCTCGAGTCTTCCGGGAACACTGCCGTCGCGCTGCAGATCCCCGTCGAAGACCTCGTGGCGTCGCTGAAGAAGGTCGAAGCAGACACGAAGGACAAGAAGTAGCAGCACGACTGAGAGAATCGGGTGGCGCACCGCGCCACCCGATTCTCCGTTGGCAGCAGTAGACCGGAGCCGCACATGCCGATCGTCACCCTCTCGAATGTCTCGAAGGCGTATCCGTCCCGTTCGCCCGGTTCCGGCGACGTGGTCGCCGTCGACGATGTCACGCTGTCGATCGAGAAGGGCGATGTCTTCGGCATCATCGGCTATTCCGGGGCGGGCAAGTCCACCCTCGTCCGTCTGATCAACGCCCTCGAACCGGCGACCGCCGGCACCATCACCGTCGACGACGTCGACATCACGGCCCTCACCGAGCGCGAGCTGCGCAAGGTGCGCGGCGGCATCGGCATGATCTTCCAGCAGTTCAATCTGTTCGCCTCGAAGACGGTCAAGGCGAATGTCGCCTATCCGCTCGCTCTCGCTGGCTGGTCGAAGGCCGACATCGAGGCCCGGGTCACCGAGATGCTCGGCTTCGTCGGGCTCGCGGACAAAGCCAGGGCGTACCCCGAGCAGCTCTCGGGCGGACAGAAGCAGCGTGTCGGCATCGCACGAGCTCTCGCGACCGGGCCCGCGATCCTGCTCGCCGACGAGGCCACCAGCGCCCTCGATCCGCAGACCACGCACGAGGTGCTCGACCTCTTGAAACGCGTGAACGAGGAGCAGGGCGTCACCATCATCGTGATCACGCACGAGATGGATGTCATCCAGACGATCGCGACCAAGGTCGCTGTGATGGAGCGCGGGCGCGTGATCGAGCAGGGCGACGTGTTCGATGTGTTCTCCGCACCGCAGAACCCGGCATCCCAGCGCTTCGTGGGCACGGTCGTCAAGGGCGTGCCGTCGCCCGCCGAGCTTGCGGTGCTGCGCGAGCGTCACGGCGGGAGGATCGTGACGTTCTCGTTCCGCGACGGCGACTCCTCGCAGGCGCAGGTCTTCCTCGACCTCGCGGGAGCAGGACTCGACTTCGAGCTCATCTACGGCGGCATCAACGACATCCGCGGACGCGCGTTCGGTCACCTGACCCTCGCGATCCGCGGCGGGGCGTCCGTGATCGACCGGGCGCTCGCGAGCATCGCCGAACGCGTCGAAGTGACCGTCATCGCGGAAGAGGAGGTCCGCTGATGGATCGTCTGAACGAACTGTGGCCCGAGCTGTGGAAGTCCGCGCTCGAGACCCTGTACATGACGTCCTTCGCCCTCGTGCTCGGCGGCGTCCTCGGCCTCGCGATCGGCGTCGTCCTCTACGTCACCCGCCCCGGTGGTCTCGCGGAGAACCGGGCCGTCGCCGTCGTCGCGAATCTCGCTGTGAACTTCTTCCGGCCGATTCCGTTCGTGCTGTTCGTGGCGGTCGCCCAGCCGTTCGCCCGCTTCGTGGTCGGCACCGGCATCGGCACCACGGCCGGCGCCTTCATGATCGGCCTCGCAGCGGCCTTTGCGATCGGCCGGATCGTCGAGCAGCACCTGGTGTCGGTCTCGCCCGGGGTGATCGAGGCGGCTCGCTCGATGGGAGCAGGCCCGTGGCGCATTCTGTTCACCGTCGCGATACCCGAGTCCCTCGGGCCGCTCATCCTCGGCTACACGTTCATCGTCGTCGCTCTGATCGATATGACCGCGATGGCAGGTCTCATCGGCGGCGGCGGTCTCGGCGCCTTCGCGCAGATCTACGGTTTCCGGCAGTTCGAACCGGTCGTGATGTGGACGGCGATCGTCTTGATCGTGGTGTTCGTGCATCTCGTGCAGCTGCTGGGCACACGCCTCGCACGCAAGGTCATGCGGCGCTGAGCAACGGACGGCCGCCCGGGATGGAGCGGCCGTCCGGTGCGATCTCAGCGCAGCGGTCCGAAGAATTCGCGAAGGTCGGCGACCAGCACGCCGGGCACCTCCATGGCGGCGAAATGCCCACCCACCTCATGCTCCTTCCAGAACACGATCTGATCGTTGTCGCGTTCGGCGAAAGCGCGAATCGAATGGAAGTCGTTCTTGAAGACGGAGACGCCAGTGGGGGTGTGGTTGACGCGCGCCGCGATGCCGTCGCCAGCGTTGAAGCGCGCATCCTCTTTGTACTGCCGCGCGGACGAGCCCGCTGTGTTGGTGAACCAGTACAACGAGACGTGGGTGAGGAGCTGATCGCGGGTGAGCGCGGTCGGGCGGTCGAACGTCGCCATCAGTTCATTCCACGCCAGCTGCCCCACCGGCGAATCGGCGAGCGCGTGAGCAAGCGTCTGCGGACGGGTGGACTGCAGCGTCGCGAACGCCGAGATCTCGCCGAAGTCCTTCAGGATCTCGAGCGCTTCGAAGTCCTTCGGGCCGAGCTTCTCGAACTCCATCGGATCCCCGCTCGGGAACGAGAACAACTGCAGGACGTGCGTGCCCACCAGCCCCTCGGGGGCGAGGATGCCGAGCTCACGCCCTACCAGGGAGCCACCGTCGCCGCCGTGCGCTCCGTACCGTTCGTATCCCAGGCGCTTCATGAGAGTGTCCCAGGCCGCTGCCACTCGCGCCGAACCCCAGCCCGGCTCTGTCACCGGACCGCTGAACGTATACCCCGGGAAGCTCGGCACGACGACATGGAACGCGTCCTCGGCTCGTCCGCCATACGCCACCGGATCCACCAGCGGCCCGATCATGTCGGCGAACTCGGCGAACGATCCGGGCCATCCGTGCGTCAGCACGATCGGGAAAGCGCTGGGCTCCGCTGAGCGGACGTGCAGGAAGTGGACGGGCTGCCCGTCGATGGTCGTCATGAACTGCGGGAAGGCAGCGAGCCGTGCTTCCACGGACCGCCAGTCGAATTCGTGCCGCCAGTACTCCGCCATGGCGCGCACCTGGGTGAGGCTTGCACCGTACACAGGATCGGCTCCGGGCGCCTCAGTCGTGTATCGGGTGTTCGCGAGGCGGTCGCGCAGGTCGATGAGGTCATGTTCGGGGATCGAGAGGGTGAACGGGGTGATCCGCTCATCGGTGGGGACGGTGGTCTGGAGGGTGCCGTTCGGCTCATTGTTGATCATGGCTCTACGCTAGAAATCAATACGGAAGGATAGCTTCCGCATCACGAAGGAGCTCGGGTGAATCAGACAGCGACGCGCGTGCTCCAAGTGCTTGCGCTGCTCCGGCAGCGGCAGGCTTGGACCGCCACGGAACTGTCCCGGCGCACAGCCGTGTCGACGCGCACGATCCGTGCCGACATCACTCGCCTACGTGAACTCGGTTACGTCATCGATGCCGCTGCAGGTCCCGACGGAGGCTATCGGCTCGACCGCGAGACCGACCTGCCGCCGCTCATGCTGGACGACGACGAGGGCATCGCCGTCGCGATCGCCCTGCGTCAGGTGACGACGAACTCCGTGGCGGGCATCGAGAAAAGCGCGGCTCGGGCGCTCGCGAAGCTGGAGAACGTGTTGCCTGCGCCGCTCGCCGCCCAAGTGCGCGCGATGGAGGTTGCGACCGCGCCGCAGACACGAGATCGAGGTGCTGACGTCGAGACGGCTGTGCTCGCCACCATCGCCCGCGCCGTGCAGGATTCAGAGTGGCTGCGATTCGAATACACGCCATTCCAGGGCGACAGCTCAGTGCGGCGCGTGGAACCGCATCGGCTGGTGAGTTGGGGGCGACGCTGGTATCTCGTGGCTTTCGACCTCGATCGTGATGGATGGCGCAGCTTCCGGGTCGATCGCATATCACTGCGCCCGCCGACCCGCCGCCGCTTCACACCGCGGGAGCTTCCTGACGACGACGTATCCGGCTATGTGCTTCGCGGTGTCGCCTCGGCCGGATGGCGGTTCCGAGCCCGGGTGCTGATCCATGCGCCAGCCGATGTCGTGGCGGACAGAATCGATCCCTCGGTCGGCCTGGTCGAGGCGGTCGATGACGGGCATTGCATCCTCGCGACCGGAGCGGATCACCCGATGACGGTTGCTGTCCACCTTGCGTTGCTCGACCAGCCGTTCACGGTCGACGGCCCGCCGGAGTTGTGCGATGCCATCATGACCCTCGCAAAGCGCTATGCCGAGGCGACGATTACACCCGAGCACACGCTCAACCCGACGTGAACTCGAGCACCGGCTCGACGCCGAGAAAAGCGGCGCACCGAGCGGCTGCATCCTCGATCTCGTCGCGCTCGCGTGAACCGATCCCGCGGTACGGCGACAGAGTGAAGACAGCCTTGGTGGCGCTCACGCTGCGCCGCATGCCGGCCACGAGCTGGCCGTCGCAGAGCACCATGCCGATCGACGCCTCACGCGTCCTCGGCACGACGCCCTCGGCATCCAGCGCCCAGCGGGAATCCTGATATCCCCGATACATCTCGTCGAGAACCTGCAACAAGTGCGCACGACCCCGATCAGCGATCGGGCCAGTCGGCGGAGCATGCCAGTACATCAGGCCGTCATGCTCGAAAGCCTCCAGCCGTTCCGAGACAGCGGCGATCCCACGACGCGCATCCGTCAGTGTGAGGGTCGCCCAATACGCGAGGTCGCGATCTGTGGCGGGTCCGTGAGACGAGAGATAGCCGAGCGCCAGGTGGGCAAGCGCCGCGTCGCGGTCCATTGCTGGTGCAGGCGGTACCCGGTCGGCCATCAGGGCAAAGGTGTGTCGACCGTCGCGCGGCTCGCCGCTGGAGAGCAGACAGCTCAGCTCGAGTCGCCCCAGCAGGAGAGTCAGCTGCGACGACGGCACATCGAGTCCGCTTTCCGCGAGCGCAGCGCCGATCTCGGCACGCGTGAGGCCCGGGCTGTCGGCGACGGCGTGTTCGATCGCATCGGTGAGAGCGGTCATACGATCGGCCGACGGCTGCAGCTGCCGGTCGAAGACGGGCAGCACGCGCGGGGCGGTGAGCGCAATCAGCCAGCGGATGTCGTCCACGTGCACGTAGTGCCAGGTCGGGCGCAGCACGTGTGTGCGCACGACCTTTCCATCTGTCAGCGCCTCCGCCAGGTCGCTCGCGTGGGGAGCGAGCGTTCGGGTCGCGACCGCCCATGCCGACTGTGCAGGGTTCTCTGCCTGGACGGCGAGCATCGTGCGCACGGCCGTCTCGGCATCTGCGACCGGCATCTCGAGGAGCTGGGTGCGCAACCGCCACCGTGCGATGTCGTGCAGCGTCGTCATGCCACCCCCTCCTTCAGAGTCCTGGCCGTCCTGAACTCGCGCGGGGTCCCGCTCAGCGGGTCGACGAAGTGCAGCTCGCGCGCGAGCAGCTGGAGCGGGCGCTCGAAGTCGTCGGGCGCCTCCGGCAGTAGTACGGGATAGAAACCGTCGCCCCGGATGCCGAGCCCGAGAGCTGCGAGATGGACCCGCAACTGATGCATCTTGCCGCTGTGCGGGCGCAGCAGGGTGTGCACCGAGTGCTCGTCGGCGGAGAGCAGCTCGATGAGCGTCTCGGAGTTCGGCTCGCGCGCGGTGTCCACCCGCACGCACACCTCGCTGCGGTTCTTCACGATGTGGTTGCGGTAGACGAGAGGGAATGCCGACGGGTCCCAGTCGGAGGGCCGGTCGGAGACCGCCTCGTACACCTTCTGCACCCGACGGTTCTCGAACATCAGCTGATACGCGCCGCGCGTCTCGCGACGAGTCGAGAACATCAGCAAGCCGGCCGTCGCACGGTCGAGGCGGTGGATCGGTGTGAGCTCGGGGATGTCGAGCAGGTTCCGCAGCCGCACCAACGCGGAGTTCTGCACGAACTTCCCTCCGGGGGTCGTCGGCAGGAAGTGCGGTTTGTCGACGACGACGAGATCGCGGTCCTGATGCAGCACCTCGACCTCGAACGGGATGGCCTTCTCGACCGGAGGCTCGCGGTAGTACCAGACGAACTCCTCGGCGCCGAGGGGCGTGTCGCGGCTCAGTGCGCTGCCGTCGCGCGCCACGATCTCTCCGCGGTCGAAGCGCGTCAGCAGTCGCTCACGGTCGAGGTGGAAGAAGCGCTCGATCATGTACGCCGAGACGGTGGGCCAGTCGCCGCTCAACGGCACGTGCAGGCGGGTCGCGCCGACGCCGTCGCGCACGGGGAGGGGGGAGGGCATGCCCATTCGATCAAGCCTACGCGGCTCTACGCCGCGCGGGTGAAGCGCGACCGGTACTGCTGAGGCGCCAGCCCGATCCGCTCGCGGAAGTGCTTGCGCAGTGCTGCCGCCGTCGCGAAACCCGAGCTCGCCGCCACGGCGTCGACGGGCAGATCCGTGGTCTCGAGCAGCTCGCGCGCTCGGTCGACTCTGGCGTCGGCGAACCAGTCGCCGACCGTGCGCCCCGTCTCGGCACGGAATCGCCTCGTCAGGGTGCGCACGCTCATCCCGAAGCGGTCGGCGACCTCGGTCAGCGACAACGGCTCGTCGATCCGGGAGATCAGCCAGTTCTGGATGTCGCTCGCGGAGCCGACGTCGACAGGGAGGGTGATCGTCGGACGCGCGACGAACTGTCGCTGTCCTCCGCCCCGGTGCGGAGCCGCAAGGGTCGCCCGCGAGACCGCGGCGGCGACGGCCGAGCCGTGGTCGCTCGCGATGAGATGCATGGTCGCGTCGACCGCGGCGGAGGCGCCGGCAGCGGTCAGGATCGACCCGGAGTCGACGAACAGCTCATCGGCACGCAGGCGGACGCGAGGGAAGCGCCGGACGAAGTCGTCGGCGGAGCACCAGTGGGTGGTGGCCTCCTTGCCGTCGAGGAGGCCGGATGCCGCGACCGTGAAAGCTCCGGTGCAGTAGCTGACGATGCGCCGATCGGCGAAGTCGCTGAGCCCGATGGGGTCTCCTGAGTTCTCGGCGGCACTCCATGGCGGAACGATGATCGTGTCGGCCGACTCCAGTGCGGTGCGATCGGCGGTCGGCGTGATCGAGAAATCGGCGTTCGTCGGCACCGGTCGGCCGTCCAGCGTGCACGTGGTCACCGAGTACAGCGGTTCGCCCTCGCGCAGCGCGGCACGGAAGAAGCGGGCGGGAATGCCGAGTTCGTAGGGGAACACCCCGGGGAGCGCGACGACGACGATCTTGTGCATGGCTATATCGTGACACATATTGACCTTCTGGCCACTGTTGCGCCGAGATCGGATCGACCAGGCTGGAGGCTCACAGGCCGGAACGGCCAGCAGCGAAAGGTGGATCACGTGCGTTCAGCGAAGTACTCCGGGGCCGGAGCAGCATCCGAGGTCATCTCGATCATCGACATAGAGGCTCCCGTCCCGGGACATGGAGAGGTCCTCGTGAAGGTCGGCGCCGCCGGTCTCAACCCCGTCGATGTGAAGATCCGTGCGGCCGCGACCGACTTCGGACAGATCATCTACACCGACCTCCCCGGGTGGGACGTCGCGGGCGTCGTCGCGGCGGTCGGCTCCGGTGTCGACGCCTGGGCGGTCGGCGACCGGGTGTTCGCGCTCGCGGCGTTCCCCGATGCCGCGCACACCCTCGCCGAGTACGCGGTGGTCGCCGCAGAGGATCTCGCGACGGCTCCCTCGACCTGGAGCACAGCGCAGGCAGGGGCCGCACCTCTCACCGCCCTGACCGCCTGGCAGGCGCTCGAGGCGGCGGGTGTGGTCGCCGGCCAGCGCGTGCTGGTGCTGGGCGGCGCGGGCGGCGTGGGGCATCTCGCGATCCAGCTGGCGGCGGCGCGCGGTGCGGAGGTGGTTGCCACCGGCAGCCCCGCGAAGAACGAGCTGCTGCGCTCCTGGGGCGCGGGACAGACCGTGGACTATCGGGATGACCAGGCGCTCGCCGCGATCGCCCCGGTGGATGCCGTGGTCATCACGGTCGACGACACGCTGCCTCCGCGCGGCTCGGTCAAGGCGGGTACCGCCGTGGTCACGATCACCGGGCTCTCCGACGATCACGCCGCACAGCTCGCGTCGTGGGGCGCCGGGCCGATCCGGCGGATCCTCGTCGCCGCGTCCGGTGCTCAGCTCGCCGAGATCGCGGCCCTGGCCGAGGCCGGCCGGGTGAGCGTGCACCTCGACTCGGAGTTCCCGCTCGACGACCTCGCCGCGGCGCAGGAACGGGTGGAATCCGGCCGGGTCACGGGCAAGGTCGCCGTCATCGTCGACCCGACCGTGTAGGACTCAGGCGTCGAAGCTCAGACTGAGCTTGCGGAGGAGGCCGGCCAGCCGTTCGCGGTCGCTGCGGGACAGCCCCTGCAGCAGGTCGGCCTCCACGTCGACGAGGCGGGTGATCGCAGCATCCACCCGGATCCGTCCGTCGTCCGTCAGGGTCACGAGCACGCTGCGACCGTCGGCGGGGTCGGACTCCCGGCGCACGAAGCGGCGCCCTACCAGCCGATCGATGCGGTTGGTCATGGTTCCGCTGGAGACCAGGGTCTGCTGCAGCAGCTGCTTGGGGGAGAGCTGGAACGGGGCGCCGGCCCGCCGCAGAGCGGACAGCACGTCCCACTCCCACGGCTCCAGGTCGCTGCGGCGGAACACGTCACGGCGCGCGCGGTCGAGCAGCCGCGTCAAGCGGTCCACGCGCGAGAGCACCTCGAGCGGGGAGAAGTCGAGGTCCGGTCGCTGCGTGTTCCACGCGCCGACGATCCGGTCGACCTCATCCACCTCGCTCATCCGTTCATTATCGCGGGTGCAGCGCCGAGTCGGGGGACCTCGGCGGTACCGGCGTCAGCGTCATGAACGCGCTGTTCTCGTCGGGAAGGTAGCGGCCGAAGGCCCCGCACTCGACGAATCCGGCCTTCGCGTACATCGCACGGGCCGGCGCGAAGAAGTCGTGCCTTCCGGTCTCCAGAGACAGACGACGGATGCCGCGCCCTGCCGCGTCGTCGATCAGGAAGGCGAGCATCGCCCGTCCGAGCCCGCGGCCGCGCACGGACGGATCTGTGCGCATCGACTTGAGCTCCTCGTGGTCCTCATCCACCGGCGCCAGGGCGCCCGATGCGACGATCCGGCCCTCGAGCGTCGCCGCGAACAAGCGGATGCCGGGGGCGAGAAGCCGTTCGATCGCCAACGCATGCTGGCTCTCGGGCGGAGCGGTTCCCTGCATGTCCGCGTGATGGGCCGCGATGAAGTCGGACAGTGCGGACGTCGACGTCTCGACCCGTTCGATGACGATGCTCATCTCATCAGCATGCCAAGGCCGCATTTCCGACGTATGACGACCGGCTCCAGCGTGACCGCCCGTCGCACCCAGGAGGACATGGCAGACTTGAGGGGCAGACTCTTCGACGGGCTCACCAAGCCATTCGGGGTGTCCGGTCCGCCGTGGTGTAATGGCAGCACGACAGCCTTTGGAGCTGTTAGGTCTAGGTTCGAGTCCTGGCGGCGGAGCATGACTGGGAACAAGCTCGCGATCATCATCCTCGCCGCAGGCCAAGGCACGCGCATGAAGTCGCGCCTGCCGAAGGTCCTGCATCCGATCGGCGGGCGTCCCCTCGTCGGTCACGTTCTCACCACCGCCGTGCGGCTCGCCGCCGACCACATCGAGGTCGTCGTCCGGCACGAGCGCGACCAGGTCGTCGCCGCGCTCGCCGAGGACTACCCGGATGCCGTGTTCGTCGATCAGGACGAGATCCCCGGCACCGGACGCGCCGTCCAGGTCGCGATCGACGCGCTGCCCGACGACTTCGACGGCGACGTGCTCGTGCTCTCGGGAGACTGCCCGCTGGCGGACGCCGACACCCTCGCCGCGTTCCTCGACGAACACCGAGCCGCAGGAGCGCCGGCGACCCTGATGACGGCCGTGGTGGACGACCCCACGGGCTACGGCCGGGTCATCCGCGACGCCGACGGCGGCGTGGACCGCATCGTCGAGCAGAAGGATGCGAGCGCCGACGAGGCTGCCGTCCGCGAGATCAACGCCGGGATGTACGTGTTCCGCTCGGAGACCCTGCGCCGCTACCTCCCCGAGATCGGCGTCGACAACGCGCAGGGCGAGATGTATCTCACCGATGTTCCCGGTCTGCTGCGTCGCGACGGCGACCGGGTCGCGGCATCCGTCGTCTCCGACGTCACCGTCACCTACGGCGTCAACGACCGCGCTCAGCTGGCCCTCGTCGGCCGGCTGCTGAACTCCCGGATCGTGCGCCGCTGGCAGCTCGAGGGCGTCACGATCGTCGACCCCGACACCACCTGGATCGACGACGATGCCACGCTCGCATCCGACGTGACGATTCTCCCGAACACGCAGATCCTGCGCGCCACCACGATCGCCGCGGGCGCGACCATCGGGCCGGACACCACCCTCGTGGACTGCGAAGTGGGGGAGGACGCGACCATCCGCCGCACCGACGCGACGCTCGCCGTGATCGGTGCGCAGGCGACGGTAGGCCCCTTCTCGTTCCTGCGCCCCGGCACGATCCTCGGCGCCAAGGGCAAGATCGGCGCCTACGTCGAGACGAAGAACGCCGAGATCGGCGAGGGCAGCAAGGTCCCGCACCTGTCCTACGTGGGAGATGCGACGATCGGTCGCGGCGTGAACCTCGGGGCGAGCACGATCACCGCCAACTACGACGATGTGAACAAGCACCGCACCGTCATCGAGGACGAGGTGCACACCGGATCGCACACGACCCTGGTCGCTCCCGTTAGGCTGGGTGCTGGCGCGAAGACAGGCGCCGGTGCCGCCGTCCGAAAAGACGTCCCGGCCGGTGCGCTTGCCATGAGCGTCGCGCCTCAGCGCAACATCGAGGGCTGGGTCGAGAAGAACAGGGCAGGCACGGGTGCGGCGGATGCTGCAGCCCGAGAGCGATCGGCGGAATAGGCGGAAATGGCGCGCAAGAAGAAGACTGTCGATCTGGACCGCGATAACGACATCGCCCCAGGGCTCGTCGCCAAGACGAAGAAGCGACTCGTCATCGCCGGCGGACGTTCGCACCCCGGGCTGACCGCCGCCGTCGCAGCGGATCTCGGCACCGAGATCGCCCCCGTCGAGCACCGCACCTTCGCGTCAGGCGAGATCTACGCCCGTTTCGAGGTCTCGATCCGCGGCTGCGACCTCTTCCTCATACAGACGTTCGGCGAGCCCGTGAACGAGTGGCTCATGGAGACGCTCATCATGATCGATGCGGCCAAGCGCGCCTCGGCCAAGCGCATCACCGTCGTCGCACCGTATTACCCCTACTCGCGCCAGGACAAGAAGGGCCGTGGCCGCGAGCCCATCAGCGCGCGCCTGGTCGCCGACCTGCTCAAGACCGCAGGCGCCGACCGCGTCATGAGCGTCGACCTGCATGCTGCGCAGATCCAGGGCTTCTTCGACGGACCCGTCGACCACCTGTTCGCCAAGCCCGTGCTGCTCGACTACTTCCAGCGCACGCTGTCGAAGGAGGACCGCGAGATCCTCACGGTCGTCTCGCCCGACATGGGCCGAGTGCGTGTGGCCGACACCTGGTCGGACAGCCTCGGCGCTCCGCTCGCGATCATCCACAAGCGCCGCGACCCGAAGGTCGCCAACCAGGTCTCGGTGCACGAGATCGTCGGAACCGTCGAGGGCCGTACCTGCCTCCTGGTCGACGACATGATCGACACCGGCGGCACGATCGTGAAGGCCGCGCAGGCTCTCAAGTCGGCCGGTGCGCATCGCGTCATCGTCGCGGCGACCCACGCGATCTTCAGCGACCCGGCGTCCGACCGCCTGCAGGACGCTTCGATCGACGAGGTCGTCATCACCGACACCATCCCGCTCACCGAGTCGCGTCGCTGGGACAAGCTCACGATCCTCCCCATCGCGCCCCTGCTGGCACGCGCGATCCACGAGGTGTTCGAAGACGGCTCGGTGACCAGCATGTTCGGCGGAGACGCCTAGGCGTCTCATCGCCGCGGCACAGCCCGCGCATAGGACCGATGCATACCGTTGAATGCATCGACAGCTCGTCGACGCACCCAACCGGGAGGGCCAGCATGATCCGCACGAACGTTCCCCAGTCCGTACGCAAGGTCTCAGCGCTCGTGGGCGTGGCCGGACTCTTCGTCCTCGCCGGCTGCTCGTCCGCCGCCGATGCGGAGACCGACAAGGGCACCGGCACCGACTCCCCGTCGACCAGCACGGACTCCAACGCGGGCGCGGCGACCTACGCAGACGGCACCTACACCGCAGACGGCTCGTACCAGACGCCCGAGACCGTCGAGTCGGTCACAGTGACGCTCACGATCGCCGACGGCGTCGTGAAAGAGGTCGAGGTCACCGGGGACCCGCAGGCTCCCGAGACCGAGCAGTACCAGTCGAAGTTCATCGGCGGCATCGCGGATGAGGTCGTCGGCGTCGCTCTCGACGACCTGAAGGTGAGCCGTGTCTCTGGCTCGTCGCTGACCAGCGGCGGTTTCAACGCCGCAGTCGAATCGATCAAGGAGCAGGCCGCCTCCTAGGCGCCTGACCTGCCATGACGATCTGGCGTTTCGACGCGATCGGCACCCGGTGGGAGATCGAGGGCGACCTCGACAGCGGCGATCGCGCTGCCGTCAGCGATCTGATCGAGCGCTTCGACCGCGACTGGTCGCGGTTCCGTGCCGACTCGGCCGTGTCACGGCTGGCGACGGCAGGCGGAGTGCTGGAGTCGGCGGATGCCGCCCCCATGCTCGACGCCTACCGGGCCCTCTCCGGCGCCACCGGGGGTGCGGTGAACCCGCTCGTGGGCGCGAGCCTCGAGGCACTGGGATACGACGCGGCGTACACGCTGACCTCGGGCGCGGCCGTGGCGGCACGGGATGACTGGTCCGAGGTGATCTCGTGGAGCGCACAAAGGGCGACGGCATCCGCTCCGGCTCTGATCGACGTGGGCGCCCTCGGCAAGGGACGACTGGTCGATCTCGTCTTCGCCGCTCTCGACGGCGTCTCGGGTGATCTCGTGGTCGACGCGGGCGGCGACATGCGCGTGCGCGGTGCGGCCGTGCGCACGGCCCTCGAGCACCCCTTCGACGCCACCAAGGCGATCGGCGTCGTGGAGTTGCAGAACGGCGCACTGTGCGGCTCGGCGACCAACCGCCGAGCGTGGGGCGACGGGCTGCACCACGTGCTCGATGCCCGCACGGGGCAGCCGGTGCGCACCTGGGCGGCGACCTGGGCTCTCGATGCCGAGGCGATGAGGGCGGATGCCGTCGCCACCGCGCTGTTCTTCGAGGGCGGACCGGAGCTTGCCGCCGACTGGGGCGTCGACTGGGTGCGGATGAGCACGGACGGCAAGGTCGAACGCTCGGAAGGCTGGCCAGGGGAACTGTTCCTCGCCCGCCCCCGAGTGTCGTGAGATAAGGAAGAGTGGACGTCGTGATCACCGCATTCACCGCTGTCAGGCAGCGGGTCCTCGCGCTCCTGGGCGCGCTGTCGATGTACCGCCTGGTGCTGTTCTCGCTCCTCGCGCTGGCTCTGTTCGCCGAGCTGCTCTCGTTCGCGGGGCTGGTCGCGCCGCAGCCGTTCGAGATCCTCGTCTCCTTCGTCGTCCTCGCCGTGGTGATCTCCGCAGTCGACGCCGCCGTGCAGCGGCTGCTTCATCTGCCATGGCGCATCGAGTCGTCGCTGGTCACCGCGCTGATCCTGCTGTTCGTCCTCGCGCCGGCATCCGGCCTCGCTCCCGAGGCCCTCGGCGGGCTCGCCCTGGCCGGAGCCCTGGCCAGCGTCTCGAAGTACGTGATCGCGTGGCGCGGACGGCACATCCTGAACCCCGCGGCGTTCGGCGCCGCCGTCGTCACGATCACAGGTCTCGGCACGACCTCGTCGTGGTGGGTCGGCACCCCCGCGCTGTTCGTACCGGTCGTGATCCTCGGACTGTTCGTGCTGTGGCGCACCGAGAAGGTGCGGCTCGTGCTGGTGTTCCTCGTCATCGCGATCGCGGTCTCCCTGCTGCGCCAGTACGTGCAGCTCACCCAGGGCGGTCTGCCCTTCGACGCCGGCCAGGCGTTGTCGTTCGCAGTGCTGCAGTCGCCGTACTTCTTCCTCGGCGCGTTCATGCTCTCGGAGCCGCTGACGCTGCCCCCACGGCGCTGGCAGCAGTTCTCGGTGGCTGCCCTGGTCGGCGTGCTCGCCGGATGGCCGATCTTCGTCGCAGGTTTCACGCTCGGGCAGGAGCGCGCGCTGCTGATCGGCAACCTGCTGGCCTTCGCGTTCGCGGTGCGCGGATCGGTGCGCCTCACGCTCGAGAAGCGCGCGTTCATCACGCCCACCGTGCAGGAACTCACGTTCCGCACCAAGAGCCGGCTGCGGTTCCTTCCCGGCCAGTATCTCGAGCTCGACGTCCCGCACCGTCGCCCGGACGCCCGCGGAACGCGCCGCGAGTTCAGCATCGTCTCGGCGCCCGGTGACCTTCCGACGCTGCGGATCGCATACAAGGACGGCGACCAGAAGCATCCGTCGAGCTACAAGCGCGCACTCGCCGCAGCCCAGCCGGGCGCCACGCTCGCGGTGACCGGCACCTGGGGCGACTTCCTGCTGCCGAAGGGCGATGTACCCGTCCTGATGGTGGCGGCCGGCATCGGAGTGACGCCGTTCGTGTCCCAGCTCCGGCAGCTGCAGGTGACGGGGGAGAAGCGCGACGTCGTGCTCGTGTACGTGGCGTCCGACCCCGCCGAGCTCGCGTTCCGCGATGAGCTCGCCGCGACCGGCGCCCGCGTCGTGGTCTTCACCCGCGAAGAGCCCACGGACCTGCCCGCGCGCTGGACCTGGGCGCAGGGCGCGCGGCTGGACGCCGTGGCCCTGGAGAAGCACGTGGCAGACCTCGCATCCCGCCACGCGTTCATCTCCGGCCCGCCGCGGCTGATCGCCGATCTCGCCCCGGCCCTGCAGAAGGCGCACAACCTCACGACCGACGCGTTCGCCGGGTACTGAGCCGCGCTCGGGCCTTCCGCGTTCGATTCGTCGGGAGGATTCCGCTCCGTCGGGGCCTTCCGGCGCGACGCGCTGGAAAACCGCCTGCGGCTCCCGACAGAGCGATCAGTCGCGCTCGTGCAGCCGAACGACGGCCGCGATGATCGCGGCTTCGACGGACGGCCAGTCGTGGACGATCTGCGCGTAGTCGAAACGCAGAGTCTCGTATCCGAGGGCGGATGCCGCGGCATCCCGCACCCGGTCGCTGTGGCGCTTCGTGTCGCTCTCGTGGTTCTCTCTGCCATCGGCCTCGAGGATCAACCGCCCCGCGATAACGAAGTCCACGCGGCCGACGGTAGGGATCTCGACTTGGCACTCGAGGGTGATGCCGAGAAGGTGCACCCGGAGCCGCAGCAGCGACTCGAGCCCACTGTCAGCATCGTCCCGCGCGAGGTCGACGAGCCAGCGGCCATGGGACGGAATCCGCGCGCGGATGCGAGCGAGACCCGCCCGCCTGACCTTTCGCTGCACCAACGCCGATTCGAGCGCCGCGAAGAACACCTCGTCTGATGCGCAGCGGTACGCATGCACGAGCACGTCTTCGATCGGCGCGAGTCCGAGGCCCGCTGTGCCTGCGTGGTAGTGCCCAGTGCATTCGCAGTCCGTGTGGTGCGATCGCCCTCGACCGCCGAGCCAGACATGAATCTGCGGGTCGTCATCGAGTACCCAGACTCCGTGCAGTCGAAGAGCTCGCCGGCACGTGAGGGCGCCGCCGTGCTCCGCGGCGGTGATGATGTCCGGAGCGGTCGTCGGGAGGGCGAACACGCCCTGACGCACGCGGACGATTCGTCCCGCGTTCAGCTCTGCGTGCAGCATCCGCCTGCTTAAGCCGTACTGCCCGAGCAGCGTGCCTCGGGCGATGCCGCCGTGGTGAGCGAGGATGAAGGCCGCGGATTGCATGCGTCGATCGTCGTCCGTGCAGGCGACCGATGGGATGCCGCGTCCGAATCTGTGGAGAATCCATCCGATCGCCGATCACTTCGTCGGGAGGCGCCCCTTGTAGTCCGGCGCGTCTAGTCGAAACCACCCGACAGGCCGGAATCCTCCCGACAAAGTGATCGTGACGGCTCACCCGCTCAGGCGCCCAGGACCGGGCTCAGGGGCAGGTGCACCGAGAACGTGGTGTCGCCAGGGACGCTGGAGACCTCGATGCGGCCGTGGTGACCTTCCACGATCGCCTTGGCGATCGCGAGGCCCAGACCGGTTCCGCCGGTCTGCCGGGCGCGCGAGCTGTCGCCGCGGGCGAACCGCGCGAAGAGCTCCTCATGCACCGCCGGATCGATGCCGGGCCCGTCGTCATGCACTCGAAGAACCGCCTCGTCGCCCTCGCGCGTCACGCTCAGCGTGATCTCCGTGCCCGCAGGGGTATGCGTCCGCGCGTTCGCGAGCAGATTTGTGACGACCTGATGCAGACGGCCGGTATCGCCGACCACGACGACCGGCTCGTCGGGCACGTCGATGTTCCACCGGTGCTCAGGGGCCGTCGGCCGAGCATCCGACAATCCCTCGAGGGCGAGCTGAGCGAGATCCACCGTGCCGTAGACGAGTTCGCGTCCCTCGTCGAGTCGGGCCAGCAGGAGCAGATCCTCGACGAGCCTGGTCATCCGCAGGGATTGCGCCTGGATGCGCTCGAGCGAAGTGGTCGTCCCCTCGATCGCCGCGGGACCCTGCTGCTGGCTGAGCGCACGCAGCGACAGCTCGGAGTATCCGCGGATCGACGCGAGCGGCGTCCGCAGCTCGTGGCTCGCGTCGGCGACGAACTGGCGCATGCGCTCTTCGTTGCGCTGACGAGCGGACAGCGATGTGTTCACGTGATCGAGGAGCTTGTTCAGCGCTGCGCCGACCAGACCGGTCTCGGTGCGAGGGTCGGCTTCGGATGCCGGGACGCGTTCGGTGATCTCGACCTCGCCCCGGTCCAGGGGCTGGTTGGCGACGCGAGTCGCCGTCGCCGCGACGGCGCGCAGCGGGCGCAGACCGACGCGGATAGTGATCGCGGTGGTGAGGGCGAGCAGGATGAGGCCGCCGAGCGTCGCGAGCACGATGACCGTGAGCAGAGTGGCGAGCTGGTTCTGGATGTCGCCGCGGGGGAGACCCGTCACCACGACGGTGCCGTTGCTCGTCGAAACTATCGAGACGCGGTACGAGCCGATCCCCGAGATCGAGACCGTTCCGGTGTGACTGTCGTCGAGAGCGTCGTTGATCTGCATGAGCTGTTCGGTCGTGAGGGCCGTGGACGTCCCGAAGTCCTTCTCGGTGGCGGCTACGACGAGGCCGGTGGTACCGGTGGTCGCACTGGACACCGCGAACAGCAGACCCGGAGGAACCTGCTTGCCCCCGAGCACATTCTGTGCGGTCACGCCCGCGGGCGGGAACTGCTCCACATACTGGCGGTAAGCGTTCGAGTAGTACAGGAGCTTGTCGTCCAGCTGACGTTCGAGAGTGTTCCCGAGAATCGCGGTGGTGATGACGGCGACGATCACGAGGATGAGCGACACGAAGCCGATGACCGCGGTCATCAGCCTCGCCTGCAGAGTCAGCGGCCGGCGCGTCATCCTCGTGGAGCTCACTGTGGAGCCTTGATCATGTAGCCCACGCCGCGCACGGTGTGAAGCAGGGGCGTGCGCCCCGCGTCGATCTTCTTGCGCAGGTAGGAGATGTAGAGCTCGACGACCGACGACTTGCCGCCGAAGTCGTAGCTCCACACCCGGTCGAGGATCTGCGCCTTGGAGAGCACACGGCGCTCGTTGCGCATCAGGTAGCGCAGCAGCTCGAACTCGGTGGCTGTGAGCTCGATCTCGGTGCCGTCGCGGACCACCTCGTGGCTGTCTTCGTTGAGGGAGAGATCGGCGACGCGCAGGATCGACTGGCCGTCGTCGGCGGTGGCGTGCCCGGTGCGGCGGATGATCGCGCGCAAGCGTGCGATGACCTCCTCCAGACTGAAGGGCTTGGTGACGTAGTCGTCGCCGCCCGCGGTGAGGCCAGCGACTCGGTCGCCCACTGCGTCCTTCGCGGTCAGGAAGAGCACGGGCACGAGGCTCCCCGACTCGCGCAGGCGCTTCAGCACCGACAAGCCGTCGAGGTCGGGCATCATGATGTCGAGCACCAGTGCGTCGGGCTCGAACTCGCGCGCGACCTGAAGGGCTTCCAGGCCCGAGGATGCGGTGCGCACCTCCCAGCCCTCCATCCGCAGCGCCATGGCGAGCAGGTCGGTCAGCATCTGCTCGTCGTCGACGGCGAGGATGCGCAGCGGGGAGCCGTCGGGGCGGCGCAGTTCGGGGTGCACGGTGCTCATAGAGTTATTCTGCGGAATCTCCTATGGGATTCCTATGGAGAGCCCTATGCGTTGTCTGGGAGCTTCGGTTCCACCCGGTCCGCGGGCAGGGCGAGGAAGTCGATCGCAGCCTGCAGCGCGAGGCGATCGGACAGCTCGCCGATCGGACCCTCGAGGTGCCCGTTCGCCCGCACATGAAGCCGCCGTGGGCCGGCAAGAGCGTGGTAGACCGCGAACTGTCCGCGGGGGTCGACTGCGGGATCGAGCAGCGCCGCCCCGACGAGCACCGGCAGGCGAAGACGTCGTGCAGCCGCTGCCGCATCGAAGCTGTCGAGCACGGGACGTGCGTCGGGGTGACGCAGAAGATGCTGCCGGACTGCCTCGCCGCTGCCCGTGCACCGCCTGCTCAGGCGGACCGCGTGATGACCGAAGCTCGGTACGTCCAGGCACGCGCGACGGAATCTTGAGTCCCACGGGAGCGCCATCGCTCCGATCCCGCCTCCGAAGCTGCTGCCGTGGAAGTCGAGAGCTGCCGCAGCTGCGGGGGCCATGTCGAGCAGAACCGTCGCTGCACGCCAGATGTCCGCGACCGCGAAGCGGTGCGAGTAGGTGTCGCGATGTGCGATGCCTGCGAGCACGTGCTCTGACGGTGCGGAGGGGAAGCGGCTGGGAGTGCGGGCATGGGTGCCCGGTGCACACGGGAAGATCGCGGTGGTGTCCGAGGGGACCAGTTCGAGGTCGGGTCCGCTGCGGCCTCCGTATCCGTGACCGACGACGAGTCCGCGACGAACGGCCCCTGAGGTGTGCGGAATCATGACGTAGGCCGCGGCATCCTCGCCGGCCGACGAAGAGAACCGGACCTCTGTCACGCGATGCGACGGCGTCGGCGCGAGTTCGCCGAGAGTTCTCCATGCGATGGGTCCGGTGCCGAGCTCCTCGAAGCTCGACTGCCAGAACTCGTCGAAGTCCGAAGGCTCCTCAGGACCGTCCGTCGGCGCGAGCAGGGCCGACAGGGAGTACTCGGTCATCTCCTCGGGGTGGTCCTGGATCACCGTGCGGCTCCTCACCGGATCTGTGGCGTGATGGTCGTCGGCATCCATGATCGTGCATGAGGGCCCATTGACATGATCGCATACTCATTGCAATATGTGCATCATGGATTCAACGCCGAACTCCGAAGAAGAGGACCGCCCGCTGCAATGGAGCCGCCGGTCAGTGCTGCGCATGCTCGTGATCGCGGGGGTGCTCCCACCCGTGCTGGGCGGGTACGACTCTGCGGCCTCGGCATCGATCATGCCGATGGAGCCGACGACCTCGTCCGGCGCCTACCCCGATGCGCTGCGCCGATTGAGCATGCCGAATCTGTCGGTGTCGCAGATCGCGCAGCTCACTGGGTCGGGTCATCGGATGACGTTCTTCCGAGCGACGTGGGATGGCGGCGAGACGATCGTGCGCGACCTCGAAGTCGCACACGGCGGAGGCTGGCTGCCGGTGACCGACACGGCGCACCGATTCGACGAGCAGTGGGTGGTGCTGGCGGGTACGCTGCCGTCCGGGAGTGCGCCGGAGCTCTACGGTCCGTTGACGCCGAGCTGGCTGGGCTTCACCTCCTATCAGGTGCTGGGCCCTCAGGCGATCGAGTTGCGCACGAGCACCGACGACGTGGAGCTGGTCGTGCGCTGGCGTCTGGAGGGGGCGCACCCCGAGGCTCACTACGTGCTCACGGCGAAGAACGCCGGCGACTACATCGTCGGATACCAGAGCCAGGACACCCGGTCGCTCGACGATGTCGACGAGGTGCTCTGCGGCTCGTACCAGCACGCGCTGTCCGTCCTCGACGGCTCCGCGCCGCTCGGCGCGTGGGAGCTGTTCGCGCCGATGGCGCTGACCCAGTACGCCGTCGGCGGCATCCCGGTCACTTCGGGCGTCTACCTGCCCTCGGAAGTGGCGGAGTTCGTGCACGAGCGGCAGCTCATGGCGGACCGCCAGCCGTACGGCATGAGCTTGCGCAACGACAGCCTCGACGTGGTGCCGTGCATGTACTCCCCGCAGCCGGGATTGCGCACGGCGATGGCGGCAGGTGCGCAGCGCGGCTTCGCGTTCGGCATCGCCGTGCGCGCCGACACGCTGTACGCGACCTATGCCGACCTGTGCCGGACGGAGTACGGCCTGGTGGCGTATCGGAGCAACGTCTACGAGCGATCGCTGACGGATGCCGTCCACGCCATGGCGGCGCTCATCGCCGTCGAGCCCGACGGCGACGACGCGATCGACTACATCCCGTCGTACTCCGGCTGGTGGAACCGCGCCAAGGGGTTCGTCGACGTGGAGAACGAGGATGCCGTCAGATCGGCGGCGAGCGGCGTCGTGCTCTCCGCTCATTACCTCACAGGAACCCCCGACAGCACGCTGTACGCTCGCCGAGCCCGTCCGCTCATCGAGTACCAGGTGTCGCGGAAGGGGATCGGGCATTCGCCGATCATCGGCAGCCCCGTCTACAACGACACGACCCAGTACCGGATCGGAAGGATCCCCACGGATGCCGTGAACCTGACGGCGCTCTATCAGCTCACGCACGGCCGCAACGCCGGCATCCAGCGCCTGGCTGTGCAGGCCACCAAGTCCGGTGTCGTCGGACAGAGCCGCGCCCCGTTCTCGACCGCACTCGCCACCTACCGCGCGACCGGGGATCCGGCGTTCCTGGCGGAGGCGACGCTCATCGGCAAGCGGTACGTGCAGGAGCAGATCCTCACCCCCTACCGCAGCAACGGCCAGCCGCCCGGCGGCTTCGCCTACAGCTTCTCGAAGTACTGGGTCGATCTCCTCGAGCTGTTCGAGGTCACGGGAGATCCCGAGTTCCTGGACGGGGCGTACCGCGAGGCCCAGCGCTTCATCACCCAGACGGCAGTGCGGCCGGTGCCGGATCAGACCGTGACGGTGCCGGTGGGACATGTCATAGAACAGCAGTACGACTGGGAGTCGCGCTCGTCGCTGCCCGCCTATCCGACGACCTCGGTCCCCACCGAGACCGTCCCCGCGTGGTACGTCTCGCCATCCGGGCTCACCTTCGAGGCGCTGTCGTCGTTCAAGCTCGGGGTCAGCTCATTGACCGATCCCGGTGGTGGATACGTGTTCAACCCGTGCTGGGCGGGTGCCCTGCTCAGGCTGGCGCACCACACGGGGGACACGCTGCTGGCCGACGTCGCGCACAACATGGTGATCGGGCGGTTCACGACCTATCCCGGCTACTACGGCCGGCAGTTCCAGGTGGCCCACATGAAACCCGACTTCGCGACGAGCGGCCCCGTCGGCATCACCGGCTACTACTTCCACCATGCTCCGGCGCAGCTCGGTCTGGCGATGGACTACCTGATCAGCGAGAGCTATTACCGCAGCGGGGGGCGCATCGACTTCCCGCACGTCTTCGAGGCGGACTTCGCCTACTTCAAGTTCTTCGCCTACGGACACGCACCCGGCACGTTCTTCGGAGAGGCGGGCGTGTGGCCCTATTTCCCCGACGGACTCATCTCGCTCGACAACCCGTTGATCAACTGGATCGCGGGGGCGAGCGACGACGCGCTCTACATCAGCCTCACCAACTCCTCGGCGGGCGTGCAGCAGGTCGTCGTCGATCTCGTCGGCGACCTCACGGGAGTGTCCCGCTCCGCTTCTCCGGTGGTCGAGGTGGTGACGGCCGACGGCATCCGCTCTTCTGCGACGGCGTCGCACGGCAGGGTCTCCGTCAGCGTGCCCGGGCACGGACTGCTCGCCCTGGTGGTGCGGAACGTGACTGTGGAGCGCCCCAGCCTGCCTTTCGATGACGTCGTGGACCACGGCGTCGACAGCTTCCACGAATTCGACTCGGCGCCGGGAACCGACTACGGGCTCGTCCGCGGAATGCTGCTCGTGCGCCCGGGCGGCGAGGGCTACGACGCCTATGTCCAGATCGATACCGAGCAGGCGGCGACGCTCACGTACAGGATCGACGGACAGGCCGCGCAGCAGGCCCCGCTCAAGGAGTATCCCTACGAGTGGACGATCGGGGTCGACGATCCACGCAAGACCTTCCGCTACACGGTCACCTCGGGAGGCGCCACCACGGACGAGGTCACTCTGCACCTGCCAAGGCGCATCGCCGGCGTCGGCGCCGAGGTGTCTGGAGACGTGGTGGCCCAGGCCACAGGAACGGCGGGGGACAGGGTTCCCCTGATCATCGAGGTGCGCAACGGCACCGGTCACCCGGTCTCGGGCACCGTGGCGCTGACGCCGCCCGGCGGCTGGCAGCTCGAGGGCACAGTGCCGCCGGTGACGGTTTCTGCACACGGGACCACACGTGTGGAGTCGGCGGTGGTCATCGGATCGGCGGCGGCTCCCGGCGAGGTCGCGGTGTCGGCGACGCTGTCACAACCGGGAGCTGCCGCGCTCGCCCTGCGTCCGGCCACCGTCGAGGTGATCGACAGGCGCCGACTCGTCTCGCTGACCAGCGACACCGAGATCGCGAGCGGCCCTGGAGCGGTCGTGAAGCTGACCGCATTGGTGATCAACACCGGTGTGACACCGCTGCAGGGGACGCTGGGTCTCTACGGCGCCACGGGATGGACGATCGGTCAGCGGGATGCGGTGGTCGTCGTGCCTCCGCGCTCCGACGTCACCCACACGTGGACGGTGACGGCGGGATCGACGATCGCGCCGGGGTCGACGACGAGATTCGAGGCCCGGCTCGACCAGACGCTGCGCAAGGGTGTGCTGGTCCGGGTCGCCGACGAGGGCATCATCGCGCACACGCAGTCGCCGTGGCCGGGATACCTCGAGACAGGCCATTGGTACCCGAGCGGTCTGTCCGGGTGGAACGGGACCCGCACGCGCTACAGCGACACCGATTCGGTCGGCAGCACCGTGACGTGGAACGTCGAGCTGCCGCAGGCCGGGCTCTACCGTGTCTCGGTCTGGTATCCGACCAACCCGACGACGACCACATCGGCGGCCTACGTCGTCGAGCATCAGAGCGGTAGCAGCGAGGTCATCGTGGACCAGACCCAAGGCGCGGGCGCCTGGCGTGCGCTCGGCACCTTCCGCTACGACGCCGGCGCGGTCGGGGTGGTGCGGCTGGAAGTCCGCAACACGAGCATCCACCGGGTCAGCGCCGCCCAGTTCGTCCGCACCGGGGACTGACAGAGGGGGCGGACCGGCGTGAACCGGTCCGCCCCCTCTCGGCGGTTCCTGCAGGCGTTCAGCGCCGCACGTACTGCTGGACGGCGTCCTCGTCGACGGTCACGCCGAGTCCGGGTCCTGTGGGGACGACGAACCCGCCGTCGGGCTGGACTTCGAGCGGAGTGGTGAGGATGAGGTTCGCCACCGGCAGCGTGAACGGCTGGTACTCGAAGGCGAGCAGAGAGGTCGCGCTCGCCGCCACATGCACTCCCGCGGCCATCGCGATGCCGAAGGCCGCCGAGTGGTGCGGTGCGACCTGAGCGTGGAACGCATCGGCGACGGCGGCGATCGCGAGACCCTCGGTGATGCCGGTGCGTCCGATGTCGGGCTGTGTGAGCCCGACGGCGCGCCGAGTGAGCCAGTCGGTGAACTCGAACCGGCTGCGCATCGCCTCGCCGACCGCGATGGGAGTGGCGAGCGAGGCGGCGAGGTCGCGGTGGCCCTCGACGTCCTCGGGCGCCAGCGGCGCCTCGAAGAACCACGCCCGACGGTCGTCGAGTTCGCGTCCGAGCGCTTTCGCCTCGCCGAGGCGGTAGGTCCAGTGAGCGTCCAATGCGACATCGAGGTCGGGATGCACGGCGCGGATGGCGTCGTAGGTGGCGAGATCCGTGCGGATGTCGGTTCCGAGGTGCAGTTTGATCCGCCGCACGCCGGCTTCGACCATCTCGGCGGCCTTGTCGGCCTTGTCCGCGTCGTCGGACCCGCGGATGCCGGAGATGTACGTGGGCAGCACCTCGGCGAAGCGCCCGCCGGCGAGCTCCGAGACGGAGAGACCGGTCGCGTGACCCCAGAGATCCCACAGGGCGATGTCGACCGCTGCCATGGCATCGGCCTGATGGCCCGTGAGGTGGCCGCGTTCGCGCATCGACTCCGTCATCCGATGCCACAGCGTCCGGACCGAGCGGGGATCCTCGCCGATGATCAGCGGCGTGAGAAGGCGATCAACGATCGCGGCGGCGACCTCCGGTGCGACCGGGGCCAGTGCTTCTCCCCAGCCGATGAGGCCGTCGTCGGTCTCGATCTTCACCAGGAGGGTCTCGTAGCCGGGGGAGTACAGGCTCCGCCACGGTCGCCGGACGACGTAGCCGCGATGCGCCACGCCCGTGTCACCCGCGTAGGAGTCATCGGCAACCTCCCTCGACAGGAAGAGCGGGAAGGTCTGCACGCGCGCGATTTTCACAGGGGTCTCCGAAGACAGTCGTGAGGGAAGAGGCCGACGGCGGGGTGCCTCGGCGAGGGGTCAGGGCGCCGCAGTCGATGCGGCGTCGCAGGTCAGAGGGCGGCGAACGCCGTCGCCGAGCGGGAGGGGCTGTAGCCGAGGGCGACGGAGATCTCGTCGGCCGCCTCGATGAGCTGCAGGGCGAGCTCCTGATGAGGGGCGTGCAGGTCGAGAACCGACAGGGGACCGCTCGCGGAGAGCGCGGCGACGATGTCTCCGGCCCGGTCGTGGATCGGCGCGGCGATGCAGGCCCGGCCGAACGCGAGTTCTTCGATCTCGGTCGCGTAGCCGCGACTGCGCGTCTCGTCGAGCGCGACACGCATGCTCTCGCGGTCGACGATCGTGTGCGGGGTGAATCGCTGAGGGGAGTGCTCGAAGTACGCATCGACCTTGTCATCCGGCATCCCCGACAGCAGCGCCTTGCCGAGGCCGGTGGCGTGAAGCGGGCCGGTGCGGCCGGCCATCGCGAACGACTTCGGCGCCAGCGCGCCTTCGAAGTTGCAGAGATAGGTGAAGGTGAACCCGCTGAGCTCGGCGACGTTCACGCCGATCTCGATGCGTCGGGCGAGATTCTGCGCGATCTGCCGCGACGCGCGGAAGACGGGAGAGCCGTTGAGGGCGATCGTGCCGAGCGAGACGGCTGCGGGGCCGAGCCGGTAGAGACCCGTCCGTCCGTCCTGCACGACGAACCGCATCCGGTCGAGAGCAGACATCATGCGCGACACCGTCGACTGTCCGAGACCGGTCAGAGTGCAGAGTTCGGAGACCCTGAGCTCACCGGACTCCTCGGTGAAGCATGCGAGCAGCGACATCGCCCGTTCGACCGTCTGTGTGCCGCCCACCGATTCCGATGCCATCGTGAGTCCTCCTCCATGCCGGCGCCGCATCTGCAACGCCGTTGCCAGTCATCCTAATGAGAGTCGTTGCACCAGGCAAGACAAATGTGGGTGCGTTATGCATTTTATGGATTTCGAATCCGCATTGTGGTTAACTGGCCCCACGTCATCGTCGACGACTGCGACGACGATGTGCAGGGCCCCGAACGGGGTCGCCCCTACTCGGAAAGTGAATCCAATGCCACAAGCCACCCTCGAGCGGCCCGCGAGTCGCGAGCAGGTCGAGCCGCGCTCCGGGCGACGCTCAACGCTGGGCGCCAAGGACCGCACCTTCGGCTTCATGATCGCACTTCCCGCGGTCCTGTTGTTCCTCGTGATCGCGATCTTCCCGCTCGTGTCGAGCATCGGCACGAGCCTGTACGACCAGTCGCTGCTGCGACCAGAGCGCACGTTCGTCGGCTTCGACAACTATGCGGCGATCTGGGACGAGTTCGTGGCGAGACTGGGGACCACCCTCGTGTTCGCATCGCTCTCCACGGTCTTCCCCCTCGTACTCGGCGTGGCCCTCGCGATGCTCCTCAACTCGCGCATGCGCGGGCGCAACATCCTCCGGGGCGCGTTGATGCTGCCGTGGCTGCTCCCCGGCGTCGTGGTCTCCTTCCTCTGGGCGTGGATCTTCAACGACAGCTACGGCGTCGTGAACCACGTGTTCGCGGTCTTCGGGCTTCCTGAGATCAGCATGCTGGGAAATCCGACCGGGGCGATGGCCGCCGTCATCATCGCGAAGACCTGGCACTCCTTCCCCTGGATCATGGTCGTCGCACTCGCCGTGCTCCAGACCCTGCCCGGTGAGCAGATCGAGGCGGCCACGATCGACGGCGCGACGAGAGCACAGCGTTTCCGCTACATCTCGCTGCCGCACATCGCCGGCCCGGTCGCACTCGTCGCAGTGCTCGAGTTCATCTACAACTTCGGCAACTTCGACACGATCTTCGTCATGACCGGCGGCGGCCCCGGCGACTCGACCACGACGCTCGCGGTCAGCCTCTACCACCTGGCCTTCGGCAGCTACGAGCTCGGCAAGGCCTCCGCGATGGGCGCGCTCTGGCTCGTCCTGCTCGCGATCATCTCGAGCGGTTACCTGCTCCTCAACCGACGACTGGAGAAGTGATGCTGCGCAGCCGCGACATCGGCGAGTCGATCATCCGCCCTCGCCTGTCCATCCCGGGGCGCATCGCCCTCCTCCTGCTCGCCCTCTTCGGCCTGCTCCCCGTGTACTGGCTCACCGCCACGGCGTTCACGAGGAAGGAGGACGTCTTCTCGCAGGACCGGCCGTTCTTCCCCGTGAACCCCACGATCGAGAACTTCGTCGGCTTCTTCCAGAACGACGCGCTCCTGAAGAACCTCGGCAACAGCATCATCGTCTCGAGCGGCACGGCACTCCTCGCGGTCCTCGTCGGCGGGCTCATGGCCTACTCGCTGTCGAAGTTCCGCTACCGCGGCCGCAACGCGATCATGTTCATGTTCCTGATCGGACAGCTCATCCCCGGTGCGCTGCTGCTGATCTCGCTGTACCTGATGCTGAGCTCCGCCGGCCTGCTCTACACGTACACCGCGCTGATCATCTCGTTCACGACTTTCACGCTGCCGCTCACGGTGTTCCTCCTCAAGGGGATCATGGACGGCCTCCCCGACGACATCCTCGAGGCGGCGAAGGTCGACGGGCTCTCCCGGACGGCCACCATGTTCCGCATCGTGTTCCCCCTCGTGGTGCCCGGGCTCATCACGGCCGCGATGTTCGCGTTCATGCGCGGCTGGAGCGACCTCCTCTTCGCGCTCACGCTCGCCGGACCCGACAAGCAGACGCTGCCGGCAGGCCTCACCCAGGCGTTCATCCGCGAGGGCACGGCCGACTGGCCGGCTCTCATGGCGGCATCCCTCATCACATCGCTGCCGCTCGTCATCATCTTCGTCCTCCTCCAGCGCTATTTCGTCTCCGGCCTCGCAGCCGGCGCCGTCAAGGGGTAGCGGAATGTCCTCGAATAACCCGATCCCATCCACGAAGGAGCAGTGCCCATGAACATCTCCCACACGCAGCTGAGTCGTCGCGCCTTTCTCGGCGGCAGCACTGCACTGGTCGCGCTCGGCGCCCTCACCCTCGCGGGCTGCGCCACGCCGGTCGCGACTCCGCCCGGTACGGCGGAGAACGCCGCGACCAAGGCCAAGACCATCAACTTCTACGGCAACTCGCTCGGCGAGGAGGCGCTGAAGCCCGCTTGGCAGGGCATCCTCGACGGCTTCTCGAAGAAGGCCGGCGTGACCGTCGCGCCGGTGATCTACCCCTACGATCAGGCCGCCACGCAGCTGGCCCTGACCGGCCGCTCCGGCAAGCTCCTCGGCGTCGGACAGTCCGGTGGCTGGCAGGTGCTCACCCCGATGAACGTGCTCGCAGACCTCTCGGAGCTGGCGGAGGGGCTCGGCATCCCGCAGGGCGTGCTCGATTCCTACACGATGGACGGCAAGCTCCTCGTGCTGCCGCTCACCGCCGCCGGCATCGGCCTCATCACGAACGGCGAGATCGCCAAGAGCGTGGGAATCAAGTCGGGCATGTCGGTCGAGCAGTTCGCGACCGCGCTGGAGAAGATCAAGTCCCAGGATTCCTCGCTCATCCCGTATGCGGCGGTCACGAAGAACCCCGACCTCAAGGATGCCGTGCACTGGATGTGGGGGTTCGGCAGCGAGGTCGTCACAGACGACTTCACCTGCACGATCGGCGACGCCGAGAGCGTCGAGGCGATCACCTGGTACAAGTCCCTGCAGGACGACGGGCTGACGCAGACGAACGTCGCCCGCAGCGACGCCCGCATCCTGTTCGCCAGCGGACGGGCAGCCCTCTACGACGACGCACCGCTCGCCTCGACCTTCGTGAAGACCAACGGGGCGGCCCAGAACATCGTCGACAACATCGGCGCGATCTCGAGGCCCACCTCCGGCAAGAAGAAGTCGTTCAACCGGGCATGGGGAGGCGGTTTGTTCGCCAGTGCCGGTGAGGGCGAGCTCACGAGCCGTGAGTTCATCACCTACGCGGCGACCAACGTCGAGGCGGCGACCGCACTCTACGAGCGCTCCGCGGTGGCGCCCGCAGCCAAGAGCGTTGCCGACAAGATCCCGGCTCTCGCCGCCGACAAGTTCCAGGTCGCCTTCCGCACCGAGGTCTCGGAGCACGCGCGGGGCGCGGCGTGGGACCGTGTCGCGGTGACCGCCCAGATCGACACCGCGATCGGCGGCGGGGTCGCGACCATCCTCGCCGGCCAGGTGGACGTGCAGACCGGTCTCAACGCTCTCAAGAAGGAGGTGCAGGGGCTGCTCGACTCGAACACCTGAGCATCTCCGCACACGAATGCCGCGCCGGATATCACCGGCGCGGCATTCGTTCGTCAGGCGGGTGCCGGGGTCAGAGCCAGCGCTCGCGCAGTGCAGGTTTCAGCCAGGCGGCGGGGGAGGACATCGACAGGCCGCCGTCGACGGGGATCGTGGCGCCGGTCACGAAGGACGCGGCGTCGGATGCGAGGAACGCGACGACGGAGGCGACTTCCTCCGGCCGCCCGATCCGGCCAAGGGGATATCCCTCGGTCTCGCCCGTGTCGACCGAGGAGATGCTCCCCGGCTGCACGGAGTTGACGCGGATCCCATGCGGGCCGAAGTCGAGAGCGAGCTGCCTCATGAGGGCCTCCACGCCCGCCTTCGCTGCGGCATATGCCGGAAGAGCGGGGGCGGCGAGTGTCGCGTTGACGGAGGTCACCGCGACGATCGATGAACCTCGCGCGAGACGGGGCAGCGCTGCCCTGGCGACGAAGAAGGCGGAGTCGAGCGTGGCGCCCAGCGCGCCGCGCCAATCCGCGTCGCTCGTCGCATCCGCGCGTCCGATGGGCATGCGCGCGGCGGCGAGCACCACGACGTCGATGCCGTCGAGGGCCGCTGCGGCATCCGCGACGGCACCCTCGGCGGCATCTGCTCGGCTGCAGTCGGCGACGAGGTAGTCCTCGAACACCTGGTCGGCCGAGGACTCGAGGCCGACGCCGACGACCCGGTCGCCCTGCGCCGCGAAGGCGCGCGCGATCGCGAGCCCGATGTCCGAGCCTCCACCGATGAGAAGCACACCGCGGCCGGTCACACGCGCACCGCCGTCGGCAGCTGCGGAAGGTCGAGCTCCTCGATCACGAGGTCCACCGCCGCACGGCTCCCCGCATCGAGGCGAGCCGCCGGGTAGCGCACGGTCGCGTGCTCGATGATGCCGCGCGCCACGAGGATCTCCTTGTGCACCGCCCACGCGATGCCGCCCTGCAGTCCGATCAGCACGAGAGGGAGCATACGACGGAAGCCGGCCCGCGCCTCGTCGACGCGCCCCGCGACGAAGTCGGCGAGCACCGGGCCGAGCAGATCAGGGAACTCGCAGGCGGGCATGGTGCCGACGGCGCCCCGCGCATACTCCTCCAGGCAGAACTGCGCGTTCTGGCCGCCGAGCACGGCGAAATCCGCGTCGTCGATCGCGTCGACGACCGCGCCGACCTTGGGGGCCGTGGGTGGGGCCTCGACCTTCACGGAGTCGACGTTGTCGAGGCGTGCGAGCTCGGCGATGAGGCTCGCGGGCATGGCGACGCCGGTGACCCCTGGGGCGTCCTGCACCATGACCGACAGGGAGGTGGCCGCGGCCACATCCCCGTAGAAGTCGACGAGGGTCGAGGCAGGAGGCTTGACCATGAACGGCGGCAGGACCATGAGCGCGTCGGCGCCCCCTTCCTCCGCGAGAAGCGCCTGCTCGATCGAGGTGGCGGTCGACGTGCCGTTCACCCCCGCGATGACGGGGACCCGCCGGTCGACGATCCGGACGACGTCGTCGAGGATCGTCCTTCGTTCATCGGCGGTGAGGGCGAAACCCTCGCTGGCCATGCCGAACACCGCGACGCCGTCGACGCCAGAGGCGAGCTGGAACTCGACCAGCCGGCGCAGTCCGACCCGATCGAGCGCGCCCGTGTCATCGAAAGGCGTCGCCAGGATGGGCATCAGCCCGTGGAGTGTCAGAGTCATCGACCGGTTCCCCGCTTCGTCTGCGCAAGAATCAAATTCTCGCAAGTGGTATGCATATTGTGAGATAGTCTGCCACATAACGGTTAGCCCTTACCAGCGAAAGATGGTCAGCATGTCGCCCTCCTCCCGCTCACGAACCGTCGAGATCCTCTCCGAGGCGCGATACGTGCAGGCCGAATCGCCGCGGTGGGACGGTCGCGACGGCCGGCTCGCGTGGATCGACATGTCGACAGGGCGGTTGCACCGGGGCCGGCTCGACGCGGGGAAGATCGTGCCGGAGTCGTCGGTGTTCATCGGGGCGCAGATCGGGGCTCCTGCGCCGCTCGCGCAACCGGGTGCCGGGTGGGTCGTCGCGGTCGACCGCGGGATGGTGCACGTCGGCGACGACCATGTCGTGTCGGCGGTCGTCACCGATCTCACCGCGCCGGGCGACTACATGAACGACGGCGGCTGCGACCCGGCCGGGCGCTTCTGGGTGGGAAGCCAAGCCATGCCGAGGGACCCGCACTGCTCCCTGTGGAGCATCGACGCCGATGGAGCGCCCACTGAGCGGCTCGGCGGGGTGACGGTGTCCAACGGCCTCTCCTTCGATTCCTCCGGGTCGACGCTGTACTACATCGACACGCTGCCGAATCGGAGCATCGAGGCGTTCGACGTGGCCCCGGATGGTGAACTCTCGAGGCGTCGCACGGTGTGCCGGGTCGAGGGGGGCAACCCCGACGGCATGGTCATCGACCAGGAGGGGATGCTGTGGGTCGCGGTGTGGGATGCCGCCGAGGTGCGGCGCTATTCGCCGGAGGGGGCGCTCGTCGAGACCATCCGCCTTCCCGCGACGAGGCCCACGGCTGTCACGCTCGTCGACCGGCTCCTCGTGATCACGACGGCGAGTGTCGGTCTGACCGACCCCGCGCCGGCCGACGGCGCTCTGCTCGGCGTGCAGGTCGACGTCGGAGGCACTCCGGCGCTGCCCTGGAAGGGGACGCCTGAGACCGTCGGTTGATCCCGGGAGATGCGAAGAGGGCCCCGGCGCATGCCGGGGCCCTCTTCGTATGCGGACGCGATCAGTGCGTGTCTTCGGCCTCGATCTCGGTGCGGTCGCCCGACCACAGCGTGTGGAAGGTGCCGGGCTTGTCGATGCGCTTGTAGGTGTGCGCTCCGAAGAAGTCGCGCTGACCCTGCACCAGCGCCGCGGGCAGACGGTCGGCGCGGATGCCGTCGTAGTACGACAGCGACGACGAGAACGCGGGGGCGGGGATGCCGGCTTCGGCCGCCGAGACGACGACGCGGCGCCACGACGCCTGAGCGCGCGTGAGGGCCTCGGCGAAGTAGGGAGCCGTCATCAGCACGGGAAGGCCCGGCTCGGCGTCGTAGGCGTCGGCGATGCGGTTGAGGAACTGGGCGCGGATGATGCATCCGCCGCGCCAGATCTTCGAGATCGCCCCGAGGTCGATCTTCCAGTCGTACTCGGCGGCGCCGGCGCGGATCTCGTCGAAGCCCTGCGAGTAGGCGACGATCTTCGAGGCGTACAGCGCGAGGCGCACGTCTTCGATGAACGCGTCCTGGTCGGCGACCGTGAACTCCTCGTCGGGACCGGGAAGAGCCGATGCCACGGCGCGCTGCTCGGGGTGCGACGACAGCGAGCGGGCGAAGGTCGCCTCCGCGATGCCCGACACCGGCACGCCAAGGGACAGCGCGGTCTGCACGGTCCAGGCGCCGGTGCCCTTCGCGCCGGCCTGGTCGACGATGACGTCGACCAGCGGCTGGCCGGTGGCGGCGTCGTTCTGGCGCAGCACCTCGGCGGTGATCTCGATCAGGTAGCTCTCCAGTTCGCCCTTGTTCCACTCGGCGAAGATCTCGGCGATCTCGGCCGGCGACTTGCCCGTGCCGCGGCGGATCAGGTCGTACGCCTCGGCGATCAGCTGCATGTCGGCGTACTCGATGCCGTTGTGCACCATCTTGACGAAGTGGCCTGCGCCGTCGTGCCCGACGTGCGTGACGCAGGGCTCGCCCTCGGCGACCGCGGCGATCGACTTCAGGATCGGCCCGAGGGTCACCCACGACTCGTCGGAACCGCCGGGCATGATCGACGGACCGAGGAGCGCGCCCTCCTCGCCGCCGGAGATGCCAGCGCCGACGAAGTTGATGCCCGTCTCGCGGACGGCCTTCTCGCGGCGGATGGTGTCGGGGAAGAACGCGTTGCCGCCGTCGACGATGATGTCGCCGGGCTCGAAGACCTCGACGAGGGAGTCGATCACGGCATCCGTCGGGGCGCCGGCCTTGACCATGATGATCGCGGTGCGCGGCTTCTGCAGCGAGTCGGCGAACTCCTTGTAGGTCGCAGCCGGAATGAAGCCCGCTTCGGGGTGCGCGTCGAGGACCGACTGGGTCTTCTCGTAGCTGCGGTTGAAGATCGCCACGGTGTTGCCCTCGCGGCTCGCGAGGTTGCGGGCGAGATTCGAACCCATGACGGCGAGTCCGACGACTCCGATGTTCGCTGATGCTTCGGGCACAGAGGGCTCCTCGATCGTGAAGTTAGGGGATGGTCTCAGATTATCGTGGCGGCCGGTGTCAGGACGCCTGTGTGTCACGGGACTGCACGAACCTGCGTGCCACCGAGATGTCCCGATCGCCGAGACCGGCGTCCACGATGCCGTCGAAGGCCGCGCGGAGAGCGGGCAGGAGCACGGGGGCTATGCCGGTCGCCTCGGCGATGTCGGCCGCGAACCGCAGATCCTTCACCATGTACTTCGCCATGCCGCTGGGGGAGTCGTCACCGGAGACGAGCTTGTGCCGGCGGCTCTCCAGCAGGTTGGAGCCGGCATAGCCGCCGCCGAGCAGCGTCCACAGCGCGTCGAGGTCGAGGCCGGAGCGGTCGGCGAGGACGGTCGCCTCGCCGAGGGCCAGGATGGTCGCCGACACGACCAGCTGGTTGCAGGCCTTGGCCACCTCGCCCGCCCCGAGCGGACCGAGCAGCACAGGCGTACCGCACGGAGCCAGGACGGATGCCGCGAGGGCCGCGTCGTCCGGCGAGCCGCCGAGCATGATGGAGAGGGTTCCGGAGGTCGCGCCGTCGACGCCGCCGGACACGGGGCAGTCGACCATGCGCACGCGTCCGCCCGACTGCGTGTGCAGACGCTCGGCGAGCTCTCGGACGGCGGGGGCGGATGACGTCGAGCCGACGAGGATGAGCAGGTCGCCCGCATCCGCCATCAGGCCGTCGTCGCCGTAGAGCAGTTCCTCGAGCTCGGGGAGGTCGGGGAGGAAGGAGACGAGAACGTCGACCGCCGCCGCGAGTTCACGCGGACTGTCGGCCCAGGTGGCTCCTGCGGCGACCAGTTCGGGCTGCGGGCGGCGCGCGTGGATGTGCAGGGTGCCGTGCGCGGCGAGCAGGCGATCGGCCACGGGGCGGCCCATCGCGCCGAGTCCGATGATGCCGACGCTGGCGGAAGAGGTGCTCATGCTGCCACGGTAGCAAAGATCCAATGGATTGAATAGTGTTCAGCAGAGTGGATCTGAGCTAGGCTGATCTCATCGAGAGACTTCCCGAGGAAGGGATGAGCATGGCCGACATCGAGAACAAGCTGCGCGCCGTCGCCGCAGTGCCCCTGACCGAAGAGCTCTGCCGGCTCATCGAAGAGATCGAGCCGCGCGTCGAGATGATCCGCGATCACTCGCTGATGCACCCCATGCGCGGCCCGGCTGACTGGTCCGGTGATCCGGAGCATACCCGCACCGCCGAGCAGCAGACGGCGTTCGAGGCCATGATCGACTCGGCCGATGCGCTGTTCGGCATCCCTGACGTCGACCCGGCGGCGCTGGCGCGCACCGTCGCCGCGAACCCGCGTCTGCGCTGGGTGATGACGACGGCGGCGGGCGGCGGTGCGCAGGTGAAGTCCGCAGGTCTCGGGAGAGCCGACCTCGATCGCATCACGTTCACGACCAGCGCGGGCGTGCACGGCGGGCCGCTCGCCGAGTTCGCCGTGTTCGGCGTGCTCGCGGGCGCCAAGGGGCTCGCGCGCCTGGCGCGCGACCAGCAGGACCGCGTGTGGCCGGAGCGGTGGGAGATGCGTCAGCTCGACGAGATGACGGTCCTCGTCGTCGGTCTCGGCGGGATCGGCGCAGAATGCGCGCGGCGCTTTCACGCGCTCGGCGCCCAGGTCTGGGGCACGACGCGTTCGGGAGAATCCGTCGAGGGCGTGGATCGCCTCGTGCCGCTCGACGGCCTCGTCGACGCGGCTCGTCACGTCGACGCGATCGTCGTCACGCTCCCCGGCACCGAGCAGACCCACCACCTGATCGGAGCCGATGTCTTCGAGGCGGTGCGCCCCGGGACGATCCTCGCGAGCGTGGGTCGGGGAACCGTGATCGACGAGCAGGCCCTTCTTCCCGCCCTCGATGACGGGCGGATCGCCTTCGCCGCCCTCGACGTGTTCGAGAACGAGCCCCTCGCCGTCGAGTCGCCGCTGTGGTCGCACCCGAACGTCCTGGTCAGTCCGCACACGGCCGCTCTGAGTTCGAAGGAGGAGGAGCGCATCGCCCGTCGCTTCGCCGAGAACGCGGCGCGCCTGCTCGATGGTCACCCGCTGCGTGCGGTGGTCGATACGGTCGAGTTCTACTGAACTCGCTCTGAAGGGGTGCGCATGGACGAGGACGTCAAGGAAGGGCGCGATCCTGCGCCCGCGGTCACGCGCAGCATCCGACTTCTCGGTCTGCTGGCTGACGCTCGCGCACCGCTCACCCTCACCGAGCTCGCGGGCGCGCTGGGGCTGGCCAAGTCGTCGACGGCGAATCTGTGCCTCGCCCTGGAGGCGGCCGGGATGATCGACCGCACCGCGCAGGGGTATCGACTCGGGCTGCGCACCGCCGAACTGGGCGGCGCGTTCGCCGCCCAGTTCAACCAGGTGCGCGAGTTCTACACCGTGTGCGACTCGTCAGCAGTGCTGCGCACGGAGCTCGTGCAGGTGGCGATGCTCGACGGCGCAGACGCGCTCTACCTGGCGCGCCACGAGGGCTCGTCCTCGTTGCGCCTCGGCACGCCGCTCGGCTCCCGGCTTCCGGCCCCGCTGTCAGCCACCGGTCGAGCCCTGCTGTCGCGCATGACGGACGAGGAGGTCACCGCGCTGTTCGGCGCGGACGCCGTCTTCCCCGCACTCACGGAACGCAGCACCACCACCATGTCGGGACTCCTCGAGGTTCTCGCCTCCGCGCGCAAGCGCGGGTGGGCGCTGGACGCAGAGGAGTCGTTCCGCGGCGTCGTCGGGGTGGCCGTGCCTCTGGACGGCTGGGCTCCGTCCGACCCGCCGCTGGCGCTCGGCGTCGCGATCCGCGCCGCCGAGGCGGACTACGAACGAATCGAGCGCGTCGGCGACGCGCTGCAGGCTGCCGCCGCGGCCTTGACGAACCCCTTCAGCGCCGCGGCTCGACGGCGCTGACGGCTGGGCTCCGCCCTGGTGGGTTGGTCTGCATCCGAAGAAAGTCCAAAGGGTTGTACCGAATTCAACAGGCTGGTACATTCGAGATGACGCCGAAGGGCGAAGCCGATCGAAGGAGATGGCAGTGACCGATTCCCCCCTCACCACCAGCCCGGTGCACGACGACCCCGAGTACGCGGCGAATCTGCGTCGAGCGACGCTCGCCTCGAGTCTCGGCAGCGCGCTCGAGTACTTCGACTTCGCCCTCTACGGCCTGTCGACCGCGTTGATCTTCAACGTACTGTTCTTCCCGCAGGGTGATCCTGGCATGGCGACCGTGCTCGCCTTCGCCACGTTCGGTGTCGGGTTCCTGGCCCGTCCGTTCGGCGGCCTGTTCTTCGGCGTGCTGGGCGACAGGCTCGGGCGCAAGTGGGTCCTCGTGGTCACGATCCTGCTGATGGGCGGGGCATCGACGGCGATCGGCCTGCTGCCCACCTATGAGGCCATCGGGTTCTGGGCGCCTGTGATCCTGGTCGTGCTCCGGCTGCTGCAGGGGTTCGGCGCCGGCGCCGAACAGGCGGGGGCCACGGTCCTGATGGCCGAGTACGCGCCCGTCAAGCGACGCGGGTTCTTCTCGGCGCTGCCGTTCATCGGCATCCAGGCGGGCACGCTGCTCGCTGCGCTCGTGTTCAGCGTCATCGCGCTGCTCCCCGAGGACCAGCTGCTCTCGTGGGGCTGGCGCGTGCCCTTCCTCGCCTCGTTCGCGCTGATCCTGCTCGCTCTGTTCATCCGCATGCGCCTGCGTGAGACCCCGACGTTCGTCGAACTCGAGAAGCACGATCAGATCGCCGACCGCCCGATTCGCGACATCTTCACCCACGGCCTTCCCGGGGTCATCGTCGGCATCGGGCTCCGCATGGCGGAGAACGGCGGCTCGTACATGTTCCAGACCCTCGGGCTCGCCTTCTTCGTCTCGGTCCTCGGCCCCTCGGCCGACAAGAGCCTGCTGACGTGGGGCGTCACGATCGGGTCCCTGATCGGCGTCTTCTCGGTGCCGTTCGCGGGTCATCTCTCCGACCGCTTCGGCCGCCGAACGATCTACCGCGCCGGTGCCGTGTTCATGCTCGTCTACACGTTCCCCGCATGGTGGCTGCTGTCGCTGGGCAACCACGCGATCGCCATCGCCGTCATCGCGATCGGAATCGGCTTCGCCGTGGCCACGATGCTCGGCCCGCAGTGCGCGATGCTGCCCGAGATGTTCGGCAACCGGCACCGCTACCTCGGCGTCGCGATGGCGCGAGAGATCTCTGCCGTCCTGGCCGGCGGTCTCGCAGGAGTTCTCGGCTCGTACATCATCAGCGTCTCGGGCGGCGACTGGGTGCTGCTCGCGACGTACATGGCGACGCTCGCGCTGATCACGACCGCATCGACGTTCCTCGTGCCGGAGACGCTGCGCCGGGACCTCACCAGGACCGACGACGCGATCAAGGTCTCTCGCAACGAGGGCGGAGACGGCGTCTACGCCACGACGGTCTCGATCAAGGCCGTCGGGCTGTGACCGGCCTCGCCGCCTTCGATCTCACCGGCAGGACGGCTCTGGTGACCGGATCGAGCCAAGGCATCGGCCGCACCCTCGTCGAGGGCCTCGCCGTCGCCGGAGCCACGGTGGTCGTGCACGGTCGCGATGCGGTGAAGGCCGCCGGTGCGGCATCCGAGATCTCGGCGGCGACCGGCCGCGTCGCGCACAGCGTGGTCTTCGACGTGACGGATGCCGCAGCCGTCGACGAGGGCCTCAGCGAGGTCGAGCGGCTGATAGGCACCCCCGACATCCTGGTGAACAACGCCGGCGTGCAGCGCCGTGCGCCGATCGCCGAGTTCTCCGATGCCGACTGGGACGTGCTCGTCCAGACCAACCTCTCCAGCGTGTTCCACCTGTCGCGACGGGTCTCTGCGGGAATGATCGCGCGGGGGAGCGGCAAGATCATCCAGATCGGCAGCGTGCAGTCGCAGCTCGCGCGTCCGTCGATCGCCGCGTACTCGGCGACGAAGGGAGCGATCGTGATGTTCACGAAGGGGTTGTGCGCCGATCTCGCGCCGCACGGCATCCAGGCCAACGCGATCGCCCCCGGCTACTTCGCGACCGAGCTCACGCGAGCGCTGGTCGAGGACGAGACGTTCTCAGCCTGGGTGCGCGGCCGGACGCCCGCCGGGCGATGGGGAGACACGAAGGACCTCGTGGGCGCCCTCGTGTTCCTCGCGAGCGCGGCCAGCGACTTCGTCAACGGACAGACGCTGTTCGTCGACGGCGGCATGACGGCGGTGGTCTGATGCTGATCGGGAGGATCCGCAACGCCGACGGGGTGCACTGGGTCGACGGCGATCGATCGCTCGTCGAGGACCCGTTCGCCGCTCTCGCCGCCGGGCGAGCTCCCGCCGTGCTCGGCCCCCGCGTCGACGGGGAGCAGCTCCCCGCCGCTGATCCTGTGGTGATCGTCGGCATCGCGCAGAACGGCCCCGCCCATGCCTCCCCGGTGCAGGCGTGGCTCAAGAGCCCCCGCACCGTGATCGCGAGCGGTTCGGAGGTGGTGCTGCGCCGCGACGCCGGAACAGCGGTCGCCGAAGGCGAGATCTGCGTCGTGATGGGTGCTGCGACCTCGGGCCTCACCGTCGAGAACGCGCACGAGTACGTGCTGGGGGTCACTGCGGTGAACGACCTCTCCAGCCCTGATCGCGGGGTGGCCGATCCTCGCAACTTCGAGTCCAAGTCCGGCGTCGGATACACGCCGCTCGCTGCATGGATCGACACGGATGCCGGCATCGACGACGTCTCGCTCGCCGTCGAGGTCGACGGTGTCCGCGTCGCGGAGACCGGCAGTCGTGAGCTGCCCATGGCGATCAGGGAATGCCTCGCGTATGTCGCGCTCTGGACGCCACTGGGACCCGGCGACCTCGTGATGACCGGCGCCCCGCATTCCCAGTCTCCGGTGAGCCCCGGACAGACCGTGACGATCCGCGTGGCGGGAGTCGAACTGGTCACGCCCCTGGTGTGACGTGAGAGGAACAGAGATGCCGAACCTCGCCGTCGTCGCCCATGCGGCCGATGACCTTCGTGTCGAGGACGCGGGGGCTCCGATGCCCGCCGCCGACGAGGCCGTCGTCCAGATCGCCTACGGCGGGATCTGCGGGTCCGATCTGCACTATTGGCGCCACGGTGCGGCCGGCGCATCGATCCTTCGTGAGCCGATGATTCTCGGCCACGAGGTGTCCGGGGTGGTCGCTGTCGCGGCCGCCGACGGCTCGGGACCGGCGGTGGGCACCCCGGTCGCGGTGCACCCGCTGACCCCGCACGGAGACGGCGTCACCCCGTGGCCGGCGGATCGGCCGAACCTCGCGCCCGCATCGAGCTATCTCGGTTCGGCTCTCCATCTGCCGCACACGCAGGGCGCATTCGCCCGGCATGTCGCCGTTCCCGCTCGCATGCTGCACGAGGTTCCGGCATCGCTCGGCCTGCGTGTCGCCGCCCTCGCCGAGCCTGCGACTGTCGCCTGGCATGGGCTGGCTCGCGCGGGGGATGTGGAAGGCAGGAGCGTGGCGGTGATCGGCGCGGGACCCATCGGCCAGCTCGTGGCATCGGTCGCTCGGCGTGCCGGCGCATCGGTCGTGACCGTCACCGACCTGCACGAGAAGCCGCGCCGTATCGCGGAGGCGCGTGGCATCCGCTCGCTCGACGCCCGCGATGCCGATGCGATCGCCTCCCTGAATGCCGACGTCGTCGTGGAGTCCAGCGGCACGGAGCCGGGCCTGTCCGCAGCCGTCTCGGCCGCTGTGCGGGGTGGGACCGTGGTGATGCTCGGACTTCAGCGCGCCGGAGCCGTCGCGGTCCCGCTGTCGACGGCCATCACGCGTGAGCTGACCCTGACGGGATCGTTCCGGTTCGCTGCGGAGTTCGACGACGTGATCGCCGCGCTGGCCGACGGATCGCTCGACGTCACCGGTATCGTGAGCGAGGTGCGGCCGGCTGCCGACGCTCTCGCGGCGTTCGCTCTCGCCGCCGATCCCTCGAGCTCCTGCAAGGTGCTCCTCGATTTCGGCTTGAAGGACTGAATGTGCGCATCGTCGTGATGGGACCCAGCGGCTCCGGCAAATCCACCGTGGGGTTCGCGCTCGCCGAGCGGATCGGGGCGCTATTCGTCGACGGCGATGACCTGCACCCCGAAGCCAACGTGGCCAAGATGGCGGCCGGCGTCCCCCTGGACGATGCGGATCGGATGCCCTGGCTGCAGCTGGTCGGTGCGACATTGCAGGAGTCGCCGAACATCGTGATCGCGTGCAGCGCCCTCAAGCGCCGCTATCGCGACGCGATCCGGGCCGAGGCGCCCGACGCCTTCTTCGGGGAGCTCGCCATCGCGAGGCGGACCCTGGCGGAGCGGATGCTGTCGCGGGGAGAACACTTCATGCCGGCGTCTCTGCTCGACTCTCAGCTGCAGACCCTCGAGCCTCTGCGCGAGGACGAGCGCGGCATCCGGATCGACGAATCGGCAGACGTGGCGACGGCGGCGGCGAGGATCGCCGAGGCCGCCGCGGCGTAGCTCAGTCCTTGCGGTAGCCCGAGCGGCCCATGGCGAACAGGGCTCCGAACGTGACGACGGCGGCGCACACGGTCATCGCACCGATCAGCCAGCCGATTGCGTGAGAGAGGAAAGCGCCGTCGAGCATGGGATTCTCCGTGATCTGCGAGGAAGGGACCGGTGTTCTCAGCCTACCGGGTCATCGGGTACCATTGAGGAGTACCTCGGCGAGGGACGCTTCTGCGCGTGCGCGGACGTCCGTTATCGACGCGGCGAGAGCCATGCGGCTTCTTCACGTGTCTGCGTTCGAGATCACGATTTCCCAGACCACCGCACAGCTCCCGTTGTGTGCCCCGAAGGAGAACCACATGTCTGAAGACACCAAGGTCGCAGCAGAGCGTCGCACCGAGTTCGGCAAGGGCTTCGCCCGTCGCCTGCGCGCCGCCGGCAAGATCCCCGCCGTCATCTACGGCCACGGCACCGACCCCGTGCACGTCGCGCTGCCGGGTCACCAGGTCTCGCTGATCATCCGTCGCGCCAACGCCCTGCTCGAGCTCGACATCGAGGGCACGCAGGAGCTCGCCCTCGTCAAGGACGTGCAGCGTGACCCGGTGCTGCAGATCATCGAGCACATCGACCTCCTCGTCGTGAAGAAGGGCGAGAAGGTCACGATCGACATCCCCGTGCTCGTCACGGGCGAGGCCGCTCCCGGCACGATCGTCAACCTCGACGCCACCACGATCTCGATCGAGGCCGAGGCGACCCACATCCCCCAGAACGTCGAGGTCTCCGTCGAGGGACTCGAAGAGGGCACCCACATCACCGCTGCCGATGTCGTCCTGCCGAAGGGCTCGACGCTCATCACCGACGGCGACGTGCTGATCGTGGCCGTCTCGGCTGAGGCTGCAGAAGAGGCTCCGGCCGACGCCGCCGAAGAGGCCGCTGCGGAGTAATCTCCGACCGATCCACCGCAGAGGGGGCGCGAGCAGATCGCGTCCCCTCTGTCGTATCCTGACCGAGGCCGCGCGGCTCGCAGAGAGGACATTCACATGGCATCGACCTGGCTCGTGGTCGGTCTCGGAAACCCCGGCCCCCAGTACGCGGCGACCAGGCACAACGTCGGCCAGATGGTCGTCGACGAACTCGCCTCGCGGCGGGGTGAGAGCTTTCGGGAGCACAAGGGCGGCGCACGGGTCGTCGAGACCTGGCTTCGCCCAGGCGCCGACAAGCTGGTGCTCGCCAAGCCGAACACCTTCATGAACGTCTCGGGGACACCGGTGGCCGCGTTGGCCAGGTTCTATTCCGTGCCGGCCGAGCGCCTCATCGTGGTCCACGACGAACTCGACATCCCGTTCGACACCGTCAAGCTCAAGATCGGAGGCGGACACGGTGGCCACAACGGCGTGCGCGACATCGCCAAGGCGATCACGACACCCGAGTTCCCCCGCGTGCGCGTCGGCATCGGGCGTCCGTCAGGGCGGCAGGATCCGGCCGACTGGGTGCTCTCGCCGTTCGGAAAAGACGAGCGTGCGAACCTGCCGGTCCTGGTGTCCGACGCCGCCGATGCGGTCGAGATGCTCGTGGCCGAAGGGTTGCTGGCAGCGCAGCAGAAGCACCACGCCCCGCGCTGATCAGTAGTTGACGAAGCCCGTCGCCATACCGGCCGACAACGTCGCCACCAGCACGATCCAGAAGATGGCCGCGCCGAGCACGGCGAGCACCATGCCGACGATGCCGAGGGCGCGGCGCTGCTTCTTGCGGATTGCGATGATCCCGACGACGATCGCGGCGATGCCGAGCGCCGTGCCCACCCAGAAGGCGATCTCGGCCCACAGCACCTGCGTGCGTGCGGGGGAGAGGGCGCTCAGGAAGTCGGGGTCGGTCGTGTCGATGCCCGAGGGTATGCGCACGCCGATCTCGAAGCCGGCAACGCCGGCGATGATCGGGATGATGATCGCAGCGATGCCGGCGAGGATCAGCGAGAGGATGCCGAGGAAGCCGCCGGACTGCGTCGGCGCGACCTGCGGTGCGACATACCCGCCCTGCGGCGCGGCGTAGCCGCCGACGGGGACGTGGTACGCCCCGGGAGGAGCCTGCGGAGCGGGAACCTGCGCAACGGCGGGAGCCTGCGGCACGGCGGGATAGGCCGGTGCAGCGGGGTAGGACGGGGCTGCGGCCGGATAAGCCGGGGGAGCGGCCGGTGTCACGGGTGCTGACGGGGCTGCAGCCGGAGGCGGGAAAGCTGCGGGCGGCTGCGGCGCGGGTGCTGCCGCCGGGGCCGCCGGGCGTTCGGGCTGCGCCCCTGGAGCCGCGCTGTGCGGAGCGGGGAACGCGGGAGGCGCCGGGGGAACAGCACCGGACGGCGGGGGCAGCTGCGGATCAGTCACGCCCCCATCCTAAGGCGGTGATGCTCAGACGCGCCGCAACAGTCCGACGCGGTCGTAGACGGCGCCCAGCGTCGTGTCGGCGACGGCATCCGCTCGCTCCGCATTGGCAGCGAGGATGCGATCAAGTTCCGCCGGATCGTCGAGCAGTTCGAGGGCGCGTGCGCGCACGGGCTCGAACTCGTTCACGACCGCCTCGGCGAGACCCTTCTTGAAATCGCCGTAGCCGCGGCCGGCATACTCATCCTCGATCGAGCCGATCTGCCGCCCCGTGAGAGCGGCGTAGATGGTCAGCAGGTTCGACACTCCGGGCTTGTTCTCGCGATCGAAGCGCACCGTGCCCTCGTTGTCGGTCACAGCCCGCATGATCTTCTTCGCCGATTTCGCCGGGTCGTCCAGCATCCACAGCACGCCCGCGTCGCTCTCGGCGGACTTCGACATCTTCGACGTCGGGTTCTGCAGGTCGTAGATGCGAGCGGTGTCCTTCTGGATGACCGGACGCGGCACCACGAACGTCTCGCCGAATCGTGAGTTGAAGCGCTCGGCGAGATCGCGGGTGAGCTCGACGTGCTGCTTCTGATCGTCGCCGACAGGGACGACGTCGGTCTGGTACAGCAAAATGTCGGCCGCCATGAGGACCGGGTACGTGAACAGGCCTACGCTCGTCGCGTCCGCACCGTAGCGGGCCGACTTGTCCTTGAACTGCGTCATGCGTCCGGCCTCGCCGAAGCCTGTGATCGTCGACAGTATCCAGGCGAGTTCGGCGTGCGCGCGCACGTGCGACTGCACGTACAACGTCGACTGCGAGGGCTCGATGCCCGCGGCGATGTACTGCGCGGCGGTGCGTCGGGTCTTCTCGCGCAGCTCGGCAGGGTTCTGCGCGACGGTGAGGGCGTGCAGGTCGACCACGGAGAAGTACGCGTCGTAGGAATTCTGCAGATCCCGCCACTGCAGGAGTGCGCCGATGTAGTTGCCGATCTGGAGAGAGTCGGCGGAGGGCTGCATTCCTGAGTAAAGGCGAGGTTTCGTCACGATATCAATCCTAGGCGGATGCTGGCGCGCCTCTGCGCGGCGGAGCAGACTCGCAGCATGACCCAGCCGCCTACGCAGGCCCGGGCGTCGACGAGTGATCTGGTCGTCAGAATCGTCGGCGCCGTGCTCACGCTGTTCTTCGCCGTGCCCTTCCTACTGTTCGCCTGGGTCGCGCTGAGCAGCAGGTTCTCGTGGACGAGCGGTGACGTGCACGGCTACGGCATGATCTTCGGCACGCTGATCGCCCTCGTCGCCGGACTCTTGGTGATGCTGGTCGCCCCGCTGGTGCTGCCGAGCCGCCTGCGGGCGAAGGGCTATCTGATCAGCGCCCTCGGTTATGTCGTGGTGGGTGTCGGGCTCGTCGCCGCGTGGTTCACCGCCTGATCAGTACGTGTAGTCGACGACGACAGGGGCGTGATCGCTCCAGCGCTGGTCGTAGGCGGCCGCACGAGCCACGTGGTACGTCTGCACGCGCTCGGCGAGAGCGGGAGTGGCCAGGTGATAGTCGATGCGCCAGCCCGAGTCGTTGTCGAAGGCCTGACCTCGCATCGACCACCAGGTGTAGGGGCCGTCGACCTCGCCGTGGAAACGACGGCCTACGTCTACCCACCCGAGTCCGGTGCCCACCGACCCGTCCACGCCCTCGATCTGCGCTCCGGCCTCGCCGAGGAACCGGTCGAAGTAGGCGCGCTCGCGTGGGAGGAAACCGGCCTTCTTGCGGTTGCCGCGCCAGTTCTTGATGTCGAGTTCGCGATGGCCGACGTTGAGGTCGCCCGTGACGAGGGCGAGGGCTCCCTCCTGCCCGAGCTCGCCGAGGCGCACCCCGAAGGCATCGAGGAACTTCCACTTCTCGTCCTGCTTGGGGGTGTCGGCCTCGCCCGAGTGCACATAGGCGCTCACGACGGTGAGAGGACGGTCGCCGATCAGGAAGTCCGCCTCGATCCAGCGGCCCTTGGAGTCGAAATCGTCGGGACCGAAGGTCGTGCGTGAGGCGAGGGAGGGCATGCGGCTCGCGATCGCGACGCCCGCTCTGCCCTTGGCAGTGGCTTCGTCGTGGACGAAGGTCCATCCGGGGAGCGCCGCCTCGAGATGCTCGTCCTGGCCGCGGACCTCCTGCAGCGTGAGGATGTCGACGTCAGCGGCGTCGAGCCAGGAGCTCATGCCGTTGCGGGCGGCGGCTCGGATTCCGTTCACATTGACCGTGGCGATACGCAGATGAGGCATGGCTCAAGCCTAGGCGCGGGGTACGACATCGGCCGATTCGGACGAGTCGTATTCCGCCTCGGCCGCCCCGAGGGCCTCTTGTGCACGGCGCACCGCACGCCGGGCGGCTGCGCGGCGGTACCAGGGGGCGAGCTCAGCCGCCTCCTGCGTCCTGCGGAGCCTGATGCGTGCGGCGAGCACCATCGCCTGCTCCTCGGCTCGGCGGGCGGCGCCCTCGTCCTCGCGCTCGAGCGGCTGATCGTGATCCATCGCCGTCACGGCGATGAACGAGGCGGCCATCAGCACGACGATCGCCAGCCACCGGCACCACAGCAGCAGGCCCACGATGACCGCGAAAGACGCGAGGAGGGGGTTGCCCGGGACACGCGAGAGGAGGAGTCCCGCTCCGAGCTGGAGCACGACCATCGCGCCTCCACCGAGCAGGGCGCCCGGCCAGATGTACCGCCAGCGCAGGTTCGTGCCGGTGAGGAAGCGGACCAGCAGGGCGAGCGCCCCGGCATCCAGCCCGAACGCCACGCCGATCGAGAGCAGGCGCACCGTCAGGTTGAAGGACCACGATCCGGTGCTCCAGCCGACGAGGTGGTAGAACTGCTCGAGTGCCCAGACGCCGGCCCAGCTGAGCACCGCGCCGATCAGCATCGCGCCTCCGAACACGATCGCCGAGAAGAAGTCGCGCGCCTTCAGCAGCCAGTAGCTGCGAGTGTCGTAGGCGAGACCGAACAGATCGCGCACGGCCCGACGGGCGAAGGTCACCGCCCCCACGGCGGTCCACATCGCCACTCCCAGCGCGATCACGCCAGTCGCGCCCAGCAGGCTTCCCGAGCTCTTCGCGATCTCCGTGACGTCGTCGACCGACACCAGGCCGTAGTCGCCGGTGCCGATCAGCCCGGGGATGTAGGTGTTCATCAGACGTACGAGAGCGTCGATCGCGGCCGGGCTCGCGCCCAGCCACAGCCCGGCGCCGGCGAAGGCGACGTACAACAGGGCGAAGAGCGCGAAGAGGACGTAGTAGCTCATCCCGGCCGACAGCAGGAAGCCGTTGTTGTACGAGAAGTTGCGCCACACGCGGACGGGGAAGACGGCGAGCGTCCGGTCCTTCAGCTGGGCGATCTGCTCCAGGCGCACGTCGAGGCCGGGTGCGGAGAGGGGCGCGGTCGGACACGTCCTCACGATATCGGCAACCCGGTACGACGAAGGGCGGGCTCCCGGAGGAGTCCGCCCTTCGTCACTGCGGTCGGCCGGCCGTCAGGGGCGTCCGCGCAGCACAGCCTGCTTGACTTCGGCGATGGCCTTCGTGACCTCGATGCCTCGCGGGCACGCCTCGGAGCAGTTGAAGGTCGTGCGGCAGCGCCAGACGCCTTCCTTGTCGTTGAGGATGTCGAGGCGCACAGCGGCGTTGTCGTCGCGGGAGTCGAAGATGAAACGGTGGGCGTTCACGATCGCGGCGGGGCCGAAGTACTGGCCGTCGGTCCAGAACACGGGGCACGACGAGGTGCACGCCGCGCACAGGATGCACTTGGTCGTGTCGTCGAAGATCTCACGATCGGCGATCGTCTGCACGCGCTCCTTGCCCTTCTCGGGCACGGAGTTCGCGACCAGGAACGGCTGCACCTCGCGGTAGGAGGCGAAGAACGGCTCCATGTCGACGATGAGGTCCTTCTCGAGCGGCAGGCCCTTGATGGCCTCGACGTAGATCGGCTTCGAGATGTCGAGGTCCTTGATCAGCGTCTTGCATGCGAGCCGGTTGCGGCCGTTGATGCGCATGGCGTCCGAGCCGCAGATGCCGTGCGCGCACGAGCGGCGGAACGACAGCGAGCCGTCGACCTCCCACTTGATCTTGTGCAGGGCGTCGAGCACGCGGTCCGTCGAGTAGAGCTCCACGTCGTAGTCGACCCAGTGCGGCTCCGCGTCTACTTCGGGATCGAAGCGACGGATGTTGAAGGTGACGATGAAGGACTGCACACCGGAGTCGCTCGCGGGTGCCTCTGCAACAGCGTTCGACATGGTCAGTACTTCCTCTCCAGCGGCGGGTAGTTGAGCTCGCCTTGCTCGTTCTTCGTGAACACGACCGGCTTCCAGTCGAGCTTGATGTGATCGCTCGGCGTCGACGAGTGCGGGTCACCGGTCAGATACGCCATGGTGTGCTTCATGTAGTTCTCGTCGTCGCGCTTCGGGAAGTCGTCGCGCATGTGCCCGCCGCGGCTCTCCTGTCGGTTCTGCGCCGCGTAGACGACGACCTCGGCGATGTCGAGGAGGAAGCCCAGTTCGACGGCTTCGAGCAGATCGGTGTTGAACCGGTGGCCCTTGTCGTCGACGTGCACGTTGTTGTAGCGGTCGCGCAGGTCCTTGATGACGCCGAGCACGTGCTCGAGCGACTCGTGGGTGCGGAACACCTGTGCGCCCTTGTCCATCTCGTCCTGCAGCGTCTTGCGCAGCACGGCGATGCGCTCGGTGCCCTGGTTGTTGCGCAGGCCCTCGAGCATCCCCTTCACGAACCCGGCCGGGTCCTCGGGGAGCGGCACGAATTCGGCGGTCTTGACGTACTCGACGGCCTGGCGGCCTGCACGCTTGCCGAACACGTTGATGTCGAGGAGCGAGTTCGTGCCGAGGCGGTTGGCTCCGTGCACCGAGACGCACGCGCACTCGCCGGCCGCATACAGGCCGGGCACGACGGTGGTGTTGTCGGCGAGGACCTCGGCGTTGTTGTTGGTCGGGATGCCGCCCATCGCGTAGTGCGCCGTCGGCATCACCGGGACGGGCTCGACCACGGGGTCGACGCCCAGGTAGGTGCGCGCGAACTCGGTGATGTCCGGGAGCTTGGTCTCGAGGACCTCGGCCCCCAGATGGGTGCAGTCCAGCAGCACGTAGTCCTTGTGCGGGCCCGCACCTCGGCCCTCTGCCACCTCCTGCACCATGCAGCGGGCGACGATGTCGCGCGGCGCCAGGTCCTTGATGGTGGGGGCATAGCGCTCCATGAATCGCTCGCCCGAGGCGTTGCGCAGGATCGCTCCCTCGCCGCGGGCTCCCTCGGTGAGGAGGATGCCGAGGCCGGCGAGGCCGGTCGGGTGGAACTGGAAGAACTCGAGGTCTTCCAGAGGGAGTCCCTTGCGCCACACGATGCCGACGCCGTCGCCGGTCAGGGTGTGCGCGTTCGAGGTGGTCTTGAAGATCTTGCCGAAGCCGCCGGTCGCGAAGATCACGGCCTTGGACTGGAAGACGTGCAGTTCTCCGGTCGAGAGGTCGTAGGCGACGACGCCCGAGACCTGCGTCTTGCCTTCCGCATCCTTCACGGTCATCAGGTCGAGAACGTAGAACTCGTTGAAGAAGTTGATGCCCAGCTTGACGCAGTTCTGGAACAGCGTCTGCAGGATCATGTGGCCTGTGCGGTCGGCCGCGTAGCAGGCGCGTCGCACCGGCGTCTTGCCGTGCTCGGCGGTGTGACCGCCGAAGCGGCGCTGGTCGATCTTTCCCTCAGGCGTGCGGTTGAAGGGGAGGCCCATGTTCTCGAGGTCGATGACCGCGTCGATGGCCTCCTTCGCGAGGATCTCCGCAGCATCCTGGTCGACGAGGTAGTCGCCTCCCTTGACGGTGTCGAAGGTGTGCCACTCCCAGCTGTCCTCCTCGACGTTGGCGAGCGCCGCCGCCATGCCTCCCTGTGCGGCGCCCGTGTGGGACCGCGTCGGGTAGAGCTTCGAGATGACGGCGGTTCGAGCGCCGGGACCGGCCTCGATGGCCGCGCGCATGCCGGCGCCTCCGGCGCCCACGATCACGATGTCGAACTGGTGGTAGTGCACGCCGTCGCGGACGACGGACTCCTGCGCCTCAGTAGTCACTTTTCGTATGCCTTCTTCTATCAGTTAGCCACGGCCTGGCAGGTGTCCCACAGCGTGCTCGACTCGGTCACTCCGAGGCACGGGTCGAACGTGAAGACCACCAGGGTGCCGAGGAGGATGAGGAGTCCGGCCGCGAGGCCCAGAGCCCAGATGAGCACCTTGCGTGCGGTGCCGTTCGTGACGTAGTCGTTCACGATGGTGCGCATGCCGTTGGCGCCGTGGATCAGGGCGAGCCACAGCATGATGACGTCCCACCACTGCCAGAACGGCGTGGCGAACTTGCCGGCGATGAACGCGAAGTCCAGCGCGTGGATGCCTTCGCCGACCATCAGGTTGATGAACAGGTGGCCGAAGATGAGGATCACCAGGGCGACGCCGGACAGGCGCATGAAGGCCCAGCCCCACATCTCCAGGTTGAATCGACGCTGTCGGCGGACGGGCGCGGCGACGGTCTGCGCGGTCATCAGTGACCCCCTCCGAATCCGGCGAACGCGAGCATCAGATGACGCGGCACGAAGCCGGCCATGATGATGCCCCAGACGAGGAGCACGCCCCAGAACAGCTGACGCTGATACTTGGCGCCCTTAGACCAGAAGTCGACCGCGATGATGCGCAGACCGTTCATCGCGTGGAACACGATGCCCGCGACGAGAACGACTTCGCCCAGCGCCATGATCGGGTTCTTATAGGTGCCGATCACGGCGTTGTACGCCTCCGGCGACACCCTGATCAGCGCCGTGTCGAGCACGTGCACCAATAGGAAGAAGAAGATGGCGACTCCGGTGATGCGGTGAAGCACCCACGACCACATGCCTTCGCGACCCCGGTAGAGGGTGCCGCGTGGGGACTTGGACGTGGTTTCCGAAATCGACGGTGTCAAGCGAGCGCTTGTGGACACGGTCGTCCTCCCTGGATCGAAGTGACTCGGTCGCGTGCACTGCGTGGTCCAAGTGTGAGCCTGAGAAGACAACAGGCACGGCCGATCGGTGTCCATCCTATTCCTGCCAGATCGCTGTGAGCGACGAAGGACACCCTAACTGTCTCGATGTCGAGAGGTTTTCTGCATGGTGTCGAGAGCCTGTCGACATGGTGGCGCCGAGTACTCTGGCCAGGTGACTCAACCGATCAAGGACTTCTACGCAGTGATCCCCGCCGGAGGCATCGGCAGCAGGCTCTGGCCGCTGTCGCGCGCCGATGCTCCGAAGTTCCTGCATGATCTCACCGGCTCCGGTCACTCGCTGCTGCGTGATACGTGGGATCGGCTCGAGCCGCTCGCGGGGCACGATCGGATCGCCGTCGTCACGGGCCGGGCGCATCGCGCCGCCGTCGAGGAGCAGCTTCCCGGCATCCCCGACTTCAATGTCTTCCTCGAATCCGAGCCGCGCGAGTCGGCGGCCGCGATCGGACTCGCCGCCGCGATCCTGCATCGCCGCGACCCGGACGTCATCATCGGATCGTTCAGCGCGGACCACGTGATCCGCGGAACCCGGGTGTTCGAGTTCGCCGTGCGGGACGCCGTCGAGGTCGCGCGTCAGGGCTACATCTGCACGATCGGCATCACACCGACCGAGCCCGCCGTCGGATTCGGCTATATCAAGCAGGGGGAGGAGCTCGTCGTCGACGGCGCCAGGGAGGCGTCGCTGGTCGAGAGCTTCGTCGAGAAGCCCGACCTCGAGACCGCGAGGTCGTACGTCGCCGATCGCAGCTATCTCTGGAACGCGGGCATGTTCATCGCCAAGGCGAGCGTGCTTCTCGAAGAACTGGCTGAGAACGAGCCCGAGCTGTACGCCGGGCTCGTGGAACTCGCCGAGGCGTGGGACGACCGCGAGCAGCGCGGGCCCGCCGTGGACCGGATCTGGCCCCGCCTGAAGAAGATCGCCATCGATTACGCGGTCGCGGAGCCGGCGGCGAAGCGCGGACGCCTCGCCGTCGTCCCCGGCCACTTCGACTGGGACGACGTGGGGGACTTCGCCTCCCTCACCAAGCTCATCAACAACGGCCGGAAGAACGACCTCGCCGTGCTCGGCCCGAAGGCGAGGGTGCTGTCCGACGCCGCGAGCGGCATCCTGGTGAGCCAGACGAGCCGCGTGATCAGCCTGATCGGTGTGCAGGACATCGTGGTGGTCGACACCCCGGACGCCCTGTTGGTGACCACTGTCGAACACGCACAGCGGGTCAAGGGCGTGGTCGAGTCGCTCAAACTCACCGGACGCGGCGACGTGCTCTGATGAGCACGCTTGCATGCTCATCTGCAGGATTGATCTCGGCTTTGTAACCATTCGTCTGCGCGCGCGAACTGGGTGTGCCCAAACGTCGAAACACTGGGTAACTTTGAGCGATCCGCGAGGGCCGCGGGATCGTTGAGGGAGGCATGAGTTGACCATCTCCACCACCAAGAAGCTTCTCGGCGCGGCAGTCGCTGCCAGCGTCGTCTTCGCACTCGCCGGCTGCGGCCAGGCACCCACCGACAAGCCGGGCGGTTCGGGCGATCCCGCCGCCTCCGACTTCACCCCCTGCATCGTCTCCGACGCGGGCGGCTTCGATGACAAGTCGTTCAACCAGCTCTCCTACGAAGGTGCGCAGAAGGCCGCGGACGAGCTCGGCGCCACGCTGAAGAAGGCCGAGTCGAACGCCGAGACCGAGTACGGTCCCAACATCGACAACATGGTGTCCGAGGGCTGCAACGCCATCGTGTCCGTCGGCTTCGCGCTGTCGCAGGCGACGGTCGACGCCGCGACGGCGAACCCCGACACCGACTTCATCCTCGTCGACGACGCGGGCGGCGACAGCAAGCCCGACAACGTCAAGCCGCTGCTCTACGACACCGCGCAGGCCGCGTTCCTCGCGGGCTACCTGTCGGCCGGTTACACCAAGACCGCGAAGGTCGGCACGTACGGCGGCATGGAGTTCCCGACCGTCACGATCTTCATGGACGGCTTCAAGCAGGGCGTCGACTACTACAACACCGAGAACGGCACCGCCGTCGAGGTCGTCGGCTGGGACGGCACGACCGGTTCCTTCACCGGTGGCTTCGAGGCCAACCAGGACGCCAAGACCACGGCGCAGAACATCATCGACCAGGGTGTCGACGTGCTCTTCCCGGTCGGCGGCCCGATCTACCAGTCCGGCCTGCAGGCCATCAAGGACTCCGGCAAGGACATCGCCCTGATCGGCGCCGACGCCGACCTGTTCAACACCGACCCGACCACGGCCGACTTCGTGCTCACCTCGGTGCTGAAGGCCATGGACCTGTCGACCTACGAGGCCGTCATGGCCAGCGCCGACGACAGCTTCAGCGGTGACGCCTACATCGGCACGCTCGACAACGAGGGCGTGGGCATCGCTCCGCTGCACAACTTCGAGAGCAAGGTCGACGCGGAACTGGTCAAGAAGGTCGACGCGATCAAGCAGGAGATCATCGACGGCAAGATCACCGTCACGTCTTACCTGAGCGAGTAACAGCAAGCAACAACGGGGAGGCCGGCCCAGTCGGCCTCCCCGCTGTCGTCTGCGCGGGCGATCTCCGCGCAGACGACGACGGCATGAATAGGATCGGACACATGAAGCTCGAGCTGCGCGGAATAACGAAGAGGTTTGGCGCGCTGACGGCCAACGACCACATCGATCTGGTCGTCCAACCCGGAGAGATCCATTGCCTTCTCGGTGAGAACGGCGCCGGGAAGTCGACCCTGATGAACGTGCTCTACGGGCTGTATCAGGCCGATGAGGGACAGATCCTCATCGACGACGTCGTCCAGCACTTCGCGGGTCCCGGCGACGCGATGAAGGCCGGCATCGGCATGGTGCATCAGCACTTCATGCTCGTGCCGGTGTTCACCGTCGCCGAGAACGTAATGCTGGGCCACGAGAAGACGACGGCCGGAGGCCGCCTCGACCTCGCCGCCGCGCGCCGTCAGGTGAAGGAGATCTCCGACCGCTTCGGCTTCGACGTCGATCCGGATGCCGTCGTCGAGAATCTCCCCGTCGGCGTCCAGCAGCGCGTCGAGATCATCAAGGCGCTGGCGCGGGACGCCAGCATCCTCGTCTTCGACGAGCCCACCGCCGTGCTCACCCCGCAGGAGACCGACGAGCTCATGGCGACGATGCGCCAACTGCGCGAACGCGGCACGGCGATCGTGTTCATCACGCACAAGCTCCGCGAGGTCCGCGAGGTCGCAGACCGCATCACGGTGATCCGTCTCGGCAAGGTCGTCGGCGAGGCGTCTCCGACCGCGTCGAACACGGAGCTCGCCTCGCTCATGGTCGGTCGGGCGGTCGAGCTCACCGTGCACAAAGATGCGCCGAAGCTTCGCAGCAACTCTCTCGTGGTCGAGAACCTGACGGTGACCGACGCCGCCGGCGCCGTGCTCGTCGACGAGGCGTCGTTCGAGGTCCGCGGCGGTGAGGTGCTCGCGATCGCCGGCGTTCAGGGAAACGGCCAGACCGAACTCACCGAAGCTCTGATGGGTCTTCAGGACAGGGTTCGAGGCAGCATCCGCCTGAACGGCGAAGAGCTCGTCGGGCGCAACGTGCGACAGATCCTCGACGCCGGTGTCGGATTCGTCCCGGAAGATCGCGGTGTCGACGGACTCGTCAAGGAGTTCTCGATCGCCGAGAACCTCATGCTGGATCGCTCGAACGGCGCGCCGTTCGTCAAGAACGGCGCATTGCAGCTGAAGGCCCGTGACGAGTTCGCGAAGGCGAAGATCGCGGAGTTCGACATCCGCACGCAGGGACCGACTCAAGCGGCTGGCCGCCTCTCCGGAGGCAACCAGCAGAAGATCGTGCTGGCACGCGAGCTGAGCCGCGATCTCTCGCTGTTCGTCGCCGCCCAGCCCACTCGAGGTGTCGACGTCGGATCGATCGAGTTCATCCACAAGCGCGTGATCGAGACGCGCGATGCCGGCGTTCCCGTGATCGTGGTCTCCACAGAGCTCGACGAGGTGTCCGCCCTCGCCGATCGCATCCTGGTCATGTATCGCGGCCGGATCGTGGGCATCGTCCCCGGTGACACACCGCGCGACACCCTCGGCCTGATGATGGCGGGCGCCGCCGTGAACGAAGGAGCACAGGCATGACCGCCGCTCAGACCCAGCCGGCGCCGCAGATCGCGCCGCAGGCGCCGGCGCCCTCGAAGTGGCGCAAGGCCCTCACCGAGATCGTCAACGGAAACGCGCTCGTGTCGGTGCTCGCCGTGCTCGTCGCCGTCATCGTCGGGTCCCTGATGATCGCTCTGACCGACCCCGCCGTCCAGGCTGCGGCGGGCTACTTCTTCGCCGCACCCATGGACACCTTCAGTGCGATCGGCAGCGCCGTCGGAGGAGCGTACTCGGCCCTGTTCCGTGGGTCGATCTACAACTTCAACGCAGACTCGTTCGCGATCGGCATCCGTCCGCTGACCGAGACGCTCAAGTTCGCCACGCCGCTGATCGCGGCCGGACTGGGCGTGGGGCTGGCCTTCCGCGCCGGCCTGTTCAACATCGGCGGCCAGGGGCAGATGCTGATGGCCGCTGCTGCCGCCGGTTACGTCGCGACCGCCTGGGACCTGCCCTTCCCCCTGCACCTGATCGCCGCACTCGTGGCGGGCGTGGTCGCGGGCGCGATCTGGGCGGGCATCGCAGGGTTGCTCAAGGCGCGCACCGGTGCGCACGAGGTGATCGTCACGATCATGCTCAACCACATCGCGTTCTACCTCCTGGCCTGGATGCTGGCGACCCAGGGGCTGCTGCAGGCGCCGGGCTCGAACAACCCGAAGACCGCGCCGATGGCGGAGTCCGCCGTGCTGCCTCTGATCCTCGGCCCCATGTACAAGCTGCACCTCGGCTTCCTGCTGGCGTTGATCGCGGTCGCGATCACCTGGTGGCTGCTCGAGCGCTCGAGCCTGGGCTTCCGATTCCGCGCGGTGGGCGAGAACCCTGCCGCCGCTCGCACGGCAGGCATCTCGGTCGGTCGCATGTACTTCACCGTGATGCTCATCGCCGGTGCGCTGGTGGGCCTCGCGGGCGTCAGCCAGGTGCTCGGCACGGAGCCGAAGGGCTTCAGCGGCGGCATCGACGCCGGTATCGGCTTCGACGCCATCACCGTCGCCCTGCTGGGCCGTTCGCGGCCGCTCGGCATCCTCTGGGCGGGCCTGCTCTTCGGCGCTTTCAAGACCGGAGGGTTCACGATGCAGGCGTCCCAGGGCGTTCCGATCGAGATCGTGCTCGTCGTGCAGTCGCTGATCGTGCTGTTCATCGCCGCTCCGCCGCTCGTGCGGGCGATGTTCGGACTGCCGCAGCCCGGTCGGACGACCCGCCGACAGCGCCGCGCCGCGAAGAAGGAGGTGGCCGCATGACCGCTGTGACTCTCGATGCAGAGCCCCGTACCGTCGCCGTCGTCTCCTGGAAGACGCCGGTCATCTTCACGGTCATCACCGTGCTGTTCGCGCTTCTGCCGCTCTTCGTCCCGCGTGCAGGGGACTCGACGTTCCGCCTGACGGCCGGTGGCGAGCTTCTCGCACTGCCGAACGTCGTGGTGCCGGGCACTGCGACCGCGTGGGTCGCGGTGTTCGTCGCCGCGGTCGTCGCGGGAGCGGCCTGGGCGCTGGCGGCGAACCGCCGCTCCGTGCCGCTGTGGCTCACCGCGGTCTTCGCGGTCGCGCTGATCATCGGGTTCCTCGCCTGGGCGGCCGCCGGAAGCAAGGGCACGCTCCCGATGATCGGACTCCTCAGCGGTGCGCTCGCGCTCGCGACCCCGCTGATCTTCGGCGCCCTGGGCGGTGTGATCGGCGAGCGAGCCGGCGTCGTCAACATCGCGATCGAGGCCCAGCTGCTCGCGGGGGCGTTCACCGCCGCGATCGTCGGCTCCGCGACGGGCACGCCGTGGGCTGGGCTCATCGCCGCGATGGTCGCCGGCGTCCTGGTCGCGCTGATCCTCGGCGTCTTCGCGATCACCTATCACGTGGATCAGGTCATCGTCGGCGTCGTGCTCAACGTGCTCGTGATCGGCGTGACGACCTTCCTGTTCCGTCAGGTCCTCGCGCCCAACCAGGCGACGCTGAACACGGTGACGCCGTTCCCGGTCCTGCCGATCCCGCTGCTCAGCGAGATCCCGATCCTCGGTCCGATCCTGTTCAAGCAGACCATCGTCGTGTATCTGATGTACGCCGTCGTGTTCGTGGTCTGGTACGGCATGTACCGCACTCGCTGGGGCCTGAGGATGCGGGCCGTGGGTGAGCACCCGCAGGCCGCTGACACGGTGGGCATCAACGTGGCGCGCACCCGCTACATGAACGTTCTGATCGCGGGTGCGATCGCGGGCATGGGCGGCGCGTTCTACACGCTGGTCTCCGTGCCCCGGTTCAACCCGGAGATGACGGCGGGCGCCGGCTTCATCGCCCTCGCCGCCGTGATCTTCGGCAAGTGGGACCCGATCAAGGCGACATTGGCGGCTCTCCTGTTCGGCTTCGCGACCAACCTGCAGGGCGTGCTCAGCGTGATCGGCTCTCCGGTGCCGAGCCAGTTCATGCTGATGCTTCCGTACGTCGTGACGATCTTCGCTGTCGCCGGTCTCGTCGGGCGTTCGCGCCCGCCGGCCGCCGACGGCGAGCCGTACATCAAGTCCTAGGAGAGACATGACCGACATCGATTGGGATGAGCTGCGTCAGGTGGCGACCGACGCGATGACCAAGGCCTACGCGCCCTATTCGCGCTATCGCGTCGGCGCCGCCGCGCTGGTCGGCGACGGACGCATCGTCGCCGGATGCAACGTCGAGAACGCCTCATACGGGGTGACTCTGTGCGCCGAGTGCGCGCTGGTCGGCGACCTGCACATGTCTGGCGGCGGCAAGCTCGTCGCGTTCGTGTGCGTCAACAACGACGGAGAGACGATCATGCCGTGCGGTCGTTGCCGCCAGCTGCTCTTCGAGCACGCCATGCCCGGGATGCTGCTGGAGACCGTCTCCGGCATCCGCACCATCGACGAAGTACTGCCGGACGCGTTCGGCCCCCGAGACCTGGAGGACGCCCGATGAGCGTTGAACCCTTCGACGCCGTAGACGTCATCCGTGCCAAGCGCGACGGGGGCGTCGTCACCGAGCCCGCGCTGCGGTGGATGGTCGATGCCTACACGCGCGGCTACGTGTCGGACGCCCAGATGGCCTCGTTCGCGATGGCCGTGTTCCAGCGCGGCATGGAGCGCGACGAGATCCGAGTGCTCACCGACGCGATGATCGCGTCGGGGGAGCGGATGAGCTTCGCGAGTCTCGGCAAGAAGACGGTCGACAAGCACTCCACGGGCGGAGTGGGCGACAAGATCACTCTCCCGCTCGCCCCGCTGGTCGCCGTCTTCGGTGTCGCGGTGCCGCAGCTGTCGGGCCGAGGTCTCGGGCACACCGGGGGCACGCTCGACAAGCTCGAGTCCATCCCCGGCTGGCGCGCAGCGCTCAGCAACGACGAGATGTTCGCCCAGATGCAGAGCGACGTCGGCGCGGTGATCTGCGCCGCGGGCTCCGGCCTCGCCCCCGCCGACAAGAAGCTCTATGCGCTGCGCGACGTCACCGGCACGGTCGAGGCGATCCCGCTGATCGCTTCGAGCATCATGTCGAAGAAGATCGCCGAGGGGACCGACGCTCTCGTGCTCGACGTGAAGTTCGGCTCGGGCGCCTTCATGCAGGACATCGACCGCGCCCGCGAGCTCGCCCGCACGATGGTGGCGCTCGGCACCGACTCTGGCGTCGCGACGACCGCGCTGCTCACAGACATGAACGTGCCGCTCGGCCTCGCGATCGGCAACGCCAACGAGGTGCGCGAGTCGGTCGAGGTGCTCGCCGGCGGCGGCCCCTCCGACGTGCGTGAGCTCACGATCGCCCTGGCCAAGGAGATGCTGGCGCTCGCAGGCCAGCCCGATGCCGATGTCGAGAAGGCGCTCGACGACGGCCGTGCGATGGACAGCTGGAAGGCCATGATCCGCGCGCAGGACGGCGATCCGGATGCCGCGCTGCCCACGGCGCGCGAGACGCACGTCGTGACGGCCGCAGCCGACGGCGTCGTGTCGCGCATGGACGCCCTGCCGTTCGGCATCGCCGCCTGGCGCCTCGGCGCCGGACGCGCTCGCGCCGAGGACCCGGTGATCTTCGAAGCGGGCATCGACCTGCACGCCAAGCCGGGAGACCGCGTGGTCGCTGGCCAGCCGCTGTTCACGATGTCGGCGGACGACGAGGCGCGTTTCCCGCGCGCGCTCGACGCCCTCGATGGCGCGTGGGAAGTCGGAGACGCCGCTCCGGCGGCGGGGCCGATCGTGCGTGAGCGCATCACGGCGTGACCCGCTGACCGCTAGCCTGAACTGAGCGAATCCGCGACCGAGAGGAATTCCATGTCGATCGACGCGAACGGCGACGTCACCATTCAGGGCGCGTCCCTGCGCAGCCTCCCGAAGGTGTCTCTGCACGACCACCTCGATGGCGCCCTCCGCCCGTCCACGATCATCGAACTGGCAGATGCCATCGGCCTCGAGGTACCGGAGACCGACCCGGCCGCGCTCGGCAAGTGGTTCGCGTCGCAGAGCGATTCGGGCTCACTCGTGGAGTACCTGAAGACCTTCGACCTCACGACGGCCGTCATGCAGACGCAGGAGGGGCTCACGCGGGTCGCTCGCGAGTTCGTCGAGGACCTCGCTGCCGACGGCGTCATCTACGGCGAGGTGCGGTGGGCGCCCGAACAGCACCTGAGCCGTGGTCTGACATTGGAGCAGACGGTCGAGGCCGTGCAGCAGGGTATCGAAGAGGGCGAGGACGCCGCGGATCGCGCCGGCAGCAGCATCCGCGTGGGGCAGCTCATCACGGCGATGCGCCATGCCGACCGGTCGCGCGAGATCGCCGAACTCGCCGTCTCGTTCCGCGGCCGCGGCGCCGTCGGCTTCGACATCGCAGGTGCCGAAGACGGATTCCCCGCTTCCAACCATCGCGCGGCCTTCGACTACCTCGCCGAGAACTTCTTCCCGGTGACCGTGCATGCAGGCGAAGCCGCCGGCCTCGCCTCGATCCGCTCCGCGCTGCTCGACGGCCGCGCGCTGCGGCTCGGACACGGCGTTCGCATCGCCGAGGACCTCGAGGTGATCACCGAGGAGGGCGACGAGGTGCAGGTGCAGTTCGGCGACCTCGCCCGCTGGGTGCGCGATCGCGAGATCCCGCTCGAGCTGTCGCCGTCGTCGAATCTTCAGACCGGAGCGATCGAGAAGTGGGGCAGGACGCTCGCGGACCACCCCTTCGATCTGCTGTACCAGCTCGGCTTCGCCGTCACCGTGAACGTCGACAACCGCACCATGAGCGCGACCTCGCTCACACGCGAGCTCGCACTTCTCGTCGAGGCGTTCGAGTACGACCTCGACGACCTCGAGACGTTCCAGTTCAATGCGGCCGCGGCTGCGTTCCTGCCGGTCGAGGAACGCGAAGAGCTGGTCGAGATGATCGCAGAAGGCTTCGACGTCTGAGTCGTGGCCACCGGGGGGAGGCGACGGCTCAAGGTCGTCGCGATCATCGTCAGCGCGGTCGTGCTCTTGGGAGGGGGAGCGGCCGCAGCGTTCGCGTGGACGGCGGCGCGCGAGCCTGTCGTGCCGCGTTCGGAGGCCGGTGCGATCGAGCACCCACCACTGAGTCCCGTGGAGCAGCTGCTGCACGACGCGGACGATCCGCTCGCGTGCGCCCTGAGCTTCGCGGGAGAGGGCGCACCGGCGGATCCCATGCTGCAGCGGCAGAGCGCCCTGTTCCAGGGGCTGCCGATACCCGCTCGTGAAGGGTTCGTCTTCGGCGGCTGGTACCCGACCGAGGCTGCTGCGACCGCCTTCGATCAGGCTGCGCGCGTCAACGGCGCCGACGCGGTGGTGTGCGTCGATCAGCAGGTGCAGCTGTTCGCAGGCTGGATGACGCCCGAGCAGAACGTCGCCGAGAACGCGCAGATCCCGATCCTGATGTACCACCAGTTCACGGCGAAGGCCGAGGGCGAGTCGGGCTGGTTGCGGGGCAACTACGCGTACATCGGCGACTTCGAGGCGCAGATGAGCCACATCGCCTCGAGCGGCTTCTACATGCCCACGTGGGACGAGCTGAGCGCGTTCATCGACGGTCGGCTGTTCCTGCCCGCCCACTCGGTGATCATCACCGACGACGATGCCGATCAGAGCTGGTTCGACCTCGCCGTCCCGGTGATCGACAAGTACAAGCTGCTGTCCACCTCGTTCATGATCACCGCCTACCGGCAGGACCCGGCGCCCTCGATCTACGTGCAGCGTCGTTCGCACACCAACGACATGCATCAGGCGGGCGACAACGGCAAGGGGCGGATGGTCAACTGGACCGCCGACCAGATCGCCGCCGACCTGAACGCCTCCGGTGACATCCTCGGCGTCCGTGAGGTGATGGCGTATCCCTTCGGGCACTACAACGACACCGCCAAGCAGGGCGTCGCGCAAGCCGGGTACGAGATGGCCCGCACGATCGAACCGGGGCTGGTGACGATCGGCACCGACAAGCTCGCTCTGCCCGTCGTGCGCATCGACTACGGAATGACGGTCGACGCGCTGATCAAGCGAATCGGCTGACCCTTCGACACGCTCAGGGACCCAGCTCGAGCTGTCAGGATGGGGGCATGTCTGCCGTCTCCGTCTTCATCGCCGGCCCCGCATCGTGGAACTCGATCGTCGTGCTCGACCGGCTGCCCGAGCCCGTGCCGCACATGCAGTTCGCGGAGGAGACCTGGGACACGGTGGGCGGCACCAGCGCCGGCAAGGCGCTGAGTCTGACTTCTCTGGGACGCTCGGTGCTCCTGTACGCGCTCGCCGGCTCGGACGAGCACGGCGGCCGGGTTCGGGCTGCGCTGGCGGATGCCGGTGTGCCGACCCGCTGGGGAGGTGCGGAGGTGACCGAGCGGCATCTGAACCTGATGACGCGTCAGGGCGGGCGCGTGTCGCTGTATCTGGCGTCTCCTTCGGCGACCGATGGCGCTGATGACGACGAGCTCCGCTCGGCGATGGCGGCAGCTGATGCGATCGTCCTCGACCTCGCCGCGGAGCCGCTGCGGCTGCTGCCGATTGCACGCGAGACCGGGCGGCCGATCTGGGTCGACGTGCACGACTACGACGGCGAGGCGGAGTTCCACCGGCCGTTCCTCGAGGCAGCCGACGCGGTGTTCTGCAACGCAGACAGGCTCGACGACCCGGTGGCGTTCCTGCGTTCCTGCATCACGGCGGGGGCGACCCTCGCGGTGTGCACCCTGGGGGCCGACGGCGCGGTCGCGGTGGATGCCGAGGGCGCGGAACATCGCGTCGGAGCGGTGCCCGTCGAGGTCGTCGACACGAACGGCGCTGGGGACGCGTTCCTCGCTGGTGTGCTCGATGCGAGCCTGTCCGGGGCATCGGTCTCCGACGCCTTGGCTGCCGGCGCCCGCTCGGCATCCAGCGTGCTCGGCACCCGGCACCTGAATCCGCTGCTCGACAGCGTCCTCGGCTGAGGCGCGACCTCAGCAGGTCACGTCACGAGCGCCGCCTTCTCGCGTCTGACGGCCGCGCGATAGGCGTCCTTGTTGACGTAGTAGGCCATCCGGTCGAGACCGAGGTAGTGATAGCCGCCGGTGACGTCAGGCCAGGGTTCACCGGTGACGCGATCACGAAAGGCGGCGGCGTTCTCGGGAGCCGCGTCGAGATATGCCGCCAGCAGTTCGGCCTGCTCGTAGCGTCCCTGCCAGCCGATGCCAGAGGCCTCGATCATGCCCATCACGAACAGGCCGTTGAACGACACCGGGAACATGTTCAGGAACAGCCGGGGGGATGCGCCCTGCCAGTGCAGATGGGCGCGGTCGACGAAGGGGTAGTCGAGCGTGTACCCCGTGGCCAGGAGCACGAGGTCGTACTCGCCGGAGGTGGCGTCGCGGAAGCGCACGGCGGCGCCGTCGAACCGCTCCACGTCGGGGCGGACCCGCAGGTCTCCCTGACCCAGGTGGTGCAGGATGAGCGTGTTCACGATCGGATGCGACTCGTAGATGCGGTAGTCGGGCTTCGGGAATCCGAATCGCACGGGGTCGCCGGTGAACGCCTTCAGCACCCGGCTGTCGACCGCCTGTTTGATGCGCGGCGGCAGCTGACGTCTCTGGTTGAGGGTGTCGCTGGGCCGGCCGAAGAGGTACCGCGGCACGAAGTAGTAGCCGCGCCGCACGCTCATGTCGACGGAGGCGGCCCGGTGCACGGCATCTACCGCGATATCGCAACCGGAGTTGCCCGCGCCGATCAGCAGCACCCTCTTGCCGGCCAGCTGCCCGGCGCTCTTGTAGTCGGAGGTGTGCAGGATCTCGCCCGAGAACTCTCCGGCGAAAGTCGGGAGGTTCGGGTGCGCGAGAGTGCCGTTGGCCAGCACCACGCCGTCGTATCGGCGGGTGCGCTGGCCGTCTGGGCCCGTGCTCGTGAGATCCCAGCCGCCGTCGCGAGGCTCGAGCCGGGTGACCGTGGTGCCGAAGCGGAACAGAGATGTCAGGCCGAAGTGCTCGGCGTAGTCGCGGAAGTACTCGAGCAGCACACGATGACCGGGATAGTCGACGGTCGTGCGCATGGGGAACTCGGCGAACTCGGTGGTCGTGCGAGACGAGATCAGATGAGCGGACTCGTACACGGTGCTCCGCGGATTCGTGATGTCCCAGAGTCCGCCGACCCCGTGCGAGGCCTCGTAACCCTCGACACGGATGCCTCGTCGGCTCAGTGCACGCGCAGAGGCGAGCCCCGAAGGACCCGCCCCGACGATCGCGTAGGTGCTCATCACACCATGATGGCCTCCTGGCGGGCGATCACGGCATCGCGGATCGCCGCGAACAGCGGATGCTCGGGGTCGAGGCCCGTAGCGGATGCCGTGAACGTCACGGCATCCTCGATGCGCAGCCGCTCCTGGAGCTCGACCGACTGCTCGTCGGCCGGGTCGTCGAACTCGAGGGCGGCGGCGACCGCCGCCGTGAGCGCTGCCGACGACAGCCCGCGTTCGGCCGCCATCGCGCCGGGGCCGATGAACCGCTCGTGCCGCGAGATCTTGCGCAGCGGCTGACGGCCGACGCGCTGCACAGTGTCGACGAGTTCGGGGTTGCGGAAGCGGTCGAGGATCTTCGCCCGGTACTCGGCGAGTTCAGCCGGGTCCAGGCCGTGCTCGGCCACCAGCACGGCGGAGGTCTCCTCCAGGCAAGCGGAGACCTGCGCGGCGATCCGCGGATCGGCGAGCGCGTCCGAGATGCGCTCGAGGCCGGCTCGCGCCCCGAAGTACGCCGTGGCCGCGTGCCCGGTGTTCACCGTGAAGAGTTTGCGCTCGATGTAGGGAGCGAGGTCGTCGACGAAGTGCGCACCGGGGATCGACGGCAGATCTCCCTCGAAGGGGCCTGACTCGATCGCCCACTCGAAGTAGGGCTCGACCGTCACATCGACACCGGCTCCAGCGGGCTGTGCGGGAACGATGCGATCGACCGCGGTGTTGGCGAAGACCGCGCGCGCGACGAGTGCAGCGGCATCCGCTCCTGCTGCCCCCACGACCTCGTCGCGCAACTGATCGGTCGCGCCGATCGCGTTCTCGCAGGCCATCACCTGGAGGGGCGCGGCATCCGCGCTCCGCCGGCGAAGCCCCTCGACGATCGCCGGAGCGACGAAGCGCAGCACGGTGGGGCCGACCGCGGTCGTGACCACGTCCGCGGAGGCGATCTCGTCGGCAAGGCCGTCGGGGTCCAGGCGGCTGTTGACCGCCCGGAACCCGGTGACGACCCGGTTCACGCCGCCGGGGCCCGCCTCGCGAACTGTGTACTGCGAAGCACCATTGATGGCGTCGACGAGCGCGTCCGCGACGTCTGAGAAGACGACCTCGTAGCCGCCCTCGTGCAGGAGCAGCCCGACGAACCCGCGGCCGATGTTCCCTGCGCCGAAGTGGACGGCCTTCATCCCTCGTTCACCGCCGACAACAGCGCGTACAGTTCGTCGGGAGTGGCGGCGGCGTTGAGCTTCGCGACATCGTCATCGTCGGAGAACAGGATCGCGATCTGCGACAGGATCTCGAGGTGCTCGTCTCCGCGCCCGGCGATGCCGATCACGAAGTTCGCCTGCTCGCCGGCCCAGTCCACGCCGCCGTCGTAGCGGACGACGGAGAGAGCAGAGGCGAGGATCGTGTCCTTCATCTCGTTCGTGCCGTGCGGGATCGCGAGGCCGTTGCCCATGTAGGTCGACACGGTCACCTCGCGCTGACGCATGGCGTCGATGTAGGCGGGGGTCACCGCACCGGCCGTCACGAGGATGTCGGTCGCCTCCTGCAGCGCCGCGTCCTGCGAGACGGAGCCCGGGTGGATGCGGATCTGGCCGAGGGTGAGAACGCTCATCATGCTTCCTTTCGCTGGTCCTGGACCATCTGGACGACTTCCTCGTACTTCGGGGAATTCATGAAGTTGTCGACCGAGATGTGGAGCGAGTTCGGCGACTGGGCCTTTGCGCGGTCGGTCAGCTGCTGCTGGGTGATCACCACGTCGGCCGTGCCGTCGAGGTTCGCGATGGCCTGGTTGACGATCTTCAGATCCTCGATGCCGGCCTTCTTGAACTTGTTGCGCAGCACGCTCGCCCCCATCGCGGAGGAGCCCATCCCGGCGTCGCACGCGAACACAATGCTGGTGATCGGCGCGGTGGCGACCGCGGTGGTGGTCGTCTCGGTCGTCTCGGTCGTCTTGGCGACGAGACCGCTCAGCGCATCGGATGACTTGCCCTTGTTGGCCTCGGTCTGCGCGACCGCCGCAGCGAAGGCGTCTTCCTTCTCGAGATCCTTCTTGCGGCTGGCGCGCAGGATCAACGTGGCGATGATGAAGGTGACGGCCGCGGAGAGGATCACCGAGAGGATCACGCCGATGTAGTCGGTCCGGTACGTCTGCCCGAGAACGGCGATGATGCTGCCAGGAGCGGCAGGAGCCACGAGTCCGGTGCCGAACAGCATGTTCGTCGTCACGCCCGTCATGCCGCCTGCGATCAGGGCGACGATCAGGACGGGCTTCATCAGCGCGTAGGGGAAGTAGACCTCGTGGATGCCGCCGAAGAACTGGATCACGGCGGCGCCCGGGGCAGAAGCGCGAGCGGCGCCGATGCCGAACAGCGTGAACGCCAGGAGCAGCCCGACACCGGGACCGGGGTTGGCCTCGAGCAGGAACAGGATCGACTTTCCGCTCTCCGTCGCCTGCTGGGTGCCGAGCGGCGTGAGCACGCCGTGGTTGATGGCGTTGTTGAGGAAGAAGACCTTCGCCGGCTCGATGATGATGCTCGTGAGCGGGAGCAGGTTGGTGTCGACCAGCCAGTTCACGACGGTGGACAGCACGTTCATGATGCCGTTGACGAGCCAGGCGACCGGGTAGAACCCGACGATGACCATCACGAAGCCCCAGATGCCCGCCGAGAACATGTTCACGAGCATCTCGAAGCCCGGCTTGATCTTCCCCTCCCACAAGGAGTCCAGCCACTTCATCGTGTAGGCCGCGAGCGGAGCCATGATCATCGCGCCGATGAACATGTGGATCTCGCCGAGGGTCTTCGCATCAGGGTCCGCTGCGAGGAGTTCTGCGTTGTACTGGGCGATCAGGAAGTCGGAGCCGGCGATGACGCCCATCACGGCAATCGCCGCCACGACGCCGCCGCGGGTCTTGTACACGATCGTGCCGCCCGTGTAGGCGATGATGATCGGCAGCAGGTAGTGGATCATCGGTCCGACGATGGTGGCGAGCTGCGCGTTCGGCGTCCAGCCGACGTCGATGAACAACGCGGTGATGATGCCCCACGCGATCAGCGCGGGAATGTTCGGCATGATCATGCCCGAGAGGAACGTGCCGAAACGCTGCACGCCCACGCGGAGGCCGCCGGGCTTGGCGGCTGATGACGTCGTCGTCATGATGTCGTCTCTTTTCTGGTGAGGGGATTCAGTGCTGAGGAAGGGACGCCGTGAGCTGTGCCACGGCGCGTCGGGCGGATGCTGCGTCGTCTGCGTCGAGTGCGGCGGCGGCGAGCTGCCTGGCCTCGTCGAGAGTGCGGCCGAGGAGCATCTGGCGCACGTCGGCGAGAGCCGCGGGTGCCATCGAGAGGCTGGTCGCGCCGAGGCCGACCAGCACCACGGCCAGCAGCGGGTCGGCCGCAGCCTCTCCGCAGATGCCGACGGGCTTGCCGAGCCGGGCGCCTGCGGCGCCCACCTCTCGCACCAGGCGCAGCACCGCGGGGTGCCACGGATCCTGGAAGTCGGCGACAGAGCCGAGCATGCGGTCCGCCGCCATCGTGTACTGCGTGAGGTCGTTCGTGCCGATCGAGGCGAAGTCCGCGTGCGCGAGCACACGGTCGGCCAGGAGCGCCGCGGCGGGGACCTCGACCATGACGCCGGGGGTCTTCAGGCCGTACTCACGGGCGAGAGACGTGAAGTACTTCGTCTCCTCGACCGTGGCCACCATCGGCGCCATGACCCACAGATCGGCTTCGGTCGCGGCATCCGCTTCGGCGAGAGCCGTGAGCTGCTCGCGCAGGATGTCCTCGCTGGCGCGGAGCGCGCGGAGTCCGCGAAGGCCGAGCGCGGGGTTCTCCTCGTGCGCGTCGTTGAGGAAGGCCAGAGGCTTGTCTGCACCGGCGTCGAGCATGCGCACGACCACCTTCTTGCCGGGGAAGGCTGCGAGCAGCTCGCGGTACGACTCGCGCTGCTGCTCGACCGTCGGCGCCTGCGCGGATGACAGGAAGAGGAACTCGGTGCGGAACAGACCGACGCCCTCCGCGCCTCGGGCGACGGCATCCGTCGCGTCGGCCGGCTTGCCCAGGTTGGCCAGAAGCGGCACAGCGGTGCCGTCGGCCAGAGCTCCGGGGGTGAGCGGAGCCGCCACGGCGGAGAGCCGGTCTGCGGCGCGCTGCGCCGCGCGCTCGAGCTCCTCGGCTGACGGATCGGTGACCACCACGCCGCTGGACGCGTCGACGATGACCGTCTCGCCGTCGCGGAGGCCCGCCGCGTCTGCGGCGCCGACGATCGCGACGATGCCCTTCTCACGCGCGAGGATCGCGGTGTGCGAGGTCGGACCGCCATCGGTGGTCACGAGTGCGAGCACCTGATCGAGCTTCAGCAGAGCGGTGTCGGCGGGGGCGAGATCCCGGGCGACCAGCACGAAAGGGTGGCCGGGGTCGGGGACGCCGGGCGCCGCCACGCCGCGCAGGTGCGCGAGCACGCGCTGAGCGATGTCGTCAAGGTCGGCCGCGCGCTCGCCGAGGTATCCGCCGACAGCCTCGAGCGTGGCGCGGAAACCGGCGAACGCATCGTGCACGGCCCACTCAGCGGTGCTTCCGGCGTCGACGCGGCTGTCGACCTCGTCCTGCAGGGTCGGGTCCTCAGCGATCATCGCCTGGGCCTCGAGCACCTCCTGGGCGGCTCCGCCTGCGAGTTCCCCGCGGGCGGTCAGTTCAGCGGCGACGGCGGCGATCGATGCGCGCGCACGCGCGCGCTCGGCATCCGCCCCGATCGTGCTCGACGTCTGCTCGGGCGCGGCCAGCGCCTCCGTCATCCGGATCACGGGCCCCTGGGCGATGCCGAGGCCGATTCCCACTCCGCGCAACTCGCTCATCAGGCGCTCTCCGCATCGTAGTCGGTGGTGAGCAACTCGGTGAGGGTGTCGAGCACCGCGTCTGCGCCCTCGCCGTCGGCCGTGATCGTCACGTAGTCGCCGAACTCGATCGCGAGGCCGATGACGCCGAGGATGCTCGCCGCGTTGACGGGCGAACCCGCATCCTTCGCGATGGTCACGGGAATGCCGGAGTCCTTCGCGGCCTGGGCGAACAGCTTCGCAGGGCGGGCGTGGAGCCCGTGCGACGAACCGATACGGACGGTGCGTGTGACGGTCATGATCTTCCTTCCGATGTGGTGCGGGGGTCGGCGAGGACGGCACGGGAGAGCGCGAGCGTGCGCCGTCCGTCGCGGTCGTCGAAGATGTCGTCGGGGAGCACGACGATCGGCATGGGAAGGACCTCGCGCAGATCCACGGCGCGCTCCTTCAGATGGGGGCCGACGAGGATGAGGTCGGCGCTGGATTCGGTGACCGATTGGACGGTGCCGGCGGCCGTGTCCCAGTCGAGTCCTGCGGCCTCAGCCGCACGGCGCAGCCGCTGGGCGACGAACGTGCTCGACGCGCCCGCGCCGCAGATAACCAGGATCTTCATCGATTCCGCCTTCCTGAGAACAGTCTGGGAGCCAGGGAGCCGGATCGCCAACAGGAACATTTCCGCCCCTGCGGAATCTCGCCTTCCGCCCCCGCCGCCGCGGATCCTGACATCATGGAGACGCGGGACACAGGCGTCGCCCGCGCGGAGAGTGGGAGGCACATGTCGCGTCAGCGCCAGGATCAGCTCCTCGCCGCTCTGCTGCGTGAGGATGCGTGGGTGACGGCGTCGAGCCTGGCCGATCTGCTCGGGGTGACGCCGCGCAGCATCCGCTCGTACGTGGTGTCGCTGAACGCCCGCGTTCCCGCAGGCGACGCAGTGGAGTCCGGTCCGGCCGGCTATCGGACGGGCCCGTCGGCCCGCGATGCGCTGCGGACGCGATCGGGCGAGAGCACGCCGCGCCACCGCCTGCACGCTGTCGTGCGGATGCTGCTCGACGACGCCGAGGGCATCGACGTGTACGACGCCGCCGCGCGCCTGCACGTGAGCGAGGCCACACTGGAGGCCGATCTCACGCGCGTTCGCGCCGTGCTCGAGGGCACCGGTCTCGTACTGGGGCGGGATCGCGAGCAGGTGCGCCTGAGCGGTTCGGAGGAAGCCCGCCGCCGTCTGATCAGCCGCCTGGCGCACGACGAGTCGGTGACGGCGTCGTTCCATCCTGAGACGTTCCGCACCGCGTTGGTCGGCGACGCGGTGGACACCACGGCGGTGGCGCCGTTCAAGAAGGCACTCGTGGAGGAGCTGAGCGGACTCGGCTACTACGTCAACGAGCTGGCGATCTCCGACGTCCTGCTGCACATCGCGATCGCGGCCGATCGGGTCGCCGCGGGGCACGCGCTGTCGGAGGCCGACGCTCACGCTCGGGAGGAGATCCCGCAGGTGGGCGCCGTGATCTCCCGTCTCGCCGGCGATCATTTCGGCGTGCGGCTGGGCGACGGGGACGTCGCCCACCTCGCCTCGCTGGTGCTCACCCGCGTGGTCGCCCCGGGCGACTCCACCACGAGAGACGCGGCACGCAGCGGGGTGGAGCCGCGCGTGGAAGCGGCGGTGCGGGCCGAACTCGAACGGGCGGCCGCGGAGTACCGGCTCGATCTGGTCGACGACTCCTTCGTGCTGCGGTTGTCGCTGCACATCCAGAACCTGCTGCGCCGTGCCGAGAGCCGGGCATTGTCGCGGAACCCGCTGACGCGGTCGCTCAAGTCGACCTACCCGATGATCTTCGAGGTCGCGGTGTCGATCGCCAGCGGACTGCACGACAGGCTCGGCTCGCCGATCCACGATGACGAGATCGCCTACATCGCGATGCACGTGGGCGGCCGTATCGAGCGCAGCCGCGCTGCCGCGTCGATCCTCACCGCGACGATCGTCTGCCCGGGGTACTACGAGCTGCACGAGCTGCTTCGTTCGAGCGTCGACCGTTCACTCGGATCGGCCATCGAGGTCACAAGCGTCGTGACGAGCGTCGACCCCGACTGGTCATCTTTCGACACCGATCTCGTGCTCTCCACGATCGAGCCTGCGGATGACTCCGACCGCGTCGTGCGGATCCATCCGTTCTTCTCCGAGACCGACGCGGAGCGGGTGCAGCAGGCGGCCGCGCGACTGCGCAGGGCCCGCCGCCTGAATCGCCTCCGCGCCGAGCTGTCGCGGTATTTCGACGCCGAGGCCTTCCTGCATCCGCTGCCTGACGAGGGCGAAGAGAGCATCATCCGCCGTCTCGGCGACCTGCTCGTGCGGCGCGGACTGATCGGCGAGGACTACGTCGAGAACACGACCGTGCGCGAGCGGATGTCGTCCACCGCCTTCACCGACGCCCTCGCCGTGCCGCACGCCCTCCAGATGACCGCCACTCGCACCGCGATCGCGATCGGCGTGGCCGAGGGATCGGTCGGGTGGGGCGATGGACGCGTGCAGGTGGTCGCTCTCGCCGCGTTCAGCGAGAGCGACCGGGCCGCGTTCCAGACGGTGTTCGAGCAGCTCGTCGAGGTGTTCAGCGAGCGCGACAGCGTGCAGCGCATCGTACGCCGTGGAACGACCTTCGAGGCGTTCCTCGACGAACTCGTCGCCGTGATCGACGGCTGATCAGCCCTTCGGGTCGAGCACGGCCGCGAGCTCATCGAGCAGTGAGGCGGATGCCGGCGCATCCGCCGTCTCCAGCGTCACCACGTCACCCTCGGCGAGGTCGAGCATCATCACGGCGAGCACACTGCGGAGATCAGCCTCCGCACCCGTCTCCTTGCGTACGACGACCGGCCCGTCGTGGGCCATGGCGAGGCGGACGAGCTCCGCGACGGGTCGCGCGTGACCTCCGTTGAGAGCGGTGATCCGGACCCGCCGCGTCGCCATGCCCGCCTCGCTCAGGAGCGCTCCTCGAGCAGCGCGCGCACGCCTGCTTCGAGGTCGGCGACGGTCTGCGTCGCGCCTTGGGCGGAGTCGGCCTTCGCGTCGATGTAGACCTTCAGCTTGGGTTCGGTGCCGCTCGGCCGCACGATCACCCGGGATCCGTCCGCCAAGCGGTAGCGCAGCACGTCACCGGACGGCACGCCCGCGGGGGCGTGGAGGAGGTCTTCCGCCGAGACGACCGCGTGCGTGCCGATGTGCGCGGGGGGCAGCGTGCGCAACGACAGCATGACCCGGCCGATGATCGACAGATCATCGACGCGGATCGAGACCTGACCGCTCGCGAAATGGCCGTAGACCTCGCCGAGTTCGGCGAGCAGGTCGGTGAGTCCGACACCCCGCTCGCGGGCCTCGGCAGCAAGGCCGAGGATCGCGACGGCGGCGGAGATGCCGTCCTTGTCTCGTACGGTGCCGGGGTTCACGAGGTACCCGAGAGCCTCTTCGAAGCCGAACACCATGCCCGGTGCGCGGGAGATCCATTTGAAGCCGGTCAGGGTCTCGTGGAAGTCGAGACCGTGGTGTGCGGCGATCGCGCCGAGGCCGGGGGAGGACACGAGCGAGCATGCCAGGGACGCGCCGGGTGTTCCCTCTGCAGCGCGTGCGGCTCGCGCGCCCAGCAGCAGGCCCACCTCGTTGCCGGTCAGTCGTCGCCAGCCGCCCTCGACGCTCTTGTCGGGGACGGCGACGGCGAGCCGATCGGCGTCGGGGTCGTTGGCGAGGATGAAATCGGCCTGCACTCGGCGGGCTCTCGCGAACGCGAGGTCCATGGCGCCGGGTTCTTCGGGGTTCGGGAACGATACGGTGCGGAACGTCGCGTCGGGGTTGAGCTGTTCGTCCACCACGAGAGGCTGGGGATAGCCCGCGGCGCTCACGATCCGAGAGAACGTCTCCCATCCGACCCCGTGCATCGCGGTGTAGACCCAGCGGAGTCCGCCCGCAGCCTCCGGGGCAGGAGCGACCGCTGCTGTGGCCGAGACATAGGCCTCGACGACATCGTCACCCGCCGTCTCGTACGCCGTCGAACGCGGCAGAACCGTGATGTCGCCGGCATCTGCCACCCGCTGGATGTGCGCGGCGATCTCGGCATCCGCCGGAGCGACGATCTGCGAACCGTCGTCGGCGCCGCCCAGATAGACCTTGTAGCCGTTGTCGTTCGGCGGGTTGTGGCTGGCCGTGACCATGACTCCGGCGTCGGCGCCCAGATGGCGCACCGCGAAGGCGAGCACCGGCGTCGGCAGCAGACGGGGGAGGAGGATGGCCCGCAGGCCCGCACCCGCGAACAGCTCAGCGGAGTCGATCGCGAACACGCGGGAGTTGCGTCGGCCGTCGTAGCCGATGACGACGGTGGGGGTGCGGCCGTCGGCCTTCTCACGCAGGTAGGCGGCGAAGCCGGCAGCGGCCTGCGACACCAGCACCCGGTTCATCCGGTTGCTCCCCGCTCCGAGTTCTCCGCGCAGGCCCGCTGTGCCGAAGGCGAGACGCGCGCCGAAACGGTCGGAGAGGTCGGCCGTCGCCGCGTCGTCGCCCGCGGCGACCCTCGTGATGAGTCCGGCCAGCTCGTCGCGGGTCTGATGATCGGGATCCTGCCGCAGCCAGGCGCGGGCGGTGGCGAGAAGCGCGTCGCTCACAGCGCCTCGATGACGCGGGCGAGCAGCTTCGTGATCACCGGTTCGGCGAGCTGTCCGGCTTCGATGACCTCGGCGTGGCTGAGCGGGGTCTGCTGGATGCCGGCCGCGAGGTTGGTGATGAGAGAGAAGCCGAGGATCTCCATACCGGCCTCTCGTGCCGCGATCGCTTCCAGCGCGGTCGACATGCCGACGATGTGGCCGCCGATGGCCTTCGCCATCTGCACTTCTGCGGGTGTCTCGTAGTGCGGACCGCGGAACTGCGTGTAGACGCCTTCGTCGAGCGTGGGATCGATCGTGCGCGCGACGTCGCGCAGGCGCTTCGAGTACAGATCCGTCAGGTCGATGAACGTCGCGCCCTCGAGCGGAGAGTCGGCGGTGAGGTTGATGTGGTCGCTGATCAGCACCGGCTGGCCGGGCTTCCAGGTCTCGCGGATGCCGCCGGCCCCGTTGGTGAGGACCATGATCGAGGCGCCGGTGGCGGCCGCGGTGCGGACCGAGTGCACGACGCGGCGGACGCCGTGATCTTCGTAGTAGTGGGTGCGGGCGCCGATCACGAGCACGTGCTTGCCGTCAGGGGTGCGGATGCTGCGGAGCGTGCCGACGTGTCCTTCGAGGGCCGGTTTGGAGAAACCGGTGACGTCGGTGGCCGGGATGGTCGCGACGGTCTCGCCGATGATGTCTGCCGCCTTGCCCCAGCCGCTGCCGAGGGTGAGGGCGATGTCGTGCTTCTCGACGCCGGAGAGCCGTGCGATATCGGCCGCGGCGGCGGCGGCGACCTCGAACGGGTTCGCGGACGGGTCATCGAGAGGGTTGCTGTGCGTTTCGGGCATGGGTCCACTCTATGAACGTGACGGCTCACCCGCCAGGATTGCGGAAGAATGGAAGGCATGTCTTTCACCCCTTTTGAGCGCACACAGCGCGTCGCCGTCCTCGGCGGCGGTCCCGGCGGTTACGAAGCGGCCCTCGCGGCCGCGCAGCTCGGGGCAGAGGTGACGCTGGTCGAGCGCGTCGGCATCGGCGGTTCTGCGGTTCTCACCGATGTGGTGCCGTCGAAGAGCCTGATCGCCACGGCCGACGCGGCTGTCGCGATCGCCGAGGCCAGCGACCTGGGAGTGCAGTTCTATGCCAAGGGGGAGAACGGCAAGCCGCTCAAGCCCGAGATCGCGATCAACCTCGCAGCGGTGAACAAGCGGCTGATCGCTCTGGCCGGTCAGCAGTCCGAAGACATGCGCGCCGCCCTGCTCGAAGCCGGAGTGCGAGTTCTGCCCGGACACGGGCGCCTCGAGGGGACCAACGCGATCGTCGTGTCGACCGGCGTCGACGGCACCGACTTCGACCGCATCGAGGCCGACACCATCGTCGTCGCCGTCGGAGCGTCGCCGCGCGAACTCGATTCTGCCAAGCCCGACGGCAAGCGCATCCTGACCTGGACCCAGCTGTACGACATGAAGGCGCTGCCCGAGCACCTGATCGTCGTCGGCTCCGGCGTCACCGGCGCCGAGTTCGCCTCCGCCTACATGAACCTCGGCGCCAAGGTCACGCTGATCTCCAGCCGCGAGCAGGTGCTGCCGGGCTCCGACCAGGATGCTGCCCGGGTGCTGGAGAAGGTGTTCAAGCGCGGCGGCATGCAGGTGCTCTCGAAGTCGCGCGCCGACAAGGTCGAGGTCACGAAGGACGGCGTCACCGCGACCCTGTCCGACGGCACGACCGTCGAGGGCTCGCACTGTCTGATGGCAGTCGGATCGATCCCGAACACGGCGGACATCGGTCTTCAGGATGCAGGCGTCGAACTCACCGAGTCGGGGCACATCCGCGTCAACAAGGTCGCCAGGACCTCCGTGCCGAACATCTATGCGGTCGGCGACTGCACGAACTTCTTCCCGCTGGCGTCCGTCGCGTCCATGCAGGGGCGCACGGCCGTCTTCCACGCGCTGGGCGACATCGTGATCCCGCTCGAGCTGCGCAAGATCACCTCGAACATCTTCACGGCTCCCGAGATCGCGACGGTCGGCTTCAGTGAGCAGGACGTGGAAGACGGCATCGCCGACGGTCTCGTCTACAAGCTCCCGCTGGCGGCGAACCCCCGCGCGAAGATGATGGGCATCAAGGACGGGTTCGTGAAGCTGATCGCCCGCAAGGGCTCCGGCACGGTGATCGGCGGCGTGATCGTGGCGCCGAAGGCTTCCGAGCTGATCTACCCGATCGCGGTCGCCGTCGAGCGTCGGCTGACCGTCGATCAGGTGTCTCGTGTGTTCGCCGCATACCCGTCGCTGTCGTCGAGCATCACCGACGCCTCTCGAGCGATGCACAAGGTGAACATCGTCAGCTGAAATGAGTCCGTATCTTCCCGCGCTGCCGGTTCTCGCGCCCCTCGCCGTCATCGCGATCGTCGTGCTGCTCGTGCGACTGCACCGCCGGACCGAGCTGACGCTGCCGCGCGCCATCGTGGTGATCGTCGGGTGCGTGTACACGGCAGGCCTTGTCGGACATACCCTGTTCCCCATCCCGCTGGCGCCCGAGAGCGACCCGCCCGAGTGGTCGGTCTGGATCAACCTCGTGCCGTTCACCGATCTCCTCGACGACCCCTCGGGCCTGCTCCTCAACGCGCTGCTCTTCGCTCCGCTCGGGTTTCTGATGCCGCTGGTGCGGAGGATCACCTCGATCTGGCAGGTGCTGCTGCATGGACTGCTCGCGAGCCTCGCCATCGAGATCGCGCAGTTCGTCGCGGATCTCGCCGTCGGGCTTCGACGCGTGGCCGACATCGACGATCTGATCGCGAACACCGTGGGCGCACTGATCGGCTACGGGCTGTTCCTGCTGCTCACCCGCCACCGGGGTCTGCGCCGTATCGCCGAGCGCAGTTCGCTGGTTCCTTCGGCACGCGCGTCAGGTCGTGCAGGAGCCGCGCAATGACCGCCCCTGACGTCGTACCGCCGATGCAGGCGTGGCCAGCGAACTGGGGTGAGCGGCGACCAGGGCGAAACGTGGGAATGCTCTGGGTCGGCATCGCATTGTTCGCGATCGCGGCTGCGATGGTCAGCTTCTCCGGAGGCGACGCAGGACCGTTGTGGTCCGGCGCGGTCCTCGCACTTTTCGGTCTCACGGCGTTGGTCGTCGCGGCTCGCAGACCCTTCGGCCGGGGGCGCATGCAGCTGGTCGACACGGCGAGGTTGGCCGGGGGAAGAACGTCGACGACCGATGTCCGGGTGCATTTCGTCCCCGAACGGCTTGCCGGCGCTGCCGCCCTCCTGCTGTCGGCCGTGTGGGCGATGGTGCTGACCGCGGCGACGGCCGTGGCCGTGCAGATGGGGGCGGCCGGGCGGCCTCAGGCCTTCCTCGGTGCGGCGGTGCTCGGATTGCTCGCCGCGCTGTTCGCCTATGCGGCGACGCGAGGGACCGTTGCCCGGTATCGGTTCAATGCGTTCGGTCAACGCCCGGTCGGGTTGGCCATCGGCTCTGACGGGGTCTTTCTAGTCCGTGTGGGGGAGACCTTGCATGTGCCGTGGGCGGCGATCCGCCGTGTTGAGGCCGAGGTGACCGAACCCCGACGCGGCGTGGACCGGGCTCCGCTGATCCGGCTCCGCCTCGACCCGGAACGCGCGATCGGGACGGGCGGCACGCAGGCCCCCGCCACTGTCACGGTTGCAGCGGCGATGCTTCAGATGCACCCGCAGGTGGCGTGGTCGGCGCTGCACGGCTTCCACCGTTCGCCGAGCTCACGGGCGATTCTCGGCACGCCGTCGGGGCAGCTGCTGTTGGACGAATGGTGTGCTTCCGCCCCGACCGCGTGAGGCCCGAGCGTCAGCTGATGGTGAGCAGCTGATGTCCCGCTGACACGGTGGTTCCCGCATCCGCGCTGATGTTGCCGACGACGCCGTCCTTGTGCGCCTGCAGCGGCTGCTCCATCTTCATGGCCTCGAGCACGACGACGAGATCTCCCTTGACGACCTGCTGGCCGTCTTCGACCGCGATCTTCACGACGGTGGCCTGCATGGGCGACTTCACCGCATCACCGGATGCGCCGGCGCCCACTGTGGTGGCGTGGCTGCGGCGCGACGGCGGCACGGCGGCCGGGCGGCCCGCGGCGCTGACCGATGCGGCCACGCGGTCGGGCAGGCTGACCTCGAGCCGCTTGCCGCCGACCTCGACGACCACCGTGTGGCGCCCCGCGGCCTCAGCAGGTGATTCCAGCTCGCCGTCCCACGCGGGGATGTCGTTCACGAACTCGGTCTCGATCCAGCGCGTGAAGATGCCGAACTCGCCGTTCTCCGCCGTGAATGCCGGGTCTCGCACGACCTTGCGGTGGAACGGCAGCACGGTCGGCATGCCCGACACCTCGAACTCGTCGAGCGCCCGGCGGGAGCGCTCCAGCGCCTCGGCACGGTCCTTGCCGGTCACGATGATCTTCGCGAGCAACGAGTCGAACGCGCCCGAGACCGAGTCGCCGGCCGTGACGCCGGAGTCGAGACGGATGCCGGGGCCCCCGAAGGTCTTGAAGACGTGGATAGGACCCGGCTGGGGGAGGAAGCCGCGACCCGGGTCTTCGCCGTTGATGCGGAACTCGATCGAGTGCCCCTGGGGCTCCGGGTCGGCGTAGTCGATGATTCCGCCAGCGGCGATGCGGAACTGCTCGCGCACGAGGTCGATGCCGGTGACCTCTTCGGATACCGGATGCTCGACCTGCAGACGGGTGTTCACCTCGAGGAACGACACGGTGCCATCCGCGCCGATGAGGAACTCGCACGTGCCGGCGCCGACGTAGCCGACCTCTTTCAGGATGGCCTTCGACGCTTCGTACAGCTGGCGGTTCTGCTCCTCCGTGAGGAAGGGCGCAGGGGCCTCCTCGACGAGCTTCTGGTGGCGCCGCTGCAGGGAGCAGTCGCGCGTGGAGATGACGACGACGTTGCCCTCGGCGTCGGCGAGGCACTGGGTCTCGACGTGGCGCGGCTTGTCGAGGTACTTCTCCACGAAGCATTCGCCGCGCCCGAAGGCGGTCACCGCTTCGCGCGTCGCCGATTCGAAGAGCTCGGCGACCTCGTCGAGCTCGCGGGCGACCTTGAGGCCGCGTCCGCCGCCGCCGTATGCCGCCTTGATCGCGATGGGCAGGCCGTGCTCCTTCGCGAAGGCGATGACCTCGTCCGCCCCGTTCACGGGCCCGGGCGTGCCGGGGGCGAGAGGAGCCCCCACCTTCTCGGCGACGTGACGCGCGGTCACCTTGTCGCCCAGCGCCTCGATGGCCTCGGGCGATGGGCCGATCCATGTCATGCCGGCGCCGATCACGGCGCGGGCGAATTCGGCGTTCTCCGCGAGGAAGCCGTAACCGGGGTGCACGGCATCCGCCCCGGCGCGACGTGCCACCGACAGGATCTTCTCGATCTGCAGGTAGGTCTCGGCGCTGGTCGCACCGCCCAGGGCGTAGGCCTCGTCGGCGAGGCGGGCGTGCATCGCATCCCTGTCCTGGTCGGCGTAGACGGCGACCGAGGCGATGCCCGAATCACGGGCGGCGCGGATGATGCGGACGGCGATCTCGCCCCGGTTGGCGATAAGAACCTTCTCGATGGGCATGAGTGTCAGCCTATCGAGAACGCTCCCGATCTATTTGACGACTCTCCACAAGAAACATCGGGAAACGTGTCGGGAGCCTACGACCACAGATCGGTCCAGGTCACGTCCAGCTCGGCGGCGAGTCGGCGGACGGTCGACAACGACATGCCGACGACGGTGGAGGGGTCGCCGTCGACACGGGTGATGAAGGCACCGCCCAGACTGTCTACCGTGAAGGCGCCGGCGACGTGCAGCGGTTCACCGGATGCGACGTACGCCGAGATCTCGGCGTCGGTGATGTCGTCGGCGAAGGTGACGGATGCCGCAGCCACGGCTGTCCGCTCGATGGGTGCTTCACCCGGTGAGACCCGGTGGACGGAATGACCGGAGTGCAGGATGCCGGTGGCTCCGCGCATCTCCCGCCAGCGCCGGGTCGCCTCTTCCGCCGTGTAAGGCTTGCCGTAGACGCGCCCGCCGATCTCGAACATCGAGTCGCCGCCGATCACGATGCCGTCGAAGTCGCCCGACGCCGCGAGGCGTTCGGCGACGTCTCGCGCCTTCGAGCGGGCGAGCAGCAGGACGAGTTCGTCCGGAGCCAGCTCCGCCCCTCGCTGCGCCGCCGCAGCGGCGGCAACCGCGTCCTCATCGACCTCGGGCGAGAGCGTCAGCGGTTCTATGCCGGCTTGACGTAGCAGCATCAGACGAGCGGGGGAGGTGGAGGCGAGGCACACGCGCATGCTCACCACCGTAGCGGCCCGCCGTATCCTGGAGGGATGACCTCCTCCTCATCCCGGACGCTCGATCTGGACATCACCGGCATCGCGCACGGCGGCACCTTCATCGCCCGCCACGAGGGACGAGTGGTGTTCGTCTCCGATGCGATCCCCGGAGAGCGCGTTCGTGCTCGTCTGGATGCGTCCTCGACCGATGATTCGAAGAGCTTCTGGCGCGCGGAGACCGTCGAGGTGCTGGAAGCGTCCGAGCACCGCCGGCCTCACGTCTGGGCGGAGGCCGACGTCTCGCGCGCGCCCGCCGATCGTCCTGGTGGCGCCGACCTCGGCCACATCGACCTCGCCCACCAGCGCATTCTCAAGCGACAGGTGCTCTCGGAAGCGCTCGACCGGTTCGCCGGCGAAGGGGTGGAGGCTCCGGAGATCGAGCCGGTGGACTCGACGGATGGCACGGGCTGGCGCACCCGGGTCACGCTGCACGTCGACGACGAGGGGCGAGTGGGCCCGTTCGCCGCCCGCAGCCATCGGGTGATCGAGGTCGGCGCGCACCCTCTGGCTCGCCCTGCGATCGCCGAAGCCGCCGCCGGATTGACCGGCGGCAAGCCGGGGCGCATCGAACTCGTCGAGCCGGCCGATGGCCGCGTACGCGTCATCCGCCGGGAAGATGCCGTCCGTCGGAAGGACGTCGAACGCCGTCACGGGCGCGGGCACCCGCCGCGCCGCGCGCACGAGACGGTTCACGAGCAGGTCGGGGCCCGGCGGTTCCAGGTCGACGCCGACGGCTTCTGGCAGGTGCATCCGCGCGCGGCATCCGTCCTCGACGCCGCCGTGTACGGGCTGCTCGAAGATCACGTCGATGAGTCGGCGACCCACTACGACCTGTATGGCGGCGTGGGACTGTTCGCCGCGACTCTCGCCGACCTCGGAGCCAAGGACATCGTGACCGTCGAGTCGAGCGCGAGGGCGACCGAGCACGCGAGGGCGAACCTCGCGCCGCTCGCGGTGACTGCGGCGACAGCCCGTGTGGACAGGTTCCTCGCGGGCGCGCCGCGCACCGGCGCCGGTGCCATCGTGCTCGACCCGCCGCGTTCGGGTGCGGGGCGAGCGGTCGTCGAGGCACTGCACGCGATGTCGCCCGAGGCCATCGCGTACGTGGCCTGCGATCCCGTGGCGCTGGCGCGGGACCTCGGAACCTTCCGCGCGCTCGGCTGGCAGGTGCCGCGCATGCGCGCCTTCGACCTCTTCCCGCACTCGCACCACTTCGAGGTCGTCGCGCTGCTGACCCGATGACCGAAGATCAAGCATCTGGACGAACTCACTAGGCTGTGGGGATGAGCAGGGTCGCCCTCATCGATGATCACGAGTCCGTCCGCCTCGGGCTTGAGGCCGCGTGCGCGCGCGACGGCGAGCAGACGGTGGTGTTCTCCGGCAGCACCGTCGCGTCGTATCTCCTCTGGCGCAAGGCGTCCGGTCAGGCGCCTGCCGACGTCGTCGTGCTCGATCTCACACTCGGAGACGGCACCACGGTCACCGAGAACGTCGCGTCGATCGTCGCCGATGGGGCGAGCGTCGTCATCCACAGCGTTGCCGACCGCCCCGCAGCCGTCCGCGAGGCCCTGGTCGCGGGAGCCGCCGGGGTCGTCAGCAAGTCCTCGGCCCTCGACGATGTGCTCGATGCGATCCGCACCGTCGCCCAGGGGGAGGCGCTCAACAACGTCGAATGGGCCAGCGCCGTCGACGGTGATCGGGACTTCGCCGACGCCCAGCTCTCCACCCGCGAAAGGGAGGTGCTGCGCCTGTACGCCACCGGTCTTCCGCTCAAGGCCGTCGCGGAACGACTCGGCGTCGCCTACTCCACAGCCAAGGAGAACATCTCCCGCATCCGGGTGAAGTACGTCGGCGTCGGCCGGCCGGCGTCGACCAAGGTCGATCTGATGCGCCGGGCCATGGAAGACGGCATCTACGCGCCCGACGGAGCCTAGCGTGACCGCCGAGCCGGTCAGCATCCGTGACGCGTGGAGCAAGATCCCGTCGCCCGGGAGCGTCGAGACCGGTTTCGAGCGGTTCACCGGCAAGCGCATGGAGCGGATCCTCGCGACCGTCGTCGCGATCGGCTCAGCGGTGCTGGGCGCGCAAGCGCTGATCTCGGCGCTCACGACGTTGTCGCGGGCCGACTCGGCTCTAATCGTGATGCTGCTCGTGGTCTTCGTGCCTTTCGTCGCGATGCTGATCGCATGCCTGATCGGACGTGGGGTGCGCACGACCTCGGGGGCCTTCGCGATCGCTTACGTGCTCGCGCTCGCAGCCTGGCCCGTGATCGGCCAGGGGGACAGCGCGGCTTCAGAGCAGCCGTGGATCTTCTTCCTCGTCAACGTCGGAGTCGTCGCGGCGATGCTCGCCTTCCCGCTCTGGCTGCAGTTCGTCTGGGCTGCCGGGATGCCCTTCGTCTACGGTTACGTGCGTCTGGTGCAGGGCGAATTCTCGAGCGCATTCTGGGTCACGACGGCGTTCGACGTCTCGTTCACGCTGATCCTCGGCCTCGTGATCATCTCGCTGGGATGGATGTTCCGGTCGGTGGCTGCCGGCGTCGACGACGTGCGCGGGCGCGCCGTCTCGTCGTATGCCGCTGCCGCGGCGGCGGCGGCGGCGGAGGAGGAGCGCATCACCATGTCGGCCCTGATGCACGACAGCGTGCTGGCCGCCCTCATCGCGGGCGAACGCGCCGAGAGCGAGCGTGCTCGTGATCTCGCGGTGGCGATGGCGCGCGAGGCTCTCACGCGCCTCGCCAACACCGAGGCCGCCCGTGGCGGAGGAGGGCAGCGACGAGCCGGTTGCGGCCGTGCAGATCGTCGTGGAGCTGAGACGGGCGCTGTCGGAGCTCGGCGCCGATGCCATCGTCGAAGAACGAGGCGTCATGGGAATGATGCCGGGCCGAGTCGCCCGCGCCCTCGTGCTCGCGGCGAGGCAGGGGCTGGGGAACTCGGTCGCCCACGCCGGCGGCCGCGGCCTGCACATCGTCGTCGAAGGACACGGTGACGACGGCATCTCCGTCGTGATCAGTGACCGCGGTCCCGGGTTCGTCCTCGAGGAGATCGGCGCGGATCGCCTCGGCATCCGCGCATCTATCTTCGCTCGCATGGCAGGCGTCGCCGGCACCGCGCGGATCGACTCGGACGAGTCGGGAACCGTCGTGACCCTCGGCTGGGAGCTCTCGTGAACCGCACGGTGCGCAGCGTCGCGACCCTGCTCAGCATCGGATTCGCGATGTACTTCGCGGCCCGCGGAGTGTGGTGGATCGAGCAGCCCGACGCGCCACTGTTGATGCTGCTCGCAGTGGTGCTCTATCTGGTGACGGTCAACATGGCGATCCTGTGGGATTCCGCCGTGTCCGTTCGGATGCCTTTGTGGGTCGCGATCCTCGCAGGAGTCTCCAGCGTCGTCATCCCGAGCCTCGCGACGCACTCTCTCGCGGTCGCGCATCGCACGGCGCCGTTCGCGACCTGGTACATCGGCGCGATCGGGCTGCTGGGCGTGGTCCTCGTCGTGCGTCGGCGCCTTCTGATCGCGACGTTGAGCCTGACCGCTCTGATCGCCACATGCTGGATCCATCTCGGGATCCTCAGCGCGCTGTCGCTGGGCCTCGTCGGCTCGATCATGTGGGTGGCGGTCGCATGGCTTCTCGTGATGTTCTGGGATCGGGCCATCCGTGACACCGAGCGGCTCGCCGACATCCAGCAGGCAGTGTCCGCCTGGCATGCGACCCAACAGGTGCGACAGCGCGAGCGTCGCCTGCGCACGCAGTTCGCGCTGGCCGTCGCTGGCCCCGTGCTCAGCCGCGTCGTCGCCTCGCACGGAGCTCTCGACGAGGATGAGCGGCTCGAGGCGCGCCTGGCGGAAGGACGGCTGCGAGATGAGCTGCGGGGGGCGAGTCTTCTGAACGACGCCGTGCGCGATGCGATCGCCGATGCGCGCCGACGCGGCGTCGCCGTCACGGTGTTCGACGAGGGCGGCCTCGACGAGATCGAGGAGGGCCGGCGAGCCGAGATCCGCGATGAACTCGCCGGTGTCCTGGCGGACGCTCACGCTGACCGCGTCATCATCCGCGCCGCGCGAGACGACCGCGTCGCGGTGACAGTGGTGGGTCGCGCGAGCGCCGGATCATCGAGCGACGACGATGCGGTGGATCTCTGGCACGAGATTCTGAGGGACGCGAACTCCTGATCCCTCGCCCGCCTCGGTTCTGATCGGGGGAGGAAGTCAGAACCGAGGTCAGTAGGAGTGGGCGAGGGGCGGCGAAGCCGCCCGCCCCTCGCCGTTGCGGCCCAGTTACCCGAAAACTGTCCGCTGGTGGCCGGTCACCGTCTGTCTACCCTGGGACAGAGAGACCAGCCGAACGCGAAGCGTCTTACTAAGTCTCACTCTTCTGACAAGGCTTGTCTGTAGGTATTTTGGGGGACAAATTCTGGCCAATAGTCTGAGGGGGAATGGGGGAGGATAGGACGATGGGCATGCGTCGCGGCACCAATCTTCCCCGCATGGGCGACTTCAACCAGGCGGTGATCCTCGAGGCGATCCGCAGATCGGTCGAGGGCGTGAGCCGGATCGAGCTGGCGGCGGCCACCGGGCTCTCCGCTCAGACCGTCACGAACATCACGCGGCGCCTCCTGGACGACGGACTGATCGCCGAGGCGGGCAGGGCCATCAACGGCCCCGGCAAGCCGCGTGTGATTCTTCGACTGGTGGCGGACAGCCGGTTCTCGATCGGTGTCCACCTCGATCCGGCGGTGATCACGCTCGTCCTGCTCGACCTTTCGGGTGCCGTAGTCCGGCGCCGCGTCGTGCGCACGCCGGCGAAGGACCCCCGCCGCATCGTCGACGTCATGGCGCAGGCGATCGAGGCGATGATCGCTGACGCCGGCATCGATCGAGAGGCGGTCGCGGGCGTCGGCGTCGCCGCACCCGGCCCGCTCGATGCCGCGCGAGGCACCGTGATCGACCCGCCCAAGCTGCACGGATGGCATCGCGTCCCGCTCCGCGCCGTCCTCGCCGAAGCGACCGGGTTCGCCGTCGCACTGGAGAAGGACACGACCGCCGCGGCCGTCGGCGAGTTGTGGACCGGCAACGGTCCTGCCGACGATTCCTTCCTCTTCGTCTACCTGGGAACCGGCATCGGGGCCTCCTTGGTGCGCGGTGGTGAGGCCGAGCGGGGCAGCTCCCGGAACTTCGGGGAGATCGGGCACATCGTCGTCGATCCGGACGGGCCGATGTGCGCGTGCGGGCTGCGCGGGTGCGTCGACGTGGTGTGCACTCCCCAGGCGATCGTCGAGCAGGCGGAGAGCGCAGGCGTCTTCCCCGACGACCGCGAAGGCAATGATGTCGAGGCGGTGGAGGTGCGGTTCACGCAGTTGTGCGCCCGAGCGTCTGCCGGAGATCTGCAGGCTCTCCAGGTGCTGCGCCGGGCGGCGGCGCACCTGTCCGTGCTCATCTCGGTGCTCACGAACGCGTTCGATGTCGACCGCGTCGTGCTCGGAGGGCCGTTCTGGTCTCGTCTGGCATCCGTCTACCTCGAAGAGATCCCGCCCGCTCTCGACCGCCGCAGCGCGACCCGTGCAGTACGACAGCTGCCGGTAGAGGGAACCGTGGTCGGCGACGATGTCGGCGCAGTCGGCGCGGCGTGCGTGGTGCTCGACGCCGTGCTGACCCCTCGGGCGTCCGACCTGTATCTCGAGGACTGAGCCCGGCGAAGAGAGCGACGAGAGCGCGCTTGAAACAATATCTCTAATCGATGTAGTATTGGTTGTACGCCGATCTGGGGCGATGCGCGGCATCTGAATCCCGCATCGGATTTCGGCACAGTCCGTCTGCGTGATCCGTGAGCTGGGGGGCTCACGGATCCGCAGGCTCTCGTGATCGGCAGACTCTCGTCTCGGGTCAGCCCGCGAAACGGCCCCATGGGATGTCACGGCGGAGGGGCCTGCGCAGAGGCCGCTGCGTGCGCTGCCAGGCAGAGGTCTGCCGCTCGACGGCGACGGCGCCCGCTTCCTCCTGCGCATAAGCGTTGCTGACCACGGCGATGAGGGCCGCCAGCTCTTCTTCTGTGGCCGTGCCGCGCAGGATCTCGATCGTCGGCGGCTGGTGTTCCGGACGCTCGGTGATCACAGCGGAATGTTCCCGTGCTTCTTGGGGGGCAGCTCTGCCCGCTTTCCGCGCAGTGCCCGCAGAGCCTTCGCGATCGAGACCCGCGTGTTGGCAGGCTCGATGATGCCGTCGATCTCGCCACGTTCGGCCGCGAGGAACGGGCTAGTGACGCTGTAGGTGTACTCGTTGGCAAGTCGCGTGCGCACCGCGGCGACGTCTTCGCCCGCCTCTTCGGCCTTCTTGATCTCACCGCGGTACAGGATGTTCACGGCGCCCTGGCCGCCCATGACTGCGATCTCGGCCGTCGGCCACGCGAGGTTCACATCAGCACCGAGCTGCTTCGAGCCCATCACGATGTAGGCGCCGCCGTAAGCCTTCCGGAGGATCACGGTGACCAGCGGCACGGTGGCCTCGGCGTACGCGTAGATGAGCTTGGCGCCGCGGCGGATCACGCCGGTCCACTCCTGATCGGTGCCAGGAAGGTATCCCGGCACGTCGACCAGGGTCACGATCGGGACGGAGAACGCATCGCAGAACCGCACGAAACGGCTCGCCTTCTCGCCGGCTTCGATGTTCAGCGTGCCCGCCATCTGCGACGGCTGGTTGGCGATGATTCCCACAGAGCGGCCCTCGACACGACCGAAGCCGATCACGATGTTCGGCGCGAACAGCGGCTGCACCTCGATGAAATCACCGGCGTCGACGACGTGCTCGATGACGGTGTGGATGTCGTAGGGCTGGTTGGCGGAATCGGGGATGATCGTGTTCAGAGTGCGATCGGCATCCGTCGTCTCCCACTCGAAGCCGCTCTCGTAGCTCGGGATCTCGGCCATGTTGTTGTCGGGCAGGAAGCTGAGCAGCGTGCGCGCGTAGTCGATCGCGTCGTCCTCGTCTTCGGCGAGGTAGTGCGCGACACCGGAGCGGGTGTTGTGCGTGAGCGCACCGCCCAGCTCCTCCATGCCCACGTCCTCGCCTGTGACGGTCTTGATCACGTCCGGGCCGGTCACGAACATCTGGCTGGTCTTGTCGACCATGATCACGAAGTCGGTCAGGGCGGGTCCGTAGACCGCACCGCCGGCCGCAGGGCCCATGATGATGGAGATCTGCGGGATGACGCCCGAGGAGCGGGTGTTGAGGCGGAAGATCTCGCCGTATTTGCTGAGCGCGAGGACACCCTCCTGGATCCGGGCGCCGCCCGAGTCGAGGATGCCGATGATCGGCACGCCGCTGGTGAGCGCGAACTCCATGATCTTGATGATCTTGTCGCCGGAGACCTCGCCGAGCGAGCCGCCGAAGGTGGTGAAGTCCTGAGAGTAGACGGCGACGGTGCGGCCGTGGATCGTGCCGATGCCCGTGACCACCGAGTCGCCGTAAGGACGGTTGCGGTCCATTCCGAACGCGGTCGTGCGGTGACGAACGTACTCGTCGAACTCGACGAAGCTCCCGGGGTCGACGAGGAGCTCGATGCGCTCGCGGGCAGTCATCTTGCCCTTCGCGTGCTGCTTCTCCTTCGCGATCTTCTCTGCGTCGACGACGGCTTCGTCGTAGCGGGCACGAAGATCTGCGATGCGGCCGGCGGTGGTCAAGAGTTCGGGCTGTTCCGTCACGGATTCCACCCTAGCGCGGGGGTCGCGCGGACCGTTGGATGCTCGCCACAACGCGACCCGTGATCCTTTGGCGCTCGGCCACGCATCGCCGGTCGTGCGTCAAGAGAAGCCATTCGGGTCACACGACGAATCGCCACACGTACTCCAGCCCGTCGCTCTGCCGGAACCAGGCGAGGGTCACGACCACCTCGTCGAGGTCGGCGGAGCACAGGCAGAGTTCCATGCGCTCCGCAGGCAGCACCTGGCCCCATAGCTGGGTCGTCTCGTTCCTGCCGCGATCGCCGCGGAAGACGCGCACGAAGTCCGCGGCCTCGGAGCTCTGGTTGATCACGACCGGATGCGCGGAGTCTTCGCGCGACACGTGCCAGGGCACCCGGTAGGCGACGGGCGGCGGGACGTCTGAGGGATCGACTGGTCTCAACATGGGCGCCACGTTAAGAGCGGCATCCGACGGGAGAAGGCGAGAGCGAGTGCCCGTCACGCCTTCTGTGGGGAACTCGCTATTCCTGCGGGGAGGTGGAGGACGAGTCCACGTTCGTGCGACGTCCCACGGACAGAGCCTTCCGCCCGGCCCAGGTCACCCCGCGCGCCGCCGTGCCCGCGGCCCCTGCGACCGCGTTCCCGACGTACTGGGCGCCGTGCAGCATCCGGAGCTCGAGCTTCTCGGCGCCGTCGACGGGCTCGAGCTCTGCAGGCAGGGTCGTTGGAGGGGTTCCGAATGCACGGTGGGAGGTCGTGAGCACCCGCCGCCCGAGGATGTGATTGCCGGTTCCGCCGATCACGGCTCCGACTCCGAAAGGCATGGCCTTGCCGAGGAACGACGCTCCGCCCCTGGTGGCGAACTGCTTCAGGAACATGCTCTTGAGCCGATCGACCATCGGCCCGACAGCGGCGCGGGGGAGCGACTTCGTCACCAGTTCGCCCCAGTACGACGAGCGCGTTCCACCGCGACCGGTCGCCTGACCTGCCAGCTGGCCCACGAGCGCCACACCCTCCTTGCCGAGCATGAGCGTCATCACCAGGGCCCTCGCGCGATCCGGGTTGGCGACGGCGATGCCGTGCACCTCCGCGATGGACTGCGCGAACAGCGCGGTCGATTCGACGAAGCCGACGGTCTCGACACCCGACAGCGCCAGCGTCACGCCCGTGCCGATTCCGGGGATCACGGCGGTGGCGCCGACGGCGGCGCCGCCCGTGGTCACGGCCGTGAGGTATCGCTTCTCGAGGATGCGGATGATCTCCTCGGGTGTGGCCCGTGGATGCCGAAGGCGGATGCTGCGGATGTGCGCGAGCACGATCGGACGCTGGATCGACAGCACGCGGTCGAGTCCGCGGACCATGAGCGGATGCTCGGTCGATCCCACGGGCGGCACTCCCTTGTCCCACGGCGATCCGTCGGGCAGGGAGTGGATCTTGTGCACCTTGTTCCCCATGCGTTCGATCCTAGAGACGCACGCCGCGAAAACGCCGAATGCCCGCCCCCCTTGCGGAGACCGGGCATTCTTCGACAGACTCAGGGGCCCGTCGTGAGAAGTCAGACGAAGAGGTTCGCCCGCTCGAGGTCCTCGGCGAAGTCGACCTCGACGGCGTACAGGTCGGACACGTCCATCGGCTCGAGCAGGATGCCGTCCTCGGCGATCGCGAGCTCGAGGCCTCGCTCGAAGTAATCCTGGTCCTCGACGCGCTGCAGCTGGCGCATGAAGGCCTTCTTGTGCGCCGACGAGATGTAGTTGATGCCCACGGCCTCGCCGAGGCCGCCCTTGACGGTCTTGGACAGCTCGTTGATGAAGCCCTCGGCGGTGACCGTGTACTTCACCTCTTCGTCGCTGACCTTCGAGGTGTTGACGGTGACGAACGACTGGTCGCGCTCGATGTAGGCGGCCGCGCGGCCGAGGATCATCGGGTCGAAGACCACGTCGCCGTTCATCCACAGCACGCCGGACTTGCCGGTCGCGCCGAGGGCGCGCAGCAGGCTCTTCGAGGTGTTGGTCTCGTCGTAGCGCTCGTTGTGCACGTAGTTGACGTGAGGGAAGGCCTCGATGATGGTCTCCGCGCGGTAGCCCACAACCGTGGTGATGCGCGCATCGGTGCCGAATGCGGCGCGGATGTTGTCGTGCTGTTGGCGCATGATCGTGCGTCCGTCGCTGAGCTCGGTGAGCGGCTTCGGCAGTGCACGGCCCAGGCGCGAGCCCATTCCGGCTGCGAGGATGACGGTCTGAAGAGTCACGAGAGCTCCTAAAGGAAGAGTGTGTTCACGGTCGGTTCACCGACCAGACACTTCGTCGTGCCGATTTCATGGTAGCCATCGACCCTGGGAACCCCAGGGGCTGGAAGGCCCTGTTGCCATTTCGTGACCGAGTACACACGGAACACTCAGATTCGGAGCGTGCCCGCCGATCCTCAGGTTACACGCGGACATCAGCAGGGGAAAAGCTGAGTCGAGCCGAGCATCGTCGGGCTCGGTTGATACCCTCGGACGGTGACTGCTTCCCCCGACGACCGCACCCCCGAGGTGGCTGACGCCGCGAGCACGCCTGCGAAGAAGACGCCGGCCAGGAAGACGCCGGCCCGCAAACCGCCGGCGAAGCGCGCGCCGGCTCGAACGGCTGCGCAGAACGCGACGGCGTCCCTCGAAGAGGTGTCGGAGCGGGCGGCGAAGGCTGATGCCGGCGCGAACGACGGCGCCCGGAAGAACGGCGCCGAGAAGAAGCCGACCGCGGCCGCTGCTCGCGCGGCCGCGGCGAAGAACTCCACCGCGCGGACCTCCGCGAAGCCGGCGCGCACGAGCGCAGGCACGGCGGCGGCGAAGGCGGGTTCAGAGCCCACGAAGTCCGCTGCGAGGCGTCCCTCGATCTCCGCCGCGACGAAGACCGCTGCGGCCAAGACCGCAGCCGAGCGCGCGGCCGCCGCGAAGTCCACGGCGCGCACCGCCGCTGCGAAGCGCAACACGGCGAAGACGGCGGCTGCGGTCACGGCGGCCAAGACCGCGGCGGCGAAGAAGGCCGCGGCCGCGAAGGCGGCGGAAGAAGCCGCGGTCGTGAATGACGCGGAGGCGGTCGAGCTCTCGGCCGAGGCGAAGCCGTCCGACGCAGGGGAGATCTCTCAAGCCGCGGATGTTCCGCACCGCGACCACCCCGTGGAAGAATCCGTCGAGGAGGGGTCCCAAGCGGAGGAGGCCGTCGTGGAAGAGCCTGTCGTCGAGGAGACCGCCGTCGAAGAAACAGGTCTCGTCGAGCACGCGCCCGCCGAAGAAGCGCTCGTCGAGGCGCCGGGGCCGGCGCCTCAGGCTCCCGTCGAGGAAGCGCCTCTCGAAGAGCCCGGCATCGACCGGGCCTCTGCCGAGGCGTCAGTCCCGTCGGCGCCCGAAGCGCCCGTCGAGGCGCCTGAGGCGTCTGACGCAGACCTGTCCGCGGCATCCGAATCGGAGACAGCCAGCGCCGCAGGCGTGATCGAGGATTCCGCGGAGCCGTTCGTCGACACATCCGCTCCTTCGGTTCCTCCGGCGGATGCGGGGTCGGAGGCCATCCGGATCCGCCGCCTGGTCAAGACCTTCGGCGACCACGTCGCCGTCAACGGCATCGACCTCACGGTCCCCGCCGGCTCGTTCTACGGGATCGTGGGTCCGAACGGTGCGGGCAAGACGACGACGCTGTCGATCGTCGCCGGGCTGCTGCGCGCGGACTCCGGCGAGATCGTGATCTGCGGCATCGATCAGTCGACGCAGCCCCTCGCCGCCAAACGCGTGATGGGCGTGCTGCCCGACCGGCTGCGCACCTTCGACCGCCTCACCGGGCGCCAGCTCCTCTACTATTACGGTCTGCTGCGCGGACTGGCCGCGAACGTGATCGAGAAGCGCGTCGCCGACCTGGCGCGCGCCTTCGACCTCGGCGACGCGCTCAGCCGCGTCGTGTCCGACTACTCGGCGGGCATGACGAAGAAGATCATGCTCGCCGGAGCGATGATCCACTCGCCGAGGGTGCTCGTGCTCGATGAGCCGTTCGAAGCCGTCGACCCGGTGTCGTCCGCCGTGATCCTGGACATCCTGCGGGCGTACGTCGCTCATGGCGGAACCGTGATCCTCTCGAGCCACGGCATGGACCTGGTCGAAAGGGTGTGCTCTCGCGTCGCGATCATCGTCGGAGGCGATGTTCTCGCCGAAGGCACGATCGATGAGGTCAGAGCCGGACAGACTCTCGAATCGCGGTTCGTGGAGCTCGCAGGATCCAGCGGTGAGGTGGAGGGGCTCGAGTGGCTGCACACGTTCTCCGACTGAGAGCGGCGCTGCTGATCGGCGCTCTGCGCGGCGAACGCCGCCTTCGCACGATCGGCGCGCTCGCGATCGTCGTGATCCTGACAGTCGTCGTCTGCGCCGCCGTGCTCAGCCTCGACCAGGCTCCTGTGGCCGTGGCACGCACGGTGGTCGTGCTCGGGGGAGCGGCGATCCTGCTCGGCTTCCTCATCGGGCCGATCCTCGTCGGGGCGGCCGATCAGCTCGACCCGCGCAGATTCGCCGTATTCGGCGTCGATGAGCGACGCATGCCGTGGATTCTGGCTCTGGCCGCCTTCGTCAGCGTGCCGAGTCTCGCCGTCGTCGCAGTGAACGTGTGCGTGTGCGTGGTGGCCATCCGGCTCGGCACTCCATGGTTCGCGGCGGTGCCGATGACGTTCATCGGGGTCGTGACCACGCTGCTCGCGGCGAGGATCGGCATGGCGATCAACGCCCTGCTGCTGCCGGAGCGCCGATCGCGCGAACTCACCTCGCTCTTCGCCCTCGCCGTCATCGTGATCGCCTTCCCCGTGGCCGTCTTCTTCGCCTCGCTGCGGTGGGACGGCCACGTCCCTGCGACGGTGGCGTCCGTGACCGGCACGGTCGGGCTCACACCCTTCGCCGCGCCGTCCGGCTTCCTGTTCGCGGTCGCCCTCGATGACACGGCAGGTGCCTGGGCGAGCGGAATCATCGCGGTGGCGACCGCAGTCTTCTGCTGGGGCGCCTGGACGTGGCTCGTGCGCCGCCTGCTCACGACGACCGCGCGACCCTTCGCGTCACGTGAACGCACGGGACTCGGCTGGTTCGGCCTTCTTCCCTCCAACGCCTTCGGCGCGATCGCCGCGCGCAGCCTCGTGTACTGGTTCCGCGACCGCCGCTACATCGTGAACATCGTCGTGGTTCCTGTGGCCGGTGTCCTCAGCGTGTTCCCGCTCCTCGTCGCAGGGGTTCCCCTCGAGATCGCCGCGCTGGTGCCCGTTCCCGTGATGGCGCTGTTCTTCGGCTGGCTCCCGCACAACGACGTCGCCTACGACTCGACCGCACTGTGGACGCACATCGCCAGCGGCGTGCGCGGCATCCCCGACCGCTTGGGACGGCTGGTGCCTGTGATGCTGGTCGCGATCCCGGTGCTCGCGATCGCCGTGCCCCTGACGTTGCTGTGGATCGCCGACTGGCGACTGCTCTTCCCACTGACCGGACTGGCGGCGAGTCTGCTGCTCTCCGCTCTCGGCATCTCCAGCGTCGTCTCGGTGATGGCCCCTTATGCGGTCTCGCGTCCGGGGGACAGCCCGTTCCAGCAGCCGCAGCGGCCGACGTCCCGTGGTGCGTTCGGCCCGGCATCCGCCTTCCTCGGCGCGATCGTGTTGAGCATCCCGACCATCTGGCTCTTCGTGCTCACGATCGTCGAGGGCTCGCAGTACGCACCCGCGACGCTGTGGGCGGGGGTCGGCACGGGCATCGGCGCGCTTCTCATCGGGACGGCTCTGGGTGGAAAGGTGTTCGAGCGCGACGGAGAGCGGCTGATGGAGTTCGTCGAGACGGCCTGAGACGCCGCCCGCGCACGCGCTGACGCGACTAGACTCGCGGGATGAGTACTCCGTTGGACAGCCCCGATCAGGGCGGCGTGACAACGCTTGATCGCGAACTGGAAGAGCTTCTCCGCGAAGAGAATCTCGAGCCGGGCGACCACGAGCGTTTCTCGCATTACGTGAAGAAGGACAAGATCCTCGAGTCCGCGATCACCGGCAAGCCGGTGCGCGCGCTGTGCGGCAAGAAGTGGACCCCGGGTCGCGACCCGGAGAAGTTCCCGATCTGCCCCACGTGCAAGGAGATCTACGAGTCGATGGTCGGCTGACCTTCGACTCGCTGGGGACCCGAGGGGGTCTACTGCGCGTCGATGCTCTTCGACTCGTCGCTGCGCTCCTCGCTCAGTGAGCAGTCGGCCTCAGATGTTGTCGATGAAGACCGTCGGGATCGCGGGATCGGACTTGCTGAGCGCGAGGGCGCGCACCGGCAGTTCTTCGCGCACCTTGAGGTGGTGCGCCCGAGCGGATGCGGTCCCCTCGACGCCTTCGTAGGACTGGTCGATCTCACCGGACTCGACGAAGCTCACCTGCAGGGCCCGGCCCTCAGGATGCTCGGCCGCCGAGTCGAGTTCCTCGAAGCCGTCCGAGACGACCACTGTCTCTGCGACCGCGACGCCGTCGGCGAGGGTGCGGAAGGCGGCCTTGCGACCGCCGTGCGAGGCCTTGTCGGCGGATGCCTTCGCCACGCCGATCCACGCGCCTCCGGCATCCTGCCGGGCGACGAGCTTGTAGACCATGCTCGCGGTCGGATAGCCCGAGCCGGTGACGACCGAGGTTCCGACGCCGTACGCGTCCACAGGCGACGCCGCGAGGGCCGCGATCGCGTACTCGTCGAGGTCGCTCGTCACCGTGATCCTGGTGCCGGTCGCACCGAGCTCGTCGAGCTGGGTGCGGACCTCGGCCGCGACGATCGGCAGGTCGCCGGAGTCGATGCGCACGCCGCCGAGCGAGGTGCCGGCGACGCGGATCGCGGTCTCCACGCCGGTGCGGATGTCGTAGGTGTCGACGAGCAGCGTCGTGTCGGTGCCGAGGCTGTCGATCTGCGCGCGGAAGGCGTCTTCTTCGCTGTCGTGCAGGAGCGTCCACGAGTGCGCCGCCGTCCCCATCGTGGGTATGCCCCAGCGGCGCCCGGCTTCGAGGTTGCTCGTCGCGCTGAAACCTGCGATGTACGCCGCTCGTGCCGCGGCGACCGCGGAGTATTCAGCTGCTCGGCGCGAGCCCATCTCGGCCAGGGGTCGCTCGCCGGCCGCGATGCTCATCCGAGCTGCAGCCGTGGCGACGGCGGAGTCGTGATTCAGGATGCTCAGCGCGAGCGTCTCGAGTACGACGGCGTCGGCGAACGTGCCTTCGACGGTGAGGATGGGGGAGCCGGGGAAGTAGAGCTCACCTTCCCGATAGCCGCGGATCGAACCGGTGAAGCGATAGCTCTCGAGGTAGGCGAGGGAATCCGCATCCACCATGTTCTCGTCGCGCAGGTATCGCAACTCGTCCTCGCCGAAGTGGAAGTCGCGCAGCAGCGAAAGCAGACGACCGGTACCCGCGACGACGCCGAAACGTCGACCACCGGAGAGCCGGCGGGAGAACAGCTCGAACACGCTGGGCCGCGATGCGGTGCCGTCGCGGAGAGCCGCGGCCAGCATGGTGAGTTCGTAGCGGTCGGTGAGAAGCGCCGTCGACGTCGTCATGAGCACAGCCTACTGAGTCGGCCCGCTCGCCTTGCTGAGCCGGCCGACGGGCCGTCGCGGGTAGGGTGGGTAGTCATGAACGACGCCCCGATCGGAATCTTCGACTCCGGTGTCGGCGGGCTGACGGTGGCGAGGGCCATCCGCGCCCAGCTGCCCCGTGAGTCGTTCGTCTACATCGGCGACACGGCGCATTCGCCTTATGGCCCGAAGCCGATCGCCGACGTCCGGAGGTACTCGCTCGAGGTTCTCGACACGCTCGTCGATCAGGGTGTGAAGATGCTCGTGATCGCGTGCAACACGGCATCCGCCGCGATGCTCCGCGACGCGCGCGAGCGCTACGACGTGCCCGTCGTCGAGGTGATCGGCCCCGCGGTGCGCCGGGCCGTGTCGACCACGCGAAACGGACGCGTCGGCGTGATCGGGACGGTCGGCACGATCGGCTCCCGTGCCTATCAGGACATGCTCGAGGTGAACGAGCGGCTCGAAGTCTTCACGGCCGCATGCCCGCGCTTCGTCGAGTTCGTCGAGGCGGGGATCACGGGCACGCCGGAGGTCCTCGCAGTGGCCGAGGAGTATCTGTCGCCGCTGAGGGACGCGGGCGTCGACACGCTCGTGCTCGGATGCACGCACTACCCGTTCCTGCGCGGTGCCATCAGCTACGTGATGGGAGAGGGCGTGACCCTCGTCTCCAGCGACGACGAGACGGCGGGCGACGTGTACCGCCAGCTCGTCCGCGCCGACCAGCTCGCCTCTCCCGATGCGACAGCGTCATACGTGTACGAGGCGACGGGTGATTCGACGATCGAGTTCACCGCCCTCGCCAATCGCCTGATGGGGCACGAGGTGCGCGATGTGCAACTCGTGCAGACCGGTGTCATCGACCTGCCGGCGTCCGTCATCGACTCGCTCTGATCCACCCAACAGAAGGAAATCCATGTCTTCCATCGTCCGCGCCGACGGCCGCGCCACCGACCAGCTCCGCGAGATCACGATCGAGCGCGGCTGGAGCGCGCAGGCCGAAGGCTCCGCGCTGATCAGCTTCGGCGGCACGAAGGTGCTGTGCACGGCATCGTTCACCAACGGCGTGCCTCGGTGGCTGACCGGCAAGGGCAAGGGCTGGGTCACGGCCGAGTACGCGATGCTGCCCCGTGCCACGAACAGCCGCAACGACCGCGAGAGCGTGAAGGGGCGCATCGGCGGTCGCACGCACGAGATCTCCCGTCTGATCGGCCGCGCACTGCGCGCCGTCGTCGACACCAAGGCCCTCGGCGAGAACACGATCGTCATCGACTGCGACGTGCTGCAGGCCGATGGCGGAACCCGCACTGCAGCGATCACCGGCGCCTACGTCGCCCTGGCCGACGCGATCGAGTGGGGGCGCACGAAGAAGTTCATCGGCAAGAACTCCACGCCGCTGCTCGACTCGGTCGCCGCGGTGTCGGTCGGCATCATCGACGGCGAGCCCATGCTCGATCTGGCATACGTCGAGGATGTGCGCGCAGAGACCGACATGAACATCGTCGTCACGGGACGCGGGCTGTTCGTCGAGGTGCAGGGCACCGCCGAGGGCGCACCTTTCGACAAGCGGGAGTTGGATGCGCTTCTCGACCTGGGTGTGGCCGGCTGCGCCGACCTGAAGGACCTGCAGCTGAACGCTCTCGCCCCCTCGACAGGCTCAGGGACCCAGGCGTGAAGGTCGTCCTCGCCACGCACAATCCGCACAAGGTCGCGGAGTTCCAGCAGATCGTCGCGAAGACCCGTCCCGACCTCGAAGTCGTCGGCTACGACGGTCCCGAGCCGGTCGAGGACGGCGTGACCTTCGCCGAGAACGCGCTCATCAAGGCGCGTGCGGCGGCGGCGCACACGGGGCTCGCGGCGCTGGCCGACGACTCCGGCATCTGCGTCGACGTGCTCGGCGGATCGCCCGGCGTGTTCTCTGCGTACTGGGCGGGGCAGAAGAAGGATGCGGCGGCGAACCTCGAGCTGCTGCTCGACCAGCTGCGCGACATCGCCGACCCGCACCGCACGGCGCACTTCAACTCGACGATCGCGCTGGTGACCCCCGACGGCGACGAGCACGTCGTCGTCGGGAACTGGCCCGGCCGTCTCGCGCACGCAGCATCGGGCGGCGGCGGATTCGGCTACGACCCCGTCTTCATCCCCGACGGACAGCCCGCGGGCGAGGAGCGTACAGTGGGCGACTTCACGGCGGAGGAGAAGCAGTCTCAGTCGCACCGTGCACGCGCGTTCGCCGAGCTCGTTCCGCTGCTGACGAGGCTCTAGCGGTAGTGAGAATCGTTACCCTTCCCGACTAGGGGAAACGGCGCTCGCCCGGCCTCATCCCGGGTTAGCGTGGGGGTATGCACGATCACGCACCCGCAGCAGGCGGCATCCGCTCGGCTGGCCATCGACGCCTGCTGACGATCTCGCTGTGCCTCACGGCGACCATCATGGTCGTGCAGGTGGTGGGTGCCGTCCTCACCGGGTCGCTGGCGCTGCTGGCCGACGCCGCGCACATGTTCACCGACGCCTCCGCTCTCGTGATCGCCCTGATCGCGGCAGCCGTGGCCGCACGTCCTGCCGACGATCGGCGCACCTTCGGCTACCAGCGTGCCGAAGTGTTCGGAGCGCTCATCAACGCCGTCATCCTCATCGCCCTCGCCGGCTGGGTCGGCGTGGAGGCAGTGCTGCGACTCATCAACCCGGGCGAGACCGAGGTCGCGGGCGGGCTGATGCTCGTCGTCGCGGTGGTCGGGCTCGTCGCCAACGGCATCTCGATGTGGCTGCTCAGCCGCGCGCAGCGCACGAGCATCAACGTGCGAGGCGCGTACCTCGAGGTGATGGGCGACCTGATCGGCTCCGCGACGGTGATCATCGCGGCGATCGTGATCGTGACGACCGGATGGATGCCGGCGGACGCCATCGCCTCGATGCTCATCGCCGTGATGATCATCCCGCGGGCGATCTCACTGCTGCGCGAGGTGTTCTCGGTGCTCGCCGAGTCCGCCCCCAAAGGCACGGCCGTGAGCGAGATCCGCCAGCACCTGCTCGGATACGACGGCGTGGTCGGCGTGCACGATGTGCACGTGTGGCAGCTCACCCGGGGAGCACCGGTGTTCACGGCGCACGTCCGCGTCGCCCCGGAGCTGTTCGAGGGTGGGCGCTCCGCGAAACTGCTGAGCGACATGCAGTCGTGCCTCGCCGAGCATTTCGACGTCGAGCATTCGACGTTCCAGATCGAGCCTGCCGAGCAGTCCGACTGCGAGCCGCACCACGCCTAGGAGTCGATCGCGACGTCTTCCGGCGTCTTGTCGGGCCGCAGCCCCCGCCAGCGGGAGTGCCGAAGGATGCCGTCGGGGGTCCAGTTCGCGAACTCGACCTCACCGACCAGTTCGGGTCGCACCCACAGTGCGTCCGAGGCGTCGAGCGCCGGCACGCCCTGCAGCGGCGGCTCGCCCACTCGCAGCGGCGAGAGCTGTGCGAGCAGATCGCGCAGCATCCGATCGGTGAAACCCGTGCCCACTCTGCCGACGTAGCGCAGGCCGTCAGGGGAGGGGACGGCGAGGAGCAGCGAGCCGATCGTGCCCTCCCGATCGCCCTTCCCCGGTCGGATGCCGACGATCACCGCCTCCTGCATGCGGGTGTGCTTGAGCTTGAGCCACGCGGGCGAGCGCTGCCCGGGCCGATAACGGGAGGAGCGGTCTTTCACGACGACGCCTTCGAGGCCGAACTGCCCGCTGGCCGCGAGGGCCGCATCGACGTCGTCGAACACCGGCGGGGCCTGGATCGGGGCGTCGAGGTCGGCCGTCAGCTCGTCGAGGAGCGAGCGGCGCTGCTCGAGGGGCAGATCGGTGAGGTCGTGCCCGTTCAGCCGGAGCAGGTCGAACACGACGTACGCGATGGGCGTGCGCACGACCTCCCGCTCGATCTCGCGGGGCCGCGTCAGGTGCATGCGGTTCTGCAGACGCGAGAAGCTGGGCCGCCCGCTGTCGTCGAAGGCGACGATCTCGCCGTCGATGACCGCGTCGGACGCCGGCAGATGCGGTGCGCCGTCGGCCGTGAGCTCCGGATAACGTGCGGTGATATCGGTGCCGCTGCGCGCGTGCAGGAGCATCCGTCCGTCGGTCCAGGTGCCGATCGCGCGGATGCCGTCCCATTTCACCTCGACCCAGGGATCCGGGTTGAGGGACTTCGCGAGGGCGGCCGTGCCGTTCTCAGCGAGCATGGGGCGCAACGTCGGCTCGGTCGCGGGCGAAGCCGGTGCGGAGGCCCGTGCGTGCGGCCGGCCGTGCGGACGAGAATCGCTCTGCTTCATGCGATGAAGCAGCCACGACGACTTCTCGCCGGCGCCTTCGGTGCGGATCAGGGCGAGGCGGACACTGCCGAGGGGGCCGCCCTCGTTTCCCGTGAACGTGCCGATCACCTCGTCGTCGCGCCATTTCTCCAACTCGACGGTGCCGGTGTCCCACACGGTCATCACGCCGGCGCCGTACTCGCCCGCGGGGATCGTGCCCGCGAAGGTCAGGTACTCCATCGGGTGCGGTTCGGTCATCACGGCGAGATGATTGCGTCCGCTGGTCTCGGGCACGCCCTTGGGAACCGCCCAGCTCACGAGGACGCCGCGGTCCTCGATGCGCAGGTCGTAGTGCAGGCGACGGGCGTGATGCTCCTGGATGACGAAGCGCCGGGTCTCGCCCCCGGCTGCCGGGGCGGCTCGCGCAGGCATCGGCTCGGGCGTGCGGTCGGCGTCTCTCTTGCTGCGATAGGAATCGAGCAGCTCGTCGTCGCGCGGATGCAGGGCGGAGATCGGATCGATGCCGGCTGCCATCCGCTCGAGCACCTCGTCCATCGAGAGTTGGCGGAGCTCCGGATCGTCGAGTTCGTCCCAGGTGCGGGGGGCCGCGACCCAGGGATGCGCACGGCCCCGCAGCGAGTAGGGGGAGATCGTCGTCTTCTTCCCGTTGTTCTGGCTCCAGTCGAGGAACACCTTGCCGCCGCGCTGCACCTTCGCCATGACGCTGGTGGCGAGATCGGGATGGTCGGCTTCGATCATCCGGGCGAGCTCTTTCACGACGGAGGAGATCTGTTCGCTCGTCTGAGCGCCAGGAAGAGCCGCGTACAGGTGAATGCCCTTGCTGCCACTCGTCACCGGAACCGGATCGAGCCCCATGCCGGTCAGGATGCCGCGGGCGATCCTCGCCACCTCGGCGCACTGCACGAGACCCACGCCGGGACCCGGGTCGAGGTCGAGCACGAGCCGGTCGGGATTTCCCGGCAGGCCGTCAGGGCCGAAGCGCCACTGCGGGACGTGCAGTTCGATCGCGGCGATCTGCGCGAGCCACACGAGCGTGGGCACGTCGTCGACGAGCGGGTACTCCTTGGGGCCGTCGGAGTGCATGATCTGCTGACGAGGCACCCAGGTCGGCGCACCTCGCTCGAGCTGTTTGGTGAAGAACGCCTCGGCCGGTGCATCCGCTGTGCCCACGCCGTCGACCCAGCGCTTGCGGGTCACCGGCCGCCCAGCGAGCAGGGGGAGCAGAAGCGGTGCGATCTGCGAGTAGTACCCGATGATCTCGCCCTTGGTGGTGCCCGTCTCGGGGTAGACGACCTTCTCGAGATTGGTCACGCGCAGGCGTCGCCCTGCCACCTGCACCACCTGACCGTCTGCGACCATGACCACAGCGTAGTCAAGGGGCTGGTCGTGACGGGTGTGACTGGTGTCTACTGGTGTGATGAGAACGATCTGGAAGGGCGCGCTGACCTTCGGTCTCGTGAACGTGCCGGTGAAGGTGTACTCCGCCACCGAGGATCACGACGTGCCGCTGCATCAGGTGCACGAGAAGGACGGCGGACGCATCCGCTATCAGCGCACCTGCGAAGTGTGCGGCGAGACGGTGGCCTACGCCGACATCGACCGCGCCTACGTCGACGAGGAGCAGACCGTCGTCCTCACGAAAGACGACCTCGCCTCGCTCCCCGCCGAGAAGAGCCGAGAGATCGACGTCGTCGAGTTCGTCCCCAGCGACCAGGTCGACCTGCTGACCCTCGACAAGCCGTACTACCTCGAGCCTGATTCGAAGTCGCCCAAGGCGTACGTGCTGCTTCGCAAGACGCTCGAGCAGACCGACCGCACCGCCATCGTGCGGTTCACCCTGCGGCAGAAGACCCGGTTGGCCGCGCTCCGCGTTCGCGGCAAGGTGCTCGTGCTGCAGACCCTGCTGTGGGCCGACGAGGTGCGCGAGGCCGAGTTCCCCGTGCTCGACGAAGACGTCAAGATCTCGAAGAAGGAACTCGAGCTGTCGTCGTCTCTCGTCGACAGCTATTCGAGCGACTTCGACCCGGAGGAGTTCGTCGACGAGTATCAGAAGGAGCTGCGCACCCTCATCGACGCCAAGATCGAGGCGGGCGACACCTTCGACGCGTCCGAGACGTTCGCCGAGGCGGATGCCGGTGCCGAGGGCGGAGAGGTCATCGACCTCATGGAGGCCCTGCGTGCCAGCGTCGCGCGTTCGAAGGAAGCGCGTTCGGCCGGCGGAGCATCGGACGAGGAGCCCAAGAAGCGCGCGGGCAAGAAGAAGGCGGGTTGATCGGCGGCTCGCGCTGCCGATCAGACGTCAGTTCTTGTCGTCGCCATCGAGGTCGAGAGCGAGAGCCTCGGCTTCAGCGGCGTCGGTGACGACGTCTTCGCCGGCGGCCAGCGCCTTCTTCGCCTTGTAGCGCTCGGAGAGGTAGTGCCAGAGGGTGACCAGAGCCGTGCCGCCGACGGCGGCGAGCAGGATCAGGTCGATGTACTCCTTGACGAACCACGCGACCGGCGGGATGAAGCCGATGACGTAGCCGAACATGGTCAGCCCGAAGCCCCAGAGGATGGCGCCGATCAGGTTGTACAGCGTGTACTTGCGCCAGGGCATGTGGCCCACGCCTGCGGCGACCGGGGCGAAGGTGCGCACGATCGGCACGAAGCGCGCGAGGATGACGGTGATGCCGCCGAAGCGCTCGAAGAACGCGTTCGTGCGTTCGACGTTCTTCCTGCTGAACAGCCCTGATTCCTTGCGCTCGAACACGGCGGGGCCGCCCTTGTGGCCGATCAGGTAGCCGACCTCTCCGCCGACGAAGGCCGAGAGTCCGATCAGCAGCGCCACGAGCCAGACGTTGATACCGAAGACGCCGTGCTCCGAGTTTCCGATCGGATGAGAGAGCAGGCCCGAGATCACGAGCAGCGTGTCGCCCGGGAGCAGGAAGCCGATGAGCAGGCCGGTCTCGGCGAAGACGATGAAGCACACCACCAGAAGAGCCCACGGGCCGGCCCCCGCGATGATCGTCTCCGGGTCGAGCCAGGGGATGAGGGCGGTCGGTGCGTGCAACATGGATTCGAGCACTGGAGGATTCCCGTCGGTCGTACGTGGTCGGCGGTGTGTGAGAGGGATGCAGACGCATCGCTCGTGCGGAAGGTGGGACTTGAACCCACACGCCCTAGGGCACAGGAACCTAAATCCTGCGTGTCTGCCAATTTCACCACTCCCGCGCGGTGGATTCAGTCTACTGATCGGCGGATCGCGGATTCCTGGGGATCAGCCTGCAGTCGGCAGCATGAGATCGATGATTTCTGTGATCGAGCGTCCGACGGCGATGCGGAAGCAGCCGAGACCGTCGTCACCCGTCACCTGTGCGGTGAGGGGACCGGTGACCGCCCAGCGGACGGGGCCGGTCCGAGAGCCGGACATGGCATGGAGTTCGGGAGCCGGGTGAGCCTCGAACTCGGGGAAGCGGGGGAGGCCGAGGGATGCTCGGACTTCGGCGGCGAGGGCCGCGATGATCCAGCACTCGCCGAACGCCGTCGGGCGCAGCGAGGCGACGGGGGCTCCGCCGCCCCGGAACACCAGAGTCATGGTGTCGGAACGCTGCACTGACCAGAGCTCGTCACGGAACTCGAAGCGGCACACGGTGTCGGCGTGCAGATCGACGACGGCGCCGAGACCGGTCGCGGCCCGCACGAACTCGGGAGACAGGTACCGGTCGTCGCTCTCGCGTTCCCGCCGCCGCAGCTCCCGCTCGCGCCGCTCTCGGGCGAGGGGCGCGTACTCGCGTTCGAGGTCGTATCTGTCCGGCGGAGCGCCGGCCCGCAGCCGTGCGTACAGCCACTCCGGGTCGATCTGCACGAAGTAGCGGAAGAGAACATCGATCTCGGTGGTCACAGGGATGTCGTCGACGAGCATGCGCACTCCGTGGTCGACCGACCACACGGCGGCGGTCCGGTCACCGACGACGGCCACCCACGACCATCCGGATGCTCGGATCTCGGGGGAGGCCCGATCGAGCACGGCGCTCAGCGGGGTTCCCTCGGCGACGAAGATCTCGTGGGCGTGCGACTGCACGTCGTCGCCCATCGCGACGCTGTCTCGGTCGACGTGGATGCGGATCGGGCTGGTCATCGCCTCGATGGTATCCGGGCTGTGGATAACTTCCGAGGCCGGTTCGCGATTCTTGCGAAGATGCTCGGGTGAGTCATCCGTCCATCGTGGTCGCCGAGCGCGTGCGGCTGCGGTTGCGTGCCGAAGGCACCGATCCCTCCGTGGATGCCGACGCAGCACGGCACGTCGCGCTCGCCGAGGTGCGCCGCTTCAACGACGCGGCGCTCTCACGGGGCGAGGCGACGATCGACGACGAGATCGGCTGCGTGCGAGATGTGCTCGCCGCGGTGAGCGGCTTCGGGGTGCTGCAGCCGCTGCTCGATGACCCGACCATCGAAGAGGTGTGGCTGAACGGTCCCGATCGCATCCATATCGCCCGCGGCGGTGTGGCCCAGCGCATCGATCTGCGGATGACGGATGCGATGCTGCGCGACCTCGTCGAACGGATGCTGCAGACGACCGGCCGGCGGGTCGACATCAGCCAGCCGTTCGTCGACGCCTCGCTGCCCGACGGATCGCGACTGCACGTCGCGATCGCCGACGTCGTGCGGGGTTCGTGGGCCGTGAACATCCGCAAGTTCCTGCCGATGTACCGCACGCTCGATGCACTGACGGTGCAAGGGGCGATGCCCGAGGCGCTGGCCACCACGCTTCGGAGGGCGATGCGCGAAGGGCGCAGCGTGATCGTCTCAGGAGCAACGCACGCCGGAAAGACGACCGTTCTGGGAGCACTGCTGCACGCCTGCGCCGATCAGCAGCGCATCATCACTGTGGAGGAGACGTTCGAGCTGGCTGTCGACGGCCCCGACCTCGTCGCGCTGCAGGGGCGTCAGGCCAGCATCGAGGGGACCGGCGAGATCACTCTGCGGCGATTGGTGAAAGAAGCGCTGCGTATGCGGCCCGACCGTCTCGTCGTCGGGGAGGTGCGCGATGCCGAGGCGCTCGACCTCGTGCTCGCGTTGAACACCGGCGTGCCCGGCGCCGCGACCGTGCACGCGAACACGGCCTCTGAAGCGCTCGACAAGCTCGCGCTCCTACCGCTCCTCGCCGGACGGAACATCGATCGCGCCTTCATCGCTCCGGCCCTCGCCTCATCGGTCGATCTCGTCGTCCACTGCGGCCGGGATTCCGACGGCACTCGACGCGTGTACGAAGTGATCGCCCCCACCGGCGAGGTCGTGGACGGCCAGATCATCACGAGGCCCGTCTATCTGTACGACGACGCTCTCACCCGGGGCGACCTCCGGCGCCTGGAGGTGGGGTGATGACCGCTCTCCTCGGCGCGATGTTCGCGGCCGGCATCCTCCTGTGCCTGTCGCCGTGGCTCTGGCCCCATCGCGAGCGCGCTGCCGCGGCGGCACCTCGCGGACACCTGGTCAGACTCATCGAGGAGGCGGGTCTTCCATCCGTCGCTCCTCGCGGGGTCGTGGTCGTGATCGTCGCGGTGGCGCTCGCCGCCGCATCCGTCGTGTGGCTGCTGACAGGACTCCCGACGCTCGCCGTCCTCGCCGGACTCGCAGGTGCGTGGACGCCCGTGCTGTACCTGCGTTCGAGGCGGCTGCGGCTGCGCAAGGCGCGGAGGCAGCTGTGGCCCGATGTATGCGACCTGCTGATCGCATCGATCCGCGTCGGGCTGTCGCTGCCCGACGCCGTCGCCGGCCTGGCGGAATCCGCGCCGTCGACGCTGCGGCCCGCCTTCGTGGTCTTCGCGCGTGATCTGCACTCGACGGGGCGTTTCGACACCAGCCTCGACCGCCTCAAGACCACCCTCGCCGACCCGATCGCCGACCGCATCATCGAGACGCTGCGGATGGCACGACAGGTCGGCGGAACCGAGCTGACCAGCGTGCTGCGCGCGCTTTCCTCCTCGGTGCGAGCCGATGCAGCGCTACGCGGCGAGGTCGAGGCGCGACAGTCGTGGATACGTGGCGCCGCGGTGCTCGGAGCCGTCGCGCCCTGGGTGATCCTGGGGCTGCTGGTGATGAGGCCCGAGGGGGCGGACGCCTACGGCACGCCCGAGGGTGTACTGGTCATCTGCATCGGAGCGGCGGTCTCGGTGATCGCATACCGGGTGATGATCCGGATCGGGCGGCTGGCAGAACCCGGGCGGTGGTTCGGATGACCGGGATCACCCATCTCGCCCTCGCACTGCTGGTCGGAGGCGCCTTCGCCGGGGGAGTGCTGAGCATTCTCGCGGCTCTTCCGCGATGGCGCGCTGTCTCGTTGCCGACGCGCATCGCTCCCTATGTGCGTGACGTGGTCGATGACGCGCACCTCCCGGCATCCGCTCTTCCCCGCGTCGGCGCGCTTCCGATCACCGGACGGACGCTGTGGCAGCGGTCGAAGGACGCGTTCGAACGGATGCTGGGCGGTGGGGACGCGCTGAGGCATCGGCTGTCGCAGGCCGGGGCGACCATGGATGCCGCCGGGTTCCGCGGCAGGCAGCTCGGCTGGGCGCTCGCCGGGATCGGGGCGGGAGCCGTGCTTCTCGTCGTCCTCGTGCTCGCAGGGCGGATGTCGGCCCCGGTGGCGCTGCTTCCGCTCCTGTCCGGCGCGGCGGTCGCAGTCGGCTACGACATGCAGCTCACGGCGAGAGCGAAGGCGCGGCGCATGCGCCTGACCGACGAGTTGCCCACCACACTCGAGTTCCTCGCCCTGTGCCTCTCGGCGGGTGAGGGCTTCCTCGACGCCCTGCGACGGGTCTCGGCCATCGGGTCAGGCGAACTGACTGCGGAGCTGCGTCAGGTGGTGCTCGCGGTAGGAACCGGCTCCGGCCTTGCCGATGCGCTGTCGGAGATGGCGTCGCGCCTGCAGCTGCCCGGCCTGTCGCGCGCGGTCGACCAGGTCATCGCGGCGCTCGAGCACGGAGCGCCGCTGGCCGGCGTGCTGCACGCCCAGGCGGGAGATGCGCGAGAGGACGCCAAGCGCACGCTGATCGAGCAGGCCGGACGCAAGGAGATCCTCATGCTCCTTCCTCTCGTGTTCCTCATCCTGCCGCTCTCGGTCCTGTTCGCGATCTGGCCAGGGCTCTTCATCCTGCGACTCGGCATCGGCTGAGCGCACCACGAAAGGACGACCATGACGACACTCGGACGCTGGTGGAACCGCACCGCCGATTGGATGGGGGACCTCGCCGAGGACGACACGGGCGACGTGCCGGGCTGGGTTCTCGTGACGTTGATGACGGCCGGGTTGGTGGTGGTGATCTGGGCCGTCGCCGGGCCGGCGCTCAGCGCTCTGTTCCAGCAGGCCATCGAACGGGTCTCCGGGCTCTGAGGCTCATGAACCTGCGTCGAGAACTCGCGGACGAGCGGGGCTCCAGCCCGGTGGAGTTCGTGCTCGTCGGTACGCTGCTCACTCTGTTGACGCTCGCGGTGCTGCAACTCGCTCTGGCCACCTACGTGCGCAACGTGGTTCACGACGCCGCGGTCGAGGGAGCCTATTACGCAGCTCTCGCAGACACGACTCCCGAAGAGGGGGCGGAGCGGACGCGGCTGGCCATTACCAGGGCGGTGGGCGCGTCGTATGCGGAGGACGTCGCGGTGAGCACGGCGGATGCGGGCGGCCAGCAGGTCATCGAGATGCGCGTGCGGACCACCCTCCCGATCATCGGGCTCATCGGACTTCCCTATGCGTTGGAGGTGGAAGCGCATGCGCCGATGGAATCGCTGGGTGACGGATGACGAGGGATCGGCCGCGCTCGAGTTCATCACCGTCGGACTGATCCTGCTCGTCCCGCTGGTGTACCTGATCGCGGCTCTCGGGGTCATCCAGGAGCAGACCCTCGGCGTCGAAGCGGCGGCACGGCACACCGCGCGCGTGATCTCCTTGGCGCCCGACGCGGATGCCGCCGTCGCGCGCAGCGAACAGGTGCTCGCGGGCATCGTCGAGGAGTACGGTCTCGACGCGGATGCCGTCGACGTCAGTCTGTCGTGCGTCCCCGCGGCGTCGGGGTGCCCGACGGCCGGAGCCACGGTCACCGTCACGGTGCTGACCCGCGTGTCGCTTCCCCTGATGCCCTCGCTCTTCGGACTCGATCGCTCGACCGCGATCCCCGTCGAGGCATCTGCCGTGCAGAAGATCTCGCGCCTGTGGGGAGGAGGGTGACGATGCGGAGGATGACGTCGAGACGCGATGCGGATGACGAGGGCAGCGTGCTGCTGCTCGCGCTCGGCTACGCGCTTCTCGCGATCGCCGTGATCTTCGTGTGCGTGTGCGCGACCGACCTGTACATCACGCAGAAGCGGCTCGACTCCCTCGCAGACTCGGCAGCGCTCGCCGGGGCCGACGGCTTCACGTTCTCGATCGACGCTGCCGCACCCCATGCAGAACTCACCGATGACGGCGTGCTCGAGCAGGCGGAGGCGCTGCTCGCCGCCACTCCCACCGACGCCGTCCTCGTCAGCGCGGGGACACCCGACGGAGTCTCGGCTCGGGTGACGGTGGCGGGCGTGTGGCATCCACCGCTGCTGAGTCCGTTCGTACCCGAGGGGGTCCCTCTGGAGTCGACCGGGACCAGCCGCACCGCGCTCCAGTGAGTCAGCCCGTCGCGCGGGCCCGAAGCACGTCGAGCAGCGAGCGCACCCGCCGCTCGAACCCCTCGGGCACATCAGCCGGCAGGCCGTCGATCGGCCACCACCGCACGTCCTCCGACTCCTCGCTCACCGTCAGCGCGGCGGCGGTCGGCACGATGACCGCCACGCCGATGTCGAGGTGAGAGGCGCACCGGCCGAAGGCCGACGACAGGGCGTGGTGGTCGAGGTCGTAGAGGAACGGGTTCGAGACGGATGCCGTGACGCCCGTCTCCTCACGGAGCTCACGCAGCGCGGCATCCGCTATCGAGGCGTCATCGTCCTCGAGATGACCGCCGGGCTGCACCCAGAACCGGCCCTTGCGGTGGAAGACGAGCAGCGTGCGGGCGAGCGTCGGATCGAAGACGAACGCCGACGCGGTCGCGTGGCTCGGGCCGTCATCGCGCCGCACCGGGCCGAAGTCGTCGGGAAAATGCGTGGCGAAGTCTGCTCGCGCAGCGTCGTCGCGAGGGGAGCGCGGAGCGAACGCGCTGACGAGCTGCCGGACGTCAGCCGCCAGCGTCATGTTTCGGTGCCCTTGTTCCGCGGCACGAACATCGGGATCCAGCGCAGGAACCCGGCTGCTCCTGCCACACCGAGCACGCCCATGGTTGCTGCGGCCACCGGCAGCGAGGCGACGGCGACGATGGCCGAGATCAGCAGCGGGGCGATCGCGCCACCGGCATCCGTCAGCGTCCGCCACGACCCGAGGAAGGCCGCCGGCTCGCTCTTGGGAGCCACGTCGGCGCCGAGCGTGAGCAGGATGCCGCTGGACAGGCCGTTGCCCACGCCGAGGACCGCCGCGAACATCCCGAACCACAACACCGAGTCGTCAAGGTCGTGCGTGAACGACAGCGCGAGGAACCCCGCGCCCATCAGCACCATGGCGGGCATCGCTGCCCAGAGCCGTCCGAAGCGGTCCATCACCTGGCCGCTCGCATAGAACAAGGCGAAGTCGATCGCGCCGGAGACGCCGACCACGAGCGCGATCGTCGAGGCATCCAGACCGAGAGAGATTCCCCACAGCGGAAGCAGCACCTGACGAGCGCTGCGCACCGCCGACAGCGACGCGGCGGCGAGACCGAGTCGGCCCAGAACCGAGCGCTGCAGCCACATGGTCCGCAGGACGCCGGCGCGCTCGATCGTCGGAATCGATCCGCTGACCGCCTCGCCCGAGTCCTCGGCCTGCAGCGCGGGCGCTGCGACCGGGATCGTCTTCTCCGGATCCGGTCCGAACAGCACCAACGCCACCATCACGACCAGGCAGCCGAGGAAGAACCAGAACGCCGCCGCCTCCGAACCGAACAGGTGCAGCAGCCCCGCCGCGATGAACGGGCCGACGAAGACGCCGAGGCGGAAGCTCCCGCCGAGCAGAGACAGCGCTCTGGCGCGGAAATCGAGGGGCACACGGGTCGTCATGAAAGCGTGCCGGGCGAGGCCGAAGGCCGCAGCGCAGAATCCCAGGAGGAAGACGGATGCCGCGAGCACTCCCGGCGACGCGGCGAACACCATGGCGACTCCCGCGACGATCGCGACCACGCCGGCGATCACCATCGTGAAGCGCTCCCCGAGCCGCGAGACGGCCCACCCCGCAGGCAGGTTGCCGCACAGCTGACCGACCACGAGAGCTGCGGAGATGAGGGCCGCGAGAGCGATGTCGGCGCCCATGCGCGAAGCCACGACGGGGATCAGGGGGATGACCGCACCCTCGCCGAGCGAGAACAGGATGGTCGGCAGGTACACCATGGGCCCGAACTTCTTCAGGACCACCGATGCACTGCTCATCACTGCGACTCTACTCGGCAGAGTAGGCTAAGGAAGCCATGCTCGAACTCGATCTCTCCGCCGACATCCAGGCCCTGCGACTCACCTACGGTGACATCCGCGAGGTCATCGATGTCGAGACGCTCCGTTCCGATATCGCCCGACTGAGTGAAGAGGCCGGTGCCCCAGATCTCTGGGATGACACCGAGCGGGCGCAGAAGGTGACCAGCGCGCTGAGCCACCGGCAGTCGGCACTCGCGCGGGTCACGGCCATCGGAAGCCGTCTCGACGACCTCGAGGTCCTCGTCGAACTCGCCAACGAGATGGGCGACGAGGAGTCGGCGACCGAAGCACGTGCCGAGCTCGCCGCTCTCACCGACATCATCAGCCAGCTCGAGGTGCAGACGCTGCTCGACGGCGAATACGACGAGCGCAGCGCGATCATCACGATCCGTTCGGGCGCCGGAGGCGACGACGCCACCGACTTCGCCGAGATGCTCATGCGCATGTACCTGCGCTGGGCTGAGCGCCACAAGTACCCGGTGAAGGTCATGGACACGTCGTACGCCGAAGGCGCCGGCATCAAGTCGGCCACGTTCGAGATCGACGCCCCTTATGCGTTCGGGACCATCTCGGTCGAGGCGGGCACGCACCGCCTCGCGCGCATCAGCCCCTTCGGCTCAGCCGACAAGCGTCAGACCTCGTTCGCCGCGGTCGAGGTCATCCCGCTCATGGAGGAGGCGACCGAGGTCGACATCCCCGAGAGCGACATCCGCGTCGACGTGTTCCGCTCCTCTGGCCCTGGCGGCCAGTCGGTCAACACGACCGACTCTGCCGTGCGCCTCACGCACCTTCCGACCGGCATCGTCGTGTCGATGCAGAACGAGAAGTCGCAGATCCAGAACCGTGCGGCGGCCATGCGCGTGCTGCAGACCCGCCTCCTGCTGCTGCAGAAGGAACAGGAAGCTGCGAAGAAGAAGGAGCTCGCCGGCAACATCACGGCGAGCTGGGGCGACCAGATGCGCTCGTACTTCCTCTACGGACAGCAGCTCGTCAAAGACCTGCGCACCGGGCACGAGTCCGGCAACCCGATGGCCGTCTTCGACGGCGACCTCGACGGCTTCATCTCGGCCGGCATCCGCTGGCGCAAGCGCAAAGAAGAGGACTGATCGGCTCCTCAGCGGGCCGTGCCGGCCAGCGTGCCGGTGACGTCGTCGATGCTGTAGAGGATGCATTGGACGGTGCGATCGTCCCAGCGACTCCACGAAGATTTCGTCGGCTGATAGGTGTAGAAGTCGAGTTCGGAATCGTCGTAGTCAAGCCCGACATAGCGCTCGAACTCGGCCAGGCAGCCTGACCACGCCGTCTCCTCCAGCGACTCGTCGCCGGGGAATTCGCCGTCCTCGACGTCGAAGATGAAGAAGACCTCGTCGGTGTGCGGAGTGTCGCAGGGCACGACGGGCAGCTCATAGATCATGTCGTCGCCGTAGTCGATGAGCGGGATGCAATCGCCCACCTCGAGATCGGCGAACGCGGTCATCTCGGCCCCTTCGATCTCGCCGGGGTCCGTCGGCACGGTCTCCTTCGAGTCGTCGTCGAGTGTCGAGCCGCCTTCTGCGCTGGAACCGCCGGCGTCGGGAGACACCGACGTGACCGGAGCGGTGAAGGAGATCAGCGCGACGGCGGTCGCGAGCACGGCTCCGAGGCCTGTGGCGCCGAGGGCGACGACACCCGGCCATTTGGCGCTGCGCAGGAACAGCGAGGCGATCGACAGCACGAAGCCTGCACCGAGTGCGACCCAGCCGGCGGCGGCGATCGGCGGGATGCAGGAGAGCACGATGCCGAGCCCGACGATGCACAGTCCGATGACGCCGAGTACAGGGAACCTCGGCGTCGGTCGCACAGAGGGAGAGAAGGGCTGAGCGTACCCCGGATGCGCCGGTACGGCTGCGGCGACGTCTGCGCCCGGAGTCGTCGCACCGATCGCCATCACGTAAGGCGGCGCGAACGGGGCGGCATCGGCGGCGGGAGCGACCGGTGCGGCCGCTCCCGCCGGAGCGATGTCTGCCGGCTGAGCGGATGCCGCGGCCTCCGCCTGCGCGTAGAAGTGCTCGGTCCACTGCGAACCGTCCCACCAGCGCTGACGGCCGGAGCCGTCGTCGTACCACCCAGCCGGCGCGTTCATCTCTGCGTCACTGTGCGAGCATGCAGGTCGAGATGTTGTCGGCGAACACCTCGGCGAAGGCGGACGCCGCGTTCACATCGTCGAAGACGCCGGTTCCCTCGGCGATCTTGCGAAGCGTCGCATCGTCGACGTCCGAGTCCACGAAGGCCTGCGCGAAGCAGGTGACCTGCGCGTCGGTGTACGAGTCGCTGCTGCCGGTGGATTCTTCGATCACTGCACGCAGACCGACCTTGAGTTCATCGACGGTCGGGCGGCCCAGTGCCGCGTCAGGGTCTTCGGCGGAGTCGGTCGGCTCGTCGCTCGGAGTGTCCTCGGCGCTGCTCGACGGCGGCGATGACGGCAGGTCGTCGATCGCGCTGTTGATGGCCATGGCGGCGAAGAAGACGATCGCGACGATGAATGCGATGACGATGCCGATCACACCCACGATGAGTCCGGTGATTCCCGGCCACTTGCGGCCCTTCAGGAACAGCGAGACCACGGAGATCACGAGCCCCGCGAGCAGCACGACCCAGCCGATCACCATCACGGGCGTGACGGGGATGCAGGAGAGGATGACGCCGAGGACGGCCAGACCGAGGCCGACCAGACCCAGGATCGAGATCGACGCCGGCGCGCTGGGGGCCGTGCCATAAGGAGCGGCGCCCGCCGCAGCATAGCCGGGCGCTCCGCCCTGCGAACCGGGGGCTGCAGCAGGATACGCGGGTGCCTGGGGCACGCCGGCGTACGTCGGAGCGGCCTCGGGGTAGCCCGCCGAGGGCGCGTAGCCCGGTGCCGGTGCGGCATATGGGGGAAGCCCGCCGGTCACCGGCGGAGTCTGCTCACCGGCGCCCGGTGCTTCGAACTGCTGAGTGGGCTGCTCGGCGGGGGCGTCGAACGGGATCGTCGGCTGCTCCTGAGCGGGCGCCCACGCGTCGGTAGCCGGCTGCTCACCGTACGACAGGTTCTCGGGCACCGGAGGGACTTCGGGGACCTCGGAGGCTGCAACCGGGGCGGCGTCTTCGGAAGGCACGGAGGGGGCGGCCTCGATGACCCGCTCTTCGGCGGGCGCGAACGGGTTCGACTCGGCGGTCTCGACGGAAGGCGTCTCGGCGGCAGGGGCCTCGGGCTCGGCGACCGGTGCGAAATGCTCCGTCCACTGGGTGCCGTCCCACCAGCGCTGTCGGCCGGACCCGTCGTCGTACCAGCCAGCAGGTGTCGTCATGATGTGCATCCCCCTCGGAATCGGTCCCCGCGCGATCGCGCGGATCAGCAGTTCATGTATAGCAGTGACCGTCGACGCAAGGCAGGTGTGCGGGGTGTCGCTCGCGGGCAGGGGAGAGGTGGAGCTTAGGCTCGTACCGCCATGATTCGGTTCGAGAACGTCACGAAACGCTATCGCGGGACCACCAGGCCCGCTCTGTCCGGCGTCGACTTCGAAGTCCAGCGGGGAGAGTTCGTCTTCCTCGTCGGTGCATCGGGGTCGGGCAAGTCGACCTGTCTGCGACTGATCCTCCGCGAGGAGGTGCCGACGTCCGGACGCGTCGCCGTGCTCGGTCGAGATCTGCGTTCCCTCGCCAATCGCAAGGTGCCCTATTTCCGGCGCCACATCGGCTCGGTCTTCCAGGACTTCCGCCTGCTGCCGTCGAAGACGGTGTTCCAGAACGTGGCCTTCACACTGCAGGTCACCGGCTCGTCGCGCGGATTCATCCAGCAGGCGGTGCCCGAGGCTCTCGCTCTCGTCGGTCTCGACGGAAAGCAGAAGCGGATGCCGCATGAGCTCTCCGGCGGTGAGCAGCAGCGCGTGGCGATCGCCCGCGCGCTGGTCAATCGCCCGCAGGTGCTGCTCGCCGACGAGCCCACCGGCAACCTCGACCCCGGAACCTCGGTCGACATCATGCAGCTGCTCGCCCGTATCAACGCCGGAGGAACGACCGTGCTGATGGCTACGCACGAGGCGGCGTTCGTCGACGCGATGCAGCGCCGCGTCATCGAACTGCGCGACGGGGAGATGGTGCGCGACGAAGTGCACGGCGGATACGGCGACACCTCGAACATCCCGCGGCTGGTGCCGGAAGAGGTGCGAGGAGCCGCGGCCGCGGCAGCCCTCACCGCCGTCCAGGAGGTTCAGCGCCAGACCGCCGACCTCTCTGTCGTGCGGGCGTCACTCGCCGAGGAGCTCAGCGCGCAGCGCAAGGCCGCGGCTGCCACCTCCGACGCGGTGCCGACGGCATCCGAGACTCCCGAAGCGCAGGCGGCTCCGGCCGAGCCGCAACCGGGTGCTGAGGTCGAGCAGCCTGCAGCTGTGGGCCCGCGCACGCACCCGATCGTGCTTCCGCAGGTCGATGTCGCCGAGCTCGGCGTCGCCGACCGACTGGGCCTCTCCGACGACAGCGACGAAGTGGGGCCGACCTCATGAGAATCGGTCTGATCCTCGCGGAGGCCCTCGGCGGCCTTCGACGCAACATCTCGATGGTGATCTCGGTCGTGCTGGTCACCTTCGTGTCGCTGACGTTCGTCGGCGCGGCCATCCTGATGCAGGCGCAGATCGGCACGATGCGGGCCTACTGGTCCGAGCGCGCTCAGGTCGTCGTCTCGATGTGCTCCACTCTGTCGGAGTCGACCGAGTGCGTCGACGGCGCGGCCTCGGAGGAGCAGACGGCGGCGGTCAAGGCTCAGCTCGAGGACGACGCGCTCTCCCGGCTGATCTCCGACGTGCGCTTCGAGACCAAGGACGAGGCCTACGCCAACATCGTCGAGCAGCTCGGAGAAGACAAGGCGAGCCTGTTCAGCGCAGAGCAGATGTCGGAGAGCTTCTACGTGACGCTCAAGGACCCGGCGCAGTCGCAGGTGCTGGTCGAGGCGTTCAACGGGAAGACCGGCGTCGAGCAGGTGACCGATCAGCTGCAATACCTCGAACCTCTGTTCTCAGCGCTCACGGTTGCGACCTATATCGCGGTCGGCATAGCCGTGCTGATGCTGATCGCAGCGATCCTGCTGATCGGCACGACCATCAGACTGTCGGCGTATGCGAGACGCAAGGAGATCGGCATCATGCGGCTGGTCGGCGCCTCCAACCGCTTCATCCAGACGCCGTTCGTCCTCGAAGGAGTGTTCGCGGCCTTCCTCGGCTCGGTGCTCGCGAGCGCCGCGGTGCTCGCCGGGGTGCATTTCGGGGTCGACGGCTACCTCCGCGGCCGCGTCGCGTTCATCACGACATGGGTGGGGATGAAGGACGCGGCGATCGTCGTGCCGGTGCTGATCGGCATCGGGATCGTGCTCGCCGCGCTCTCGGCCGGCTTCGCGATCCGCCGATGGCTGCGCACCTGAGGTAGGCTGGTCGGCTGGCCGCCGACGATCATGGCCGGCCACCGACACGGAGAGCAGGAGCATCATGCCCAGGGAACGCGGGGAGAAGGTCGTCGCGACCAATCGTCGCGCACGTCACGACTACAACATCGAGAAGTCGTACGAGGCGGGGATGGTGCTCACCGGCACCGAGGTCAAGTCGCTGCGCCAAGGGCGCGCCAATCTGAGCGACGGATACGCCTTCATCAAGGGCAACGAGGTGTTCCTCGACTCCGTGCACATCCCGGAGTACTCGCAGGGCCACTGGACCAATCACTCCGCCAAGCGCATCCGCAAGCTGCTGCTGCATCGCGAGGAGATCGCGAAGCTGCAGCATGCCGTCTCTGCCGGGGGCTACACGCTCGTCCCGCTCAAGCTGTACTTCTCCGACGGCCGGGCCAAGGTCGAGATCGCCCTCGCGAAGGGCAAGCGCGAGTTCGACAAGCGTCAGACGCTCCGCGAGCGCCAGGACACTCGTGAGGCCGAGCGCGCCATGCGGATGCGCAACCGCACCGGGGAGTAGCCCCCAGACCGACTCAGGGACCCGGATTCAGGGCGCTCTGAAGGAACGCGATCTCGCGGTCCAACGCATCGACGATGGTCTCGGCGCGGCGGAACCCGTGTCCCTCCGCCGGGTATTCGACGTACTCGTGGGCGACGCCGTGCGCGGCGAGCGCATCGCGGATCGCCTCGGACTGCGAGGGAGGAACCACGCGGTCGTCGGCGCCCTGCAGAAGCAGCACCGGCACGTCGATGCGATCGGCGTTCGTGAGGGGCGAGCGGTCGATGTAGAGCGATTCGGATGCCGGCAGCGGGCCCACCAGTCCCTCGACGTAGTGCGCTTCGAAGTCGTGCGAGTGCTCGACGAGGCCGCGCAGATCGGTCACGCCGTACCTGCTGATCCCCGCGGCGAACGTGCCTCCCCGCACCAGGGCCGACAGAACCGTCCAGCCGCCGGCCGAACTGCCGCGGATGGCGATGCGCGCGGGGTCGGCGTGCCCGGCGTCCGCAAGGCCTCGTGCGGCGGCGATCACGTCGTCGACGTCGACGACGCCCCACTCGCCGAGCAGCCGCTCGCGATAGGCGCGGCCGTAGCCGGTGGAGCCGCCGTAGTTCACGTCGAGCACCCCGATTCCGCGGCTGGTGTAGAAGGCGATGGCGGTGGACGCCGCGCCTGTGACGTGCGCGGTGGGCCCGCCGTGCACGAAGACGACGTACGGCGGGAGCTCGTCGGACGGCGGCTCGACGTGGGGATTCGCGGGGGGATAGGCGAAGGCGTGCACGGGACCATGCTCGCCGTCGACGACGATCCCGCGCGCGGGTGGCATCCAGGCCGCGTCGACCGGCGTCCCGCCGGCGATCGTGGTCACGACACCGGTGTCCGCGTCTGCGCACCACACGCCTGGTGAGACGGTCGAACCGTTGCCGCTGAGCAGCACGCGCGATCCCTCAGCTGCGTCGACGCTCACGTGGCCGTCGCAGGGCGCGTCCAGAGTGCGCGGCGCGCCCTCGGGTGAGATCACGACGACCTCGTCGCGCCCGTTCGTGCGCACCGCGACGATCCGTCCGTCGGACAGCGGCTGGTACCAGCGGTTGCCCAGCACCCACAGTCCGTAACCGGTGTCGGCATCCGTCGTGGTGACGGGCACGGCCTCGCTCACCGGGGCCGACCGTTCCAGCCGCAGGCGGTGCAGTTGCCACCGGCCGTCCGGATCGTCTGCGAAGAGCAGCTCGTCGTCGCCGATCCACTCCGGCTGCAGCGCCGCTCTGGTGCGTATCGGAGCGAGACTCTGGTCGTCGAGATCGACGGTCACCAGCTGCGCCTCCTGCCACGGCATCCGGCTGCCGCTCCACTCGACCCAGGCCATGCGGCTGCCGTCGGGGGAGAGGGCGGGATGCGCGAAGAAGACTGTGCCTTCCACGATCACCTGGATCGCCGAGGGATCATCGGCCGCGGAGCCGTCGGTCGGGATCTCGACGATCGCGCGCAGGTGGGGATCGACGGAGAGATCCTCGCGCACGGCGAACAGACGCCCGCGCTGCAGGCGGAGGCCTCCGTGCGCGGGACCCGCGGGCGTGAGGGGCACCGGCTCGACGCCGGGCTCGAGGCGGTGCACCCGCTGATCGCGGGCGTCGACGAAGAACAGCGTGCCGTCGGCGTCGGCCGCCCAGGATCCGCCGCCGTACTCGTGCACGCGGGAACGGGCGCTCCAGGGAGCGGGCAGCACTTCTCGTCCCGAGGTGCTCCGCACGGTCATCCGCCCGCCCTCGGCAGGCACGGACTCGCCCCACCAGATCTCCTCGCCGACGAAGGCCGATCCGTCGATGCGAGGGGCGGATGCCGCGACCGACGCGGCGGTGAAGGGCGAGGGCCAGAACCCGAACGGCGTCGACATGACCTCGAGCCTATTGCGACGATGACACACGACGTCACAGTTGATGCGGAGCGCGGAGGATTGCCATAGGTTTCTGGAAACGCCCGGTTCACCCTGAGCGTGGAGCGACAGCCGAGCCCGGCACCCGCCCGCGAAAGAGACGCAGAAGCGCGTCGTTCGCGGCCCTGTGCCCGCCCTGTCCCCTGGAGTAGAAGATGTCTTCCGAGACGACGAAGCCCTCTGCAGATCGGACCAGCAGAGTGCCGTTCTCGTTCGAGCTGTACCCGCCGCGCTCCGAGTCGAGCCAGACGGCGCTGCACGAGACGGTGCGACGGCTCGCCGCCGCAGGGCCGGACTTCATCTCGGTGACCTACGGCGCCGGCGGCTCGACCGGCGGGCGCTCGCTCGAAGTGCTGCGATTCATCCGCGAGCACACCGACGTCGAGCCGCTCGCGCACATCACCTGCGTCGGCAACACCTATGCGGGAGCGGCGGGCCTCATCAGGGAGTTCCTGGATGCCGGAATCCTCAGCTTCCTCGCGCTGCGCGGCGACCCGCCTGTCGGCCACGACGAGCCGTTCCTCGGCGACCTCGAGAGCGCGGCGCAGCTCGTGCAGCTGATCGATCGCGTGCAGGCGGAACGGTCGCCCTACGAGGAGTCGCCCGTCCCGGGGTTCCCGGGAGCAGCGACGGTGGGTGCCCGGCGGAAGGCGTCCGTCGCCGTGGCGGCCTTCCCGAACGGGCATCCGCGGTCGACCCATCGCTGGCAGGACATCGACGCCCTGCTCGCGAAGCAGGCGGCGGGTGCGACGTCGGCGATCACACAGCTGTTCTTCCACTCCGACGACTACCTGAGCTTCGTCGAGAAGGCGCGCGCCGAGGGGGTCACCATCCCGATCCTCCCCGGCATCATGCCGATCGTGTCGCCTGTGCGTCTGGCTCGCGTGCTCGAGCTGACGGGCGAGATCCTGCCGAGCGAACTCGCCATCGCGCTCGATGTCGAGCCGACGCCGGAGGGGCGCCATGAGATCGGCGTCGAGTGGGCGGCCCGTCTCGCCCGCGAGGTGATCGCGGGCGGTGCCCCCGGCATCCACCTGTACGCGTTCAACCAGCACGACACCGTGCTCACCGTTCTCGAAGAGGCCGGCGTCCTGCCGGTCGCTCGCATCCGCTGACCCCGCTGAACCCCCATCGAAAGGCTCCACCATGTCCGGATTCCCTGAGGGCACCATCCTCGGCTACCCCCGCATCGGCCGACGCCGCGAGCTCAAGAAGGCCGTCGAGGCGTTCTGGGCCGGTCGCTCCGACCTCGCCCAGCTCGAGGCGACCGCCGCGGAACTCCGAGCCGCGACCCGCGAACGACTCGCCTCGCTCGGTCTCGGCCGCGCCGACTCCGCCATCCCCGAGTCGTTCTCCTTCTACGACCAGGTGCTCGACGCCGCAGTCGCCGTCGGTGCGATCCCCGCACGCTTCGAAGACCTCCGCGCGGCGGACGGCAAGATCGGGCTTCCCGCCTACTTCACGATCGCGCGCGGTGAGGGCGATCGCGCTCCGCTCGAGATGACGAAGTGGTTCGACTCGAACTATCACTACCTGGTGCCCGAGATCGGGCCGGACACGAGCTTCTCGCTCTCCGACGACCGTCTCGTGCGCGACGTCGCCGAGGGCGTCGCCGCCGGCTTCGTGACGCGTCCCGTGATCGTCGGACCCGTCACGCTCCTCGCGCTGGCGAAGGCGGCGGACGGCGCGCCCGACGACTTCGACCCGCTTTCCCGCCTCGACGACCTTCTGCCCGTCTACGTCGAACTCCTCGCGGCCCTGAAGGATGCGGGAGCGGAGTGGGTGCAGCTCGACGAACCGGCGCTCGTGAGCGAGTCGCTGCCCGCGTCCGTCGCCCAGCTGGCGGATGCTGCGGCCCGCGCTCTGGCTGTGCTCGGTGGCTCGTCCGACCGTCCCTCGATCCTGGTCGCAGCTCCCTACGCCGACCTCGGCGAGGTGTTCCCGGTGCTCGCCGCCGCCCCGATCGAGGCGATCGCGGTGGACCTCGTCCGCGGTGGAGTGCCCGCGCAGGTCCCGGGCCTCGAAGGCAAGGCCCTCGTCGGGGGAGCGATCGACGGGCACAACATCTGGCGCGGCGATCTCGCTGCGGCGGCCGACAAGCTCGAGGCGCTGGGCGGACTCGGTGCGGCATCCGTCTCGGCATCCACCTCCACCTCGCTGCTGCACGTGCCGCATGACGTCGACGACGAGACGAAGCTCGACGCGCGCCTGGTCTCATGGCTCGCGTTCGCCGACCAGAAGGTCGCGCAGGTCGTGACCCTCGCTCGCGGCCTCGCCGAAGGACGCAGCGCGATCGCGGCCGAGCTCGACGCGGCATCCGCCGCCCTGGCCGACCGGCTGTCGGCCCCGGGCGTGCGCGACGGCGCCGTGCGCGATCGCGCCCTCACCGACGCCGACTTCTCGCGTGCGTCGTACGAGGAGCGCGAAGCGGCCCAGGAGGCGCTCGGCCTGCCCGCCCTGCCGCTCACCACGATCGGATCGTTCCCGCAGACCGGTGACATCCGCCAGGCACGCGCCCGCTTCACGAAGGGCGAGATCCCCGTGGAGGACTACGAGGAGTTCCTGCGGCGCGAGGTCGCCAGCGTCGTCTCGCTGCAGGAGGATCTCGGTCTCGACGTCCTCGTGCACGGCGAGCCGGAGCGCAACGACATGGTGCAGTACTTCGCCGAGAACCTCGATGGCTTCGACGTCACCGAGAACGGCTGGGTGCAGTCCTACGGTTCCCGCGCGACGCGTCCGTCCATCCTCTGGGGCGACGTCTCGCGTCCGGCGCCCATCACGGTGGGCTGGTCCACGTACGCGCAGTCCCTGACCACCGCGCACATGAAGGGCATGCTCACGGGCCCCGTGACGATCCTCGCCTGGTCGTTCGTCCGCGACGACCAGCCGCTCGCCGAGACGGCCAACCAGGTCGCGCTCGCGCTGCGCGATGAGATCGCCGACCTCGAGGCCGCGGGCATCGCGATCATCCAGGTCGACGAGCCCGCGCTGCGCGAGCTGCTCCCGCTCAAGAAGGCGGACCAGCCCGAGTACCTGCAGTGGTCGGTGGACTCGTTCCGTCTCGCCACGGGTGGAGCCGCCTCGGGCACGCAGGTGCACACGCACCTCTGCTACTCGGAGTTCGGGGTCGTGATCGACGCGATCCGGGCGCTCGACGCCGACGTCACCTCGATCGAGGCGGCACGCAGCCGTATGGAGGTCGTCGCGGACGTCGCCGAGTCGGGCTTCGACCACGGCATCGGGCCCGGCGTGTACGACATCCACTCGCCGCGCGTGCCGAGCGTCGAGGAGGTCGAGGCGCTCCTGCGCCGGGCCGTCGACGAGATCCCGCTGCGTCAGCTCTGGGTGAACCCGGATTGCGGTCTGAAGACCCGCGGATACGACGAGACGGTCGCGTCGCTGCGCAACATCGTCGAGGCGACCCGTCGCGTCCGGGAGGATGTCTCGGTCGCCGTCTGATCGAGGATCGTCGGGACGCAGCAGCGCCGGGAGCCCGTCGAGGACGGATGCCGGCGCTGCCGCGAACAGCAGAAGCCCCCTTCACCTGTGAAGGGGGCTTCTGCGCGTCGGAGACCGTTCAGACGGCGCGGAGCACCGCGACGACCTTGCCGAGGATCGTCGATTCGTCGCCGAGGATCGGTTCGAAGGCGGAGTTCCGGGGGAGCAGCCAGGTGTGACCGTCTCGACGGCGGAGGACCTTGACCGTGGCCTCGCCGTCGAGCATGGCGGCGACGATCTCGCCGTTCTCGGCCGTGTGCTGGGTGCGGACGACGACCCAGTCGCCGTCGCAGATCGCCGCGTCGATCATGGACTCGCCTGACACCTTGAGCATGAACAGGTCGCCCTTGCCCACCAGCTGGCGGGGAAGCGGGAAGATCTCCTCGACCTGCTGATCGGCCGTGATCGGGACTCCGGCTGCGATGCGTCCGACGAGCGGAACCAGGGCGGCATCGCCCACCGGGGTCGCGACGTCGGCGGGGTTCTCGCCGCTCGTGCCTGGCAGATCGATCAGCACCTCCATGGCACGGGTCTTTCCAGGGTCGCGGCGCAGGTAGCCGCTGAGCTCGAGCTGGCCGAGCTGATGGGTGACGCTCGACAGCGACTTGAGGCCGACGGCGTCGCCGATCTCGCGCATGCTCGGCGGATAGCCGTGCCGGCTGATCGAGTTCTGGATCACCTCGAGGATCGCCATCTGCTTGGGGCTCAGGCTCTTGCGGCGACGGGTGCGCGGCGCCTCGGGCTCAGGTGCGGAGTTGTCGCTCATCGTGCTCCTTAGATGCGTGATTCCGGGGCCGCAGTTCGAATGTCGGTGGTCCGTGATGTGGTGTCCGTATCGAAACCGTATCCGAGAAACGGGCCGATCTGGAAGATCTGTTCGAGCGTGTCGGCAGATTCTCGAACCAGGTTTCGAAGAACGCTTGACAGATGTTCGAATTCGAATATAGATTCGGAACGTAGCTTCGCATCCACGGCTCCCGGCCGAGTCCTGAATGCGAACGCTACGCCAACTTCCCCCTCAGGGGGCTTCCCGCAGGGAAGCGACGAGAAGGAGCACGACATGAGCACCATCGCCTTCGGCACCGCGGCAGTTCTTCCGGCACGTCCGGCGACGCGCCTGCGAGTGACGGCGCGTGGTCGCCGTGTGCTCCTGGCTCTCGCGTCGATCCCTCTCGCCGCTGGTATCGCATTCGGCGTCCTCAGCGGCGGCAGCGCTCTGGCCTCGAACGACGCGGTCTCCACGGCGACGTTCGAGACCGTCACGGTCGTGCCCGGTGACTCGCTCTGGTCGATCGCCTCGAAGGTCGCTCCGAATGAGGACCCGCGCGGCGTCATGGACGAGATCAGCGACCTCAACATGCTCGAGGGTTCGACCCTGCAGGTCGGTGACGAGCTCGCGATCCCTGCTCGGTACACGAACTGACCATCGATGTACACGAACTGACCATCGTTCGGTTCTGGGAGCGTCCTTCGGCAGGCTCAGGAACCCAAGGGGCGAAGTGTGTCACCTGGCTCGGTTGCATAGCCGGTGCGTTCTAGCATGGGAAGGGTGACCGCTTCTCTTGACGACCTGCCGCTTCGCGACGACCTCCGGGGGCTGACGCCTTACGGTGCACCGCAGGCTCCCCTCCCGATCGCGCTCAACGTCAACGAGAACACCCATCCGGTGCCGGATGCTGTCGCCAGCGACATCCTCGACGACATCGCGGTCGCGATCCGCGACGTGAACCGCTACCCCGACCGGGAGTTCACGACGCTGCGTGAGGCGTTCGCGTCGTACCTCGGGCACGGTCTGACCTCCGAGCAGATCTGGGCGGGCAACGGATCGAATGAGGTGCTGCAGCACATCCTGCAGGCCTTCGGCGGCCCTGGGCGCACCGCGTTCAGTTTCGCGCCCACCTATTCGATGTATCCGCTGATCGCTCAGGGGACAGGTGCCCGCTGGGTGGCCGGCACCCGCGAGCCGGACTACACGATCACCCCGGACGACGCCGCGGCGCAGGTGCGCGACGCGGATCCCGACGTGATCCTGTTGTGCTCGCCGAACAATCCGACCGGCACGCCGCTCGGGCTCGACGTGGTCGAGGCGGTGTACGACGCGGCTCGTGGCATCGTGATCGTGGACGAGGCCTATCAGGAGTTCGCGCCGCGGGATGCGGCATCCGCTCTCAGCCTGCTCGAGGGGCGTCCGCGCCTCGCCGTCTCGCGGACCATGAGCAAGGCCTTCGCCTTCGCGGGCGCCCGAGTCGGCTATCTCGCCGCCGACCCCGCGTTCATCGACGCACTGAGGCTGGTGCGTCTGCCGTACCACCTGAGTGCGCTCACGCAGGCCGCTGCCGTCGCCGCTCTGCGCAACGCCGACGTGATGCTGGGGATGGTCGACGAGATCGTCGAGCAGCGCGACCGCATCTCGGCCACGCTCGAGGCGCTCGGCTACACCCCCCACGAGTCCTGGTCGAACTTCGTCCTGTTCGGTGGCGTGTCCGATCCGAAGGCGACCTGGCAGGGGCTGTACGACCAGGGCGTGCTCATCCGCGACGTCGGGATCCCCGGGCACCTCCGCGTCACCGCGGGAACCGAGGCGGAGACCACGGCGTTCCTGGACGCTCTCGCCTCGATAGGATCGGCTTCATGAGCACCCCCGCGCCTCGCACCTCTCGTCGTGTCCGCAGCACGTCCGAGTCGACCGTCGAACTCGAGTTGAACCTCGACGGGACGGGCGTCAGTCACATCGACACCTCCGTGCCGTTCTTCGATCACATGCTCACGGCGTTCGCGAAGCACTCGCTCACCGACCTCACCGTGCGCGCGTCCGGCGACACCGACATCGACGCGCACCACACGGTCGAGGACGTCTCGATCGTGCTCGGCCAGGCGATCCGCGAGGCACTCGGCGACAAGTCGGGCATCTCGCGGTACGGCGACGCTCTCGTGCCTCTCGACGAGGCTCTCGCTCAGGCTGTCGTCGACATCTCGGGGCGTCCGTACCTCGTGCACGAAGGCGAGCCGACGGGCTTCGAGTTCCACCTCATCGGCGGCCACTTCACCGGCGCGCTCGTGCGTCACTCTTTCGAAGCCATCACCTTCAACGCCGGTCTCACTGTGCACGTGCGCGTTCTCGGCGGCCGTGACCCGCACCACATCGCGGAAGCGGAGTACAAGGCGTTCGCACGTGCGTTCCGCCAGGCGAAGGCACTCGATCCACTGGTCGACGGCATCCCGTCGACCAAGGGCGCACTGTGAGCACTGCACCGAGAGTCGCCGTCTTCGACTACGAATCCGGCAACGTGCACTCCGCGGTCAAAGCTCTCGTCGCCGCCGGTGCGGATGCCGTGCTCACGCGAGACAAGAAGCTCGCGCTCGAGGCCGATGGTCTCGTCGTGCCCGGCGTCGGTGCCTTCCAGGCCGTCCGCGACGCCCTGTACGCGCACGGCGGTGACGAGATCATCGACCGTCGACTCGCGGGCGGGCGACCGGTGCTCGGCATCTGCGTGGGCATGCAGGTGCTCTTCGCCCACGGGGTCGAGCGGGGGCGTGACACGGAGGGTCTCGGCGAGTGGCCGGGTGCGGTCACCGAGCTCAACGCCCCCGTCCTCCCGCACATGGGCTGGAACACGGTCGAGCCCGGCGATGACAGCGTGCTGTTCCGGGGCATCGAAGACGAGCGCTTCTACTTCGTGCACTCCTATGCCGCGCAGTCGTGGGAGCTCGACGTGATCCCGCCGTTCCCGCAGCCCGTGCTCACATGGACGACGTATGGCGACCCCTTCCTCGCGGCGGTCGAGAACGGACCGCTGTCGGCCACGCAGTTCCACCCGGAGAAGTCGGGGGACGCCGGCATCCAGCTGCTGCGCAACTGGGTCGGAAGCCTCTGATCCCGGTGTTCGACGTCACGCATTTGGGTGAGCGTCGATCGCAGGGGTACCCTCGTTTCTCGTGCCCGCCATGGGCGCCCTCCCACCACTCAAGGACGTCATGAACGACTTCGCACAGTCCCCTTCGCTCACTCTGCTCCCTGCGGTCGACGTCGCCGGCGGCAAGGCCGTCCGTCTCACGCAGGGCGAGGCCGGAAGCGAGACCAGCTATGGCGACCCGCTGGACGCCGCGGGGGAGTGGGTCGCACAGGGTGCGCAGTGGATCCACCTCGTCGACCTCGACGCGGCCTTCGGGCGCGGCAGCAACGCGCCGATCCTGCGCAAGGTCATCAAGCAGTTCAAGAACGTGAACGTCGAACTCTCCGGCGGCATCCGTGACGACGCCACCCTCGAGGCGGCGCTCGAGAGCGGGGCTACACGCATCAACCTCGGCACGGCCGCGTTGGAGAACCCGGAGTGGGCGGCCGACGTGATCGGCCGCTACGGCGAAGCGATCGCGGTCGGCCTCGACGTGCGCGGCACGACGCTCGCCGCTCGTGGCTGGACCAAGGACGGCGGCGACCTCTGGGAGGTCCTGGCCAGGCTCGAGGATGCCGGTTGCAGCCGGTACGTCGTCACCGACGTCACGAAGGACGGAACGCTGCGCGGCCCGAACCTCGAGCTGCTGCGCGAGATGACGTCGCGCACTCCGAAACCCGTCGTCGCCTCCGGCGGCATCGCCAATCTCGATGACATCGTCGCTCTTCGCGAGCTCGTGCCGCTCGGCGTCGAAGGCGCGATCGTCGGCAAGGCTCTCTACGCCGGCGCGTTCACGCTGGCCGAGGCGCTGGATGTCGCAGGAGACTGACCCCCTCTCCTGCGGACCGGAGTCGCACGGCCACGGCATCCCGGCCGGTCAGGGCGGAGCCGGCGATTCTGCGCCTCCAGGCGGGGCCGGCGATTCGGCGCCTCCAGGCGGGGCCGGCGATTCGGCAGGCGTCCCGTGGGAGGGGCGCAGCTTCGAGTCGAACCCGCATGCCGGGGATGACGGATCGGCTGATCCCGCTCTGCTCGACGCCCTGCTGAGGTTCCGGTCGGGTGAGGGGTCGCAGGCCGAGGTCGTCGACGCCTTCCGCTCGGCGCGCGTCCTCATCCCTCTCGTCGCCGAGAAGGGCGACGAAGGCGTCGGGCCCACCGGGCTTGTCGTCGACAAGACCCAGGAATTGTCGATCGTGACCGTCGCCGCTCCTGACGGGCGTCGCGTTCAGCCTGTCTTCTCCTCTGTGCAGGCGATGCAGAGGTGGGATGCGACCGCGCGGCCGATTCCGGTAGAAGCGGTGCGTGCGGCTCTCGCGGCCTCGGCGGAGGACACCGACCTGATCGTTCTGGATCCGACCTCTGAGACCGAGTTCGTGCTCCGCCGTCCTGCCGTCTGGGCGGTCGCCCAGGGGCAGACGTGGGAGCCGAGCTTCCTGTCGCCCGAGGTATTCCAGGCTCTCCAGGCCAGTGTGGCGCACGAGCTGGCTGTGATCGACGTGGCGGTCGACGCGGGAGACCCCGATGCGCGTCTGCGCGGCCCCGAGCTCGTGGTGATCCTCGAGCTCGTCGACGGCCTTGAAAAAGATGTGCTGGATGCGGTCCTGCAGCGCCTCGCGCAACGCTGGGCGGCAGACGATCGCATCGCCGTGCTCGCCGACTCCCTGACCGTGAAGTTGCGCCGCTCGGCCTGAACGATGCGGTGCCGACGCGGAGCATGAGTCGTGCGCCTCACCGCGTTTCGTCTCGCTCGCTGCTCTCTCTCGCTCAACGACCGGCAGTGTGCGAACAGCGAGACAACGGCTTGATGAGCCCCGCTACTGGTCGCCCAGGACTAGTCGGTTCGCACCCATGCTCTTCAGCCGAAGTCAACGGTGACGCGAGGGCGCAGGGTCGGAAGGCGCAGGGATTCGCTCCTCCGGCAAATCGGGAGGGTCCCGCGAAGCGGGAGGGTCCCCGCTCTTTGCCTGAGGAGCGAATCCCGGAGCCTGGAGGACCGCAGCCCGGGGCGGTCAGTTCAGTTGACCGGCCCGGTCCACTTCTCGCCCGGCCCCTTGCCGATCGGGTCGGGGATGCTCGACGCCTCGCGGAACGCGAGCTGCAGCGACCGGAGCCCGTCGCGCAGAGACCTCGCGTGCATGTCGCTGATCTCCGGCGCGCCGGCGGTGATGAGGCCGGCCAGAGCGTTGATGAGCTTGCGAGCCTCGTCGAGGTCGAGCTGCGCTGCGGCATCCGGGTCGTCCGCGAGCCCGAGCTTGACCGCGGCTGCGCTCATGAGATGCACGGCGGCGGTGGTGATGACCTCCACAGCGGGCACGTCCGCGATGTCCCGCGTGGCGGAGGAAGCCGCCTCCTCCTGCCGCGCCCAGCGCTCTTCGCGCTCGCGTGCAGCCTCGTCCGATGCCTGGTTCGTCACTTCGCCTTGCCTTCTGTTAGACTGTGTCGGGCTCCGGAGCGTCATGCTCTGGTACGAAAGAGGATTCACTTCCCACCCGCGCTTGCCGTTCAAGGCTACCGGGTCTAGCACTCCACCGGATCGCATCGAGAGATGCCCCGGTTGTCTGGGTGCAGAGCCGGCGTCTGAATGCCGGCGGGTGGGGGACGACTCCGATTTCGCCCGGGATGCCGACAGCATCCTGGTGGCCGAAACCATCGTCTAAGGAGTCACGCATCAGCGATCCCCGCACCAATGAGCGCATCCGCGTCCCCGAGGTCCGCCTCGTCGGCCCCGCGGGTGAGCAGATCGGCGTCGTCCGCATCGAGGCGGCGCTGCGCCTTGCGCAGGAAGCCGACCTCGACCTCGTCGAGGTCGCACCCAACTCGAAGCCGCCCGTGGTCAAGATCATGGACTACGGCAAGTTCAAGTACGAAGCCGCCCAGAAGGAGAAGGAAGCTCGCCGCAACCAGGCGAACACCATCCTCAAGGAGGTCCGCTTCCGCCCTGAAGATCGAGGCGCACGACTATACGACGAAGCTCAAGCGTGCCGAGGGCTTCCTCAAGGCCGGCGACAAGGTGAAGGCGATGATCCTGTTCCGCGGACGCGAGCAGTCGCGCCCCGAGCAGGGTGTCCGCCTTCTCCGCAAGTTCGCAGAGGACGTCGCCGAGCTCGGAACGGTCGAGTCGAACCCGACCATCGACGGTCGCAACATGGTGATGATCGTGGCTCCGCTGAAGAGCAAGTCCGAGGCCAAGCAGGAGCAGAACGCCGTTCGCGATGCGCAGCGCGCCGCGAACAAGCAGGCTGCTCGCGAAGCCAAGAGCGACACCGACGAGCCGGCCGCGGCCGCAGCGGAGTAACTCCCGCCCCCAGACTCCCGCACCGCGGGTTGACACCGTCGCCTGAAAAGGCGCCATACGAAGGAAGAGAAGATGCCGAAGCAGAAGACCCACTCGGGTGCTAAGAAGCGCTTCAAGATCACCGGCAGCGGCAAGCTGAAGAAGCAGCAGGCCGGAATGCGCCACAACCTCGAGCACAAGTCGAGCCGTCGTACCCGTCGCCTCAACCAGGACCAGGTGCTGTCGAAGGCTGACACCAAGGTCGCCAAGAAGCTTCTCGGTCGCTGAGCGCCCGAACGCACGAATAGGAACACAGGAAAATGGCAAGAGTCAAGCGGGCGGTAAACGCTCACAAGAAGCGTCGGGTCATCCTCGAGCGCGCCTCCGGCTACCGCGGTCAGCGTTCGCGCCTCTACCGCAAGGCCAAAGAGCAGGTCATCCACTCCCTGGTCTACTCGTACCGGGACCGTCGCAAGCGCAAGGGCGACTTCCGCCGTCTCTGGATCCAGCGCATCAACGCCGCTGCCCGCCAGAACGGCATGACCTACAACCGCTTCATCCAGGGCCTGGGCCTCGCGGGTGTCACGGTCGACCGTCGTATGCTCGCTGACCTCGCGGTCAACGACGCCGCCACCTTCACCACGCTGGTGGAGACGGCGAAGAAGGCCCTGCCTTCCGACGTCAACGCGCCGAAGTCGGCTGCGTAAGCACCTCTTTACACAGGGCGCTCTCCTTCGGGAGGGCGCCCTGTCGCATGTCCGACGGGCGTCGAGCGGGACGTCTTGGCGAGCAGCGCGTCGGCGGCGGCCGCGACGATGACGGCCAGCGCGTAGACGACGAGGTCGCGCGGGTCGAAACCGGATCCGAGCACCAGGGCGGAGGGCGGGAAAGCCGCGGCCCAGACCTGCGGAAGGCCGGTCAACTGGAGAAGCTCTACTCCTGTGCAGAACACGAGGGCGATCAGTGCCGGCCTCATCCCGGGGGAGCGCGGCAGCGCGAACGCCGCAATCAGATAGATCAGCACCGCATACAAGGCGTCGCCCGCGATGTCGCCGAGCTGCCCGCCGACGAACCGATGCACGAGCAGACCGGTGGCGACGACGAGGACGGCGAGACCCGCGAGCACTGTCCGGCGACGAGTCACCACCGTTGGGGGAGAGGTCATTGAGGCACCCTACTCTGCAGGCGAGGACGAGGCTGGCAGGGAAAGCTCCTCGCTGTCCCTAGACTGAGACCGTGCTGGAGAACCCCCGGTCCCCCCGAGTCCGTGCCGTCGCCAAACTGACCAAGCGCAGTGCGCGCGCCGAGACCGGGCTGTACCTTCTCGAGGGCCCGCAGGCCGTCCGCGAGGCGCTGACGTACCGGCCGGATGCGATCGTCGAGCTGTTCGCGACGACGAATGGCTGGGAGAAGCACCCCGACATCCGGGCGAAGGCGGCGGATGCCGGCGTCGACGCCGTGCACGTGACCGACTACGTGCTGGGAGCGATGGCCGACACCGTCACGCCCCAGGGGCTCGTCGCAGTGGTCCGGCAGACCCCGACCGCGGTCCGCGAGGTGTTCGCCTCCGCCCCGCGTCTCGTGGCGATCTGCGAGGAGATCCGCGACCCCGGCAACCTCGGCACCATCATCCGCGCGGCCGATGCGGCGGGCGCCGATGCCGTCGTGCTCACGGGGCGCACGGTCGACCCCTACAACCCCAAGGTGGTGCGCGCCACGACGGGGTCGCTGTTCCACCTTCCCGTCTCCGTCGCGGCCGACCTCCGCGAGGTCATCGCGCACGCGCACGCTGCGGGACTGAACGTGCTCGCCGCCGATGTCAAGGGCGACGATCTGCTCGCGGCGCGCGCAGAAGGGGTCCTCGCGCAGCCGACCGCCTGGCTCTTCGGCAATGAGGCGCGGGGTCTGGAAGACGATGCACTCGCGCTCGCCGACCATGTGCTGAAACTGCCGATCTTCGGACGGGCCGAGTCGCTGAACCTCGCGACGGCGGCGAGCGTGTGCCTGTATGAGAGCGCCTTCGCACAGCGTGCCGCGTCCGGGTCGTGATTGACCGGTCATGAGCGCCCTCGCCCGGCTGGTACGGTAGATCCCCGGTAGCGCGCGGTGATGTCCGCCGCGCGAGGGGGCGCCGGCTGAAAAGGGGCAGGATCGATGCGGATTCTGATAATCGAAGACGACGAGCGCGTCGCAGCGGCGCTCGACGCGTTCCTCGCGAGGTCGGGTTACGCGACCGAACGCGCGTCGGACGGAGCATCCGCCCTGCAGATCCTCGACGCGCACACCGAGGTCGTCCTGCTGGATCTGGGTCTGCCTGATGTCGACGGCATCGACCTGTGCCGGCGTATCCGCGCGCGCTCCGACGTTCCGATCGTCGTCGTCACGGCGCGCAGTCAGGTCACCGAGCGGATCAAAGGCCTTCGCGCCGGTGCGGACGATTTCGTGGTCAAGCCCTACGACGTTCATGAACTCCTCGCACGGATCGAGGCCGTCACTCGGCGCTCGCGCCCCGTCCACACCGAAGCCGAGCGCGTCGTCGTGGTGTCCGGCGACGACGTACGGATCGATCTCGTGGCGCGACGGCTGCTGGTCAGCGACGCGCCCGTCGACCTCACGCCGAAGGAGTTCGACATCGTCGCGGTGCTGGCACGGCATCCGGGAGTCGCGGTGCCGAAGGACCGTCTGATCCGCGAGGTGTGGAACACCGACTGGCGGGGTTTCACGCACTCCCTCGAGGTGCACGTCGGCGCGATCAGGCGAAAAGCCGGCGAGAGACGCTTCATCGAGACGGTGCGCGGCGTCGGCTATCGACTCGTGAGCTCCTGACCTGTGCGCGCCCGACTCGTCGTCGTCTTCCTGGTTCCGCTGATCGCCGTGCTGCTGGCCCTCGGCGGCGCGGCGGGCTGGAGCGCCGCGCGCAGCATCCAGCAGACCTTCTACACGCAGCAGCTCGGCGACCTCGGCTACTTCGTGACGACCGCACGACAGTCTCTTCTCGCGGGCAGCACTGCCGTGTTCGACGCCGAGGCCGCCCGCTTCCAGGAGGTGTACGGCACGCAGGTCGCGGTCTTCGATCTCTCGGGAGGAGTGTGGGCGGCGAGCGACATCGCGTCGTCCCGTCCGCTGTCCGAGACGCAGGGCGAGCAGGTCGTTCAGGCACTCTCCGGACGCCGCGCGGAGACCCCCACGCCGGCGCAGCCCTGGGTCGTCGCAGACCTGTCGCTCGTCGAGCCCGTGTTCGATGACGGCGATGTGATCGGCGCGGTGATGATCTCGGCGACCGGCGAAGCGGCTCGTGTCGCCATCGCCAGGCAGGTCACGATCTTCGCCGTGATCGCCGTCGTGTCGATCGCTCTGGGAATCGGACTGGTGTTCCAGCTCGCCCGATGGGTGCTGTCGCCCGTGCGCCGACTCGATGAAGCGATGGTCGCGATCGAGCACGGCGCGATGGACGCTCGCGTCGATGTCGACACGGGACCGCCGGAACTGCGCCGGGCGACGCAGGTGTTCAACGGCATGGCCGACGAGATCGAACGCGTGGTCGCGCGGCAGCAGGAATTCGCGGCCAACGCCTCGCATGAACTGCGCAATCCGCTCAACGCCCTTCTGCTGCGCGTCGAGTACCTCGCGACCGGCCTGGGGCCCGAGTGGGACGGAGACGTCGAGGAGACTCGGCAGGAGGGGCGGCGGATGACGGAGATACTGGAGACGCTTCTCGCCCTCACGCGAAGCGGGCGCGGCGATTCGACCTTCTCCGCCGTCGACCTCACGGCTCTCGCCGCGCGACGCGCGGGTGCCTGGCGTGAGGTCGCGGCGCAGCGCGGAGTCACGCTGAACGCCGACGGCGGCGACGCCGTGCTGAGCGTCACCGACCGCATGATCGTGGAGAGCGCTCTCGACGCCCTCATCGACAATGCCGTGAAGTTCTCACCCGACGGGGGCGTCGTCGATCTCCGCGCAGCACGGGACGGCGTCGAGTGCAGCATCACCGTGAGAGACCACGGACCCGGCCTCACTCCGGATCAGGCCGTCCAGGCCGCCGATCGGTTCTGGCGGGGTGCGGACGGCGACGACGTGCCGGGCAGCGGTCTCGGACTCGCGATCGCGACGGACCTCATGCGTTCGATCGGGGGAGACCTTCTGGTGTCTCCGGCGGACGGCGGAGGTCTGCGGGTGGCGCTGCGTCTGCGGGACGGACGCGCGGAATGAGGGCGACAGGGCGGAGGGTCGCGGCAGGGGTGCTGACGGTGATCGCGATGCTGGCCATGAGCGCCTGCGCGTCTCGCGCCGGCGAGTGGACGGATCAGACCTACACGATCGCCGGAGGCAGCCCGACGGGCGTCTACTACGACTACGGCGGGCGGATTGCCGACACCATGTCGGAAGCGCTGGACATCACGATGCAGGTGGAGCAGACCGCCGGGTCGCTCGACAATCTCCGCCGCGTCGGCACGGGGGAGGCGCTGCTCGGATTCGCGCAGGCGGATGCTGCGGCCGACGCCGAGATGGGGACCGGAGCGTTCGACGAAGCGCTTCCGATCGTCGCGATCGCGCGACTGTACGACGAGTACCTGCACGTGGTCGTGCGGGGAGACTCCGACATCGACTCGATCACCGACCTCGCCGGAGCGACCGTGTCACTGGGCGCGCGCGATTCCGGCGTGAATGTGATCGCGACGCGGGTTCTCGACGCCGCGGGGGTCGACATCGACACGGTCGACGATCCGCAGCTCGGTCTGAGCGATTCGATCGGCGCGATGCGTTCGGGGAGCATCGACGGCTTCTTCTGGGTGGGCGGACTGCCGACGCCGGGCATCGAGGAGCTCGCAGCGACCCAGCCCGTGCGGCTGCTGCCGATAGAGCGGACCTGGGTCACGGCGGTCAACGAACGCTACGCGAACGCCTATCGCACCGCGGACCTCCCCGTCGGCACGTACGGACTGACCGAGAGCGCCCCGACCATGGCGGTCCCCAACTACCTCATCACCGCGTCATCCACACCCGATGCGGTCGTCCGAGACGTCCTCTCCACCCTCTTCGACGCGCGTCAGCGGATCGCGACCCAGGTGCCGGCCGCTGCTCTGCTCGACCGACGACAGGCGATCTTCACGAGCCCTGTCGATCTGCATCCCGGGGCGGTCGGGTTCTATCGCGGGATGCGTGAGTGAGTGCCGGCGGTGAGTCTCAAGAAATCCTCAAGAAAGCCTCACTCGTGTGCGCTGCTCTGCCAATCTGGGGTCGATCGCATCAGTGATCACACCGATCGGGTGCCAGCCTGACTGCGTCGTCCGGGGGCTGAGGACAGCAGTCAAGGCGACCCCACGGCCTGCTAGGGGCAGGACGTGGGGTGACCCGGTGGGATGTCAGCGTAGACGGATCGCCCTGTTACGAACGGGTAAATGTCGCAGGCGCGGCCTAGAAGCCCGCGAGCGACGTGGCTAGCTTGGAGAGATGATGACCTCAGGTTCGGCCCTCGTGGTGGTCGAGAACGTCCAGAAGCACTACGGAGAATTCCAGGCGCTCACCGACATCGACCTCACCGTGAACGAAGGAGAGGTCGTCGTCGTGATCGGCCCCTCGGGCTCTGGCAAGTCGACGCTGTGCCGCACGATCAACCGGCTCGAGACGATCACCAGCGGCAGCATCCGCATCGACGGAGATGAGCTCCCCGCCGAGGGCAAGGGGCTCGCGCACCTGCGGGCCGACGTCGGCATGGTGTTCCAGTCGTTCAACCTGTTCGCGCACCTGACGATCCTCGAGAACGTCACCCTGGGGCCGATCAAGGTCCGCGGCGTCAAGAAGGCGGATGCCGAGAAAGAGGCCATGGCGCTCCTGGAACGCGTCGGCGTCGCAAAGCAGGCGTCGAAGCTCCCGGCTCAACTCTCCGGCGGCCAGCAGCAGCGCGTGGCCATCGCCCGCGCCCTCGCCATGCACCCCAAGGTGATGCTGTTCGACGAGCCCACCAGCGCTCTCGACCCCGAGATGATCAACGAGGTCCTCGATGTGATGGTCGAGCTCGCACACGAGGGGATGACCATGATCGTGGTCACGCACGAGATGGGATTCGCCCGCAAGGCTGCCGACAGGGTCGTCTTCATGGCCGACGGCCGCATCGTGGAAGAGGCCACGCCCGAAGAGTTCTTCACGCACCCGAAGAGCGATCGCGCCAAGGACTTCCTCTCGAAGCTGCTCACCCACTGAACTTTTCTGCCCTGCACACACAGCACACGAAGGAGACGCACATGCGACGCACACGGACACTGGCAGGAATCGGGATCGCGGCAGCAGCGCTGCTCGCGCTGACCGCCTGCAACAGCGGCACGCCGACCAGCACCGGCACCGGCGGCGGCACGGAGGAGGAGCCTTCGTCGAACAGCACGCCGTGGACGGTGGAGAAGGACGTCAAGATCGACGGGAGCCCCACGTTCGACCGGATCTCGTCGAGCGGCACCATCAAGGTGGGCGTCAAGGAAGACCAGCCCGGTCTCGGCTACCTCGACCCGGTGACGAACGAGCGCACCGGCTTCGACGTCGACATCGCCCGGTGGATGGCCGCATCACTCGGCGTCGACCCCGAGAAGATCGAGTTCCAGGCGATCGCCTCGGCGAACCGCGAGCAGGCGATCGTGAACGGCGACATCGACTACTACGTCGGCACCTACTCGATCAACGACAAGCGCAAGGAGCAGATCTCCTTCGCGGGTCCCTACTTCATCACCGGTCAGGGCCTTCTCGTCGCGTCCGACAGCAAGATCAAGAGCGTCGACGACCTCGACTCCTCGACCACGGTCTGCTCGGCGACGGGATCGACGCCGATCCAGAACATCAAGACGAACTACCCCGAGGTGCCGACCAAGGAGTACGACACATACTCCAAGTGCGTCGAGGACCTGAAGAACGGACAGGTGGATGCCGTCACCACCGATGAGGCGATCCTCATCGGCTACGCGGCACAGGCCCCCGAGCAGATCAAGGTCGTCGGCGAGCCGTTCAGCGAAGAGCGCTACGGCATCGGCATCGCGAAGGGCGACACCGCACTGGTGGAGTACTTCAACACGCAGCTGACCGACGGTGGCGACATCTGGCAGCAGATCTTCGACAACAACCTGGGCGCCTCCGGCGTCAAGGCGACCCAGCCGAAGGTCGACCCGGTCGGTTGACCCTGAGCGGGCGGCCGGAGATCCGGCCGCCCGCTGTCCGTCCGGCATCAGCATCCGAAATCGACAGGAGCATCAGTGGGAGTCATCACCGACCACCTCGACCTCTGGGGCGAAGCGCTGCGGGGAACCCTCGTGCTCTTCTTCGGCGGCGGTCTCATCGCCATCGTGCTCGGACTGATCGTCGGCGCCGCGCGCGTGTCGCCGGTGCCGATCGCGCGGATCGTAGGCGGCGTGTACGTCAACTGGATCCGCAACACCCCCCTCACGCTGGTGATGTTCTTCTTCGCCTTCTGCCTGCCGATTCTGGTGGGGGAGCGGATGAACTACACGCTTCTCGCGGTCGTGGCGCTCGGTATCTACACCGCCACCTACGTGGCCGAGGCGCTGCGCGCAGGCATCAACACCGTCCCGATCGGCCAGGCCGAGGCGGCGAGGGCGATCGGGCTGAACTTCGGACAGGTGATGCGGTTCGTCGTGCTGCCTCAGGCGACGCGATCCGTGGTGCCGCCGATGATGAGCGTGCTGATCGCCCTCATGAAGAACACGACTGTCGCGGCCGGCTTCTCGGTCGTCAATCTAGGCACGATCCGTGCATCCCTCAGCGAAGTCGGTGAGAACGCACTGGTGGTGCTGCTCTGGGTCATGGTCGTCTTCGTGGGGCTCGTGCTGCTGCTCGGCTGGCTGCAGCGCTATCTCGAGAACAAGTGGAGGATCGCACGATGAGCTCCGTACTCTTCGACGTCCCGGGCCCCAAGGCGATCGTCCGGAACCGGCTCATCGGCGTCCTCACCGTTCTCGTCGTTCTCGCGGTGCTGGCGTGGGTCGTCTGGCGACTGTACGCGACCGGCCAGTTCACCGCCGCGAAATGGAACATCTTCACGTTCTCGACGGTCTGGGTCCGCTTCGGACAGGGACTGCTGAGCACACTCGGCGCTTTCGCTCTCGCCGGCGTCGGATCGATCGTCCTCGGCTTCCTGCTCGGCATCGGACGGCTGTCAGACCACGCCTGGGTGCGCGAGCCGGTCAGATGGATCATCGAGGTGCTGCGCGCGGTTCCGGTGCTCGTGCTGATGATGCTGCTGTACTACGGTCTGCCGGTCATCGGGGTAAAGGTGCCGCCCTACTTCGCCGTCGTGATCGCGCTGATCGTGTACAACGGCTCGGTGCTGGCCGAGGTGCTGCGCGCCGGTGTCGAGTCACTGCCCCGCGGGCAGAAGGAAGCCGGTTACGCGATCGGCCTGCGCAAGAGCGGCGTGATGCGGCTGATCCTGCTGCCGCAGGCGGTGCGCGCCATGATGCCGGTGATCATCGCGCAGCTCGTCGTGGCGCTCAAGGACACCGCTCTTGGCTTCATCATCACGTATCAGGAGCTGCTGTTCGTCATCAACCAGATCGGCAACCAGGCGCCGTACGGGTCGCCGCTGATCCAGTCGGCCATGGTCGGCGGCACGATGTACGTGGCGGTCTGTCTCGTGCTCTCCTACATCGCCTATCGGATGCAGCGTCGTGTGAAGCGCTCGCCGAAGACGCAGGCTCCGGTGGCGAACGTCGCGGCCGACGACGAGGCGACGCTCACCGAGGCGATCGCGCTGCAGAGCCGTGCCGGGAAGCACGACGGGAACAGCTCAGGCGCTCAAGGGCTCTGAGCCGCGTGGATCGGGGACTCGTCCCCGGTAGACTCGACTCTCGTGTCTGAGTCACCAGAGATCACCCCAGAAGCGGTCGAAGCCGCCGTCGCCGCAGCCCTCGAGGCCATCGGTGCGGCAGCCGACACGACCGAGCTCAAGGCGGCTCGCGCCGCCCACGTCGCAGAGGGATCGCCGCTCGCCATCCTGAACGCCTCGATGCGAGAGGTCGCGCCCGAGAACAAGGCCGCGTTCGGCAAGCTCGTCGGCCAGGGCCGAGGGCAGGTCACGCAGGCGCTTGCCGCGAAGGAGGCGGAGCTGGCCGCCGCCGAGGTCGCCGCCCGCCTCGAGGCCGAACGCGTCGACATCACCGCGGTCCCGTCCCGCACGCGTGTGGGGGCTCGGCATCCGCTCACCCTGCTCAGCGAGCAGATCTCTGACATCTTCGTCGGCATGGGGTGGGAGATCGCCGAAGGCCCCGAGCTCGAGCACGAGTGGTTCAACTTCGACGCTCTGAACTTCGATGTCGACCACCCCGCCCGCCAGGAGCAGGACACCTTCTACGTCGACCCGACCTCGCGTCACCTGGTGATGCGGACCCACACCAGCCCGGTGCAGGTGCGTTCGATGCTCGACCGTGAGCTGCCCATCTACGTGCTGTGCCCCGGCCGCGTGTACCGCACCGACGAGTTCGACGCCACGCACCTGCCGGTGTTCACCCAGTTCGAGGGCCTCGTGATCGACAAGGGCATCTCGATGGCGCACCTCAAGGGCACGCTCGACCATGTGGCCCGCCAGCTCTTCGGCCCCGAGGCGAAGACGCGGTTCCGCACGAACTTCTTCCCCTTCACCGAGCCCTCCGCCGAGCTCGACCTGTGGCACCCGACCTTCAAGGGTGGCGCGCGCTGGATCGAGTGGGGTGGCTGCGGCATGGTCAACCCGAACGTGCTGCGTGCCGCGGGCATCGATCCCGACGTGTACAGCGGCTTCGCGTTCGGCATGGGCGTCGAGCGCGGACTCATGTTCCGCAGCGACGTGCAGGACATGCGCGACATGGCAGAAGGCGATATCCGATTCAGCGAGCAGTTCGGGATGGTGGTGTGATGCGCGTCCCGCTTTCGTGGTTGCGTGAGTACGTCGATCTGGCAGCGGATGCCACGCCCGAGGACGTCCTCGCGGCGATGGTGTCGGTCGGATTCGAAGAGGAGGACGTCCACCGCTTCGAGATCTCGGGCCCGGTCGTCGTCGGTCAGGTCGTCTCGCTCGAGGCCGAAGCCCAGTCGAACGGCAAGACCATCAACTGGTGCCAGGTCGATGTCGGCGAAGCGCACGGCGGCGTCCGGGGGATCGTCTGCGGTGCCCACAACTTCGTCGCCGGAGACAAGGTCGTCGTGACCCTGCCCGGCGCCGTGCTGCCCGGCCCGTTCCCGATCGCCGCGCGCAAGACCTACGGCCACGTCTCCGACGGCATGATCGCCTCGGCTCGAGAGCTGGGGCTCGGCGACGAGCACAACGGCATCCTCGTCCTCGCCGATCTCGGCATCGACGCGCCCGTCGGCACCGATGCGATCGCCCTGCTGGGTCTCGACGACGTCGCGGTGGAGATCAACGTCACCCCCGACCGCGGATACGCGTTCTCCCTGCGCGGAGTCGCGCGCGAGTACTCGCACGCCACCGGCGCTTCCTTCCGTGACCCGGCCGACCGCGACTTCGCGGAATTGCAGCCGGGCACCGGCCACACCGCGATCATCGACGACCGGGCTCCGGTGCGCGGTCGACCGGGCGCCACCGAGTTCGTCACGCGCGTCGTTCGCGATGTCGACCCCTCGCGTCCGACTCCGCCGTGGATGATCGCCCGGCTGTCGCTGGCCGGCATGCGATCGCTCGGCATCCTGATCGACATCACGAACTACGTGATGCTCGAGCTCGGACAGCCGCTGCACGGCTACGACCTCGACACGCTGAGCGGGGGCATCACCGTCCGCCGCGCGACCTCCGGCGAGAAGATCACGACTCTCGACGGTCAGGACCGCGCGCTGCACGTCGAGGATCTGCTGATCACCGACGAGTCCGGTCCGATCGGCATCGCGGGCGTCATGGGCGGCGGCACCACCGAGATGAACGATGCGACCCGCAACGTGCTGATCGAGGCGGCGACCTTCGACCCGATCACGATCGCGCGGTCGGCTCGTCGCCACAAGCTGCCCAGCGAGGCGTCCAAGCGCTTCGAACGCGGCGTCGACCCGCTGATCCCGTTCGTCGCGGCCCGCCGTGCCGCCGATCTGATGGTCGAGCTCGCGGGCGGCACGCTCACCGACGAGGGCGGCGCGCTGTTCTCCGAGGTCTTCGTCGGCGAGATCGAGCTGCCGGCCGGGTTCGTGCAAAGGCTCATCGGCGTGGACTACACGGATGCCGAGATCACGGGTGCACTGGAGACGATCGGTGCCGAGGTCACGACGGGGGAGGACCACTGGGTCGTCATCCCCCCGACCTGGCGTCCCGACCTCACCGACAAATGGACGCTCGCAGAAGAGGTCGCCCGCATCCACGGGCTCGATCGCATCCCCTCGGTCCTGCCCACCCCGCCGTCGGGTCGCGGCCTCACCGCGCACCAGCAGGGCCGTCGTCGCGTCTCGAACGCCCTCGCCGCGGCGGGCTTCGTCGAGACCTCTTCCTTCCCGTTCACGAGCGATGTCCAGAACGACCTGCACGGATCCGCCTCCGGCGAGAAGCTGCCCAGCATCCGTCTCGCCAACGCGCTCGACGGTCAGGCGCCGTTCCTGCGTCGTTCGCTGATCCCCGGCCTTCTGCAGATCGCGCACCGCAACATCTCGCGCGGCTTCACGGATCTGGCGATCTTCGAGACCGGCGTCGTGTTCCTGCCCGAGCCCGGGGTGGTCTACGGCACCGACGATGTGCCGCCGCTCGGAGCGCGGCCGAGTGACGACAAGCTCGCCGAGCTCAACGCGTCGATCCCGCCGCAGCACCGCCACATCGCGGCTCTTCTCACCGGAAACGTGTCCGCGCGCCAGCCGGGACGCCCGGCCGAGCCGGCCGGCCTGGCCGAAGCGCTCGACGCCATAGGCGTGATCGCCGCTGCCGCAGGCGTAGAGATCGACGTCGAGCAGAGCCAGCGCGCGGCTCTCCACCCGGGACGCACGGGTGTGCTGCGGGTCGGTGAGTCCACGGTCGGCTACGTGGGAGAACTGCACCCCGACGTAGCCGCCGACGCGGATCTGCCGGGACGCGCAACCGTCCTCGAGCTCGACCTCGACGGCGTTCTGTCGCTCGCGGGCGAGTCGGTCGTCGCAGCCTCCCTGTCGGGCTTCCCGGCCGCGACGCAGGACGTGTCGCTCACCGTAGCGGCCGATCTGCCCGCAGCCGAGCTGCGTGCGGCGCTCGTCGAGGGCGCGGGTCCGCTTCTGGAATCGCTGCGTCTGGTCGACGACTATCGCGGCGAGGGTGTGCCGGCGGGTTCGAAGAGCCTCACCTTCGCATTGCGCTTCCGCGCCGACGACCGCACGCTGACCGCAGCCGAGGCGACCGAGGCGAAGCTCGCCGGTGTGGCCGTGGCGGCAGAGCGTTTCGGCGCCGCGCTGCGCGACTGACCAGGATTCGGGTACGGCGCCGGGGTAGCGTGGCAGGATGAGCATCCTCCCGCACAGCACCCCGGCGGCCGTCCCGGAGGGCGCCCGTCCGCTTGGCGAAGGTCCGTTCCTCGCGCCTGGCGATCAGATCGACTGGCACTACCGCGCGCCGGGCTGGCAGCCCGGCGACCCGTCGACGATCTCACCCATGCGTGTGGTTCGTGATGACGAACGCGGTCTCGTCGCCTGGCTCGCGCCTGGGACGCTGCAGGAGGCGCAGGGCTCTGCGACCGGCGACCGGGTCCGCTCGATTCCGCTCGAACGGCGGTGGCTGGATCATCGTACGAGGATCGTCGAGGAGTGGTGGGGCGGAGGCAGTCTGCGCATCGCTCCGGTCGGAGCCGCCTGGTCCGTGTGCCTGTTCTGGAAGCCTGCAGACGACGGCGACTGGCGTTTCGACGGGTGGTACGTGAACCTCGAGAACGCGCATCTGCGCACCGACCGTGACACGTACTCCTCGGATCACATCCTCGACGTCTGGATCGCGGCGGACCGCACAGTCCATCTCAAGGATGAGGACGAGGTCGTCGCCGCGATCAGCCAGGGGAGGCTGACCCGCGAGCAAGCGGCGCAGATCGAACGTCACGCCGGAGCGGCGATCGAGTCGTTCCGCTCGGGCGAATGGCCGTTCGATGCGGAGTGGATCGATTGGCGGCCCGATCCGTCGTGGACGATTCCCGCTCTGCGCGGTCTGGACGAACTGCGCGGCGCCTGATCCTCGAACTCTGCTCTCGGCGGATCACCTTCCCTCGGGCGGCGGATGCTGGTGACATGGACGGATGACGAACGCTCTGATCCTCGGCGGAACCGGCTGGCTTTCCGGCCGCATCTCACAACGCCTGCAGGATGATGGCGTCGACGTCACCTGCCTCGCACGGGGCAGCCGGGCGGCGCCTGGCAGCGCCGAGCTCGTGCGCGGAGATCGCGACGACCCTCGCGTGTACGAGGCGCTGTCTGCGCGGGAGTGGGACCACGTGATCGACATCTCCTCGCGGGCCGATCACGTCATCGCCGCCGTGGTCGCGCTCGGCGATCGTGCTGCACGCTGGACGTACGTGTCGTCGGTGTCGGCGTACGCCGATGACGTCACGGTGGGCGCCGACGAATCCGCACGTCTGCACGTTGCCGCGAAGCCGGGAGACGAGTACGAATACGGCCCGCAGAAGGTCGCCGCCGAAGACGCGGTGCGCACCCTCGACGGTCGTGCGCTGATCGTCCGGCCTGGGCTCATCGTCGGATCGGGCGACCCCAGCGATCGTTTCGGCTATTGGGCTGCGGCGGTGCTGAGAGCGGGATCGGCGGATGTGCTGCTGCCGCCGACGGAGGGGCGCACGGCGCAGGTGATCGACGTCGACGACGTCGCGGCGTTCATCGCGACGGCCACCGCCACCGGTGCGATCAACGCGGTCGGTGCGCAGCATCCGCTCGGCGACGTGCTCGCGCTGTTCCGCACAGCGACCGGACACACCGGCGGCACAGTGTCGGCCGAGGAGGAGTGGCTCGTCGAGCACGGCGTCGAGTATTGGGCGGGCGAGCGTTCGCTGCCGCTGTGGCTGCCCGCCGAGATGACGGGATTCATGGCGCGGTCGAACGCCGCCTACCTGGCGAACGGCGGTTTCCTGCGCCGGCTGGAGGACACGGTGGCAGAGGTCGTTCAGGACGAGCGCGTGCGCGGCGTGGAGCGCGAGCGGCGTGCCGGGCTCACAGGATCCGAGGAGCGGGAGCTCCTCGCCGAACTGCGCCGACTGCCGCTTCGCTAGACTGCCAGCAGTGACACGGGGTGCCGCATCCGCGGCTGAGAACAGACCCGTCGAACCTGATCTAGTTAGCACTAGCGAAGGGAATGTCGCATGAGCGATCTTCTGCGTCCTGCATCCGCCGCCGACCTCGTCACAGAGGCTGCCTCCCTGCTGGAGGTGCTGCGTGCCGACCCGCCGTTGACGCACTGCATCACGAACTCGGTCGTCACGGGCTTCACGGCGAACGTGCTGCTCGCGATCGGGGCGGCGCCCGCCATGGTGGACATCGTCGGCGAGTCCGGCCTGTTCGCGGGCATCGCCTCGGGACTTCTCGTGAACCTCGGCACGCCGACCCCCGAGCAGCGGGAGGCGAGCTTCGAGGCGGTCGAGGGAGCCACGGCATCCGGAACTCCCTGGGTCCTCGATCCGGTCGCGATCGGTGCGCTGCCGGTGCGCACCGCGCTCGCGCACCGTCTCGCCGAGCAACGCCCGACCGCGATCCGTGGCAATGCCTCGGAGATCCTCGCACTCGCCGGACTCAGCGCAGGAGGGCGCGGTGTCGATGCGACGGACAGCGCAGACGCCGCGATCGATGCGGCCCGCGCGCTCGCCTCGAGATTCGGCAGCGTCGTGGCGGTCTCCGGACCGGTCGATCTCATCACGGACGGCGAGCGCGTGCTCCGGCTCGCCAACGGGCACGAACTGCTCACCAGGGTGACCGGCGGCGGATGCGCCCTCGGCGCAGTGATGGCTGCCTTCCTCGGAGCCGCACGCGCCAGAGCCACCCCGCCGCTGCTCGCAGTGGCCTCGGCGAGCCTCGTCTACACGGTCGCTGCTGAACGCGCCGCCAGCGCATCCACGGGGCCCGGCAGCTTCGCCGTCGCGTTTCTCGATGCGCTCGCCGCCGTGCAACCCGCCGACATCGAGTCCGCGGCTCGCGTCGAGACGGCTGCGCTGTGATCGCCGACCTGTCGCTGTACCTCGTCACCGATCCGGCGTTGTGCGGAGAGCGCGGCGTCGTCGACACGGTCCGTCACGCGGTCGACGGGGGAGTGCGCGTCGTCCAGCTGCGCGACAAGCAAGCGACAGATGCCGAGATCACGGCGCAGCTGATCGAACTGTCGCGGGCGATCGGCGGGCGATCGCTGCTGCTCGTCAACGACCGGCTCGACGCGGCGATCGCCGCCCGGGAAGCAGGCGCCAGGGTCGACGGCGTCCACCTCGGGCAGGGCGACGCGTCGGTGCTCCGTGCCCGATCGGAACTCGGCCCCGATGCGCTGATCGGTCTCACCGCGAACAACCGGGCTCATCTCGACGCCGCACTCGCCCTCCCCGCCGGAACCGTGGACTACCTGGGGGTGGGAGTCATCCGCCCGACGAAGACCAAGCCCGATCATCCTCCGGCTCTCGGCGTCGACGGCTTCCGTGCGTTCGCCGCCGCGAGTCCGCTGCCCTGCGTCGCGATCGGAGGTGTCGGCATCGACGACACCGAGGCGTTGCGGGACGCCGGTGCGGCAGGCCTCGCCGTCGTGTCCGCATTGTGTGCCGCAGAAGACCCCGCCGAGACGGCAGCAGCGTTCGTGCAGCGGTGGCGGGCGGCCGGAGTCCCTCGCGTGCTGAGCATCGCCGGCAGCGACCCGTCAGGCGGCGCCGGCGTGCAGGCCGATCTCAAGTCGATCGCAGCCTCCGGGGGATACGGCATGGCTGTGATCACGGCCCTCACCGCGCAGAACACGCAAGGCGTCCGCGCCGTGCATGTGCCGCCGATCGACTTCCTCCGGGAGCAGCTCCACGCGATCTCCGACGACATCGTGATCGACGCGGTGAAGATCGGGATGCTCGCGAACGCAGAGGTCATCCGAACTGTCGTCGAGTGGCTCGACGCGGCCCGTCCGCCCATCGTCGTCGTGGACCCGGTGATGGTCGCGACCAGCGGGGACCGGTTGCTGGATGCCGAGGCCGAACACGCCCTCGGCGCACTGCTCGCCCGCGCCGACGTCATCACCCCGAACCTCGGCGAACTCGGCGTGCTCGTGGGGCGCGACATCGACGGCTGGGACGACGCGCTCGCTGCGGGCGCGGTGCTGTCAACCGCGATCGGAGCGCGGGTGCTGGTGAAGGGCGGGCACCTCGACGGTGCGGAGGCACCGGATGCTCTCATCGGCGCCGGCACGACCATCGAGTTCACGGACGCGCGCATCGAGACCCGCAACACGCACGGAACCGGCTGCTCGCTGTCATCCGCGCTCGCGACCCGCCTCGCGAGGGGTGAGGCTCCTGACGACGCCGTCGCGGGATCGCGGGCCTGGTTGCGCGAATCGCTGCGAGAGGGCGAGGCGCTCATGGTCGGGCGCGGTCACGGGCCGATCAACCACTTCGCCGGGTTGTGGGCGCGGGGCGGACTCGAGACCAGACCGAGCGCCGAGGGCATCGCGACCGACTGGTGGGAGAGGATCTCCGGCATCCGCTCGGATATCGATGGGCTGCCGTTCATCCGGGCTCTCGCCGACGGCACGCTCGGACGCGAGGCCTTCGTCTTCTATCTGGAGCAGGATGCCCTGTACCTGCGCGAATACGCTCGGGTGCTCGCCGAGGCGTCGCGCCTCGCGCCCACCTCGGCCGAGCAGGCGTTCTGGGCGCACTCCGCCCACGGCTCGATCGTCGGCGAACTCGAGCTGCACGCGTCCTGGCTCACCCCCGACGCGGGCGTCAGCGCCGAGACCTTCGCGGCCGAGCGCGCACCGGCGACCATGGCGTACCTCGACCATCTGCGGGCGACCGCGTTCACCGGCGACTACGCCGAGCTGATCGCCGCGATCCTGCCGTGCTTCTGGCTGTACGACGATCTGGGCCGCCGCCTGCATGCGGGGGAGTTCGGCGAGTATGCCTGCGATCCGCAGCATCCGTACGCCTCGTGGCTCGCAACCTACGCCGACCCGGCATTCGAGCAGGCTACGGTCCAGGCGATCGCCTACGTCGCGGAGGCAGCGGTATCGGCCTCGCCCGAACGACGCAGTCGGATGCATCGGGCCTTCGAGATCTCCGCCGCGCACGAGCTCGCGTTCTTCGCCGCACCGCTCTGAGTGGCCGAACCGCTCACTCTGCCGCGAGACGCAGGGCGAGCGGTTCCCGCATGCGGGCCATGGCCGGAACGAGCGTCGCCGAGACCGTCAGAACGAGACCGAGCGCCACCAGCTGCGCGGCCGCTCCGATGTCGAGGACGGGGACCGCGGGGACGAAGCGGCCGAGCGCGGCCGCACTGATGAGAGCGGTGCCGAACACCACGATCGACGCGAGCAGCGTCGCCGTGATCACATGAATCGCTGCCTGGCACACAGCGGCGCCGAGCACGACGCCGTGGCTGGCCCCGCTCGCTCGGAGCAGCGCCTGCTCTGACGCCTGCGTGCGGTTGCTCATGAACAGCACGACTGCAGCCCCCGTCGCACCGAGCAGCACGGGCCCGCCCACGAGGAGCATCACCTGCATGATGCCCAGATCGAAGTTCCCCGGCAAGCCGGCCGACGTCATCGCCGTGCTGGTGGTAGCCGACATCGTCATCAAGCCGCCCAGCAGCGCGGTGCCGACGAACAGGGGAGTGACGGATGCCGTGCTCCTCCCGAGGTGGTAACGCGCCTGGTGCCGGGCGAGGTGCCAGGTCGCGGATGCTCGTGCAGGGATCAGCGCTGTCCACGCTCTGAGGACGAGCGGGGACAGCACGGGGGCGGCGGTCGCGACGATCGCCGTCAGATACGCGGGGAGCAGCGGGAACTGCGAGATCGCGGTGCTGCGCTCTTCGGCACGGAACGGTGCGAGGGCACCGCCGAACCCTGCTGCGAGCAGAACGGCGACCAGCAGCAGCCAGCGCCACCATCGCATGCGCTTCGCCTCCGCCTCCGGTTCGCGCAACGCACTGAGAGCCGGCGTACGGCCCGCCGATCTCGCGCCACGGAACCCGCCCAGCAGCACCACCAGCGTCGTGAGCGGCACCACGATGACACCGGTGAGGGCCCCCGGCCGAATCGAGGCCTCGGCCCACCAGGACGAGTCGTCGACGAAGACGGCGTGGAGGAACGGCGGGACGATGAGCACAGCCGCACCGAAGCCGACGAAGCCTGCGAGCAGGCCGACGCCCGTGAGCTGCGAGATGACGACCGCGGAAGTCTGTGCGGGGCTGACTCCCGCGAGCTGCCATCGTGCGTACACCGCACGGTGAAGGCCGACAGCGAGGCGCGACACGGCGGCGATCACGATCGCCCCGGCGGGGACGTTCAGGATCAGCAGGATCGAAAGGAAGCTGACAGACGCGTCCAGGATCTCCCCACCCTCCGCGAGGCCGGCCTCGAGCATCGCGATCGCGGCCGAGAACGAGACTGCGGCAACCGCGCCGACCGCGGCCAGGCCGCTCCAGGTGGCCCAGCCGTGCCGCAGCTCAGCACGGAGCAGCGGGATCACGCGGCCGCTCCTGTGCGAACGGGCGACTGCAGCGCGCCGAGGATGTCCCCGGCGGAAGGACGCAGAAGCTCCGTCACCACGGCGCCGTCTCTGAGGACCACGGTACGGTCGGCCCGAGCAGCCGCCTCCAGGTCGTGGGTGACGAGTATCACGCCGTTCCGTCCGGAAGCGTGTGCGCGCAGAAGATCCAGCACCTGCGCCCCCGTGGCCGTGTCGAGCGCCCCTGTGGGCTCGTCTGCGAAGACGATCTCCGGCTGCGCGGCCAGTACTCGTGCGATCGCGACGCGCTGCTGTTGCCCGCCCGAAAGCTGGCCGGGGCGCTTGCTCCCGTGTCCTGACAGCCCGACAGCGGTCAGCGCTGCCGCGGTGTCGGGCGATCGGCGACGTGCCAGACGCGCCGGCAGCGCGACGTTCTCCGCAGCGGACAGCGACGGGATCAGGTTGTAGCTCTGGAACACGAATCCGATCCGATCGCGCCGGAGTTTGGCGAGTCGTCGCTGAGGCATCCGTTCGATGCGTGTGCTGTCCAACTCGATCTCGCCGGCATCCGCTCGTTCGAGTCCCGCCAGGCAGTACATCAACGTCGATTTGCCCGATCCGCTCGGCCCGACGATGCTCACCATCTCGCCTCGCGCGACGTGGAGATCGACGTCACGCAGCACGTTCGCCGCCGGACCACGGCCGACGGCGTAGCCCTTCGATATCCCCTTCGCTCTGAGCAGGGGAACCGCAGTCGCAGGTGTGGGAGTAGTCATTGCTCCAGTAGACGGCGAACGACGACGACGCGCATCGGAGCGCGAGAGGCATCCCTGGTAGACCTGGCGCTACCTTCGGGCTCTCGACCACTGGCGGACGAGCTCCTGTGCATAGGCTGATCCCGTGCGCACCGAGACGATCTGGCAGGGGCTGATGCTGCCGCCCGGCCGTTTCCTGATCTCCCGATGGCCGTGGGCCGGACTGCTGGGCGTCGTCATCACCGCCGTGCTCGGCGTGGTGCTGGTGCTCCCTGTCGTCGCGACGATCGTGATCCTTCCGCTCTGGGGGATCCTCTTCGCGATGATCGAACGAAAGAGGCTGCGCCTGATCGGTCATCCGGCGCGCGCCAGCGGTCATGTCCGCGTGCCCAGGGAGGAGAAGCACAACTGGCTCTGGATCCGGCTCACCGAGCCCACGACCTGGCGCGAAGTCGTCGCGCTCTCGATAGGCATCATCATGGGGCTCCTGGCCTTCGCCCTCCTCCTCGCGCAGGTCATCGCAGTCGGGCTCCCCTTCGCATTGGCGGTCACAGGCCTCACACGCCCGGGCGCAGAAGTGAATCTGTTCTCCGACGTGACGTTCGCGGTCGGCGTGGACAATTGGTGGCATCCGCTGCTCTGCGTACCGCTCATCCTCGTCGTCACGGCGTACGTCAACGCGTCGTTCACGGCTCTGCACGGCGGTGTGATCAGCCGGCTCATCGCCCCGCGCGTCGCCGAGATCGATCGCCGTGTCGCGCAGCTCACCCGCTCGCGTGCCGCGATCGTCTCCGCCCACGAGGATGAGCGTCGGCGTATCGAGAGAGACCTGCACGACGGGGTCCAGCAAGAACTGGTCGGCATCGCCGCGCGCCTCGCGATGCTCGAGCTGGAACTCCGATCGGGAGACGCCGATGCGTCCCGGGCCGCGCTCATCGCGGCGCAGGACCAGACCGAGCGCGCACTCGTCTCGCTCCGATCCACGGTCAGAGGGATCCACCCGACCGTGCTCGCCGACCACGGGCTCACAGAAGCGCTCCGCGAGCTCGCGGGGCGCAGCACCCTCGTGCTGCGGATTCGCGACGACGGCTTTCCTCGAATGCGGCCCGACGCAGAGGCCGCGGGCTACTTTCTCGTCGCCGAAGCACTCACGAACGCGACGAAGCACTCGGCAGCTTCGAGGTTGACCGTCGAGCTCGGCTCCCAGAACGATCGGGCGTACATCCGGGCCACGGACGACGGGCACGGCGGCGCCGATCCCGAGCAGGGCACCGGACTGCGCGGGCTCGCAGGTCGCGCGGAGGCGCTGGGCGGTGCGCTCACCGTGTCCAGTCCCCTCGGAGGACCGACCGTGGTCCTGATGGAACTGCCGCTGATCGGGTCAGGAGAGATCACGCACGGCGGCAAGAGAGGAGGCGCCGATGAGGATTCTCCTCGCGGATGACGCGACTCTGCTGCGCGAAGCACTGTCCGCGCTACTGGAGAGACTCGGGCACGTGATCGTCGCCACGGCGTCCGACGCTCCGGAGCTGGAGCGCAGCTACTTCGCACTCGCCGAGCGGCCGGATCTCGTCATCACCGATGTGCGGATGCCGCCGGGAGGCGCCGACGACGGTCTCGCAGCGGCGCTGCGGATCCGTGAGCACGCGCCCACTCAGCCGGTGCTCGTCCTGTCGCAGTATGTCGCCGAGCGCTATGCGCGCGAACTGCTCCTCCTGCCGGAGGCGGCCGTCGGATATCTGCTGAAGGAGAGAGTCAACCGGATCAGCGACTTCGATCGGGCGCTCGCCGTGGTGCGCGACGGCGGAACGGTCATCGACCCGGAGGTGACCAGGCAGCTGTTGAGGGCAGAGGTCGCCGGCCCACTGGACGCGCTCACCGCGCGCGAACGGGAGGTCCTCGCGCTGATGGCCGACGGCGCTTCGAACAGCGACATCGCCTCCACGCTCTTCCTCAGCGACGCCGCCGTGCGCAAGCACGTGGGCAACATCTTCAGCGGGCTCGGACTCAGCCCCGCAGCTGAGAACCGCAGGGTGCGCGCGATCCTCGTGTTCCTGGAGGCTCGCCGGGAGGGTTGACGTACGTTACGCGTCTGATTTGCGGATGCCGCGCCGCCCGCGCTATGGTCGCGACATGCCTTCGGCCGCCCACGCTTCTTCGACGCTCGCTCCGAGCGTCGTCGTCGTGCGCCGACGCCGCGGCGGCCGCCGACTCTAGGCGACCCCGCGCTCCTGCCTGCGTACGCACGGCGGTCGAGTGCCGGTGTCGCCGCTCCGGCCCCAGACCCTCCCAGCGTTAAGGTAGAAGCATGACGTACACGGTCGCCGTTTCCGGCGCATCCGGCTATGCGGGTGGCGAGATCCTCCGTCTCCTGGCCGCACATCCCGACATCGAGATCCGCACCGTCACGGCGCACTCGAACGCCGGCCAGCCGCTGATCCAGCACCAGCCGCACCTGCGCTCTCTCGCGCACCTCACCCTGCAGGACACGACGCCAGAGGTCCTCGCCGGGCATGACATCGTGTTCCTCGCGCTGCCGCACGGGCAATCCGGCCAGTACACCGATGCCCTCGGCGCGGTCCCGCTGGTGATCGACGCGGGCGCCGACCACCGGCTCACCTCGAAGGACTCCTGGGACTCCTTCTACGGCGGGGAATTCCACGAGCCGTGGGCGTACGGAGTTCCGGAACTTCCCGTGAACGGGACGAAGCAGCGCGAGAACCTCGTGGGAGCGACGCGCATCGCGGCTCCCGGGTGCAACGCCTCGACGGTGAGCCTCAGTCTCGCCCCCGGCGTCGCCTCCGGCGTGATCGATCCTGGTGACATCGTCTCGGTTCTCGCGGTGGGGCCCTCCGGCGCGGGCAAGAGCCTGAAGACGAACCTCCTCGGCAGTGAGATCCTCGGCACGGCGAATCCGTACGCGGTGGGCGGCACGCACCGCCACATCCCCGAGATCCGGCAGGCGCTCGCCGCGGCGTCAGGCCCTTCGACAGGCTCAGGGACCCAGATCGAGCCGAGCATCCGCATCTCCTTCACCCCGGTCCTCGTGCCGATGTCGCGGGGCATCCTCGCCACCTCGACGGCGCGGATCGTCGAGGGCGTCACCGATGCGCAGATCCGCGAGGCGTGGGAGAGCGCGTACGCCGGAGAAACCTTCGTGCAGCTGCTCCCCGAGGGCCAGTTCCCGCGCACCGCCGACGTACTCGGCGCGAACACCGCGCTCATCGGTCTTGCGATCGACCGTGCCGCGAACCGTGTCACGGTCGTCACCGCGGTCGACAACCTCGTCAAGGGCACCGCCGGTGCCGCCATCCAATCCATGAACATCGCGCTCGGCCTACCCGAAGACCGCGCGCTCTCCGTGAACGGAGTCGCACCGTGAGTGTCACCGCCCCTGCAGGATTCGAGGCGGCCGGTGTCGCCGCCGGTCTCAAAACCACAGGCAAACCCGATGTCGCGGTCGTGGTGAACCGGGGCCCGCGCAAGGTCGGTGCCGCCGTCTTCACGAGCAACCGTGCCAAGGCCAACCCGATCATCTGGTCGCAGCAGGCCGTCGCCGACCGTGTGGTCGAGGCCGTCGTGCTGAACTCCGGGGGAGCGAACTGCTTCACCGGCGCCTTCGGGTTCCAGACCACGCACCAGACCGCCGAAAAGGCCGCTGAACTGCTCGGCATCAGCGCCGGCGACGTGCTCGTCTGCTCGACGGGGCTCATCGGCGTCGGCGATGAGATCTTCCGCGCCAAGGTCCTCACCGGCACGGAGCAGGCGATCGCCGAGCTCTCGTCCGACGGAGGCGAGAGCGCAGCACAGGCGATCATGACCACCGACACCGTCGCGAAGACCGCGGTGGTCAGCCGCGACGGCTGGACGATCGGCGGCATGGCGAAGGGAGCAGGCATGCTCGCCCCCGGGCTCGCGACCATGCTCGTCGTCATCACGACGGATGCCGTGCTCGAGCCGCTCGAGGCCGACTCCGCCCTCCGGACGGCCACTGGGCAGACATTCGACCGCCTCGACTCGGACGGCTGCATGTCGACGAACGATCAGGTCACTCTGCTCGCCAACGGGGCGTCCGGGGTCGTTCCCGATCTCGACGACTTCGCAGCCGCGCTCTCCGGGTTGTGCCAGGAGCTCGCGGTCAAGCTGCAGGGCGACGCTGAAGGGGCGAGCCACGACATCACGATCGAGGTGCAGCACGCCGCCTCCGAGCAGGAGGCCGTCGAGGTCGGCCGCTCGGTCGCCCGCAACAACCTCTTCAAAGCAGCGATCTTCGGCAACGACCCGAACTGGGGTCGTGTCCTCGCGGCGATCGGCACGACCGCCGCGCAGTTCGATCCCTACGACGTGGACGTGTGGATGAACGGCGTCCGTGTCTGCAGCGAAGGCGGCCCCGACCGTCCGCGCGAAGAGGTCGATCTGACGCCGCGGGCGACTCACCTGGTCATCGATCTCAAGGTCGGCGAGGCCACGGCATCCATCCTCACCAACGACCTCACCCACGACTACGTGCACGAGAACAGTGCGTACGCATCATGACCGACATCCAGGACACGCCGGCCGAGATCGCCGCAGTCAAGGCCGAGACGCTCATCGAGTCGCTGCCGTGGCTCAAGAAGTTCCGAGATCAGATCGTCGTCGTCAAGTACGGCGGCAACGCGATGGTCTCGGACGAGCTGCAGGAGGCGTTCGCCCAGGACATCGCCTACCTGCGGTACGTGGGAGTGCAGCCCGTCGTCGTGCACGGCGGAGGCCCGCAGATCTCCGACATGCTGGGACGCCTCGACATCCCCAGCGAGTTCAAGGGCGGTTACCGCGTCACCACGACCGAGGCGATCAGCGTCGTCCGCATGGTGCTCACGGGGCAGGTCAATCCGCAGCTCGTGTCGAAGATCAACTCGCACGGCCCGATCGCGACCGGTCTGAGCGGAGAGGACGCCGGTCTGTTCGGCGGCCGCCGTCGTGGCGTCGTCATCGAAGGGGAAGAGGTCGATCTCGGGCGCGTCGGCGATGTGGTCGAGGTCGACCCCACCGCCGTGTTCGATCATCTGGCCGCAGGGAGGGTTCCGGTGATCTCCTCGATCGCGCCGGATCTCGACCACCCCGGCCAGTCGCTCAACGTGAACGCGGATGCCGCGGCTGCGGCCCTCGCGGTGGCACTCGGCGCCCGCAAGCTGGTCATCCTGACGGACGTACCCGGGCTCTACGCGGACTGGCCGAATCGCGACTCGCTCGTCTCGCACCTCACGGCGGAGGCCCTCATCGAGATGCTCCCGAGCCTGGAGTCCGGCATGATCCCGAAGATGCGAGCCTGCCTCGACGCTGTCGAGGGCGGCGTCGACGCCGCGGCGATCATCGACGGACGCGTGCCGCACTCGGTGCTCGTCGAGCTCTTCACCAGCAAGGGAATCGGAACAGAAGTGGTCTTGGAAAGCGCAGGGACGAAAGCATGAGCAATTGGCAGGATGACGCAGCGAGCCATCTGGTCCTCAACGCAGGGCCCCGCCTGGCGATGCTCACACGAGGCGAGGGTTCGTACGTATGGGATGCAGACGGCAACCGCCTTCTCGACTTCCTCGCCGGCATCGCCGTGACCTCGCTCGGGCACGCGCACCCGGTGTTCGTCGAAGCCGTCTCGCGGCAGGCCGCGACGCTCGCGCACGTGTCGAACTACTTCGCCACGCCGCCGCAGCTCGCGCTCGCCGCTCGTCTCAAGCGTCTCGCCGGCGCCGGCATCGACGGGCGGGTGTTCTTCTCGAACTCGGGCGCTGAAGCCAACGAGGCCGCGTTCAAGCTCGCCCGTCTGCACGGCGGCGCCGAGAAGCCGCGCATCATCGCGCTCGAGAACGGCTTCCACGGCCGCACCATGGGCTCCCTCGCGATGACGGCGAAGGCGTCGATGCGCGCGCCGTTCGAGCCGATGCCCGGAGGGGTCGAGCACATTCCGGCGACCATCGAGGCGCTCGAGGCCGCGATCGACGATCGCGTCGCGGCCGTCATCGTCGAGCCGATCCAGGGCGAAGCCGGAGTGGTCGAGCTTCCGGAGGGCTACCTCGCCGCGGCGCGGTCGCTCACCCTAAAGCACGGCGCGCTCCTCATCGTCGACGAGATCCAGACGGGCGCCGGTCGCACCGGGGCGTGGTTCGGCTTCTCCCACGAGGGCATCACACCCGACGCGATCACCCTCGCCAAGGGCATCGGCGGAGGCTTCCCGATCGGCGCCCTCGTCACGTACGGCGCGGCGAGCGACCTGTTCACACCGGGCTCGCACGGCTCGACGTTCGGCGGCAACCCGCTGGCGACGGCCGTGGCGGACGCCGTGCTCGCCGAGATCGAGAACGCAGGACTCGTCGAGAACGCCGCGCGCCGCGGCGAAGAACTGCGCGGGATCATCGAAGGCATCGACTCGCCGCTGATCGACGGCGTCCGAGGCCGCGGACTTCTCATCGGCGTCGGTCTCGCAGCTCCGGTCGCGGGGGCTGTCGTGGCCGCCGCCCAGGAGCGGGGTCTCATCGTCAACGCCGCCAACCCCGAGACCGTGCGCATCGCGCCGGCCCTCACGATCGGCGACGCCGAGCTCGCCGAGTTCCGCGAGCTGTTCGCCGCCGCGCTCGCCGACGTGTCGGCATCCCTCACCACTTCCGGAAAGGCCCCCGCATGACCCGCCACCTGCTGCGTGACGACGACCTGACCCCCTCCGAGCAGGCGGAGATCCTCGACCTCGCGCTGGAGCTGAAGAAGGACCGCTGGGCCAACAAGGCCCTCGCGGGTCCTCAGACCGTCGCGGTGATCTTCGACAAGTCCTCGACCCGCACCCGCGTCTCTTTCGCCGTGGGCATCGCCGATCTCGGAGGCTCGCCGCTCATCATCTCGACCGCCAGCAGCCAGCTGGGCGGCAAGGAGACCCCGTCCGACACCGCGCGCGTGCTCGAGCGCCAGGTCGCCGCGATCGTGTGGCGCACCTACGCGCAGGCGGGTCTCGAGGAGATGGCCGCCGGCACGAGGGTGCCGGTGATCAATGCGCTCTCCGACGACTTCCACCCCTGCCAGCTGCTCGCCGACCTGCTCACGATCCGCGAGCACAAGGGCGATCTGCAGGGTCTCACACTCACGTTCTTCGGCGACGGCGAGAGCAACATGGCGCATTCCTATGCACTCGCCGGTGTCACCGCGGGCATGCACGTGCGGATCGTGTCTCCCGTCGACTACGCCCCCAGGGCCGACGTCGTCGAGGCGGCCGATCGGCGGGCGGCGGAGACAGGCGGTTCGATCACCCTCTACACCGACCCAGTCGAAGCCGCGGCCGGCGCCGACGTGATCGTGACCGACACCTGGGTCTCGATGGGCAAAGAGGAGGAGAAGCTCGCGCGCATCCGCGATCTGGGCGCCTACAAGGTGACGCCCGAGACGATGCAGCTGGCAGACTCCGAGGCCATCTTCATCCACTGCCTCCCGGCCGACCGCGGCTACGAGGTCGACTCCGAGGTCATCGACGGACCGCAGAGCGTTGTCTGGGACGAGGCCGAGAACCGGCTGCACGCCCAGAAGGCCCTCCTGGTGTGGCTGCTCGAGAAGAACGGGACGGCCGCCTGATGAGTGCAGAGAAGAACGAGGGCACGAACGAGGGTGCCCTGTGGGGAGCTCGGTTCGCGAGCGGGCCCTCGCCCGAGCTCGTCGAGCTCAGCCGGTCGACGCATTTCGACTGGATCCTCGCGCCGTACGACATCGCGGGTTCCCACGCGCATGCGACCGCACTCGAAGCCGCCGGCTACCTCGAGACCGACGAGGCTGTGCGGATGCACGACGGGCTGGATGCCGTGGCGCGCAAGGTCGCCGACGGCACTCTGCTGCCCCAGCCATCCGATGAGGACGTGCACGGCGCTCTCGAACAGGCGCTGATCGCCGAACTCGGCCCCGAGCTCGGCGGGCGCCTGCGTGCCGGCCGCAGCCGCAACGACCAGATCGCCACGCTCGTGCGCATGTATCTCATCGACCATGCTCGTGTGATCGCCCGCGACATCCTGCGCGTGATCGACGCGCTCGTGGCGCAGGCCGAGGCGCACCCCGGAGCGATCCTGCCTGGACGCACGCATCTGCAGCACGCGCAGCCCGTGCTGCTCGCGCACCATCTGCTGGCACACGGCTGGCCGCTCGTGCGCGAGCTCGAGCGCCTCGTCGACTGGCGTCGCCGGGCGGGCGTCTCGCCTTACGGCGGGGGAGCACTGGCCGGTTCGACGCTGGGTCTCGACCCCGCACTCGTGGCGACCGAGCTCGGGCTGGATCGTCCTGCCGAGAATTCGCTCGACGGCACGTCGGCGCGCGACGTCGTCGCCGAGTTCGCCTTCATCACCGCGATGACCGGCGTCGACCTGTCGCGCCTGGCGGAGGAGATCATTCTCTGGAACACGCGTGAGTTCGGCTTCGTCACCCTGCACGACAGTTACTCGACCGGGTCGAGCATCATGCCCCAGAAGAAGAACCCCGACATCGCCGAGCTCGCTCGGGGGAAGTCGGGTCGTCTGATCGGCAATCTGTCGGGGCTTATGGCGACGCTCAAGGGCCTCCCGCTCGCGTACAACCGCGATCTGCAGGAGGACAAGGAGCCGGTCTTCGACTCTGTGCAGACCCTCGAGGTCGTACTGCCCGCATTCGCCGGCATGATCGCGACGCTGCAGTTCGACACGCAGCGCATGGCGGCTCTCGCTCCGCAGGGGTTCTCGCTCGCGACCGACGTGGCCGAGTGGCTGGTCAAGCGCCGGGTGCCGTTCCGTGACGCGCACGAGATCTCGGGTGCGCTCGTGCGTGCGTGCGAGGAGCACGGCATCGGTCTTGAGGACGCCACCGACGAGCTGCTGCTCTCGGTGTCTGCTCACCTCGTGCCCGAGGTGAAGGAGGTCCTCACGATCGAAGGATCCGTCGCCTCGCGCACGGGCGCCGGCGGCACGGCGCCCGAGCGGGTCGCCGAGCAGCGCGCAGAGCTCATCGCCCGGGCTCAGGCTGCGGTGCATGCGCTCGGGCTGTAACAGCCGCTGACGATTCACGGAGGTCGTGACGATTCACGGAGGGTTCGACGGAATCCCTCCGTGAATCGTCATCTCATCCGTCATCCGTCATCGGATCCTGCCCATCCGGCGGGGCGCCCCGAGGATCGCGGCCTGCACGACGGGCCAGTCGTGGACGATCTGGGCGTAGTCGAATCGGAGGGTCTCATAGCCGAGCGCGGATGCCTGGGCATCCCGCTTTCGGTCTCGATGCCGATGTTCGGGCGAATCGTGGTTCTCGGTCCCGTCGGCTTCGACGATCAGGCGCCCGGCGATGACGAAGTCGACTCTGCCGACCCCGTCGATCGTGACCTGCCGCTCGAGGGTCAACCCGAGAAGATGCAATCGGAGCCGGAGCAGCGACTCCAATCCGCTGTCGGCATCCGCCCGAGCGAGGTCGACCAGCCATCGCGCGCTGGCCGGGAGCGCTGCTCGGATGCGTGACCGTGCCTCACGTGAGAGTTTTCGCAGCCGCCAGGCGGATTCGAATGCCGCGAAGAACGCTTCTTCGCCGGCGCAGCGACGCAAGTGGAGCAGGGCGGTCTCGACGTCGGTCGAGACGAGCGGCGGATGTCCGCTGTAGTGATGCGCGACGCAGACGCAGTGCGGATGCTGGAGGGGATGCTGTTTCGCGCCAAGCCACACGTGCGGTCCGTCGGCGACGGGGAGCACCCAGATGCCGTGTCGTCGTAGAAGGCTCGCGCAGGTGAGCGCTCCGCCATGTTCGATGGCCGCCCTCGTATCCGCATCGAGAGGCGCGGTGGCGAAGACGCCGTGCCGCACGCGTTCGATTTCTCCTCGCCGCACGTGAGCGGCGAGGGACTGCCGGGTGAATCCGAGTTTCTGCAACGTGCGTCCGCGGGCGATGCCGCCGAGCCGGGTGATGGTGTCCTTCGCTGAGAGCATGGCTCGACGATGCCGTGGACGGGCTCCGCGTGGATGGGGAGAAGACGCGTTGTGGACAGATCGGCGTCTCGCGCGAGTCGTGCAGTGAGAGTGATGAGGTGACGATTCACGGAGTGGATGACGATTCACGGAGGACTCGCCAGGATTCATCCGTGAACCGTCACCTCATCCGCGAACCGTCGGTTCGGGACGGCAGCGGAGTCAGTGCAGGGCGGAGTCTGCGCTCGAGCGCTCCCAGCGGGTGAACTGCACGGTGAGGCCGGAGCGGGTCGGAGCAGCGAGGAAGGGGCCTGCGGATGCCGTGGCCTCTCCATCGAACGGAGCGACGCGCACCAGGCGCCACTCTCCGTGATCGGCACGGGCGCGAACGATCACGGCATCCGGCCACCGGCTCACCCGCACAGTGATCTCGCCGCCGTGCCAGTCGTCGACGTGGCCGACCGACCAGTCCGATCGGATGTCCGTGACGACGGCGCCGAGGCCGAGGTGTCCGTCGGCGTACTCGAGGCCTGCCTTGATCCAGTGCTCGTCATCGATCCGCACGAAGACGCCGGCCTGGTCGAACTGGCCGTCCCAGGGCGCCCTGAACGAGACCTCCATGGCCTCTCCCACGGCGAGGGGAGCGAGCAGTGCGTGCTCGGTGTCGTGCACGAACCCGTACGCCGTGCGCCGCCACGCATCGCTGCCCTCGACGGCGACGACTTCGAGGTGCGAGCCGATCGTGCGGGAGGACTGGGGCTCGTTGGTCCAGGACGCGTCGTCCCAGGGAATGATGTGTGTTTCAGGCATGATCCCAGAGTATAGCCAAAACAGGCATAAATCTAGGATTATTCGTGATACGGTTATCACATGGTCATCGCTGTTCTCGCCGACATCGTCGGGTCGCGCAAACTTCGCGACCGGGAGTCCGCGCAGCGGGTCCTGGACGAGACGATCGCGCAGGTCGAGCGGGATCTTCCGCTCGCGGCGCAACCGCTCACGCCAACCGTAGGAGACGAGCAGCAGGGCGTCTACCGCGAACTCGAAGATGCGCTGGTCTCGCTCCTGATGATCCAGCTGCGGCTGCCCGAGGGCATCGCGTTCCGCTTCGGCATCGGCATCGGAGAAGTGCGACCGGTCGAGTCCGTGCACCGCGAGCTCGCCGACGGACCCGGCTGGTACGCGGCCCGTGAGGCGATCGACATCGTGCACGCGCGCGAGAGCCGCGCCGTGCCGCGCACGCGCACCTGGATTGTCGGAGCCCCGGGGCAGGATGAGGTCATGCAGAGCACGATCACGGCATCCAACGCCTACCTTCTCGTCAGAGACGAGCTGGTCGGGGCCATGAGCGAGCGCGAGCGTCGACTGACCTACGGTCGCCTCGTCGGGCACTCTCAGCAGGAGCTTGCGACCCAAGAGGGAATCTCACAGCCGAGCGTCTCGAAGGCCCTGCGCAATGCCGGCGCTGCGGCTCTGCTCGAAGGAGTGGCAGCGCTCAGAGGAGGCGGGGAATGATCGTCGCGGGGCTCGTGCTCCTGGCCGTCGGCGCCGCCGACCTGGTGCGCCAGTTCGCACCGAGACGCTGGATCGGCTATCTCACGGTCGCCGTGATCCTGCTGCTTCTCGGCAGCGTCAGCGATGCCCTCATCCCCATGATCGCCGCGCTGATCGTGGGTGCGCTCTGGGTGTGGTGCATGCCGTCCGATCGTCCGGCGCCCCTCGGGTTCTGGCCGGCCGTGCTGCTCGGTGCTCTGAGCATCGGCGCGGTCGTCTGGGCGGGCGCCCGGACGGATGCCGGCCTGATCGGCGAGATCTGGACGCTCCGCTCACCGTTCGGCGACGTTCCGTTCGACCTGGCAGTTCTCGCGCTGGGCGTCGGCGCGTTCCTTCTGGAGTCGGCGAACCTCGTCGTGCGAGCGGCCCTCGACGGCGAGCACACCTGGCGACCGGCCGATCCGGCGCCCGAGGTGGTGGCGCCCGTCGCCGCAACGGGCGAGGAGGGCGAGATCGCCGACGGCGCTGAGGAGGATGCCACGCCGATCCGCGATCCGCGCAGCGGCTTCAAGGGAGGCCGCCTCATCGGCCCGCTCGAGCGCGTGCTCGTCATGATCCTCACTCTCGCCGCCGCCTACCCGATCCTCGCCGCGATGCTGGCGGCCAAGGGAATCGTGCGATTCCCCGAGATCTCGCGCGACGGCGAGACCGGGGCCCGGGCCGAGTACTTCCTCGTCGGGAGTCTCGTCAGCTGGGTGATCGGGCTGGGGGCCGCATTCCTGGTCTGGTGGGCCGCGCACACCTGACCGGTCTCACATGAGCGACCGGTACCAGGCCAACTTCTCCGTTAGCCGCCGCTGTTGCGCGAGCACCTCGAGAAGTTGCTGCTCCACAGTCTCAGCATGCTCTTCGAGCAGAGCGATCCGCTCGGGCACGGTGTCCTCACGCTGGCAGAGCTGTCCATAGCGACGAAGCAGTTCCACCGGCATGCCGGTCTCGCGAAGGCACTTGAGGAATTCGAGCAGTCCGAGCTCGGCATCCGAGTACGCACGATGACCGCCTGCCGTGCGCGGGACAGGGGGAAGGATGCCCTCTCGCTCGTAGTAGCGGAGGGTATCGATGCTGAATCCGGAGCGGGCCGCGGTCTCCGCCGGAGTGTAGGTCGTCATGGGGTCGAGCATAGGTCTTGACCTGGAGCGCGCTCCAGGTTGCAGGCTGAAGGCATGACAGATCTGAAGAGCCCCGCATCACCCATCGTGCTCGGCGCCATGTCCTTCGGAACCTTGGTCGACCCCGACACCTCGTTCGCACTGCTCGACCGCTTCGTCGAACGAGGGGGCACATGGATCGACACCGCCGACTGTTACAGCTTCTGGGCCGACCCGACCGGTCACGGAGGCGCCTCCGAAACCGTGATCGGCCGTTGGCTCGCCTCGCGTCCGGATGCACGCGAGCGGGTTCGCATTTCGACGAAGATCGGAGCCGAACCGCTGTGGCCCGGTTCCTGGCCGGAACATCGCACGGGGCTCTCTTCCCGGGCGATCCGCGAGGCATTCGATGGAAGTCGTCGCCGACTCGGTGTCGACGTGATCGACCTCCTCTGGTTGCATCAGGAGGATCGGGCCACACCGCTCGAAGAGACCGTCGAGGGGTTGGCCGCGTTGACCGCCGAGGGGATCGTGCGCCGCGTCGGTGCGTCGAACCACCCTGCATGGCGGGTAGAGCGCGCTCGCGCCCACGCGAAGGCGATCGGCAGCACGGCGATCGACGCCTTCCAGCTCAACAGCACGTACCTGCAGGTGAGGCCGGGCACGAGACCGCCGGGAGTGGTGCATCCCTTCGGCGTGCTGAGTGACGAGCAGTGGGACTTCGCCGCAGCAAACGGCATCGAGATCTGGGCGTACACGCCGCTGCTGTCCGGGGCGTACGACAACCCGGACAAGTCGATTCCGCAGGTCTACGAGCACCCGGGTTCATCGGCGCGGCTCGCAGCGCTGGCGGAGGCCGCCGCCGAACGGGGCGTCGGCAAGGGGCAGATCGTGCTGGCATGGCAGCTCGCCCACGGTATCCGTCCCATTCTCGGCGGCAGCAAGCTCGACCAGTTGGACGCGGCGATGGATGCCGCAGCGATCGCGCTCACCGAAGAGGAGCTCGTGAAGCTCGACGGCCCGCGCTGACGCGCGGCGCAGACGACGCAGGAGGGTGATGCAGGAGGGCGGTGCACACCTCCGCCCGCCGGCCGTGGAGCATCCAGCGTCCCGGCGAGCGGAGCATCCGCCCGCTGATAGCCTTGAACGCGTGTCAACTCCCGATCTGACGACCGCGGCACCAGCGATCGACCACACGTTCGAGAACGTGTGGGACGAACTCGTCTGGCGCGGCCTCGTCCACGTGTCCACCGACCAGGAGGCGCTGCGCGCCCTGCTCGCGGGAGACCCCATCACGTATTACTGCGGTTTCGACCCGACCGCCCCGAGCCTGCACCTGGGAAACCTGGTGCAGCTGCTGACGCTGCGCCGTATCCAGCTCGCCGGCCACAAGCCGCTCGGTCTCGTCGGCGGATCGACCGGTCTGGTCGGCGACCCCCGCCCCACGGCGGAGCGCACGCTCAACACGCGAGAGACCGTGGCCGAATGGGTCGGGCGCCTGCGCGCGCAGGTCGAGCGCTACCTCAGCTTCGAGGGCGACAGCGCGGCCCGCATCGTGAACAACCTCGACTGGACGGCGCCTCTGTCGGCGATCGACTTCCTGCGCGAGATCGGCAAGCACTACCGCGTCGGCACGATGCTGAAGAAGGATGCGGTCGCTGCCCGTCTCAACTCCGACGAGGGCATCAGCTACACCGAGTTCAGCTACCAGATCCTGCAGGGTCTCGACTACCTCGAGCTGTACCGGCAGTACGACTGCGTGCTGCAGACCGGCGGCAGCGACCAGTGGGGGAACCTCACGAGCGGCACCGATCTCATCCGCCGTGCGGAGGGCGTCTCTGTGCACGCGATCGGCACCCCGCTGATCACGAACAGCGACGGCACCAAGTTCGGCAAGAGCGAGGGCAACGCCATCTGGCTGGATGCGGAGATGTGCAGCCCGTACCGCATGTACCAGTTCTGGCTGAGCACGACGGATGCCGACGTGATCGACCGGCTCAAGGTCTTCACGTTCTTGACCCGTGCCGAGATCGAGGAGTACGAGCGCCTCGTCGAGTCCGAGCCGTTCCGTCGTGCGGCGCAGAAGCGCCTGGCTCTCGAAGTCGTCGCCACCGTGCACGGTCTCGAGCCCGCCGCGGCGGTGATCGCAGCATCCGAAGCGCTGTTCGGCCAGGGCGATCTGACCGCGCTCGACCCGTCGACGCTGCGCACCGCGCTCGAGGAACTGCCGAATGCGACCGTAGCGGGCGGGAGTCCCGTCGTGGAGGCGCTCGTGGCCACGGGACTCGTGTCTAGCCTCAGCGAGGCTCGTCGTGCGATCGCCCAGGGCGGCGTTTCACTCGACGGAGTCCGAGTCGACGACGACGCCGCAGCCGTGCAGGGGTCTCTGCCCGGGGGAGTCTCCGTGCTCCGCCGAGGGAAGAAGACCCTCGCCGGCGTCTTCATCGACTGAGTCGCCAGAGCGGATGCCGTTCACTCCGAGCCATGCGCTGGTCGCGCTGCCGTTCGTGCGCACGCCTCTGGTTCCTGCGGCGATCGCGATCGGTGCGATGGCTCCTGACCTGCCGCTGTTCGTCAGAGGTGCGGGGATCAACTACGGGTTCACGCACACGTACGGGAATCTGGTCTGGACGGGGCTGCTCGCGTTCGGACTGTTCCTGATCTGGCGAGTCGTGCTGCGACCGGCCGTGCCGGAACTGGCGCCCGCCTGGTTGGCCCGTCGCCTGCCCGAAGACTGGTCGGACACGGCCCGCACCTCACTCCTCAGCGCCGTGGGCATCGGGCAGTCCCGCTGGTATCCGGTGCTTCTGGCGGTGTCTCTCATCCTCGGAGCGGCGTCGCACATCCTGTGGGACTCCTTCACACACGAAGGGCGGTGGGGCGTCGCGGTCATTCCGATCCTAGACGAACCGTGGGGTCCGATCACCGGGTTCAAGTGGCTGCAGTACGGCTCCGCGATCGCCGCGCTGATCATCATCGCCGTGTGGGCGGTGATGCGATTGCGCGGCGCCTCACCGCGCGAAGATTCTCCGCGAGCGCTGCCTCTCGCGGTCAGGCTCTCGTGGTGGATCTCGTTGCCGGTCATCCTGCTGACTTCGTGGATCATGGGTCTCGTCGCCTATGGTCCGCTGACGGCCGAGTTCACGGTGCCGCATCTCGCCTACATCGTGCTGCCTCCGGCGTGCGCGATCTGGGGCGCGCTCACCCTCATCCTCTGCCTGCTGCTCCCGGTTTTCCGCGCGCGTCACCAGCGCGGCTGATCCGCCCCCCACGGTCGCGGCGCTCGGAACTCCCGCTCCGGGATCACGGGGCGCGCGGTTGTGAGCATCCGTCCACCGACTTCGAAGACCGCCGTGTGCTCGGCCGGATCGATGTGCTGTTCGGGTTCCGGAGTCAGGCGACGCGGCATTCCGAGCAGCTCGGCCGCGATGCGTCGCAGCGAGGTCCGAGTGATCCAGCTGCCGCTCTCGGTCCTACGTCTTTCGAGGAGGGAGACGACCGATGCCGCGAGCAGGTACCCCGCGCTGTGATCGAGAGCCTGAGCAGGAAGGGCGCCCGGCCGATCACCGTCGGGCGACTCGATCATCGCGATGCCCGATTCCGCCTGCACGAGGCTGTCGAATCCCGCACGCTCGGGAGCATCGATGCCCCACGCGCTGAGCTGCGCGACCACGAGACCCGGATGGCGCTCGACGAGTTCCTCGGGAGAGAGCCCCATCCGGGCGAGAGCGGCTGGTCGATAGCCCAGCACGACCGCGTCCGCACGATCCAGCAGGTCGTGCAGGCGAGGCGAGCGCGCATCGAGCAGCGCCGAGCGCTTGCCGTGGCCCGTGTCGAAGTGCTGCCATTCGGGTTCGGGCAGATCAGGTGGATCGATGCGGAGCACGTCCGCACCGAGCAGCGCGAGGCTGCGTGTGCAGACCGGGCCCGCGATCACACGCGTGAGATCGAGGATGCGGGCGCCTTCCAGTCCGTTCTGAGTGCGCGGGCTCCGGTCGTCGGGGGAGGGGTGATGAGCGACATCGACGAGGGGAGTGGACCGGAGGAGCGCGTCTCGCGCAGGATCCTCGCCAAGGACCTCGACGGCGAGTCCACCTCGCCCGGTGATGCGGGCCACGGCCTCGGCGGAGGTGAGCTCCGCGAACGCCTGCTCAAGATGGGCGGCGTCCGCAAGGCCGAGACCGTCGAGAAGCCGCTGCGCGTGATGCGGATAGTTGCCGTGCGTGCGGACCCAGCCGTCGCGGCTGCGCCAGAAGCCGGAGAGGGGCGACCACACGTCTGGAGCGGCACCGTCGATCGTGAGCAGCCGATCGCTCCGATAGGCGAGGGCGATCCGGGCAGGATCGGGCGTCGAGCGGATGCCCGCTGCCTGTATGAACGCGGAGACGCTCGCCCAGGCGAGGGCGCCGGCGGAGAGCCGTGAAGGCAGAGGAACCTGCATGGTGTGAGCGTAGTCGAGCATGCTCCCCGGGCGTTTCGGGGGCTGGACTGGGGGAATGTTGCGCAGGCGCCCAGACGACACGCCCGGGGTGAGAGTGCTGATTTGCCAGAACCTCGAGATCCACGTAACTTATTACTTGTTCGCCCCACAGGGAAGCGGAGAGGCCGAGAGCCTCGCCCCCCTCAAGCGGAGAACCACCTCCCACATCCACTCACTTGTGAGACAGATGCTCTGCGTCTAGGATGGGAGATCCACCCTCTGCGGCTGTCAAAAGCTGCGTTGCGGATCGAAAGATCTGCGCTGCGAGCTGATTTGACAAGCGGAACGGGATGGATAAGCTAGTGAAGTTGCTCCGGCGCGGTAAGCGCCGAGCGGCAGATCTGGAACTCAGCCTCACGGTATGTCGATTTGACAGGCCTGAGGAGCTGGGTAAGATTGAGAAGTTGCCCTTCGGGCCTGACTGTGATGGTTGGGTCGGGGGAGCGTCCGATCCTTGAGAACTCAACAGCGTGCACTTGTCAAATGCCAAATAACCTCGACTCCACTTCGGTGGGGTGAGATTCCTTTGGATCAAAGACCAGCCTCTTTTCTGGGGTTGGCAATGGATAAAGTCAGCAATGATTTGTCTCTTTGGTCAGTTTCAAACTCGCTGCGTCACCGTTTTCCCGGTGGGGTATGCATTTCTTTTTTACGGAGAGTTTGATCCTGGCTCAGGATGAACGCTGGCGGCGTGCTTAACACATGCAAGTCGAACGGTGAAGCCCAGCTTGCTGGGTGGATCAGTGGCGAACGGGTGAGTAACACGTGAGCAACCTGCCCCTGACTCTGGGATAAGCGCTGGAAACGGCGTCTAATACTGGATACGAACAACGGCCGCATGGCCAGTTGTTGGAAAGATTTTTTGGTTGGGGATGGGCTCGCGGCCTATCAGCTTGTTGGTGAGGTAATGGCTCACCAAGGCGTCGACGGGTAGCCGGCCTGAGAGGGTGACCGGCCACACTGGGACTGAGACACGGCCCAGACTCCTACGGGAGGCAGCAGTGGGGAATATTGCACAATGGGCGGAAGCCTGATGCAGCAACGCCGCGTGAGGGATGACGGCCTTCGGGTTGTAAACCTCTTTTAGCAGGGAAGAAGCGAAAGTGACGGTACCTGCAGAAAAAGCGCCGGCTAACTACGTGCCAGCAGCCGCGGTAATACGTAGGGCGCAAGCGTTATCCGGAATTATTGGGCGTAAAGAGCTCGTAGGCGGTTTGTCGCGTCTGCTGTGAAATCCCGAGGCTCAACCTCGGGCCTGCAGTGGGTACGGGCAGACTAGAGTGCGGTAGGGGAGATTGGAATTCCTGGTGTAGCGGTGGAATGCGCAGATATCAGGAGGAACACCGATGGCGAAGGCAGATCTCTGGGCCGTAACTGACGCTGAGGAGCGAAAGGGTGGGGAGCAAACAGGCTTAGATACCCTGGTAGTCCACCCCGTAAACGTTGGGAACTAGTTGTGGGGTCCATTCCACGGATTCCGTGACGCAGCTAACGCATTAAGTTCCCCGCCTGGGGAGTACGGCCGCAAGGCTAAAACTCAAAGGAATTGACGGGGACCCGCACAAGCGGCGGAGCATGCGGATTAATTCGATGCAACGCGAAGAACCTTACCAAGGCTTGACATATACGAGAACGGGCCAGAAATGGTCAACTCTTTGGACACTCGTAAACAGGTGGTGCATGGTTGTCGTCAGCTCGTGTCGTGAGATGTTGGGTTAAGTCCCGCAACGAGCGCAACCCTCGTTCTATGTTGCCAGCACGTAATGGTGGGAACTCATGGGATACTGCCGGGGTCAACTCGGAGGAAGGTGGGGATGACGTCAAATCATCATGCCCCTTATGTCTTGGGCTTCACGCATGCTACAATGGCCGGTACAAAGGGCTGCAATACCGTGAGGTGGAGCGAATCCCAAAAAGCCGGTCCCAGTTCGGATTGAGGTCTGCAACTCGACCTCATGAAGTCGGAGTCGCTAGTAATCGCAGATCAGCAACGCTGCGGTGAATACGTTCCCGGGTCTTGTACACACCGCCCGTCAAGTCATGAAAGTCGGTAACACCTGAAGCCGGTGGCCTAACCCTTGTGGAGGGAGCCGTCGAAGGTGGGATCGGTAATTAGGACTAAGTCGTAACAAGGTAGCCGTACCGGAAGGTGCGGCTGGATCACCTCCTTTCTAAGGAGCATCTGACACCTCTTGTAGGTGTCCAGAACCCAGATCGAAGGCATACGTTCTTCGCTGGGAGCTCATGGGTGGAACATTTGACATGACATCGAGATCTGATCTCGGAGCTAGTACGCCGCTTGCGGTTGGAAGGTTCTGGGTGAGGGGGCCGGTGTCTGCACGCTGTTGGGTCCTGAGGGACCGGGCCGGCCTTTGGGTCGTTCTGTCTCCTCTGGGCCTCTTGTTGTTTCCCCCGTGTGGGGTTGCGAGAAGGGGTACCGCCCGTACTTTGAGAACTACACAGTGGACGCGAGCATCTTGCAGCCGATCTTTGATCGGTTGCACAAGATGATCTTAAAGATCATTAGTCAATTTCATGCCGGACCTTTCGGGGTCTGGTGTCGATTCTGATTCAAACTCATGTGATTTCAAGTCTTTAAGAGCAAACGGTGGATGCCTTGGCATCTGGAGCCGAAGAAGGACGTAGCAATCTGCGATAAGCCTCGGGGAACTGATAAGCAAGTTTTGATCCGAGGGTGTCCGAATGGGGAAACCCCGCTGGGCGGCGTGCCGACCTAGTGACTCCCGCCTGAATATATAGGGCGGGTAGAGGGAACGTGGGGAAGTGAAACATCTCAGTACCCACAGGAAGAGAAAGCAACCGCGATTCCGTTAGTAGTGGCGAGCGAAACCGGAACAGGCTAAACCTAGCGTGTGTGATAGCCGGCAGGCGTTGCACGTTGGGGGTTGTGGGACTTTTCAGTCATCTCTGCCGAGGTGGCGGCGTTACACGATGGTATAGACGAACGGTCTTGAAAGGCCGGTCATAGAGGGTGCCAACCCCGTAGTCGAAATGCCAACCGTGGCGCGAAGAGTATCCCAAGTAGCACGGGGCCCGTGAAATCCCGTGTGAATCTGTCAGGACCACCTGATAAGCCTAAATACTCCCAGATGACCGATAGCGGACAAGTACCGTGAGGGAAAGGTGAAAAGTACCCCGGGAGGGGAGTGAAATAGTACCTGAAACCGTTTGCTTACAAACCGTTGGAGCACCCCTAGCAGGTGTGACAGCGTGCCTTTTGAAGAATGAGCCTGCGAGTTAGCGATATGTGGCGAGGTTAACCCGTGTGGGGTAGCCGTAGCGAAAGCGAGTCTGAATAGGGCGATTCAGTCGCATGTCCTAGACCCGAAGCGAAGTGATCTATCCATGGCCAGGTTGAAGCGACGGTAAGACGTCGTGGAGGACCGAACCCACTTAGGTTGAAAACTGAGGGGATGAGCTGTGGATAGGGGTGAAAGGCCAATCAAACTTCGTGATAGCTGGTTCTCTCCGAAATGCATTTAGGTGCAGCGTTGCGTGTTTCTTGCCGGAGGTAGAGCTACTGGATGGCCGATGGGCCCTACAAGGTTACTGACGTCAGCCAAACTCCGAATGCCGGTAAGTGAGAGCGCAGCAGTGAGACTGTGGGGGATAAGCTTCATAGTCGAGAGGGAAACAACCCAGACCACCAACTAAGGTCCCAAAGCGCGTGCTAAGTGGGAAAGGATGTGGAGTTGCTGTGACAACCAGGAGGTTGGCTTAGAAGCAGCCACCCTTGAAAGAGTGCGTAATAGCTCACTGGTCAAGTGATTCCGCGCCGACAATGTAACGGGGCTCAAGCACGCCACCGAAGTTGTGGCATTGACATTATTGGTAGGCCTTCGTGGTCCAGCCGTGTTGATGGGTAGGAGAGCGTCGTGTGGCCAGCGAAGCGGCGGTGTAAACCAGCCGTGGAGGCTACACGAGTGAGAATGCAGGCATGAGTAGCGAAAGACGTGTGAGAAACACGTCCTCCGAAAGACCAAGGGTTCCAGGGTCAAGCTAATCTTCCCTGGGTAAGTCGGGACCTAAGGCGAGGCCGACAGGCGTAGTCGATGGACAACGGGTTGATATTCCCGTACCGGCGAAGAACCGCCCAAACTAATCCCGTAGTGCTAAGTATCTGAATCCTCACATTCGACCCTTCGGGGTTCGCCGTGGGGCCTAGCGTACGACCCCATGCTGGTGCGGTTAGCGTATTAACAGGTGTGACGCAGGAAGGTAGTCCATGCCAGGCGATGGTTGTCCTGGTGCAAGTGCGTAGGCCGAACGGTAGGCAAATCCGCCGTTCACATAGGCTGAGACACGATGCGGATAAAAAGTGGATGATCCTATGCTGCCAAGAAAAGCATCGACGCGAGGTTCTAGCCGCCCGTACCCCAAACCGACTCAGGTGGTCAGGTAGAGAATACCAAGGAGATCGAGAGAATCGTGGTTAAGGAACTCGGCAAAATGCCCCCGTAACTTCGGGAGAAGGGGGGCCATCCACTTATACGGACTTGCTCCGAAAAGGGTGTGGTGGCCGCAGAGACTAGTGGGTAGCGACTGTTTACTAAAAACACAGGTCCGTGCCAAGTCGCAAGACGATGTATACGGACTGACGCCTGCCCGGTGCTGGAAGGTTAAGAGGACCGGTTAGCCGCAAGGCGAAGCTGAGAATTTAAGCCCCAGTAAACGGCGGTGGTAACTATAACCATCCTAAGGTAGCGAAATTCCTTGTCGGGTAAGTTCCGACCTGCACGAATGGCGTAACGACTTCCCAACTGTCTCAACCGCGAACTCGGCGAAATTGCATTACGAGTAAAGATGCTCGTTACGCGCAGCAGGACGGAAAGACCCCGTGACCTTTACTACAGCTTGGTATTGGTGTTCGGTGTGGCTTGTGTAGGATAGGTGGGAGACTGTGAAGCAGGGACGCTAGTTCTTGTGGAGTCATTGTTGAAATACCACTCTGGTCACTCTGGATATCTAACTTCGAACCGTAATCCGGTTCAGGGACAGTGCCTGGTGGGTAGTTTAACTGGGGCGGTTGCCTCCCAAAATGTAACGGAGGCGCCCAAAGGTTCCCTCAACCTGGTTGGCAATCAGGTGTCGAGTGTAAGTGCACAAGGGAGCTTGACTGTGAGACTGACAGGTCGAGCAGGGACGAAAGTCGGGACTAGTGATCCGGCAGTGGCTTGTGGAAGCGCTGTCGCTCAACGGATAAAAGGTACCTCGGGGATAACAGGCTGATCTTGCCCAAGAGTCCATATCGACGGCATGGTTTGGCACCTCGATGTCGGCTCGTCGCATCCTGGGGCTGGAGTAGGTCCCAAGGGTTGGGCTGTTCGCCCATTAAAGCGGTACGCGAGCTGGGTTTAGAACGTCGTGAGACAGTTCGGTCCCTATCCGCTGCGCGCGTAGGAAATTTGAGAGGATCTGACCCTAGTACGAGAGGACCGGGTTGGACGAACCTCTGGTGTGTCAGTTGTTCCGCCAGGAGCACCGCTGATTAGCTACGTTCGGGATGGATAACCGCTGAAAGCATCTAAGCGGGAAGCCGGCCTCAAGATGAGATTTCCATACCTTCGGGTGAGAGGCTCCCAGCCAGACTACTGGGTTGATAGGCCAGATGTGTAAGTGCAGCAATGCATGCAGCTGACTGGTACTAATAAGCCGATGACTTGATAACACACCGTTTGTTGGTGCTACGCGTCCACTGAGTGGTTCTCGATGTACGGTCGAGAACCCTACAGATAACAATGATTTGTCTATAGGTTTGATTGAAACATCAATAGTGTTTCGGCGGCCATAGCGTGAGGGAAACGCCCGGTTACATTCCGAACCCGGAAGCTAAGCCTCACAGCGCCGATGGTACTGCAGGGGGGACCCTGTGGGAGAGTAGGACACCGCCGGACTTCTTTTAAGTAAAATGGCCACCCAACGCTGGGTGGCCATTTTGCGTTTACAGGGATAAGGAAGAACCATGCCGGAAGAAGAAGAACGCCGTCCGCGTCGTAACGACAGCGGCGCGCGAGGAGATCGGTCTTCCGGAGGTTCTTCCCAGAACCGCAGCGGCGCTCCGCGACGTGAGGGCGGGTACAACCGCGATGGTGGTGCTCCCCGTCGGGATGGTGCTGCGCCTCGTCGTGAGGGTGGCTACAACCGTGACGGAGGTGCTCCTCGGCATGACGGTGCCGCGCCGCGCCGTGAGGGCGGGTACAACCGTGACGGTGGTGCTCCGCGCCGCGAGGGTGGCTACAACCGCGATGGTGGTGCTCCGCGCCGCGAGGGCGGGTACAACCGCGATGGTGGTGCTCCGCGCCGCGAGGGCGGGTACAACCGCGATGGTGGTGCTCCGCGCCGCGAGGGTGGCTACAACCGCGATGGTGGTGCTCCGCGCCGTGAAGGTGGCTACAACCGCGATGGTGGTGCTCCGCGCCGCGAGGGTGGCTACAACCGCGACGGAGGTGCTCCCCGTCGTGATGGTGCTGCCCCGCGCCGAGAGGGCGGGTATAGCCGTGATGGTGGTGCTCCGCGTCGTGAGGGTGGCTATAACCGTGATGGTGCTGCTCCGCGCCGCGAGGGTGGCTATAACCGTGATGGTGCTGCTCCGCGCCGCGAGGGTGGGTACAACCGTGATGGTGCTGCTCCGCGCCGCGAGGGTGGGTACAACCGTGATGGTGCTGCTCCGCGCCGCGAGGGTGGGTACAACCGTGACGGTGGCGCCCCGCGCCGCGAGGGTGGGTACAACCGTGACGGTGGCGCCCCGCGTCGCGAGGGTGGGTACAACCGTGACGGTGGCGCCCCGCGTCGCGAGGGTGGGTACAACCGTGACGGTGGCGCCCCGCGCCGCGAGGGTGGGTACAACCGTGACGGTGGCGCCCCGCGCCGCGAGGGTGGGTACAACCGTGATGGTGCTGCTCCGCGCCGCGAGGGTGGGTACAACCGTGACGGTGGCGCCCCGCGTCGCGAGGGTGGGTACAACCGTGACGGTGGCGCCCCGCGTCGCGAGGGTGGGTACAACCGTGACGGTGGCGATCGTGAGCGCAGCAACCGTTCGTACCCGCAGCGCGGGGGAGCGGGTCGTGAGCGCTCCGCCGTCGCCGATGTCGATCGTCCCCGCCACAACGACCCCATCGTTCCCGACGATGTCACGGCACGCGACCTGCATCCGTCTGCTCGCAATGAACTGAAGACGCTGAGCAAGGAGAACGCCGAGCGCGTCGCCCGCCACCTGGCGATGGCGTCCCGCCTGATCGACGAAGACCCGCAGCTCGCGCACGAGCATGCTCTCGCCGCCTCTCGCAGCGCCGGACGCATCGCGATCGTGCGTGAGACGTTGGGCATCACCGCTTACGCGACGGAGGACTTCGCCCTTGCTCTTCGCGAGCTGCGCACGTACCGTCGCATCTCGGGCAACGACGACCAGATCGCGCTCATGGTCGACAGCGAGCGGGGCATCGGTCGACCTGACCGCGCTCTTGAGACCGGTCGCGCCGTCGACAAGTCCACGCTCAGTACGCCGGTGCGTGTCGCTCTCGCGATCGCCATGTCCGGTGCCCGGCTCGACCAGGGCGACCTTGAGCTCGCACTCGGCGAACTCGAGATCCCCGAGCTCGACCCTGATCGCGCCTTCGAGTGGAGCCCGGCTCTGTTCTCGGCTCGTGCCGCCGTGCTCGAGGACCTCGGTCGCGCCGACGAAGCCGAGTTCTGGGAGAAGCGCGCGGAGGTCGCTGCCGAAGCTCTGGGCATCGATGAGGCCGGCGACGAGGAGATCTTCGTCGAGGACGGTCTGATCGAGGATGACGAGTTCTCGGGCGACGAGGAACGCGGCGATGCGGGTGAGGCGGCTCCTGTCGATGACGACGGTGACGACGACGAGCAGGACGACGCCGAAGAGCCCGCCGACTCGGACGACGACGCCGAAGAGCCCGCCGACTCGGACGACGACGCCGAAGAGCCCGCCGACTCCGAAGACGAGCCCGTCGAGGACACGGCTGAAGAGGCAGAGCCGTCCGTCGAAGACGAGGTACGCGAGCTTCTCGGCGAAGATGAGGACGGCACCGCGGACAACTCCGACCAGAGCGCCTGATGGGGCTCTTCTCGAAGAAGTCCGCGTCGAGGACTCCGCTCGAAGGCGTCGACACCGTGCTCGCCGACCTCGACGGCGTCGTCTATGCGGGACCCGGCGCGCTGCCCTATGCGGTCGAGAGCCTGAACCAGGCAGCGGAGAACGCGCGCCTCGGTTACATCACCAACAACGCGTCCCGTACCGACGCCTCTGTCGCCGAACATCTCACGGGCCTGGGTCTCACGGTGGCGGCATCCGATGTGGTGACCAGCCCTCAGGCTGCCATGCGCCTTCTCAGCGAGATGGTTCCGGCCCCGGCGACCATCCTGGTCGTCGGTGGTGACGGCCTGATCGACGAACTGCAGAAGGCCGGTTACACGCCCACACGCAGCGCGGATGACTCCCCGGCCGCCGTGGTCCAGGGGTTCGCTCCGGAAGTCGCCTGGACGGATCTCGCAGAAGCCGCCTTCGCTCTGAAGGTTCCCGAGGACGAGGGCGGCATCCCGTGGATCGCCACCAACACCGACTGGACGATTCCGCGCGAACGCGGTGTCGCACCAGGCAACGGAACTCTCGTCTCGGCCGTGCACACGGCGATCGGCCGTCTGGCGACCGTCGCAGGCAAGCCCGAGGTGCCGATCTTCGAAGAGGCCAAGGCGCGCTTCGATGCCAAGAACACGCTGTTCATCGGCGACCGTCTCGACACCGACATCCTCGGCGCTGTGCGGGCGGGCATCGATTCGGCTCTGGTCCTGACGGGTATCGACCGGCCCAAGCACGTCCTGGCCGCCCCCGAAGGCTCCCGGCCGACCTACATCCTCAGCGATCTGCGCGAACTGCACCAGCCCTATCCCTCGGTGGCGCAGAAAGATGACGTGCACTGGGTCAACCAGGCGGGCGTTCGAGTCGCCGGCGGTGACGTCGAGATCGTCGCCGAGGGGGACTCGCAGATCGATCTGCTCCGCGCGGGCGCCTCGGCGATCTGGGCCTCCGGCACGCCGGTGTTCGTGCTCCGGGTCCCGGAACGCCTGTACGACGATCCTTTCCACAGACCCTGACGTGGCGACGGTGCACCGTCGGTCGCCCCGCGTACAGTAGGAAGCGTGAGCGATGAGACGACGACTGCGCCGACCGATGGCCTGTGGAGCCGCCTGTGCCTGATCGAGGGACAGCCCCTCACCGATCGGGCCGCGGCCTACTCGGCTCTGCACGACGACCTCTCCCGGCGCCTCGAGAGCGGCGTCAAGCTCGAGCACCGCGAGGCCCCGGCATCACGATGACGCGCCTCGACGCCGCCCTCGCCGCGCGAGGTCTCGCGCGCTCGCGCTCTCACGCAGCGACCCTGATCGCCGACGGACTGGTCAGCGTCGACGGGCGTCCCGTCGTCAAGGCGTCCGCGCCGGTCGACGAGGGCGCGGAGATCACTGTCGCGGGCGCCGACCACTACGTCGGACGCGCGGCGCACAAGCTCATCGCCGCCCTCGACGGATTCGGCATCCCGGTGCAGGATCGGCTCGCGCTGGACATGGGCGCATCCACCGGCGGGTTCACGCAGGTGCTGCGTGAACGGGGCGCGCGACGCGTGCTGGCGGTCGACGTCGGCCATGGCCAGCTGGCAGCATCCGTGGCCGCCGACCCGGGCGTGGTCCTCGTCGAGGGCTACAACGTGCGGCATATGACTTCGGAGAACCTCGCGGCCGCCACCGGAGAAGGCGTGGCGCCCGACCTCGTGGTCGGCGACCTCTCCTTCATCTCCCTCGAACTCGTCCTGCCCGCGGTCGCGGGCGTCGCCGCACCTGACGCCGACATCGTTCTCCTCGTGAAGCCGCAGTTCGAGGTCGGACGCACCGCTGTGCGCGGTGGACTGGTCACCGACCCCGCCACGAGAGCGGATGCCGTCGCCCGCACGGTCTGGAGCGCCTGGGACGACGGTCTCGGCATGCTCGGCATCCTGCCGTCGCCGATCCTCGGCACGCACGGCAACACCGAGTACCTCGTGCACCTCGCACCCGGCCGCGGCAGCGATCCGTCAGAATGGTCAGACCGTATCAACGCACTGGCAGGGAGCCGATGAACGAGCGCAACATCCTGGTGGTGGCGCACGCCGGCCGCGCGGATACAGTCGACGCGGCGCGTCGCGTGGTCGACGCGTTGCGAGAGGCGGGAGCCCGTCCCGTGCTCGCGGCAGACGACCGTGCGGAGCTCGCCGCCGTCGACCCGATATTTGCGGATGTCGATGTGCTGGGAGAGACGGTCGACCAGTCCGCGCTCGAACTCGCGATCGTCCTCGGTGGCGACGGCACGATCCTTCGGGCAGCGGAACTGGTGCGGGGCTGCGAGGCCCCCGTCCTCGGCATCAACATGGGCCATGTCGGCTTCCTCGCCGAGATCGATCGCGACGACATGGACGCCGCGGTCCGCCGTGTCATCGAGCGCGACTACGACGTCGAGGAGCGCCTTGCTCTGTCGGTGCGCGTCAAGGACAGCAGCGGTGCGGTGATCTTCGAGACGTGGGCGCTCAACGAGGCGACAGTCGAGAAGGCGAGCCGTGAGCGGATGATCGAGGTGGTCCTCGAGATCGACGGCCTGCCGTTGTCGAGCTTCGGCTGCGACGGCATGGTGGTCTCGACGCCGACCGGGTCGACCGCGTACAACTTCTCCGCGGGCGGACCGGTGATCTGGCCGAGCGTCGAGGCGATCGCCGTCGTGCCGCTGTCGGCACACGCGCTGTTCGCCAAGCCGCTGGTGGTGAGTCCTGACGCCGCCGTGGCGATCGAGATGCTCGAAGGCACATCGGGCGCGGGCATCCTGTGGTGCGACGGCCGCCGATCGCACGATCTGCCGCCGGGCGCCCGTGTCGTCGTGCGTCGTTCGTCGCGGCCGGTACGGCTCGCCCGCCTGCATCAGGCGGAGTTCACCAACCGGCTGGTGCGCAAGTTCCAGCTCCCCGTCGCGGGGTGGCGGGGTCAGAGTGCGGGAGCGCAGTCATGATCGAAGAGATGCGGATGCAGGGCCTCGGCGTGATCGCCGATGCCGTGCTGCCGCTCGGCCCGGGTTTCACTGCGATCACCGGTGAGACCGGCGCAGGCAAGACGATGGTGGTCACAGGGCTCGGCCTGCTGCTTGGGCAGCGGGCCGACTCGGGCGCCGTGCGAGCGGGCGCGGGTCAGGCTTCGGTCGCCGGTGTCTGGATCGTGCCCGAGCAGGGCACGGTGGCGGACATCGTGACGGATGCCGGCGGCGAGCTCGAGCCCGCCGGCGGAGGTGCGGCCGAGCTCTACGTGTCGCGCACGCTCAGCGCCGAGGGGCGCAGCCGCGCGAGCGTGGGCGGCCGAGCAGCCCCTGCGGGAGTGCTGTCGGCTCTCGCTGAAGAACTCGTCGTCGTCCACGGACAGTCCGAGCAGCTGCGGCTGAAGTCGTCGACGGCGCAGCGCGACGCGCTCGACCGCTTCGGCGGTGCGCCGATCGCGAGCGCCCTCGCCGCCTACGGCGAGTCGTTCACGCGCTGGCGCGCTCTCGACGCTGAGATCACCGACATCACGCAGAACCGCGACCGACGATCCGAGGAGGCCACGCGACTGCGCGAGGCGCTGGCGCTCATCGAGGCGACCGCCCCCGAGCCGAGGGAAGACGAAGAGCTCACAGCACGTGCCGAGCGGCTCGCCAACGCCGAAGAGCTCAGGCTCGCGGCATCCGTCGCCCACGGCGCACTGTCGAATGAAGACGGCGAGCCCGACGTCTCGGCGCTGCTCGGCGAAGCCCGGCGCGTTCTGGAACGCGCGTCCGATTCCGCCCTCACCGAGATCGCCCAGGCTCTGGCCGATGTCGGCTACCGAGTCGCCGACATCGCGGGCCAGCTCTCCGCCTATCTCGCCGACCTCGACGAATCGGGCCCGCACGAGCTCGCTGCTGTCGAGGAGCGGCGTGCCGCCTTGGGCGTGCTGACCCGTGCTCACGGCTCGCTCGATCAGGCTCTCGAACTCTGGCAGACCGGCTCTCTCCGGCTCGCGGAACTCGACGACGACGACGACAGGCTCGGCCGCCTCGAAGCTGAACGTGATGAGGCCCGCGCCGAGCTCGACGCACACGCTGCCTCTCTGACGGCCGCTCGAGCCGACGCCGCAGCCCGCCTCGGCGCCGCGGTGACGGAGGAACTGCGCGATCTGGCGATGCCGGATGCTCGTCTCGAGGTCTCGGTGACTCCTGGCGCTGAGAGCACCCACGGTCGCGATGACGTGGCCATCCTGTTGGCCCCCCACCCGGGGGCGGAGCCCCGTCCCGTCGGGAAGGGCGCCTCAGGCGGTGAGCTGTCGCGCGTCATGCTCGCGATCGAGGTCGTCATCGCGGGAACCGATCCCGTGCCGACGTTCGTGTTCGACGAGGTCGACGCGGGCATCGGCGGCGCCGCAGCGATCGAAGTCGGCCGACGACTCGCCCGGCTCGCCGAGAACTCTCAGGTCATCGCCGTGACCCACCTCGCACAGGTGGCGGCCTTCGCCGGCAACCACCTCTCGGTCGTCAAGGCCAATGACGGCGCGGTCACAGCCTCGAGCGTGCGACGCTTGGAGGGGTCGGAGCGCGAGGCCGAGATGGCACGACTGCTGTCCGGCCTGGCCGATTCCGACGCCGCACTCACCCACGCCCGAGAACTTCTCAGCCTCGGCGCCCCCACCTCCTGATAGGATCGAAGCCCGTGATGAACTCTTCTTCTGCGGGGCCCAAGAACGACACGACCAGGCACATCTTCGTGACAGGTGGTGTCGTTTCGTCTTTGGGCAAGGGGCTCACCGCCGCAAGCCTCGGCAACCTCCTCACCGCCCGCGGACTCCGCGTCGTGATGCAGAAGCTCGACCCGTATCTGAACGTCGATCCGGGCACGATGAACCCGTTCCAGCATGGCGAGGTGTTCGTCACCGACGACGGCGCCGAGACCGACCTCGACATCGGGCACTACGAGCGCTTCCTCGACATCAACCTGTCGCAGGCCGCCAACGTGACCACCGGCCAGATCTACTCGCAGGTGATCGCCCGCGAGCGGCGCGGCGAGTACCTCGGCGACACGGTGCAGGTCATCCCGCACATCACCGACGAGATCAAGCGCCGCATGCGCCTGCAGGCCGACGAGACGCCCAAGCCCGACGTCATCATCACCGAGGTCGGCGGAACGGTCGGCGACATCGAGTCGCAGCCGTTCCTCGAGGCGGCCCGTCAGCTTCGTCACGAGCTCGGCCGCGACAGCGTGTTCTTCGTGCACGTCTCGCTCGTGCCCTTCATGGGCGCCTCCGGCGAGCAGAAGACCAAGCCGACCCAGCACTCGGTCGCGGCACTCCGCCAGCTCGGCATCCAGCCCGACGCCCTGGTGCTGCGCAGCGATCGCCCGGTGAGCGAGAGCAACCGCAACAAGATCGCGCTGATGTGCGACGTGGATGTCGAAGGCGTGATCAACACGGTCGACCTGCCGAGCATCTACGACATCCCGTCCACGCTGAACGACCAGGGACTCGACTCGTACATCGTACGTCGCCTCGGCCTCGCCGAGAAGGCCGTCGACGTCGACTGGACCCGCTGGAACCGGGTGCTGCACGCGGTGCACAACCCGAAGCACGAGGTCACGATCGGTCTCGTCGGCAAGTACATCGATCTGCCCGACGCGTACCTGTCGGTGACCGAGGCCATCAAGGCCGGCGGCTTCGCGCAGGAGACCAAGGTCAACATCCGCTGGATCCCCTCCGACCTGTGCGAGACGCCAGAAGGCGCCAAGGAGCAGCTGGCTCAGCTCGACGGCATCTGCATCCCCGGCGGGTTCGGCATCCGCGGCATCGAGGGCAAGCTCGGCGCGCTGAAGTTCGCGCGCGAGCAGGGCATCCCGACGCTGGGCCTGTGCCTCGGCCTGCAGTGCATGGTCATCGAATACGCGCGCGACGTCGCCGGCATCGCGGGCGCCTCGTCGAGCGAGTTCGACCCTGAGACGTCCGAGCCGGTCATCGCGACCATGGCCGAGCAGGTCGAGATCCTCGACGGCGGAGACCTCGGGGGCACCATGCGCCTCGGTCTCTACCAGGCCGCTCTCGCCGAGGGATCCCTCGCGCGTGAACTGTACGGAACTCCCGAAGCGTCCGAGCGCCACCGCCACCGTTACGAGGTCAACAACGCCTACCGTGCGCGTCTCTCGGACGCGGGGCTGGTCTTCTCGGGTCTGAACCCCGAGCTCGATCTCGTCGAGTACGTCGAGCTTCCGCGCGACGTGCACCCGTACTACATCGCCACTCAGGCGCATCCCGAGCTTCGCTCGCGCCCGACCGACCCGCACCCGCTGTTCCGCGGCCTCGTGGGCGCGGCCATCGAGCGGCACCGCGCCAGCGAGCTGTTCAGCGAAGATGACTGAGCTGCGCGACGAGCCGTTCGCGCCCGAGGTGCTGCAGAGCGATCTCGTGTTCCAAGGGCGCGTGTGGGATGTGGTCTCCGACCGCGTCTCCTACGGCGACGGTGAGATGGTGCGGCAGTACGTCAAGCACACGGGCGCCGTCGCGATCGTCGCGATCGACGATCAGGACCGTGTCCTGCTGATCCAGCAGTACCGGCATCCGATCCGTCATCGCGACTGGGAGCTTCCTGCCGGTCTGCTCGACGTCGCGGGGGAGGAGCCCCTTCTCGCCGCGCAGCGCGAGCTCGCCGAGGAGGCCGACCTGGTGGCCGCGCACTGGGAGCAGCTGATCTCGTCATGGACCACTCCTGGCGGCAACGACGAACTGATCCAGATCTTCCTGGCGACGGGCGTCGAGCAGGCCGCAGCCGTGCACGACCGCGAGGACGAGGAGGCCGACATCCGTCTCGAATGGGTGCCGCTGGCGGATGCCGTCGACGCTGTGCTCGCAGGGCGGATGCGCAACGGCATCCTCGCGATCGGTGTGCTCGCAGCCGCACGGCGCCGCGCGAAGGAGTAGCGGTGCAGCTCGAGCGTGCGCTCGACGCCTACCTGCGTCATGTCACGATCGAGCGTGGTCTCAGTGCGCACACGATCTCGGCGTATCGGCACGATCTCGGCGGCTACGTCGAGTGGCTGGCGATGACCGGTGTCGAGGACACGTCGGAGATCACTCCTGCCGTCATCGGTCGGTTCATCGCGGAGCGTTCCTCGGCGAGCCCTCCGCCGGCGGCGACCAGCCTCGCCCGGCTGCAGTCGTCGGTGCGCGGCTGGCACCGCTTCCTGACCCGCGAGGGCATCGAGCAGGACGATCCCACCGGCCGGCTCCGACCGCCCAAGGCGCCCCGGCGGCTGCCGAAGGCCCTGACAATCGATCAGGTCGAGCGCCTGCTCACCGCCCCGTCGGCTGAGGACCCGATCGGCATCCGCGACAGAGCGCTGCTCGAGCTGCTGTATGCCAGCGGTGCCCGCGTCTCGGAGGCGATCGGCCTCGACGTCGACGACCTCGCGCACGGCGATGTTCTGCGGCTGCGAGGCAAGGGGTCGAAGGAGCGCATCGTGCCGATCGGCTCGTATGCCAGAGCTGCGGTCGACGCCTACCTGACGCGAGTGCGCCCCGGGCTCGCTGCGAAAGGACGGGCATCGGCGCGACTGTTCCTCGGTGCCCGCGGCGCTCCTCTGTCGAGACAGAGCGCCTGGCTGGTGATCCGAGCCGCCGCGGAGAAAGCGCAGATCACCGCCGAGATCTCGCCCCACACCCTGCGACACTCGTTCGCGACCCATCTACTGCAGGGCGGTGCCGACGTGCGCGTGGTGCAGGAACTTCTCGGTCATGCCTCAGTCGCGACCACGCAGATCTACACGCACGTGTCCGTGGACACCCTGCGGGACATCTACGCGACGTCTCATCCTCGCGCTGTATGAAAATGTCCCCCATTCGGGGGACGCGCGGGTTCGCAAAAGTCATTTATGCTTTCTCGGTATGCACCCCGGTCCTCTCGACTGGGCCGACGAAGGAGTAACGACATGCGTTCCACCGGTCCTCTTGCGGTTCTCGCCGCATCTGCGCTGGCGCTCACCCTTGCCGGATGCTCTGCGGGCACAGGCGGTGAACTGACCTACGAGGATTCACCCCTCAGCAAGTACCTGAGCTCCGCGTACGGCGGCGACCTGTCGCCTGAGGAACAGCAGAAGCAGTTCGAAGAGCAGCAGCGCAAGCAGGAGGACCTCATGGCCGAATGCATGGCCAAGGAGGGCTTCGAGTACAAGCCGAACGTGCAGAACGGCGGGATGGTCGTCGCCAGCGACGACGACGAGATCAAGTGGGAGCCTGACAAGAAGGAATGGGTCGAGAAGTACGGGTACGGCATCGTGAACAACCCGTACAACGCCGAGGGGGCGAGTACCCCGGGGGAGGAGTACGTCGACCCGAACCAGGAGTACCTCGATTCGCTGTCGGAGTCGGAGCGCACCGCGTTCTACGAGACGGCGTACGGGGTGCCGCCCGAAGAGGACGAGGTGAGCGAGGACGGCAGCTACGAGTACAACTGGGAGGACTCCGGATGCCAGGGCTGGGCGCAGCACGAGCTCCAGGGCGATGACCCCTGGCAGTCGGACGAGTTCGCCGAGCTCCGCGAGAAGATGAGCGAGCTCTGGAGCACGACGCAGGATGCGCCGGAGTACAAGAAGCTCAACACGAAGTGGGCCGATTGCATGGCCGACGGCGGAGAGCCCGGCTTCACGGCGCAGATGGACGCGCAGCAGTCGATCTCCGACGCCCAGAACAAGCTCTACGAGAGCGCGTACGGTGACGGCACGACCGAGGTCGACCCTGAGACCGTCGAGGATCCCAACAAGAGCCCCGAGATGAAGGAGCTCGGCGAGAAGGAGATCGCTCTCGCGCTCGTCGATCTCGGATGCCGGGAGAAGACGAACTACATGGACGAGTCGCTGAAGATCCAGTTCGCGCTGGAGGAGAAGTTCATCAAGGACAACAAGGCCGACCTCGAGGCGTTCAAGGCCGCTGCCGAGCAGAGCAACTGACGCATGAAGGACGACGAGACTCCCACCACCGAACTGCCCGACGACTTCTCGGAGATCATCGCCGGCGATGGCACGGCTCCGGATGACACGGTTTCGGCCGATTCGGTCGTCGCCGACACAGACGTCGACATGTCGCGTGTCAGCGGCTGGCGCCGTATTCTCCGCGGCAATCGCACGCTGTGGATCGTCGCGCTGTGCGCGGTGGTCAGCCTGGTCGCCGGACTCCTCGTGGGGCGGTTCCTGATCGCACCCGCCGAGGCATCGGAAGCTCCCGACCCCGGGCTCGTGACGGTGCCGGTGGAGTTCGGCTCGCTCAGCAACGATGTGACTCTCCGAGCCGATGTCGGCTACGCCGATGCCGTCGACGTGACGATCGACACGACCGGCGGCGGAAGCGTCGTCACGGGCTCCGTCCCCGAGGTGGGAGCGACCCTGAACCCGCTGTCGATCGCTCTCGAAGTGGTCGGCCGACCGGTCATCGTGCTCCCGGGCGAACTGCCTGCGTACCGCACTCTCCGCTTCGGGGTGTCGGGGCCGGACGTCGTGCAGCTCAAGCAGGCGCTCGTCAGCGTCGGAATCGACGCCGGCGACGTCGCCTCGAACCTGTTCGATCAGGCGACCGCGAACGCGGTCGGACAGCTGTACGCCCAGGCGGGGTACCCGGCGCCTGCGCCGGAAGAGGGCGCCGATGAGACAGTGCGCAGTGCGGAGCAGGGCGTGCGCGACGCGCAGAGCAGCGTCACGCAGGCGCAGCAGGCGCTCACCGCGGCCGGCGCCGGCCCGACGAAGCTGGAGAGCTGGCAGGCCGACGTCAAGGTCGCGCAGGCCGAGCAGGCGCTTGCTGAAGCGAAGGCGTGCACGAGCCCTTCTGATGGGTCACCGTGCCCCAGCATCCAGCAGGCCGAGTGGGATGTGCAGACCGCGAAGCTCGAGCGCGACCAGCTCTGGTCGGCCAAGAACACCGGGCCGGAGAAGGCGGCGCTCGACTCCGCTCGTTCGCAGGTCGATGCGGCGAACAAGGCGCTCGAGAGCGCCCGTCAGTCCGTGCTGCCGTACCTGCCCGCGGGCGAGGTGCTGTTCCTCACCGAGCTGCCCCGCCGTGTCGACGCCGTGAACGTGAAACGCGGCTCGACCATTCAGGGGTCTGTGATGACGGTCTCCGGCGCCGCGGTGCGGCTCACGGGCGCCGCAGCCGAGGCGGACGCACGGCTGCTGAAGGTCGGGGCCGAGGCCACGTTCGAACTGCCCGACGGCACGCAGCAGCGCGCCGTGATCTCCGAGCTCAAGCCGGGCAAGGACAACAAGGCACGATGGGACGTGCTCTTCGAGCCCGACCCGCTCACGCCGGAGCAGATCACGCAGCTGCAGGGCAACAACGTCCGCGTGCAGATCGCGGTCGGGGCCACGGAGGGCGATGTCCTGTCCGTGCCGCTCGCCGCGCTCACCGCAGGGCCTGGAGGGGAGTCCCGCGTCGAGATCGTCGAATCCGATCCGCGTGAAGGGAAGGATGCCAAGACCCGCACGGTCGTCGTGAAGACGGGACTCGCGGCCAAGGGCGCCGTGGAGGTGACCGCGGTCGACGGAGATATCGAAGAGGGCGACCTCGTGGTGGTGGGACGGTGACCGCCACGCAGGCCGTGGAGGTCGCCATGGGGACGGATGCCGAGCCGGATGCTGCCGACGACGCCTTCGTCGTCGAGCTCCGTGACGTCACGAGGTCATTCCCCGGCCCACCCGAGGTGCAGGCGCTGAAGGCGGCGACGCTGCAGGTGCGCGCGGGCGACTACATCTCGATCGTCGGACCCAGCGGCTCGGGAAAGTCGACGATGCTCAACATCCTGGGCCTGCTCGATCGTCCGAGCGTGGGGGAGTACCGCCTGGCGGGTTCCTTGACGGGAGATCTCTCCGACGACGAGCGGGCGGCCGTGCGGGCGAAGTTCATCGGATTCGTCTTCCAGTCGTTCCATCTGATGCCGCGCCGCACCGTCCTCGACAACGTGCTGATGCCGATGCTGTACAGCGGTGTGCCTCGGCGCGAACGCGAGTCGCGCGCACGCGAAGCCCTCGCCCGCGTCGGGCTGTCGCACCGCGTCGACTTCTTCCCGAGTTCTCTCTCCGGTGGCGAGCGTCAGCGCGTCGCGGTCGCGAGAGCCGTGGTGAGCGGACCCAAGCTGCTGCTCGCCGATGAGCCGACCGGCAACCTCGACCAGCGGACCTCGGGAGAGGTGATGTCATTGTTCGAGGAGCTGAACGACGACGGCCTCACGCTCATCGTGATCACCCACGACGACAACGTCGCGCGGCGGGCGCGTCGGAGCATCCGCATCGCCGACGGCCGATTGAGCGAGCTGTGAAGCGCCCCTCCTGGCGCCGGAAGCCGCGCACCAAACCGGGCTTGAAGCACGCCGACCGGTTCACCTTCCAAGATCTCGTGGCCGAGGCGACCGCCGACATCGGCTCGCGGCCAGCCCGTCTCGTGATGACGATCCTGGGCACCGTGCTCGGCATCGCCTCGCTGGTCGCGACGATCGGCTTCGCGCAGACCGCTGCGGCGCAGATCGCGAGTCAGTTCAACGGTGCGGCCTCGACGCAGGTCGTGGTCACTCCGGAGGAGGCGAACTCCGGCTCGGCGAACAAGACCGTCGCGGCGGGACGACTGCCCTGGGACGCCCCGGAGCGCGTGTCGCTGCTGGCCGGCGTGGAGAGTGCGACCCTGCTGGGCGAGGTCGAGCTCGCCGAGAACGAGACCATCACAGCAGTGCCCGTGAACGACCCTTCGGCGCCCGCGACCGCATCGCCGAGGCTGTACGCGTCATCGCCCGAACTGCTCGACACGGCCGGCGGGGAGCTCGTCACCGGTCGGTTCTTCGACGCGGGGCACGACGGCAGGGCCGATCGGGTCGCGGTGGTCGGCTCGCGACTCGCGGAGGAGATGGGCATCAACCGTGTGGATTCGCAGCCCTCGATCTTCGTCGCCGGCGTCGCGTACGCGGTGATCGGCGTCGTCGACGGATTCGAGCGCAAGAGCGAACTGCTCGACTCTGTCGTCATCCCGGTGGGAGCGGCGCGAGCCGACTTCGGTCTTGCGGCCCCGTCCGAGCTCGACATCCGCATCGTCGTCGGCGCGGGGCCGCAGGTCGCCGAGCAGTCGGTGCTGGCGCTGCAGCCCGATGCGCCCGACACTCTCAAGACGCAGGCGCCGTCGGGTTCCTCCGACCTCAGCCAGAGCGTGCAGGCCGACGTGAACGTGGTGTTCCTGATCCTCGGCGTGATCGCGCTTCTCGCCGGAGGCCTCGGCATCGCGAACGTGACTCTTCTCGGGGTCATGGAGCGAGTGGGCGAGATCGGACTGCGGCGGGCGCTGGGGGCCACCCGCCGTCAGATCGGCGCCCAGTTCATGGTCGAGTCGATCGTGATCGGCTTCATCGGCGGACTCATCGGCTCGGCGCTCGGAGTGCTCGCGGTCGTCGCGGTGGCGGTCGTGCAGGGATGGACGCCCGTGACCGATCCGCTGATCGCCGTCGCGGGGGCGTTTCTGGGCGCCCTCGTCGGTTGGGGCTCGGGGTGGTACCCGGCGCGACGCGCTGCTCGCATCGAACCGGTCGCGGCGCTGCGCGGCGCCTGACCCTTCGCACGAACGGGGTGGCATCGGATCTCCGACCAGCCACCCCGTTCGCGCGGATCAGAGGATCGCCGGGTCCGTCCGCCCGGTTCGCCGTTCGCCTGCCGCTACAATCGAGCAAGCACGAAGGAGCAGGAGAATCGGTGGTTGAGAACGTGGGATCGTCCAAGGCGAAGGCGAAGAAGGCCGACGACACACCCATCGGACCCACCGGTCGGCCGTACCAGGGTTTCGCGACTCCTGAGCCGCTGACGTCGCACGGCCCCGCTCGCATCATCGCTCTGTGCAACCAGAAGGGCGGCGTCGGAAAGACGACATCGACCATCAACCTGGCAGCGGCCCTCGCCGAGTACGGGCGCAAGGTCCTCGCAGTCGACTTCGACCCGCAGGGCGCCCTGTCGGCAGGCCTCGGCGTCCAGACCCACGACGTGCCCACGGTGTACGACCTGCTCCTGGACACCAAGCGCGATGCGCACGACGCGATCGTGCACACCGGCGTCGAGGGCCTCGACGTGATGCCGGCCAACATCGACCTCTCGGCGGCCGAGGTGCACCTCGTGAACGAGGTCGCACGCGAGACGATCCTGTCGCGCGTGCTGCGCCAGGTGACGGCGGAGTACGACGTCATCCTGATCGACTGCCAACCGTCTCTCGGACTGCTCACCGTCAACGCGCTGACCGCTGCGCACGGCGTGCTGATCCCGCTCGAGTGCGAGTTCTTCGCGTTGCGGGGCGTGGCGCTGCTCATCGAGACGATCGACAAGGTGCGCGACCGGCTGAATCCCTCCATCAAGCTCGACGGCCTGCTCGCGACCATGTACGACCCACGGACGCTGCACTCCCGCGAAGTGCTCGAGCGCGTGGTCGAGGCATTCGGCGACGACGTCCTTGAGACGGTGATCGGTCGCACCGTGAAGTTCCCCGATGCCTCGGTGTCGGGTGTGCCCATCACCGAATTCGCGCCCGAGCACGCGGCCGCGCAGGCGTACCTGCGTCTGGCTCGGGAGCTGGTCGCCCGTGGTGCCGTCGCGTAGCGATGGCACCCCGCCGGAGGCGGCAGACGGCACTGCGCCCTCCGGCTTCCGCGTCTCGCTGTCGAACTTCGACGGCCCCTTCGATCTGCTGCTGAACCTCATCTCCAAGCATGAGATGGACATCACCGAGGTGTCGCTCAGCGCGGTGACGAACGAGTTCATCTCGTATCTGAAAGAACTCGACGGTGATCGGGAGCTCGATCAGGCGTCGGAGTTCCTCGTGGTCGCCGCGACTCTGCTCGACATGAAGGTCGCCGGCCTCCTTCCCCAGGGCGAGCTGGTGGATGCCGAGGCCGTCGCCCTGCTCGAAGCGCGCGATCTGCTCTTCGCCCGGCTGCTGCAGTATCGCGCGTTCAAGGAGGTCTCGGCCTGGTTCTCGCGATGCCTGCAGCGGGAGGATCGCCGTCACGCGCGGGCGGTTCGTCTGGACGAGAAGCATCGCAAGAAGACGCCGGAGCTGGTCTGGTCGCTGACCGCATCCGACTTCGCCGCCCTTGCGATGCTGGCATTCACGCCCAAGGAGATCCCGCATGTCGGTCTCGATCATCTGCACGCTCCGCTCATCAGCATCCGCGAGCAGGCGGCGATCGTCGTGACGCTCCTGCGCGGAGCCGAGTCGCTGAGCTTCCGCGAGCTCGTCGCAGGGATCAGCGAACCGGGCATCGTGGTGGCACGATTCATCTCGGTGCTCGAGCTGTATCGGCACGCGGCGCTCTCCTTCGAACAACTCGAACCGCTCGGCGAGCTGACGCTGCGCTGGTCAGCCGACCACTGGTCGGACGAATCACTCGCGACCCTGGGGGCCGACTATGACCGATGACCCTTCGACAAGCTCAGGGACCCAGAGGGAACCCGTGGAGGCGCCGCTGACCGAGAAGGTCGAGGCCATCCTGCTCATCATCGACGAGCCGATCGGGCTGGTCGCGCTGGCGGCCGCCGTGGGCGCTCCGGTCGCCGCCGTCAGGCAGACCCTCGAGACCCTCGTCGCCGACTACGACGGAGTGGGCCGCGGCCCCCGCCGGGGGTTCGAGCTGCGCGAGGTCGGCGGAGGCTGGCGGCTGTACGTGCGAGACGACCACGACGACCTCGTCGCCGATTTCATCGGCGGTCAGGCGCCCGCCCGGCTCTCGCAGGCGGCGCTCGAGACGCTCGCCGTCATCGCCTACAAACAACCGGTGACCCGTAGTCAGGTAGCCTCTATCCGTGCCGTGAACGTCGATTCGGTCGTGCGCACGCTGCTCGCCCGCGGTCTGATCACCGAGATGTTCGCCGACTCAGAGACCGGCGCCATCAACTACGGCACGACCGACGCGCTGCTGCAGCACCTGGGGATCAACTCGATAGACGAGCTGCCCCCGATCTCGCCGCTTCTCGATGACGGCGCCGATGGTTTCGATGAAGGAGTGGTCCGATGACCGACAGTTCAGCCCCCGAGGGCATCCGCCTGCAGAAGGTGCTCTCCGCCGCGGGAGTCGCGTCGCGTCGCGTCATCGAGGACTACATCGTCGAGGGGCGCATCCGGGTGAACGGCGAAGTCGTCTCCGAGCTCGGCAGGCGCATCGATCCCGAGAACGATCTCGTCGACGTCGACGGCACGGCCGTGCAGCTCGACGTCTCGAAGCGCTACGTCATGCTCAACAAGCCCACCGGCGTCGTCAGCAGCATGCGCGACGAGAGCGGTCGGCCGGATCTCCGCCGGTTCACGGAGGACTACGAAGAGCGCCTGTACAACGTCGGCCGACTGGATGCCGAGACCAGCGGTCTCCTGCTCCTCACGAACGACGGCGATCTGGCGCACGTGCTCGCGCACCCCTCGTTCGGCGTCACGAAGGTGTACATCGCGAAGGTCGATGGCGCAGTCACGGCGCAGACGATCTCGAAGCTGACCAAGGGCATCGAGCTCGAAGACGGACCCATCACGGCAGACAAGGCGAGGCTGCTCGACACCTCGCGCGGGTCGAGCCTCGTCGAGCTCACCCTGCACTCCGGGCGCAACCGCATCGTCCGCCGCATGATGGCGGCGGTCGGCCACCCGGTGACCGAGCTCGTGCGTCGGCAGTTCGGGCCGCTCCACCTGGGAACCCTCCCGGCGGGGAAGACGCGGGAACTGACTAAAATCGAGTTGGGCGCGCTTCTTACTCTGTCGCGCCGTGATACCCGTGCCGGAACGAGCGACGGCGAGCAGCAGGAGAACGAGTGACCGACACGACCAGTGCGCCCAGCGCGGTCCGCGCTGCCGGCGCCGTCGCCGCGCGGATCACGGGCACGGTGCGCATCGTCGGCACCGGCCTGCTGGGCGCGAGCATCGGTCATGCACTGCGCGCGAAGGGCGTCGACGTCGTGCTCTCCGACACCTCGCCTGCGCAGCAGCGCCTCGCGATCGACTACGGCGCCGGTCGCGCACCCGCGGCTGGCGACGCGCCGGTGCTGATCGTCGTGGCGGTTCCGCCCGATGTCACTGCCGATGTCATCCAGAACGAGCTCGAGAATCACCCGGATGCGGTCGTCACGGACGTCGCGAGCGTGAAGCTCGAGCCGTTCCGAGCGCTGAGCGAACGCGGAGTCGACCTGCGGCGCTACATCGGCTCTCATCCGCTCGCCGGCCGCGAACGCGGGGGAGCGATCTCGGCACGCGCCGATCTGTTCATCGGTCGTCCGTGGGTGGTGTGCCGTGATGAGGAGACCTCAGCGGCCGACCTCTCCCTCGTCGAGGCCCTCGCCCTCGACGTCGGTGCGACGCCGCTGGAGATGACGCCGGAGGAGCACGACCGCTCGGTCGCGCTGACCTCCCACGTTCCGCAGGTGGTCGCGAGTCTGCTCGCGGGGCGTCTCGCCGAGGCCGAAGAGGGCGCCTTGCGCCTGGCCGGCCAGGGTGTGCGCGATACCACGCGGATCGCGGCATCCGCACCCGAACTGTGGGTGCAGATACTCGGCGCCAACGCGGCTCCCGTGGTGGAGATCCTCGATGCTCTCGCCGCCGATCTGCGTGACGTCTCCGAGGCGTTGCGCGCACCCGAGGCCCCGGGCGCCCGGCGCGCTGTCGCCGAGACCATCCGCCACGGCAACGACGGCGTCGAGCGTCTGCCGGGCAAGCACGGCCAGAACCGCCGCTTCGAGTCCCTCGTCGTGATGGTCGACGACACCCCCGGCCAGCTCGGGCGTCTGTTCGGCGAACTCGGCGAACTGGGTGTGAACGTCGAGGATCTGCGCCTCGAGCACTCACCCGGTGCGCAGTTCGGTCTCGCCGAGATCAGCGTCGACCCCGCCGCACTGCACGGGGCGATCACCGGACTCACCGAACGCGGCTGGCGGATCGCGGGGAACACGAATGACTGACACCACTACAGACTTCATCGCGATCGACGGGCCTGCAGGCTCGGGCAAATCCAGCGTGTCCAAGGCGGTGGCCCGCAAGCTCGGCTTCGGCTACCTCGACACCGGCTCGGCCTATCGTGCGCTGGCCTGGCACGTGCTCGACCGCGGCGCCGACACGGCGGATGCCGACGCGGTTCTTGCCGCGGCATCCGACTTCCCCGTGCGTCTCGGCCTCGATCCCGACGACCGCACGGTGCGCGTCGGCGAGGCCGACGTCACCGAGGCGATCCGCGACCCTCGCGTCTCCGGCGCCGTCAGCGGCGTGGCCCGCGTGCCGGCCGTGCGCGAGCAGGTGAATGCGCTCTTCCGCACCCTTGTGGCGGAAGCCCCGTACGACGCGGTGGTCGTGGAAGGGCGCGACATCACCACGGTGGTCGCCCCCGACGCTCCCGTGCGCATCCTGCTGACCGCCGCCCCCGAGGTGCGCGCCGCTCGCCGTGCCGGCGAACTCGCGGGCGAGAGCGCCGAGACGGTGGCCGCCGCCCTGCACAAGCGCGACGCCTCCGACAGCGCCGTCGTCGACTTCCTGAACGCCGCCGAAGGCGTCGAAGTCGTCGATTCGACCGAATTGGATTTCACCCAGACCATCGATGCCGTACTCACGGTGATCGAACGACTCCGAGGAGCACCCCGTGGCTGACGACGAATACGAAGGCGGCCCTGACCACCTCGCAGAGAAGATGGACGCGCTCGACGAGCAGCTCGCCGAGCAGCGCGCCGAGACACTGCGAGCGGGTCTCGCCGACTACGACCTGGACGATGAGGACGCCGCGCTCCTCGCCGGCATCACGATGGGCGAGGACGGCATCCAGTTCATGCCCGCCCTGCCGGTGGTGGCGATCGTCGGGCGCCCGAACGTGGGCAAGTCCGCGCTCGTGAACCGCATCCTCGGCCGCCGCGAGGCCGTCGTCGAGGACACCCCCGGTGTCACGCGCGACCGCGTCACCTACAAGGCCGAGTGGAACGACCGGCGCTTCACGCTCGTCGACACCGGAGGCTGGGAGCCCGACGCCCGCGGCATCGACCGCTCGGTGGCAGCTCAGGCCGAGGTCGCGATCGAGCTCTGCGACGTCGTGCTGTTCGTCGTCGACGCTCTGGTGGGCGCGACGTCGACCGACGAGCACGTCGTGAAGCTGCTGCGCAAGAGCGGCAAGCCGGTCTTCCTCGTCGCGAACAAGATCGATGACGCCCGCCAGGAGCCGGAGGCGGCCGCCCTCTGGAACCTGGGCCTCGGTGAGCCGTATCCCGTCTCCGCGATCCACGGTCGGGGCGTCGCCGACCTGCTCGACACCCTGCTGAAGAAGCTGCCGGAGATCTCTGCGGTGGCCAAGCAGGAGATCGGCGGACCGCGCCGCGTCGCGATCCTCGGCCGCCCGAACGTCGGCAAGTCGTCGCTGCTGAACAGGGCCGCAGGCGAGGAGCGCGTCGTCGTGAACGACCTCGCGGGAACCACCCGCGACCCGGTCGACGAGATCGTCGAACTCGGCGGCAAGCTGTGGCGCTTCGTCGACACCGCCGGCATCCGTCGTCGCGTGCACATGGCGCAGGGCGCCGACTTCTACGCCTCGCTGCGCACCTCGGCCGCACTCGAGAAGGCGGAGGTCGCGGTCGTCGTCCTCGACGTCTCCGAGTCGATCAGCGAGCAGGACGTGCGCATCATCGATCTGGTGCTGGAATCGGGTCGTTCGCTCGTGCTCGCGTTCAACAAGTGGGACCGTCTGAACGACGACGACCTCGAGAACCAGGATCGCCGTCGCTATCTCGAGCGAGAGATCGAGCAGGACCTCGCGCACGTCGCCTGGGCTCCTCGTGTGAACATCTCGGCGAAGACCGGCCGTCACCTCGACAAGCTGGTCCCGGCGCTCGAGACTTCGCTGGAGAACTGGGATCGCCGCATCCCGACCGGCAAGTTCAACGCGTTCCTCGCCGAGCTCGTCGCCGAGCACCCGCACCCGCTGCGTGGAGGCAAGCAGCCGCGCATCCTGTTCGGCACGCAGGCCTCGACGCGTCCGCCGACGTTCGTGCTCTTCACCACGGGCTTCCTCGACCCGGGCTATCGCCGGTTCATCCAGCGCCGCCTGCGGGAGCTGTACGAATTCGAAGGCACGCCGATCGTGATCAACATGCGCGTGCGCGAGAAGCGCCAGCGCTGAGCTGTTCCGCTCTGTGTCGGAATCGACGACGCACCCCGGATGCTGTGAAAGGCTGAAGGGGTGACTGTCGTACCTCCTGCCGCCGGCGAACCGCGTCGGCCACTCGGCCCGCTGAACCCCGGTGACGCCTGGGTGATCGCGGACACGGGGGAGAAGTACTGGGGTCGTTTCGGCGCGGCGGGGCTGCTCGCCTACGATCCCTCGCGGGGCGTGCTGCTGCAGCACCGGGTCGCCTGGAGCCACTTCGGCGGCACCTGGGGGCTGCCCGGAGGGGCGCTCCACGAGGGCGAGAGCGCGATCCGCGGAGCGGTGCGCGAAGCGCAGGAAGAGGCGGGCGTGCCCGACGGCTCGGTGCGACCGCGGTTCACGAGCGTGCTCGATCTCGACATCTGGTCGTACACGACGGTCGTCGCCGACGTCGTCGAGCCGTTCGAGCCGGTGATCAGCGACCCGGAGAGCGTCGCGCTGGCCTGGGTTCCTGTCGACGAGATCGATGCGCTGCCTCTGCATCCGGGGTTCGGGGAGTCGTGGCCGCTGCTGAGGTCGCTGCTCGACGTGAGACCCGTTCTCGTCATCGACGCGGCCAACGTCGTGGGCTCGGTGCCCGACGGATGGTGGAAGGACCGCGCGGCTGCGGCGGGTCGTCTGAGGGATCGGCTGGCCGGGCTGGCGGCGCCGGCGGATGATCTCGGGCTCGACGCGACGACGTGGTTCCCGCAGGTCTCACTCGTGGTCGAGGGTCAGGCGCGGTCGCTGGCAGACGACGACGAGATCGTCGTGGTCAGGGCGGATGCCGGGGGCGACGACGCGATCGTCGATGAGGCCGTGCGGCTGACGTCGCTGGGGCGAGCGGTCACCGTGGTGACGAGCGATCGGGCGTTGCAGTCGCGGGCGGAAGCGGCTGGCGCCCGGATTCTGTCGGCGCGCGCACTGCTGAACACGATCGGGCGCTGAGGGCGCAACCGGGTCAGTCGAAGGGGTCGTCGTCGCGTCCGCGCAACTTGTCGATCTCGCGGCGTTCGCGCTTGGTCGGTCGCCCGGCACCGCGATCTCGCAGGCCGAGTGCCGCCTGGGGTTCGCGCTCGGGTGTGCGGTCTTCGTAGGCGAGGGCGGCAACTGGTGCGCCCACGCGTTTGACCAGGATCTGGCGGACGATGAGGATGCGGTCGAACCCCGAGATGCGGATGCGCACCTCGTCGCCGATGCGCACGTGCTGCGCTGCTTTGACCTTGTCGCCGTTCAGCCGGATGTGTCCCGCACGGCACGCGGTTGTCGCCGCCGAACGCGTCTTGTAGGCGCGCACCGCCCACAGCCAGCTGTCGATCCGCGCCGCGTCCATCAGCGGCTCCTCTCTGCTCGGGCTGAGGCGAGCGCGCCGGCGACGATGAGTCCCTGCCCGACCGTATACGTGAGCATGACGGCGGGGCTGCTCCACTCGGGCAGTGCGTCGGGAACGAAGAGCCGGAAGGCGAGGATCGAGTCGCTCGTCAGGAAGAACGCGCCGCCCACCGCGACGAGCGGGTGGCACCGAGTCGAGAACGCGGCTGTGCCGGCGAGCACGAGTCCGTAGATCGCCACGGCGACGAGCAGATCGCCTGAGTGCGGGCCGATCACGATGACCATGGCGATCCACCAGAGCACGTAGATGAGTGCCCACCAGGGCATCCGGCGCCGGGAGAGGTGACGGGCGAACAGCACGATGTACGCCACATGCGCGACGCCGAAGAACCCGAGCATGAGCGGCAGTTCGGGAAGCACGGGGAAGAACGCGCCGGCGCCGTCGCCCAGCCACGAGAACAGCAGCGCAACCAGCAGCAAGACCGTCACCGAGCGTGGCTTCAAGCGCCGCGCCGACACGAGCACCGGGATCGCGAGGAGCGGCATCAGGCCGAGCTTCGTTGGCCCGGCGAGCGGGCTGTCAACGGCCAGCAGGATCACGTGGACTGCCGAGAGGATGATGTAGGGCGCGAACGCCCACGCCAGTGCGCGGAGCGTCATCAGGACTCGACGGTGACGTCGGCGACGCCGTCGTCGGGTGCGAGATGCACGGCGGGCCAGTAGCCCTCAGGGAAGTGCTCGCCGCAGTCGTCGATCAGGTGCAAGATGATCGTTCCGTCGGCTGCGGCCTCGATCGTCTCCAAGGCCAGGTCGGATGCTGCCTTGTCGAGTTCATGCGCCTCCGGCTCCCCGGTGCTGAAGCGGGCGACGACGGCATCCGAGGCCACGCGTCGAAGAACGTCGAGTCGGGAGACGACCTCGCGAAGCCGGGGGAGCAGCGGCGTCACCTCGGCGTGCGTCGTCGCCTCGATCATGAGGTCGACGTCGCCGCCGTCGGTGACGACCGAGCCGGCGTACCAGTCGTGCGTGAGGATCTCGCCGTCGGTCAGTTCCGTGGTCGCGCGGACGAGGGTGCCGAGGACGTCGTCTTCGACGATCGGATGCTGGTCGCTCATGCCACCACGCTAGCGGTCAGCGGGTGAGACCGAGTGCGACGAGGGTCCGCCCGGGCTTCATCTCGGACTTCTTCTCGAAGCCGGCGGCGAGATACGTGCCCAGGGTGCCGTGGAACAGATCGTTCGTGCGCATCTTCTCACCGCCCGTATCGACCGGATAGCCCTCGATCAGACGGGCTCCGGAGGACTTCGCGTGCTCGACGGCGGCGCGCAGAAGCGCGAGATTTATGCCCTGTCCGCGGTGTTCACGTCGCACGACGAAGCAGGTGACCGCCCAGACGCTGTCGTCGTCGAAGGGCTCTTCGGTTGCGGCCGCGATGATGCGCGTGCGCGGTACGCGCGCCTGAGCGGTGCGCGGACCGACGCGGATCCAGCCGGCTGCCTCGCCGTCGACGTACGCGATGATTCCTGGCGGGGGACCCGCATCGATCTCGGCGTGCAGCATCTCGGTGCGCTGCTCTTTCGTGGTCTCGTTCCAGTCCTTGTTGCTCAGAACAGGCCAGATGCACTGGCAGCTCGCGCCGTCTCCGCCGCCGGTGAGGGCATGCTGCACATCGTCCCATCGAGGCGTCGTCGCCACCTCGGTCGTGATCGTCACCATGCACGCGACGCTACGCCCGGCATCCGACACTCGCAACGCTCCCCGGTTCGCGAAGCGCGTGAGCATCAGGCTAAGATAGGGGAGTTGCCTGCGCGAGAGCGAAGGGCAACGGGCTGTGGCGCAGCTTGGTAGCGCACTTGACTGGGGGTCAAGGGGTCGCAGGTTCAAATCCTGTCAGCCCGACCGAAATGCAAGAGGCGGATCGCTCCAAAGGAGCGTTCCGCCTCTTTCGTTTTCTCGCGCTCGTAAAGCGGGGCCGCGCAGCGCAGGAGGCTCCGCGCGCCGCTCTTCTGTGTGCCGTGCGCTGCTGCGCCGACTGTCGGCGCGTGGAGGGCGCTGTGGGGATGCAGCCCGACCAGAAGGCCCGGAAACTCGCAAGAGTCTCCGGGCCTTATGCATGTCGGGGAAACGTCAAGGGCTCCAAAAGGGCTCCGGTTGTCCACAGCCTCTGCCAGGATGATGCCGTGCCGAACCCCTATGACGACGACCTATCGACTCTCCAAGGCCTGAACTTCATCCAGGAGTCTGATTCTGCGAAGCACTTGCTCGCGTACGGCGTTCGGGCGCTTCGAACCGCAGCATTCATCGAAACGACGCGCGACCCAATCATGACGATGCTCTCCATTGGCGTCGAGAAGATGCTGAAGCTCGGCCTCGGCCTCAACCACATCGCGGAGAGTCGCACTTGGTTGCCTCTGAGCGTGCTCAAGAACGAGTACCGCCACAACATCGTCAAGATGGAGACGCTGTTACGAGAGGCGATCCGAGACAATGTCGGACGGGCAACCAACCGCTACTGGGTAGATGAGGCGCTTGCCGCAGTGGAGAACGATCCTGTTTGGCCACCGCTCGTGGCGGCGTTGAATCGGTACGGGCAAGAGGGCCGCTTCTATTACTTGGATGCGCTAGCCGAGAATCCGCAACGAGAGGAAAGTCCGCAGGTGTTCTGGGACGCGGCCGAGCGCATCGCCCTCGAGAACGAGCCTGAACTCGAAGCGCTTTTCCATCGGATGATCGCCGACTACTCACTCTCGGACGAGTTCTACAGACGGCTAAACGAGCGGATGGCAGACAGTCTGCAACGCTACTGGGACTTGGTCGCGATGGCTGGTGTGCAGGGTGTGCTTGGTGACCGAGGCTCGGGCTGGGGCCACGATTTCAAAAATGTCGGCCGCCAGATCATCGGAGACTAGCGACTGGATCAGCCGCCGATAGCGACCACAGGAGCGACCGGCGCGCTCGCAGCCGAAATGTGCGCAGAGAATGCCGCGCGGTGCGCGCTGAAGTCGCGCGGCCGGACGTGGGCGTAGACCTTGTCCGTGATGGCGTAGCTCGCGTGGCCCATCGCCCGGGATAGCTCATGCATGTCGAGCGCCGGGGACTCCAACGCCAGCGTGGCGAAGGTGTGGCGCAGCTCGTGGAAGTGGAGGCCACCGGCTGGGAAACTCCCGCCCGGTGGCGTTCTACGTGGTGAGTGCCAGCGTTGTGGGTACTGATCTCGAGCCTCATGATGCGAAGGCGTGGACTACGGCGAGAACTCGTCACCCTTCTGCCAAGATGTGATCATGACGACAGCGAAGCCTGGAGACCGTAGACCGGTCCTTCGTTTCGCCAAGTCCGAGCTCATAATCGGTTGGAAGTTTTGGGTCGGGTGCATCGTCGCAGTTCTACTGATCGTGCTGGGTGTGTGGGTCACGCCTTCAAACGGCTGGGCAGGCGTCGGCATCGGTGTGGCCGGAGTTCTGGGCGCTACCCTTGGGGCGCTCTTTCAAACCACCCCGCGAGAGAAGGATTTCACCGCAAACGGCGCGAGCGCGGTGCGAGGGCTACTTGGGATAGCGGAGGACGTCGAGAGCGCGAAGGTAGTAGCGACGCAGTTGTCCGAGGCCACAGGGCCAAAGAACGTCCGCATATCGACCGGGCTGGTCGACATACAGGAGCGCTTGCAGGCTGTCCGCCTGGCTTTGTATTCGTCGATGGCTGAGTGGGACACAATCGCCCCCGGCTCACTCGACGAGGTCACGCGGCTTCGGGACGAAGGGCAACGAGCATTCGCTTTGTTCGTGAAGGAGATAGAGCAGGATGGCTGAGGAGAACGAGTTGGACGACGAGAATGCCGAGCTTGCCGAGTTGGTCGAAGAACCCGAGGAGCGCATTCGCGGCAAGGTCGCTGAGGTGGTTAGTGACCGCGAGGTCATTCTGAATCGTGGTAGCGAGCATGGCGTGCGCCCCGGAATGTACTTCGCGATACTCGATCCCGACGCTGTCGGGATCACCGACCCGGAGACCGGCGAACCCTTGGGGGACATCAAGGTCGTGAAGATTGTCGTCCGCGCAACAGATGTTGCGCCCAAGATCACACTTGCCAGAACCTTCCGGACTCGCCGGGTCAACGTTGGCGGCACCGGGGCGCTCGGCTTGGGCGGGTTCGCGCGAGCGATGCAAGAGCCGGAGTATGTCGAGCAGGTCGAGAAGTTGACGCTCGACCGAAACTCTCCGCGCAAGATTGATCCGAATGATTCGGTGGTGGGGCGTGGCGATCCTTTCGAGCTCGCCACGCCCGAAGAGGTCGAAGACGTTCGATCGATCACAGTCTGGGAACCGCGCTAGCGATTGTCTCGCCTCGGAGTGTCGGGGGCGGGTGCAACCATTGGTTTCAGCGTGCCAGGTCGGTGCGTCGGGAACGAGATGGGGACAAAGATGTCAATCGAAATTACGCATGTGCGTTACGGGAGCACGAGAAAGACGGAAGACGAGATCGTTCGCTACAAGTGGCATAGCAACGAGACGAGCGAGAGCGGCGAGAACGACAAGTCCAGCCTCGTAGCGTGGGTCGAAGACGATGGCAAGGCGTACGTCGGCAGCGGCAGCGGCCGATCCCAGGTGGGCGTGGTGAAGCCAAGCAATGCCCAGGCGTATCTTCGTACTTACGCCGACGGACAGTGGAACAACAATCTTCTGAGCCTGCCGACCTTCTAGAGCTGACCGCTCCGAGGGCTCCGGAAGGGCTCCAACGACGCCTGACGTAGCTTCCCGAGTGCTCCCGTCGGCTCTCCCGAAGTCTGCCAGGAAGCGCAGAAAAACGGGGCAAGACGGGGAAAGGCGGGAGCCGTCGTATGCCGCAGAAAGTCGCTCGGGGCTGCCTGGGGGTCAAGGGGTCGCACGTTCAAATCCTGTCAGCCCGACCAGATGACAAAAGGGACCGGCCGAAGGCTGGTCCCTTTTGTCATTCCCGAGTGCTTACAGCGAGGCCCCGCAGCGCAGGAGGCTCCGCGCGCCGCCCTCCTGTGCGCCGCCTCCGTAACTGGCGGCGCGTGGAGGGCGCTGTGGGGACGCAGCCCGACCAGATAGCCCCGGAGAACCGCAGAAACACGCGGATCTCCGAGGCTTTTCCATGCTCTGCGGCGGTCGAAACGACCGTCGACTCAAATGGGTCTCACATGACGACGCGAGCTGCGCCCTCATCCGCGAGAACCCGCTCAGGGTACGAGCACGATGCGCCCGAACACCTCACCGGCATCCATGAGTCGGTGCGCTTCGGCGGCGGCGCTCAACGGGAGAGTGTCGTGAACCACGGGGGAGAGGACGCCTCGAACGGCGTCGTCGAACATCTCGCGTCGCACCCGGGCGATCTCGTCGCGCGGCACGGTGTCGAGGCTGAGCGTTCCGAAGGTGATCGATCGGCGGAAACCGGCCAGAAGCGCGGTGCCGAAGTCAGCGGGCGGGAATCCGCCGACCACGCCCACGGCGATCAGGCGGCCGTTGGGCGCGAGTCGCTCGATGAACCGGGGAAGATCGGGGCCGCCGACGATGTCGAGGATGACGTCGAATCCGCCCAGTGCGTTCGGGTCGCCCGCGCCGGCGCGATCGAGCACGTGCGTGGCGCCGAACGCCCGCAGTCGCTCCCCGCGCTCGGGGGATGACGTGGTGACGGCAATGGTCGCGGCGCCGGCGCGGGCGGCCAGCTCAACGCCGGCCAGGCCGATGCTCCCGGCGGCGCCCCGCACGAGCACGGATTCGCCCTCGACGAGGTGAGCACGTTCGAGCGCGAAATGCGCGACCGGTGCCGCGCCGCCCAGGGTCACGGCCTGGACGGACGAGAGTTCGGATGGCAGCGCGACGATCTCGTCGGCGCGAGCGATCACGTACTCGGCGTAACCGCCCGAGATCCCGGTGAACGCCCAGACGCGTCGGCCGACCCACGCAGGGTCGACGTCGGGCCCCGTCGCCGTCACGACGCCGGCGGCCTCGCTTCCCGGGATCATCCCCGAGTCGCGGGTTGCTTCGGCGATCCCGCCACGGCGGATCACGACATCGACCCCGCCGACGCCGATTGCCTCTGTTCGAACGAGGACCTCGCCGACTCCGGGCGTGGGGACGGGAAGGTCCGTCACCTCCATCCCACTCGGGTCACCGAAGGTTCGGATGATCACTGCGCGCATGGGTGCACTCCGTTTCGCGGCGGGGGATCGAACCCGCCTTCCGAAACGTAACGGACGCCTGCGTCCACTTGACTAAAGTGAGATACATGCCCGCGACACTGCCTCAGGAACTGCGATCCGACGCGAAGGAGAACCGCGATCGCGTCCTCGCCGCGGCTCGCGAACTGTTCGGGACTGACGGTCTCGAGGTGACGATGCGACAGATAGCCCGACGCGCCGGCGTGGGGCCGGCCACCCTCTACCGGCGGTTCCCCACGAAAGCCGATCTCGTCCGCGCCGCCTTCGTGAACGAGCTCGACGCCTGTCGCTCGGTCGTGGTCGACGCCCTTGCTGACACCGACCCGTGGCGCGGTTTCCGGGGCATCATCGAGCGGGTCTTAGTGCTCAACGCCCGAAACCAGGGCTTCACCGATGCGTTCCTCTCCGCCTACCCCGACGCCGTCGATTTCCGAGCACAGCGCGAGGCGGCAGTGCGGGGAATCGTCGCCGTCGCTCGTCGTGCCATCGAAGCCGGCGCGCTGCGTGCCGATTTCGTCCTGGACGACTTCCTGATCGTCCTGCTCGCGGCGCGTGGACTCTCGAGCACGACGGAGGCGGAGCGCACCCGTACCGCGCGTCGCTACGCGGCGCTCGTGATCGACGGATTGCGCGCATCCGATCGGCACGGACCGTTACCCACCGCGCCACGACTCATGCCGAGTGTCATCCCCGGGTAGACCGCGCACCTCCCTGATGAAGGTGCGGACGACTAGCAAGAGCCGGGACCTGGCCCGGACCTGACGCACGCAAGCCATGCAATCCCTGACATGAAATGACGCCGCTTCAGGGGCAGAAATGTCCGGGAAAATCAGGAAACCAAGCTGAACGCGCTACCTGGGGGCCAAGGGGCGCAGGTTCAAATCCTGTCAGTCTTCTCGCGCTCGTAAATTGGGGCGCCGAAGCGCCGCCTCAAGGACCGGCGTGCTATCGGGCTGTCGGTCGCCTGCCGAAGTCGCTCGTGAGCCAGTCTTCGATCAAGGCCCAGGGAAATGCCCGCCGCCCGTGCGGCCCGGGCGAGGTCGCAGCCATCCGCATCGCTTCGAGCCGGAAGAGACGCCAGTCGTCGCGATCGAGATCGAAGCCGACGAGATACCACTTTCGCTCACGGAGAAGATGTCGATGCGGCTCCACAGTGCGTCGCGTAGGGTGACCGCGCCGATCCGTGTACTGGAACGAAAGCCGGCTCCCCGTCGCGATGGCGTCGACTATGGTGCCGACGAGCTCCCAATCGACGGATGTCGGAGTCTCGCGTAGGACTTGCGTCGACAGGGCCACAGCGGCGGCCCGTCGGCGCAGACTCCCCGGCAGAACTTGTTCGAGCTTGGTGCGCGCGGTCGCGGCGGTGGTGTCGTCGGGCAGCCATGCTTCGAGGATGAGCAGACTCGTGATGATCGTCGAGACCTCATCCGCGCCGAGCAGCAGCGGCGGGATCTTCAGGCCCGGACGCAGGGAGTAGACCGCGCCGGGACCCGGGCGGGAGTGGACGTCGTAACCCATGTCGCGCAGACGCATCGCGTCGCGGCGCACCGTGCGCTCGCTGACTTGCAGCCGGGTCGAGAGATCTTGCACAGACCACTCACGCCCTGTCTGGAGGAGGGCTAGCAGATCGAGCGATCGGCTCGTGGGCGAATCCATAGATCCATGATGATCCAAGATGCGGCCACGATCAGGCCGTATCTGCTTCTAGCGTGGAAGCAGTTACGGAAGAGAGGAGCTGTCATGAAGATCGCAATCACGACACCACAGGGAAACGTCGGACGTCATCTCGCGCGGATGCTCGTTCGGTCAGGCGTGAGGCCGCTGTTGCTCACCCGCCATCCGGAGAATCTCCCCGCCGATGTCGCCGAGCACGCCGACGTGATGACGATGGACTCACGGGCGCCGCGTGACGTGATCGCCGCGACGTCCGGCGTCGACGCCGTGTATTGGGTCGATCCGCCGGTCGAGTCACCCGACCCCATGGCTGACTATCGGCGTGCGACGGAGTCCATCGTCGCCGCGGTCGACGCGAATCGGATCCGGCGAGTGGTCTTCCAAAGCAGCGTCGGAGCCGAAAAGCGGCACGGGGCGGGGGAGATCGATGGACTCGCGGAGACCGAGGTCGCTTTGGACCGTTCCGGTGCGGAGGTCACGCACCTCCGGTGCGGGTATTTCTTCACCAACCTCCTGTTCGACGTCGAAGCGGTGAAGGCCGGGCTCGTCAAGACCGTGCTGCCGCTCGACGCACCGATGAGCTGGGTGGCCCCGCGAGACATCGCCGAAGTTGCCGCCGTCACCCTGCTGAACCGCGAGTGGAGCGGCCGCCGCGTCCAGGCTGTGCACGGACCTGAGGACCTGACATGGTCCCAGGTTGCGCAGATCCTCACCCAAGAGCTCGGCCGTGAGGTGCGAGTCGAGCGAGTCAGTGACGAGGAGATGCGGGCACAGTACCTCGACGCGGGGATGCCGCCGGCGATGGCGGATGCGGTGCTGGGGATGTCCACGGGACTGCGAGACGACTTCACCCCTGAACAGCACCGCTCGCTGCTCACCAGTACGCCCACGACGTTGCGGAGCTGGATTCACGAGGAACTCGGGATGTCAGGGCGCTGAGTTGCGGTGCCGAACGCACTGCATCCCGACTCCGATCAGCGACGTGGCGGTCGCGCTCCTCGCGGCGTCTAGCGACGACCCAGGCTGACACCCGGAAGATCGTTCCCGTCTGTCGGTGTCTGCATCGGACACAACTATCAGTGAGCCGTTGGGAGTCGATCGACAATGCCAGCGTCAGAGCCCGAGTCGATCGAGATGTTCCTGGAACCGGATCTGGTCGGGTGAACGTGTTCTCCCGACGATCCGCCGTGACCCTCGGATGCCGGGCCCTCACCAGAGGAAGGTCGCCCCCACCGCCGCGACGAGCCCGAGAACCGCAACGGGCCACCAGAACCACGCCCGCCGCCCGGGCAGGAACGGCATCCGCTGCCCTCGGGCAGACCGCAGGATGAGCACCCCGACGGCCGCGAGGGACGGTGCGAGCGCGATTCCCCACACCCAGCCGCCGACCGTGAACCACGGACCGCCGGTCCACAGCAGCAGGAGCCCGGATGCCGCCCACGCGAGGTCGCTGATCGAGGGAAGCCACGACTTCGCCCGCAGCGCGCGGATCAGCGCGATCGCTCCGAAGATCAGCGCGAGAGCGACGGCAGACCAGCCGACGATGGCGTTCGCTTCCGCGGGGCCAGGGATCGGGGTGCCTGTCGCGTACGCGACGGCGACGTCGTCGACGGTGGCGACCGTGTTCGACAACGCGATGAACGCCGTTCCGGCTTCGGGGTCCAGGGTCAGGAAGGTGCGAAAGCCCCCGGTTCCGCCGTTGTGCCAGGTCTGAGTGCCCGATCCGTCGAAGGACGGCGATGTGATCCATCCCCACCCGATGTCGGCGCCCGGTCCCATCGACGCAGTCGGCTCGAGTGCGGCTGCACCCGGTGCCGTGCCGTCGAGGTTGGCCTGGGCCCAGATCGCCACGTCGGATGCCGTGGTGAATGTCGATGAGCCTGCAGGCAGATACCCCTCGCCCCACCAGCGCGGTGCCCGCGTGCCGTTGAGCAGGAACCCGGGAACGGCATCTGCAGGCACATCGTCAGCCGTGGCCGCGACGACGGTGTCATCCATGCCCAATGGCCCGGTCAGGCGCTCTTCGAGCAGAGCGGCGTAGTCGTCGGCCCCTCCTGCCTCGACGAGTGCGGTGCCGAGCAGGGAGACGGCGAAGTTCGAGTAGAGCACACCCTGGTCGGGGTCGACGGGTGCGATGGCCGCGTCGGCGATCAGCTGCTCAGTGGTCGTCGACGCGTAAGGGTTCTCGTTCAGAAGCAGGTTCGAGAGCGTGTCGGCAGCGGCGGTCGCGCCCAGACCGGGCAGCCCGGAGGAGTGCTGCGACAGGGACGCGAGCGTCACATCTCCCGCCGGCGTTCCTTCGAGCGCGCTGAGGTATTGCGAGAGGTGGTCTTCAGCGGCGACCTCACCGCGTTCGACGGCCTCGGCGAAGAGGGCGCCCGTGAACGTCTTGGTGATCGAGCCGAGCTCGAAGACGGTGTCGCGGTCGGGGGCTCCGGGGTTTCCGGGATCCGCGTCGCCGACGCCCGCGAAGACGGCGCCGTCGGGTCCGATCTCGGCGACGGACAGGGAGCGGAAGCCGTCGAAGCCGCCAGGAAGGGAACGGATGCTCTCGGCGAGGCGTTCGTCACCGGTCTGCGCCGCGCTCACCGTCTGATGTTGAGGGCCGAAGGCCGCGCCCGCAGCCACGGCGGCGATCGCTGCGCCGGCGAGCACGGCGAGCACCGGCATTGCGGATCGGTGAGGACGTGGGCCGGGTGCGGGCGGAACCGCGGAGTCGGTGAGGGTGGGGGAGGTCATGGTGCGGTGCTCCTCAGCTCGCGGCGATCATGGTCAGGACGAGTAGGGGGACGACACGCGCAACAGGAACTTCGTAGTGCCCGCGTCGCGGCGAGGCGAGCCAGCCGGCGCTGACGAGCTGACGCAGATGGTGATAGAGCTGACCCGACGAGGCGAACTGGTCGAGTTCGAGGAGCTCGGCCGTCGTCTGCGTGCCGGCCAGGATGCGGCGCACCAGCTCTAGGCGCACCGGGTGCCCGAGTGCCTCGATCGGACGCGCGAGCTCGCCCCAATCCTTCGCGAGGAGATCCGCAGCGTGGAGACCGTACTGCCAGCGGACGGGGCCGGCCGGCACCTCGACGGCACCCGCCATCATCACGACACCTGGAGCGTGACGCCCGAGCGTGTTGACGAACCACAGCGGGTCGGTCGGGGCGTCCGGCACCACGTCCGCCCCCGCATCCGTCGTCGTCGCCGCATCCGTCGCCGCGGCAGCATCCAGGTCTCGGGCCTCGAACTGCGCTCGAAGGAGCTCGACCTCGCGTTCCAAACGGTCGACGCGCTGCTCGATCTCGTCGCGCGAATCAGTGTTCATGGCTGCAACAGTAGCAATAGTTCGTAATTACGAAGAAATCAAACAATTCGACAAGTGGGGCGCGGGTTCCCCCGGAGGGTGGCTCTATCATGATCGGGAGGGGGCAGAGTGGACGATCGACTTCATGCGCGGCCGCTGCTGACACCGGCGCAGGAGCGCGATCAGGTGATCCTCGATGCTGCGGCCGCGCGCCGCGCGGTGGGGGAGAAGGTGCGCGCCCTTCGCGGTGCCGAAGACGGCCGGCTGCGCATCTACACGAAGGCCGAAGCGGGCCCCGCATGGTCGCGATCGTCATCCTCGCGCGCGGTCTTCGCGCTGAGCGGTCAGCTGGTGCTGTTCGCCATCATCTCTGCGATACTCGCGCTCATGGTCGTGATGGCCGTGCGGTTCGACGGGTCGGAACAGGGTGCGATCTTCGTCGGTGTCTTCGTCGTTGGAGCGGTCTGGGTCGCGACGGCTGTGATCGTGATCAGAAGCATCATCGCCGCGCGCCTGCGCCGGAGGAGCGGACTTCCCGCGCCTCGCCCGAACAGCGACCACCTCTGAGCGACGCTCCAGAAGCTCGAGTTCCGGATCGGCTGACACGTCCGCTACTATTTTGTTCGCATCGCTTACTTAAACCTGGTCCTGAGTCACCGGGCTCGATACAGTTCACTCGACGACTCGGCAGCGCTGCGGAGTGCACCCACGAGGAGAGATCATGAAGTTCTTCCAACGACTCGGACGGTCGATCATGCTGCCGGTGGCGGTTCTGCCGGTCGCCGCGATCCTGTCCGGCATCGGCTATTGGATCAAGAGCGCGGCCGGCGCCAACATCGTCAGCACCTTCCTCAGCGCGGCGGGCGGTGCGCTGCTCGACAACATGGCCCTGCTGTTCGCGATCGGCATCTCGATCGGCATGGCGAAGAAGTCCGACGGGACGTCCGCCCTGGCCGGTCTCGTCTCGTGGCTCGTGGTGACGACGCTTCTCAAGCCCGAGACGGTGGCGGCCTTCACCGGGGCGAAGCTCGACGACGTGCCGGCGGCCTTCGGCTTCGTCCAGAACGTGTTCATCGGCATCCTGTGCGGTCTCATCGGCGCCTTCTGCTACGACCGGTTCAAAGACACGAAGCTCCCCGATGCGCTGTCGTTCTTCTCGGGCCGCCGCTCGGTCGCGATCGTGACCGCCGCGTTCTCCCTCGTCGCCGCGATCGCCCTGTTCTTCGTCTGGCCCTTCGTGTACGGCGGCCTCGTCGCCTTCGGCGAGTGGATCGTCACGCTCGGCCCGATCGGCACCGGCATCTACGGCTTCCTGAACCGCATGCTGATCCCCGTCGGCCTGCACCACGCGCTCAACTCGGTCTTCTGGTTCGACGTCGCGGGCATCAACGACCTCAACAACTTCCTCGCAGGTGAGGGCACCTACGGCGTCACCGGTCAGTACATGACCGGGTTCTTCCCCGTCATGATGTTCGGCCTCCCCGGCGCGGCGCTCGCGATGTACGTGACGGCGAAGTCGACGCGCAAGAAGGTCGCCGCCGGCATCCTGCTCTCCGGCGCCATCTCGTCGTTCTTCGTCGGCGTCACCGAGCCTCTCGAGTTCTCCTTCATGTTCCTCGCTCCGGTGCTGTATGTGATCCACGCCCTGTTCATGGGCATCTCGATGGTGATCAGCCAGATACTACCGGTGCGAATGGGCTTCGGGTTCTCCGGCGGATTCATCGACCTCGTGCTCGGCTGGGCCAACCCGATGGCCGAGAACCCATGGATGATCCTCATCATGGGCGTCGCCTGGTTCTTCATCTACTTCTTCGTCTTCTACGTCGTGATCAAGCGCTTCAACCTGAAGACTCCCGGTCGCGAAGACGATGACGGCCTCGAAGAAGGCACCGACCTCGACCCCGCGGTGAAGGATGACATCTACCTCGCGACCGCCGGAAAGTTCCTCACGGCGCTCGGCGGCAAGGAGAACATCACCGAACTCGACAACTGCGCCACCCGGCTGCGGCTGGAGATCGCCGACGTCTCGAAGGTCGACGAAAAGGCCCTCAAGCACGCGGGGCGCCGCCGGCACGATGAAGGCGGGCGGGCACTCCGTGCAGGTTGTCTACGGGCTGAACGTGCAGTTCGTGAAGGACGCGATGGAACGCATCATGTCCGGTGACGCGGCGGCTCCGGCCGGGTCTGCGGCGACGGGAGCGGTCCTCACGGCGGCTGCGCCGAAGACGGATGCCGGTGTGCGCACTCTGCGTCAACCGCTCGCGGGTACCGTGGTGCCGCTGTCGGAAGTGCCCGACCCGACCTTCGCGCAGGGGATCATGGGCCCGGGCGTCGCGATCCAGCCGAGCGGTGACACCGTGTTCGCGCCGGCCGACGGCACGATCGGGGCGACGTTCGACTCCGGTCACGCGATCGCACTGGAGCTCGACGACGGCACCGAGCTGCTCATCCATGTCGGAATCGACACGGTGCAGATGAAGGGTGACGGATTCGAGACCCTCGTGAAGAAGGGGGATCGGGTCATGGCAGGCGCGCCGCTCCTGCGGTTCGACATCGCGAAGATCGCGGCGGCCGGCTACTCGGCGGTCACTCCCGTGATCGTGCTGAACGACGAGAGCGCGACCATCCGGTTCGCCTGACCGGTCGACGGTGCCCGCTGGCTATAGGGCCGGCGGGCACGGTCGTGTCGCGGCAGCGCATTTCTCTCAGCTTGCCCAGATCTTGCAGTCATGTAATATTGCACGTCTGCAAAAATATCTGAGCCTCCTGAAAGGCTGGAATGTCAACTGTCTCCACCCGTACCGGGTCTACCCCGGTCGCGACATCCGGTGCGTCGAAGCCGATCATGACGCACCGTCAGATCATGTTCGTGATCTACGGCCTCATGGCCGGAATGTTCCTGTCATCCCTCGATCAGACCATCGTCGGCACCGCGATCCGCACGATCGGCGATGACCTGCATGGGCTCGATCAACAGGCCTGGGTGACCACCGCCTACCTCATCACATCGACCATCTCCGTGCCGATCTACGGAAAGCTCTCCGACATCTTCGGACGGCGTCCGCTGTTCATCTTCGGCATCACGGTGTTCATCATCGGCTCGGTGCTGTCGACGTTCTCGTCGTCCATGCTGATGCTCGCGGCATTCCGTGCGTTCCAGGGAATCGGCGCCGGGGCGCTCATGTCGCTGCCGCTGGCGATCATGGCCGACATCCTCGCCCCGCGTGAACGAGCCAAGTACCAGGGCTACTTCTTCGCGGTCTTCGGCATCTCCTCGCTGATCGGCCCGCTGGTCGGCGGTCTCTTCGCGGGCGCGAACGAGATCCTCTGGATCGCAGGCTGGCGCTGGGTCTTCCTGATCAACCTGCCTATCGGCCTCATCGCACTCGGCATGGTGATCGCGTTCCTGCACCTGCCGAAGATCGGCACGCACAAGAACCCGCGCATCGACTGGTGGGGCGCCACTGCGGTCATCGTGGCTCTCGTGCCGCTGCTGCTCGTCGCCGAGCAGGGACGCGAATGGGGGTGGACCTCCGTGGCGGCGATCGCCTGCTACGTCATCGGCGGTCTCGGCGCCATCGGGTTCGTGCTCATCGAGATCGCGATGAAGAACGACGCGATCATCCCGATCCGCCTGTTCCGCTCCAACACGTTCTCCTGGGCGACCATCATCGGCGTGCTCGTCGGCTTCGGCATGTTCGGCGCCATGATGACCATCCCGCTCTACATGCAGATCGTCGCAGGACTCACCCCGACCGAGTCGGGCTTCGCGATGCTCCCGATGGTGGTGGGTCTGATGGCATCGTCGATGGCGGCCGGACAGATCACATCGCGCACGGGCAGGTACGGGTTCTTCCCCCGCACCGGAACCCTGACCACCGCGATCGGGTTCCTCATCCTGACGTTCGTGTCGGCCGGCACTCCCATCTGGTTCATGATGATCGGCATGTTCGTGGTCGGCCTCGGACTCGGCCAGCTGATGCAGTCGCTGACCATGGCGAGCCAGAACGCCGTCGAGGCGCCCGACATGGGCGTGGCCACCAGCGCGGCGACCTTCTTCCGCCAGATCGGCGGAACCTTGGGCACCGCGATCATGCTGTCGGTGCTGTTCACTCTCCTGCCGACGAACATCACGCACAGCATGGGTGACAAGCCCACGCTGACTGCAGCTCTCGACGCCGCGCTCGACCCGGCCGTCGCCGGTGCCGAGCAGAACAAGGCCGTCATGGCGCAGCTGTGGACACCGATCGTCGGACCGCTGCAGGAGAACATCCAGACTCAGCTCGACGAAGGTGCGACCTCGGCGAAGACGGCGGCTTCGGATGCTGTGACCACGGCTGTCACCGACGCCGTGAACCAGGCGGTCGCAGCCGGCCAGGTGCCGGCCGGTGCAGCGCAGACGGTGATCGACCAGAAGGTCGCGGAGGCGCTTCCCGCTGCCGAGGCCGAGGCGCTGCAGGCGGTCGCAGACAAGGCGCACGCCTCCGTGGTGGACGGCGCGGTGTCGGTGGACTGGTCCGACGACACCCAGCGCACGTACTGGGTCGACAAACTCGTGCCCGACATCGCCGAAGAGATCGACAAGGGGACGTCGGATGCGTCGAGCGGATCGAGCGATTCGGTCAGTGATACGTCGTTCCTGAACGGCGCGGATGCGGCCCTCACGAAGCCGTTCATGGTCGGCTTCACCCAGGCGATCGATGTGATCTACTGGGTGGGATTCGGAGTGCTGATGCTCGCGTTCGTGCTGAGCTGGTTCTTCAAGGCTCCGCCGCTGCGGACGCGCTCCGCGCTGCAGGAACGGGCGGACGAGGCGGGATTCACCGCGACAGGGACGATCAAGGTGCAGAGCTGATATGACGAACGACCAGAGCGCAGGGGAGCCCTCGGGGCTTCGCGAACGCAAGAAGAGGCAGCGGCGCGAAGCCCTGCACGAGGCTGCCCTGCGCCTGGTCGAACGTCAAGGGCTCGACGGCACGACCGTCGAGCAGATCTGCGAAGAGGTCGGGGTTTCGCCCCGTACGTTCTTCAACTACTTCCCATCGAAAACGGCAGCAGCCCTCAACCTTCCCGAACAGATCATCTCGCCAGAGGCCGCAGCACGGTTCCGTTCGACGAACGGCGAGCTGATGCCAGCCATATGCGAACTCCTCGCCGACTCGATGAGCTCGGGGGTCGAGCGCGTGAGGCTGAAGAAGCTGATCACCGATCAACCGCAACTGGTCGCCGCCTTCACGCAGTGGATGGGCGCGTTGAAGGCGGAGTTCCACGTTCTGGTCGAGGAGCGTGCGGGTTCCCCTGAGGTGGCCGACGCGGCGATCATGCTGGCTCTCGCGTCGCTGCGAACCCTCATGCACCGCCCGGCTGACGACACGCGACCCGACGCGGTCCGGCTGCTGGAGACCCTCGACCGACTGATCGCCGTGCGCCACGTGACGATGGTCGAGTCCTAGTCGCACACCGACCGTGTGGTGCCGGGAGGATGGACGATTCGACGCGAGTGGCGTATACCGGAGACGAACGACCGAGACGAAGGAGCACGTCAATGACCCACCGCATCGGATACATCGTCGGCAGCCTCTCGCAGGACTCGATCAACCGGGTCCTGGCGAAAGCACTCGTGCGCGTGGCACCACCGAGCCTCGAGCTGTCCGAGATCTCGATCCGCGACCTCCCTCTCTACAACCGTGATGACGAGATGGATCCGGTGACCGCGGTCACCGACTTCAAGAAGGCGATCGAGAAGTCCGAGGGACTGTTGATCGTCTCGCCCGAGTACAACCGCTCGATCCCCGGTCCGCTGAAGAATGCGATCGACTGGGGATCCCGCCCCTGGGGGCACAACTCCTTCGCACGCAAGCCCACCGGCATCATCGGCGCATCCACGGGTGCCATCGGCACCGCCGTCATGCAGTCCTCGATGCGCAGCGTGCTGAGCTTCCTGAACGCACCTCAGCTCAACGCGCCCGAGGCGTACATCACGTTCAAGCCCGAGGTGTTCGCCGACGACGGCCAGGTGTCGGATGCCGGGACGGAGCAGTTCCTGACCCACTACATGAGCGAGTACGCGGCGTTCGTCGAGCGGGTGCTCTCACTCACCGCGCCCGGACACGTCGGGGATCGGGAGTGACCTCGTCGATGTTCGCAAGGGGATAGGGTCCGACGGCGCGGCCGCGGAACTCGTGGGATCTGCCTGACCCGGTTCAGTCGAGATACTCGGCGACGAGTGCGGCGAGGGCGGCGGCGTCGTGAGGAGCATGGCCGCGGGCGTCGTTGTCGAAGTACACGTACACGTCGCGGGGTCGACCGTCCTCCGCGCCGGTGCCGTCGGCCCACGCCGTCACGAGATCGGCCCATTCGCGCAGCTCTGCGGAGGCGTATCCGCTGTGGTACAGCATGCGGGCACCATGCAGTCGCACGTAGGCGAAGTCTGCGGTGAGTGCGTCGAAGCGCGGCCATCGTCCTGCCGTGTCGGCCACCACGAGCGCGACTCCGTGCCGTTGCAGCAGCCGCAGGCTCGACGGATCGTCCCATGAGGAGGAGCGCGGTTCGATCGCGTGGCGGATCGGGACGTCGGCCTCGATCTCGAGCCATGCGCGTCCGTCGAGCCGAGCGTCGTGCCTGCGAGCGAGCTTCTGCGCTTCTCCGGTCGTTGCGGGCAGCGCCTGCAGGAAGTCCTCGAGCAGCTCCGCGTCGAAACGCAGCCGTTCCGGGAACTGCCAGAGAAGAGGGCCCAGCTGCGGTCCGAGGGCCAGCAGGCCCGAGGCGAAGAAGTTCGAGAGCGCTTGATCGACGTTCTTCAGGCGGAGCATGTGCGTGACGTATCGAGAGCCCTTCACAGCGAACACGAAGTCCTCCGGCACGCTCGCACGCCACCTCCGATAGCTGTCGGGCCGTTGCAGCGAATAGAACGAGCCGTTGAGCTCGACAGTGGGGAACCGTTCACCGATGTACTCCAGCTCTCGTCGCTGCGGCAGGCCCTTCGGGTAGAAGTCACCGCGCCACCGGGGGTACCTCCACCCCGAGACGCCGATGCGGGCGACACCGCGGACCTGTCGGGAGGACACCATCGCGCGTCAAGCCCCTTGGCAGCAGAGCCGACGCACGCGCAGGCTCGAAGAACCCCGCACGAGAGAGGATCCCGAGATGTCCGATGCAGAGGAATGGATCGACGACCTGAAGCCGACGGGCGATCTCGCCGAACAGCGTCGCCCGGTCATCGACGAACCCGACGACCCTGAACGCGCGGTCTCGCTCGAGCCGGTGTCCGCACTGACCGAGGCCGATGAGGCCGATGTGGCCGACCAGCGCGAAGAAGTGCCGTTCGATGACGAGCCGACATCCTCGGAGGAGGGGGCGGGGGTCGGGGTGCTGGCGTCAGACGACGAGGGCTTCCTGGAGCAGTAGGGGCGCATCGAGCCGGCCATCGCCGCGCCCGACGCGGTTCCGGGCAGCAGGTCGCTCATCTCATGTCCTTCCTCGATCGTCGTCTTCGACGCTACGTCGGGCATGATTCGAGCGCGCCGGGGTTGACGCGTGCGGATGCGGTCGCTATCGCGCGGACGGCGGAGAGTTCAAGCAGGACGGCCGCTGACGGAGATGGTTGCCCTCTCGAGTCATCCGCTCCCCAGCTGGATCTCCCGAGAGGGCTCACCGCCCTTCCCGGACGGCAGGGGAGGGCGGCGAAGAAATCGCGGCTCTCATCGGCTGATTCCCCAGTCTTCAGCCTGTATCCCCGGTTACGTATATCAGAGTATCGCTCTTTTGTCATGTCCGCCATTTGGGGGACAAAGAAATATACGAAAGTTTCCCGTCCACGTTCGGGGTTGCCGTGGCGGCGGCGGACCATAGAGTGGATCCATGGACAGGACGCTCGTGCTGAACGCGCAGCTCGCCATCGCGCGAGGGCATCGCGTCGAGGTGTCCGAACGGATCGTCGAGGGCGGGGAACCCGCGGTCCTCTCGATCGTGGATCTCGACACCGGCATCCGCTACCGCCGCGCTGAAGAGCCGCGAGGGGAGATCGTCCGCTGGATGGGACGGGTCCTCGAGTGCACGGTCATGCTGGGCGGTGTGGGTGCTCATACCGAACTCGCCGTGGCTCCGGACGCGTCGGGAGGAACGGGAGCCCGAACGGCGCTGCGTGAAGCGGATGCGGCGGTCGACGCGGCGAAGGCGGAGGCTGACCGCTGGGGCGGGACGGACAAAGCGCCGGAGGAGCCCGTCGACCGGATCTGGTGAACGCTCCCTCCGTGTCCTCGGGGGAGATCAGCGGAAGTCTCTCGACCGGTGTGCGAAGCCCGTGCGCAGATCCTCGAACCCGTCAGCGAGCACGTTCACGACGCCCTCGGCGGAGCGCTCCAGGATGCCGCGGATCACAAGTGCGGGAGAGCCGCGGGCGACGCGACGGTAGCGGCCCCAGACACCTGCCGAGCAGACCACGTTGACCAGTCCCGTCTCGTCCTCCAGGTTGATGAAGGTGATTCCGGCCGCGGTCGCCGGTCGCTGCCGGTGCGTGACGAGACCGGCGACCTCGATGCGCCGCCCGACCTCGTGATCCTGCAGCTGGGTGGCTGTGAGCACCCCGCGCTCCCGCAGCCCCGCGCGGAAATGGGTGAGCGGGTGATCGTCGGTGGACACGCCCGTCGACCAGAGATCGGCGGAGAGCTGCTCATAGCTGGACTGGTCGGCGAACAGCGGAGGCTGTACGGCGACGACCGTGCCGGGCAGATAGCGCGCGCGGTCCTCGGCGGCGGCGCCGGCGAGCCAGATCGCCTCGCGGCGCTGCAGACCCAGACAGCCGAAGGCCCCTGCGGTGGCGAGCGATTCCAGCTGAGCGGCTGTGGCATCCGTGCGCCGCACCAGATCGCCCAGGTCGCGGTAGAGGCCGTTCGCCTCGCGCTCGGCGACGATCCGTTCGGCCAGCTGCTGCCCGATCCCGCGCACACCGCTGAGGCCGAGCCGCACGGCGAAGCCTCCGTCACGGCGATGGGCGCCCGACTCGTCGGGCAGTGAACGGTCGAATCTCGCGGCCGACGGCTGCGGGTCGTGGAGGCAGGAATCGAGCCAGGGGCCGGCCGGGCCGGTCCGCTCGAGGATCTCGGTGGCTCCGGACGCATGCAGATCGGGACGCAGCACCTCGACCCCGTGTCTGCGCGCGTCTGATGTCAACGTCGACGCCGAATAGAAGCCCATCGGCTGCGACCGCAGAAGACCGGCGAGGAACGCGGCGGGATAGTGCAGCTTCAGCCAGGAGCTGGCATAGACGAGCAGCGCGAACGACAGCGAGTGCGACTCCGCGAACCCGAAGTTCGAGAACGCCTGGATCTGCGCGTAGATGCGGTCGGACTGCTCCGTCGACAGCCCCCGCCTCTTCATCCCCGCGTACAGCTTGTCCTTCACCCGCTCGATCTTCTCCTGCCCTCGCTTGGAGCCCATCGCCCGACGCAGCAGATCGGCCTCGTCCGCCGTGCAGTCGCCGATGGCCGTCGCCATCTGGATCAGCTGCTCCTGGAAGATCGGGATGCCCAGCGTCCGCTTCAGGATCGGCTTCAGATCGTCATGCGGATAGGGGATCGGATACTCCACAGGCTCCTCGCCGCGTGCGATCCGCTCGCGGTTCTCCTCATCGACCTGATCCTTCGCCATCTTGCGCCGGACGAACGGGTGCACGGCCCCGCCCTGGATGGGACCGGGACGGATCAGCGCGATCTGGATCGCGAGGTCGTAGAAGCATCGCGGCTGCAGTCGGGGGAGCAGCCCGATCTGTGCGCGCGATTCGACCTGGAACACCCCGATCGAATCGGCACGGCAGAGCATGTCGTAGACCGCCGGCTCCTCCTTGGGGATGGTCTCCAGCGTCCACTCCTCGCCGGTGGCGCCGTGCACCAGGTCGAAGCAGTGCCGGAGGGCCGCCAGCATCCCCAGCCCCAGCAGATCGAACTTGACCAGCCCCATGGATGCCGCATCGTCCTTATCCCACTGGATGACCGTGCGGTTCTCCATGCGCGCGTGCTCGACCGGCACCACCTCGCCCACAGGACGTGCGGTGAGCACCATGCCGCCCGAGTGGATGCCGAGGTGACGCGGAGCCTTCAGCAACTCGCCCGCGTACTCGAGCACGTTCTCGGGGATGTCGTGGTCTTCGGACACCTCCAGCCCCGCCGACCAGCCGTCGACCTGACGCGACCAGGAGTCCTGCTGACCAGGGGAGTAGCCGAGCGCTCTCGCCATGTCGCGGATCGCGTTCTTCGGGCGGTACTGGATGACGTTCGCCACCTGAGCCGCCCGCTCCCTGCCGTACTGCTCGTAGGTCCACTGGATCATCTCCTCGCGGCGGCTGGAGTCGAAGTCCACGTCGATGTCGGGCTCCTCCTGCCGGGTGGTGGCGAGGAAGCGCTCGAAGGGGAGCCGGTACAGGATGGGATCGACCGCGGTGATCCCCAGCAGATAGCACACCGCGCTCGCCGCGGCCGAGCCCCGGCCCTGGCACAGGATGCCGCGATCCTTCGCCTCCGCGACGATCCCGTGCACGATGAGGAAGTACCCGGGGAAGTCCTTCTCCTCGATCACGTCGAGCTCCCGTGCGATCCTCTCGCGCCCCTCGTCATCGAGCCGCGGATACTTCACCGGCACCGCCTCCCAGACCAGATGGCGCAGCCAGCTCATCGGAGTGTGCCCCGCGGGCACCTCCTGCTGCGGCAGCGCAGGCTTGGCCTGGATCAGGGGGAAGGCGGATGCCGCCGCCAGCTCGAGTCCGTACGAGACCGCCCCCGGGTAGCGCTGGAAGCGAGCTGTCATCTCTGCGCCGCTGCGCAGATGGGCTCCGCCGTGTGCCGGCAGCCAGCCGTCGAGCTCGTCCATGCTGCGCACCGCTCGCACCGCGGCCACGGCTTCGGCGAGGCCCGCACGCTCGGGTGTCGCGTAGTGCACGTTGTTCGTGGCCAGCACGGGCAGCCGCATCCGCCGGGCGAGTGAGGCGAGCTCGTCGTTGCGGCGGGAGTCCAGCGGGTCGCCGTGATCGAAGAGCTCCACGGCGACATGATCCCGACCGAACAGATCGACCAGTCGGCGCAGGGGTGTCACGGCGTCCCCGGCCTCGAGCCCTCGGCGCACCGCTCCCTTGCGGCACCCGGTGAGGATCGTCCAGCGTCCGCCCGAGCTCGCCGCGAGTTCATCGACGTCGTACACCGGCCGGCCCTTCTCTCCGCCCCGCAGCTGCGCGGTCGTGATCGCGCCGGAGAGGCGGTGATACCCCTCCAGGCCGTCGGCGAGCACGAGCAGATGCTCTCCGATCGGATCGGCGGCACCGCGCTGCGCGGCGTCGAGGCCCAGGGAGAGCTCGGCGCCGTACACGGTCTGCACGGAGGCCTCCATCATGTCGGCGACCTCGGCGAATCGGGCGGCCCCGTAGAAGCCGTCGTGGTCGGTGAGCGCCAGAGCCGACAGGCCCAGTCGCTCGGCCTCGACGAGCAGCTCCTGCGGGGAGGAGGCGCCGTCGAGGAAGGAGTAGGAGGAGTGCGCGTGCAGTTCGGCGTAGGGCACGGCGTCGTCGGGGCGCGTGATCGGGGGAGGCGCGGTGTAGTCGCGCTTCCGACTCACCGGCCCCGGGTCGGTCCGCGTGCCGCGCGGTTCGGCACTCGGCGGCTCGTCGCCGCTGAGAGTGCGCTCGATCTCGCTCCAGGTGAGCGGCGGGTTGTGCCAGCCCATCAGCGGTACCTCCCCTCAGCCCACCAGCGACCGCCGGTGCAGAACACCAGCCAGGCGCGCTCGCGGTCGTCGACGATCTGCAGCCGGTGCCCCTTCTTGCCGCCGTCAGCCGCCCACCGCCGTTCGGCGATCGGCCACGGGCCCGCCCACGCCTGCACACCGGCCCCGTCTATGCGCGCGGGCGAGGCGGAGAGCGAACCCCGGCCGTCGATGCCGATGCTCTCGCCCGTCGCCGACTCCACGCCGATGGGCCGTGGCGGGAGGAACACCTCGGCAGGCACCGGATCGGGCAGGCTCCCCGGCCACGGGCGCACCGGATCGCGGGGGGCGACGGTGCGCTCGCCCCAGGGCGTGAGCACCTGCCGATCGGCGAGCCAGCGTCCGCCCGCGATCGCGGCGGTGACCACCCCCTCGTGCCCGAGCATGGTCTGCACGCGGGAGACCGCGTGGTGCAGACGCTCGTCGGTGGCCGAGCCGAACAGGCCGGGCTGATGATGGGCCGCGTCGTCGACCGCGATCGGCACGATGCGCACGGCCACGATGCCGCCGAACGATCTGGCCTCGTCGACGGGCGTCTGCGCAGACTCCGCAGCCAGCGCCTCGAGCTGCCAGCGCACGCGATCGACGAGATCCGCGGCGTCGAAGCAGGTCGGATGCAGCCACGACCGGGAGAACACCTGTCCGTTGTCGTCGGTCAGGTCGATGCGCACCTCGGTGCACACGGAGGCAGCGTCGTCGAGGGCGAGGAGCACGGCATCCGCAGTCTGCCGCACGGCGAAGGCGACCTGATCGGTGCCGGCCAGGGCGGGTTCGAACTCCACGGCCCGCACGAGCTCGGGATCGGGAGGCCGCGGAGCGGGCACCCGGGAATCCGCGCCGGCCGCCAGGGCGTGAAGGCGCGCTCCGCGCTCGCCGAAGCGATCGCGGACCTCGATGGCGTCGAGTGCGGCGAATCCGCCGAGGGTGTGCACGCCCAGGCGGGTCAGGAGGCCCGCGAGATGCTCATCGCGGAGCGCCTGCACAGGGAGAGGGGCGAGGAACTCCGCCGAGCGCCCTGCCGGGACGACCGTGCACGGCTCGGACCCGTGCGCAGCGAGCTCAGCCGTGAACGGGCCGTCGGCGACGCCTATCCGGGCTTCGGAGTACCCGGCCGCGGTGAGGATGTCGAGCAACGCGCTGCCCGCCTCGGCCTCCCCTCCGTGGAAGCGTGCCAACCCTCTGGCGCGGATCACGGCGAGCCCGGGGCGCAGCAGCGTCGCCCCCGGTGCGTGCCGCTCGACGAGCCGCAGCACGGGGAGGAACGCGCGATCGTCCCTCGTCGGATCGTGGGGGAGCACCCGCAAGGCGGCGAGCCGCCCCTGGGCCTCTCTGCGACGCTGGCCTATGCGCACTCCGTGCTCGCGGGCGGATGCCGTGCACGCCACGACGGCGTTCGCGTGCACCAGTGCGGTGGGCGGATGCGGCGGCGGGCCGAGGGCGGCGCGCAGCGGCCAGTCGGGCAACCACAGGGCGAAGACGCGGAGCGGAGACGTCATCCGGCCACCGCCAGGGGGGCGAACCGCATCGGCAGCTCGGCGATGGCGGCGGGAGCCGTCTCGATCGCCTCGACCGCTCCGTGGCTTCCCGGCAGGCGCACCTGCACGCTCGAGGCGAGCGGAGCGCGTCTGATCTGCGCGGTCACGGTCGCCGTGCAGTCCTGGAGCAGCCCCCACCCTTCGCCGAGACCGTGCCAGTGCGGGTCGGTCAGTCGGATGCTGCCCTCGCTCTGCGGCCAGGCCTCGCTCGCCGCCGATTCGGTGACGAGCAAGGTGGTGCCGCGGTCGCGCAGCCGGGCGCTCAGTCGCGAGACGTCGGCATCGCGGACCCGTGAGCCCGGATGCACCGCGATCAGCGGGACGACCTCGGCGAGGGCGGAGGTCGCCGCCAGCCAGCGCTCTGCGGGGTTCGGCACGAGGATCAGCCGCTCGAGATCGATGCCGAATGCGGCGGCGGCTTCGATCCCGAGCGTCGGCATGCCGATCACCGCGCACCAGTGCCCCTTCTGAGAGGCCGCGCTGAGCAGCGCGAGGATGAGAGAGGGAGAGGGGGACACCGTGTAGGCGGAGCCGGTGAGCAGTCCGCCGTCGGGAAGCAGCGAGGAGAAGGCGGAGTCGAGGGGGAGCAGCGGATGCTCGCTGCGTCGCCGTTGCATGCGGCTGATCTCACGGCGCAGCCTCAGCACCTCTCCTGCGCGGACGTCGGCCGGCGCGGAGAGCAGTGGCGCTGAGTCGAGCATGTTCCCCATATCTCCATCTTCGAATCTATGTACTATTAAATCAAGTGGACATGATGACGTTAGTTCGAACGTCCGACATCGCTCTTTCGAGTTATCCACACCCTCTGGGCCGCAGTATCCGCAGATCTCCTACCCTTCGAGGATGGATCCGCGCACCGCCCTCGTCGTCGTCGCGCACGTCGGCCTGGTCGGCGTCGGCGCGTGGCTACTGGTGATCGACATCCGCACGCATCGACTGCCCAACCGCATCGTGCTGCCCGCCATCGCCGCGGTCTCGCTGCTGGCCGTGCTCGACGCCGTGATGACGGGAGACGACGCAGCCCTCGTCAGGGCGCTGTGGGGACTGCTGATCCTCGGCGGCTTCTACGCCGTTCTGCGTCTGGCCAGCAGATCGGGCATGGGCGGCGGCGACGTCAAGCTCGCCGCTCTCATCGGCGCCGTGCTCGGCTGGCACAGCTGGACGGCGCTCGCCGTCGGCGCGGCATCCGCTTTCGTGCTCGCCGCCCTCTACGCGCTGGTGCTCATCCTGCTGCGCAGGGCCACGGGTTCCACCCGCATCGCCTTCGGGCCCTGGATGATCATCGGCGCGGTTCTCGGCGTCGCGATCGCCTGACCGCCGCCTGCGGGCGCTAATCTGGGCACATGGCACTCGCACGGCTTCACGGCGGCCCGCTGGACGGGCAGATCATCCCCCTCGGCGACGCGGACGACAAGCTGATCGTCCCCTACAGCGAGACGCAGGTGGTGTACAACCGCCGCGGCGAGCCCTCGAACACGGGTGAGAGCGACGGCCCCACCGAGATCGACTACTGGTACGACGAGTCCCTCGAGGAAATCAACCCCTCGGATGACTGAGACCCCCGACGGCTCAGGGCACTCCCGCACCGTCGAGGTCGAGCGCAAGTACGACGTCGACGTCGCCACCCCGCTGCCGCAGTGGCAGGGACTCCCCGGAGTCGACGCGGTGAGCGACGCAGAGGTGCGTGAGCTCGACGCCCGCTACCTCGACACGGCGGATGCCGCGCTCTCGCGCGCCGGCGTTGCTCTGCGCCGCCGCACCGGAGGGCCGGACGCCGGCTGGCACATCAAGGGACCGCGAGAAGGCGACGGCCGGCTCGAGATCGGCTGGTCGCTCGGTGAGGACGAGAGCGTTCCGGATGCGGTCATGGAGACCCTGTCGCGATGGACGAGAGATGAGCTGATCCCGCTCGCGCGCATCGAGAACAGTCGCACAGCCTATCTGCTCACCGGCCCTGAGGGCGTCGTGGCGGAGTTCGTCGACGATCACGTCCGCGCCACGGACCTCCGTCAGGGCGTCCGGCGCGAATGGCGGGAGTGGGAACTGGAGCTCGGTCCCGCCGCACCCGCCGACGAGGCGGGACGCGAAGAGCTGTTCGCCGCAGCCGAGAGAGCGATCTTCGCCGCGGGCGGGCGCGAGGCGGCATCCGGCTCGAAGCTCGCCCGCGCTCTCGGGTTCTGAGCCGAAGCGCAACCCCTTTCGCGAAGACTGCGGTGCATGCTTGAGTGACAGCATGCACCCACCTGTCAGGCTCCGCTCGCTGCACACGATCGTTCCCGACACCGTCCTCGTTCAGGACGAGGTGCGAGACGTCTTCGCCTCGCAGCCCGACATCGGGCGGCTGGCGCAGCGCATCGTCGGCGCGTCGTTCAACGGCTCCGGCATCGACTCGCGGCACACGGTGATCGACGAGCTGTCGCTCACGGCCGAGACCGACGATCCCGTCTTCTTCGACAGGGCGACCGGCGCTCTGCTCTCCCCGGGCACGAAGACGCGCAACGACGTCTACGTCCGCGAGGCGAGCCGTCTGTTCGTCGAAGCGGCGCGCGGGGCGATCGACGCCGATCCCGACATCCAGGCATCCGACATCACGCACGTCATCACGGTCTCCTGCACCGGATTCCACGCACCGGGCCCCGAGTACGAGATCGTCAGGGCGCTGGGGCTCGCCGACTCGGTGCAGCGCTACCACCTCGGATTCATGGGCTGCTACGCGTCCATGCCCGCGCTGCGCGCTGCGCGCCAGTTCTGCATCGCCGACCCCGAAGCCGTCGTGCTCGTGGCCAGTGTCGAGCTGTGCACCCTGCACCTGCGCTCCTCGGAGGACCCCGACACGATCGTCGCCTCTTCCCTGTTCGCCGATGGCGCGGCAGCGGGCCTCGTCACCGCACGGGACTTCCCGACGTCGGTCACGGCGCTCCGACTGGACCGGTTCCACACGGCCATCGCCCCCGAGGGTGAGAAGGACATGGCATGGACGATCGGCGACAGCGGCTTCGAGATGATCCTCTCCACGTCCGTTCCCCAGATCATCGGAGAGACGATCATCGGCGCGCTGCGGCCGCTCTACGCGGGGGAGAGCGAGCTCGCAGCGGCCTTCGAGGAGGGACGCGTCGGCGATCGCGTCGAGCACTGGGCGATCCACCCCGGCGGACGCAGCATCCTCGATCGCGTGCAGGAGCGCCTGCACCTCACGGATGCGCAGCTGCACCCCGCACGAGAGGTGCTGCGCGTGAACGGCAACATGTCGAGCGCGACGATCCTCTTCGTGCTGAAGCACATCCTCGAGCAGCAGGATGCGCAGCCGGGAGAGCGCGTCGCCGCCATGGCGTTCGGACCAGGGCTGACGGCGGAGAGCGCGCTGCTGACGGTCGAGGCGCCAGAGGCGCCATGAGTCCCGATCTCTCGGTCCGCGCCGTCGCTGCGCACGAGCTGATGGACGACCCGCATGCGGATCAGCGGATGCTGGAGCGCACCTACCGCCGGTTCGCGCTGATCAACTCCGTCGTGTCGCGCCCCGGCCTGCTCTATCGTCGTGACATCCGCCCGCGCGCCCGACGTGGGCGCGTGCGGATCCTCGACGTGGGGTCAGGCGGTGGCGACCTCTGCCGCATGCTCGCCGCCCGCCTGCGCCGGGACGGATTGTCGGCCGACATCACGGCGCTCGACGCCGACGATCGGGCGACACGATGGGCTTCGGCCCATGACGCGGGCGCAGCGGTGCGATATCTCTGCGCGCACACGGCCGACCTGGTGCGCGCCGGGGAGACCTTCGACATCGTGCTGTCCAACCACGTGCTGCATCACCTGGGGTCCGATGAGCTGCAGCAGCTCCTCTCCGAGACGCGTGTGCTCGCGGGGGACGGCGGGCTCGTCGTGCACGGCGACATCGCACGCAGCCGGTTCGCCTACGTGCTCTTCGCCGCGCTCACCCTGCCGCTCGCGAAGAACCTGCTGGCGGGCTCGTTCATCCGCGATGACGGACTCACCAGCATCCGCCGGTCCTACACGGCACCGGAGCTGGCCGCCGTCGCACCGTCGGGCTGGCAGGTGCGCACCGGAATCCCCTCGCGCATCGAGTTGCGATGGGGACCGGCGGATGCCTGATCACGACGTCATCGTCGTCGGCGCCGGTCCTGTCGGCCTGCTGGCGGCGTGCCTGCTGATCCGGAAGGGCCTCGACGTCGTCGTGTGCGAGAAGCACAGCGGGCAGGATCCGCGCACCAGGGCGATCGGGATCCATCCGCCCGGTCTTCGAGCGCTCGACGAGGCGGGCATCGGGGAAAAGGTGCGCGCCGAGGCGCTGGCGCTCAGAGGCGGCGATGTGCTCAGCCGTGGCCGGATGCTCGCCTCGGTCGATTTCGCGGATGATCGGCGGATCATGATCCTGCCCCAGCGGCGGACGGGGACCCTGCTGCGGGAGCGGCTCGTGCATCTCGACTCCGACGCGCTGCGCCTCGGATGCTCTGCGATCTCGGCCCGAGACGAAGGCGATTTCGCTCGGCTCACCGTCGAGACCGGCGGGTCTCACGCCGAGCTCACCGCCTCGCTCATCGTCGCGGCCGACGGCGTGCGCAGTCCTCTGCGCGAGGGACTCGACGTGCCCTGGCGTGCCGGCGCCGGGGCGGCGACCTACGCGATGCTCGACGTCCCAGACGCCTCTGCCGTCGACCGCGCCCGGCTGCACTGCGAACCGGGAGGACTGGTCGAGTGCTTCCCGCTCACCGATGGGACGAGGCGGTGGGTGGCCCGTGAGGCGGATGGACCGCTCGGCGACGTCGACGCCTTCCGGGCGGCGATCCGGGGTCGCACCGGCGTCGACCTGCAGGTGCCGCCGGGAGCGCGGCCGGTCGTGTTCCGGGCGGCGCAGCATCGTGCTGACCGCGCCGTTCTCGGCCGGATCGTGCTTCTCGGCGACGCGGCGCACGAGGTCAGCCCGATCGGCGGACAGGGCATGAACCTCGGCTGGGTCGCCGCGCAGCGTCTCGCTCACGCGATCGGCGATCTCGGGGGCACGGGCGCTCCCGATCTCCGCGATGTCGAGCGTCGCAACGCCCGCACGGCGAGAAAGGTGCAACGCCGGGCGCACTTCTACATGTCGATGGGCGCGCCTGTAGAGGGAGCCCGACTCGGCGCGCGCGAGTGGTTGATCAGGACGCTCGGCTCGCCGCCGTTGCGGGGGCGCATGGCGGCGATGATCACGATGGCACGGCTGTAGCGCCCTCAGAGCAGGCGCCGCAACGAGAACGGGGTGACTGCGAGTCCGCAGTCACCCCGTTCTTCTTGACTCTGACGATCAGAAGTTGATCATGTGCCCTGCGAGACCGTGGAAGCCCTCCTGCAGCGCCTCCGACAGCGTCGGGTGGGTGTGCACGTTGCGCGCCAGCTCGAGAGCGGTGAGGTCCCACTTCTGGGCCAGCGTCAGCTCGGGCAGAAGCTCGGAGACGTCGGGGCCGATCATGTGAGCGCCGATGAGCTCGAGGTGCTCGGCATCCGCGATGAGCTTGACGAAGCCCACGGGCTCGCCGAGGCCGTGGGCCTTGCCGTTGGCCATGAACGGGAAGGTCGCGACCTTGATCTCGCGTCCCTCGTCCTTGGCCTGCTGCTCGGTGAGTCCGAACGAGGCGACCTGAGGCGAGCAGAACGTCGCGCGAGGCATCATGCGGTAATCGCCCAGCGTCTGCGTCTCGGCGCCGCCGATGGTCTCGGCCGCCACGACACCCTGCGCCTCGGCGACGTGGGCGAGCTGGAGCTTGGCGGTCACATCGCCGATGGCGTAGATGCCGTCGACGTTCGTGCGCATGTGGTCGTCGATGTCGATGGCGCCGCGCTCGGTGAGCTTCACGCCCGTGTTCTCCAGGCCGTAGCCGGTGACGTTCGGGGCGAATCCGATCGACATGAGCACCTTGTCTGCGGTGATCGAGCCCTGCTGGCCGTCCTTCGCGGTGTAGGTGACGGTGACGTCGGAGCCGTTGTCGACCACGGTCTCGACCTTGGTGGAGGTCAGGATGTCGACGCCGTAGTTCTTGTACTGCTTGGCGATCTCCTTCGAGACGTCCGCGTCCTCGTTCGGGAGGGCGCGGTCGAGGAACTCGATGATCGTGACCTTCACGCCGTAGTTCGTCAGCACGTAGGCGAACTCCATGCCGATCGCACCGGCGCCGACGATGACGATCGACTCGGGCAGCTCGCGGGTCATGATCTGCTCTTCGTAGGTCACGACGTTCTCGCTCAGCGTGACGCCGGGCAGCAGACGGACGGTCGAGCCGGTAGCGATGATGACGTTGTCGAAGGTGACCTCTTCGGTCGTGCCGTCGGCCTTGGCGACCGAGATGGCCTTCGGGCCTGTGAAGGTGCCGCGACCGTCGTACTCGGTCACCTTGTTCTTCTTCATCAGGAAGTGGATGCCCTTGACGCGACCGTCTGCGACCACACGGCTGCGATCGAACGCTTTGCCGAAGTCGATCGTGAACTCACCCGAGATTCCGAAGAACTCGGCCTTGTGGTTCAGCGTGTGTGCGAGCTCCGCGTTCTTGAGGAGAGCCTTGGAGGGGATGCAGCCGACGTTGAGGCACACACCGCCCCAGTACTTCTCCTCGATGATCGCGGTGGACAGGCCGAGCTGCGCGCTGCGAACCGCAGCGACATATCCGCCAGGACCTGCACCAAGGATGACGACGTCGTAGTGTGGCATGCCTTCAGCCTATCGCGCCGAGAGGTCGTCCGATCCGGTCGTGGAGCGGTTTCCACGTCGTGAAAGAACGAGGATCACGACGGCTGCGAGAACGAGCACCCCGACGATTCCGAGCACCCAGAAGCCGACCGCGTCGCCAGAGGAGTCGGCCGGATCCGCGGCCTGCGTGTCGACGGCGTCGGCGGTCTGCGCGGCGGTCGCGGACGGGGTCGGAGACGGCTCGGTCGTGGGCGCGGTGAGCGTGCTCGTGGTCACGGTGAAGGAGAACTCGCCGGAGGTCGGGTGGCCGTCGCTGGAGACGATCTTCCACACCACGTGGTACTCGCCTGCCGCACCGCCCGCCACGAGTGGCTGAGTGACGATCGCCCCGTCCACCGTTGCGGGCCCGTTCACGACCGACGCGCCTGAGGCGTCGGTGACGACGAGTTCGGTCGCGCCGTCGCCGGTGATCAGCTTCTCGCTGAATGTGAGCGTGATCTCGGCAGGCAGGGTCTCGACCGTGCTGTCGGCCGTAGGCGATGAGGCCACCAATGTGTCATGTGCCGACGCCGAGAGAGGTGCGAACAGCACGAGGAACGCGACGAGCAGGGTCGCGGCGAGCGCGACGGGGGCGAACGGGATGCTCCGGGCGGCGGTTTTCACGGGTCCAGCCTATGAATGTCGTGTATGCGGCGGCTGAGTGCGAAGCGGCCTCCCGCGAGCGGCTCCGGATCGGTTAGTCTGGACGATCAGGAGGGCATAGTGACAGACAACGACAGCCGACCAGCCGGCGACGCCGCGATCCACCGTTCCGGCGAGCAGAAGCACGACGTGACCCAGACGTTCGGGCACGACTCGGACCTCTCCTTCGTGCCCTTCGGCGTCGAACTCACCGACGTGGAGCAGAGCGCCATCGCGGCTTTGCCTGCGGGCAGTGCGCTTCTGCTGGTCCGCTCCGGCGCACTCGCCGGCGCCCGCTATCTCCTCGACACCGACGTCACGACGGTCGGTCGTCACCCCGAGGCCGACATCTTCTTCGACGACGTCACGGTGTCACGCCGTCACGCCGAGATCACCCGTAACGGCAGCTCGTTCGAGATCATCGATCAGCGCTCCCTCAACGGCACCTATGTGAACGGCGAACGGGTCGACCGTGCCGCCATCGCCGACGGCGCAGAGCTGCGCGTCGGCAAGTTCCGCCTGAACTTCTTCGCATCACCCCTCGACCGCGCGGCGGCGAACGACTGATGGCGTCCTCTCCCGCCCGCGAACGCAATGCGTCCGCGGGCCTGCTGAGTATCGGCCAGGTCCTGGCCCGGTTGACGCCGGAGTTCCCCGATCTGTCCTCCAGCAAGCTGCGCTTCCTCGAGGTGCAGGGGATCGTCACCCCTTCGCGTACCGAATCGGGGTACCGCAAGTTCTCGCAGGCCGACATCGAGCGCCTGCGGCTGGGTCTCACCCTGCAGCGCGATCACTATCTGCCGCTCAGCGTCATCCGCGAGCAGCTTGACGAGGCCGAGGCGTCGGGCGAGTCCGCGGCGATCGTTCCACCCCCCTCGATCACGCCGGCTCCTCGCCGCTACCGCCGCGAAGAGCTCCTCGCGGCGGCCGGTGCCGGACCGCAGCTGTTGAACGATGCGATCAGCACCGGGGTGATGGCCGCGCAGGAGACCTACACCGAGGCATCCGTCACTCTGCTGCGCAGCCTCGTCGGCCTCGACCGCCACGGCATCGAGCCACGGCACCTGCGTTCGCTCCGTCAAGGCGCCGAACGCGAGGTCGCCCTCATCGAATCCGCTCTGTCGGCGCTGCTTCGCAGGACGGATGCCGCGTCGCGTGCGAAGGCGAGTGAGATGGCGCCGGAACTGGCGGGAAAGATCGACGAGGTGCGCTCGCTCTTCGTCAAGGACGCGCTGGCCCGGCTGCTTTCGTAACGAACTGGTTGCGACACACCTTCGGGGTGGCACGGATGTCATTGCCGGGGTCAGGGCACTGCTCTAGCGTGGAGGTATCAGCTTCCAGGGAGGACTTCAGATGAATGCGGACGAGCGTGCAGGCGACCCGCGGTTCGTGCCAGAGCTCCTCTTCACCGACGGCCTCCCCGCCATGGATGACGAGGTCGGCTATCGCGGTGCGGTAGCCGCTCGCGCGGCGGGCATCACCTACCGTCAGCTCGACTACTGGGCCCGTACCGAGCTCGTCGAGCCCACCGTGCGCGGCGCGAGCGGGTCGGGATCACAGCGCCTCTACGGCTTCCGCGACATCCTCGTCCTCAAGCTCGTGAAGAGCCTGCTCGACACGGGCATCTCGCTGCAGCAGATCCGTACCGCGGTCGACGAGCTGCGTCGTGCCGGCATCCGCGATCTCGCTGGCACCACGCTGATGAGCGACGGCGCCTCGGTCTACCTGTGCACGTCGAACGACGAGGTCATCGACCTGGTCAGCCGTGGGCAGGGTGTGTTCGGGATCGCCGTCGGCAAGGTGCTCCGCGAGGTCGAGTCGACTCTTGTGCAGTTCGACCCGACTGCACCCGATCCCGTCGACGAGCTCTCGGCCCGCCGCTCCAAGCGGTCCGCCTAGGCACTACGCCGGCCCATCGGCGCCTCGACTCGACGGCGCCGGATACGGAGAACGCCCGCTCGATGAGCGGGCGTTTCGCGTGTCGGGCGGAGGTCAGGGTCAGGCGCCGGCCTCGGGAACCTGGATGCGTCCGGTGCGGATGATCCTGTCGAGCAGCGAGTCGAAGTCGGCTGCGAGCTCCTGCGCCGAGTCGCCGGGCCAGATGTGCAGCGGCTTGGCCGCGCCCTGAGCCTGCTGCAGCGACGTGCGCTCAGGAAGCTGCGGCGACAGGACGAGCGGGCCGAACATGTCGCGCAGCTCCTTGATGCGGAACTGGTGCTCGATGGACTGCGGACGCACGCGGTTCACGACGATGCCCAGGGGCTGCAGGCGGGGGGAGAGGCCGCGGCGGATCTCCTCGATCGCACGCAGCGCGCGGTCGGCGGCAGCCACGGAGAACAGACCGGGCTCGGTGACGACCATCACGCGGTCACTCGCCGCCCACGCGGTGCGGGTGAGGGCGTTCAGTGACGGAGCGCAGTCGATGAGCACGAGGTCGTAGTCGGCCTCGACGGAGGCGAGGGCCTCTTCGAGCTTCCAGACGTCGCGGACGCTGGGGTGAGGGCCGTCGAAGTTGATCGCCGAGGGGCTGCCGATGAGGACGTCGATCGTGCCGGGGTGCACCTTCGCCCAGCCGCTGGAGGTGATCGCCTGACGGACGACCTTCTCCTTCGGGTTCGCCAGGACATCGGCGACGTTGAGTCGGCCGGCCACCTGGATGTCCATCCCGGTGGAGACGTCGGACTGGGGGTCGAGGTCGACGACGAGCGTCCGCACACCCCGGGCGAAGGCCGCTGAGGCCAGGCCGAGAGTGACGGTCGTCTTGCCGACGCCCCCCTTGAGAGAGCTGACGCTGAGTACGTGCACGGACTCCACGTTACCTTCCCCTAGGCTGGGGGAACACTCAGCCCCGCCCCATGCGCGTCGAAAAGGCCGTGCATCGAGCTCTCAGAGGTGTGCATGTTCAAGAAGATCCTTGTGGCGAACCGCGGCGAGATCGCGATCCGCGCCTTCCGTGCGGCCTTCGAGGTCGGGGCGAGGACGGTCGCTGTCTTCCCCCACGAGGACCGCGGCTCGGTCCACCGGCTGAAAGCCGACGAGGCGTACGAGATCGGCGAGCGCGGTCATCCGGTGCGCGCATATCTGAACGTCGACGAGATCATCCGCGTCGCCCGCGAGGCCGGTGCCGACGCGATCTACCCCGGCTACGGATTCCTCTCCGAGAACCCGGAACTGGCCGAGAAGGCCGCAGCGTCCGGCATCGTCTTCATCGGGCCGCCCGCGAACGTGCTCGAGATGGCGGGGAACAAGGTCGAGGCCAAGCGTCACGCGATCGAGGCCGGTGTTCCCGTGCTGCGATCGACCGAGGCGTCGGACGACGTCGACGCTCTCGTCGCCCAGTCCGATGAGATCGGATTCCCGCTGTTCGCCAAGGCCGTGGCCGGCGGCGGCGGCCGCGGCATGCGACGCGTCGAGACCAGGGGCGACCTGGCGCCCGCGCTCGCTGAGGCGATGCGCGAGGCCGAGAGCGCCTTCGGCGACCCGCGGATGTTCCTGGAGCAGGCCGTGCTGCGTCCGCGCCACATCGAGGTGCAGATCCTCGCAGACAAGACCGGCGAGACCGTGCACCTGTTCGAGCGCGACTGCTCCGTGCAGCGACGTCATCAGAAGGTCGTCGAGATCGCTCCGGCGCCGAACCTGGATGACGGCATCCGCACCGCTCTGCACGCCTACGCCGTCGCGTTCGCCCGCTCGATCGGGTACGAGAACGCCGGCACCGTGGAGTTCCTGCTCGAGACGGCGGGGGAGCGCACGGGCGAAGTCGTCTTCATCGAGATGAACCCGCGCATCCAAGTCGAGCACACGGTCACCGAGGAGGTCACCGACGTCGACCTCGTGCAGAGCCAGATGCGCATCGCCGCGGGGCAGACGCTCGCCGACCTCGGTCTGCAGCAGAAGGATCTGCACCTGCGAGGGGCTGCTCTGCAGTGCCGGATCACCACGGAGGACCCCACGCAGGGCTTCCGCCCCGACACCGGCAAGATCACGACCTACCGTTCACCCGGAGGCGCCGGCGTCCGTCTGGACGGCGGGACCGTGCACCAGGGTGCGCAGATCAGCCCGCATTTCGATTCGATGCTCGCCAAGCTCACATGTCGCGGACGCGACTTCCCGGCCGCGGTAGCCCGTGCGCGCCGTGCACTGGCCGAGTTCCGCATCCGCGGCGTGTCGACGAACATCCCGTTCCTGCAGGCGCTGCTGGACGACGCCGCCTTCGTCGCAGGAGACGTGAGCACCTCGTTCATCGACGAGCGCCCCGAGCTGCTCCGCGGTCACGTCTCGAAGGATCGCGGCACGAAGATCCTGAACTGGCTCGTCGACGTCACCGTCAACAAGCCGCACGGCGTGCACCCCGGCGTTGTGGACCCGGCGAGCAAGCTCCCGAGGATCGACCTGTCCGCCGCACCCGCTCCCGGCTCCCGTCAGCGCCTGCTCGAACTCGGCCCTGAAGGGTTCGCGGCGAACCTGCGCGCGCAGTCCGCCCTGGCGATCACCGACACGACCTTCCGCGACGCGCACCAGTCGCTGCTGGCGACCCGTGTCCGCACCAAGGACCTGGTCGCGGCCGCTCCGTACATCGCCCGCCTGACGCCCGGTCTGCTGTCCGTCGAGGCATGGGGAGGGGCCACCTACGACGTCGCCCTGCGATTCCTCGGAGAAGACCCGTGGGAGCGGCTCGACAAGCTCCGCGCGGCGCTGCCGAACGTCGCGATCCAGATGCTGCTGCGCGGCCGCAACACGGTCGGATACACGCCGTACCCGACCGCCGTCACGGAGGCGTTCGTCGCCGAGGCAGCGGCCAGCGGCATCGACATCTTCCGCATCTTCGACGCCCTCAACGACGTCGAGCAGATGCGCCCGGCCATCGAGGCCGTGCGTGCGACCGGCACCGCGGTCGCCGAGGTCGCCCTCTGCTACACCGGAGATCTGCTCAACCCGGCCGAGGATCTCTACACCCTCGACTACTACCTGAAACTCGCGGATGACATCGTGGCCGCGGGCGCTCACATCATCGCGATCAAGGACATGGCGGGACTGCTGCGCCCCGCAGCCGCCGCGAAGCTCGTCGCCGCGCTGCGCGAGCGGTTCGACCTGCCAGTGCACCTGCACACGCATGACACCCCCGGCGGTCAGCTCGCGACTCTGCTCGCGGCCAGCGGCGCCGGAGTCGACGCGGTCGACGCGGCATCCGCTCCGTTGTCCGGCACGACCAGCCAGCCCTCGCTGTCGTCGCTGGTCGCCGCTCTCGCCCACACCGAGCGCGACAGCGGCCTCGACCTCGACGGCGTCTCTGACCTCGAGCCGTACTGGGAGGCCGTGCGCCGCACCTACGCGCCGTTCGAGTCCGGCCTGCCGGGGCCCACGGGCCGGGTGTACCACCACGAGATCCCGGGCGGGCAGCTGTCGAACCTCCGTCAGCAGGCCAAGGCGCTGGGGCTCGCCGACGACTTCGAGCTCATCGAAGACATGTACGCGGCGGCGGATCGCATCCTCGGACGCGTGCCGAAGGTGACCCCGTCATCGAAGGTGGTGGGCGACCTCGCTCTGCATCTGGCCGCCGTGAAGGCGGATCCGGCGGACTTCGAGGCCCACCCCGAGAAGTACGACGTGCCCGATTCGGTCGTGGGGTTCATGGCGGGAGAGCTGGGCGACCTGCCCGGCGGCTGGCCCGAGCCGTTCCGCACGAAGGTGCTCGCCGGTCGTTCGGTGCGGACGGGCCTGACAGAGATCAGCGCAGACGACGAGGCGGCACTCGCCGGTGACAGCGCCACCCGGCGCGCTCGGCTGAACACGCTGCTCTTCCCCGCACCGGCGCGCGAGTACGAGCAGGCGCGCGAGCAGTATGGCGACCTCTCGGTCCTCGACACGGGGGACTACCTGTACGGGCTCGTTCAGGGCCAGGAGCACCTGATCGAGATAGACAGGGGCGTGCAGCTCTACGTCGGTCTGGAGGCGATCGGCGATGCGGACGACAGGGGCATGCGCACGGTCATGACGACGCTGAACGGACAGCTCCGACCGGTGTTCGTGCGCGATCGATCCATCGTGGTCGACGCGCATGAGGTCGAGAAGGCCGACACCTCGGTGACCGGTCATGTCGCCGCCCCGTTCTCCGGTGTCGTCACGCTGAAGGCCGAGGTCGGAGCGACGGTGCGCGCCGGGGAACCGGTGGCATCCATCGAGGCGATGAAGATGGAAGCCGCCATCACAGCGCCCGTCGACGGCGTCGTCGAACGTCTCGCGATCGGCGCCACGCAGCAGGTGGACGCGGGAGATCTTTTGGTCGTCATCAGCCCTTCGCACTAATCTTGTGCGGGCGAGGTCGTGCCTGGGGCGCGACGGGGCCGCACGAGCTGGGAGTGACACGTGACCACGAAGAAGACACCGCACGCGGATGAGGAGTCGACGGGGGTGCTCGACGACGCCGCGTCGCTGGACACCTCGGCGCTCGGAATCCTCGGCGGCACCGCTCAGGTGAGCGTGACCCTCCCGCAGACGGACGAGGATGACCTCGCAGACGAGGACGTCATCGACGGAGAGGTCGTCGACCTGATGATCGACGAGCCGGTTCTCGAGCCGGCGCCCGAGGCGCCGTCGGCACCGGAATCGGACGCCGTGCTCGAATCGATCGTGATCGAGCTGCCGGCCGAGGAGGTGCCTTCTGCCCGCACGGAGACGACGGATGCCGTCGAGGCGGACCCGCACGAGGACGCGACGGTCGAACCGGTCGCCGTGCCGGCATCGGTCGCGGCTCCGCTCGAGTCCGAGCAGGCCGCCGAGAGCCCCGACAGCGACGCAGACACCCTCGCTGAGGCTGAGGCTGAGGCTGAACCTGAACCTGAACCTGAACCTGAACCTGAACCTTCCGGCGAGACGCCCGCAGCCGACCTCGTCGACGCGGAGGAGACCGTCACTTCCGAGCGTTCCGCTCGGAAGCCCGCCGACGTCGTCGCGGAGGAGGCCGTGGCAGCCGCCGCGTTCATCGCACGCGCCAAGGCCGACATCGAAGCCAAGGCTGCCGCAGCCGCGGCATCCGTCTCCCGACCCGCACTCGTGAAGGAGAGCACTGTCGTGGACACCTCGAAGAAGAAGCCGGTGGCGCCGCAGACGCGGGCCTCGCGCGCCGAGGTGGCTCTCACCTCGAAGCGACTGGACGATCTGGGCGACTCGTCGCGCGAGAGCGCGGATCTGCTCACCGCCGACCGCCTGCTCGACCCGCATCAGGTCACCAAGCCCGAGCCGGAGGGCGCATGGAGCCACTTCCTCTACACGGTCTCCGGACGCCGCATCAACATCGGCGACGGCCGGCGAGCCCGCGAGCGCAAGGCTCTCAGCGCACGCATCTCCGCGCCGCTGTCCGGCGGCGCGCGATTCGTCCCCGTCCTCTCCCGCAAGGGCGGCGTGGGCAAGACGACGATCACGGCCCTGCTCGGGATGGCGCTCGCCGACGCGAGAGAGGACCGCGTCATCGCGGTGGACGCGAACCCCGATCGTGGAACCCTCGCCGACCGGATCGCTCGACCCAACCACAGCAAGTCGGTGCGCGATCTCGTGCGCATCCACGACGAGGTGAAGGGATATCACGACATCTCGGCCATCGTCGCACGCGATGCGACACGACTCGACGTGCTCGCATCCGACTCCGACCCCCGCATCGCCGAGGCCTTCAGCGACAGCGACTACCGCGATGTCGCTGACGTCGCGGCGCACTACTACTCGCTCGTGCTCACCGACACCGGCACCGGCATCGTGCATTCGGTCATGTCGGCCACGCTTGACCTCGCCGACCAGATCGTGATCGTGTCGGGGCTCAGCGTCGATGAGGCGCGTCTGGCATCCGAGACGCTCACGTGGCTGGAGACGAACGGCTTCGCCGACCAGGCGCGAGAAGCGATCATCGTGCTCAACCAGTCGACCCCCGGGGCCCCGCTGGTGCGCCTGAACGAACTCGAGTCGCACTTCCGCACCAGGGCGAAGAAGGTCGTGCGGATGCCGTACGACGCGCACATCGCAGGAGGCGGCACGATCGTGTTCACCTCGCTGCAGCCTGAGACCCGCGTGGCTGCGCGAGAGCTCGCCGCCCAGCTCGTCGAGGGCCTCCGGGCCAAGGCCGCCTGATGGCCGTCCGCGAGATCCGAGTCTTCGGCGACCCCGTGCTGCGAACGGTGTGCGCGCCGATCGATGAGATCGACGACGGCGTGCGGGCCCTCGTGGCCGACCTCGTCGACAGCGTCGAGCTGCCGGGTCGTGCTGGCGTCGCCGCTCCGCAGATCGGCGTCGCGCTGCGCGCCTTCAGCTACAACATCGACGGCGACATCGGCTACGTCCTGAACCCGGTTCTCACCGAGGTGCGCGGCGAGGCCGTGCCGACCGGCGAAGGATGTCTGTCGGTGCCGGGGCTCTGGCACGATGCGCTCCGTCACCCGTGGGCGCGCGTCGAGGGCATCGACCTGGACGGCAACCCCGTGGTGATCGAAGGGGAGGGGTTGCTGGCGCAGGCGCTCCAGCACGAGACCGACCACCTCGATGGCAAGCTCTACCTGTCGCGACTCGATCCCGAGACCCGCAAGATCGCGATGCGCGAAGTGCGCGAGAGCTCCTGGTTCTGATCCTCCACGCATGACGAAGGGCCCCGCGGAAACGGGGCCCTTCGTCATGCGTCGAAGGCTGCTCAGCCTCCGATGGCGACGTTCGTGGTCGCGACGGGCTCGTCGTAGATCGCCGAGATCTCGTCGGCGAAGTCGCTCATGATCACGTTGCGCTTGATCGAGAGCTTCGGAGTGAGGTGACCCGACGCCTCGGTCCATTCCGAGTCCAGGATCGTGAACTTGCGGATCGACTCCGCTCGCGAGACGCGTGCGTTCGCGGCGTCGACGGCCTTCTGGATCTCTGCACGGACTGCAGGGTTCGTCGATGCATCCGACAGCGACATGTCGGTGGGGAGGTTGTTGTTCGCCAGCCACGTGGGCAGCATCTCGGGGTCGAGGGTGACGAGCGCGGCGATGAACGGCTTCTGATCGCCCACGACGACCACCTGTCCGATGATCGGATTCGCGCGGATCGGGTCCTCCAGGGCGGCGGGGGCGACGTTCTTGCCGCCGGCGGTGACGATGATCTCCTTCTTGCGTCCCGTGATCGTGAGGAACCCCTCGGAGTCGAAGCTGCCGATGTCGCCGGTGCGGAACCATCCGCCCTCGCCGAAGGCATCCGCCGTGGCCTGCGGGTTGTTCCAGTACTCCTTGAACACGTTGATGCCGCGCACTTCGATCTCGCCGTCGTCCGCGAGACGGACACCGACGCCGGGAAGCGCCGGTCCTACGGTGCCGATCTTCGACTTGTCCGCGAGGTTCACGGTCGCCGGGGCGGTGGTCTCGGTGAGACCGTAGCCCTCGAGGATCACGACGCCGAGGCTGTGGAAGAAGTGGCCGAGACGGGCGCCGAGGGGTGCGGACCCGGAGACGGCGTAGACGACGTTGCCGCCCATCGCCTCGCGGAGCTTGCTGTAGACGAGCTTGTTGAACAGGGCGAACTTCAGCCTCATGCCGAAGGGAACCGGCTTGCCCTCTTCGAGGAGCTTGGAATGCTCGATGGCGACGTCAGCCGCGGCACGGAAGATCTTTCCCTTGCCGCCGGCCTCGGCCTTCTGCTCGGCGGAGTTGTAGACCTTCTCGAAGACGCGGGGCACCGCGAGCAGGAACGTGGGCTTGAAGGAGCCGAGGGCGGGCAGCAGCTGCCGCGTGTCGGGCTGGTGTCCGGTGCGGACGCCAGCGTGCACATCGAGGATCGAGATGAACCGGGCGAACACGTGCGCGGTGGTGATGAACAGCAGCGTTGAGGCTCCGGGTGTCTGGACGACCTTGTCGAGCGCCTTCGCCGAATTGCGTGCCAGTTCGACGAAGTTGCTGTGCGTGAGCACGCAGCCCTTCGGGCGCCCGGTGGATCCGGACGTGTAGATAAGAGTCGCGATGTCGCTGCCGACGGCGAGATTGCGGCGGCGCTCGATCTCGGCATCCGTCACCGAGGCTCCCTGCGCGGTGAGCGTGTCGATCGCCCCGAGGTGCATCTGCCAGACCTCGCGGATCAGCGGGAGGTCACCGCGGACCTCGTCGACGCGCGCGAAGTGCTCGGGCGATTCGACGACGAGGGCGATCGCGCCCGAGTCCTCGAGGATCCACTGGATCTGACTCGGCGAGCTCGTCTCGTAGATCGGCACCATCACTGCACCGGCGTAGAAGAGCGCGAAGTCGACGAGCGTCCACTCGTAGGTGGTGCGCGCGAGGAACCCGACCTTCTCGCCGGGCTGGATGCCCGCGGCGGCGAAGCCCTTGGCGAGGGCGATCACGGCGGTCTGGAAATCGGCGGCGGTGATGTCACGCCAGCCGGCACCATCCGGCACGGAGAAGAGAGCGCGATCCGGAGTGGCCTCGACCCGCTTCACGAGGATGTCGGCGATGTTCGCATCGGGGTCGGCGGGGACGACGGCGGGGACTTCAAACTGAACCACGGCAGCTCCTTCGGTACCGGTCGGGCACGGTGTTGCAACGAGTCTAAGGCATGGGACTCAATTTCATCCGGGGTGGGACTCAGTCGCCGTCGTGAACGGATGCCGGTCTCGGCGCTAGACTTCACCCGATGTTCTACTGGCTGATGAAGTACGTGGTGATCGGCCCCGTGGTCAAGGCGGTCTTCCGCCCCTGGGTCGTCGGGAGGGCCAATGTGCCCGCGAACGGCGCAGCCATCCTCGCGAGCAACCATCTGTCCTTCGCAGACTCGATCTTCCTGCCCCTCATGCTCGACCGGTCCATGTCGTTCCTCGCCAAGAGCGACTACTTCACCGGCCGGGGCATCAAGGGCTGGGCCACGCGCTTCTTCATGAGCGCGACCGGCCAGATCCCGATCGACCGCTCAGGCGGAAAGGCATCAGAGGCGTCGCTGAACACAGGGCTTCAGGTTCTCGGTCGCGGCGACCTGCTCGGCATCTACCCCGAGGGCACGCGAAGCCCCGACGGAAAGCTCTACCGCGGTCGCACCGGCATCGCACGGATGGCGCTGGAAGCCAAGGTCCCGGTGATCCCGGTGATCATGGTCGACACGGACACGGCGATGCCGATCGGCCGCCGTGTTCCTCGCGTCATGCGGGTGGGGATCGTCATCGGCGAACCGCTCGACTTCTCCCGCTACGCAGGCATGGAGAACGACCGCTACATCCTCCGGTCCGTCACCGACGAGATCATGGTGGCGCTGCAGAGGCTGGGCGAGCAGGAGTACGAGGACGTCTACGCGTCGACCGTGAAGGACCGCCTTCCAGCCGCCGCCTCACGACGCTCCTGAGACCCGTCGACCACTAGGCTGGGTGCATGCAACAGCACCACATCGACGCCCTTGACGCGTGGCGCTCGCTCCCCATCAAGCAGCAGCCCCAGTGGCCCGATGCCGAACGCGTCGCCGAGGTCTCTCAGCAGATCGCCGCGCTCCCGCCGCTCGTCTTCGCGGGCGAGGTCGACAACCTCCGCGACCGACTCGCGCGCGCGGCATCCGGCCGGGCCTTCCTGCTGCAGGGCGGCGACTGCGCGGAGACGTTCGCCGGCGCCACGGCCGAGCAGATCCGCAACCGGATCAAGACCGTGCTGCAGATGGCCGTGGTGCTCACATACGGCGCCTCGATGCCCGTGGTGAAGATGGGCCGCATGGCCGGCCAGTTCGCCAAGCCCCGCTCCAGCGACGACGAGACACGCGGCGACGTCACGCTTCCCGCCTACCGTGGCGACATCGTCAACGGCTACGACTTCACCGAGGGCTCGCGTCGAGCAGATCCCGGCCGCCTGTTGCAGGGGTACCACACGGCCGTCTCGACGCTGAACCTCATCCGCGCCTTCACCCAGGGCGGTTTCGCCGACCTCCGCGAGGTGCACTCGTGGAACAAGGGCTTCGCGCAGAACCCGGCGAACCAGCGCTACGAGCGGATGGCGGCCGACATCGACCGCGCGATCAAGTTCATGGAGGCCGCCGGCGCCGATTTCGACGAGCTCAAGCGGGTCGAGTTCTTCACGGGTCATGAGGGCCTGCTGATGGACTACGAACGCCCCATGACGCGCATCGATTCGCGCACGGACACCCCGTACAACACCTCGGCTCACTTCCTGTGGATCGGGGAGCGCACGCGCGAGCTCGACGGAGCTCACGTCGACTACTTCTCGAAGATCCGCAATCCGATCGGCGTGAAGCTCGGCCCGACCACCACGCCCGAGACCGCTCTCGCTCTGATCGACAAGCTCGACCCGAATCGCGAGCCCGGCCGCCTGACGTTCATCACGCGCATGGGGGCAGGCAAGATCCGCGATGCGCTCCCGCCGCTGCTCGAAGCAGTGCGCGACTCGGGTGCGCAGCCGCTGTGGGTCACCGACCCGATGCACGGCAATGGCATCACGACCCCGACCGGCTACAAGACCCGTCGCTTCGACGACGTCGTCGACGAGGTTCGGGGCTTCTTCGAGGCGCATCGCGCGGTGGGCACGTTCCCCGGCGGCATCCACGTCGAGCTGACCGGTGATGACGTCACCGAGTGCCTCGGAGGATCCGAGCAGATCGACGAGGCCGCCCTTGCGACCCGCTACGAGAGTCTGTGCGACCCGCGCCTGAACCACATGCAGTCGCTCGAGCTGGCGTTCCTCGTGGCCGAGGAACTCGAGAAGCGCTGAGCTCTCTTCCGCAAAGACGAAGAACCGCCCTTCCGGATCGGAAGGGCGGTTCTTCGTCTCTGCCGGCGGCCGTCGTGCGGCGCGTACAGATGGAGCGGCGTGTGGGGTCAGCCGCGTGCGCGACGGCGCAGAAGAGTGAGCGCGGCACCGGCGATGAGCAGGACGCCGGCACCGATCGCGACAGGCAGCAGCCAGGCATCGTCGCCACCCGTCGTGGCCAGATTCCCCGTCGAGGCCCCGCCGGTGCCCGGCGTCGTGACCCCTCCGGTGCCCGGCGCGGTCACGCCTCCGGCTGTCACGGTGATCCCCGTCCTCGCCGTGACGTCGCCGGCGACGGCGACGATCTCATGCGCACCCGCAGCGGTCGCGGCGGGGACGATCGCGGTGAGGCGCAGGGCTCCCTGCGCATCGGTCGTCGCCGTCCCGAGGACCACAGGGTCGCTGTGCAGTTCGACGCGCACCGCGGTCTCGGAGGGGAAGCCGGAGCCCGTCACCTCGACCGTGTCCCCGGCCTTCACCGTGCTCGCGCTGACAGCGATGGAGGCCTCCGCCGGTGCCGTGACCTCGGGGAAGACGTCGGCGGCTGCGCCGAGCCGGAGGAACACGGTCTCTCCCGTCGCATCCTTCAGTCCGTCGTTGTCCGTGACGCCGTACAGGCGCCCATCGGCAGCGACGGCGAAGCCCTCGAGCTTCTCCTGGGTCCATCCGGCGGTGGAGCGCAGAGCTGGCAGCACGTCGATCGCGGTCGACTTGTCGAGGACGGTCAGAGACTGACCGAAGACGGATGCCGCAGCGTCCGCCGGGATCTCGACGCGGGTGACGCGCTTGACGGCAGCGGCCGGACCGTTCAGCTTGTCGCGTTCCACGATCGCGAAGGTGTCGTCGTCGATCGCGGTGATCTCCGACAGCCCGATCCAGTCACCGCTCGCGGTGGTGTGCTCGAGGCGGTAGCCGAACCACTCCCACGCACCGCTCGCAGGGTTCAGACGCCCGATGCGGGCGACGTCGTCGCCATCGACCCCGCCGGCGGCGAGATCTGCGGGGTCGTTCCAGAGCGGACGCTGGATGACGCTCCAGACCCGCAGATCCTCGCCCTCGCCCGTGGTCGTGACGCCTTCGAAACCCCACTTGCCGACGTGCGCGGCGATCTCCGGGGGCAACGGGTACCTGGCGAGAACGGCTCCGCCCGCATCCGTGTGCACGATCGTGTCGCCGGCGCCCGATGCGCCTTCGACGGCCAGCCAGAACGTGCCGTCGGCGGATGCCGAGATGCCCTCGACATCGAGTGCCGCCGGTGATCCGTTCTCCGTCACCGCCGTCGCCGAGGTGATTCGCGCCGGCTCATCGGAGACGTCGACCGTGTAGATCGTCGCGGGGGAGACGACCGCGTCGCTGGCGGCGTAGACCACGGCAGGGTCGGTGGGGTGGCCTGACAGTGCACCGAGAGCCGACCAGCCGATCGGCGCGCCGTCCACGACGTCCGAGACGATGCTCGGCTGCGAGGACTGACCGGCGCCGAACGAGAAGACGCTCACCGAGGCGCGCACGCCCGCACCGGCGTCGTCCGTCTCGCTCGAGACGACGAGCAGGTTCTTCGACGGCACGGGCAGGATGCCCTCGGGGCCGTTGGTGGTGAACAGGATCTGATCGAACCGCGGCGACGCGGGGTCGGTCATGTCGTACACCGCGACGAAGTTCGATCGCTCGCTCGCGACGAACGCGTACGGAGTGCCGTCGAACTCGGCGAAGGCGAGCCCTTCGGGTTCCGCGCCCTTCTTGGCCGCGCGATCCTCGTTGTGCAGGCCGTACTGCACGGCGATGTTCGCGAACGAGTTCCCCGCGTCCCACACCGGCTGGCCGGTCTCGGTGCTGAAGACCGTCCACCCGCGGGTGCCGCCCTTCCAGTCGCCCTCGTTCGCGGTGGCGACGAGGCCGTCGCCGACCCAGGCGATCGAGTCGGGCTCTCGAGGCGCCGCAGGCAGGGAGCCGGTGAGGTCGATGCGTCCGTTCTTGACCGTGTCCACGCCGGTGAGAGCGACACTGCCCGCCGAGAACACCGAGGTCAGCGACTTCGTCTCGAGATCGATCACGGCGATCCCGTTGTTCTCCTGCAGGGTGACGGCGAGTTCGTTGTCGTCGTTGATCGTGACGTACTCGGGTTCGGGGTCCTGAGGGGTGTCGAGTCCGGCCGCGGCGACGACAGGAAGCGGCACGCCGGCCTCGTCGAGGAACGGCACGGGCGTCGCTGTCCACGAGGCGGGATCAGCGCCGAGGTCGAGCACCTGCACGAAGCCGCCGGGGAGCTGTGGCAGGTCGCCCTTCTTCCCGCCTGCGGGCGCGGCATCCTCGTCGCGCTGGTTCTCCATCGCGATCGCAGCGTAGGCGCCGTCGTGAGAGATCGCGATCGAGTCGGGCTGGCCGCCGAGATCGATCGAGCGCAGCACGGTGCGGTCGGACGCGCGGAGCACGTCGAGACGCCCCTGGGGGTTCGCGAAGTCGCCGCCGGTCTCGTCGATCACGACGAGGATGAAGTCCCGGTAGGAGGCGACGGACGTGGGCTGATCGTCGGCATGGCCGAGATCGGCGAGCGACACGGTTCCTGTTCCCGTCGGTGTCGCGGGGTCGGTGACGTCGATGAAGCCGATGCGCTTCCCGATCGCATCCGTGTACACGACGGTGCCGTCTTCGGTGATCGTGGAGATCTCGGCGACGGTCTCGGCAGCGGGATCGACGCCTTCGGGCACGTTGAGGTACACGGGATAGGTCGCCGTGCGGATGAAGACGCCTGACGGTGCGGGGGCTGCGGATGCCGGTGCTGCGGCGGCCGTCACGGCACCGGCCAGCAGGCAGGTCGCGAGCAGCGCGGCGGGAAGGGAACGAGAGGGCATGGGGACACACTCCAGGTGGGCGGGTACGGGCGTACTCGCCAGCGTGTTGCGGCCAGGCATCGTGGAGGTGCCGTCGAGGTGACGAACCCGCGTCTCGAGAGTGAACGGCGGGTGTCTTCAGATCAGTCCTTGAGGCCCATCTGCAGCACGATGGTCGCGCCCTTGCGCTGCGGATCGGTCGGGCTGTACGACACGACCTTGGTGTTCTTGTTGTCGAGCAGATCCCACGCGACATCGGGGATCATGGTGTCGCTCGTGTAGGTCCACTGGAATCCGGCGGCGCCCAGCGCCTCCTTCGCCTTGTCCCGGGTCATGCCCGTGACATCCGGGACGTCGTACAGCTGCGGCCCCTTCGACACGATCAACTGGATCGTGTCGCCCGGGCGCCACGATCCGGCCTCGGCGCGGTCGGCATGGCCGATGACCTTGTCCTTCGCGACGTCCTCGCTGAACACGGTCTGGCTCTCGGGGTTCACGACGAGGCCCTTGTCGGTGAGCGTCTTCGTCGCCTGATCGACGGTCATGCCGCTGACGTCGGGAACCGGGCCCAGTGACACCTGGATCGTCGCGGTGTCCTTCTCGAACACCGTGCAGCCCTGGTCGCAGCCGAAGGCGTCACCGCCGGCGCGGGGTGCGATGCGCACGTTGAGCACCTTGCCGCCGTCGAGGTCGTCGAAGTACTGCTCGTCGTCGGCGATGTCCAGGTTCGCCGCAGCGAGGATCTGCCGGACGGCCTCCACATCCTGCCCTGCCACGGCGCCGATGTCGTGCGAGGCGGGTCCCTTCGACACGATCAGCACGACGGGCATGCCCTTGTCGAGCCGCTCGCCCGCGCCAGGGTCGCTGTCGATCACGACCCCGGCATCGACGTCGACTGAGAACTCGTCCTGACGTTGCGGCTCGAAGCCGTCGGCCGTCAGCTCGTTCGCGGCATCCTCGTACGTCATTCCGGCCACTGCCGGCACAGCGATCAGCGACCCGGGGCCGGAACCGAACCACCAGCCGACTCCACCCGCGACCGTCGCGAGGAGCAGTACGAGCGTGAGCAGGAAGGCGCCCCGCGCACGCCGCTTCGACGAGCGCCGCCGCAGCAGCGTGGCGTTGTCGACCGACGGGGTGACCGGAGCGGTGGGATCGGCCAGGACCGCCGTCTGCGGCATGACCTTGGTGAGGTCTCCGGAGTCGTGCGTGCGCTGCGGAGCGTTCGTGGCGGCGACGGCAGGGGCGACGCCGAGATCGCGCTCGATCTCGCGCAGACGCTCCAGCATCTGCCCCGCGTCGTCGGGCCGCTCGTCGGGAGACTTCTCGGTCGCCCACAGCACGAGCTCGTCGAGCTGCTCGGGAACGCCCGGGTTTCGCACGCTGGGGCGCGGCACGGATTCGGTCGCATGCTGGAAGGCGATCTGCATGGGCTGCTCGCCCTTGTAGGGCTGCTCGCCGACGAGCATCTCGTACAGCATGATGCCCAGGGCATAGATGTCACTGCGCGCGTCAGCGGTGCCGCGCGTGACGAGCTCCGGGGCGAGATACGCGATCGTGCCCAGCAGCTGCTGCCCCGTCGCGGTGTTCGCCGTGGTCGCCCGGGCCAGGCCGAAGTCGCCGATCTTGATGCGACCGTCTTCGGCCAGCAGCACGTTCTCGGGCTTGACGTCGCGGTGCACGATTCCGGCGCGGTGCGCAGCGGAGAGACCCGCGAGCACGGCGTCCATGATCGTGATGGTCTGCGAGATGGTGAGGCGCTTCTGCTCGCGCAGCAGCTCGCGCAGCGTGATGCCGGGCAGGTACTCCATCACGAGGTAGGCGAGCTCGCCGTCCTGCCCCTGGTCGAAGACGTTGACCACGTGCGGGTTCGCCAGACGGGCGGCGGCCCGAGCCTCCTGGATGAAGCGGCTCTGGAAGTTGGAATCGTCGCTCAGGTGCGCGTGCATGACCTTGAGCGCGATGCGACGCTCGAGCCGAAGGTCCGTCGCGACGTACACCGTCGCCATGCCTCCGCGGGCGATGCGGGCCCTTACGCGGTAGCGACCGTCGACAAGTCGCCCGATGAGGGGGTCGGCCTGCTGATTGGTCGTCACGTCAAGATTCTAGGGAAGGGAGACTGAAAGCCCGCGGAACGGCTCGCCCCTCGGGCCTGACGGTTTGCCGCGAACGTCACCCGTGGAGGGCGAGCCACTGGTACGCCTGAGTCTCCCACTGCCCGTACTTGTCGGGATAAGCAGAGATCTGCACGGTCTGCGCCGCGACCGTGAACGGCAGGGATTCCCAGCCTGCGACGTCGAGCAGGCCGCGCGTGATCTGCCCGTTCGGGTCGTTCTGACCGCCGAAGAAGGCCCGCGTGCTGCGGTCGGCGTCGAGGATCTGCTCTGCAGCGCCCCATCCGGTGCTCGGGCGCTGCTGGAACAACCCGAGAGAGTCTCGATCCCCGTGATCGAGATTCCTCAGACCGGACTCGACCATCGCGGTGGCCAGGGCGATCGCGAGGCCGCGGTCCGAGACGCCGAGCTGACGGCCGATCGTGATGATGAGGGCCGCGTTCGCCGCCTGTTCGGCGTCGAGCGTCGCACTGAGCTGGCCGCCGGGCTGCACCGGGGGAGCGGAGACGACGATGCTCTGACCCGGATAGATGATCGACTGCGCGGTCATCGCGTTCCAGGCGTACAGCGACGCCGTCGTCGTGCCGTACTTCTGGGCGATCCCGAAGAGCGTGTCGCCCGCGACGACGGCGTGCGTCTGCGCACCGGCTGCGGAGGTCGTCACCGCCGCAGGGGCTGTCGCAGGTGCGACTGCCGGGGCGGCGGCCGCAGCACCCGAGACGAGCAGGCTCTGACCGGGGTAGATCACGGATGCGCGGGTGAGCGCGTTGGCGGCGAGCACCGCATCGACGGAGGTGCCGTACTTCTGGGCGATGCCGTATACCGTGTCGCCGGCCACGACGACGTGGGTCTGGGCGGCCGCGGGGACGGTGGCCGGTGCGCTCGTCCCGGCGAGGGAGAGCGTCTGACCCGGATAGATGACCGATCGCCAGGTGAGCCCGTTCCAGGCGAGAACGTCAGCGGTGCGCAGACCATGACGCTCCGCGATGGCGGAGATGGTGTCGCCGGGCTGGACGACGTAGGCCGTCGGAACGGAAGCTGGCACCACGCGGAGGGCCGGAGTCGACCGGATCTCGGAATGAACAGGGGCGACGTCCGCAGTGGCGGGGACGACCGCCATGCTCCCGGTGAGGGTGCCGATCACCGCCGCCGGCATGCCGATCTGCAGATAGCGGGTGCGTCGGGCTGCAGTGTTCAGTCTCACGGTTCCCCCTTGTTCGACGTCTGCCCACGCTGGCACGTATGTAAACAGAAGTCAACAAGAGTGACCCAAGTGAAAGTTGTTACTGGAGTGAAGATATGCGTCCTGCGCGCAGAGGTGAGATAGTTGGCAACGTGTCTGCACCAACTGAGAACGTGTCCGCCTGGCTGACCATGCCCGACCTCGTCGAGGTTCTCGACGAACCGCTCGGTCGTGTGCGCCGCTTGATCGACGAGCACTATCTGGTGGGCTCGAAGCGCAGCGGCGTCTTCGCCGTTCCCGCCGTCTTCATCGTCGACGGACACCCGCTCCCGTCGCTGCGCGGCACCATCATCGCGCTGCAGGATGCGGGCTTCACCGACGACGAGACCGTGGACTGGCTGCTGTCTGAGGAGGAGACCATGGGACGCTCGCCGATCGATGCGCTCCTCGCCGGCCACAAGAGCGAAGTGCGACGCATCGCGCGTACGCTCGCCTGATCAGGCCGAACGGGCTGTCGCGGCCCGGGCGAGATCGCGCAGGTCTCCGACCGCCGCGTTCTCGAGACGAGCGCCGGACAGTGCCCGGTCGGCGGCCACGGCGTAATCGTCGATCATCGTCTCCACGCGGCCGAGTGCTCCAGACGCCTTGATCGTGGCCTGCAGGAAGGAGATCTGCTCGACCGTGAGCTCGGGATCCCCGAGCATCTCGTCGAACAGGTTCCGTGCCGAGATGTCGATGCTCTGTCGCGTGAGGGCGACGAGCGCGGTGCGCTTCCCCTCGCGCAGGTCGTCTCCGGCGGGCTTCCCGGTGATCGCGGAGTCGCCGAAGACTCCGAGTACGTCGTCGCGCAACTGGAAAGCCATGCCCACGGGGTGCCCGAATCGTCGCAGGGCACTCAGCTGCTCCTCGTCGGCGCCCGCGAAGGCCGCGCCGAGGACGAGCGGCTGCTCGATGCTGTAACGGGCCGACTTGAGCGAGACGATGCGCAGGGCGCGCTCCAGGTGCGAGTCTGCGGCGTTCACGCTCCAGGCCGACTCCTCGGCGATGTCGAGGAACTGCCCCACGGTCACATCACGTCGCATACGTGCGTACTCGCGGCGAACGCGCGGGGCGAGAGGATGCCTCTCCAGCGCGTGCTCCAGCAGGTCGTCGCTCCATGCGACGAGGAGATCGCCGAGCAGGATGGCGGCGGATCGGCCGAAGGCCGCTGCGTCTCCGCTCCAGCCCGCATCCGCGTGCGCGCCCTCGAGAGCGCGATGTGCTGCCGGCCGCCCGCGGCGAGTGTCGGAATTGTCGATGAGATCGTCGTGCACGAGGGCAGCCGACTGGAAGATCTCGAGCGCGGCGCAGACGTCCCACACGGCGGGCGTCTCTGAGGCATCGCGATCGGCGAAACGCGCGACCGCTTGCCACCCCGAATGGCAGAACCGGGCGCGCAGCCGCTTGCCGCCGACCAGCGTGCGTTCGCCGGCATCGATCAGGGCGGCTGCGTCCGGACCATACTCCACAGCCTCCGTGCGCATCCGCTCCACGAAGACGTGCAGGCGATCAGCGACGGCGTCGGAGACGAGTGTGGGTGACGGCACGACTCCCAGCATACGTAAAGCCAATCCGGTCCCGAACGGCTACCCCAGTCGGGCGAGGCGCGCGTAGAATGGTCGGAAGATACCCGAGGGGGACGAAATGCCACTCTCCGAACAGGAGCAGCGTCTGCTCGACGAGATGGAACGCCATCTCCTCCACAACGACGCCGACGTCGTGAGCGCGCCCAGCGGCGACCGCGCTCTGAGCTACCGCAATCTCGTGTACGGAGCCCTGTTGCTCCTCGTCGGGATCGGCGGTCTGATCGCCGGAGTCATCGTGGGCGACGTCTGGGGCATCATCATCGGCGTCGTCGCGTTCGCCGCCATGCTCGGTGGAGTGATGCTGGCGGTCACTCCTGTGCGCCGTCCGACGCCGGCCGCTCCCCGTGACGGCGTCAAGAAGAAGCCGCAGCAGCAGAGTTCCGCGTCGTTCATGGATCGCATGAACGACCGATGGGATCGCCGCCAAGACGGTCACTGACCTCTCCACACTTCACAGGCCCGGATGCTGAGCATCCGGGCCTTTTTGCTGTCCGCCGTCCGGGCTCCACACAGCTCCCCCTTTCCTCCACTGGCCCTCCACTCCTCTCCACCGCGTAATCACGCGGAATTCGAGCATGCGCAGAATCGAAAGTGCTGGTATTTCCCAGAAAGAGCGTAGGAATGTGGAGGGAAGTGGAGTAAAGTGGGGCGCACCTCGAGTTGGCCGGACGCAGAGGGGGTGATGGCTGATGTTGCTGGGAACGCATTCTCCGAAGCTGGACGACAAGGGACGGGTCATCCTTCCCGCGAAGTTCCGCGAAGACCTCGGCGGCGGCATCGTCGTCACCCGAGGGCAGGAGCGCTGCCTCTACGTCTTCAGCACGGCCGAGTTCGAGTCCATGCACGAGCGGATCCGTCAGGCGCCGCTCGCGAACAAGCAGGCGCGCGACTTCATGCGCCTGTTCCTCTCCGGTGCAAGCGCGGAGATGCCCGACAACCAGAACCGCATCACCATCCCGCAGCACCTGCGTCAGTACGCGGGGCTTCAGAAGGAGCTCATCGTCACCGGAGTCGGCGCCCACGCTGAGATCTGGGATGCCGAGAGCTGGAACGCCTACCTCGCCGCCGGTGAGGAGACCTACTCCGACCTCGAGCAGGAGGTGATTCCGGGACTCTTCTGACCACGGCTGTGATGCCCCGCCGCTCCCGCCCCGACACACTTCCCCGGTGCCGGGTCGAGAAGCGGAGGGGGATCAGAGCCGAAGGTCAACCCGAGAAAGATCATGAACCTCCGAGACATCCACACCCCCGTCCTGCTCGAACGTTGCGTCGAGCTGCTCGCTCCCGCCCTCCAGGCGGACGGCGCGGTGCTCGTCGACGCCACCCTCGGGATGGGCGGCCACTCCGAGGCACTGCTCGAGCGCTTCCCGAACATCCGCCTGGTCGGACTCGACCGCGACACCGACGCGCTGCGCATCGCGGGGGAGCGGCTCGCCCGCTTCAAGGACCGGATGACGCTCGTGCACACCGTGTACGACGAGATCGGCCTGCACGCTCAGGGCGCGTCCGGCATCCTCTTCGACCTCGGCGTCTCCTCGCTGCAGCTCGACGAGGCCGAGCGCGGATTCGCGTACTCAAAGGACGCCCCGCTCGACATGCGGATGGATCAGACCACGGGCATCACCGCAGCCGAGGTCGTCGCGACGTACAACGAGGGCAACCTCCGCCGCATCTTCGAACGGTACGGCGAGGAGAAGCTGGCCGGCCGATACGCGCGCTTCATCATCGACGCCCGGCAGAAGAAGCCGATCACACGCTCCGGCGAGCTCGTCGACATCCTCATCGCGGCGACGCCTGCCGCGGCACAGCGTGCGGGCCACCCGGCCAAGCGCGTGTTCCAGGCGCTGCGGATCGAAGTCAACGCCGAGCTCAACGTGCTCGCCGACGCGATCCCCGCCGCGATGGATGCTCTGGCCGTCGGCGGACGCATCGTCGTGATGTCCTATCAGTCGCTGGAGGACCGCCTGGTCAAGCAGGCCTTCGCCGCGGGCGCCGCGTCGACCGCGCCGAAGGGGCTGCCCGTCGAGCTTCCCGAGCACGCACCGAAATTCAAGATCATCACCCGCGGCGCCGAACTCGCCGACGATGAGGAACGTGCTCGAAACCCACGGGCGATCCCCGTGCGGTTGCGGGCGGCAGAGAAGGTGCGAGAGAACACATGAGCCTGAACGCCACCGCACGCAAGCCGGTCGTCGCGCCAGACGCACCCGCCCGAGCACCGCGCCCGAATCTGACGCCGCTGCCGAAGACCACCGCCCGGCGCAAGCCGAAGCTCGCCTACGCCCTGGTCGCCCTGGGCGGGGCCATGGCCATCGGCGCCGCGCAGATCGGGCTGTCGCTCGCGATCACGCAGGATTCCTACACGCTCGCCTCGCTGAACTCCGAGCAGCGGACGCTGGATCTTCGAACAGACGCCCTGCAGGAGGAGCTCACGGGGCTCAGCTCTCCGCAGGCGCTGGCCACCAGCGCCGCGGCGCTGGGCATGGTCGTCGCCGGTTCACCGGCGTACCTGCGGCTCAGCGACGGAGCCGTGTTCGGCACCGGCACCGGCGCAGGGTGGGATTCCACGGTCAACCCCAACGGCGCGGGCGCCGTCAGCAACTCGCTGCTCGTCCCGCCCGCGCAGGCGGACGCGAACGACGGACCGGTCACCGACGATGCCGTGACCGAGACCGAGCAGCTTCCGCCGGCGATCACCGACGGCCTGCCGAGCCCCGAGACACGCTGACGACGCGCACAAGAGAGAACCGACGGAGAGAACCCATGACGACACGAGCAACCCGGAGTCCCCGGCGACGCACCGTCGTCGCCCTCGCCGTGATCCTCTCGATCCTGGGCGCGTTCATCGTGCGCCTCGTCGACATCCAGGTCGTGAGCGCGGATGAGCACGTGGCGCAATCGCTGCAGTATCTCGGCGACAAGACGACGATCCCGGGGCAGCGCGGCTCGATCGTCGACGCGAACGGGACAGTGCTCGCCGAGAGCGTGACCGTCTACGACTGGAACATGGACCCGAAGGCGATGAACGCCGTCGAGACCGACGAGGAGAACCCGCCCAAACTCCCCTGGGCAGAGGCTTCCACGAAGATCGCCGAGATCATGGGCTTGAACGCGGACGAGCTGCGAAGCGGCGTGGAGGCTGCACGCGCGGAGAACCCGGACACGCAGTGGTACCAGCTCGCCAAGGGGCTCAATGCGAAGCAGTACACCGAACTGAAGAACCTGAAGCTCGCCTATCTGCATCACGACTCGCGCGAGACCCGGGTGTACCCGAACGGCGCCGTGGCCGGCAACGTGATCGGATTCCTCAACGGCTCGGGCGAGGCTCAGGCGGGCATCGAGCAGATGGAGACGCAGTGCCTCGCGCCGACGAACGGCGAGGAGACCTACCGCAAGGGCACGAACGACGTCGTGATCCCGGGCAGCGAGCAGCGGACGGATGCCGTGAACGGCGGCTCCGTGCAGCTGACCATCAACAGCGACCTCAACTGGTACATGCAGCAGATGATCGCGGAGGAAGCTCAGGCCCAGGGTGCTCAGGGCGGCACCGTCACGGTCGTGGAGGTCAAGACCGGCAAGATCCGCGCCGCAGCCGAGTGGCCCACGGTCGACCCCAACAACCTCAACGGCTCGTCGCCGAGCAGCTGGTACAGCAAGCTCTTCACCTACGCCTTCGAGCCCGGTTCCACGTTCAAGCCCGTGACGGCCGCCGCCATCATGGAGAACGCCGGAGTCACCCCGACCAGCCCGACGGTGTCGGCCTCGTCGAAGGAGCACTTCCCGAACGGCGCTGTGATCAACGACGCCTTCGTGCACCCGACGTACAACTACACGCTGGCCGGAGCGCTGATCGACTCGTCCAACGTCGCACTGTCGAAGTTCGGCACGATGGTCAGCCCCGACGTCCGCTTCGACTACCTGCAGCGTTTCGGCGTCGGCACGCAGACCGTCGGGTTCCCGAGCGAGACGAACGGAGAGCTGCATCCGACGAGCGAATGGGACAACCAGTCTCTGTACACGACGACATTCGGCCAGCACTTCACCGTCACCGCCCCGCAGGTCGCCGGTGCCTATCAGGCCATCGCCAACGGCGGGGAGAAGATCGGCCTGTCACTGATCGAGTCGTGCACAGACGCCGACGGCACCGTGCACAAGGCCGCGGATCCCGAGAAGAAGCAGATCATCAAGCCCGAGACCGCGGCCGAGTTGACGCGCATGCTCGAGAACGTCGCGGTGCAAGGTGGAAACGCAGAGCGCATCAAGGTTCCTGGCTACCGCGTCACGAGCAAGACGGGTACCGCGCAGATCCCCGACGGCAACGGCGGGTACAAGGCCGGCGTGTACTACACGAGCATGGTGGGCTTCGCGCCGGTCGACGATCCGCAGTACGTCGTGATCGTCACTCTCGACCAGCCGACTAGAATCACATCATCGGCTGCGACGGCATCCGCCTTCCAGAAGGCGATGACGCAGGTCATGAAGACCTACCGCGTGATGCCCTCGACCGTCCCGATGGACGCGCTGCTTCCCAAGTTCGAATAGCCGGCATATGCCGCGCATGGAGATGTCATGATCGCCCTGTCGCTCGCTGAGATCGCCGCCATCATCGGCGGTGAACTGCGCCTCGTCGACCCCGACACGGCGGACACCGTCGTGGACGGCGTCGTCGACACCGATTCCCGCACGATGGCAGAGGGGGCGATCTTCGTCGCCAAGCCAGGGGCGGAGACCGACGGCCACCGATTCGTCGGGAATGCGGTCGCCGCCGGCGCCGCACTCGCGATCGTCGAGCGTCCGGTCGACGAAGAGGTCTCGCAGATCGTCGTCGCCGACGTCGTGGCAGCCCTCGCGGCGCTCGCTCGCGAAGTCGTCGCGCGCGTGCGCGCGGCGGGGAACCTCAAGATCGTGGGGATCACCGGCTCCAACGGCAAGACCACGACCAAGAACTTCCTCGCCCGCATCCTCGCCGACGAGGGCGAGACCGTCTCGCCGATCAACTCGTACAACAACGAGATCGGCGCTCCCGTGACGATGCTGCGCGTCACGTACGGAACGCGGTTCCTCGTCAGCGAGTTCGGCGCCGCGGCGCCGGGCAGCATCGCTCATCTGGCCGGTCTCGTCGAACCCGACGTCGCCGTCGTGCTGATGGTCGGCATGGCCCACGCGGGCGGCTTCGGCGGCATCGAGGAGACCGCGAAGGCGAAGTCCGAGCTGGTCGCTGCAGCGCGTCCCGACGGCACGGCCGTGCTCAACATCGACGACCCCCGCGTCGCGGCGATGCGCGAGCTCGCGGAATCGCGCGGCATGAGCGTGGTCGGCTTCGGGCAATCGGCTGCGGCCGACGTGCGCGCGCACGACCTGGTCGTGACGGCATCCGGCACCACCTGCGAGATCGAGGCGGCGGGTGAGCGGATGCCGCTGCACCTGCGTGTGCTCGGCGCTCACCACGTCAACAACGCGATGGCCGCGATCGCGGCGGCCGGAGTGCTCGGCGTCGCAGCATCAGACGCCATCGCCCGTCTCGAGACCCTCGAGATCGCCGAGCGCTGGCGCATGCAGCCGATGGGCAGCGACCGCGTGCGCATCATCAACGACGCGTACAACGCCAGCCCCGATTCGATGGCCGCCGCCCTGCGTACGCTCGCGCAGATCACAGGCCCCGGTGAGCGCACGGTCGCGGTCCTCGGCGCCATGAGCGAGCTCGGCGAGACCGCGGGAGAGGAGCACGATCGCATCGGCCTGCTCGCGGTGCGGCTGAACATCCAGCGCATCGTGGTCGTCGGCCCTGAGGCGCGCAGGCTCTACATCTCTGCGATCGGCGAAGGCTCGTGGGACAGCGAGGCCGTGCACTTCCCCGATCAGGACAGCGCCTTCGAATACCTGCGCACCGAGCTCCGCGACGGGGATCGAGTGCTCGTGAAGTCATCCAACTCCGTAGGCCTCCGGCATCTCGGCGATCGTCTGGGAGAATTGTTCTCGTGAGGTCCCTCATCATGGCGGCGGCCATCTCGCTCGCCTTCACTCTCTTCCTGACCCCCGTCTTCCTGCGGCTGTTCCGCACGTGGGGCTGGGGACAGGTCATCCGCACCCCCGAGGCGATCGAGAACCCCAGCCACGAGGCCAAGCGGGGGACCCCCACGATGGGCGGGGTGATCTTCATCCTCGGCACGCTGGTGGGCTACTTCACCGGCGTGTTCGTCGGCGGCGGTGTGCCCTCGCTTTCCGCCCTGCTGCTGATCTGGGTCATGATCGGATTCGGCGCGGTCGGCTTCATCGACGACTACATGAAGGTGCGCAGCCAGCGCAGTCTCGGCCTCTCCGGCTGGCGCAAGATCATCGGACAGCTGCTCGTGATGGTCCCCTTCGGCATCGTGGCTCTGAACTTCCCGAACCGGTCAGGGCAGACCCCGGCATCCGGCGCCGTCTCGCTCTTCCGCGACATCCCGTGGCTGAACCTGTTCGTCTTCGGCGTGATCGGCGGCTGGATCCTCTACCTGGTCTGGATCTCGGTCATCGGCGTCGCCACGTCGAACAGCGTGAACCTCACGGACGGCCTCGACGGCCTGGCCGCAGGCGCCGGCATCCTCGTGGTCACGTCCTACGGCCTGATCGCGTTCCGTCAGTTCCAGCAGTCGTGCGTGGGGGAGTCGATCGAGAAGGCGGCGATCGGCGGATGCTACGAGGTGCGGGATCCGCTGGATCTCTCCGTGATCGCTGCGGCCTTCGCGGCCAGCCTCATCGGCTTCCTCTGGTGGAACGCGCCGAAGGCGAAGGTCTTCATGGGCGACGTCGGCTCGATGTCGATCGGCGGGGTCATCACGGCGCTCGCGATCCTCACCCGCACCGAGCTGCTGCTCTTCGTGATCGCGGGAGTGTTCGTCCTCTCCTCGGGCTCCGTGATCCTCCAGCGCGCGTACTTCAAGATCACGCGCGGCAAGAGGCTGTTCCTGATGAGCCCCTTCCATCACCACCTCGAGATGCGCGGCTGGTCGGAGGTCACGATCGTCGTGCGCCTGTGGATCATCGCCGGACTCCTCGCGGTCTCGGCGGTCGGGCTCTTCTACGTCGAGTGGCTCACCCGTGTCAGCTGAGCCGCGTCTCGCGTCGCTCACGAGCTGGAACTCCGACTGGTCGGGCCTTCGCGTGGCCGTGCTCGGGCTGTCGATGACCGGATTCTCGGTCGCCGACACTCTCGCCGAACTGGGTGCCGCCGTCCTGGTGCTCACCGAGTCGGCAGAGGAGGAGTACGCCCGGCTGCTGCCCGTGATCGGTGCGGAACTCGAGCTCGGCTCTCTCTCCAGCGTGCCCCAGGCTCTCGTCGACTTCGACCCCGAGGTCGTGATCGCCTCGCCGGGATTCTCGCCCGCGCACCCCGTGATCCGGTGGGCGCAAGAGCGCGGCACCGCGATCTGGGGCGACGTCGAGCTCGCCTGGCGCGTGCGGGACAAGGTCACGCGCGCAGACGGCACCCCCGCGGAGTGGGTGCTCATCACCGGCACGAACGGCAAGACGACCACGACCCAGCTCACGGCGTCGCTGCTCGTCGAGGGCGGGCTGCGCGCCGCGCCGTGCGGCAACATCGGCGTTCCGGTGCTCGACGCGGTGCGCGACCCCGCAGGCTTCGACGTCCTGGTGGTGGAGCTCTCGAGCCACCAGCTCTGGTACATCGGCCAGTCTCTCCCCGAGGGTGAGCTGATCCCGTACGCCTCGGTGTGCCTCAACCTCGCCGACGATCACCTCGTCTGGCACGGAAGCGCAGAGGCCTACCGCGAGGCGAAGTCGTTCGTCTACCGCAACACGAAGGTCGCCTGCGTCTACAACAAGGCCGACGAAGCTACGCGACGCATGGTCGAGGATGCCGATGTGATCGACGGCGCCAGGGCGATCGGCTTCGACCTCGGAATCCCCGGCCCCAGCGACATCGGCGTCGTCGAAGGGCTGGTCGTCGACCGAGCGTTCCTCGACGACCGTGCTCGGAGCGCGCTGGAGCTCACCACGCTCCGTGATCTCGAGGAAGCAGGGCTGTCGGCCCCGCACATCGTGCAGAACATCCTCGCCGCCAGTGCTCTCGCGCGTTCGCTCGGAGTCGAACCGGAGGCCATCCACGCGGCCCTGCAGAAGTTCACGCTCGACGCGCACCGCATCCAGGTCGTGGCCCGGCATGCCGGCGTCACCTGGGTCGACGACTCGAAGGCGACGAACCCCCACGCGGCGGCGTCTTCGCTGCGCGCGTATCCCGGCGCCGTCTGGGTCGTCGGCGGAGATCTCAAGGGCGTCGACATCGCCGACCTGGTCGCCGATGTCGGGAGCACGGCCCGCGCGGCGGTCGTGATCGGCGTCGAACGCGAAGCCGTGGTCGCGGCATTCCGACGACACGCGCCCGTGGTGCCGGTCTTCGAGGTGGATGCTGGCGAGACTGGTCAGGTCATGAACCGTGTCGTGGAGATCGCGGCGGGGGTCGCTGGCGACGAGGGGACGGTTCTGCTGGCCCCGGCCGCAGCGTCCTTCGACCAGTTCTCCGGTTACGCGGATCGTGGCCGCCGCTTCGCCGAAGCGGTGCGGGAATGGATCGACCGGGGGAGCGCCGATGACGCAGGTGGCCCGAACCCCGCGCACTGATCCTCCTCGCGCCGAGTCGCGAGGATTCGCCGCACGTGTCTCGCTCGGCCGGCGGTTCACGCCGGTGTCGACCGAGTTCCTGATGATCGCGTCGACGGCCCTGCTGCTGACGATCTTCGGTCTCGTCATGGTGCTGTCCGCGACGAGTGCGGATGCCGTGTCCAAGGGCGCCAATCCGATGGACGGCGCATTGCGGCAGGGCATCTTCGCCGTGCTCGGCATCCCGCTCATGTTCGTGATCTCTCGTCTTCCGATCGCCTTCTTGAAGAAGATGGCGTGGCCGGCCCTGTTCGGGGCCGTGGCGCTGCAGATGCTCGTCTTCACGCCGCTCGGCATCGAAGACGCCGGAAACCGCAACTGGATCAAGGTGGCGGGCTTCACGCTGCAGCCATCCGAGTTCCTCAAGCTCGCCCTGGCGGTCTGGATCGGCTACGTGCTGATGCGCAAGCAGACGATGCTCGGCACCTGGCACCAGGTGTTCATCCCGGTCGTGCCCGTCTCGGCGCTGGCCATCGGAACGGTGCTTGCGGGCAAGGATCTCGGCACCTCGATGGTGCTCGTCCTGATCATGCTGGGTTGCCTGTTCTTCTCCGGCGTCAAGCTGCGACTGTTCATCATCCCGGTGATCCTGGGCGTGCTCTCGGTGCTCGCGCTCGCGCTGACCAGCGAAGACCGCATGCGCCGCATCACCGCTGTCTGCTCGGACATGAGCGATTACGAGAGGAACTGCTACCAGTCGATCCACGGAATGTGGGGCATGGCGACCGGTGGGATCTTCGGGGTCGGACTGGGCAACTCTCAGGAGAAGTACGGCTGGCTGCCCGCAGCGGGGAACGACTTCATCTTCGCCATCGTCGGCGAGGAGCTGGGTCTCATAGGATGCCTGGTCGTGCTCGCGCTGTTCGCGACCTTCGCGATCGGCGTCTTCCACATCATCCGCAAGACGAACGATCCGTTCATCCGTGTGGCCGCCGGCGGCATCACGGTCTGGATCGTCGGGCAGGCCATCTTCAACGTGGGCGTCGTGATCGGTCTCTTCCCCGTCATGGGCGTGCCCCTGCCGTTCATGTCACAGGGCGGTACCGCGCTGCTCGCCGTGCTCATCGCGTGCGGGGTTCTTCTGGCCTTCGCGCGCACGATCCCCGCAGTCGACCGGGGTAAAGTCACCAGGTGACCACGTACCTTCTTGCCGGCGGAGGCACCGCAGGCCATGTCAACCCTCTGCTCGCCGTCGCCGACGGGCTGCGTGAGCGCGACGCCGCAGCATCCGTCCTCGTTCTCGGCACGGCCGAAGGCCTCGAGTCTCGCCTGGTCCCTGCTCGCGGCTACGAGCTGCTGATCGTCGACAAGGTGCCGTTCCCTCGCCGTCCGAACGCGCAGGCCGTAGCGTTCCCACGCCGCTTCCGGCGGGCGATCGCACAGGTGCGCGAGCACATCCGCGCGCACGGCGTCGACGTCGTCGTCGGCTTCGGCGGCTATGCCTCGGCTCCCGCCTACGTCGCGGCTCGCCGCGAGGGCATCCCCTTCGTGGTGCACGAGGCCAATGCGAAGCCTGGACTCGCGAACGTGCTCGGCGCACGGCGCGCCGCCGCGACCGGAGTCGCCTTCGACGGCACCCCGCTGCGCGGCAGCGAGGTCGTCGGGATGCCCTTGCGTCGGGAAGTCATCGAACTCGACCGCTCGGCCCGCCGCGACGAGGCGGCCGAGTACTTCGGACTGGATGCCGCACGCCCCGTGCTCCTGGTGTTCGGCGGGTCTCTGGGAGCGCAACGGCTCAACGAGGCGCTGGCAGGCTCCTGGGCCGACATCCTCGCGGCGGGATGGCAGCTGCTTCACGTGACGGGCGAGCGCAGCGAGCTCGCGGATCCCGAGGTGCCCGGCTACGCCCTGCGCCGCTACGTCGATCGCATGGACCTCGCCTTCGCGCTCGCCGACCTGATCGTGTCCCGTTCGGGTGCGGCGACGGTCAGCGAGATCAGCGCGCTCGGCATCCCGGCCCTGTACGTGCCGTATTCGGTGGGCAACGGCGAGCAGCGCCTGAACGCGGCGTCCGCCGTGGCAGCCGGCGCCGCTGAGCTTCTCGACGACGCGACCTTCGACGGCGACGCCGTGCGCCGAATCGTCGTCCCCCTGCTCGGAGACGCCGAGCGTCTGGCGAAGATGGCGGCATCGGCGGAGCAGGTCGGGACCCGCAGCGGCACCGACAACGTGATCGCGCTCGTCGACCGGGCGCTGGGCACCGCGAACCACGGCCGTTGAGCGAGCCCAGCGAGTCGACACGCAGATATGAAACGTAAACTGGAGAAGCCATGATCAGACCCGACCTCTCCCTTCCGATTCCCGAGAACATCACCTCCGCGCACTTCATCGGCATCGGCGGCTCGGGGATGAGCGGCCTCGCCCGGATGTTCCTCGACGCCGGCATCCGCGTGTCGGGTTCCGACCGCGCCGACAGCGCGAATCTGCAGGCACTGGCCGCAGCGGGGGCCACGGTCCACGTGGGCCACGACGCCTCTCATCTCGGTGACGCCGACACCGTCGTGCACACCGGTGCGATCTGGCCCGAGAACCCGGAGTTCGTGCTCGCCAAGGAGCGCGGCCTGCACGTCATCCATCGTTCACAGGCGCTGCACTGGCTGATCGGATCCCGACGACTGGTGTCCGTCGCGGGCGCGCACGGCAAGACGACATCGACCGGCATGATCGTGACGGCTCTGCAGGCTCTCGGCGTCGACCCGAACTTCGTCAACGGCGGCGTCATCGAACAGCTGGGCACGTCGAGCGCCACCGGCACCGGCGAGCTGTTCGTGATCGAGGCCGACGAATCGGACGGCACGTTCCTGCTGTACGACACCGCAGTGGCGCTCATCACGAACGTCGACCCCGACCACCTCGACCACTACGGCTCGGACGAGGCGTTCCACGACGCGTTCGTGCGCTTCGCGGACGCCGCGACGGAAGCCGTCGTCATCTCGAGCGATGACCCCGGTGCGCTGCGGGTCGGCGCCGGGCTGTCGCACCCCAATGTGATCACGTTCGGCCTCGCCGAGAACGCGAATGTACGGGTCACCGAGGTGCGCGCTGAGGCCGGCGTGTCCGCCACGATCACTCACGCGGGGGAGAGCGTCCGGTTGCAGCTCGCCGTGCCGGGCCTGCACAATGCGATCAACGCCGCGGGCGCCATCACCGTGCTGCGCGCTCTGGGCTTCGGCCTGGAGGAGTCCGCGCGAGCGATCGAGGGATTCGCCGGCACGGTCCGCCGTCTCGAGAAGCACGGTGAAGAACGTGGCGTCACGGTCTACGACGACTACTCGCACCATCCGACCGAGGTGCGCGCCGCACTCGAGGCCATGCGCTCGATCGCCGGCACCGGGCGCATCATCGCCATCCAGCAGCCGCACACCTACTCGCGCACTCAGCACATGTTCCGGGAGTTCGCGGACGTGCTCGAGACCTATGCCGACCACACGGTGATGCTCGACGTCTACGGCGCGCGCGAAGATCCGGTTCCCGGTGTCACAGGAGAACTGGTCAGCGGCGCCTTCGACGATCAGGCCCACGTGCACTACGTGGCCGACTGGCAGCAGGCCGCCGACTACACGGCGAGCGTCGCGCGCGAGGGCGACTTCGTGATCACCCTCGGCTGCGGCAACGTGTACCAGATCATCCCGCAGGTGCTCGAGTCGCTGCGCGGATCCGCCGAGGGCTGATCCGTGCGTCGGCCCGCTCCGCTCCCGGTCGATCGGGAGAGCGCTCGTGAGAAGGAGAAGCCGGCGCGGTCGATCTCCCGAATCCGCGAGATCGAGGAGCCCGTGGATGCGCCGGACACCGTCGACGAGGCCGTCGAATCGGAACAGCCGACCAGCGCCCGCGACGTCTGGCGCGCTGCCCGCGCCAGACGCCGGGCGCTGCGTTCCGAGATCCGTCGATTCACACAGCGGTCCCGTCGGCGTCGCGTCCTCTGGCTGAGCGTCGTCGGCGCGCTGATCCTGCTCATCGGCGGCAGCGTGGCGGCCGCATACAGCCCCCTGTTCGCGGTGCAGAAGATCACGGTCGTCGGCGCGACGACGCTCGACCCGGCGACGGTCGAGTCGGCCCTCGATGCGCAGCTCGGCACGCCGTTGGCGCTCGTCGACACGAGTAAGGTCAAGGCGGCGCTGCTCGCCTTTCCGCTGATCGAGACGTACGCGCTCGAAGCGAAGCCCCCGCACGACCTCACGGTGCGGATCGTCGAGCGCACTCCCGTCGGCGTCATCCGCTCGGACGCCGGCTACACGCTGGTGGATGCCGCGGGGGTCGTGCTGTCCACCACGAGCGATCAGCCCGCCGGGCAGCCGCTGCTCGAGATCACGGGCGGAACCGATTCGCGCGCGTTCGAGAGCGCCGGCCTGGTCGTGCGCTCGCTTCCCGCTGATGTCCGTGCGGCCCTCACCGGCGTGCGCGCGAGCACCGCAGACGACGTGACGCTCACCCTGAGCTCGGGCCTCACGGTCGTGTGGGGGAGCGAGGACGAGTCCGCGCTGAAGGGCGTCACGCTCGCGAGAGCCATCGCGCTGAACCCCGAGGCGTCGACCATCGACGTGACCTCGCCCGAGGTCGCGGTCATCGGCTGACCGGTTTCGTCGGCAAAGGCGCGACACGCCCGCGTCGCTGCGGGCGCGCGCAACCGTGGCGCTTACCTTCGAACAAGAGAAACCGATACTGGGAAACACTTTACACCTCTAGTTGAGGTTTAAGGTTCACATTCCGATATCGGCCAGAAAACGTAGAAGGCTCGACTATTCGGAGGCCGGCCATGAGCCAGAACCAGAACTACCTCGCCGTGATCAAGGTCGTCGGCGTCGGCGGTGGCGGCGTCAACGCCGTGAACCGCATGATCGACCTCGGCCTCCGCGGAGTCGAGTTCATCGCCGTCAACACGGATGCGCAGGCGCTGCTGATGAGCGACGCCGACGTCAAGCTCGACGTCGGTCGTGAACTCACCCGCGGTCTCGGCGCCGGTGCAGACCCGGAGGTCGGGCGCCGCGCGGCCGAAGACCACGCGGAGGAGATCGAGCAGGCGCTGACCGGCGCCGACATGGTCTTCGTCACCGCAGGAGAGGGCGGCGGCACCGGAACCGGTGGCGCCCCCGTGGTCGCACGGATCGCGAAGTCGATCGGTGCGTTGACCATCGGCGTCGTGACCAAGCCATTCTCCTTCGAAGGGCGCCGTCGCCAGAGCCAGGCCGAAGCCGGTGTCGCGAAGTTGAAGGAAGAGGTCGACACCCTCATCGTGGTGCCGAACGACCGTCTGCTCGAGATCAGCGACCGGGGCATCTCGATGATCGAGGCCTTCGCCACCGCCGACCAGGTGCTTCTCGCCGGTGTGCAGGGCATCACCGACCTCATCACCACCCCGGGGCTCATCAACCTCGACTTCGCCGACGTCAAGTCGGTCATGCAGGGGGCCGGATCCGCTCTCATGGGCATCGGCTCCGCACGCGGCGCCGACCGCGCGATCAAGGCCGCCGAGCTCGCAGTCGAATCGCCGCTGCTCGAGGCGTCGATCGAGGGCGCGCACGGTGTGCTGCTCTCGATTCAGGGCGGGTCGAACCTCGGGATCTTCGAGATCCACGACGCGGCCGACCTCGTCAAGGAAGCTGCGCACCCCGAGGCGAACATCATCTTCGGAACGGTCATCGACGACACTCTCGGCGACGAGGTGCGCGTCACGGTGATCGCGGCGGGCTTCGACGGTGGCGGGCCCTCTCTGCGCCTCGACCCGATGGTCGTCTCGCGCCCCGAGCCCGCGGTCCTTCCCGAGGTCGCCCTCGCCGAGAGCGCGACCGAGAAGGCGGATGCCGTCGAGGTCGACACCACGCCGCGCTACTCGACGACCAGCATCGAGCCGGCCATCGTCGACGACGACATCGACATCCCTGAATTCCTGAAGTGACCTCGGAGCTGGGAGCGCGGCTGTCGGCGATCGATGAGAAGATCGCCGACGCCGCGCGCCTCGCCGGACGCGATGCGGGCGAGATCACCCGCATCGTCGTCACGAAGTTCCATCCCGCCTCTCTCGTGCGCGACCTGCATGCTCTCGGCGTGCGCGAGGTGGGGGAGAACCGGCAGCAGGAGCTCAGCGCGAAGACCGCTGAGCTCGGCGACCTCGACGACCTGCGCTGGCACTTCATCGGACAGGCGCAGACGAACAAGGCTGCGGCCATCCGTCGCAGTGCCGACGCCGTGCACTCGATCGATCGAGACCGTCTCGCCGATGCGCTACATCGAGGGGCGGAAGACGACCGCATCCTCGATGTCCTGGTGCAGATCAACCTCACCGACGACCCCGGCCGCGGCGGCGTCGCGCCTGATGCGGCGGCTGCACTGGCAGAGCACGTGCTCTCCCTTCCGTCCCTGCGTCTGCGCGGAGTGATGGCGGTGGCCCCCCTCGACGAGGAACCCGCGTCGGCATTCGACCGTCTGCGCACCGTCGCCGACGGCGTCCGCTCCCTCGACCCCGCGGCCGACTGGATCTCGGCGGGGATGACCGGTGACTTCACCGAAGCCATCCTCGCGGGCGCGACACACCTGCGGATCGGTTCCGCAATCACGGGACCCCGGCCGGACCGGGGTTAACCTGTGACAAGACCCGCCCGAATCGTTCGAACCGGAGGACACAATGGGTAACCCGCTGAAGAAGACCATGGTGTATCTCGGCCTCGCCGACGAGGAAGAGGTCTACGAAGAAGAGACGCAGGCCCCGGCCCGCTCGCACCGCGAGCGTGAGCGTGAGGAGCCGGCCCCGGCACCGATCACGCCGCTGCGCCGCCCGGTCGCCGTGCGTCAGCCCGCAGGAGGGGCAGTGAACGAGATTCTCACCGTGCACCCGAAGCAGTACCGCGATGCTCAGCTCATCGCCGAGAGCTTCCGCGAGGGTGTACCGGTCATCATCAACCTCTCGCAGATGAGCGACGCGGACGCGCGCCGTCTGATCGACTTCGCCAGCGGTCTCTCCCTCGGCCTCTACGGCCGTATCGAGCGCGTCACCTCGAAGGTGTTCCTGCTCTCGCCGGAGAACATCGCGGTGTCCGGTCACGGGGGAATCGCGCACGCAGACGCAGACTCTGCGGGCTTCGATCAGCAGTAACCCCGTGGGGCTCGTCTCACTGATCGCGAGCATCGTCCATCTGGCGCTGCTGCTGTATCTTCTGGTCCTCTTCGCGCGACTCATCCTCGACTACATCCCGATGTTCAATCGTGGATGGCGTCCGAAGGGTGCGGGACTCGTGGCCGCCGAGGTCGTCTACACCATGACCGACCCGCCGATCCGGTTCTTCCGGCGGATCATCCCGCCCTTGCGGCTCGGGACGATATCGCTCGACTTCGGCTTCTCGCTGACCGTCCTGGTCGTGCTGATCCTGATGAACATCGTGCGCATCTTCATCTGACATATCGCCGAGGAGTCCTTCCTGCCTGGGTGTCGCGACATCGCGGCTGACGGATGCGGGGGCTATGCTTGGCTGGCAGGTGCGCGCCCCGGGTTCGCGCCACATAACGAAACGCCGTTCATCGAACTGGCACCGAACTCATCGAAGGAGCCACCATGGCACTTACCCCGGATGACGTCGTCACCAAGCAGTTCCAGCACGTCCGCTTCAAGGACGGGTTCGACCCGGACGAGGTCGACGACTTCCTCGACGAGATCGTCATCGAGTGGCGCAAGGCCCTCGAAGAGAACGCTGAGCTGAAGGCGAAGCTCGCGGCATACGAGTCCGGCGAGGCTGCGGCCGCTCCGGCCGTCGCGCAGGCGCCGACTCCCGCTCCCGTCGTCGAGGCAGCCCCCGCCCCCGCTGCGGAGGCCGCTCCTTCCGGCTCCGCCACGGCGACCGCCGGCATCATCGAACTCGCACAGCGACTTCACGATGAGCACGTCGCCGAGGGCGAGGCGAAGCGCAACCAGCTCATCGCCGACGCCGAGAACGAGGTCAACCGCATCCGCTCCGAGGCCGAGGCCAAGCAGCGTGAGGAGACCGCACGCCACGAGCGCGAGCGCAACACCCTCGAGGCGCGGATCACAGAGCTGCGCAACTTCGAGCGCGACTACCGCACGCAGCTGCGCAGCTACATCGAGGGACAGCTCCGCGACCTCGACGAGAAGTCCGCGTCGACGGACTCCACGCCGGTCTCCGCGATCGGTCTGTAAGGCGCCCTCTTGTCAGGACGCCGTCCCCTTCGTCGGTCGGCGGCCGGCACGATCGTTGCGATTCTCGCAGCGATCGTGCTGGCCGCCGATCAGTTTGTGAAGTACCTCACCGTTGCGAACCTGCCGGTCGAAGAGCCGGTTCCCGTGCTCGGGGAATTCCTCCAGCTGTACTTCATCCGCAATTCCGGAGCGGCGTTCTCGCTGGGCTCCGAGGTCACGTGGATCTTCACGATCGCACTGACCGTCGTCGCCGTCGTGATCATCTGGAAGGCCAGCGGACTGCAGTCCCGCCTGTGGGCGGTAGTGCTCGGCTGTCTGCTCGGAGGTGTGCTCGGCAATCTCACCGACCGTCTGTTCCGCGAGCCCGGCTTCGGAGTCGGGCACGTCGTGGACATGATCTCGATGCCGTGGATGCTCCCGGCCATCTTCAACGTCGCCGACATCTTCATCGTGACAGGCATGATCTCCGTCGCACTGCTCGTGGTGTTCGGTCTGCGATTCGACGGCACCCGCGAACGGGATCACGCCGTCGTCGAGACCGATGAGGAGGCCGAGGCTGCTGCGGCTTCCGCTGAGGCTGTCGACGCGGATGAAGACGGCCCGTCTCCCGAGGTCGATGCCGACGCTGCCGCCGAAGGGCGCTGAGGGTGGAGTCGCGGTCGCTTCCCGTCCCCGACGGCCTTGACGGCGTACGCGTCGACGCCGCGCTCTCGAAGATGCTGGGTTTCTCGCGCACCTTCGCCGCCGACGTCGCTGCGGCGGGAGGCGTGAGTCTCGATGGAACGACCCTCGGCAAGTCCGACAAGCTCCGAGCGGGTGGCTGGCTGGATGTCGAGTGGCAGCCGAAGGAGGAGCCGCGGATCGTGCCGATCGCGGTGCCCGAGCTCGGCATCGTGTACGACGACGACGACATCGTCGTGGTCGACAAGCCCACGGGCGTCGCGGCGCACCCTTCGCTCGGATGGGAGGGGCCGACCGTCGTGGGCGCTCTCGCGGCCGCGGGCTTCCGTGTCGCGACGAGCGGCGCCCCCGAGCGTCAGGGCGTCGTGCATCGGCTGGATGTCGGCACGAGCGGTCTCATGGTCGTGGCCAAGACCGAGACGGCGTACACGGCGCTCAAGCGCGCGTTCAAGGAACGCACGGTCGAGAAGATCTATCACGCCGTCGTCCAGGGTCATCCCGATCCGCTGGTCGGAACGATCGACGCGCCGATCGGGCGGCATCCGAACCACTCGTGGAAGTTCGCTGTCACCCCCGACGGCAAGCCGTCCGTGACCCACTATGAGACCCTCGAAGCCTTCCGCGGCGCCTCGTTGCTCGAGATCCATCTCGAGACGGGGCGGACGCACCAGATCCGGGTGCATATGGCCGCGTTGCGGCATCCCTGTGTCGGCGACCCGTTGTACGGTGCCGACCCGACTCTCTCGGCCAAGCTCGGCCTGACCCGGCAGTGGCTGCACGCGCATCAGCTCGCCTTCACTCATCCCGCAACGGGGCAGTGGGTGCAGTTCGAGTCGGCGTATCCGGCCGACTTCGTGCACGCCCTCGAGGTGCTGCGCGCAGGCGAGTACTAGAAGCGCGCCCGAGTACTAGAAGCGCGCTCGAGCTGCGGCCTCGACCACGCCGTCGAGAGTCTGCTCCAGGAACTCCACCACGGCCTCGTCGTCGGCTCGCCGATCCACGATCAGCTCGAGCAGAGTGTCTTCGGTGAACGCGACCCAGGCGCGCAAGGCCACGCGGAGAGCAGGCGTATCCGCATTCCCGAGTTCCGTGAACGCCTCGAGAAGCCGCTGAGCGTTCAGCTCGCGGGATTCGTCGACGATCGCCCGCACCTCGGGCGCGCCACTGGCGACTCCGCGGATCAGGGATGAGAACGTGCCGCCGTGCTCGCGGACGAAGCCGGCGATGCGCAGCAGGGTGTCGTGCACGCGCTCGCGAGGAGCGAGCTCGGCACGCGGCTCGGTCGCAAGCAGCAGGCTGTCGCGAGCCGTCGTCACGATCGCGCGCTCGACGCCCTGTCTGCTCTCGAAGTAATGGAAGATCAACGCTCTCGACACGCCGGCACGCCTCGCCAGCTCGTCGATCGTGAGCTCATCGAGCGGATGCTCGGCGAGGAACGCCACACCGATCGCGATGAGCTGGGCGCGCCGCTGCTCGGGACTGAGGCGGGAACGCGGCTCGGACGTCATGCGAGAAGCCTAACCAGATCGGGTGTTGACTCTGAGTCAATTGCGTTTAGGATCGAGGAGGATCGCGCGCACGGAGTCGTGCGCGCGAAAGAGGAGGATCGATGAAGTTCCCGAAAGTCTCGAAGACCCTGTCCAGGGCCACCGCGTCGCACGCGGGGCGCATCACGCTCGTCGCGGTACCGGTGGGCATCATCGCCGCCTCGCTGCTCGGAGGCGTTGCTCAGGGTGCGGTGCCCGTGTCGTTCGCGGTCTCCGGAAGTCAGTTCCAGATCGGCGCCAGCCAGCTCGAGGGCACCGGATTCTCGCAGTACGCGGGCGTGGCGACCGATACGGAGGGTGTCGAGCACACGGTCGCGATCGCGAACATCAAGAGCGCCACTCTCAGCGACCTGTGCCAGTCCGTCATCACCGAGACTCCGCTCGGCACGGTCGGCGTGCTGATCAAGGCGGGCGGCGACGGCAAGCCGGCGACGGCCACCGACCTGCAGATCGGCATGACGGGGTTGAAGGGCGATGCTTCATTCGGCCAGATCCGCATCGGCGTCGACGCGTCGACGGTCAACACCGACGCCAAGGGCAGCGCCGGCGACTTCGCGCAGGATTCCGACACGATCTCGATCGCGAACCTCCAGCAGACGGCATGGAGCACTCAAGCATCCGTGTTCACACTCACGGGGATGACTCTCGAGCTCACGGACGGCTCGCAGGGATGCTTCTGAACGGAGCGGATGCTGTGATGGAGGAAGACGTGGCCTCATCCGCGTCCACGACCGGAGGGTTCCGGGCATGGCGTCGGCAGCGGCCGTTCATCGGCGGGCTGCTGATCGCGATCGGCGGAGTGGAGATGTTCTTCTCCGGGCAGCTCGACATCGGACACCTGCACGTGCAGATGGGCATCGAGGGTATGCAGGCGACGATCATCCCGATCGTGCTGCTGCTTCTCGGCGTTCTCGTGATCTCCATGCCCGCGCACCACATCTTCTACGGCGTGATCGCCCTCGCGGTATCGATCTACTCGCTGATCGGCGTCAACCTCGGTGGCTTCCTCATCGGGATGCTGTTGTCGACCGTGGGCGGTATCCTCGTGGTCGCCTGGATGGGGCCGAAGGCCACGGCATCCGATGTCGGAGGAGACGCAGAACAGGCGACGTCGACGTGATCCGCCGACGCATGGGCGTCGCGGCTGCTCTTGTCGCGGTGATGGTGGCGACGCCGCTCACATTGGGGGCGGCATCCGCGCCGGGCATGCGTGACGCCGGAATCTGCATCCCGCTGATCTATTGCCCGCAGCCGACGCCTACTCCCACGCCGACGACGCCTGGCACGCCGACGACGCCCACGACGCCGGTGCTCCCGATCGACCCGACCGCTCCGGTCGATCCGTCGACGCCGGTCGTCCCTTCCGATCCTCAGGCGCCGCAGGCGCCCGTAGAGCCTGTCGAGGCGCCGGTCGACGCCGGAGCGCCGGTGTTCACCGGAACGCCGGCGTCGATGGGGTCTGAGTCGTTGTCGTTCACGGGACTCAGCGGCATCTCGATCGTGAGCGTGCCCACGGTCGACGGCGGCAGCATCCGTGCGCTCAAGATCAGTGCCGAATCCATCACGATCAAGGGATTCTCTCTCACCGTCCGCCCGCCGGACGGACCGGGGCTCGTCACGACTGCCGACACGATGTCGCTGCAGGGCGATGTGTCGGTCTACATCGGATCGATCAGCGCCTCGTCGATGGGTGGAGCGCCGTTGACGATCGGGACCGACACGCCGCCGCCTCTGACGGACGTCGAGCCGGGACTGTTGAACGTGAGCATGGGACTTGTGGGCAGCATCGCCGATCTCATCACCTATTCGAATACGGATCAGAGGATCGTCGAGGCGGAGTAGTCCGCCATGTCGGTGGTGAGGGCCACACTGGATGCATGAGCATCGAGGTGCGCCCCGCCACCGATTTCGACGATGTCGCGACGCTGGTCGGGCCGAAGAACCCCGCGTCCAACGTGTGCTTCTGCTTGAGCTATCGGATCGGCAGCAAGGAGAACGTCGCTCTGCGGGGGAAGGCCAGGGCCGATCGCGTGAGAGAGCTGTGCGATCAGGATCCGCCGCCAGGCGTGATCGCCTATCTCGACGGCGAACCAGTAGGGTGGGCGGCGCTTCACCCGCGGCGAGACACGAGCTTCGCCCGCAACCGCCTCATCCCGCATGTCGATGATCTCGATGTGTGGTCGCTCTGGTGCTTCCGGGTACGACCCGGACACCGCAAGCAGGGCGTATCGCATTCTCTGATCGAGGGGGCGATCGCTTTTGCGCGTGAGCGTGGGGCGCCTGCGCTCGAGGGCTATCCGGTCGACAACGCAGGGGAGAAGGTGAACTTGACGATGGCGTACGCCGGCACCCGCTCGCTTTTCGAGTCGGCCGGCTTCTCCAAGGCCGCCGATACCGGTTCGGTGCTCGATGGTTTCCCGCGGGTGCTGATGCGGCTCGATCTGAGGTGAATCTCACGCGAATCGAGAAACCGTGAACTCATCGGAGACGCTCAGACAATAGACAGTGTGAGCACAGACAGCGAGATCATCAGACGATCTCTAGACCAGCCGGCCGCGTTCGCCGAGCTCTTCGACCGGCATGCGCGCGCGGTGAACGCATTCGCCGCGTATCGGGTCGGCCGGAGTGCTGCCGAGGACGTGCTGAGCGAGACGTTCCTGGTCGCATTCCGCCGGCGGGTGGACTTCGATTCAGGCGTGGAGTCGGCCCTGCCCTGGCTGCTCGGCATCGCGTCTCGGCTGATCCGCAGGCATCGAGCCGTCGAGGCCAAGCACTGGCAGTCGTTCGCCGCGTCGATCACTCAACAGGACCATTCCTCCCTGGGCGGGCTGGACGAGGCCATGAGCCGCGTGGATGCGGAGCGCGAGGTCGCGACGATGAAGATCCGTATCGCCGCATTGGCGCCGCGGGACCGGGAGACGCTGCTGCTCTATGCCTGGCACGGACTGAGCTATGAGGAGATCTCCGAGGCGCTCGGTGTGCCCGTCGGCACAGTGAGATCGCGGTTGAACCGCGTTCGGAAGAGGCTGGACTCCGGTCGGAGGATCCGGGCATTCGAGAAGCAGGAGCAGAAGGGAGAGACCGTTGGACGTGTTTGAGAAGGTTCAGGAGATCAGGCCTGAGATCGAGGGCGACGACGAGAATCTCAGCGCCGCGCGGATGCTGCTGCTGAATGAGATGCAGGCAGAACTGAGACCCGCGCGATCTCGCACTGCGAGGCGGCCGTGGCTGCTGGCCGGAGCGGTGGTCGGCACGGCGGCGGCGGTGACGGCTGTCGTGCTCGTCGCCGGCGCATTGAGAACGCCGGAGCCGGAACCGAAAGTCGAGGCCGTCCCGACCAGATCGCCGGACGCGACGCTGACGCCCACACCTGTGCCGTCGCCGGTTGCAGCGTCGGCACCCGAGGTGCTGCAGGGAGCAGCGATCGCGGCGGCGGAGTTTCAGCCGTCGGTGCTCGCGCCAGGACAGTATCTGCGTCGATCATGGACGCACGAGACCCTGGGCGTCTACGACTCCTCTTTCGACACGTGGGGTCAACCCGGATACGGAGGGTCGCGAGAGACGGCTACCAGCGCGTGGGTGATCCGCAGCAGCGGTGCCGAGTACTCGCCCGCCGATCTCAGCGACTCCTGGTATCGGGAGTGGGGGCCGGCGGAGGTCGTGGCCGTCTTCGGAGACCAGCCGGAGGCCGAAAGACAGTTGGAGTCCGTACTGTCGATGGAGGGCAGCGGCGGGCATCCCCTCCATGCCGGAGGTGCGCCGTCGCTTCCGGAAAGCGGCGCGGAGGACATCCTCTGGTACTTCAACACCATGCCGAGGGATCCCTCGGCGATGATCGACTGGATCAAGGCCCGGCAGGGCGATGACTATGCAGGCTGGAACGATGGCAAGGTCGGCTGGCTGCTGATCGGGCTGCTGTCGTACAACGTCGGCGACCCCGGCCTGCGCGCCTCGATGTACCAGGCTCTCAGTCTCCTTCCCGGCTCAACAGTCGGGCCGGAGCAGCACGGCCTGCGCACCGTGACATTCGACTCGCACCTCGCCGGAGCGGACTCCGCCGAGACTTCTCTGACGCGCTTCACCATCACGATCGACATCGCGACGGGGCTCGTCACGGAGATCTCGACGACGAGCGAAGTGGGCGAAGGGATGATCCCTGCCGACGTGCCCGATTCGCGGAGTACATACACGATGAGCGTCGTGGATGGACTGCCCTGAGCCCACTCGAACCGTTCTCCATCCCCGGGGATCTGAAGCGTGATCAGCGAAGCGAGATCGTTCGGCGGTGGCATAGGCGCAGCATCCGCTCTCCGAGCCCCGGCACCGACCTCCGGTGTCGGGGCTCAGCCGTAGACTCGAAGCATGGCTTCAGATTCCTTCGTGCACCTGCATGTCCACAGCGAATACTCCATGCTGGACGGTGCGGCGAAGATCGGGGCGATGACGCAGGCTGCCGCTGAATACGGCATGCCGGCGATCGCCGTGACCGACCACGGGAACACATTCGCGGCGTTCGAGTTCTACCGCGCAGCCCAGGCCGCCGGCGTCAAGCCGATCATCGGACTCGAGGCGTACGTCACCCCGGGGACGCACCGCAGCGACAAGTCCCGCGTGCAGTGGGGATCGCCCGACCAGAAGAGCGATGACGTCTCCGGTGCCGGTGCCTACACCCACATGACCATGTGGAGTCAGAGCACGCAGGGCATGCACAACCTGTTCCGGCTGAGCTCGCGATCGAGCATGGAGGGCTACTACTTCAAGCCCCGCATGGACCGCGAACTGCTGCAGACATACGGCAAGGGCCTGATCGCGACCACCGGCTGCCCGTCGGGTGAGGTGCAGACGCGCCTGCGGCTGGGGCAGTACGACGCGGCGCGCGCGGCCGCCGCCGAGTTCCAGGACATCTTCGGCAAGGAGAACTACTTCGCCGAGATCATGGATCACGGGCTCTCCATCGAGCGCCGCGTCATGACGGATCTGCTTCGACTGTCGAAGGATCTCGGCATCCCGCTGGTCGCCACCAACGACTCCCACTACACGCACCAGCACGAGGCCGACGCGCACGCCGCTCTTCTCTGCGTGCAGTCCGGTTCGACCCTCGACGATCCGAACCGGTTCAAGTTCGACGGCGACGGCTACTACATCAAGACCGCCGCCGAGATGCGCCAGATGTTCCGCGACCACCCCGAGGCCTGCGACAACACGCTGCTGATCGCCGAGCGGTGCGAAGTCGAGTTCAACACCTCCGCCAACTTCATGCCGCGATTCCCGGTGCCCGACGGTGAGACAGAAGACAGCTGGCTCGTCAAAGAGGTCGAGAACGGCTTGCACTACCGGTACCCGAACGGCATCCCCGACAAGGTCCGCAAGCAGGCCGAGTACGAGACCGACATCATCCTGCAGATGGGATTCCCGGGCTACTTCCTCGTCGTCGCCGACTTCATCAACTGGGCGAAGGACAACGGCATCCGCGTCGGCCCGGGCCGCGGATCCGGCGCAGGCTCCATGGTCGCGTACGCCATGAAGATCACCGACCTCGACCCGCTCGAGCACGGGCTCATCTTCGAGCGCTTCCTCAACCCCGATCGCGTCTCGATGCCCGACTTCGACGTCGACTTCGACGACCGTCGCCGCGGCGAGGTGATCGACTACGTCACCCAGAAGTACGGCTCCGAGCGCGTCGCGCAGATCGTGACCTACGGCACGATCAAGTCCAAGCAGGCGCTGAAGGATGCCGGCCGAGTGCTCGGCTTCCCGTTCAGTATGGGGGAGCGGCTGACAAAGGCGATGCCGCCGCCCGTGATGGGCAAGGACATGCCGCTCGACGGCATGTTCGATTCGGCTCACCCCCGCTACAAAGAGGCGAGCGAGTTCCGCGCCCTCATCGAGACCGACCCCGAGGCGAAGACCGTCTTCGACCGCGCGCTCGGTCTCGAGGGGCTGAAGCGCCAGTGGGGCGTGCACGCCGCCGGCGTGATCATGTCGTCCGAACCCCTGCTCGACATCATCCCGATCATGCGCCGCGAGCAGGACGGTCAGATCGTCACGCAGTTCGACTACCCGTCGTGCGAGACGCTCGGCCTGATCAAGATGGACTTCCTGGGGCTGCGGAACCTCACGATCATCTCGGATGCGCTCGACAACATCCGGATGAACCGCGGCGAGGAACTCGACCTCGAGCACCTCGCCCTCGACGACCGCGCGGTGTACGACCTGCTCGGCAAGGGCGACACGCTCGGAGTGTTCCAGCTCGACAGCCCGCCGCTTCGGTCGCTGATGCGCCTGATGAAGCCCGACACCTTCGGTGACATCTCAGCCCTCATCGCGCTGTACCGGCCGGGCCCCATGGGGGCGAACTCGCACACGAACTACGCGCTGCGCAAGAACGGCCAGCAGGAGATCACCCCGATCCACCCCGAGCTCGAAGAGCCGCTTGCCGAGATCCTGCAGGAGTCCTACGGCCTGATCATCTATCAGGAGCAGGTCATGGCCATCGCGCAGAAGGTCGCCGGGTTCAGTCTCGGCCAGGCAGACATCCTCCGTCGCGCGATGGGAAAGAAGAAGAAGTCCGAGCTGGACAAGCAGTACGAGGGCTTCTCAGGGGGCATGAAGGAGCGCGGCTTCGGCGAGGGGGCCATCAAGGCGCTGTGGGACATCCTGCTGCCGTTCTCCGACTACGCCTTCAACAAAGCGCACTCGGCCGCCTACGGTCTCGTCTCGTACTGGACGGCCTACCTCAAGGCCCACTATCCCGCCGAGTACATGGCGGCTCTCCTCACGAGCGTCGGCGACTCCAAAGACAAGATGGCGCTCTACCTGAACGAGTGCCGTCGCATGGGCATTAGAGTCCTCCCGCCCGACGTCTCCGACTCGATCAACTTCTTCGCCGCCGTCGGCGACGACATCCGCTTCGGGCTGGGTGCAGTGCGCAACGTCGGCAGCAACGTCGTCGACGGCATCGTGAAGGCGCGCAAGGACGAGCGGTTCACGTCGTTCCACCACTTCCTCGACAAGGTGCCGCTGCACGTCGCGAACAAGCGCACGGTCGAGTCCCTCATCAAAGCGGGGGCCTTCGACTCGATGGGAGACACCCGCCGCGCGCTCATGGAGATCCATGAGGATGCGGTGGAGGCCGCAGTCGACCGCAAGCGGAACGAGGCGCAGGGAGCCATCGGCTTCGACTTCGACAGTCTCTACGACGAGATGGAGGAGGCGCCGCCCGCGAAGGTGCCCGATCGTCCGGAGTGGATCAAGAAGGACAAGCTCGCGTTCGAGCGTGAGATGCTCGGCCTGTACGTGTCCGACCACCCGCTCGCGGGCCTCGAGGTCCCGCTGGCGAAGCACGCGTCGATCTCGATCCACGACCTCAACAACTCGGAGGACATGCAGGACGGCGATCAGGTGACGGTCGCGGGCCTCGTGACGAGCGTGCAGCACCGCGTGGCGAAGGCCAGCGGCAACCCCTACGGCATGATCACGGTCGAGGACTTCAACGGCGAGGTGACGGTCATGTTCATGGGCAAGACCTACACCGAGTTCCAGCACGTCCTCCAGCAGGATTCGATCCTGGCCGTTCGGGGGCGTGTGTCCCGACGCGACGACGGCCTCAACCTGCATGCGCAGTCGGCCTTCGCGCCGGACATCGGCTCCTTCGACGCATCGGGGCCGCTCGCTCTCGTGCTCGCCGAGCAGCGGGCCACGGAACGCGTGATGAACGAACTCGCCGAGGTGCTCCGTCGACACAACGGCGACACCGAGGTCGTGCTGCGCGTGCACCGAGGCGGCACGGCGAAGGTGTTCGACGTTCCCATGCCCGTCAAGGTCTCCGCCGATCTCTTCGGCGATCTCAAGTCGCTTCTCGGGCCCTCCTGTCTGGGATGACCTCGCTCGACCCGCGTGCGATCCTGCCGCAGGCCGAGCGGTCATGAAGCGACACCGACAACCATTTCCTGAGCATGCTCTCCGGCGCACCCGGTAGTATCGGGTCGCGTTGGGCGCGCCCCATCTCGCAGGTGCCGCGCCCGGACGAAAGGACCACTCTCATGAGCACGGACTTCCCCCTCCGCAATGACGAGAACCCCGAAGAGGACCTCGTCTCCGCCCCCGCCGACGACGACGCCTTCATCGACGACGGCGTCCTGTACGACGACGAGGTGACGCCGGAGTACGGCATCCTCGGGTTCACGCTGCGTGAACTGCTGATCGTCGGCGTCTGGATCGTGCACTTCGTGTTGTCGTTCTTCCCGATCGTCGTGAACTCTTCGCTCTGGTCGACGGGCATCGAATGGGTGCTGCCCGTCGGTGTGCCCACGGCTGCGGTCTTCCTGTTGGTGCTGCGACGGTTCTCGCCCGACGGCATCCGTCGTGTCGGCTCGCTCGGGATCGACCAGTTCGCCTCCGTCGCCTTCTCGGTGGCGGCCATCGTCCTGGTCGGGCGGTTGTGGCTCGCGATCGCCGGAGCGATCGGCAGCGGGTTCTGGGCGCTGAGCTGGAGCGGTATCGCGCTCGTCGTGACCTCGCTCGCGCTCGTGGCGCTGACGGTCTTCGCGCCGATCATCCCCGGCCTCAAGGAGGACTTCCAGGGACGGCTCGTCACGCTTGCGCACCGCGCGGCGAACCCCGTGCGCCCGGTCATCGCCCGCCCCCGCCCCGAGCCTGTGGCCGTGGCGGCTCCGGCGGCCGCGCCGGAGAACGCCCCCCTGGACGTCGAGCTCTCTGGTGCGAACGCGACGGACGAGATCGCTCGCGTCGACATCGCCTCGCAGGTCCCGCTGTCCGCTCACGCCTCCGGTGGCGGGATCGGCACCGAGCAGGTCGTTCCCGATGAGGACTACACACCCGCATACTCGCGCCGATCGTCGAGCGAGGACATCGCCTACGACACCGACAGCATCGTCGCGCTGGTCACCCCCGAGACGGATGCCGTCGAGCCGATCGCTCAGACCGTCGCACCGGAACCGACCGCTGAGACCTGGACAGTCCAGGCTGCGGCCGCTGAGACCGCAGTCGTCGAGCCCGCAACCGAGCCCGCGGCCGCCGAACCGGCCGTCGAAGAGATCGACGTCGAGGCCACCAACCCGCGATACGCCGCCGCTGAACAGCAGCCCTTCTGGATCCTCGCGCCCACCGAGCGAGACGTGCACGACGAGCGCGGCGAGGCCATCTTCCAGATCGGACCGACGGCGTGGGCTCTCGTGATCGAAGACCGCGGCGGTGCCTACGTCGTGCGTCATGACGACGGGCGCATCGGCTACCTGCACGACATCTCCGACATCACGAAGGGCTGACGCGTTTGCGCACCATCGATCTGCGAGGGCGAGAGCTCTCGCCCTCCGACATGCTCGCGGCCGTTCCCCGCGCCGCTCAGGCGCGCGCGGAAGCGCTCGACACCGCCGCTCGCATCGTCGAGGACGTCCGCAACAGGGGTGAGCAGGCACTGCGCGAGCAGGCCGATCGCTTCGACCGCGTGTCGGGGCACGAGATCCGGGTCCCGAAAGAGCACATCGCCGAGGCGCTGGCTACGGTGGATTCCGGGGTCCGCGCGGCGCTCGAAGAAGCCATCCGCCGCGTGCGCCTCGCCTCGGCCGCCCAGGTGCCCGAACCCCGCACCACCGAGATCGGGCCCGGTGCCGTCATCACGCAGCGCTGGCAGCCAGTCGCTCGCGCGGGGGTCTACATCCCCGGGGGCAAAGCGCCGCTGTCGTCCAGCGTCGTGATGAACGTGGTGCCGGCACAGGTCGCGGGTGTGACCGTGGTGGCGCTGGCCTCTCCGCCTCAGGCGGCGTTCGGCGGACGCGTGCACCCGACGATCCTCGCCGCCGCGGGATTGCTCGGCATCGACGAGGTCTACGCGATCGGGGGAGCGGGGGCAATCGGCGCGCTCGCCTACGGCGTCGAAGAACTCGGTCTCGACCCGGTCGATGTGGTCTCGGGCCCCGGCAACAACTACGTCGCCTCAGCGAAGCGTGCCGTCGCCGGCGTGGTCGGCACGGACTCCGAAGCCGGAGCCACTGAGATCCTCATCGTCGCGGACGCCTCGGCTGATCCCCGTCTCATCGCCGCCGACCTCATCAGCCAGGCCGAGCACGACGAGCAGGCCTCCGCGGTTCTCGTCACCGACTCGCCGGAACTCGCGGAGCGTGTCGCAACGGAGATCTCGGAGCGCGCGGCGAGGACTCGGCACGCGGAGCGCGTCGCCGTCTCTCTGGCCGGCGAGCAGTCGGCGATCGTGCTCGTCGACGACCGCGCCATGGCCACCGCCTTCAGCAACGCCTATGCGCCCGAGCACCTCGAGCTGCACATCGAGGGCGCGGAGGAGGTGGCATCCGCGTTCACCAGCGCCGGTGCGGTCTTCGTCGGCGACCAGACCCCGGTGAGCCTGGGCGACTACATGGCGGGCAGCAACCACGTCCTCCCGACGGGGGGACAGGCGCGGTACGCTCCGGGACTCGGCGCCTACACGTTCCTTCGTCCGCAGCAGGTCATCCGATACGACCACGCCGCGCTCGCGCAGGTGCGGTCGGGGGTGGTCTCCCTCGCCGCGGCCGAGGTCCTCCCTGCGCACGGTGAGGCCGTCGAAGCGCGCTTCACGGATCCGTCGTCCGACTGAGCGGGTACGCTGAGACACCATGCACTGCCCCTTCTGCCGCCACTCCGATTCGCGAGTCATCGATTCGCGCACCAGCGATGACGGACTCTCGATCCGTCGTCGCCGACAGTGCCCCGAATGCGGCGGCCGCTTCACGACCACCGAGACGGCGAGCCTCAACGTCATCAAGCGAAGCGGCGTCATGGAGCCGTTCAGCCGTGACAAGGTGATCTCGGGCGTGCGCAAGGCCTGCCAGGGCCGTCCGGTCACGGAGGGCGACCTCGCGGTGCTCGCGCAGAAGGTCGAGGAGGCGGTGCGACAGACCGGTGTCTCGCAGCTCGACGCGAACGAGATCGGACTGGCGATCCTCGGTCCGCTGAGAGACCTCGACGAGGTCGCATACCTGCGGTTCGCGAGCGTCTATCAGGCGTTCGACTCGCTCGAGGATTTCGAGAGCGCGATCTCCGACCTGCGCGCCGATCATCTGAAGGCTCCTCGAGCCGAATAGACCCACCGGCGACCGGTAATCTGGCAGTGATGTATCCGCTGCTCTTCCGCGCTGTCCTCTCGCGCTTCGACCCCGAGTTCGCCCACCACGCCGGCATGGCGGTGATCCGCATCCTCGGCGTGCCGCCGTTCTCCTGGGTGACGAGCGCACTGACCAAGCCCGACCCCTCGCTTTCCGTCGATGCGCTGGGGCACACGTTCCCCTCGCCGTTCGGAATCGCCGCAGGCTTCGACAAGAACGCCGTCGGCGTGCGCGGACTCGCGGCGCTCGGCTTCGGCCACGTCGAGATCGGCACCGTCACGGCTATCCCGCAGGAGGGCAACCCCAAGCCGCGCCTGTTCCGCCTGATCGAGGACCGCGCGGTGATCAACCGCATGGGCTTCAACAACGATGGAGCGGATGCCGCCGCGCGCCGCCTCGCGAAGCTGCGACGCGGTGCTCCGAACACCGTCATCGGGGTGAACATCGGAAAGAGCCGCGTCGTCGAGGTCGAGAACGCGACGGCCGACTACGTCGCGTCAGCGACCAGACTCGCTCCGCTTGCCGACTACCTGGCGGTGAACGTGTCATCCCCGAACACGCCAGGGCTCCGCGGGCTCCAGGCGGTCGAGACCCTCGCGCCGCTGCTGCGGGCGGTCAAGAACGCATCAGGGAGCACGCCGCTCCTGGTGAAGATCGCTCCCGACCTCGCAGACGAGGAGATCACCGCGATCGCCGAGATGGCCGTCGCGGAGGGACTCGCCGGCATCATCACCCACAACACCACGATCTCCCGCGACGGGCTGCGCACCGATGCCGCGACCGTCGAGGCGGCTGGTGCGGGCGGCCTCTCCGGGGCTCCGCTCAAGGCGCGTTCGCTCGAGGTGCTGCGGCTCGTGCGCTCGGTCGTGCCTGCCGAGTTCTGCGTGATCGCGGTCGGCGGTGTCGAGTCTCCGGCCGATGTGCAGGAACGACTCGACGCGGGCGCCACCCTCGTGCAGGGATATACGGCCTTCCTCTACCGCGGGCCGTTCTGGGGACGCGAGATCAACAGAGGACTCCGCCGGCGCTGAGCCCTGGTCGCCGAGACGACGATGCCCCGTGCTCGAGCGAGCACGGGGCATCCATCTGCCTGAAGGTCGGAGGTCAGGCGGGGCGTTCGCCGCGCTTGACCTGGGGCTTCGGCAGGCGCATGAATCGCATCTGCAGAGAGCGCATGGCGGCGTACCAACCCAGGCCGCGCTCCAGGCGCTCCTTGCCGAACTTCGCCGCGGCCTTGGTCTTCACGCGCCATCCGAGCAGGATCATCCCGCCGATCGCCAGAACCAGATAGCCCATCATCACGAGGTAGGCCCACGCCCCGACGGAGACGCCGCCGATCGCCCAGGCGGGGGGCAGCAGCGACACGAGGATGACGAGCACCATGATGCCCATCACGAACTCGGCGGGGTGCCAGCCGGAATCCACGTAGTCGCGCACCCAACGGCGCTGCGGACCCTTGTCCCGAGCGGGAAGGTACTTCTCCTCGCCGGCGGCGAGGCCGGCCTGGGCGCGGTTGCGGCGCTCGTTCATCTCTGCCTTGGCCGCAGCGCGAGCCTCTTTGGTGTTCGCGACGAGCGGTCGGCGGCGTGCCGCCTCCTGCTCCGCGCGGGTCGGCGTCGCGCGTCCCTTGCCGACGGTCGTCTCAGGGGCGTCGTCGTTCGATGGAGGGGAAGCAGGGGTAGTGGGCACGAGGTTCCTCGGTTCGATTGCGGTGGATCACCTTAAGATTACTCGCATGACCTCTCCTGCTCTCCCCAGCGACAACGACCAGGCGATCCGGGAAGCGGTGGCGACCGGCATCCCGGCCGCTCTCAGCGATCTCGGCGACCTCGTCCGCATTCCCGGCATGGCATGGCCCGCCTTCGACCAGACGCAGCTGCAGCGCAGTGCGGATGCCGTGGCCGCACTGGCGGAGGGCACCGGCGTGTTCGACGAGGTGCGCGTGCTGCGCGCGGCGATCCCCGGCACCGATGAGCACGGTCAGCCGGCTGTTCTGGCTCGACGGGCAGCGCGAGGCGGCAAGCCCACCATCCTCCTGTACGCGCACCACGACGTGCAGCCGCCCGGAGCGGATGAGCTCTGGGAGACTCCGCCGTTCGAGCCGACGGTGCGGGACGGGCGGCTGTACGGGCGCGGCGCCGCGGATGACAAAGCGGGAATCATGGCCCACATCGCCGCGATCCGCGCCGTCGCGGAGACGCTCGGCGATGATCTCGAGCTCGGCATCGCGATGTTCATCGAGGGGGAGGAGGAATACGGCTCCCGCTCGTTCGCGCAGTTCCTCTCCGACAACAAGGAGGCGCTCCGCGCCGACGCGATCGTCGTGGCCGACTCCGGGAACTGGGACTCCTCGACCCCCGGGCTGACCGTCTCGCTCCGGGGCAACGCGCGGTTCACACTGCGCGTGCGCACCCTCGACCACGCCTCGCACTCCGGCATGTACGGGGGAGCGGCGCCCGACGCGATGATGGCGACGATCAAGCTGCTGTCGACGCTGTGGAACGACGACGGCTCTGTCGCGGTCGAGGGCATGACGGTGCGAGACGCCGATACGCCTGAGTACAGCGAGGAGACCCTGCGAGACGAGGCGGGCTTCCTGCCGGGAACCGCGCCGATCGGCGACGGCACGATCCTCAGCCGGATCTGGAACAAGCCTGCCGTGACCGTCATCGGGATCGACGCCACCAGCGTGGCCCAGGCATCCAACACCCTCCTCCCCGAGGTCACGGTGGTGATCAGCTCCCGCGTCGCGCCCGGACAGACCGGTGAAGACGCGTATCGCGCCCTGGAGGCGCACCTGCGCCGGCATGCCCCCTACGGCGCGGAGCTCACGTTCTCCGATCTGGATCTCGGCGACGGATTCCTGGTCGACACCAGTGGCTGGGCCGTGTCACTGACCCGGGACGCCATGCGCGACGCGTATGGCGCGGCGCCGGTCGATCTCGGCGTCGGGGGGTCGATCCCGTTCATCGCCGATCTCGTCCGGGAGTTCCCCGAGGCGCAGATCCTCGTCACCGGTGTCGAGGACCCGTACTCCCGGGCGCACAGCCCGAACGAGTCGCTGCACCTCGAGACGTTCCGCAACGCGGTCGCGACCGAGGCGCTGATGCTGTCTCGGATGAACGAGATCGCACGCTGACCCTGCAGGGCGCACCTGCGGGTAAAATCTGAACAACAGCCGTGCGCGAGCGCGGCCCGGCAGAAGGAGCAACATGAGCGACACCACCCTGACCGCAGCAGAAACCACCAGCGCACACGGCGTGAGCCTCACCGACGCCGCGGCGACCAAGGTGAAGAACCTCCTCGAGCAGGAGGGTCGCGACGACCTCCGTCTTCGCGTGGCCGTGCAGCCCGGCGGATGCTCCGGCCTGATCTACCAGCTGTACTTCGACGAGCGCTTCCTCGAGGGTGACGAGACCGTCGATTTCGACGGTGTCGAGGTCATCGTGGACAACATGAGCGTCCCGTATCTCGACGGTGCATCCATCGATTTCAAGGACACGATCTCGGAGCAGGGCTTCACGATCGACAACCCGAACGCGGCCGGTTCCTGCGCCTGCGGCGACAGCTTCCACTGAGCGGATCACCCTCGGTCAACCTGCGTGGTTGGCATGAATCAGGTGTGAGGTTGCCCTAGACTTGGGTGTGCCCTGTCCGCAATCTGAAAGGTGCATCGTGCCCTCGAAACGCCGCCTTCGTTGGGCCGCACTCCCTCTGGGAGTCGTGGCAGCTGTGGCTCTGGCCGGTTGTACAACCGCCGAGCAGCACGGCTATCTCCCGGGCTTCGTGGAGGGTGGACCTGCAGCCACCAACCAGACCGAACGCGTGTCGTCGCTCTGGGTGAACTCCTGGATCGTCCTCCTCGCCGTCGGTGTGATCACCTGGGGCCTGATGGGCTGGGCCGCGATCGCCTACCGCCGTCGCAAGGGCCAGACCGGTCTCCCGGTGCAGATGCGGTACAACATGCCGATCGAGATCTTCTACACGATCGTGCCGCTCATCCTCGTCGTCGGAATGTTCTTCTTCACGGCGCGTGACCAGGCCGAGATCGAGGCCAAGTGGGACAACCCCGACGTCGAGATCACGGCGATCGCCAAGCAGTGGGCGTGGGACTTCCAGTACGACGGCGAGAAAGAGGACAACTCCGACGCCGTGTGGACCATGGGCATCCAGGCCCAGCCGAACGCGAACGGCGACATCGACCAGTCGCAGCTGCCCACTCTGGTGCTGCCGGTCGACAAGAAGGTCACGATCAACCTGCAGTCGCGTGACGTCATCCACTCCTTCTGGATCATCGACTTCCTCTACAAGAAGGACATGTACATCGGGAAGGACAACTCCTGGTCGTTCATCCCGACCCGCGAGGGCGAGTACAAGGGCAAGTGCGCCGAGCTCTGCGGCGAATACCACTCGATGATGCTGTTCAACGTCAAGGTCGTCTCGCAGGCCGAGTACGACGCCTACCTCCAGTCGCTCGAGGAGAAGGGCAACACCGGCGACATCACGGACGCATACGACCGTCTGTCGAACTACCCGGGCACGACCGAGAAGACCGACTCCACGGAAGGAGAGGAGTAAGCCATGTCGACCACTGAAGCACCCCGCACCGACGAGGCCTCCCACTCCCGACCGACGACCCTGCCCGCGCGCCAGGCCGCTCTCATGAGCTCCTCGCGCGTCGAGCAGAAGGGCAACATCGTCGTCAAGTGGATCACCTCCACCGACCACAAGACGATCGGGTACATGTACCTCATCGCCTCAGTGCTGTTCTTCCTCCTCGGTGGCGTGATGGCTCTGATCATCCGCGCCGAGCTGTTCGCTCCGGGGATGCAGATCGTCCCCACCAAGGAGCAGTACAACCAGCTGTTCACGATGCACGGCACGATCATGCTGCTGATGTTCGCGACGCCGCTGTTCGCCGGCTTCGCCAACGCCATTCTGCCGCTGCAGATCGGCGCTCCCGACGTCGCGTTCCCTCGTCTGAACGCCTTCGCCTTCTGGCTGTTCCTGTTCGGCTCGACCATCGCTGTCGCCGGCTTCCTCACGCCTCAGGGGGCGGCCTCGTTCGGATGGTTCGCCTATCAGCCGCTCGCAAGCGCCTCGTTCTCGCCCGGCGCGGGTGGGAACCTGTGGATGCTGGGTCTGGGAATCTCCGGTTTCGGAACGATCCTCGGCGCGGTGAACTTCATCACCACGGTCATCACCATGCGCGCACCGGGCATGACCATGTGGCGCATGCCGATCTTCTCGTGGAACACGCTCATCACGAGCCTCCTAATCCTCATGGCGTTCCCCGTGCTGGCTGCGGCGATCTTCGCCGCCGGCGCCGACCGCGTGCTGGGCGCGCACATCTACGACCCGGCGAACGGCGGCGTGCTGCTGTGGCAGCACCTGTTCTGGTTCTTCGGCCACCCCGAGGTGTACATCATCGCGCTGCCGTTCTTCGGCATCGTGTCCGAGATCTTCCCGGTCTTCAGCCGCAAGCCGATCTTCGGGTACAAGACCCTCGTCTACGCGACGATCGCGATCGCGGCGCTGTCGGTCGCGGTGTGGGCTCACCACATGTACGTCACCGGCTCGGTGCTGCTGCCCTTCTTCGCAGTCATGACGATGCTCATCGCCGTTCCGACGGGCGTGAAGATCTTCAACTGGATCGGCACACTCTGGCGCGGATCGGTCACGTTCGAGACTCCGATGGTCTTCGCCCTCGGCTTCCTCGTCTCGTTCGTGTTCGGCGGTCTGACCGGCGTGATCCTCGCGGCCCCGCCGCTGGACTTCGCGCTCTCGGACTCGTACTTCGTCGTCGCGCACTTCCACTACGTGGTGTTCGGCACCGTCGTGTTCGCGATGTTCGCCGGCTTCTACTTCTGGTGGCCCAAGTGGACCGGACGGATGCTCAACGAGCGTCTCGGCTACATCCACTTCTGGATGCTGTTCATCGGCTTCCACATGACGTTCCTCATCCAGCACTGGCTGGGCGTCGAGGGCATGGTGCGCCGCTACGCGGACTACTCGTCCTACGACAACTTCACGTGGCAGAACCAGGTGTCGACGATCGGTGCGATCATCCTCGGCGCGTCGATGCTGCCGTTCTTCCTGAACGTGTGGATCACGGCGCGCAAGGCGCCCAAGGTCACGGTCAACGACCCGTGGGGCTATGGCGGTTCGCTCGAATGGGCGACCAGCTGCCCGCCGCCGCGCCACAACTTCACGTCGATCCCGCGTATCCGCAGCGAGCGTCCCGCCTTCGACCTGAACCACCCGGAAGCCGCCGACTACCCTGTCGCCGGCGCCGAGCGAGAGGTGCACTGAGACATGCGCGACAACGTCATCCTCTGGTGGATCCTCACCGCGTTCTTCGCCCTGATCGGCGTGATCTACACGGGCTGGAACATTCTGGCCCACCCCGACCTCCCGCTCGTGAACCAGATCGAATGGGTCGGTACGGTCGCCCTGTTCTTCTCGGCCTTCATGGGCGCGATGATCGCGTTCTACCTCGACCGCACGCACTCTGCACAGGGTGGCGAACTGCCCGAGGACATCCTGACCGCTGACATCGATGACGGCGACCCGGAGCTCGGTGAGTTCAGCCCGTGGTCCTGGTGGCCGCTCGTGCTCGCCGGATCGGCGGCCGTGTTCATCATCGGTCTGGCCGTCGGGCACTTCCTGCTTCCGATCGGACTGGCGATCTTCGTCGTCGCGATCGTGGGCTGGGTGTACGAGTACTACCGAGGCAACTTCGCCCGCTGATGTGAGGCGACGAAAAGGGCCCCTGCCTCGGCAGGGGCCCTTTTCCTATGCTGGCCTGTGGGACCGGTGCCGTCACGCGCGAGTTCGTACCCGGGCGATGCCGGTGAGCGGGTCGACAGGGCGTCGGTGCACCCCGTCGGCGTCTTCGACGGGGTAGCCCTCGCGCACCCAGTATTCGAAGCCTCCGATCATCTCACGGACGGCATACCCGAGCTTGGCGAACTCCAGCGCCCCTTTGGCGCCGGCGTTGCATCCGGGGCTCCAGCAGTACACGACGACCTCGGCGTCTTCGGGGATCTCGAGGGGAGCGCGGGCGGCGATCTCGCTGTAGTGCATGTGGATCGCGCCTGCGACGCGCCCCTGAGCCCAGGCCTCGTCGGATCGTACATCGATGACGTAGATGCTCTCGCCCGCCTTGCGAGCGGCGTGGACGTCACTGGCATCCGTCTCGTAGGCGAGCTTGGCTGCGTAGTAGTCGGTGCGTTCGATCATGCATTCAGCCTAGATCTGAGGCCTTGGGCACGCGTCTCCCATTACCGCCGCGGATCGGCGGAATCCTGCCAGCGGGGGAGAGTGGCGGTCATCTGGATGCGGCGGCCGTGGGCCATGAGTCCGAGAGCCTCTTCCACATCGACCAGCGAGCGCAGGAAGTTCGTATCCGGTTCAGAGGGAACGAAGCCGCATGTCTCATAGAACGGTCCGTTCCACGGCACGTCGGCATAGGTGCGCAGAGTGATCTGCGCGTGGCCCCGTCGAGCCGCCTCGTCGAGCGCCGCGCCGATGAGGCGGCGACCGTGTCCGCGCCGTGAATACGAGGGAAGCACGGAGAGCTGCTCCAGATGCGCGTGATCCTCGATCTCGAGCACCTGCACGAACCCGATCGGCGTGCGGCTGTCCAGATCCTCGGCCACGAGCAGGAAGCCAGGGGCGGATGCTCGGTCTTCGGCACTGGTCGGCCCAGGCCAGTCCGCCGGGGAGAAGCGATCGACGAACGCGGTGTCGGCGATCGCCTCGATGCGCTCGGTCGCGAGGTAGTCACCCGTCGACGCGGCACGGATGACGACGCTCACGCCGCCACCACGGCGACCGCCTCGATCTCGACGAGCTGGTCGGGATAACCCAGTACCGTCACTCCGAGCAGGGTGCTGGGAACCTCGTGGTCCCCGAAAGCGGTGTGCACGACATCCCAGGCGGTGACGAGATCGGCGCGGTCGGCGGAGGCGACCAGCACTCGCGTGCTGATGATGTCCGTCAGCGTCGCACCGGCGGCCTCCAATGCGGTGCTCAGCGTCTCCACGCAGCGAGCTGCCTGTGCCGCATAGTCATGGGGCGCCACCGTCCGCCCGTCGTCGTCGAGAGGGCAGGCGCCGGCGAGGAAGATCAGCCGAGACGCCGGTGGTGCCGTGGCTGCACTCGCATACGGCGCATCGGCCAGGGCGGAGGAACGGATCAGCTGTACGACGGACGACACCTCTCGAGGATAACGAAAGAAGACCCCGTCTCGAGCGAGTCGAAACGGGGCCTTCCGGACAGCGGTGAGACTACTCGCCGTCGTCCGACTTCTTGCGGGGCTTCTTGACCGGCTCGGTGGCGATCACCGAACTTGGGGTGTTCGGAGTCTCATCGATATGGGTCTCTTCACCCGGCGACAGCGGAGCGTCCGGGAAGCCGGCGCGCTCGTGCGCGCCCTGGATCTCGGCGGCCTCGGTCTCTTCGTTCTGAGCCGTGACATGGTGCTGGTGGGAGTCGGCCTCGTCGATCTCCGCTTGCGTGAGCGGGGCGAGACGGTCTTCGTAGAACCAGCGCGAGATCGCGGAGCGCAGATTCTGCGTCCACGGGATGCGGCCCTTGTCGTTGGGGCGGACCACGAGGGGCTCATAGCCGTCGACGTCGATGAGCTTCCAGCGGTCGTACGTGTCGACCGGCTGGTGCACCTCGATGAACTCGCCACCGGGGAGGCGCACGATGCGACCGGATTCGTAGCCGTGCAGGACGATCTCGCGGTCCTTCTTCTGCAGAGCGATCGCGATGCGCTTGGCGACGAAGTAGCCGAGCACCGGGCCGATGATCAGCAGAGCCTGGAGCGTGTGGATCACGCCTTCCATCGTCAGCATGAAGTGCGTGGCGATGAGGTCGGACGAGGCGGCAGCCCACAGCACCGCGTAGAAGATGACTCCGGCCACGCCGATTCCCGTGCGCGTCGCCGCGTTGCGCGGGCGCTGTGCGAGGTGGTGCTCCCGCTTGTCTCCGGTGACCCACGCCTCGATGAACGGGTAGAGGGCCACGAGCACGATGAACAGGCCGAGGACGACGAGCGGAAGCAGGATGCCGAACGACCAGGTGCGGTCGAGGAACACGATGTCGAGGTTCGACGGAGCAAGGCGCAGCGCGCCGTCCGCGAATCCGATGTACCAGTCGGGCTGCGTTCCCGCCGAGACGGGGGACGGGTCGTACGGTCCGTAGTTCCAGATCGGGTTGATCTGGAAGAACGTGGCGATCAGGACGATCGTGCCGAACACGATGAACAGGTAACCGCCCATCTTCGACATGTAGACCGGCATCATCGGGTAGCCCACGACGTTGTCGTTCGTACGGCCGGGGCCGGCGAACTGCGTGTGCTTGTTGACGATCATCAGCATGAGGTGCACGACGATGAGGCCGATCACGAGCAGCGGCAGCAGCAGGATGTGCAGCGTGTAGAGACGACCGACGATCGCGGTGCCGGGGAACTCGCCGCCGAAGAGCAGGAACGAGGTCCAGGTGCCGATGAGCGGGATGCCCTTGACCATGCCGTCGATGATGCGCAGGCCGTTGCCCGAGAGCAGGTCGTCGGGGAGAGAGTAGCCGGTGAAGCCCTCAGCCATCGCCAGGACGAACAGCACGAAGCCGATCACCCAGTTGAGCTCGCGGGGCTTGCGGAACGCGCCGGTGAAGAACACGCGGAGCATGTGCACACCGATACCGGCGACGAACACGAGTGCGGCCCAGTGGTGGATCTGGCGCACCAGAAGGCCACCGCGCAGGTCGAACGAGATGTTCAGCGACGACTCGAGTGCGGCGGACATCTCGATGCCGCGCATGGGCGCGTATGCGCCGGTGTAATGCGTCTCCACCATCGAGGCCTCGAAGAAGAACGTCAGGAAGGTTCCGGAGAGGAACACGGCGACGAAGCTCCACAGGGCGATCTCGCCCAGCATGAAGGACCAGTGATCGGGGAAGATCTTGCGGCCGAGCTCCTTGACGAAGCCGGAGAGGCTGGTGCGCTCGTCGATGTAGTTCGACGCAGCACCTACGAAGCGGCCGCCAAGGGGTGCCTTGGTGTCCTGCTCGTCCTTGGACAGCGTTGCGGTGCTCAATGGCGCTCCCAGAAGCTCGGGCCGACGGGCTCGGTGAAGTCACTGCGTGCGATGAGGTAGCCCTCGTCGTCGACGGTGATGGGCAGCTGAGGCAGCGGACGTGCAGCCGGGCCGAAGATGACCTTGGCGTGATCCGTCACATCGAACTGCGACTGGTGGCAGGGGCAGAGGAGGTGGTGCGTCTGCTGCTCGTACAGGGCGACAGGGCAGCCCACGTGCGTGCACACCTTCGAATAGGCGACGATGCCGTCGTAGGACCAGTCCTTGCGGTCCTCGGCTTCGGTGAGCTGCTCGGGACGCAGGCGCATCATGAGCACGATCGCCTTCGCCTTCTCCTCGAGGTAGCCGTCGTGGTGGCTGAGCTCGGCGAGATCCTCCGGGATGACGTGGAAAGCCGACCCGAGGGTGACGTCCGCCGCGCGGATCGGGGTGCCGTCGGGGTCGCGCACCAGGCGCTGTCCCTTGTCCCACATGGTCTGCTTCAACAGGACCACGGGATCTCCCGCTGTGGGGTCCTCCGGGGTGGAGTGCGGTGCGAGACCGCGGAACAGAGTGACCCCCGGAATGATCGATGCCACGACTGCGGCGAACAGCGAGTTGCGGATCATCGTGCGTCGTCCGAAGCCGGACTCCTCGTTCGCGTCGGCGAACGCCTTGATGGCCGCCTCACGGGTCGAGTCCTTGCCACGAGTGGGGTGACGGTACTCGATGTGCTCCTTGTCGCTCATCAGAGCCTTCGACCAGTGAATGGCGCCGAGACCGAGAGCGAGCAGCGCAAGGGCGATGCCGAGACCGATGAAGAGGTTGTTCTGGCGGATGTCGATCAGCGCGCCGCTCTCGATCGGGAACAGCATGTAAGCGGCGACCGCCCAGATGCTTCCGGCGAGAGACAGGTAGAACAGCGTGTAGACGGTGCGGACAGCAGCCTTCTCGGCGCGCGGGTCCTTGTCGGTCATCCGCTCGCGGTGCGGCGGCAGCCCGGGGTTCTGCACGGGATCGCTGACTGCGACACCCAGCCCCGGAGAGGGCTGGTAGGCCCTGTCAAGAGCCTGCGAGTCGTCGTCGTGTGCCATGGTGCTCCTCGTACGTTCCTCTTCGATGATTAAGCGTCAGTTGGACTTCGCCGTGATCCACACGGTGATGGCGACCAGGGCGCCGATGCCGAAGATCCACACGAACAGGCCCTCCGACACGGGTCCGAGAGACCCGAGCGACGCGCCGCCGATCTGCACGGACTGCTGCTGGAAGAGCAGTGCCGAGATGATGTCGCGCTTGTCCTCGTCCGACAGGTTCATGTTGCCGAAGACCGGCATGTTCTGGGGGCCCGTGACCATGGCGGCGTACATGTGCAGCGCGCTGGTCTCCGTGAGCGCCGGGGCGTACTTGCCCTCGGTGAGTGCGCCGCCGGCTGCCGCCACGTTGTGGCACATCGCGCAGTTGACACGGAACAGCTCTGCGCCATGAGCCACATCGCCCTCCCCATCGAGGATCCTGTCCTCGGGGAAGGTCGGCCCAGGCGCCTCGGACTGGATGTACGAGGAGATCGCGAGGATCTGCTCCTCGGTGAACTGCGGCTTCTTCTGCGGGGCCTGCGGTCCCTGCATCTGCAGCGGCATGCGTCCCGTCGAGAGCTGGAACTCCGCGGCGAGCTCGCCGACTCCGTAGAGGCTCGGTCCGTTGGCCGTGCCCTGCAGATCGAGGCCGTGGCAGGTGGCGCAGTTCGCGGTGAACAGCTTCTCGCCGTCTTCGACCGTCAGCGTGGATGCCGCGGCCGCCTGGGTGTCGGTCGACGCGAACGCCGCCGAGGCGCCTGCGTACACCGCGCCCGTGATCATGAGGCCTGCTCCGATCAGGGCTGCCGCGGCCAGGGGGCTACGGCGGCCGGAGGAACGGCGCTTCTTCTCTCGTGCCATCTCGGGGATCAGCTCCGCTCTTATTTCAGGAAGTAGATAACGACGAACAGCACGATCCAGACCACGTCGACGAAGTGCCAGTAGTAGGACACCACGATCGAGGACGTCGCCTCCTTGTGCCGGAAGTTCTTGACGGCGTAGGCGCGTCCGATGACGAGGAGGAACGCGACCAGTCCGCCGGTGACGTGCAGCGCATGGAAGCCGGTTGTCAGGTAGAAGGCCGAGGCGTAGGAGTCGGCGCTGATGGGCATGCCCTCTGCGACGAGCTGCGCGTACTCCCAGACCTGACCGGACACGAAGATCGCGCCCAGAGCGAAGGTGAGGAAGAACCACTCGACCATGCCCCATCCGAAGAGGCGGCGACGGCCAGCGGCGTTCTTCTCGCCCTTGGCGATACGGTACGGCTGCAGGTCCTCTGCGGCGAACACGCCCATCTGGCACGTGAACGAGGAGAAGACCAGGATCGCCGTGTTGACGAAGGCGTAGGGAACGTTCAGCAGCTCCGTGCGCGCCGCCCACAGTTCAGGGGAGGTGCTGCGCAGGGTGAAGTAGATCGCGAAGAGTCCCGCGAAGAACATCACTTCACTGCCGAGCCACACAATGGTTCCGACAGCTACCGGATTGGGCCGCTTGATCGTTCTCGCCGCCGGGGCATACGTCGCTGAGGTCGTCACTCCTCCATTATGGCCGATCCGCAGGGGTGATTCTTGCACCGGAGCGCCTGGTTTTGCCTCTCGTGCACTTAGGAGACCCTAAGAAAAGCCTGCGAATCGGCGGTGAATCCGCGGGAAATCGCCGGACACCGTCTCACCTCGCGGTCACGGTGAACGGACTGCACGTTTTCTCGACGCCGATAGGATCGCACACATGGCTGATTCCCTGACCTGGTCCGACCTGCTCACGACCCTTCTGGAGCGGCGCGATCTCAGCGTGTGGGAGTCGACTTGGGCCATGCGCCGCATCATGCAGGGTGAGGTCTCGGAAGCGCAGCTGGCGGGATTCCTCGTCGCCCTTCGTGCCAAGGGCGAGACGATCGACGAGATCGTCGGCTTCCGTGACGCGATCCTCGAGGCCGCCGTGCCTCTGCCCGTCTCGCCGGACGTGCTCGACATCGTAGGAACCGGCGGAGATCGTGTCGGCACGGTGAACGTCTCGACCACGGCGGCCGTGATCATCGGCGCCACCGGCATCCCCGTGGTGAAGCACGGCAACAGGGCGGCGAGCTCGGCGTCCGGATCCTCCGACGTGCTCGGCGCGCTCGGTCTCGAACTGACGCTCGACCCCGCAGCGGTCGCGACCATTCTCGACCGCACCGGCATCACCTTCGCATGGGCAGGAGCCTTCCACCCGGGGTTCAAGCACGCGGGCGCCGTGCGCGCGGAGCTCGGAGTGCCCACGGTCTTCAACATGCTCGGTCCGCTGTGCAATCCGGCGCGAGCCGAGGCGAACGCGGTAGGCGTGGCGCAGATCGAGCGGGTCCCATTGATCACGGGCGTGTTCCGCACCCGCGGCGCCACCGCCCTCGTCTTCCGCGGCGATGACGGCCTCGATGAACTCACCACGACCGGCCACAGCCGGATCTGGGAGGTCACACGCGGTGACATCCACGAGCACGACCTCGACCCCCGCGACCTCGGCATCCCGCTCGCCGAGCTGTCCGACCTGATCGGCGGCTCTCCCGCGCACAACGCGCAGGTCCTGCGTCGCACGCTCGAGGGTGAGAAGGGAGCGGTGCGCGACATCGTGCTGCTGAACGCCGCGGCAGGCATCGTCGCCTTCGAGCTCTCGCGGGATGCAGGGCAGGTGCAGCGTCCGATCCTCGATCGACTGCGTGAAGGCTATGAGCGTGCGGCGGCTGCTGTCGACGATGGCCGCGCCGTGGCGAAGCTCGACGAATGGATCGGCGTGAGCCGGGAGCTGGCTTCGGCCTGAGGGTGCCGTGGAACCCGTAGACGCGCTGCTCGAGATCGCCTCGCTGCTGGAGCGCGAGCGGGCGTCCCGGTATCGGGCGAAGGCGTTCCGCGTCGCAGCCGCCGCGTTCCAGGATCTGCCTGACGACGTGAAGGACGACGCCACCAGGCTCAGAGCGGTCAAGGGGATCGGCGAGTCCACCTTCGCCGTGATCCGCGAAGCGCAGTCAGGGATCATTCCGACCTACCTGGTCGAGTTGCGGGGAGACGTCGAACCCGAGATCGCCTCGACGCTGCGTCCGGCTCTCCGCGGCGACCTCCACGCCCACACCGATTGGTCGGACGGGACGACCTCGATCTCGGTGATGGCCGCGGCGGCTCGTGCCCTCGGACACGAGTATCAGGCCGTCACCGATCATTCACCGCGGTTGCGCGTCGCGCGCGGGCTCACGGCCGAGCGACTGCACTCGCAGATCCCGCTCGTGCGCGCCGAGTCCGGCGACGGCTTCTCGATGCTCGCAGGCATCGAGGTCGACATCCTCGACGACGGAGCACTCGACCAGGACGACGAGCTCCTCTCCGAACTGGACGTCGTCGTCGCCTCCGTGCATTCACACCTGCGGATGGAGTCACGTCCGATGACGGCGCGGATGATCGCGGCGGTGCAGAACCCGCGCGTGAACGTCCTCGGGCACTGCACCGGACGACTCGTCGAAGGCGATCGAGGCACGCGGCCTCCCTCGCAGTTCGACGCCGCCGCCGTCTTCGCCGCGTGCGCCGAGAACGGCGTCGCGGTCGAGATCAACTCCCGTCCGGAGCGACAGGACCCGCCCGACGAGCTGATCGCGATCGCTCTCGACGCCGGGTGCCTGTTCTCGATCGACTCCGACGCGCACGCGCCAGGGCAGCTCTCACTGCTCGACCACGGCGCTCAACGGGCGGAGCGGGTGGGAGTGCCCGCGAGCCGGATCGTCACCACCTGGGGGCTGGAGCGTCTGCTCGCCTGGGCCGACTGACTCACTCTCCGATCCTGGCGACCGCGGCGATGGCGCGCGTCATCGATCCGCCCAGGTTCCACTTCTCGGCCAGGGCGGTCGCGGCATCCGCCTCCGCCGGATCGAGCGGGCGCAGCCCGACCGACGGCGGCTCGACCTCGAGCGACTTCGCGACCTCGACCACCGTCGGGGCGACGTCGAGATATGCAGAGGAGGCCTGGATCTTCGCCCGCACGCCGGCGCTCATGCCCTCGCCTGCCTCGGCAGCGGCGCGGATGCCGGCTAGATCGCCGTGCGCCTGCAGGAGTGTCGCCGCAGTCTTCTCGCCGACGCCCGCGACGCCCGGGAGGCCGTCGGATGCATCGCCGCGCATGGTCGCGAAGTCTGCGTACTGCGAGGGCAGGACCCCGTACTTCGCGACGACCACGGCATCCGTCACGACCTCGAGGTTGCTCATGCCGCGGGCCGTGTAGACGACCCGCACGTCGCGCGCGTCGTCGACGAGCTGGAACAGGTCACGATCGCCGGTCACGATGTCGACCGGGATGGTCGACTTGGTCGCGAGCGTTCCGATGACGTCATCCGCCTCGTGAGCGAGGACGCCGACGATCGGGATACCCAGGAGACCGAGGGTCTCGCGGATCAGCGGGAGTTGCGCCTCGAGAGGGTCGGGTACCTCTTCGATGTCCGGTCCGACCTCGACCACCTCGACCACCCGATGCGTCTTGTAGCTGGGGATCAGGTCCACTCGCCACTGCGGACGCCAGTCGTCATCCCAGCAGGCCACGACATGCGTGGGGTGGTACAGGGTGATCAGCTTCGCGATGATGTCGAGCAGTCCGCGAGCGGCGTTGATGGGGGAGCCGTCGGGCGCTGTGACCTTGTCGGGCACTCCGTAGAACGCGCGGAAGTAGAGCGAGGCGGTGTCGAGCAGCATCAGACGTTCGGTCACGGACCACAGTCTGACACGGAGCCGGATGCGCGCAGCATCCGCTTGTCCACGCCCCCGCGATATCTGGTAGCCTGAACTGTCACTCGTGGCAGGCCTATGCATGCCCTCGTGACGTAGCAACCAAATCCAACCGCTGTGATGCATGCCGTCGGACGTGCGCGTCCGTTGCCCCGCAGCCCGAGTCTCCATTCAACAAGGACAACCCACTACATGACTACCGCAACGACCGCCCCGGCCACCAAGCAGGTCGCCATCAACGACATCGGATCTGCTGAGGACTTCCTGGCCGCGGTCGAGAAGACCCTGAAGTTCTTCAACGACGGCGACATCATCGAAGGCACGATCGTCAAGATCGACCGCGATGAGGTTCTGCTCGACGTCGGGTACAAGACCGAGGGTGTCATCCCCTCGCGCGAGCTCTCCATCAAGCACGACGTCGACCCCAACGAGGTCGTCAAGGTCGGCGACGAGGTCGAGGCTCTCGTTCTCCAGAAGGAGGACAAGGAAGGCCGCCTGATCCTCTCCAAGAAGCGCGCACAGTACGAGCGTGCCTGGGGAGACGTCGAGAAGATCAAGGAGAACGACGGCGTCGTCACCGGTACCGTCATCGAGGTCGTCAAGGGCGGCCTCATCGTCGACATCGGCCTCCGCGGCTTCCTTCCGGCCTCGCTCATCGAGCTGCGTCGCGTCCGCGACCTCACGCCGTACCTCGGCCAGGAGATCGAGGCCAAGATCCTCGAGCTCGACAAGAACCGCAACAACGTCGTGCTCAGCCGCCGCGCGCTGCTCGAGCAGACGCAGTCGGAGTCGCGCACCACGTTCCTGAACAACCTGCACAAGGGTCAGGTCCGCAAGGGTGTCGTCTCGTCGATCGTCAACTTCGGTGCGTTCGTCGACCTGGGCGGCGTGGACGGCCTCGTGCACGTCTCCGAGCTGTCCTGGAAGCACATCGAGCACGCCTCCGAGGTCGTCGAGGTCGGCCAGGAGGTCACCGTCGAGATCCTCGAGGTCGATCTCGACCGCGAGCGCGTCTCCCTGTCGCTGAAGGCGACGCAGGAGGACCCGTGGCAGGTCTTCGCCCGCACCCACGCGATCGGTCAGGTCACGCCGGGTAAGGTCACCAAGCTCGTTCCGTTCGGCGCGTTCGTGCGCGTCGCAGACGGCATCGAGGGCCTCGTCCACATCTCCGAGCTCTCCAGCAAGCACGTCGAGCTGGCCGAGCAGGTCGTCTCCGTCGGCGAAGAGGTCTTCGTCAAGGTCATCGACATCGACCTCGAGCGTCGCCGCATCTCGCTCTCGCTCAAGCAGGCGAACGAGTCGGTCGACCCCAACGGCACCGAGTTCGACCCGGCGCTGTACGGCATGCTCGCGGAGTACGACGAGAACGGCGAGTACAAGTACCCCGAGGGCTTCGACGCCGAGACGGGTGCCTGGAAGGAAGGCTTCGACGCTCAGCGCGAGGCTTGGGAGCAGGAATACGCAGCGGCTCAGGCTCGCTGGGAGGCCCACAAGGCTCAGGTCGTCAAGGCGGCCGAGGCTGAGGCAGAGGCGGGCGCCGACTTCGGCGGCCAGACCTTCTCCAGCGAGGCGACCGGTGCCGGCACGCTCGCCGACGACGAGGCTCTCGCGGCTCTGCGCGAGAAGCTCTCGGGCGGCAACGCGTAAGCATCTCACCCTGAACGGGCCGTCATCCTTCGGGATGGCGGCCCGTTCTGCATGTCCGCCGAGACGGGCCTCGGCGCGTGCCAGGATGGAAGGCATGCCACTCATCGCTCTCACCGGCGGCATCGCCTCGGGGAAGTCGACCATCGCCCGGCGTCTTGCGGAGCACGGCGCCGTCATCGTCGACGCCGACGCGCTCGTCCGAGAGGTGCAGGCCCCGGGTACCCCGGTGTTGAGGCGTATCGCGGACGAGTTCGGCGCGGACGTCATCGCGGACGACGGGACGCTGGACCGGGCGGCGCTGGGGGCGAAGGTGTTCGGCGAACCGGATCGGCTCGCCGCCTTGAACGGCATCGTGCATCCGGCTGTGCGCGCCGAATCCCAGCGCCGATTCGATGAGGCGTTCCGGAACGATCCGGACACCGTGGTGGTCTATGACGTGCCGTTGCTGGTCGAGGCCCGGGTCGACGACCCCTGGGATCTCATCGTCGTCGCCCACGCGCCGGCCCCCGAGCGTCTGCGCCGTCTCGTCGAACTGCGCGGCATGGATCACGCCGCGGCTCAGGCGAGGATCGACGCGCAGGTGCCGGACGCACGCCGACTCGCGATCGCGGACGCGGTGATCGACACCGCCGGAACCCTGGCGAACACGCTCGAGCAGGTGGACGCGCTCTGGGAGCGGATCCGCGCGCAGTGACGTTCTCGGGCCACACCCCGGATTCCCGGGAGTACCGTCGCCTGATCCTCGGACTCTTCTTCGCGGGGATCGCGACATTCGCCCAGCTCTATTCGCCGCAGGCGGTGCTGCCGCAGATCGCCGCGGATCTGGACGTCGGACCGGCGACCGCGGCGCTGGCGGTCTCGGCGGCGACGCTCGGCCTCGCGGCAGCCGTGATCCCGTGGTCGGTCGTGGCCGACCGGCGAGGACGGGTGCCGGCGATGGCCGTCGGCATCCTCGCCGCGACCGTTCTCGGTCTCGCCGCGCCGTTCAGCCAGGAGATCGCCGTGCTCCTGATGCTCCGTTTCGCCGAGGGCGTGGCGCTCGGCGCTGTGCCCGCCGTGGCTCTGGTGTACTTGAATGAAGAGGTATCGCGCAGACATGCGGCCGCCGCTGCCGGGAGCTATATCGCGGGAACCACCGTTGGCGGGCTGCTCGGTCGCGTGGTCTCGGGCGTAGTGGCCGACCTCTCGGATTGGCGTACCGGCGTGTGGATCGCGGGCGCGCTGTGCGCGGGGTCGGCCGCGCTGTTCCTCTGGCTCGCCCCGCGGGCACGAGGATTCGTGCCCGGTCTGCTGCGCACGGCAGGCGGGCCCGGCATCCGCTCGCGCCTGCTCGCCCCATTGCGGTCCCCGCAGCAGCTCGCCCTCTACGCGCAGGGTTTCCTGCTGATGGGCGCGTTCGTCGCGGTGTACAACTACCTGGGCTTCCACCTCGCTGCCGCACCGTTCCTGCTGCCCGCGTGGCTGGTGACCCTGCTCTTCCTCGCCTACCTCGCCGGCACGGTCTCCTCGCCGTGGGCGGGACTTCTCGCATCGTCGAGAGGCAGGTACCCCGTACTGCTCGGCTCCATCGCGGTCATGAGCGCGGGTGCGATGCTGATGCTCGCTCCGCTCGCCGCCATCGTGCTGGCAGGGCTTCTCCTCTTCACTGCGGGCTTCTTCGGCGCGCACGCCGTGGCATCCGGCTGGACACCGGCCGCGGCCCCACCGGAGAGCCGGTCTCAGGCATCGTCGCTGTACTACTTCGGCTACTACGCAGGATCCAGTCTGTTCGGCTGGGCTCTCGGGCTCGTGTTCGGGTCTGCCGGCTGGCCATGGTTCGTCGGGACGGTCCTCGTGATGTGCGCAGCCGCCGCCTTGGTCGCGGCGACGGCTCTGCGTGCCGAGCCGAGCGGCTGGACGTGAGGGCAGAGCGCCTGGGCTCTGACAGAGTTGAGCGTATGCAGCATGGATTCCTCGACGCCTACGACGCCCAGCTCAGGACGGGACCAGAGACGGCGCACGCGTCGGAGCTGCGCAGGTACGGCCCCCTGCACCTTGCGGTCTTCGACGGGCGTCGAGGTTTCGTCACCTATGCGGATCTCGGCGGAGCGGATGCGGTGGGCCTCGGCGCGCTCGTCGACGCCGCGCTCGAGCATTTCCGTGACCGACCCGAGGTGGCCTCGGTCGAGTGGAAGACCCGAGGGCACGATGTCGCCCCCGGCCTCCACGAAGCGCTCGTCTCCCGCGGGTTCGCGCCAGAGGACCCTGAATCGATCATGATCGGAGAAGCCTCGCTGCTCGCCCAGCACGTCGAGCTGCCGGTCGGGGTCGCGATCCGGCGTGCGACGACGGACGACGAGGTGCTCGCCGCGGGGGAGATGCAGGGCCGGGTGTTCGATGATCCGGACTGGCGCTCGCGGGCGGAGTCGCTCATCGAGCGCCTCCGTCGCGACGACACGGCGGAGCTGTGGATCGCGGTCGCGGATGGCGCAGTGGTCAGCGCAGGGCGTCTAGAACTGGTCGCCGGCACCGATTTCGCCGGACTCTGGGGAGGCGCCACGGACCCCGGCTGGCGCGGGCGCGGCATCTACCGGGCGCTGACGGCGGAGCGCGCGCGATCGGCGCTGGCGCGCGGCACGCGCTACCTGCAGTCCGACTCCACCGAGTTCTCCCGTCCCATCCTCGAACGCGCAGGCCTGGTCAAGGTCTCGACCACGACGCCTTACGTGTGGACCCGCGCCTGAGCGGCGGCCCGCCGTCGTGATGAGCGCCGGCGCACCACGACGACCACGAGGACGACGAATCCGACCAGCAGGAGCGCTGCGACGACGGGGATGACGATCGCGGCGGCTGCCAGCAGGAACGAGGCGCCGTCCTCGACCGTGCTGAGCACAGGGGCGGCGAGCCCCGCGGTCGTCGCGTTCGCCGCGACGCGGGCCGTAGCCTTCGTGATGTGCACGACGAGCGCGATCGCGATGCCGATCACGACGGGCACCCAGGCGTTGGTGGAGAAGAACGACGCGGGGTCGTCGACTGCGACGGTCTGCGCGCTCGCGCCGGCGCCGAACGCGATGCCTCCGGAAGCGGGACGGAGGATGCTCTGGACGACGTCGTTCACGGAGTCGAGAGCCGGGATCTTGTCCGCGACGATCTCGAAGAGCAGCAGCGCCCCGACGATCCAGAGCGCGAGGTCGCTGGACAGCCAGGACCAGCCCCCGGGCAGCTGCACCGCGGGGAGGAACCGGTCGGCGAGACCGAGCAGGAACAGGGGCATCCAGGCGTTGAGGCCGGCGGATGCCGCGAGGCTGGTGCCGATGATGAACTCGATCACGCCCCCAGACTAGGCGGCATCCGGCCTCGATGTCTGCGGCCCCGCCTACGCTGGAGGTATGCAACCCACGCGCAGTGTCCGTCCCTTCGAGGTCATCAGCGAGTACGAGCCCGCCGGCGACCAGCCGCAGGCCATCGCCGACCTCGCGGCACGCATCAACGCAGGTGAGACCGACGTCGTTCTGCTCGGCGCGACCGGCACCGGAAAGTCGGCGACGACTGCGTGGCTCGTCGAGCAGGTGCAGCGACCGACCCTCGTGCTCGCCCACAACAAGACCCTCGCCGCGCAGCTCGCGAACGAGTTCCGTGAGCTCATGCCGAACAACGCGGTCGAGTACTTCGTCTCGTACTACGACTACTACCAGCCAGAGGCCTACGTCCCGCAGACCGACACCTTCATCGAGAAGGACTCCTCGATCAACTCGGAGGTCGAGCGGCTGCGGCACTCGACCACCAACTCGCTGTTGAGCAGGCGCGACGTCGTGGTCGTCTCCACTGTGTCCTGCATCTACGGCCTCGGCGCGCCGGAGGAGTACCTGCGGGCCATGGTCGCACTGCAGGTGGGGGAGCGCTACGACCGCGACGCGCTGATCCGCCAGTTCATCGCGATGCAGTACAACCGCAACGACGTCGACTTCTCCCGCGGCAACTTCCGGGTCCGCGGCGACACCATCGAGATCATCCCGGTGTACGAGGAGCACGCGATCCGGATCGAGCTGTTCGGCGACGAGATCGAGGCGCTGTACTCGCTGCACCCGCTCACCGGCGAGGTGATCGAGAAGCTCGACTCGGTGCCGATCTTCCCCGCGTCGCACTACGTGGCAGGCACCGACGTGATCCAGCGGTCGATCGGCACGATCGAGGCAGAGCTCGAAGAGCGGCTCGCGGAGTTCGAGAAGCAGGGCAAGCTGCTCGAGGCGCAGCGTCTGCGCATGCGCACCACCTTCGACCTCGAGATGCTGCAGCAGCTCGGTTTCTGCTCGGGCATCGAGAACTACTCGCGACACATGGACGGGCGCGCGCCCGGTGAACCGCCGCACACGCTGCTCGACTTCTTCCCCGACGACTTCCTGCTCGTGATCGACGAGTCGCATGTCACAGTTCCGCAGATCGGCGCGATGTACGAGGGCGACGCCTCCCGTAAGCGCACTCTCGTGGAGCACGGATTCCGCCTTCCGAGCGCGATGGACAACCGGCCGCTGCGCTGGGACGAATTCAAGAACCGCATCGGGCAGACCGTCTATCTCTCGGCGACGCCGGGCAAGTACGAGATGGGCATCGCCGACGGCGTCGTCGAGCAGATCATCCGCCCGACGGGCCTCGTCGACCCGCACATCATCGTGAAGCCCTCGAAGGGGCAGATCGACGACCTCCTGGAAGAGATCCGCATCCGGGTCGAGAAGGACGAGCGCATCCTCGTCACCACGCTCACCAAGAAGATGGCCGAGGAGCTCACCGACTTCCTCGGCGAACACGGCGTGCGCGTGCGATATCTGCACTCCGACGTCGACACGCTGCGCCGGGTCGAGCTGCTCAGCGAACTCCGCGCCGGGGTCTACGACGTGCTCGTGGGCATCAATCTCCTGCGCGAGGGTCTCGATCTTCCCGAGGTGTCGCTGGTCGCCATCCTCGATGCCGACAAGGAGGGCTTCCTCCGGTCGGGAACGTCCCTGATCCAGACGATCGGTCGCGCGGCGCGAAACGTGTCGGGTGAGGTGCACATGTACGCCGATCGGATCACGGACTCGATGGCGAAGGCGATCGAAGAGACCGATCGACGTCGCGAGAAGCAGGTGGCGTACAACCTCGAGAAGGGCATCGATCCGCAGCCGCTGCGCAAACGGATCGCGGATATCACTGAAGTGCTCGCCCGAGAGGGCGCCGACACCGCCGACATGATGTCGAGCCGTGGTCGGGCGAGCGGCAAGGGCAAGTCGCCCACACCCAACCTCCGCCGCACCGGAATCGCCGCAGAGGGCGCCCAGCAGCTCGAAGCGACGATCCAGGACCTCTCCGACCAGATGCTGGCTGCGGCTGGTGAGTTGAAGTTCGAACTCGCGGCCCGGCTGCGTGACGAGGTGCAGGATCTCAAGAAGGAGCTGCGCGCCATGGAGCGCGCAGGTCACGCCTGATCATGGTCGCCCGCTGATGGATGCTGCGGGGGAGGAGCTCGCGGACCGCGTCCGCGCTCTTCTCGGAACAGATCCGGAGATCGAGGAGCGTCGCATGTTCGGCAGCCGCGCGTTCCTGGTCGACGGCAGCATCCTTGTCGGCGCACGGAAGGGCGGCACGCTGCTCGTGCGGGTGTCGGCGGAGCATGGTGCGGCTCTGATGACGCGGCCGGGCGTGTCCCCAGCCGTGATGGGAGCGAAGACGATGAGTCCTCGCTGGCTCGACGTCGAGGCGTCCGCAGTGGCGGATGACTCGGATCTGATGTTCTGGCTCGATGTCGCGCGCGAGGACGGACTCGCTCAGGCCTGAGGTTCTCTCGGCGTCAGGGGCAGTGCACGAGGGTCTTGGGTCCTGAGCGATCGATCTCGTGCTGCGTCATCGGTGCGCCGCAGAGCGGGCACGCGCGCTCCGCTCGTTCCTCGTTGCTCGGGGGCGGGGTCTTCTCGTATGGGCCGACGGACGCCGGACCCGCGAGCCGGACCAGATTCGCGTTGAACCAGGAGTAGAAACCGCCCGCCTCGCGAATGCGGGCGCGAAGCGTTGGGCGGTCGGAAGCAGTGGCCATGTTCATTAGTGTACTAACGATTAGTGTCTAGATATACTCGAGCGGTGACGGCATCCGATGATCTCCTCAAGCTCGAGAACCAGCTCTGCTTCGCGGTGGTGACTGCGGCACGAAATGTGGTGGCGATCTACCGGCCCATCCTCGAGCCCCTCGGGCTCACGCACCCGCAGTACCTCGTGATGCTCGCGCTCTGGGAGCGCGCCCCTCGCACGCTGAACGACCTCGCTGCAGATCTCGCCATGGAACCCGGCACGGCCTCACCGCTCGTCAAGCGGCTCGAAGCGGACGGGCTCGTCGTCCGGCAGCGCAGCGTCGATGACGAACGTCGACTCGACATCATGCTGACCGATGCCGGGTCGCGCCTGCGCGAGCGTGCAGTCGACGTCCCGCACCAGGTCATGGCGGCCGTCGGCATGGGCGTCGACCAGATCGCGACGCTGCGAGACGGGTTGTCCGCGTTCGCGGGCCGGAGGAGTTCGGAGCCCGTGCGCACGCCTTAGGGTGAGGGGATGCGACGCCACGGATCGAGCCCCGAACGGGCCGTCGCGTGGCGCGGGGGACTGCTCGTCGCCGTCGTCGGTCTGTTCCTGATCGTGATGATCGCTGCCGCGATGCAGGGCGCTGCGCGCATCCATCCGATCGGAGGGACTCCTGAACCGCGGCCACTCGAGACGATGCCCGTATTGCCCGGGGCGAGTGGCACACCCTCGCCGGAGCCTCCGCCGCCGAACCCGGTGACCGAGCTGCTCGGTGCAGTCATCCTGGGAATCCTCGTGGTGCTCGTCGGCGTCGGCGTGATCGTGCTGCTCGTGCTGCTCGTCAGAACTCTCGTCGGAGCCTGGCACGATCGCCCGCTGCGCCGTCGCGACGGCGACGAGGTCGGACTCGCCACCGTGCACGCGTCGGTCGACCCCGAACCCGAGGTCATCGCAGCCGCGATCCAACGGGGCGTCGCCGGGGCGCTGCGCGAGATCGACGAACGCCCGCTCCCCGAAGACGCCATCGTCGCCGCCTGGGTCGGGCTCGAGGAGAGCGCGGCGGATGCCGGACTGGTGCGCGGCGCGAGCGAGACCCCGGGGGAGTTCGCCGTGCGCATCATCACGCGTAGGGCGGGGATCACGGCTGAGGCCGAGACGCTTCTGCGCCTGTACGAGCGTGTGCGCTTCGGCGGGCACCCGGCGCTCGAAGACGACCGAGCCGTCGCCAGGGCGGCTCTGAAGAACATCGAGGTGGGCTGGCGATGAGCTGGTGGAAGACCTCGTTCGTCGCCGTCGCTGCTGCAGGCGCGACGGTCGTCCTCTCTGCGCTCGGGGTCGAGCTCCCGTTCGCGATCGGATGGGCTCTGGCAGGTGGCGCGGTGGCGCTGCTCCCGCAGCTGGCGCTCCCGGTCGAACCAGGCGCGGATGCTCCGCACGTCCCCTCGGATCGCGAGCGTCGGGCCACCGAGATCTCGCGCATGGCGTGGGCGCTGAACGCCCGCACGGGGCTCGCCGGAGAACGCGTCACGCGGCGTGTGCGTAGCATCCTGCGCCACCGCCTTCAGCGCATGGGGATAGATCCCGACGATCCGGCGGATCGAGCGCGCCGTGACGCCGTGCTCGGAGGCGACGTCTGGGACAGGCTCGCCGGACAGAACACATCGATCGCCGCCGTCGAACGAGCCCTCGACGCCATCGACCGCCTTTCGCCGACCAAGGAGAAGAAATGACGAACCCCGCCGCGATCGCCGAGACCGGCGCGCAGATCCTCGCCGCCATCCGCACCGTGGTCGTCGGGATGGACGATCCGCTGGAGATCGCGCTCGCGACCGTGCTCGCCGGCGGACACGTGCTCTTCGAGGATGTGCCCGGCCTCGGCAAGACCTTGGCCGCACGGAGCCTCGCGGCCGCCCTCGGCCTCTCTTTCCGTCGACTGCAGTGCACGCCCGACATGCTCCCCGGCGACGTCACCGGATCCTACGTCTACGCTCCGGACAGTGGAGACTTCGTCTTCCGCCCCGGTCCGATCTTCACCGGGCTCCTGCTGGCCGACGAGATCAACCGCACCACGCCGAAGACCCAGTCAGCGATGCTCGAGGCCATGGCCGAACGGCAGGTCACGGTCGAGGGAAACAGCTTCGCTCTCGAGCCTCCCTTTCACATCATCGCCACCTCGAACCCGATCGAGTACGAGGGGACCTACGCGCTCCCCGAAGCACAGCTCGACCGATTCCTGGTGCGACTGTCGGTGGGGTACCCGGGTCCCGGTGGCGAGACGCAGATCCTGCTGAACCGCGTGGCCAGGCAGCAGGAGGCGACGACTGTCGCACCCGTGCTCGACCCTCAGCGACTGCTCGAGCTGCAACGCGAGGTCGAGGCGATCCGCGTCGATCCCGACATCGCGCGCTACTGCGTCGAACTCACCCGCGAGACGCGCACAGCATCGAACGTCGAAGTCGGCGCGTCGCCCCGCGGCTCGCTCGGACTGCTGCTGCTCGGTCGAGCACTCGCCGCCCTCGACGGCCGCGACTTCGTCCGCCCGGACGACATCAAGCGCATCGCCGTCCCGGTTCTGGCCCACAGGCTCACGCTGACCCCGCAGGCCTGGGCGCAGGGGATCTCCGCCGCCGACCTCGTCGCGGGAGTGGTGTCGCGCGTCGCCGTGCCGCCGACCCTCAGGGCGCTCGGATGACTGAGGCCTCGCCGCACGGACGCGCGGGTCCCGCTTTCGTGATCGCGATCGGAGCGGCCGTGGTGCTGGGCGCGGTGGGACTGTTCGCCTCTCGCCCCGACATCGCCGCCATGGGCCTTCCGCTGGCGACATGGAGCGCTCTCATGATCAGGCAGGCGCGGCGCCGCGCTGACGTCGTCATGACGTTCAACCCGATGCCCGGCGGCGAGGGCGAGGTCAGGACGGCGATCGAGGTCGACAGCGCGGCGGATGCCGTGGAACTGGTCCTCGTGCAGGCACAGCGGCGGACCCGACGGCTGATCGTGCCAGCATCGGGCGGATCGATCATCGCCCGCAGCAGGGTGCTGCACTCCGGACCGATCCTGGCCGTACAGGCCGCGGCGCGCGGGGTGTCGGGTGACGGCGCCCTGCTCTTTCCTGCATCCAGGCCCACCGTCGCGGCGCGCAGCATCGCCCCGCCTCGTCAGGGCCTCGATGTCGTGCCGGTGCCGCGCACCCTGACCGGGCTGCACGGCGCCCACGAGGGGCGCCGCCCCGGTCAGGGCGGTGACTTCCGGGACATCCATCCGTTCGCGCCGGGCGACGAGCTCCGGCGTGTGGACTGGCGCGCGACCGCGCGCCTCGCGCGTCGACCGGGCGATCTCCTGGTGCGACGGACCACCGCCCTCAGCGAAGCCTCGGTGGTGATCGCGATGGACACGGCGGAGGATCTGGGGACGGTCGTGGCATCGTGGGGAACCGGCGACTTCGAGCGCAGCGGCGTCACCTCGCTCGATCGCGCACGCCAGGCCGCCGGAGCGATCGCCGCCGCCGCGATCGGCGAGGGCGACAGAGTGGCGCTGCACGTGCTCGTGTACGGCGGCCGTTCGCTGCGCAGCGGCGGCGGGGCGCGGCATCTCGCCCGGCTGGAGACGACCATCGCCGCGATCGGCCAGGCCGGCGAGGACGCGCGTTTCCGGCGGACGCCGCACGTTGCGCACGGCTCAGTGATCTATGTGCTCTCCACGTTCTTCGAGGGCGCGGCGGCGCAGACCGCGATGATGTGGCGAGCCGGCGGGCATCGCGTGGTGGCGGTCGATGTGCTGCCCGATCTGGACCTCGCCCGGCTGACGAAGACGCAGCTCATCGCGCTGCGCGTCGTGCTCGCCGAGCGGGAGAACATATTCGGCGACCTCCGAGGGGCGGGCGTCGACGTCATCCTGTGGTCCGATGAGGCTGCGGCCGAGCTGCGTGCAGCGGCGAGGAGCAGGAGATGAGGGCCAACGACACCGTCACGACCGGCGCTGCCGTCTCTTGGCTCGCGCTGCGGGTGGCGCTGGTCGTGGTCGTGGGCGCCGGCGCCGTCACACTCACCCCGCTGGTCGGCTGGTCCGTCGCGGCGGTGTTGCTGGGCGTGCTCGCCGTCGTCCTGCCGCAGTCGTTCGCAGCATGGGGGTCGGTGGCGTGCTTCGTCATCGGGATGCTGATCGCCGGCCCTGATCCGGGCCGCGCGATGATCGCCGTGCTCGTCGTGCATCTGATCCACATCCTGACGACGCTGATCCTCGTCGTCCCGGTCCGCGCTCGCATCGTGCTCAGGGCTCTGAGGCCGACGGCGCTCCGCTTCCTGGTCGTGCAGGCGATCGCCCAGCCATTGACGCTCCTCGTCATGCTGGGATCTGCGCGCGAAATCGTCGAGGCGCCGTGGGTCGTCGTCGCTGGTGCGGCGGCGCTGGTCACGCTCACCGTCGTGCTGATCGTGGGCTCGACAGGCGAGGAGAAGTGAGCAGCGGAGCCAATGTCCGTGGCCCCTCGTAGACTTGATCAGTGCCTATCGTCCCGGTTGCAACCCCAGGAAAACTCAGTGTTCGCGGTGCCCGCGTCCACAATCTCAAGAACGTCGACATCGACATTCCCCGCGACTCTCTCGTCGTGTTCACCGGCCTGTCCGGATCAGGGAAGTCCAGTCTCGCATTCGACACGATCTTCGCCGAAGGGCAGCGCCGCTACGTCGAATCGCTGAGCGCTTACGCGCGGCAGTTCCTCGGGCAGGTCGACCGACCAGACGTCGACTTCATCGAAGGGCTGAGCCCCGCGGTCTCGATCGACCAGAAGTCGACCAACCGCAACCCGCGGTCGACGGTCGGCACGATCACCGAGATCTACGACTACATGCGCCTGCTCTGGGCGCGCATCGGCATCCCGCACTGCCCGCAGTGCGGAGAGAAGATCCAGCGTCAGACGGTGCAGCAGATCGCCGACCAGCTGATGGAGCTCCCCGAGCGCACGCGCTACCAGATCGTCGCGCCGATCGTCTCGCAGAAGAAGGGCGAGTTCGTCGACCTGTTCCGCGAGCTCGGGGCCAAGGGGTACTCCCGTGCGATCGTCGATGGTGATCTGATCCAGCTCGCCGAGCCGCCCACGCTGAAGAAGAGCTACAAGCACGACATCGCCGTCGTCGTCGACCGTCTCGTGGCAGCCGACGACATCCTCGGCCGCGTGACCGATTCGGTGGAGACGGCCCTCGGACTCGCCGGTGGCGTCGTGCAGGTCAACTACGTCGACGCAGAGGGCGACGACGCCTGGCAGTCGTTCTCCGAGAAGCTCGCGTGCCCCAACGGCCACGCGCTCACCCTCACCGAGATCGAGCCGCGCACCTTCTCGTTCAATGCGCCGTTCGGCGCCTGCCCTGCCTGCTCGGGCCTCGGCACCAGCATGTCGGTCGACACCGATCTCATGCTCGGCGACGAGGAGCTCTCGATCCGCGAAGGCGCGATCATCCCGTGGACGACGCAGGGCAAGGGACTGTTCCAGTACTACGAGCGTCTGCTCGAGGGCCTGGCGGCCGATCTCAACTTCTCGCTCGACACCCCGTGGCAGGATCTGCGGGTCGATGTGCAGGACGCGATCCTGCGCGGCGACAACTACAAGGTCACCGTCAAGTGGAAGAACCGCTACGGACGCGAGATGCGCTACGCCTCGGGGTTCGAGGGCGTCGTGCCCTACATCGAGCGGCAGTACGCCCAGGCCGAGTCCGACACGCAGCGCGCGCGCTGGGGCGAGTACCTGCGCGAGGTGCCGTGCCCGGTGTGCGATGGCAACCGTCTCAAGCCCGAGGTCCTCGCTGTGCAGGTCCACGGGCACTCGATCGCCGAGGTCTCGCACCTGAGCCTCGCCGACGCCCGCGACTTCATGGAGACGCTGACGCTCACCGATCGCGAGGCGAAGATCGCGGCGCAAGTGCTCCGCGAGATCCGGCTGCGGCTCGATTTCCTGCTGCAGGTCGGCCTTGCCTACCTGAACCTCAGCCGCTCGGCGGGCTCGCTCTCCGGCGGCGAGGCGCAGCGCATCCGTCTGGCGACGCAGATCGGTTCGGGGCTGACGGGCGTGCTGTACGTGCTCGACGAGCCGTCGATCGGTCTGCACCAGCGTGACAACCGCCGGCTGATCGACACGCTGCTGAAGCTGCGCGACCTCGGCAACACGCTGATCGTCGTCGAGCACGACGAGGAGACCATCGAGGCGGCCGACTGGGTCGTCGACATCGGTCCCGGCGCAGGGGTCAACGGCGGCGAGGTCGTGCACTCGGGGCCGTATTCGGCGCTCCTGAGCGAATCCGCCTCGATGACGGGGGAGTACCTCTCCGGACGTCGTGAGATCCCGACCCCGAAGAAGCGCCGCAAGATCGACAAGAAGCGGATGCTGAGCGTGGTCGGCGCGCGCGAGAACAACCTCAAGAACGTCAACGCGGACTTCCCGCTCGGCCTGCTGACGGCGGTCACCGGCGTCAGCGGATCCGGCAAGTCCTCGCTCGTCAACGACATCCTGTATCAAGTGCTCGCCTCGCGGCTGAACGGGGCTCGCACGGTGCCGGGCAAGCACACACGCGTGTCGGGCCTCGACAACCTCGACAAGGTCGTGCACGTCGACCAGGCGCCGATCGGCCGCACCCCGCGGTCGAACCCGGCGACCTACACGGGCGTGTTCGACCGCATCCGCACGCTGTTCAGCGAGACGCCCGAGGCGAAGGTGCGCGGCTATCAGCCCGGGCGCTTCAGCTTCAACGTGAAGGGCGGGCGCTGCGACGCCTGCTCGGGCGACGGCACGATCAAGATCGAGATGAACTTCCTCCCCGACGTGTACGTGGACTGCGAGGTCTGCCACGGCAAGCGGTACAACCGCGACACCCTGGCCGTGCACTACAAGGGCAAGAACATCGCGGAGGTGCTCGAGATGCCGATCGCCGAGGCTGCGGAGTTCTTCGAGCCGATCCAGGCGATCCACCGGTACATGAAGACGCTTGTCGACGTGGGACTCGGCTATGTGCGGTTGGGTCAGTCGGCGACCACGCTGTCGGGCGGCGAGGCGCAGCGCGTCAAGCTCGCCACCGAGCTCCAGCGGCGCAGCAACGGCCGCAGCATCTACGTGCTCGACGAGCCGACCACCGGTCTGCACTTCGAAGACGTGCGCAAGCTCCTCGAAGTCCTGAACGGGCTGGTCGACAAGGGCAACACGGTCATCGTGATCGAGCACAACCTCGATGTGATCAAGTCGGCCGACTGGGTGATCGACCTGGGTCCCGAAGGGGGCTCCGGCGGCGGCGAGATACTCGCGACGGGCACTCCCGAGCAGATCGCGCGTGTTGATGAGAGCCACACCGGGCAGTTCCTCGCCGAGATCCTGGGTGAGGGGCGCGCCGCGCGGATGGCCGGCTGATGGCCGACGTGCTGCCCTACAAGCCGCGGGCGGGCGAGATCCCGACCGACCCCGGCGTGTACCGGTTCCGCGACGCGGACGGGCGCGTGCTCTACGTCGGCAAGGCGAAGAACCTGCGTCAGCGGCTGTCGAACTACTTCGCGCCGTTGCGCACCCTCCACGAGCGCACGAGGCGCATGGTCACGACCGCAGCATCCGTCGAGTGGACCGTGGTGCCCACGGACGTGGACTCGCTGCAGCTCGAGTACATGTGGATCAAGGAGTTCGATCCGCCCTTCAACGTGCGCTACAAGGATGACAAGTCGTACCCGTTCATGGCGGTCACCCTCGGCGACGAGGCGCCGCGGGTGATCGTCACGCGCAATCGCAAGATCCCCGGCGCGCGCTACTTCGGCCCCTACCCGAAGGTGTGGGCGGTTCACGACACGATCGACCTGATGATCAAGGCGTTCCCGATCCGCACGTGCAGCGACGCCAGCTACAAGCGCGCGATGCAGACGGGGAGGCCCTGCTTCCCCGGCCAGATCGGCAAGTGCGGCGGGCCCTGCTCGATGACGGTGTCGATCGACGAGCACCGTGCCATGGTCGACGATTTCGTCGCCTTCATGGCAGGGGGCGACGAGCGCTTCACCCGCGAACTGACGAAGCGGATGCTCGGTGCATCCGCCGACATGGACTACGAAGCCGCGGCGAAGTACCGTGACAAGCTTTCTGCGATCGAAGCCGTGCTGGGCAAGAGCGCCCTCGTGCTCGCGGCCGATGAGGACGCAGACCTCTTCGGCATCGCCGAGGACGAGCTGTCGGCGGCCGTGCAGCACTTCGTGATCCGCGGCGGACGCGTCCGCGGCGTCAGGGCGCTGACGATCGACAAGGAGATCGACATCACGGGTCCCGAACTCGTCGATCAGGTGCTGCAGCGCGCCTACGGAGACGCGCAGGACGTACCGCGCCGCATCCTCGTGCCCGTGCTGCCCGATGACGCCGCCGAGCTGGAGGAGTGGCTGCGCGAGCGCCGGGGCCGGAAGGTCGAGATCGCTGTCGCGCAGCGCGGCCAGCGGGCCGATCTCATGCGCACGGCGACGCTGAACGCGCAGCAGGCGCTGATCCGTCACAAGACCCGCCGCACGAGCGACTATGTCGCGCGCACCCAGGCGCTCACCGATCTGCAGGACGCTCTGGGGATGGCGGATGCTCCGCTGCGCATCGAGTGCTTCGACATCTCCCATCTCAGCGGGACGAACGTGGTCGCCTCCATGGTCGTGTTCGAAGACGGTCTTCCCCGCAAAGACCAGTACCGGTCGTTCAACATCGCCGAGACGACTGACGACACGGATTCGATGTACCAGGTGCTCACCCGGCGTCTCGCCTATCTCGACCGCCCGGAGCCGGAGGAGGACCTTTCGACGGGCTCGGCGATCCAGGAGGAGGAAGGGGTCGGGCGACGGAAGCCGCGTTTCGCCTATCCGCCGCAGCTGCTCCTGGTCGACGGAGGCCAGCCCCAGGTCGCAGCAGCGGCCCGTGCGCTGCGCGACTCCGGTCACACCGAGATCGCCGTGTGCGGTATCGCGAAGCGTCTCGAGGAGATCTGGCTGCCCGACGACGACTTCCCGGTCATCCTGCCGCGCACGAGCGAGGCCCTGTACCTGCTGCAGCGGCTTCGCGACGAGGCGCACCGCTTCGCGATCACCCACCAGCGCAAGCGCCGCCGCAACGACATCGCCTCGGTGCTGTCGGAGGTTCCCGGGCTCGGAGCCTCGCGCATCAAGGTGCTTCTGAAGCACTTCGGCTCCGTCACCGCACTGCGCGCGGCAGCCCCTGGAGAGATCGAGAAGGTGCAGGGCATCGGGCCAGTGCTCGCGCAGAACATCCACACGCATCTCTCCAGTCGATAGGCTGGTCTCGGCGGGGGAGAAGGAGCAACGATGGCAGACGGGGACACGGGCGAGTTCCTCATCGTCACAGGCATGTCGGGTGCCGGGCGCACCACGGTCGCGAACGCGCTCGAGGACCTCGGATGGTACGTCGTCGACAACCTGCCGCCGCAGATACTGCGCCCGCTTCTCGACCTCACCGACATGGGCGGTGACGCGCTGCCGAAGATCGCCGCGGTCGTCGATGTTCGCGGACGCAACCTGTTCGACGACTTCCCGGGCGTGGCGAGAGCCCTTCGGTCCCGGGGATCGGTGCGAGTGCTGTTCCTCGACGCCTCCGACGACGTGCTGGTGCGGCGGTTCGAAGCCGTGCGCCGACCTCATCCGCTGCAGGACGACGGCACTCTCCTCGACGGCATCCGAACCGAGCGCGCCAAGCTGGCGCCGATTCGCGAGGCGGCCGACCTCGTGATCGACACGTCCTCGCTGAACATCCATCAGCTGGCGACCCAGGTCTCCGACCTCTTCTCCGAAGAGGGAGCGGCGCGCCATCGCGTCACGCTGCTGAGCTTCGGCTTCAAGTACGGGCTGCCGACCGATGTCGACCTCGTAGCGGACATGCGGTTCCTGCCGAACCCGTTCTGGAACGAAGAGCTGCGCGGTCAGACCGGGCAGGACGAGGCAGTGCGCGACTATGTGCTCTCTCGCGAGGGGGCGACCGAGTTCCTCGACGCGTACGCCGCCGCGCTCACGCCCGTGCTCGAGGGGTATCAGCGCGAGAACAAGAGCCACTCGACCGTGGCGATCGGCTGCACGGGCGGGAAGCACCGCTCCGTGGCGATGAGCGAGGAGCTCGCGCGACGCCTCGCGGCGGTCCCCGGAGTGGCCGTGAACGTGCGTCACAGAGACCTGGGCAGGGAGTAGCCGGGAATCAGTTCCGGGTAGGCTGGAGGTTTGCGTCGCGATCCGACGCGTGATCGTGAAGGAGTCCCGTGGCACTAACCACCGACGTCAAGGCTGAGCTCGTCAGCATCCGCAATGCACCCCCCACGGTGCGTGTCTCCGAGGTCACCGCTGTGCTCCGCTTCGCCGGCGGCCTGCACTCGATCGCCGGCCGCGTCGCCGTCGAGGCCGAGGTGGATGCCGAGGTGCTCGCCCAGCGCGTGGCAAAGGACCTCGCCGAGATCTACGGCGTGCGCCCGGAGATCGCCCAGGTGCAGTCGAGCACGGCGAATGAAGGCGCGCGCTGGGCGGTCCGTGTGATCTCCGCGGGCGAGACGCTCGCGCGCCAGACGGGACTTCTCGACCAGCGCCGACGTCCTGTGCGGGGGCTTCCGAACCGGCTCACCACGGGGTCGCGGGCAGAGGTCGCCGGGCTCTGGCGTGGAGCGTTCCTCGCCGCCGGAACCCTCAGCGAGCCCGGGCGCTCGGCGATGCTCGAGGTGGCCTGCCCCTCGTCGGAGGCGGCCATGGCCCTGGTCGGCGCGGCCCACCGACTCGGCGTCGCCGCGAAGGCCCGTGAAGTGCGCGGGATGCCCCGCGTCGTCGTGCGCGAGGGCGAGGCCATCCGCAGCATCCTCAGCGAGATGGGGGCCCACCGCACGGCCGCCGCCTGGGAGGAGATGCGTCAGCGCCGCGAGGTCCGTGCCGGGGTCAACCGGCTCGTGAACTTCGACGACGCGAACCTGCGTCGCTCGGCGCAGGCCGCGGTCGCGGCGTGCGCGCGTGTCGAGCGCGCGCTGGAGATCCTCGCCGACGACGTGCCCGATCATCTGAAGGTCGCGGGCGAGCTGCGTCTTGCGCATCGCGACGCGAGTCTCGACGAGCTGGGTCATCACGCCGATCCGCCCATGACCAAGGACGCTGTGGCGGGCCGCATCCGCCGTCTGCTCGCGATGGCTGACAAGCGCGCCCAGGTGGAGGGCATTCCCGGTACCGAAGCAGCCGTGCCAGCGGGGCTGGACGTCTGAGGGTTCGACGAACTCAGCGACGCAGGCCTGACGAAGCGAGCCGGTCCCGAAAGGGACCGGCTCGCTTCGTCATCTGGCGGAAGGAACCCGACCACACGTGCGTTGTCGTCACTAGGATGAAAAGCGTCTGCTCCGCACCGCATTCGGTGGCGCGGAGGATCGGCAAGCGCCGCGGCGCGGCGCGGATTGGATGAAAGCGATATGGCTGTTTACACGCTCCCCGACCTTCCTTACGACTTCGCGGCGCTCGAACCGCACATCAGCGGCAAGATCATGGAACTCCACCATGACAAGCACCACGCGGCCTACGTCACGGGCGCGAACGCGGCGCTCGACGGTCTCGCAGAGGCTCGTGAGACGGGCAACCTCGCGAACGTCAACAAGCTCGAGAAGGACCTCGCGTTCAACCTCGGCGGGCACGTCAACCACTCGATCTTCTGGACCAACCTCTCCCCGAACGGCGGCGGCGAGCCCGAGGGGGAGCTCCGTGCGGCGATCGACGAGTTCTTCGGCTCCTTCGAGAAGTTCCAGGCGCACTTCACCGCGAACGCCTTGGGAATCCAGGGCTCCGGCTGGTCGGTGCTCAGCTGGGACTCGATCGGGCAGCGCCTGATCATCCAGCAGCTGTTCGACCAGCAGTCCAACGCGGCCCAGGGTACGGTGCCGCTGTTCCAGCTCGACATGTGGGAGCACGCCTTCTACCTCGACTACCTCAACGTCAAGGCCGACTACGTCAAGGCGGCGTGGAACATCGCCAACTGGGAGAACGTGGCTCGGCGCTTCGAAACAGCCCGTGAGAAGACCTCGGGCCTGCTGGTACTGTCGTAAACAAGACGGGCGTCCCGACGGACTCTGCCCGTCGGGACGCCGTTGTCCAGAATCAAGTTGAAACCGCGCGTATTGCGCACAAGAAATCAGGAGACCTTAGTGTCTGTCAAGATCGGTATCAACGGCTTCGGCCGCATCGGACGTAACTTCCTTCGTGCGGCTCTCGCACAGGGCGCTGACCTCGACATCGTCGCAGTCAACGACCTCACTGACAACAAGACCCTCGCGCACCTGCTGAAGTACGACTCGGTCGGCGGCGTCCTCGACGCCGAGATCAGTTACGACGACGACAGCATCACGGTCAACGGCAAGAAGATCAAGGCCTTCGCAGACCGCGACCCCGCCAACCTCCCCTGGGGCGAGCTGGGCGTCGACATCGTCATCGAGTCGACCGGCTTCTTCACCAAGGCGGAGCTCGCCAAGAAGCACATCGAGGCAGGCGCCAAGAAGGTCCTGATCTCGGCACCGGGCACCGGCGTCGACGGCACGTTCGTCATGGGCGTGAACGAGGACACCTACGACCCCGCCACGCAGCACATCATCTCCAACGCGTCGTGCACCACCAACTGCCTCGCACCGCTCGCGCAGGTCTTCAACGACGCATTCGGCATCGACCGCGGCTTCATGATGACCGCTCACGCCTACACCGCAGACCAGAACCTGCAGGACGGTCCGCACGGTGACCTGCGTCGCGCCCGCGCCGCAGCGATCAACATCGTCCCCGCATCCACCGGCGCCGCGAAGGCGATCGGCGAGGTGCTGCCGGAGCTCAACGGCAAGCTGTCCGGCTCGTCGTACCGCGTCCCGGTCCCCACCGGCTCGATCGTCGACCTCACGCTGGTCACCGACCGCGAGAATCTCACGGTCGACGAGGTCAACGAGGCGTACAAGAAGGCCGCCGCAGACGGTCGCCTCGCCGGCTACCTGCAGTACAACGAGGACCAGATCGTCTCCAGCGACATCGTGCACAACCCGCACTCCTCGATCTTCGACTCCACTCTGACCAACGTCAGCGGCAACCTCGTCAAGGTCTCGAGCTGGTACGACAACGAGTGGGGCTACTCCAACCGTCTCGTCGACCTGACCGAGTACGTCGCCGAGCGTCTCTGAATCTCAGACACATGACTCTGCGCACCCTGGACTCTCTGGGTCCGCTCGAGGGCAAGCGCGTCATCGTCCGTTGTGACCTGAACGTCCCGCTTCGGGATGGGGTCATAACGGACGATGGTCGTGTTCGCGCCTCGCTGCCGACTCTCAACGCACTCATCAACGCGGGTGCCCGCGTCATCGTGTGCTCGCACCTGGGCCGCCCCGATGGGGCCCCCGATCCGCAGTACAGCCTCGAGCCGGTCGCGCAGCGGCTGTCCGAGCTGCTGGGCAAGCCGGTCGCGTTCGCGCGCGACACGGTGGGCGAGTCGGCGAAGGATGCCGTCGCCTCCCTGGAGGACGGCGGAGTCGTCGTCATCGAGAACCTGCGATTCAACGCGGGGGAGACGGCGAAGGACGATGCCGAGCGCGCCGCATTCGCGGGGCAGCTCGCAGAACTCGGCGACGTGCTCGTCTCCGACGGGTTCGGCGTCGTGCACCGCAAGCAGGCGAGCGTCTACGACTTGGCTCAGCTGCTTCCGTCGGCGGCCGGTCTGCTGATCGCCGCAGAGCTCGACGTGCTCGACCGTCTCACCGAGAACCCCGAGCGCCCGTACGCGGTCGTGCTCGGCGGGTCGAAGGTGAGCGACAAGCTCGGCGTGATCTCGCACCTGCTTCCTCGCGTCGACCGGATCCTCGTCGGCGGCGGGATGCTGTTCACCTTCTTGAAGGCGCAGGGCCACGAGGTGGCCTCGAGTCTCCTCGAGGAGGACCAGCTCGACACCGTCCGCGGCTACATCGCCGAGGCGGCCGAACGCGGCGTGGAGCTCGTGCTGCCGACCGACGTCGTCGTGGCGGAGAAGTTCTCTGCAGACGCGGCGCACGAGGTCGTCGCGGCGGATGCGATCGAGTCGACGGCCTTCGGCGCGTCCGGCATCGGTCTCGACATCGGTCCTGAGACGGCGGCGAGATTCGCCGACGTCGTACGCGGTTCGAAGACGGTGTTCTGGAACGGCCCCATGGGCGTGTTCGAGTTCCCCGCGTTCGCAGCCGGTACCAAGGCCGTGGCACAGGCGCTCACCGAGGTCGACGGACTCAGCGTCGTCGGCGGCGGCGATTCGGCCGCTGCGGTGCGTCAGCTCGGCTTCGCCGACGACCAGTTCGGTCACATCTCGACCGGTGGCGGCGCAAGCCTCGAGTTCCTCGAGGGCAAGAAACTACCCGGCCTGGAGGTGCTCGGATGGGTCTGAACACTCGTACCCCGCTGATCGCGGGAAACTGGAAGATGAATCTCGACCACCTGCAGGCGGTCGCGTTCGTGCAGAAGCTGCACTGGACGCTGAAGGACGCCAAGCACGAAGACGGCTCGGTGGAGGTCGCGGTGTTCCCGCCCTTCACCGACATCCGCAGCGTGCAGACGCTGATCGACGCCGACAAGATCCCCTTCGCGCTCGGCGCGCAGGACCTGTCCGCACACGACTCCGGTGCCTACACCGGTGAGGTGTCGGGCGCGTTTCTCGCGAAGCTCGATGCGAAGTACGTCATCATCGGCCATTCCGAGCGTCGTGAGTACCACGCGGAGTCCGACGAGGTCGTGGCAGCGAAGACGAAGGCTGCGATCAAGAACGGCCTGGTTCCGGTGATCTGCGTCGGCGAGACGGCGGAGGACCTCGAGAAGTTCGGTGCGAGCGCCGTTCCGGCCGGTCAGCTCGAGGTCGCGCTGCAGGGGCTCTCGAAGGATGCCGACATCGTCGTGGCGTACGAGCCGGTCTGGGCCATCGGCTCGGGGCAGGCGGCGACGCCTCAGCAGGCGCAGGACGTCTGCGCGGCTCTGCGTGCGGTGATCGCGAAGGTCCTCGGCGACGACGCGGCTGCGCGGACCCGCATCCTCTACGGCGGATCGGTGAAGTCGTCGAACATCGCCAGCTTCATGCGCGAGCCCGACGTCGACGGCGCTCTGGTCGGCGGGGCGAGCCTCGTGGTCGACGAGTTCGCAGCGATCATCCGCTTCGAGAAGCACGTAGGCGTCTGAGCGTGTGGCGGGGCTCCGGCCCCGCCGCACCGTATACTTGACCGTTACGGGGGCTATCCCGCCCCGGCGAAAGGCTTCTTCCTCGTGGAAATTCTCGAGTTCGTCCTGCAGGTGCTGCTGGGCATCACCAGCGTTCTGCTGACTCTCCTCATCCTGCTCCACAAGGGCCGCGGCGGCGGCCTGTCCGACATGTTCGGCGGTGGCATGTCCACCGCGGTCGGCTCGTCGGGCCTGGCGGAGCGCAACCTCAACCGCTTCACGGTGATCCTCGCCCTGATCTGGTTCGTGTCGATCGTCGCGCTCGGCCTCATCACGAAGTTCGAGGTGATCTGATGGCTACCGGCGGCAACGCGATCAGGGGCACCCGTGTCGGCTCCGGCCCGATGGGTGAACAGGACCACGGCTATCACGCCGACCGCATCGCGGTCTCCTACTGGGACGGCCTCGGCAACGAGACGGTCCGCTACTTCGCGGCGGGTCTGCCCGACGAGGAGATCCCGGAGATCATCGATCACCCGCAGTCCGGTCTTCCGGCCGGTCGCGACAAGGAGAACCCTCCGGCTCTCGCGAAGACCGAGCCGTACAAGACGCACCTCGCCTACGTGAAGGAGCGTCGCACCGACGAGGAGGCCGTCCAGCTCCTCGAGGACGCTCTCACACAGCTGCGCGAGCGACGCGGCCAGTAAGACATCGCAGAGAAGCCGCCGTGACCATCCGGTCGCGGCGGCTTCTTCATGTCACCGGCAGCCCGCCGCCGCGTCGATGTATGACTGCGGGGGATAGCCGTAGGCCCACACGCCGTTGGCGTCGTCGGTGTAGCCCATGCTGATCGCCCAGGCCGTGGCCCACTTCTCGATGCTGTCCTGCGTCGACGAGTCGTACATGTCCTGGCACTTCACGCTGATGGCGTGCCCGACCTCGTGGGCGACGAGCGACTTGCTCGTGATCGACGGCCACTGCTCGGCCACCGAATTCGACAGCTCGATCACCGCGTGGCCCGGTGTGGACCACCACCAGGTGGTGAGTCCGCCCATGCTGCCGTTGTCACCGACGCCGTTGACGATCGGACTCCAGTCGAACTCGAGGAGCACGCCTGGTGCCAAGGATCTGGCGAACGCCTCGATTGCGAGGCGGTTCTGCATGAGCGGTCCCGCCTTCTCCGCAAGCTCCACCTGCTCAGAGGAGACGACCTGCGTGGCGGCATCCTGAAGCGCGACGAACGAGGTGACGGCGTCCTGGTCGATCGACGTCACCTCAGCCAGATCCGCCGCGGACTCGCGCAGCGCGATCACCGCGTCGTTCTTCGCGGAGATGTGGGCGCCTTCGAACGGAGCGGCGGCCGAGGCGGCCGACGAGAGCAGCGTGATGCCGGCGTCCGAAACGGACGAGCCTGCGGTCTCGATCAGCGGTGATCGGTCGGCGAGGTCGTCATCGAGGTCGGCCAGATCGGCGCGGTCATCCGACAGGCGATCAGAGGCGGCGAACAGCTCCCAGAACCAGCCGGGCTTCTCCGTCCGGTCAGGGATCTCGGTGTCGAGCACCGTCTCGGTGTCGGCCACGACCTCATCGGCCTCGTCCACCGCTGCCGAAAGGACGTCCTTGGATGCGGCGGGAGCGAGGGTGCCGTTGTCGCTCTCGAGGATCTGCGTCGCAGACGCGGTCACGGCATCGAGGTCGGTCGTCGACGCGCGAACGTCGAGGAGCGTCGCATGAGTCGAATCGGCCTGCGCCTCGAACTGCTCTGCCGCGTCATCGAAGCCGAGATTGCCGGCGAGCTGGAGACCGCCGAAGACCGCCCCGGCGGCGAACACGCCGACGATGCTGAGGATCGGGCCGGTGCGACGGCGGCGCGTCTTTCGACCCACCGCAGCGGTTCCGGAGAAGTGCATCGGCAGGGTATGGAAGCCGTGCGCTGCGGAGTGCGGATCGACCACGCATCCTCCCTAGTGAAAAGGCCCTCGCTGCGAAGCGAGGACCTGATCCGAGTGAGGGGGTGACGGGAATCGAACCCGCGCAATCAGTTTGGAAGACTGAGACTCTACCATTGAGCTACACCCCCGAACCGGCGAACCGGACTCAAACGACTATAGCGGACAGTGAAGAGTGCTCGCGTCCGTTAGACTCTTCGAGGCTGAATCTGCATGCGGATTCCCCGGGGCGTAGCTCAGTTTGGTAGAGCGCCCGCTTTGGGAGCGGGAGGTCGCAGGTTCAACTCCTGTCGCCCCGACACGGCTTCACAGGCCTGACAGCCGCGATTCAGCGCGGAAATCACAAGGAGAACACACCAGCATGGCGAACAGCACCGTCGAGAAGCTGACCCCGACCCGGGTCAAGCTCAGCATCACGGTCACCCCCGAAGACCTCAAGCCCAGCATCGCCCACGCCTACGAGCACATCGCTCAGGACGTGCAGATCCCCGGCTTCCGCAAGGGCAAGGTTCCGGCCCCGATCATCGACCAGCGCATCGGACGTGGCGCGGTCATCGAGCACGCCGTCAACGAGGGCCTCGACAAGTTCTTCCGCGAGGCCACCGTCGAGCACAAGGTGCGCGTCGTCGGCCGGCCGTCGGCGGAGATCACCCAGTGGCCGAACGAGAAGGACTTCTCCGGCGACCTGCTCGTCGACGTCGAGGTCGACGTGCGCCCCGACATCGAACTCCCCTCGTACGACGGCATCACGGTGACCGTCGACGCCGTCGAGACCGATGAGGCGGCCATCGATGAGGAGCTCGAGCGTCTCCGCGCCCGCTTCGGCACTCTCGTGCCGGTCGACCGTCCCGCAGCGAAGGGCGACTTCGTCGAACTCGACCTCGTCGCCACGATCGACGGCGCCGAGATCGACCGTGCCGAGGGCGTCTCCTACGAGGTCGGCTCGGGCGAGCTCCTCGAGGGCATCGACGACGCGATCGAGTCGCTGACCGCGGGTGAGGACACCACGTTCCGCTCGTCGCTCGTCGGCGGCGACCACGCCGGCTCCGAGGCCGAGGTCTCCGTGACCGTCAAGGCCGTCAAGGAGCGCGAGCTTCCCGAGGCCGACGACGACTTCGCGCAGATCGCCAGCGAGTTCGACACGATCGCCGAACTCCGTGAGAGCCTCTCCGAGCGCGTTGCTCAGCAGAGCGTCTTCACGCAGGGTTCAGCGGCTCGCGACAAGCTCGTCGAGACGCTGCTCGAGAAGATCGACATCCCGGTGCCGCCGCAGCTCATCGAGGACGAGGTGCACAACCACCTCGAGGGCGAAGGCCGTCTCGAGGACGACGCGCACCGCGCCGAGGTGACCGAGGCGAGCGAGAAGCAGTTCCGCACGCAGGTCCTGCTCGACACGATCGCCGAGCAGGCCGACGTGCAGGTCTCGCAGGACGAGCTCTCGCAGTACCTCATCCAGTCGGCCTCGCAGTACGGCATGGCTCCGCAGGAGTTCGTCGAGGCGCTGCAGTCCTCGAACCAGCTCCCCGCGCTGGTCGGCGAGGTCGCCCGCAACAAGGCGCTCGCGATCGCCCTGGGCAAGGTCAAGGTCGTCGACACGAACGGCAAGGCCGTGGACCTGAGCGACTTCATCGTGACCGACGACGAGGCTGAGGCTGACGCCGAGGCGGCTGAGGCTCCCGCCGAGGAGAAGCCCGCGAAGAAGGCTCCGGCGAAGAAGGCTCCCGCGAAGAAGGCGGCGGCCGAGAAGGCCGATGCCGAGACCGCCGCGAAGCCCGCCGCGAAGAAGGCTCCGGCCAAGAAGGCTCCGGCCAAGAAGGCAGCCGACTCGGCTGAGTGATCGACAGATCGGATGAAGGGGGCGGATGCTGCGGCATCCGCCCCTTTCTCGTACAGGAGGACGACAGATGAACTGGGACGAGCGGATCGACGAGGTCTGGGCGGATGCGACGGGGGAGGAGGTCGGCGACGAGATCATCGCGCGCATCGACGCACTCGCCGCTGAACGCGGAGCGGATGATGCGCGGGCGGAGTTCGAGCGCGCGGGCGCCCGAGACTCCGCGGGTCGCCCCGCAGAGGCCGTGGAGCTGTATCGCCGAGCTCTCGAGCTCGGTCTCGATGCTGAGCACCGGCCGCAGGCGGTCGTCCAACTGGCCAGCTCGCTGCGCAATCTCGGTGAGTTCGATCAGGCGCTGGCCGTGATCAGGGCGGAGGAGGAGATCTCGGCCGACGGTCCGTACCGTGACGCCGTCGCCGCCGTCCACGCTCTCGTCCTGGCCAGCGCGGGACAACCCGCGCGTGGACTCTCGGTCGCACTTCTCGCGCTGGTTCCGCACCTTCCCCGGTACCACCGGTCGATGACGGCGTACGCTCACGACATCGCCGACGCCGACGCCTGATATGCCGACGGCGAACACGACCTGAACCCCGCGTTGTCGCCGGTAGATTCGAATCACTGAAACACGGAATCAGGAGCTGACATGGCTGCAGAACCCCTCCTCGCGACGAGCGTCTTCGATCGTCTGCTGAAGGACCGCATCATCTGGCTGGGCTCGGAGGTGCGCGACGAGAACGCCAACGAGATCTGCGCGAAGATCCTTCTTCTCGCGGCAGAGGACTCGGAGAAGGACATCTTCCTCTACGTCAACTCGCCCGGTGGCTCCATCACCGCGGGTATGGCGATCTACGACACGATGCAGTTCGTTCCGAACGACATCGTCACGGTCGGCATCGGCATGGCGGCGTCGATGGGTCAGCTGCTGTTGACCGCCGGCACCAAGGGCAAGCGTTACATCACTCCGAACGCCCGAGTGCTGCTGCACCAGCCGCACGGCGGCTTCGGTGGCACTTCGAGCGACATCCAGACGCAGGCGCAGCTCATCACCTCGATGAAGAACCGTCTCGCTGAGATCACGGCGGCCCAGACCGGCAAGTCGGTCGAGCAGATCAACGCCGACGGCGACCGCGATCGCTGGTTCACGGCCCAGGAAGCGCTCGAGTACGGCTTCGTCGACCACATCCGCGAATCGGCCTCCGACGTCATCGGCGGCGGCGGCACCGAGCAGGACTCGAAGTAAGCGGAAAGAGAAGGAATCACATGTACACACCCACCTTCCGCGCTGCCGGCAACCTCCCGTCCAGCCGCTACGTGCTCCCGCAGTTCGAGGAGCGCACCGCCTACGGCTTCAAGCGCCAGGACCCGTACAACAAGCTGTTCGAAGATCGAGTGATCTTCCTCGGCGTGCAGGTCGACGACGCGTCGGCCGACGACGTGATGGCTCAGCTCCTCGTCCTCGAGAGCCAGGACTCAGAGCGCGACATCACGATGTACATCAATTCGCCCGGTGGATCGTTCACCGCGATGACCGCGATCTACGACACCATGCAGTACGTGGCGCCGCAGATCCAGACCGTGGTGCTCGGACAGGCCGCATCGGCGGCATCCGTGCTGCTGGCGGCCGGCGCGCCTGGTAAGCGTCTCGCGCTGCCCAACGCCCGCGTGCTGATGCACCAGCCGGCGATGGGCGAGGCTGGGCACGGGCAGGCGTCCGACATCGAGATCCAGGCGGCGGAGATCCTCCGCATGCGCACCTGGCTCGAAGAGACCATGGCCAAGCACACCGGGCAAGACTGCTGAGCAGGTCAACCGCGACATCGACCGCGACAAGATCCTCTCCGCGCCCGAGGCGCTGGAGTACGGGATCGTCGACCAGGTGCTCAGCTCGCGCAAGCGCGTCTGAGTTCCACCCTGAAAGGACGCCGGTCAGTCGACCGGCGTCCTTTTGCGCACCCAGCCGAGCGCCGTCTGCTCATGTGAGCAAGAGAGTGCGCGGACGCGGTGAAGCGCCTATCCTGGTCGAGGAAGGAGGTTGCTGTGGAAGAAGAGCTTGTCATGGTTCGCGTCGCCGAGCTGTATTACGACGAGGACAAGACCCAGGACGAGATCGGCGCCCTCCTCAAGATCTCCCGATGGAAGGTCGGTCGGCTGCTCACGCAGGCGCGCGAACGCGGCATCGTCCGCATCGAGATCGTGCATCCGCGAGCCCGTCGCCTCGGTCTCGAGCGGCAACTGGTCGAAAGACACGATCTCGCGGCCGCCATCGTCGTGCCCTCGCCCGAGGGAGATGAGGGCACACTCGAGCGGGTCGCGCAGGCCGCAGCCGACTATCTGACCGCGATGCGCCCTGTGCCCCGCACGCTCGGTGTGAGCTGGGGGCGCACGCTGCGCGCCGTCGCCGAAGCACTGCCCGACGGCTGGGCGACCGGAGTGACGGTGGTGCAGCTCAACGGGGGAGTGAGCCTCAACCGCCGCTCCGGCGGAGCAGCCGGCCTCGCGGTCACGATCGCGCAGCGCGCATCGGGACACGTGTCGCTGCTGCCGAGCCCGGCGATTCTCGAACGGGTGGAGACCAAGCAGGCGATCGAGGCGGATCGCACCGTTGCGGCGGTCCTCGAAGAGGCGGCCGAAGCGCAGGCATTCCTTTTCACCGCTGGGCCGTGCGACGCGAGCTCTGCCCACGTCGAGAACGGCTATCTGACGGCATCCGACGTGGAAGAGCTGGCGCGCCGCGGCGCCGTCGGCGATGTCCTCGGCAGGTACATCGACGCCGACGGCAACATCGTCGATCCGCAGCTCGATGCCCGCACCGTCGGGGTCGACTTGGCGAGACTGCGCGCCGCAGCGCGAGCGGTCTTCGTCGCCACGGGCGAAGCGAAACATGACATTGCGCGCACAGTCGTCACGAGCGGCCTGTGCAGCGTCATCGTGACAGACGAGAACACAGCCAGAGCATTGTTGGAGGAACAGTGACGACCAAAGAACTCAGCCGCCGCAGCGCGGTCGACGTGCTGGGCGGTGAGCCCGACGATGCGACGCTTCGCCGCTTCCTGCACGGACTCCCCGGTGTGGACGCGGTGGGACTCGAGCAGCGCGCTGCCGGTCTCGGCACCCGATCGATCAAGACCACCTCGAAGGCGTGGGCGCTCGACACGATCATCAAGCTCATCGACCTGACGACCCTCGAGGGGGCGGACACACCGGGCAAGGTGCGCTCGCTGGTCGCCAAGGCGAAGACGCCGGATGCTGCCGACCCGACGACTCCGCGCGTCGCTGCCGTCTGCGTGTACGGCGACATGGTCGGATACGCCGTCGATGCGCTGGGCGCCGTGCACGGCGATCCTGATGACGGACTGATCTCGGTCGCCGCCGTGGCCACCGCGTTTCCGAGCGGACGATCGTCGCTGGCGATCAAGCTCGCCGACACGGCGGAGGCGGTCGCGGCAGGAGCCGATGAGATCGACATGGTGATCGACCGCGGCGCGTTCCTCTCGGGTCGTTACGGCCTGGTGTTCGACCAGATCGCCGCCGTGAAGGAAGCGTGCCGTCGCGAAGACGGCAGTTACGCCTCGCTCAAGGTGATCCTCGAGACCGGCGAGCTGAACACCTACGACAACATCAAGCGGGCCTCATGGCTCGGCATCCTCGCGGGCGGCGACTTCATCAAGACGTCCACGGGCAAGGTGCAGCCGGCGGCGACGCTGCCCACGACCCTGCTCATGCTCGAGACGGTGCGCGACTGGCACCACGGCACGGGCGAGAAGATCGGTGTCAAGCCGGCAGGCGCGGCATCCGCTCATCGAAGGACGCCGTGAAGTACCTCGTCACCGTCGCCGAGACCGTCGGCGAGGAGTGGCTGCAGCCGCACCTGTTCCGTTTCGGGGCGTCCAGCCTGCTCAACGATGTGCTCCTGCAGCGTCAGAAGCTCGCCACCGGCCACTACTCCGGCCCCGACTACGTCACGATCGACTGAGGACGAGATATGTCATTCCTGGAATACGCACCCGCGCCGGAGTCGAAGGCGGTCCTGAACCTGCGCGACAGCTACGGCCTCTTCATCGATGGCGAATTCGTGGACGGCAGCGGTGCGAGCTTCTCGACCATCTCCCCGTCTGACGAGACGCGCATCGCCGAGATCGCCTCGGCCTCCGACGAAGACGTCGACCGTGCGGTCGCCGCCGCCCGTCGCGCCTACGACAAGACCTGGTCGAAGATGAGCGGTCGCGATCGGGGCAAGTACCTGTTCCGCATCGCTCGCCTCGTGCAAGAGCGCGCCCGCGAACTCGCCGTCGCCGAGAGCCTCGACAACGGCAAGCCGATCAAGGAGAGCCGCGACGTCGATGTGCCGCTCGTCGCCTCCTGGTTCTTCTATTACGCCGGTTGGGCCGACAAGCTCGACTACGCCGGTCTCGGAGCGAACCCGCGCGCGCTCGGTGTGGCGGGTCAGGTGATCCCGTGGAACTTCCCGCTGCTCATGCTCGCGTGGAAGCTCGCCCCGGCCCTGGCCGCCGGCAACACCGTCGTCCTCAAGCCCGCCGAGACCACGCCGCTGACGGCGCTGATCTTCGCCGAGATCCTGCAGCAGGCCGACCTGCCCGCGGGCGTCGTGAACATCATCACCGGTGCGGGACCGACCGGCGCGGCGCTCGTCCGCCACCCTGATGTCGACAAGGTGGCCTTCACCGGCTCGACGGGGGTCGGCCGCGACATCGCGCGTGCCGTTGCCGGAACCGGCAAGAAGCTCACGCTCGAGCTGGGCGGCAAGGCGGCGAACATCGTGTTCGACGACGCTCCGATGGAGCAGGCGATCGAGGGCATCGTCAACGGGATCTTCTTCAACCAGGGTCACGTGTGCTGCGCCGGCAGCCGCCTGCTCGTGCAGGAATCGATCCATGACGAAGTCGTCGACCGGCTGAAGAGCCGCCTGTCGACTCTGCGCCTCGGCGACCCGCTCGACAAGAACACCGACATCGGGGCGATCAACTCTGCGGCGCAGCTGGCGCGCATCCGCGAGCTCAGCGACATCGGCGAGGCCGAGGGCGCGGAGCGCTGGACCGCCGAGTGTGAGATCCCCGAGAAGGGCTTCTGGTTCGCGCCGACGATCTTCACCGGTGTCGAAGCCTCGCACCGCATCGCCCGCGACGAGGTGTTCGGTCCGGTGCTCTCGGTCCTCACCTTCCGCACGCCGGCTGAGGCGATCGCCAAGGCGAACAACACTCCGTACGGCCTGTCCGCAGGAATCTGGTCGGACAAGGGATCGCGCATCCTCGCCGTCGCCGACCGCCTGCGCGCGGGCGTGATCTGGGCGAACACGTTCAACCGTTTCGATCCGTCGAGCCCGTTCGGTGGTTACAAGGAGTCCGGGTTCGGCCGCGAGGGCGGACGACAGGGTCTCACCGCCTATCTCCAGGGAGCAGCATCATGAGCAAGCGACTCACCGTGCCCAAGACCTACAAGCTCGCGATCGGCGGAGCCTTTCCTCGCAGCGAGTCGGGTCGCACCTATGAGGTCGTCTCGGCCAAGGGCGCGTTCCTGGCGAACGCGGCCAAGGCGTCGCGCAAGGATGCCAGGGATGCCGTCGTCGCCGCTCGTGCCGCGGTGAAGGGCTGGTCGGGGGCGACCGCGTACAACCGGGGGCAGGTGCTCTACCGAGTGGCCGAGGTGCTCGAAGGGCGCCGGGCGCAGTTCATCGACGAGATCGTGGCGCAGGAAGGCGTTTCCGTCGCCGCGGCCGGAGCTCAGGTCGACGAGGCGATCGACCTCTGGGTCTGGTATGCCGGATGGTGCGACAAGTACGCCCAGGTCGCGGGCAACGCGAACCCGGTGGCAGGGCCGTACTTCAACATCTCCGTGCCGGAGCCCACCGGCGTCGTGGCGATCGTCGCACCGCAGGACTCCGCGCTGCTCGGCCTGGTCTCGGTCGTGGCGCCGGCGCTGGTCGCCGGCAACACCGTGGTCGTGATCGCCAGCGAACGGCATCCGCTCTCTGCGATCAGCCTCGCCGAGGTGCTCGCGACCAGCGACGTGCCCGGAGGAGTCGTCAACGTCCTCACCGGCTCGCCCGCGGAGATCGCACCGTGGCTCGCCTCGCATCAGGACGTCAACGCGCTCGATCTCGCCGGCGCAGGCGACCTCGACTGGGTGGACATGCAGATCGCGGCGGCTGAGACGCTCAAGCGCGTCATCGCTCCGGGCGTCGTCGTGGCGTCGCCCGAGCGTATCGGCGCCTTCACCGAGGTCAAGACCGTCTGGCACACCAAGAGCATGGTCTGACGCGACCGATCTCCCGCGACGCCCCACCTGCTCGTCCGTGCCCCATTGGGCTGACGGCGTTCTGGTGGGGCGCCGGCGTTCAGGTGGGGCGCCGGATATCGAGCAAGTAACTCAGCACGGCTAGACGGTGGCGCGGGCTCGGCTTCTGGGAGCCATTCCTATGCGGAGGCGGGGGACGTCGGTGAGTAGGGTTCGGGTATAGGGAAGGATCTTGTTGACCTGGCGATCAGGTCGCTGTGCGCAGGGTCGAACAGACCTAGAGCTTCGCGGGCGGCGGCGAGTACGCGAGCGGCTGTCATCTGGGTCGGAGAGTAGCCGCCATGGACGGCTCGGTTGCGGAGCGACACCAAGTCTCCAGTACCGGCTGGTGCCACCCAGCCCAACACTTTCGCTTGTTCGAGCTTGAGGCCGAGCGTTGCCCTGGAACCCAGAATTAGCTCGGCGACCTGCGCGTCGACTCCGTCAAGTCGATCTTCAAGCCATCGCGAGTAGCCGACCTCCAACGCGGCTGCGGCATCGATGACCGCACGACGATCCTCTGCGTAGCCATGGGCATGAAAGGAATCCCGGAGCAGCTGCCATGCAAGGTCCGGGACCGTGTCTACTGCCGCGAGCTGGAGAACGTTGGAAAAACCGTCCGCAGTCATCGCGTCAATTGGGCCGTACCGGGACCACCCTGCATGGCCTATGTCGAGCAGCTCTGAGGAGCCCCCTGTGTCCGTCCATAGGATTTTGTCGAGAGTTCGCCGTTGTCTCAGCTTGGTGTCGTCGCGGCTACTGATGTGCTGAAGCGTGAGACACTCGACCCAGTTGCTCACGCGCGACAGCCAGGCGTCCTTCGCGTCCATGACGCGGGTACCGAGTTCAGAGTCTCGTGAGAATTCGCCTACGCCGCTGAACCACAGTCGCGCGCTTCGAACACTGACTGCGCCTGACGGCAAATCTTCCCCTGAAGTCCAATCGGTTAGGAGAGGCGCACCCCACTCGTTCGGTTCCTCAGGTGCGTCCCCGAGCAGGGATCTCCAATTCCAAGGAGACGACGCCCACACAGGCTCAATCACATAGAGGTCGCCCGGCGGGCCGTCCTCCTCGAGTGGTCGTGCGATTGTCTGAGCTCGAGGAAGCTCTACGTTCACCTCCACGTCGGCGATCTTCGATGTGAACGTCTTCCCGAGACAATCGGTCGTGACTATTACCCCATGGTCGAGGTTGAGCCTGCCCTCGATAATTGTCATGCAAAGATCCTTCGTTCCACGGCGTCCGTGGTTCGTCGGACCAGCCGATCGTAGCTGGACGCCGCGGATGTCTCCACCTTTGAGATCCCAATCGTGTCCGCGCCAATGCGTCCCGGTGTCCGATACAGCGGTTAGGCTCGGATGACGATCTCGGCATCCTGAGGAGGACGCGCATGGCCCGTATCGGTGAAAGCGCCGACCTGTTCAAGTGCTCGTTCTGCGGAAAGAGCCAGAAGCAGGTGCAGCAGCTCATCGCTGGCCCCGGTGTGTACATCTGCGACGAATGCGTCGAACTGTGCAACGAGATCATCGAGGAGCGGATGGCGGAGTCCGCCGCGACCGGCACGGCCGACTTCGAGCTGCCCAAGCCGCGTGAGATCTTCTCGTTCCTCGAGGAGTACGTGGTCGGGCAGGAGCCGGCGAAGAAAGCTCTCGCCGTCGCCGTCTACAACCACTACAAGCGCATCCGCGCCCACGGCACTCTGCAGCCGGCCGAGCAGAAGGCCGAGAGCGTCGAGATCGCGAAGAGCAACATCCTGCTCATCGGTCCGACCGGCTGCGGCAAGACGTACCTGGCCCAGACGCTCGCGAAGCGGCTGAACGTGCCGTTCGCTGTCGCCGACGCCACCGCTCTCACCGAGGCGGGGTACGTGGGTGAAGACGTCGAGAACATCCTCCTCAAGCTCATCCAGGCCGCCGACTACGACGTCAAGCGCGCCGAGCAGGGAATCATCTACATCGACGAGGTCGACAAGATCGCTCGCAAGGCCGAGAATCCCTCCATCACGCGTGACGTCTCTGGCGAGGGCGTGCAGCAGGCCCTGCTCAAGATCATCGAGGGCACGGTCGCCTCGGTCCCGCCGCAGGGCGGGCGCAAGCACCCGCATCAGGAGTTCCTGCAGATCGACACCTCGAACGTCCTGTTCATCGTGGCCGGTGCCTTCGCAGGCCTCGAGGACATCGTCTCGGCGCGCGTCGGCAAGCACGGCATCGGCTTCGGCGCACCGCTGCACGACAAGGGCAAGGACCTCGATCTGTTCAGCGAGGTGCTCCCCGAAGACCTGCACAAGTTCGGCCTCATCCCCGAGTTCATCGGTCGTCTCCCCGTGGTGACTTCGGTGTCCCCGCTCGACCAGAACGCGCTGATCGACATCCTGACGGGTCCGCGCAACGCGCTGGTCAAGCAGTATCAGCGCATGTTCGAGATCGACGGCGTGCAGCTCGAGTTCGAGGAGGACGCTCTGCGGTCGATCGCGGATCTGGCGGTCGAGCGCAAGACGGGAGCCCGCGGTCTCCGCGCGATCCTCGAAGACGTGCTCGGCCCGATCATGTTCGAGATCCCCTCGACCGACGATGTGGCAAAGGTGATCATCACCCGCGCTGCCGTCGACGAGGGCGCCGCGCCCACGATCGTGATGGAGCGCAAGCGCAAGAGCGCGTGAGCGTCTGAGCGGATGAGCGCCTCCCCGGAGCGCTGGCACGTCGTCTGCAGCGAGCTCGTGGTCGCGGACCGCTGGATCCGTCTGCGTGCAGATGACTGCCGCGACGCGAGTGCGCGCTCGATCGCGCCGTACTACGTGCTCGAGTACGGCGATTGGATCTCGTTGCTCGCTCTCGACGAGTCGGGCGATGCCGTGGTCGTGGAGGAGTACCGGCATGGCGCGGGAGTCGTCGCGGTGGGCACCGTCGGCGGTGGGGTGGAGCCCGGCGAGCGCCCTGCGGATGCCGCAGTACGCGAGCTGCGGGAGGAGACAGGGTACGCAGCTGGTGAGATCATCGACCTCGGCGCCACCTGGGCGAACTTCGGAAACCACACCAACCGCGTGCACCACTTCCTCGCACTCGGCTGCCGACGTGTCGGCGAACAGCAGCTCGACCCGAACGAGTCGATCGCCGTCCATGTGCTCTCGCCTGACGGTCTCGACGAGCACCTCGAGCAGAGCTACCACCAGCTCACCTGGTACAAGGCGATGGAGTGGCTGGGGCGCTGATGGGCACGTCCCGGTTGGAATCGGGAGAACTCGGCTCCGTCGTCGAGGTCTGCGACTTGCCGCCGCCCTGACCGTCAGGTCAGGGGCATAGTCATCCTTCCAGTCCCCGGCGCTTCAGCAGGGGAGCGATTTCAGCATTGCGGCCGCGGAAGTCGCGGTACGCCTCGAGGGGATCCTTCGCGCCGCCGACGCCGAGCAGACGGGAGCGGAATCGGTCGCCGTTCTCGCGCGTGAGGCCGCCGTTCTCGCGGCACCACTCGACCGTGTCGGCGTCGAGCACCTCGCTCCAGATGTACGAGTAGTAGCCCGCGCTGTAGCCGCCCGAGAACACGTGCGCGAAGTACGCGGACGAGTAACGGGTCGGCACCACGGGATCGTCGAGGCCGATGTCGGCGAGAGCCGCCGCTTCGAAGGCCGCGACGTCGTCGACCCCGGCATCCGTCCCGATCCGATGCCAGGCCTGGTCGAGCCAGGCCGCAGCCAGGTACTCGCCGGTCGCGTGCCCTTGGTCGAAGGCCTCCGTCGCCCGGAGACGCTCGACGACCGCGGGGTCCAAGGGTTCGCCGGTCTCGTGATGACGGGCGTAGTTGTCGAGCACTTCGGGCCAGAGGATCCACATCTCGTTCACCTGGCTGGGGAACTCGACGAAGTCGCGGAAGACGTTGGTGCCGGCGAAGTGCGGATAGGTGACGGTCGCGAACAATCCGTGCAGCGCGTGGCCGAACTCGTGGAAGAGAGTCGTGACCTCGTCGAGCGTGAGGAGTGTCGGCTCTCCTTCACCCGGCTGGGCGACGTTGAGGTTGTTCACGACGACAGGAGCCGTGCCGCGCAACCGCGACTGGCTCACGATCGGGTTCATCCACGCGCCGCCTCTTTTGGCGTCGCGCGTGTAGAGGTCGAGGACGTAGAGGCCGAGGGCGCTGCCGTCGGCGTCGAACACCTCGAAGACTCGGGCGCCGGGATGGTAGGAGGGAATATCCGCTCGCTCGGTGAACGTCACACCGTACAGCCGGGTCGCGGCGAAGAACACTCCGTCCTGCAGCACGCGCTCGGCCTCGAACCACGGCCGCAGCGCCGCCGTGTCGATGTCGTATCGCGCCGTGCGGACTTTCTCGGTGTAGAAAGACCAGTCGTGCGCCTCCACGGGGAACGCAACAGGTTCGGTCTCATCGACGATCGCCTGCAGGGCTTCCCGTTCGGAACGCGCGTTGCGGGCAGAGGGTGCCGCGAGCTCTCGCAGCATCCGCTCGACCGCCTCCGGAGTACCTGCGGTCTCGTCGGCCGTCACGTAGGCGGCGTGCGAGTCGTAGCCGAGCAGCGCTGCGCGCTCGGCGCGCAGCCGTGCGATCTCGGCAAGGACCGGGCGGTTGTCGTTGTCGTTGTCGCGCGAGGCCCTGGCGAGGGATGCCGCCATGATGCGGCGCCGAGATTCGCGGTCGCGCAGCTGCGCGAGATAGGGGTGTCCTGTGAACAGCGGCAGCGAGATCAGATGCCTGCCGTCGAGACCGCGGTCGCTCGCCGCACGGGCGGCCGCGGACAACTCGCCGCTGCTGAGACCGTCGAGATCGGCGGCATCGTCGAAGACGACGGCCAGCTCGTTCGTGTCGTTCAACAGGTTGCGTTCGAACGTCGTGCTGAGCGTCGACAGCTGCTGATTCAGCTGCGTGAGCCGGGCCTTGGCCTCATCGTCGAGTGCGGCGCCCGCATGCGTCATCTCACGGAACCGGCGCTCGACCAGGTAGCGCTGCTCGGCGTCGAGATCGAGCGAGCCGAGCTGCTCGTGCACCTGCCGCACGCGCCAGTACAGCGCGGCATCGAGCGTGATCGCGTCGTCGTGCGCTGCCATCAGCGGGGCGAGCTCCTCGTCGACCGCCTGGATCTCGGGTGTCGCGTCCGCCGAGCTCACGGTGTAGAAGGCGTGCGCGACTCGGTCGAGCAGCTCTCCTGAGCGCTCGAGCGCCTCTATCGTGTTCTCGAACGTCGGCATCGACCGCACCATCGTGATGCGCGAGATCTCGCTCAGGTGCTCGGCGAATGCCGCCTCGAACGCAGGCAGGTAGTGCTCGGGCCTGATGTTCGCGTAGTCCGGGAGACCGTAGGGGAGAGCGGATGGCTGCAGCAGCGGGTTCGATGCGTCGGTCATTCCTTGAGCCTAGTCATCACCCGCTCCAGCGCCTCGACGACGATCCGCACCGAGCGTCGGCGCAGATTCTCCGGGCGTGCGAGCACGTCGATGAGGCGATGGGTGCTCACGCCCCGAAGAGGAAGACGGACGATGTCACGGTCGTCGACGCTGCGCGAGGTGTAGCGCGGCAGCATCCCGAGCACCTCGCCGGCCGCGACGACGGCTGAGACCGCCCCGTAGTCGTTGATGCGGTGGCGCACGTCGACGGCGCGCCCTGTGAGAGCAGAGACGGCGCGCAGGACGTCGTCGGGGGAATAGCCGACACGGCTGGTCACCCAGGGCTGATCGATGACATCGACGGGCTCGACCCAGTCGCGCGAGGCGAGCGCGTGGGAAGCGGCGACGGCGACGTCGAGTGGCTCGCGGACGAGTGTGAGACTGCGGATGCCGGTGCTCGGCCAAGGATCGGAGTGCTCCATGCGATGCGCAAGAACGAGGTCGTAGCGGGCTGTCAGCGCGGGGAAGTCGCTTTGCGCGACGTCCTCGTCGGTGAGCTTCACGGTGAGTGTCGATCCGGTCTCCGACAGCTCCCTGATGAGGGAGCCGAACAGCGCCTGCCCGGCGCTGTGGAATCCGCTCACGGTCACGACACCGCTCGGCAGGGTCTCGAACGCGTCGAGAGCGCTCCGCGCTGCCGCCATCGCGTCGATCGCCTCAGTTCCCGCAGCGGCGAGCACTTCGCCGGCGGCGGTCAACGCGAGTCGTCGGCCGTCCTTGCGCGTGAGTGGAGTGCGAAAGCCCCGCTGAAGTGCGGCCAGATGCTGTGACACTGCCGACGGGGTGACATTCAGTGCGTCTGCGACAGCAGCGGCGCTGCCCAGCGCGCCGAGCTCGCGCAGAATCTGCAGCTGGTGGATCTCCATGAGAAGAGTTTAGTAACGACTATATGAATGATGCAGAAAGTCCCGATTGATCTACATCATCGGATGCACTGGAATCGGAGCATGAGGGCATTGTTCAAAGCCGAACGGGCACCCGGACTCGAACTCACCGAGCGTCCGGATCCGGTCGCGGGGGCCGACGAGGTCGTCATCCGCGTCCTGCGCACCGGAATCTGCGGGACTGATCTGCACATACGCCGATGGGACGAGTGGGCGGCGTCTGCCATCTCCGCTCCGCTGATTCCGGGGCACGAGTTCTACGGCGAGGTCGTGGAGGTGGGCCCGCTCGTGCATGACATCGCGGTGGGCGACCGGGTCTCGGGCGAGGGGCATATCGTCTGCGGCACCTGCCGCAACTGCCGCGCCGGTCGTCGTCAGATGTGCATTCGCACGATCGGTCTCGGCCTGCAGCGCGACGGCGCCTTCGCCGAGTACCTCTCGCTGCCGGCGACGAACGTCTGGGTGCATCACGCGGACGTCGCGCCCGAGCTCGGGGCGATCTTCGATCCGCTCGGCAATGCCGTGCACACCGCTCTCACCTTCCCGCTCATCGGCGAAGACGTCCTCGTCACCGGCTGCGGCCCGATCGGGCTGATGGCGATCGCCGTGGCCCGTCATGCGGGGGCCCGTTTCATCGTGGCCACGGATGTCAGCGCACCACGGCTCGAGATGGCGAAGCGGATGGGGGCGGACGAGGTCGTCGACGTCTCCATGCGCGACATCCGAGACGCCCAGCACGCCCTCGGCATGCGTGAGGGTTTCGACATCGGGTTCGAGATGAGCGGTGCGGCGACCGCCCTTCCGGCCATGATCGACAACATGAACCATGGCGGACGGATCGCGATGCTGGGGCTGCCGAACACAGGATTCGGCGTCGACTGGGGCAAGCTCGTGACGCACATGCTCACCATCAAGGGCATCTACGGTCGCGAGATGTTCGAGACGTGGAATGCGATGGGCGCGATGCTGCAGACGAGCGCGACGCTGCGCGAGTCGATCGGGCGGGTCATCGCCGAGGTCATCCCGGCGAAGGACTGGGAGAAGGGCTTCGCCGCGGCGGAGTCGGCGGGAACAGGGAAGATCATCCTCGACTGGACGCGGTTGTAGAAGAAGACGGAGTTTGTGATGTACGGAACATTTCAGAAGCACGTGACGGCGGAACTCGCAAGCATCGAGGAAGCAGGTCTCACGAAGCACGAGCGCGGCATCCGCGGACCGCAGAGCGCCGAGATCATCGCGGACGGCGCGGAGGTGCTGAACTTCTGCGCGAACAACTACCTCGGTCTCGCCGACGACCCCCGGATCCTCTCCGCAGCCAAGGGGGCGCTCGACGAGTGGGGCTATGGACTCGCCAGTGTGCGATTCATCTGCGGCACTCAGGAGCAGCATCTCGAGCTCGAGCGTCGGCTTTCCGGCTTCCTCGGCACGGATGATGCGATCCTGTTCTCATCGTGCTTCGACGCCAACGGGGGAGTGTTCGAGACGCTCTTCGGCCCGGAGGATGCGATCATCTCCGACGAGTTGAACCACGCCTCGATCATCGACGGCGTCCGGCTGTCCAAAGCTCGTCGCCTCCGCTACCGCAACCGCGACATGGCCGACCTCGAAGAGCAGCTGAAGGCCTCATCCGATGCGCGATTCCGCGTGGTCGTCACCGACGGCGTGTTCTCGATGGACGGGTACATCGCACCTCTCGCGGAGATCTGCGATCTCGCCGAGCGGTACGACGCGCTCGTCTTCGTCGACGACTCGCACGCTGTCGGCTTCGTGGGCGAGAACGGCCGTGGCACTCCGGAACTCTGCGGCGTCGCCGATCGCATCGACATCTACACCGGCACGTTCGGCAAGGCGCTCGGCGGGGCGTCCGGAGGCTACGTCGCCTCGCACTCCGACATCGTCGCACTGCTGCGCCAGCGCTCGCGGCCCTATCTCTTCTCGAACACTCTCGCCCCGGCGATCGTCGCCGGCACGCTGACCGCGCTCGATCTCGTCGAGGCATCGGCCGACCTGCGAGCACGACTGCGCGAGAACGCCGCGCTGTTCCGCGAGCGCATGGGCGCCGAGGGCTTCGAACTCCTGCCGGGGGAGCACCCGATCGTTCCGGTCATGTTCGGAGATGCCGCGTTGACCGCGCGCATCGCGACGGAGATGCAGGCGCAGGGTGTCTACGTCACCGCCTTCAGCTACCCCGTCGTCCCTAGAGGGCTCGCCCGGATCCGTGTGCAGCTGTCAGCGGCGCACACGGCCGAGCAGATCGAGCGCTGCGTGGCCGCGTTCGTCGCCGCTCGGGCATCTGTGAACTGATTCGGACAATATGCAAAGAAACCCTTGCAAAGATCTCTTTGCAAGGGTATCTTTGCATATATGACGACGAACGAAGAAGGTCGCACTCTCGACTCCGGAGCGCTGAAGGCGCTGGCGCACCCGCTGCGGGTGCGGATCTACGATCTCCTCAGTGAGCGGGGGCCGCAGACGGCCAGCACTCTGGCCGCGCTGATCGGGGAGACGTCCGGCGCCACCAGCTACCACCTTCGCGCGCTCGCGTCACACGACCTCATCCGCGAGGTCGCCGGTCGTGGCACGGCGCGCGAACGCTGGTGGGAGCGTCCGAAGGGGCGCATCAATCTTCCCGGTCCTGACGAGCAGATGTCCCCGTCGAACCGGGCCGCCGCGCAGATCGTCACGTCCGAGTTCTTCCGGCTGCGTCACCGGACGCTCATGGACTACCTGAACCGATCGAGCGCCGACGTGCCGGAGGGCTGGGAAGATGCCGGGCTCGTCATGACGACGATGCTCGACCTCACCCCTGACCAGATGGGCGCCGTCAAGGAGGAGCTCACCGCGGTGATCGACGCCGCCATCGAACGGTACCGCGGGCAGGAGACGCTGCCCGGAACGCGACGCGTGACTCTGCGCGCCGAGATATTCGACCTTCCGACGGCGAACAGCCGCCAGACGATGCCAGAGGAGTGATCATGACCACCGCAACGCTTCGACTCGCCACACCGACCCCCTTCGAGCGCGTCCTGCAGAGTGTCGCCCGCGGACTCTCCCAGCACGTCGAGCGCCGTGTAGCCGCGCGTGCCGCGCGCCGGGAGATAGCCTTCGACATGCTGCGCGAACAGCAGGCGCGACGCCACGATCCTCGTGAGGTGGAGCATCTGCTCGCGTCTGCGGGTCTCCCGCGCCGCTGACCGCGCGCCCCTTCCCGAGGTGCGGCGTCGGTTGTCAGTCCTCGAAGGGGCGGGAGACGACGCCGGATGCGGTCTGAAGGACTTCCCAGCCGGCGTCGAGTTCCGCGATCGCGCGTCCTTCGAGCCAGGTGAGGGTCCAATGCCCGCTCAGTCCACGCGCTTCCACCTCGGCGATCGCCGGGCGGAGAGCTGCGGGGACCGAAGCAGGCGGCTCCGATCCGGTCGCCCAGCGCGTGCCCAGCTGCATCAGGCGCCCTCGACCGGAGCGAGTTCGATCGCCGTGACGGCGAAGGCCTCGGCTTCGGTGAACTCGAGCTGCTCGATGCGACCCACCGCACGAAGGTCGTCGGCAGCCGCGCGCAGGGCATCGAGCTTGGCCGCCGGTGCGGCGATCGCGGCCCGTGAGACGGGGGTCTTCTGAGAGGCCTTGGCCTCGGTCTTCGCGCGGCGGATGCCGATAAGCGCTTCACTCGCCGCCGACAGCACCGCGGGGTCACCCTCGATGCCGAGCGGCTCGGGCCAGGATGCCGTGTGCACCGACCCCTCCTCGAACCACGACCACACCTCTTCGGTCGCGAAGGAGAGGATCGGTGCGAGCAGGCGGAGCAGGGTCGACAGGGCCAGGCGCAGCGCGAGGGCGGCGGATGCCTGTCCCACATCGTTCTGGTTGTACGCGCGCTCTTTCACGAGCTCGAGGTAGTCGTCGCAGAACGTCCAGAAGAAGGCCTCGGTGACTTCGAGCGCCTTCGCCTGGTCGTAGTTCTCGTATGCCTTCGTGGCTTCGGCGATCACGGAGTCGAGCGCCGTGAGCATCGATGCGTCCAGCGCATGAGTGACCTGGGCGCCCTCCGGCACGGGGAAGGACAGCACGAACTTCGCCGCGTTGAGGACCTTGATGGCCAGGCGGCGGCCGATCTTGACCTGCGTGGGGTTCTGCGGGTCGAACGCCGCGTCCATGCCGAGCCGGCTCGACGCTGACCAGTACCGCACAGCATCCGACCCATGCGTGTCGAGGATGTCCGCCGGCGTCACCACGTTGCCCTTGGACTTCGACATCTTCTTGCGGTCGGGGTCGACGATGAAGCCGCTGATCGCGGCGTTGCGCCATGGCGAGCGGCCGTCCTCGAGCGTCGAGCGCAGCATGGTCGAGAAGAGCCAGGTGCGGATGATGTCCTGTCCCTGCGGGCGCAGGTCGAACGGGGCGGTGAGCTGCCACAGCTCATCGTCGCGCTGCCATCCACCCGCCAGCTGGGGAGTGAGCGAGGAAGTCGCCCACGTGTCGAGGATGTCGGCTTCGGCCTCGAAGCCGCCAGGCACGTCGCGCTGGTCCTCGGCGAACCCGTCGGGCACATCGGTCGTCGGGTCGATCGGCAGAGCCGCGTGGTCAGGCGTCAGCACGCGGGCGTAGTCGCGCTCTCCGTTCTCGTCGAGCGCGTACCACAGCGGGATCGGCACGCCGAAGAAGCGCTGGCGAGACACCAGCCAGTCGCCGGTGAGACCGCCGACCCAGTTCTCGTAGCGCACGCGCATGAAGTCGGGGTGCCAGGCGAGTTCGTTGCCGTGCGCGATCAACCGGTCGCGCAGTTCGGCGTCGCGAGCGCCGTTGCGGATGTACCACTGGCGCGTCGACACGATCTCGAGCGGGCGGTCGCCCTTCTCGAAGAACTTCACGGCGTGGTTGAACGGCTTGCCGACGGCGGTCATGTCGCCGGTCTCCTGCAGCTTCTCCACGATCTCCTTGCGAGCGGAGAACACCGTCTTGCCGGCGAGGTGCTCCTCGTACCAGGCGCGGGCGTCTGCCGATCCGACCAGGGAAGGCGCCTCGGGGAGGAATCGTCCGTCGAGGCCGATCGTGGTCATGTTCGGCAGATCACGGCCATCGACGGTGCGCAGCTCGCGCCACCAGATGATGTCGGTCACGTCGCCGAAGGTGCAGACCATCGCCGCGCCCGTGCCCTTGTCGGCGAGGGCGAGGTGGTGACCGTGGATCTCGATCTCCGCGTCGAAGAACGGCGTCTTGACCTTCGTGCCGATCAGATGCTTGTGCGGACCCTCGGGGTGCGTCACGATCGCGATGCAGGCGGGAAGAAGCTCGGGCCGTGTGGTCTCGATCGTGATCGCGCCGCTGCCGTCGGCGAACGGGAAATCGATCGTGTGATACGCCGCCTGCTGATCGCGGTCCTCGAGCTCCGCCTGCGCGATCGCCGAGCGGAAGTCGATGTCCCAGAGCGTGGGCGCCAGCGCCTGATAGGCCTCGCCGCGCTCGATGTTGCGCAGGAAGGCGAGCTGGCTCTGGCGGATCGTGTCGTCGGAGATGGTGCGGTACGTCTGCGTCCAGTCCACGCTCAGTCCGAGCTGGCGGAAGAGCGCCTCGAACTGCTTCTCGTCCTCGACGGTCAGCCTCTCGCACAGCTCGATGAAGTTGCGGCGGCTGATCGGCTTCTGGTCGGCTGCGCGCGACGACTTGTTGTCGCCGCCCTCGAACGGCGGAGCGAAGTCGGGGTCGTAGGGGAGCGAGGGATCGCAGCGGACGCCGTAGTAGTTCTGCACACGACGCTCGGTGGGCAGGCCGTTGTCGTCCCAGCCCATCGGGTAGAAGACCGTCTTGCCGCGCATGCGCTCGAAGCGCGCCTTGATATCGGTGTGGGTGTACGAGAACACGTGACCGATGTGGAGGGAGCCGGATGCCGTCGGCGGGGGCGTGTCGATCGAATACACGCCGTCGCGGCCCGACTGCGCGGCGCGGATGCGGTCGAACAGGTACGTGCCCTGCTCGGACCACGCCTCGTTCCACTTCGCTTCGAGACCTTCGAGTGCGGGCTTGTCGGGAATCACGGACATAAGGGAGGTCTCCTCGAGCGATGTATACGGCACTGTGTGAGCGTGCCTGAGTGTGGATGTGCTCCCAGTGTACCGACCGCGTAACGACCGGGCCGTACATCGACCGGGTCCAAGAATCGGCCGTAGAATCGGAGCATCCCGAATCGAACTTCCTGAGGAATCGTCATGCCTGCACGCCTCACGCGTCGCCTCCTTCCCCTCGCCGCGATCGCCGCGGCATCCGCTCTCGTCCTGAGCGCCTGTGCGCCATCCGCCGGAGGAGAGAGCGGTGGCGACGAACTCGTATGGTCGATCGAAGGTGCGAACCTCTCGGCCGGGCACATGGATCCGCAGGTGAGCCAGCTCGACGTCTCGGGAATGGTTCAGCGCGCAGTGCTCGACTCGCTCGTCTTCCAGGAGGACGACGGCAGCTTCTCACCGTGGCTCGCCACGAAGTGGGACGTCTCTCCGGACAGCACCGAGTACACCTTCACGCTCCGCGACGATGTGACCTTCACCGACGGCGAGAAGTTCGACGCGGCCGCCGTCAAGGCGAACTTCGACCGCATCGTCGACCCCGAGACCGAATCGGCACAGGCAGCCAGCATGCTCGGCGCCGACTTCTACGACGGCACCGAGGTGATCGACGACTACACGGTGAAGGTCAGCTTCACGCAGCCGTACGCACCGTTCCTGCAGGCGGCGAGCACGCCGCAGCTCGGCTTCTACTCGCCGAAGGTTCTGAAGGAGTCGGCCGACAAGCTCAAGGCCGGCGGCCCCGGCATCACAGTCGGCACCGGCCCCTTCGAACTGACCGAGTACACGCCCGACCAGGAGATCGTGTACACGCGCAACGACGACTACGCCTGGGGCCCGGGCGAGGAAGGCTCGAAGGCCCCGAAGTTCGAGACGCTCCGCGTGGAGATTCAGCCCGAGGCGTCGGTGCGCACGGGCGTCATCGAGAGCGGCGAGTCCGATCTCGCCAGCAACGTGCCGCCGAACCTCGTGGCGGGCCTCGATGACGCGATCACGGTCGACTCCGTCGAGTACCCCGGTCTGCCGTACTCGCTGTACCTGAACGAGAAGTACGGCGTCTTCGCCGACGAGAAGGTGCGGCAGGCGTTCTCCCGCGGAATCGACATCGACGCAGCCGTCGACGAGATCTACTTCGGACAGTTCCCGCGCGCGTGGAGCGTCCTCGGGTCGACCACGCCCGGCTACGACGCCTCTCTCGAGGGAACCTGGCCCTTCGACCAGGATGCGGCGAACACTCTTCTGGACGAGGCAGGCTGGACCGCACGCGACGCCGACGGCATCCGCATGAAGGACGGCAAGCGCCTGTCCGTCCGCTGGATCGCGTGGACCCCGATCCCCGACGACCGCGCCGCTCTCGCGAACGCGATCCAGTCGGATCTCAAGGAGATCGGCTTCGAGGTCGTCCGCGAGGAGCTCGAGCCCGGCGCCTACAACGAGCAGTACGGACCCAAGACGTTCGATCTGACCGATTGGGGCTTCTCGGGCGTCGACCCCGACTTCCTGCGCAATCACCTGCACACCGACGGGTTCCAGAACGCCTCGCAGGTCTCCGATCCGGCGCTCGACGCACTGCTCGAAGACGCTGTGGCCACGAGCGATCAGGGCGCCCGTGACGAGCTCTACACCGAGGTGCAGCAGTGGAATGCGCAGCACGTCGCGATCGTGCCTCTCTACAGCCCCTCGGCGATCACCGCCGTGGGCGAGCGCGTCAAGGGACTCGACTACGACCTGTACGGCCGGCCGCTGTTCTACGATGTGAGCGTCGGCTGAACCCCAGCGGTCGTTGAGCGAGCACAGCGGGCGCCGTACCGAGCGAGCGGAGCGAGTCGGAGTGACGAAGCGCGTGAAGGCGGTGCTGCTGAGGATCGCCGGGATCGCCGCATCCGCTCTCGCCGTTCTCTGGGGGGCAGCCACCCTCGCCTTCCTCGCGTTCCGGGTGATCCCCGGTGACCCGGTGTCTGTCATGCTCGGACCACAGGCCCAGGTGAGCGACGCGGTCAAGGATTCCATCCGGGTGGAACTGGGACTCGATCGGCCTCCGCTGGAGCAGTACGCGGCGTTCATCGGGCGACTCGCGCAGGGCGACCTGGGCGAGTCGTACCAGCTGCGGATGCCGGTCGCAGAGGTGATCGGCAGACAGCTCGGTGCGACGCTGCAGTTGTCGGCGGTGGCTCTCGTCATCGCGGTGGTCCTGGCTCTCACAGTGACGGTGCTGGTGCGGGGTCGGCTCGGGAGGGCGTTGGCCGCGGGCGTCGAGCTGGTCGTGCTGTCATCGCCGGTGTTCTGGATCGGCCTCGTGCTGCTCAGCGTGTTCGCGTTCGGGCTGGGTTGGTTCCCCGTATCAGGAGCGCGCAATCCGGCCACCATCGTGCTTCCCGCCGTCACTCTCGCGTTGCCGGTGGCCGCGCTTCTGAGTCAGGTGCTCAGAGACGGCCTGGTGCAGGCGGAGCGGATGCCGTTCGCCGAGACAGTCCGCGCACGCGGCGCCGGGCCTTCCTGGTTCACCGTGCGGCACGGACTGCGGCACGGCGGTGCAGGAGCGATCACACTCGCCGCGTATCTGACGGGGTCTGTGCTGGGTGGTGCCGTGCTCGTCGAAACGGTGTTCGCACGCCCTGGGCTCGGACGCATCACGCTCTCGGCGATCAGCAACCGAGACCTGCCGGTCATCACCGGCATCATCCTGCTGAGCGCCCTGGTGTTCGTGTGCGTGAACATCGTCGTCGAGCTGTCGCATCCGCTGATCGACCCACGGCTGCGTTCACAGCAGAGGGCTGTTCGATGAAGCGCGTACTGCTGTGGACGGCGGTCGGGGTGCTCGCCGTGATCGCGTTCGCGGCGCTCTTCCCCGACGTGTTGACCGCCAGAAGCCCGCTGGAGACCGATGTGCGCTCCGCCCTGCTGCCGCCCAGCGCCGAGCATCTCTTCGGCACCGACCAGAGCGGGCGCGATGTGTTCTCCCGCGTGGTCCACGGCGCCGGTCGGTCGGTGGGCATCGGGCTCCTGGCGACCGCTGTCGCTCTGATCGCGGGCCTGCTGATCGGTGCGATCGCGGGCGTCGCGCCTCGCGGCGTCGACGTCGCGATGATGCGAGTGAACGATGTGCTGATGGCCTTCCCGGAGTTCCTCGTCGCGCTCGTGGTCGTGGCCGTGCTGGGGCCGGGCGCGGTCAACATCGCGATCGCGGTGACGCTCGCGGCCGTCCCCGTCTACATCCGGCTCGCACGCGTGCAGACCCGGTCGCTGCGGCTCGCAGAACACGTCGAGGCCGCGCGGATCCTCGGAGTCCCGCCGCTGCGGGCGTTCGTGCGGCACGTGATGCCCGGTGTGCTCGGCTCCCTCAGCGTGCTGGCCACGATCGGAATCGGTTCGAGCATCCTCGCCGCAGCCGGCCTGAGCTTCCTCGGACTGGGACCATCAGAGCCGACGCCCGAATGGGGGCTCATGCTGGCGGGCGGGCGCAATGTGCTCGGCCAGGCGTGGTGGATCTCGGTCTTCCCCGGCATCGCCGTCACGCTCACCGTGGTGGCGGCCACAGTCGTCGGCCGGGTGCTGCGCTCAGGGAGGGCCTCGTGAACCCGGCGCTCGAGGTGCGGGGGCTGCGCGTGAGCTTCGGCGGAACGCAGGTGGTCGACGGGGTCTCGCTCGCCGTCGAACCAGGGGAGTGCGTCGCGATCGTGGGGGAGTCGGGTGCCGGGAAGTCGCTCACGGCGCGGGCGCTTCTGGGGCTCCTCCCCGTCGACGCGTCGGTGCACGCTGATCGACTGCTGATCGACGGCGTCGAAGCCGACGGCATGGGCGAGCGCGGGTGGCGCAGACTGCGCGGTTCGCGCATCGCTCTCGTCTCGCAGGACGCCCTCGTGTCGCTCGACCCGCTCCAGCGCATCGGCCGTGAGGTCACGGAGGCCCGTCGGCTGCACGGTCTTCCAGACGGCCGCGATGAGGTACAGGTGCTGTTGAGGCGAGTGTGGATGCCTGAACCCGAACTCCGAGCACGTCAGTACTCGCATCAGCTGTCCGGCGGTCTCCGGCAGCGGGCCCTGATCGCCTCGGCACTGGCGGCAGATCCGGCGGTCCTCGTGGCAGACGAACCCACCACCGCGCTCGACGCCACGGTGCAGGCGCGCATCCTCGCCCTGTTGCGGGAGATCGCGGATGCCGGCACCGCCGTGCTGTTCATCAGTCACGACTTCGCCGCCGTGCGCCGCCTCGCTGATCGCGTGCTGGTGATGCGTCGGGGCGTCGTCGTCGAAGAGGGCCCCGTGAGCGAGGTGCTGGAGAACCCGCAGCACCTGTACACGCGTCAGCTCATCGAGGCGACGCAGCATTCACCCCGAGACGTGCAGATGCCCGTGTCGGATCACGTACTCGTCGCGACCGGGGTGTCGAAGGTATTCGGCGAGACCACGGCGGTGAGCGAGGCGTCGTTCGCGGTGCCGAAGGGGCGCACACTCGGCATCGTGGGGGAGTCGGGGTCGGGAAAGACGACGCTCGCGCGGATCGTGGTCGGCGTGGAGCGGCCGGATGCGGGCGAACTGCACTGGGCGGGGGAGACCCGCGTGCAGCTCGTGCACCAGAATCCCCTGGGGGCTTTCGATCCGCGCTGGACGATCGGCCGGTCTCTCCGAGAGGCGCTCGCCGCGGGCGGCGTGCCGCGAGCGAAGCGGGCGGAACGGGTCGCCGAGCTCATGAACGAGGTGGATCTCGATCCTGTGCTGGCCCTGCGCCGGCCACTCGCACTTTCCGGTGGGCAGCGTCAGCGTGCGGCGATCGCCCGAGCGCTCGCCGCGGAGCCGGACGTGCTCGTGCTCGACGAGCCCGTGTCGGCTCTCGACCCCTCCGTCCGCGAGCGGGTGCTGCAGCTGCTGGTCCGTCTGCAGCGAGAGCGCCGGCTCACGATGGTCTTCGTGTCGCACGATCTCGACGTGGTCGGGGCCGTGGCGGATGAGGTTCTCGTGATGCAGGACGGGCGGATCGTCGAGCAGGGCGCGACCGGTGCCGTGTTCGCGGCTCCGCAGCATCCGTTCACGAGGGAACTGCTCGCCGCCGGGTCGTGACCCTCAGTCGTTGACCTGGATGCCGATGCCCGCAGCGAGAACCGGCGCGAGCTGCTGAACCTGGAACGACGTCAGCGTGGTACCGCGCAGGCTGTTGGCATCGAGGTAGCTCATGGCGTCGAGCCCTCGGAGGTCGACGTTGACCGCCCGCAGGCCGCGCGGATCCACTTCGTCGCTGGATGTTCCCGTGAAGCGCACCCGGGTCAGCTCTGCCTGCGGGAGATCGATCGTGCGAATGGCGCAGTCGACGATGTCGACATCTGTGGCCTTGGCTCCGCCGAGGTTCAGGTAGTCGACGCGCAGGTCGCGCAGCTCGAGTTCGTCGATGCGCGCCTCGCTGAGATCGAGAGTGCCGATCCTTCCGCCGGAGATGCGCAGGCGTCGGATGCCGGACCCGCGCATGCGCAGCGAGGCGATGCGGGCGCCCGTCACGGCGACGTCGAGAATCGTCGCGCCGGTGAGGTCGACGGCATCCGCGTCTGCAGCGATCGTGCACTGCTCGAGCGAGGCGTAGGCGAGGTTCGCGGTGCCCGTGAGATCGAGCCGGGCCGCGAGGAGGTCTGCACCTCGCGCCGCCACGGCGGGATCGAGATCATCTGGCAGGTCGGGCGACGAGACGCGCGGTGCGGCAGGGGATTCGGGAGAGCGAGCCATGGTTCGAGCGTAGGTGCTGTCTTGGACACCGGTCGGCGGCAGCGCTTCGGAAGGCATCCTGCGCTTGAGAAGGACGTTCAGACACGGGGGATCCTTCCCTGGCGCAGTTGTCCGTCGCTCGAGCGGTTGAACCCCGCCACCACCCGCTCTGCACACCGCAGGGCTAGGACGGGTTCTCCACCGAACCGGGCGTTTCGCTGAGGGCGGGCGACCAAGCGGCCAGTGGATCTGGATACTGGCGGAGTGGCATCCACCGCTCAACTGCTCGCACTCCTGACCGAACTCGGCGGGGTCGTGCGCGCTGTCGTGGTCGCCGAGCGCGGGATCTCGCGATGGGTTCTCGACGATGCCGTCGCGCGCGGTCAGGTGATCCGCCCGCGACGCGGCTGGATCGCTCTGCCCACGGCCGAGAGAACGCTGGTCGCCGCGGCGCGATTCGGCGTGGTGCTGACGTGTCGGACCCAGGCGAGTCTGCTCGGGCTGTGGGTTCACCATCACGGAGGGCCTCCGCATTTCGCCGTTCCCCACAACGCCAAGCGCAAACTCGCGGTCGAAGCGAAACTCCACTGGGGAGCGCCCCTCGTGCCGAGAGATCCTGGCGCGCTCGTGGATCCCATCGAGAACGTCCTCGCGAACATCGCCGAGTGTGAGCCGTTCGAGCAGGCGCTCGCCACATGGGAATCCGCGCTCAACAAGTCTCTGGTCACACTCGACACCCTGCGCGGCTATTCATGGAAGCCCGCAGCGCGGCGGGTGCTCGAGCAGGCCATGCCCTTCGCGGATGCCGGGCTTGAGACGTATCTGCGAACTCGGCTCCGTTGGCTGAGGGTGCCGATCCTGACGCAGATCTGGATCGCAGGGCACCGCGTCGACACCTTGATCGGCGATCGTCTGATCGTCCAGATCGATGGTGCGCATCACGTCGGCGCACAGCGCTCGGAGGACATCCGGCACGATGCCGAGCTGCGGCTCATGGGCTACACGGTGATCCGGGTCTCGTACACCCAGATCATGTTCGAGTGGCCGATGGTACAGGACCTGATCATGCGCGCGGTGGCTCAGGGTCTGCATCTGGCGGTCTGAGAGCCAGCGCTTCGGAAGGCGAACAGCGGTTGAGTCGGACGATCGCAACAGAATCTTCCGTCCCAGGCGCGGGTTGCCTTCTGGGGTGCAGTCCGACTGGAGGGAGAAAGAGCGGCGAGTGAAGAGGAGAAGGATGCGGCGAGCGCAGACCCGGGCGGGGCGAGCAGATGCCGCCGCGCAGCGCGTACACTGGAGGGACGAGCATCGATCCGGCCATCACCGGGGAGCTCTCGGAAGAACGCTTTCGGCAGACGCAGCGCAAGCGGCGGGTCGGAGTCAGTAGAACCGAGCGGGGCAGGCCCGTCACAGCCGCAGTGAGAGTGGCCCCGCCGTGAGGCGCGGTAAGCGAGGTGGTACCGCGGTTCGCCTGGTCAGTGAAGTGATCCAGGCAGATCGTCCTTGCGGCAGCATCCGCCACGACTCCTGCGAGACGACATGACCTACCCCCGCACCTCCGCCTTCGGCCCCGCGGCCGACGCTTCGACAGGCTCAGCGACCCAGGTCGTCGCCCCGAGCCCGCGCTTCCCTGACATCGAGCGCGAGATCCTCGACTTCTGGCACGCTGACCAGACGTTCCGTGCGTCGATCGACCAGCGTGAGGGCGCCGACGAATGGGTCTTCTACGACGGTCCCCCGTTCGCGAACGGCCTGCCTCACTACGGCCACCTGTTGACCGGCTACGCCAAGGACGTGTTCCCGCGCTTCCAGACCATGCTCGGCAAGAAGGTCGACCGTGTCTTCGGCTGGGACACGCACGGTCTGCCTGCGGAGCTCGAGGCGATGAAGCAGCTCGGCATCACCGAGAAGAGCGAGATCGAGGACATGGGCATCGACGTCTTCAACGCGAAGGCGAAGGACTCGGTGCTCGTTTACACGCACGAGTGGCAGGACTACGTCACCCGCCAGGCCCGCTGGGTCGACTTCGAGCGTGGATACAAGACGCTCGACCTCGGCTACATGGAAAGCGTGCTCTGGGCGTTCAAGACCCTGTACGACAAGGGTCTCGCCTACGAGGGCTACCGCGTGCTGCCGTACTGCTGGCGCGATGAGACGCCGCTGAGCGCGCACGAGCTGCGCATGGACGACGACGTCTACAAAGACCGCCAGGATCCGTCGGTCACAGTGTCGTTCCCGCTGGCCGGGGCGGATGCCGAGGCGAAGGGCCTCGCGGGCGTCCGCGTTCTCGCGTGGACTACCACGCCATGGACCCTGCCGACCAACATGGCGCTCGCCGTGGGCCCGGAGATCGAGTACGCCGTCGTCGCCGCGGGTCCCGAGGGTGCGTCCGAGGGCCTCGAGGGCGTGAAGTACCTCCTCGCGCAGGATCTCCTCGCCGGCTACGCGAAGGATCTCGGCTACGAAGACGCCGCGGCTGCGGCAGAGGCGGTCGAGCGCACCATCAGCGGTGCCGACCTCGGCGGGCTCCGCTACGAACCGCTCTTCGACTACTACGCCGACACCGAGACCTACGGCACCGAGAACGCCTGGCAGATCCTCGTCGACGACTACGTGTCCACCAGCGACGGCACGGGCGTGGTGCACCAGGCGCCCGCCTACGGTGAGGACGACCAGCGCGTGGCGGAGGCCGCCGGCATCCCGACCATCCTGTCGCTCGACGACGGCGGACGCTTCCTCTCGAACGTCACCGACGTCGCGGGCCTGCTGTGGATGGACGCCAACACGCCGATCATCCGTCTGCTCCGCGCAGAGCAGCGACTCGTGCGCGAGCAGAGCTACGTGCACTCCTATCCGCACTGCTGGCGCTGCCGGAACCCCCTGATCTACAAGGCCGTCTCCAGCTGGTTCGTCCGCGTGACCGACATCAAAGACCGGATGCTCGCGAACAACGAGCAGATCACGTGGGTGCCCGAGAACGTCAAGCACGGCCAGTTCGGCAAATGGCTCGAGGGCGCACGCGACTGGTCGATCAGCCGCAACCGCTACTGGGGCTCGCCCATCCCGATCTGGAAGAGCGACGACCCGGAGTATCCGCGCATCGACGCCTACGGCTCTCTCGAAGACCTCGAGCGCGACTTCGGCACGCTGCCGCGCAACCCCGAGGGCGAGATCGACCTGCACCGTCCCTACATCGACGACCTGACCCGTCCGAACCCCGACGACCCCACTGGGAAGTCCACGATGCGCCGCATCGAGGACGTGTTCGATGTGTGGTTCGATTCGGGATCGATGCCCTACGCGCAGGTGCACTACCCGTTCGAGAACCAGGAGTGGTTCGACTCGCACGCACCCGCCGACTTCATCGTCGAGTACATCGGGCAGACCCGCGGCTGGTTCTACGTGATGCACGTGCTCTCGACCGCGCTGTTCGACCGTCCGGCGTTCACCGGCGTGAGCTGCCACGGCATCGTGCTCGGCTCCGACGGCTACAAGATGTCGAAGTCGCTGAGAAACTACCCCGACGTCTCCGAGGTGCTCGACCGCGACGGCTCCGACGCCATGCGCTGGTTCCTCATGTCGAGCTCGGTGCTCCGAGGCGGCAACCTCGCCGTCACGGAAGAGGGGATCCGCGCCGGAGTGCGCGAGTTCCTGCTGCCGCTGTGGAACTCGTGGTACTTCTTCGCGACCTACGCCAATGCGGCGAACCCTTCGACAGGCTCAGGGACCCAGACGGGGTATGAGGCGTCCTGGAGGACCGACTCGACCGACGTGCTCGACCGCTACATCCTGGCGCGCCTCGGCGACCTCGTCCGCGAGGTGAAGAGCGACCTCGAGGGCCTGGACTCGACCACGGCATCCGCTCTTCTGCGGGACTTCGCCGAGGTGTTGACCAACTGGTACATCCGTCGTTCGCGCGACCGCTTCTGGGCCGGCACATCGACCGAAGCGTTCGACACGCTCTACACGGTGCTCGAGACCCTGTGCCGCGTGGCTGCCCCGCTCGTCCCGCTCGTGAGCGAGCGCGTGTGGCAGGGACTCACCGGCGGACGCAGCGTGCACCTGCAGGACTGGCCGGATGCCGACGCCTTCCCCGCCGCCGACGAGATCCGCGACGCGATGGACGCCGTCCGCGAGCTCTCGAGCGTCGGCAACGCGCTGCGCAAGAAAGAGAAGCTCCGCGTACGCCTGCCTCTCGCATGCCTGACCGTCGTGTCGCCGCACGCTGCGACGCTCGGACAGTTCGAGGACATCCTCCGCGAGGAGCTGAACGTGAAGTCCGTCGAGCTCGTGCCGCAGTCCGAGACCACGGCAGCCGACTACGGCATCGATCACCGCCTCAGCGTCAACGCCCGCGCGGCCGGCCCGCGCCTCGGCAAAGAGGTGCAGAAGGTCATCCAGGCCGCACGCAATGGCTTCTGGACCGAGGAGAACGGGATCGTCACGGCTGACGGCATCGCTCTGGAGCCGGGGGAGTACGAACTCGTGCTCGAGACCACCGGGCGTCCGGAGGGCGAGGCGCTCGCGATCGTCCCCTCCGGCGGCTTCGTGCTGCTCGACACGGCGACCACCCCGGAGCTCGAAGCCGAGGGCCTCGCCCGCGACGTGATCCGCGCCGTGCAGGAGACCCGCAAGAACGCGGGCTTCGACGTGAGCGACCGGATCAGGCTCGACCTGATCTTCGCGAGCGAAGCGGATGCGGATGCGGTCGACGCTGCCTTCGAGATCGCCGATGTCGCGGGGGAGACCCTGGCGCTCGAGCACGGAGTCCACCGCGGAGACGCCGGGGCGCCTGCTGCGGAGTTCACCGCCGTGATCCCTGCAGGGACCTACGCGAACACGGGCGACTTCACGGTCGCCGTCAGCCGGATCGGAGCAGCCTCATGAGTGCGCGCGAAAGAGCGGATGCCGTCTACGAGGCGCTTCTGAGCCGGGCGGGGGAGCGCTGGGTGCAGCCGCGCAAGGAGCGCGTCGCGCGCATCCTCGCGTTCCTCGATGATCCGCAGAAGACGTACCGCGTCGTGCACATCACGGGCACGAACGGCAAGACCTCGACCGCGCGCATGATCGAGACGCTGCTCCGGGCGCACGATCTGCGCACCGGTCTGTTCACGAGCCCCCACCTCGAGCGGTTCACCGAACGCATCATGATCGACGGCGAGCCGATCTCGGACGAGGCCGTCGCCGACGCCTGGGATGAGATCGAACCCTTCATCGGCATCGTCGACGCCGAGCTCGAAGCAGCCGGCGACGCGCCCCTGACGTTCTTCGAACTGCTCACGGTGCTCGCCTTCGTGGCTGTGGCGGACGCCCCGGTCGATGTGCTCGTGCTCGAGGTCGGCATGGGCGGTGAATGGGACTCGACGAACACGGCTGACGGAGACGTCGCAGTCTTCGCCCCGATCGACATCGATCACGCAGACCGGCTCGGAAGCACGATCGCGGCCATCGCCGAGGTCAAGGCCGGCATCATCAAGGAGGGTGCGGCCGTCGTCTCGGCCGAGCAGCCGGCCGAGGCCGCCGCGGTGCTGCGCCGGGTCGCCGCCGAGAAGAACGCCACGATCTCGTTCGAGGGAGCGGATTTCGGTCTCGCCGAGCAGAAGCTCGCCGTGGGCGGCCAGCTGCTGACGATCCGCGGACTCGCGGGAACCTACGCCGAGGAGTACCTGCCGCTGTACGGCGCTCACCAGGGCCACAATGCGGCCCTCGCGGTCGCCGCCGTAGAATCCCTGATCGGCGGCGGCAGCAAGCCGATCGCGGCTGACATCGTCACCGATGGCCTGCAGTCGGTGACATCGCCCGGTCGCCTGCAGCTGTTGGGCATCGCGCCGACTGTGATCGTCGACGCCGCCCACAATCCGCACGGTGCGGCCGCGCTCGTGCAGGCGATGGACGACAGCTTCGACTTCGACGAATGGGGCGTCGTGCTCGGCGTGCTGGCCGACAAGGACGCAGCGGGCATCGTCGCGCATCTGGCGCCGGCATCCGCTCACGTCTTCGCGACCGCGCCCGAGAGCGACCGCGCCAGCGACGCCGACGCCATCGCCGACCTCGTCGAGGCGGCCGGCCACAGGGCGAGTGTCCACCCGACGCTGGCCGACGCCGCCGATGCAGCGCGCGAGTGGGCGGCCTCATCGGATCGACGGGCCGTCGTGATCGCGGGGTCCGTCGTGCTGGCAGGCGAGGCGATCGCTCTCGCCGAGGAAGAGGACTGGAAGTCCGGGTGGCGCGCGTGAGACCGCAGCGCACGCTTGTGCAGAAGCTCGCCCCGATCGTCCTGGGCTTCGAATCGATCGTGGTGTTCCTCGCCGGCCTCACGGTGTTCGGTCTGAAGGCGCTGCCCGCGGGCGTACCGCCTTGGTGGGGCATCGTCGGCGGCGCGGTCATGGGACTTGCGTGCATCGCCGTCGCGGGGATGATCACGAAGCCGTGGGCGATCACGGCCGGCTGGGTGATCCAGGCGATCATCGCCCTGTCCGCGGTGCTCGTACCCTCGATCCTGCTCGTCGTCGTGATTTTCGGCGGCATGTGGGCGTATGCGACGATCATGGGGGCGAAGCTGGACGCACGACGCCCCGCCGCCGAATCCCCGACTCAGACAGAGAGTGAATGACATGGCCACCGAAGAAACCCTCGTCCTCGTGAAGCCCGACGGCGTCGCGCGCGGCCTCACCGGCGCGATCCTGGCTCGCATCGAGGCCAAGGGATATGCGCTCGTCGACATCCGCCTGGTCGATCCGGACCGCGACCTGCTCGCCGCGCACTACGCCGAGCACGAGGGCAAGCCGTTCTACGAGCCGCTGCTCGAGTTCATGCTCTCCGGACCGTCCGTCGCGATCCGTCTCGCCGGCAACCGCGTGATCGAGGGCTTCCGCTCGCTCGCCGGCACCACCGACCCGACGACGGCCGCGCCCGGCACCATCCGCGGCGACTTCGGCCGCGACTGGGGCCTGAAGGTTCAGCAGAACCTCGTGCACGGCTCGGACAGCCCTGAGTCCGCCGCTCGCGAGCTCGGCATCTGGTTCGACTGAATCTGCCCGGAAACACGACGAACGCCCTCCCCGCCGGGAGGGCGTTCGTCGTTTCCGGTGAGGATCAGAACAGGCTGATGACCGACCCGATCACGTCGACACCTGCGAACTGCGCGAGAGCGATGATGAGCACGAAGGCGACGATGGAGGCGAGCGGCACCCACACGCCGAGGCGCTGCGCACGCTCGCGTGCGGACTCCGAGACGGGGAAGGTTCCGTTCTGGAACAGTTGCAGGACCGTGGAGAAGAACGTGGGAATGACGACCACGTACGTGAGAGCGCACCAGGGGCACAGCGTGTGCAGTTCGAAGAAGCTCTGCCCGATCAACCAGCAGATGAACACGAAGGCGCCGGTGATGCCGAGTCCGTACAGCGCCCAGAACCAGCGCGGGAACCTCGCCCCGGCGAGGATCGCGACTCCGACCACGAGAGGCGCCATCCACCCGGTCAGGCCGATGATCGGGTTCGGAAAGCCGAACACCGAACCCTGCCATGACTCGAGATTGGTGCCGCACTGCAGGAAGACGCTGACATTGCAGTTCAGGTTCGCGTCGGGGTTCTCCAGCACGGCGAACTTGTCGAGGGTGAGCTGGAACGCCGCCCACCAGCCGAAGACGCTCGCGATGATCAGCCAGACGGCATAGACGACGGGGCGGGTGCGCTGCTCGCTCATATGTGGATTATCACAGTGATGGCTATGCATCGGGCGAAAGCGCACCGGCGAAAACGACGCGGAGCCGCCTGGATGCCGCGAACCGCGGCACATGGTGCGATAATGGCCTGTGATGCATCGCTCGGCACACGCCACGGCGCGCATCGACGAAGACTTCGGGGCCGGATGCCCCACGCGATCAGAGCCATGAGCCGGTCGCACAACCAGTGAGTTCGCGGCACCCGCGGGTGCGGCATGAGATTTCGCGGGCACCATGTGCCCCGCGCGAGGAGCAAGCCAGAGATGGCCGATGAGACCAATGACTACGACGCCCCCACCCTCGACTTCGCTGCGGATGCTGACGCGCCCGCAGCGGTAGTCCCCGACGCTCCGGAGACCTCCGCGGTCTCCGAGGCAGCGGAGGGCACCCAGCCGGAGGACGCCCCGGAATCGACTGACGCGCCTCAGGACGAGGCAGTTGCGTCCCCAGAGGCGAGCGACGCCGAGGCGCCGGAGGCCTCGAGCGATGGAACCACGGCTGAGCAGGCCGAAGAGGTCCAGGCGCCGGCTGATGCAGAGCCTCAGGCATCAGAGGTCGACGCGCCGGCGCAGTCCGCACCCGAGACGCCGAGCGTCGAGGAGCCTGCACCCGTCGAGACCCAGGTCACGGCCGTCACGCTCGGTCTGCTGCCCGAGGTGTTCGTCTCGCAGGTCTCCACTCAGCTGCACTTCTATGCTCCGGAGGTCGTGCCGCTGCCGGCCCGCACCGGACGCATCTTCGACCGCATCGCCGAGCGCGACCAGGAAGACGCCCCGGCATCCGCTCGTGGCCGTCGTCGTCGCCGCGGGGGCCCCGAGGGTGACGAGGAGCGTTCCGAGCCGCGTCAGCCCCGTCAGCGGGTGGTGGAGTACATCACCGAGCCGAAGGCCATCAAGGGCTCCACGCGTCTCGAGGCGAAGAAGCAGCGTCGTCGTGACGGTCGCGACGCCGGTCGTCGCCGTCCCGTCGTCACCGAAGCCGAGTTCCTCGCGCGTCGTGAATCCGTCGACCGCAAGATGGTCGTCCGATCCAAGAACGGCCGCACTCAGATCGGCGTCCTCGAGGACGGGGTGCTCGTCGAGCACTACGTCGCTCGCAACCAGGACGCATCCCTGATCGGCAACGTATACCTCGGTCGCGTGCAGAACGTGCTCCCCAGCATGGAGGCCGCGTTCGTCGACATCGGCCGCGGTCGCAACGCCGTGCTCTACTCGGGCGAGGTCGACTGGGACGGTGTGGAGACCGGAAACCAGCCGCGTCGCATCGAACTCGCGCTCAAGCCCGGCGACCGAGTGCTCGTCCAGGTCACGAAAGACCCGGTCGGTCACAAGGGCGCACGCCTCACCAGCCAGATCTCGCTCCCCGGCCGTTACCTCGTGTACGTGCCCGGCGGCTCGATGAACGGCATCAGCCGCAAGCTCCCCGACAACGAGCGTGCTCGTCTCAAGCGCATCCTCAAGGAGGTCCTCCCCGAGTCCTCCGGTGTGATCGTCCGGACCGCGGCGGAGGGCGCCACGGAAGACCAGCTCACCCGTGACGTGCAGCGCCTGACCGCGCAGTGGGAGCACATCCAGAAGCAGGTCGAGAACCAGCAGGCTCCCGCACTGCTGCACGCCGAGCCCGACCTGCTCGTCAAGATCGTCCGTGACGTCTTCAACGAGGACTTCACGAAGATGCTCATCCAGGGTCTGGACGCGCAGCAGACCATCCGCGCCTACCTCGAGAGTGTCGCGCCTGATCTGCTGGAGCGCGTGGAGCCCTACGAGGACGAGACCGACCCGTTCGACGCGTTCCGTATCACCGAGCAGATCGAGAAGGCGCTCGACCGCAAGGTCTGGCTGCCCTCGGGCGGATCGCTCGTGATCGACCGCACCGAGGCGATGACGGTCGTCGACGTCAACACCGGCAAGTTCGTGGGCTCGGGCGGAAACCTCGAGGAGACCGTCACGAAGAACAACCTCGAGGCGGCGGAGGAGATCGTCCGCCAGCTGCGCCTGCGTGACATCGGCGGCATCATCGTGGTCGACTTCATCGACATGGTGCTCGAGTCGAACCGCGACCTCGTGCTGCGCCGCCTGATCGAGTGCCTGAGCCGCGACCGGACGAAGCACCAGGTCGCCGAGGTCACCTCGCTCGGTCTCGTGCAGATGACCCGCAAGAAGCTCGGCCTCGGCCTGCTGGAGACCTTCAGCGAGGCGTGCGACGTCTGCGCCGGACGCGGTGTCGTCGTGCACCACGACCCCGTCGTGAAGCACCGCGCGCCGTCCAACGGCAACGGTCAGCAGAACCGCCGCCAGCGGGGAGGCAGCCCGCAGGGGCCTGCTCAGAGCGCACCGCCCGTGCAGGTCACGACGCACAGCATCCCCGAGGGCGCGAAGTCCGCTCTCGCTCAGATCGCCGCATCCACTCGAGCGCCGCATGCCGACGAGGCAGCGGATGCCGTGGCGCCCGCTGCGGAGCAGGCGTCCGGCTCCGAGCGTGCCAAGAAGCCCCGCAAGAAGCGGGGTGGCGATCGCAAGGCGCCCAAGTCGCCGGCGGAGGCGCTTCTGGACTCGGTCCTCGACGCCCTGCCGGAGCCGAAGGCTCCCGGTCAGGGACGGGGCCGTCGCCGCGTCACCACGGCCGCGCTGACCGGCACGCCGGTGGCCGTCAACAACGACGCCTCAGCGCCGATCTCTGGCGGGGATCCGCAGTCCTGACGCGATGAGCCTGCGCACCAGCTCCTTGCCGGAGACATGGTGCGCGCCGGCGGCGACGAGCCGGGGGAGCATCTCCTCCGGCACGTCGTAGTGGTCGAGGTCGAAGGCGCGCGTAGGCACGCTCTGCGACCGAGCGAACGCGTGGAGCTCCTCGAGGCTCTCGTCGCTGACGAGATGCGCCCACAGCCGTCCATGCGCGGGCCAGCGGGGGTCGTCGACGAGAACGGTCATGTGTCCAGCGTAGGTTCAGACACACCGCCTCGAGCGTTTTGCCTCAGTGCCCGGCATCCGGTAAAGTAGTCCCTTGGTGCGTAAGCCGCGTCGTCCTCAATGGACGGAGCGGAGAGTCTTGCGTTCGCACCCGTCGCCCCGCGGCGCATGCAAGCAACAGTCTTCCCGTGAGATTCTCGGAGCCGACGTGCTCCCCAACGAAACAGGTATGAAGTGGTTTACGCAGTAGTGCGCGCCGGTGGGCGGCAGGAGAAGGTCGAGGTCGGCACGATCGTTCAGCTCGACCGTGTGCAGGCTGCCCAGGGCGAGAAGATCGAGCTGGCCGCTGTGCTGCTCGTCGACGGCGCCACGGTGACCACCGACGCCGACAAGCTCGCGAAGGTCAAGGTCACGGCAGAGGTTCTCGGCAACCTCCGCGGCCCGAAGATCATCATCCAGAAGTACAAGAACAAGACCGGCTACAAGAAGCGTCAGGGCCACCGCCAGGAGCTCACGCGCGTCAAGATCACCGGCATCAAGTAAGACCGAGGAGACCAGGACATGGCACACAAAAAGGGCGCAAGCTCCACCCGTAACGGTCGTGATTCCAACGCACAGCGTCTTGGCGTCAAGCGCTTCGGCGGCCAGCAGGTCCTCGCCGGCGAGATCATCGTCCGCCAGCGCGGCACGCACTTCCACCCCGGCGTGAACGTCGGCCGTGGTGGCGACGACACGCTGTTCGCTCTGGCCGCCGGTGCGGTCCAGTTCGGCGCGAAGGGCGGCCGCAAGGTCGTCAACATCGTCGCAGCAGCTGAGTAATCACAGCAGCACAGCAGACATCCGATTCGGGGCGGGCTTCGGCCCGCCCCGAATCTGTTTTTGAGGAGAGAGAGACATGGTCACCTTCGTCGACACCGTGACGCTGCACTTGCGTGCCGGTAAGGGCGGCAACGGCTGTGTCTCCGTGCACCGCGAGAAGTTCAAGCCGCTGGGCGGCCCCGACGGCGGCAACGGCGGCGACGGCGGCGACATCGTGCTCGTCGCCGACTCCCAGACCGGCACGCTGCTCTCGTACCACCACTCGCCCCACCGCTCGTCCGGCAACGGAGGACCCGGTATGGGCGACCACCGCTCCGGCTTCCTGGGTGAGACGCTCGAGCTCCCGGTCCCGGTCGGCACGGTCGTGAAGAACCCCGCCGGTGAGGTGCTGATCGACATGATCATCCCCGGTGAGCGATTCGTCGTCGCCAAGGGCGGTCAGGGAGGCCTCGGCAACGCGGCCCTCGCGACGCCCAAGCGCAAGGCTCCCGGGTTCGCGCTTCTCGGAACGCCAGGATACGAGGGCGACGTCGTCCTCGAGCTGAAGACGGTCGCCGACGTCGCTCTGGTCGGATACCCGTCCGCGGGCAAGTCGAGCCTGATCGGCGCGATCTCGGCTGCACGTCCGAAGATCGCCGACTATCCGTTCACGACCCTGCACCCGAACCTCGGGGTCGTGCAGCAGGGCGACTTCCGCTACACCGTCGCCGATGTGCCGGGTCTCATCGAGGGCGCGAGCGAAGGACGCGGACTCGGCCTCGAGTTCCTGCGGCACGTCGAGCGCTGCTCGGCTCTGCTGCACGTGCTCGACTGCGCCACGCTCGAGCCGGGGCGCGACCCGATCTCCGATCTCGACGTGATCCTCGCCGAGCTCGCAGCCTACGAGGTGCCCGAAGGTCAGACGCCGCTTCTCGAGCGTCCGCAGCTCGTCGCGCTCAACAAGATCGACGTGCCCGAGGCGCGTGACCTCGCCGACCTCGTCCGTCCCGAACTCGAGGCGCGAGGATTCCGGGTGTTCGAGATCTCCACGGTGTCGCACGAGGGTCTGCGTCCTCTGACGTTCGCGCTCGGCGAGATCGTCGAGAAGCACCGCGCCGAAGCAGCGCTGGAGGTTCCGCCGGAGCGGGTCGTCATCCGCCCCAGGGGCTCGAAGAAGGACTTCACGATCCGGGTCGAGGGCGGAACGTACGGCAACGTCTACCGCATCCTCGGCGAGAAGCCGGTGCGCTGGGTGCAGCAGACCGACTTCCAGAACGAAGAAGCCGTCGGCTTCCTCGCGGATCGCCTCGAGAAGCTCGGGGTCGAAGACGAGCTGTTCCGTCTCGGTGCGGTTCAGGGATCGACCGTGGTCATCGGCGAGGGCGACAGCATCGTCTTCGACTGGGAGCCGACGATGGCGTCGGCCGCCGAGCTGATGGTCGCCCCTCGTGGCACCGATCCGCGTCTGGCCCCGAACGCCCGCCGAACCACGTCCGAGCGCCGTGAGCACTACTACGAGCGCATGGACGCCAAGGCCGAGGCCCGTGCGGAGGTGGAGGCTCAGCGCCTCGCGGCATACCGCGAGGACGAGAAGTGACAGCCCGCACCCGCGCGGATCTGTCCACCGCCTCGCGCATCGTCGTGAAGGTGGGTTCGTCCTCGATCAGCGGCGACTCCTCCTGGCGCATTCCGATGCTCGTGCACGCGCTGGCGGCCGCGCACGCCCGCGGCACCGAGGTCATCCTCGTGTCGTCGGGGGCGATCGCCACCGGCATCCCGTTCCTCCGCCTCGACGCCCGCCCCACCGACCTCGCCACTCAGCAGGCCGCGGCGGCCGTGGGGCAGAACATCCTGATCTTCCGCTACCAGGAGGCACTGCGCCCGTTCGACATCGTGGCGGGTCAGGTGCTGCTCACCACGGGCGATCTCGAGCACCCGATGTCGCGATCCAACGCACGTCGCGCGATGGAGCGTCTGCTCGGGCTCCGGATCCTGCCGATCGTGAACGAGAACGACACGGTCGCCACACAGGAGATCCGCTTCGGCGACAACGACCGCCTCGGAGCCCTCGTCGCCCAGCTTCTCGAGGCGGATGCGCTCGTGCTGCTCAGCGACATCGAGTCGCTCTACACCAAGCCTCCGACCGACCCCGGCGCCCAGCCGATCGACACGGTCGCCCCCGACGCGGATCTCGCAGGTCTCGAGTTCGGCTCGACCGTCGTGAACAGTGTGGGCACAGGGGGAGCCGCGACGAAGGTGTCTGCCGCGCGACTCGCCGCCGCATCCGGAATCGGCGTGCTCGTCACGAGCGCCGACCTCGTCGAGAGGGCCCTGAACGGCGACGAAATAGGAACCTGGTTCGAACCGGCCGTCTCCTAGACTGGCGGGATGACCGATCAGACCCCGCAGGTGCGCCTGGAGCGCGCCAAGGAGGCGTCTCGCGCCACGGCCGCTCTCACCAGCGACGACAAGGCGCGAGTGCTCGAGGCCATCGCCGTGGCGCTCGAGCAGAATGCCGCGCAGATCATCGAGGCCAACGGCAAGGACATCGTCCGAGGTCGCGAAGGCGGCATCGGGGAGTCTCTGATCGACCGTCTGCGTCTCGACGAGAAGCGCGTCGCCGCTCTCGCCTCGGCTGTGCGCGAGGTGGCAGCTCTTCCCGACCCGGTCGGGCGCGTCGTGGGGGGACATCGGATGCCGAACGGCGTCGCGCTCGAGCAGGTGCGCGTGCCGTTCGGGGTCGTCGGCGCCATCTACGAGGCCCGGCCGAACGTCACGGTCGACATCGCCGCTCTCGCGCTGCGGTCGGGGAACGCGATCGTGCTCCGCGGCGGCAGCGCCGCACTCGAGTCGAACACCGTGCTGGTCGCAGTGATGCGCGACGCGCTGGCCGGAGCGGGGCTGACGCCCGAAGCGGTGCAGACCGTCGACGACTTCGGCCGCGATGGCGCCAAGGCGCTCATGCACGGACGTGGATTCGTCGACGTGCTCGTTCCCCGTGGCAGCGCGGGGCTCATCGAGACGGTCGTCACCGAGTCCACCGTGCCCGTCATCGAGACCGGTGCGGGCAACGTGCACATCGTGCTCGACGAGAGCGCGCCCGACGACTGGGCGCGCGACATCGTCGTGAACGCGAAGGTGCAGCGCCCGAGCGTCTGCAACGCCGTCGAGACGGTGCTCGTGCACCGTCAGGCGGCGCCTCGTCTGGTTCCTCTCGTCGCGAGCGCACTGCAGAGCGAGGGCGTCGCGATCCACGGAGACGACATAGTCGCGGGCCTCGTGTCGAACGTGATCCCCGCGACCGAGGAGGACTGGGCGACCGAGTACCTCAGCCTCGACATCGCGATGAAGGTCGTGGACTCGCTCGACGAGGCTCTCGAGCACATCCGTCGCTACAGCACGGGCCACACCGAGTCGATCGTGACGACCGATTCCCGCAATGCCGAGCGGTTCCTCGCCGAGGTCGACTCGGCCGTCGTGATGGCGAACGCGTCGACCCGGTTCACCGATGGCGGCGAGTTCGGCTTCGGCGCCGAAGTGGGCATCTCGACGCAGAAGCTGCACGCGCGCGGTCCGATGGGTCTTGCCGAGCTCACCAGCACGAAGTGGTTGGCGCGTGGAGCAGGTCAGATTCGCGGCTGAGGACTAGACTTGGGGGCGCTGTACAGCCCGCAGGTCACGAATTGGAGCAAGGATGAACCTCGTCGCACAGATCGCGATGGCCGCCGCAGAGACCGAGCACCACGGAAACGTGGCGCTCGAGACGCTGATCTTCGGAGTCATCGCCGCGATCGTGTTCACCGCGCTCGCTCTGGTGACGCTGTCGTACAAGAACGTCGCCAACCGTCATTCGGCCAAGGCCGAAGCATTCGCCGCGAAGCACGGCAAGGACGGGCACGGGGCGGGGCACGGCCACTAAGACCGCATGAGCACAACGACCTCGCGCGCTCCGCGCATCGGCGTGATGGGCGGGACGTTCGATCCGATCCACCACGGACATCTGGTCGCCGCCAGCGAGGTCGCGCACTCGTTCGATCTCGACGAGGTCGTCTTCGTGCCGACGGGCCGCCCGTGGCAGAAGCAAGACGTGACCCCCAGCGAGCACCGGTATCTGATGACGGTGATCGCGACGGCATCCAACCCGCAGTTCACGGTCAGCCGGGTCGACGTCGATCGAGAAGGGCCGACGTACACCATCGACACCCTCCGCGATCTGAAGCGAGATCGTCCGGACGCCGAACTGTTCTTCATCACGGGAGCGGATGCCGTAGCGCAAATTCTCAGTTGGAGGGACCATGATGAGTTGTGGGAGCTGGCCCATTTCGTCGCGGTCTCACGTCCTGGACATGTCCTGAGCACAGACGGCCTCCCACCCGGTGACGTCAGCCAGCTCGAGGTGCCGGCGCTGTCGATCTCGTCGACGGCATGCCGTGAACGGGTGCACGACGGAGAGCCGGTGTGGTACCTCGTTCCCGACGGGGTCGTTCAATACATCGCGAAGCATCATCTGTATCGGAGCAAGGCATGAGTACATCGGATCAGCAAGAGCACGGTCCGCTGACGCGCAAGCAGTTGCGAGAGATCCGACTGACGGGCTCGACGCCGGTCATCTCGGCAGAAGAGGCGGCGGCCGCAGCGGCAGCGCCCGCGGCGCCGCCCGTTCCCCCGCCGGTCCCGCCTCTGCCGCGTGCTGCGGAGCCGGCAGAGATCGCCCCCGCGCCAGGCGACGACGTCGATTCCTCTGGCGCTCCGCTGACGCGTCGTCAGATCCGCGAGCAGGAACGGGTCAAGACCGCATCCGTGCCCGTGCTCGGTGGCGACGAAAGCGCTTCGGCTGCCGAGGAGTCCGCCCCGCAGGCTCCCGCCGAGGAGCCGATCGAAGAGGACGTCGAGGAAGAAGCTGCCGCCACCGACGTCTCTCCGGCTGAATCGGAGGAGATCGTCTCCGGCGTCCCCGCGTTCGCGCCGCCGAGTTCTGCGTTCTCCGAAGACGAAGACGAAGACGATGACGACGACGAGCAGGTCGACGTCGCTCCTGTGAGCGCCGCCGCAGCCGTCGACACGGTCGGCGACGTACCTCTCTCCGAGAGCACCGCGCCGGTCGAGATCGATCCCGCGCACGTCGACGACGATCCCGTGGCAGCCGTCGCGGCGCTCGGCATCGAGGTGCAGGAGCCGCAGGATACGGAGCACGACGACACAGACGACGTGCTCGCCGATGTGAAGCGCCTCGACGACGCCGATCTGCCCGAAGGCGAGCGTCCTGTCGTGAGCGAGGCGTTCGGATACGGCGTCCTTGCGGATGCGGCTGAGCCGCAGCAGTCGTTCACTCCGTCGTTCGATGAGCTTCTCTCAGCCGACAGCTCCGGAGGCTCGCAGCACACCGCCTCCAACACCCTCATCTTCAACCCGCCGGCGGGGGAGGGGTCCCTCGACGGACCCGTCGCCTCGACCGGAGAGATCCTCGTCACGGGCTCCTACGAGCTTCCGCAGGGGATCGGCTCACAGGGCCATGCGCACGGCGTCGCCGACGGTAAAGACGTCGACTCCGTGCTGATCGACGGCGAGCTGCCTCCGGCTTCCTCGCCGACCCCGATCGCGGCGAGTGCCGCGATCAGCACCATCAAGCCCGCCGGTGAGGTCATCCGACCGCCGGCCCCCGAAAAGGGCAACAAGCTCATGCTCACCCTCGCGATCGTGGCGGGCGGTCTGGCGCTCGCGCTGGGTGTCGTCCTGATCGTCGCCTTCACAACGAAGTTGATCTGATGCAGTCACCTGAAACCGCCGAAGAAATGCTGCAGATCGCAGTCGATGCCGCCGTCAGCAAGGGCGGGGAGGATCTCGTCGCGCTGAACGTGTCCGAGCCCCTGCCGCTCGTCGACATCTTCCTGCTGGTCACCGGCAACAGCGAGCGCAACGTCGCCGCGATCGCCGACGAGATCGAGGACAAGCTCCTCGAGTCGGGGCACAAGCGCGTGCGTCGCGAGGGGCGAGCGGAGTCCCGTTGGGTTCTGCTCGACTTCGGCGACCTGATCGTCCACGTCTTCCACCAGGAGGAGCGGGTCTACTACGGCCTGGAGCGCCTCTGGAAGGACTGCCCGGTCGTGCCGTTCGAGCTCGCGGCCGACCCGGCCTGACATGCCCTTGCACCTGCTCACCGGAGCCGGTTCCGGAATAGGCTCGGTGGTCGCCCGACGACTGATCGACCGCGGTGACCAGGTGGTTCTGCTGGTGCGGGATGCCGGGCGCGCGAGACAGCTGGCGGAGCGGTTCCCCGGGGCTCAGACGCTCGTCGGCGACCTGTCGAATCCCGGCCGCCTGTCGTGGGCGCTGTCGAAGCAGGCGCTGCCGGAGCGCATCGATTCGCTGATCCATGTCGCAGGCGTGGTCGACCTCGGCGCCGTCGCCGATCTGCCGCCCTCCTTGTGGGAGCAGCAGCTCGCGGTGAACCTCGTCGGCCCGGCCGAGCTCACGAGGCTCCTCCTGCCGGTGCTGCGCGTCTCCCGTGGACGGGTGGTCTTCGTGAACTCTGGCGCAGGGCTCAATGCGCACGCCGGCTGGTCGGCGTATGCCGCGTCGAAGCACGGGTTGAAGGCGCTGGCGGATTCGCTGCGTGCTGAGGAGGCATCGCACGGCGTGCGGGTCACCTCGATCTACCCTGGCCGCACGGCGACGCCCATGCAAGAGAAGGTCCACCAGCAAGAGGGGCGCGAGTACGACGCCTCTCGCTACATCGCCGCCGAGTCCGTGGCGACGACCATCCTGCTTGCGCTCGACCTGCCGGACGACGCGCATCTCACCGATCTCACGGTGCGGCCGACCGGGTGATCGTCATCCGGCTTCTCCGCCGGATTGTCAAGGGTCTTCACCTGTGCCACGGCGTCGGGCAAGCTCTCTTCTGAGAGAACCTGGAGGGCCGCAGGATGGCTGCCGATCCCGATCCACGCTATGTGCTTCGCCGTATCACGACGTCGGAGTGGGTGATCAACGACCTGAGGTTCGCTCAGGACGACACGAGGCATGTGGTGGCCTGCGTGTACGAACTCGCGCCGACTGAGGTCGACGTGGTCTGGCTGAGAGACCTGCCGCTGCGGGGAACCTACGCGACCGCGTTCGAGGTGCTCGAAGACCTGGAGCGCATGCACGCGCCCAGCCGAGCCACGAAGCCGGTGCAGATTCCGCACCTGCCGCCGCTGATGGCGGACTGAGCTTCTACTCGTCGGCGTCGGCGTGCTCGCCCAGCCAGCCGCGCCGGCGGAACAGGGTGAAGGCGATCACGTCGATCACGACGATCGCGATACCGGTGACCAGCCAGCCGTACTCCCACCTCACGAGGGGGAGGTTCTTGAAGTTCATGCCGTAGATGCCGGCGATCACGGTCGGGATGGCCAGGAGCGCGGCGAACGCCGAGATGGTCCGCATGTCCTTGTTCTGGCGGGTCCCCACGTTGCTCTGGTGACTGGAGACGAGTGCGTCGAGGGACTCGTGCTCGGTGGACGTCAGCTCGGACACTCCGCGGGCGTCGTTCGCAAGATGAGCGAAGTACGGACGCAGATGCGGCTGCTGCTCTGTGAGCCGCGCAATGTGATCGCCCGATTGGCGTAGCGCCTCAGCGAGCCCGGATGAAGCTCTGTCGATCTGGCCGATGCGCTGCCTGAGCCGGTAGATGCGCCGGTAGTCCTCGCGTACGCGGCTGTCGAAGACCTCCGTCTCCAAGTTGTCCAGGTCCTTTTCGACGGCCGCCCCGAGTTCGACGAAGTCGCGCACCACGGCGTCGAGCACGCGATGCGCCGCGGCCAGGGGGGAGTCGACGCTCACGGCACCCGGCCCCTCGAGCAGCGCGTCGAGATCGCGGAACTCCGCCGTGTCACCCCTCTGCACGAGGACCAACTCGTCGGCGGTGAGGATCAGCGCCAAGTCGGTGTCGGTCATCGTCGTGCCTTCGTCCCCACGGTCGATGTCCCAGATCGAAAGGTACAGCTGCCCGTCGAACGACTCAGCCTTGGGCTGCTGACGCCCGGCGAGCAGATCGTCGATGACGAGCGGATGCAGGTCGAGGCGCTTCGCGATCTTCTCGAGCTCTTCGGGACCGGGGTTGGTCAGACGCGTCCAGGCACGCGAGGGCACGGGATGTTCAGAGGCCGTCGGACTCGGAGTCGTCAGACTCATCGTCCGCCTCCGATGCCAGGCGGTCGGCAGCGTAGCTGTCGACGGCGTCCTGGTTGGCATCGGTGTCGAGCAGCGTGTCCCCGTCGACCTCGCGGGTGGGCACGTCGTCCGTCTCGTCGTCGGCGTCGTCGGGGAACGGAAGCGGGGGGATCGGATTAGACATGGTCTTCCTCCTCATGATCGGTGCGGTCACGATACGACGCCGGGCGGCGTCTGCAGAGAGGGTTGACCCGAGGACTGCCGAGCGCTAAAAGCGTCGCGCGGGTCGTGGAGCGACGCGCCCGGGCGACGATCGCCGATTGGTGCTCGCGGCGATTCGTGTTGTATTCTTTTCAAGTTGCCCCGGCTGGTCCGGGGAAGCAGATGGGCCTGTGGCGCAGTTGGTAGCGCACCTGCATGGCATGCAGGGGGTCAGGGGTTCGAATCCCCTCAGGTCCACCGAATGAAGGCCCTCGGCTCTGCCGGGGGCCTTCTGCGTACCCGGATGCGAAGCTCCGGCGGCGGGCGTCAGCGACGGCTTCCCAGTAGGCTGAAGGATGCCGTTCCCACCGGAGCGGCGTGTTTTGAGATCATCCGTTTCGGGAGCAGTGTGACCGGTACTCGAGCCGAAGCGGCGTATCTGCGCGCTCGTGCCGCGTTCAAGATCCCCACGCTCGATCTGCTGCACGGGCGCTATGCGCCCTTCGTCGTCGCGGTGCTGAGCATCATGTTCACCGCCGAGCGGCCGACGGTAGCCGTCGCCGATGCGCATGTCGAGGTGGGCGAGATCCTCGCCGAGCTCCGCGCGGCCGGCTACGAGCAGGACGGCCGGGGACTGCCGTCGACGACCGGGCGCGAGGTCTGCCGATACTGGGTCAAAGTCGGGTGGCTCGGCCAGCAGATCGAAGGCGACACAGAGGTGTACCGCTGCACGGCGCACGCGGTGCGGGCGCTGGAGATCGCCGATCTCACGGGCGGCACCACCCGAGTCTCGCACTCGCGCGTGCGCACGCTTCTCGATGCCGTCGAACGGCTGGCGGGTGACGCCGACGACGACCCGGCCAGACGACTGGCCAGGTTGAGGGCGGAACGAGATGCCCTGAACGCGCAGATCGCGGCGTTCGAGAACGACGAGGCAGAACCCATAGCCGACGACGAGCTGCTCGAAGAAGCCGAGAACGTGCTTCATCTCTCCCGCAGCCTCCCGGCCGACTTCACCCGGGTCGCCGAGTCGATCAAAGCGATGCAGCGCGATGTCATCCGTGATCTCCGCCGTGATGAGCGGCCTACCGGCGAGGTCCTGCGCGAGTACCTTCTCCGTGGACAGCAGGTCATGCAGTCCACACGCGAGGGGCAGGCGTTCGCCGGCGCTCTGCGCGTGATAGGCGACCCGGAGCGGATCGACGCGCTCACCGAGCAGCTGCACGAGCTGCTCTCGCGCCCATTCGCGGACAGGCTCGACGCGGCCCAGCGCGCGGACCTCGACACGATCGGACGGCGAATGGAATTGGGCGTGCAAGAGGTGCTCACCGCCCAGCGGCGCGCATCGCACGTGATCGCCGCCCAGGTCCGCACGCACGACCCCGCGCGCGACCGTCAGGTCGACGAGCTTCTGCGCGACGTCATCTCGGGGCTCCAGGCCTGGACGCAGACGCGTACACCCGAGACCCCCGTCGAGCCGCTGCGCCGGTTGCCGATCGCGAGCATCGGACACCTGCGGCAGTCTCTCAGCGATGTCCGTCCGCCCGAGCCCCCGGCGCCACTCGCGGATCGTGGCGACGACGCCGTGTTCCTCGACGCGGACACGCGGGCCTGGGGCGGCCCTCGGTATGCCGAGCTGGAAGCCTACGTCGCGCGACTCGGCGACGAGTTCGACCTCGGTGAGGCGTTCCTCGGGACCGACGAAGACACGCGGCGGCCGGTCGATCTGCTCGGCCTGCTCGAGATCGCGCACCGCAACGGGATGACCGAAAACGAGGACGTATCGATCGTCGAGGCGCTGCGACCGGACGGCACGACGCGGCGGTTCGCTTTCGCAGCGGTGACTGCACAGACGACCAAGAACTCTGCAATGGCGCAGGCCGCGAAGGAGCAGACGGATGAGTGACCACGAACCCACCACGGCAGAGGGCTTCATCGAGCCGGTCTCGATGGAGGAGGACCTCCCCGAGCTGTTCCCCGGCGACAGGGGCGTGCTCGATCCCGAGGTCCGCCGCACTCTCGCGCTGATCCTGCACCGCCGCTTCCTGCTGTCGGAGCGCAACCGTCAGGAATGGCGCACTCTGCTCGATCACCAGACCGTGATCGAGTCGCGGCTCAACGATCTGTACATCCGTCTGATCGTCGATCACGAACACGGTCTCGCCTACAAGCAGCAGATCCGCATCGACGAGCTCGACATCCCGATCCTGCTCCGCGACACTCCGTACACGCGTTCCGAGACCCTCGTGCTCGTGCATCTGCGCACGGTATACGAGCGCGAGAACGTCGCAGGCGAGGCGGCGCCGCGCATCGACATCGAAGACGTCGAGCAGACCGTGCTCAGCTACTTCACCGATGCCGACGGCGACATCGCGCGACGGCAGAAGGCCGTGCGCGACGCGATGCGCAAGCTGGCGAACGACGGCATCATCAGCGAGGAGACGACGGGCCGCTATCGCATCGGCCCGCTGGTCGAGGTCGTGCTGAGCGCTCAGAAGCTCACCGAGCTTCGGGACTGGCTGCGTGAGACGGCGGCCGGTCGGGCGGTAGACGCTATCGAGGCCGAGGACACGCGGGAAGGCGTGCTGTCATGACGATGATCGAGACGCTGTTCGGACTCATCCCGCAGGGCTCCCGCGGCCAGCAGTGGTTGGCGGAAGACCTGCAGCTGGTGAACTGGGGCGGTTACGACGGCGGACCGCACCGTGTGCGATTCTCTCCCGAGGCCACACTTCTGTGCGGAGGGTCCGGATCGGGCAAATCCACGCTCATGGACGCGTACATCGCGCTCATGATGCCGCACACGACGCCGTTCAACGGCGCCTCCAACGGCGGGGTCACCGGCCGCCCGCGCGGAGACGAACAGCGCAACGTGCTGTCCTACGGACGCGGAAAGCTCGACGAAACCCGCACCGAGGAAGGCACGAAGGTGCAGGTGCTCCGCGGCGACGGTGAGGACACCTGGACCGCGATCTCGATGACGTGGCTCGACCATGACGGCGCCCGGTTCACGGCCGTGCGCGCCTGGTACATTCCCGCGGGAGCACGGGTGCTCGAAGACACCGTGCGGGTGCGGGCGACCGTGCACGGCGCCTTCGATCTCGGCTCTCTCGAGCGCGCAGCCACCCAGCGCCTGACCGACGCATCCGTGCGGACCGCCGGCCTCGATCCGGTCGGCACCGACCGGGAGTTCTCAGCCCGCCTGCACGCGGTGCTCGGCATCGGGGCGGCCGGCGCCGGATCCAACGCGATGAGTCTGCTGGCGCGTATCCAGGCCGGGCAGCAGATCACCACGGTCGACGATCTGTACAAGCGCCTCGTGCTCGAAGAACCCGAGACCATGCGCACGGCTGACGCGGTCGTCACCCACTTCGACGAGCTCGAGAGCACCCGCCAGCGCATGCTCGTCGCCCGCCAGCAGGTGGCGGCGCTCGAGCCGATCCGTGATCTCCGTCTGAGGATCGAGACCACCGCGGAGCGGATGCGCCTGATCGACGAGGTCGGCATCTTCGCCGATCCGTCTTCACTGGCTTCGCTGTGGCGAGCCGAGCGGCGGATGGCTCTGCTGCGCGACGTCGAGGAGGAGCTGCGCGACCGCAAGCTGGCGCTCGACGCGTCGATCCGCGAGAAGCGCGTCCAGGCGGATGCGGCGGATGCCGAGCACGACGGACTCCGAGACCTGCTCCGCGAACACGGCGGCGACCACCTGGAGACCGCGCAGCGCGAGCTTCGCGGGGTCGAGCGGCGCCTGCTGGAGGCTGAGGAGGCGCGGTCGCGCCTGGATCAGGACCTCCGGATGCTCGGCGTCGATGCCTCCACGAAGGAGCAGTTCGAGGCGCTGATCGCCCGGGCGCGCGCTGCGCTCGACGATTCCGCTGCGAAGGCGCGGGCTCGTGACGACTGGGCGCAGGCGCGGAGCGCCCGCGATGCGGCGTCGGCCGAGCTGTCGCGACTCGAACGGGAGCTCGCGGCATCCACGTCGTTCACCGGCAACATCCCCGCCGATCTCTACCAGTCGCGCGCGCGACTCGCCGAGGCCGCAGGGCTCGAAGCCCACGAGCTGCCGTTCGTGGGCGAACTCGTCGAGGTGCAGACCGAGTACGAGCCGTGGCGGGAGGCCTTCAACCTCGCACTCGGCGGGTTCGCGACCACCCTGTTGCTCGATGTCGCCCACCTAGACAGGTTCCGCGCTGCGATCGACAGTGTGCGGACGCCACGGCGCCTGAACTACCAGGGCGTGCACACCGGCATTCGGCCGGGACGCGGAGGAGCGGCCGACACCCTGCCAGGTCGTCTCGACTACAGCAGCACCCCGTTCACCGGCTGGTTGCAGCTGCGGCTCGAGGAACGGTTCGGTTTCGTCTGCGTGAACAGTGCGGAGGAGCTCGCCGCGCACGATCAGGCCGTGACGATCACCGGACAGATCTCGCGAGGTGAGCAGGGAGCGCACGGCGGTCACGGGCGCGCGAACGTGCTCGGCTTCTCGAACCAGAGCAGACTCCGCGAACTGCGGGCCGCCGTGGACGCGGCTCGTCGCGAGCTCGACCAGGCCGAGGTGCGGCTCGACGTCGCCGCGGCCGATCTCGACGGCATCGATGCGCAGCGCGCGGCCTACGCGAAGATCGTCGACGTCACGTGGGACCGGATCGATGTCGACGCGCTGAACGCCGAGCGCGAGCGCTGGCAGTCGGTCGAATCCGATGTCGCACAGGCGAATCCCGACATCGCCGGCCTGCGCGACCAGATCGACAAGGCGAAGAAGTCCATGACCCGATTGCGTGAGGAGATCGCGGCGGCGACCGTCGAGCGGAACCAGGTGGAATCGACCTGGGGTGACATCATCGACGACGTCGACGCAGCCCAGAAGCTTATCGACGAGGCAGCCGACAGCGCCCGCGCGTTCGACACCGAGCATGCCGCGTATCTCGATGACCGCTTCGCCGCGCCGAGTGGCACCGCGGCCACGGCATCCGCTCTGCTGACCCGCTTCGACAACGCGCTGTCGAGTGCGGGCCAGCGTCTCGCCGAAGACCATTCGCGCGCTGTCGAAGCCCATCAGGAGCAGCGCGAGGGCATGCGACGGCTCATGCAGACGTTCCTGGAGCGCTGGGAGAATCCGAATCTTCTGGCCGACCCCGACCTGTACGTCGATGATTTCGAGAACATCCTCACCGCGCTCGAGACGAGCGGCCTCCACGAGCTCGAGGGGGAGTGGCGCGACAGCCTGCTGAACCTCTCCGGCAACGACCTCACGAACCTCGATTCGACGCTCGCCCGCTCGCTCCGCGAGATCCGCGAGCGCATCGAACCGATCAATCGGATCATGCAGGATCTGCCGTTCTACGACGACGATCATCGGCTGCAGATCACCACGCGAGACAGCCAGTCCGAGGCTCGCAAGCGCTTCCGGCGCGATCTGCGCGAGGTCCGAGGACTCATCGAAAACGCCTCGACCGACGCCGAGCGCGAAAACGCGTATCGCAGGATGTCTCGGCTGATCGGACACCTGCGCAGATCGGCTCCGGACTTCAACGATCTCGTCGACGTGCGCAATCACGTGCGGGTGAGCGCCGAGCGGGTGACGGCCGACACCAAGCAGCACGTGGCGCTGTACGACCACATCGGGGAGAAGTCCGGCGGCGAGTCGCAGGAGCTCATCGCGTTCATCGTCGGCGCGGCACTGCGCTACCAGTTGGGGGATGCCGGCGCCGAACGCCCTCGCTACGCACCCGTCTTCATGGACGAAGCGCTGATCAAGGCCGACGCTCACTTCACCAAGCGCGCGATCGGCGCCTGGCGCGGTCTCGGCTTCCAGCTCGTGATCGGCGCGCCGAACGACAAGTACAGCGCGATCGAACCGCATGTCGACGTGGAGTACGACATCCTCAAGGACACGCAGGGACGCTCGTGGGCGAAGCTGAAGGTCGGGCTCGCAGAGGAGCCGGCGCGGGCGTGAACGTCGGGTGAACTCTTCCGGTGACCCGGAGGCGTGAGCCGTGCCGAGTGCGAGACTCGCACCATGTCCGGCGAGCTCCTCATCCTGATCCTCGTGATCGTCACCGCCATCGGCTTCGACTTCACGAACGGATTCCACGACACCGGAAACGCGATGGCGACGTCCATCGCCACCGGCGCCCTCAAGCCCAAGGCCGCCGTTACGATCGCCGCGGTGCTGAACCTCGTCGGAGCGTTCCTGTCGGTCGAGGTCGCCGCGACGATCACCAAGGACGTACTGAAGCTACAGACCGAGACTGGCGGTCTCGTCGAGGGCCTCAGCGCCCAGACGGCGATGACGATCATCTTCGCGGGCCTCGTCGGCGGCATCCTCTGGAACCTCATCACGTGGCTGCTCGGGCTTCCGTCGAGCTCCTCGCATGCGCTGTTCGGAGGATTGATCGGGGCGGGCCTCGCAGGCGCGGTGACGATCAACTGGGCAGGCATCATCGGCAAGATCATCGTCCCCGCCTTCCTCTCGCCGGTCATCGCCGGAGCCGTCGCCGCCGTCGGCACCTTCCTCGTCTACGCGATCACGAAGCGCGTGGGGGAGAAGCGTCGAGAGACGGGATTCCGCTGGGGCCAGATCGGCACCGCATCGCTCGTGTCCCTCGCCCACGGCACCGGCGACGCGCAGAAGACCATGGGCGTCATCGCTCTCGCGCTCATCGCCCACGGATCCCTCACCACTCAGGGCATCGAGGACGACGGCCTTCCGGTGTGGATCATCGTCGTCTGCGGCCTCGCCATCGCCGTCGGCACCTACCTCGGGGGCTGGCGGATCATCCGCACGCTCGGCAAGGGACTCGTCGAGATCGAGTCGCCGCAGGGCATGGCGGCGGAGGCGTCGTCGGCGGCCATCATCCTCACATCGAGCTCGATGGGCATGGCACTGTCGACCACCCACGTCGCCACGGGATCGATCCTGGGCTCCGGAGTCGGCAAGCCCGGGGGAGTCGTGCGCTGGGGCGTCGCGGGACGCATGGCGGCGGCCTGGCTCATCACGATGCCCGCGGCCGGCATCGTCGGCGCGCTGTGCTACTTCATAGCGAACGGCATCGGCGGGCTCACCGGCGCGATCACGGTCTTCGCGCTCCTGATCGTCCTCTCCGCGTACATGTATCTGCGCAGCCGCCGCCAGAAGGTCGATGCCTCGAACGTGAACGCAGAGTGGGACGGCAAGGTCGTCCCCGAAGCATCGGCCGCCACCGCAGCCTGAACGCACGCGAGAGAATCGGAGTCATCATGGACATCATCTGGAGCGACATCGCCCTCGCCGCCGGCCGCGTGCTGCTCGTCGGCGCGGTGTTCGGAGCCGGGCTCCCCGCGCTGTTCGCCCTCGGGCTGCGTCTGCACGCGGCCGGCGCGGGCGATCTCGACGGCGTTGAGCGCCGACCTGCGTTCACAGTTCTCGGATACGTGCTCTTCGCGATCGTCGTCGCCGCGGTCGTCACCGGTGTGCTCTGGATCACCCGGTCGAGCCTGCACCACTATCTCGGCATCTCGTTGTTCGGAGCCTGAGGAGATCATCATGACCGACACCGTCGTCTCGTCGATCCTCCGCTGGCTTCGCGCCGGGTATCCGGAGGGCGTGCCGCCGAAGGACTACTATCCGCTGCTCGCGTTGCTGCGCGACACCTTGAGCAACGAGGAGTTCGAGGAGATCATCTCGCGCATCGAATCGCTGGATGCCGACCCTATCCGCGTGCGGGACATCAGGGCGGCCATCGAACACGTGACCTCGGAACGCCCGGGTGACGACGACGTGCGAGCCGTCGCGGCCCGCTTGGCAGCGGTCGGATGGCCGCTCAGCGGTGGCGCACGCAAACGCGCCCAGGAGCACGCAGTCGTGAACCCGGCCGAACCCGAGAGGGCGCACGCGAATCCCGTGCAGCGCGCTTTGGCGTGGTTGCGGGCCGGTTACCCGGACGGCATCCCCGAGACCGACTACGTGCCCATCCTCGCCCTTCTGCGACGTCGTCTGAACGACGATGAGGTGCGGGAGGTCGCCGATGCGCTCATCGCGCACGACATCGAGCAGGACGGAGTCGCGTCCCGTGTCGATGCGCGGGTGCTCATGACGAAGATCCTCGGTGAGCTGCCGTCCGATGCCGACCTGCGCCGCGTCGAAGCCCGCCTTGCCGAGTCGGGCTGGAACCTGGTCTGAGGAGCATCCCTGCAAGCGGCGTCAGGACGCCGCACTCGTCGCCACGCACAACCGGCTGCACCCATTACCAGATCGCGCTCTGACGGCCTGCGGAACAACGCGGCAGCCGAGGGCGTTGATGACGTCGTGAGCATCCTCGGCAGTGTGGTGATCGGAGCAGGTCAGGCCGGTCTGTCGGCGTCGTACCACCTGAGCCGTCTCGGTATCGGTCACGTCGTCCTCGACGCCGACGACGAACCAGGCGGCGCGTGGCGGCACCGCTGGGATGCCCTGACGATGCGCGACGTGCACGGCGTCGCCGAGCTGCCCGGCGATGCTCCTCCGCCTCGCGACGCCCAGCGCGCGAACGTCGCGGTGCCGGCGTACTTCGCGGCCTACGAGAAAGCCCACCGGCTGCCGGTCGTCAGACCGGTGAGGGTCGATCGGGTCGACGACGAAGACCGCGTGCTCGTGGTGCGCGCGGGGGAGCGCGAATGGCGGGCGAAGACGATCGTGAACGCGACCGGCACCTGGACGCACCCCTTCCTGCCGCACTATCCGGGAATGGAGACGTTCCTCGGAGAGCAGCTGCACACCATCGACTATCCCGGGCCCGAGCACTTCCTCGGCAAACGGGTGCTGGTCGTGGGTGGCGGCGCCTCTGCGGTGCAGTTCCTCGGCGCTCTCGCGCCGATCACCGACACCCTCTGGGTCACGCGCCGCGAACCCGTGTGGCGTGACGACGACTTCACGCCTGAGGCGGGCGCGGCGGCCGTCGCGCTCGTCGAGCAGCGGGTCGCGCGCGGCCTGCCGCCGCAGAGCGTCGTGAGCGTCACGGGCCTCATGCTCCGCCCGCAGGAGCGCGAGGCCGAGCGGCTCGGCGCCTACGCCGCCCGTCGGCCGATGTTCGAGCGCATCGAGCCGGACGGCGTGCGCTGGGCCGACGGCTCCTTCGAACGGGTCGACGTGATCCTGTGGGCCACGGGTTTCCGCCCGGCCATCGGACACCTGGCACCGCTGCATCTGCGTTCGGCAGCTGGCGGGATCCAGCTCGATCGTGGCGGACGCGGCACGACGGCCTTCGCCGACCCGCGAGTGCAGCTGGTGGGGTACGGCCCCTCGGCGAGCACGATCGGTGCGAACCGGGCGGGGCGCTCGGCGGCGAAGGGCGTGCAGCGGATGCTGACGGCGGAACTGGCCAAGACGCGCTGACGTCTGCAGGAATCGTGATCGGTAGAGGGACTCGGTCGATAACCTGAGCACATGCTCCGCATCGTGTTCCTGATCGTCTGGCTGCTGCTGTCGACGTGGCTGCTCATCTGGACGGGCGAAGGCCTGTTCGGCGTGAATCAACGGCAGTCGATACTGCCCTTCGGCGGTGAGGACACTCTCGGCGCGCCAATCATGATCGGTGTCGCCTGGGGGCTGATCCTGACCTTCGGCGGAACCATGTCGGGGCTGGGGCGTCGCAAGAGGGTGAAGGGCGAGGCGCACATCGGCGTCGGCCGCATCGTCGAGGTCTCCCGCACCGGACTCACCGTGAACGACGTGCCGCAGTACGACCTCTTCATCAGAGTCACGCCAGGCAGCGGAGACGAGTTCGTCGCCCAGCTGCGAATGCTCGTCGATGCGAGCGACTTCGCGAGCCTGCAGGTCGGTCAGCCGGTGCCGGTGCGCTACAGCCTCACGGATCAGGACACGGTCGAGCTCGCCGACTTCAGCGACCCCGCCGTGCGCGACGCGATGCTCCAGTGGCGTATCGATCGTGGTCTCATCGACCCACGGCTCGTGAAGGCCAGGACGACGGGAACGCAGGTGCCGGCATCCGTGCTCGAGATGCGGCCGACCGGTCGCAGGCTCGAAGGGCAGAGCGAGCTCGCTCTGCGGGTGCTGATGGCGCCGGAAGGCGCCGAGACCTGGGAAGCCGAGACGACCGTTTTCGCCTACCCGCAAGCCCTCTCGCACTTCCAGGTCGGCGCTCCCATCTGGGCGTTCTACCGACGAGAGGATCCGCACACCGTCGCGGTCACGATCGAGAAAGAGGACGCGCGATGAACATCCTCGACACGCTGATCTGGCTGGTGAACTTCCCGGCCTCGCACGGCTACGCCATGGTGTTCATCGCCGGATTCTCGATCCTCGGGCTCTTCGCGATGTCAGCGGCAGGATCAGCACCCGGCGGCGCGCTGCGACGCGTCCGCGAGCGTGAAGGGCTCCTGAGGGAGACGGGCCCGCAGCCGGGGCGGATCACGGGTCGGCTCCGGCGCATCGGATTCCGCGTCCTCGCCTTCCTGATGCTCGCGAACCTCGTGGTCGGCATCCTCAGCCTCACCGGTGTCCCCGTCACCCGGGCGTACATCTACGAGCATGGCCAGCCGACTGCCGCGACGCGCGACGGCGACTGGGTGACCTTCACGACCGCCACCGGCGTCGAATACACCCTGGAGAGCAACTTCTTCACGCCTGCCGTGTACCCCGACCGCGACGCGTACATCCCGTCGGGGGAGCCGGTGACCGTGCGCTACCTGCCGGGACACCCGCAGGCGTTCGTGATCGACAGCACCCAGGGCCAGCGCTGACATCGGGATGGGAGCGTAGGGTGAGAGCATGTCCCGTGTCATCGTCTTCGGCGGCCACGGCCGCATCGCACTCCTGCTCGCGCCGCTTCTCGTCGAGCGCGGCGCCGAGGTGACCTCGGTCATCCGGAACCCCGATCATTCCGCTGACGTCGCCGCAGGCGGGGCGCAGCCCCTCGTCGCCGATGTCGAGCAGCTCGACACGGCGGCGCTCGCGGAGATCATCCGCGGCCACGACGCCGTCGTGTGGTCGGCGGGCGCCGGCGGAGGCGATCCGCAGCGCACCTACGCGGTCGACCGCGACGCCGCCATCCGCACGATGGACGCCGCAGTTCTCGCGGAAGTGCCGCGCTACGTGATGGTCTCGTGGCTCGGCTCGACGGCCGATCACGGCATCCCGGAGGACGCCGGCTTCTTCCCCTATGCCGACGCGAAGTGGGCGGCCGACGAGCACCTGCGCGGCACCGACCTCGAAGGAACGATCCTCGCTCCTGGCACGCTGACCTTCGACGAACCGACCGGCCGCATCCGCCTCGACCCCGAGGGGCGCGGTGAGGTCTCGCGCGCCGACGTCGCCGCGGTGATCGTCGAGGCGCTCGACTCACCCGCGACGATCGGACGCACCATCCGCTTCGGCAACGGCACCGACGAGAACGCGGTCCCGATCGCCGAGGCCCTGTCGAACTGATGCCCCGGCGGCGTGCCGGTGCTGTCGCGCTCGCGATGATCGTCGCCGGCGCGATCCTGGGCGCACCCGTTCACGAGGCGTCGGCCTCATCCGTCGAGCACGCGGCCGCCGCGGGCGAAGCCGGCGGGCCCGCGGCGCGCGCGGCCGATCTCGTCGCGAGCATGACGACGGCCGAGCAGGCCGCAAGCGTGATCATGGGACACATCCCGTCGACCGACCCCGCCGCATTGAACGCCTACATGGCACAGGGGTTCGGCGGATTCATCCTGATGGGCGCGAACATGCCTGCCGCGACCGCCGATCTGCCGACGGTCACGGGCTCTCTCGCCGTGGACACCTCGCTGCCTCCGCTCATCGCGATCGACCAGGAGGGCGGGATCGTCTCGCGTCTGAGCGCAGACACCTATCCGGCTTCCACGGCGTTGAAGTCGCAGCCGGCCGATGTGACCGCGGCCGCTTTCGCCGCCCGCGCCTCCCTGGTCGCGCAGGCGGGCATCTCGGTGAACTTCGGCACCGTCGCCGACGTCACCGCCGATACGTCATCGTTCATCTTCGGCCGTGCGCTCGGCACGGATCCGCAGGCGTCAGCCGAGCGCGTGGCCGCCGCGACGGCGGCGCAGGAGCAGTTCCTCGCCTCGACGCTCAAGCACTTCCCCGGTCACGGCGCGGCTCCCGGCGACTCGCATCACGCGATCCCTTCGACGAGCGAGTCCTTCGAGCAGTGGCGAACTTCGGATGCAGTGCCGTTCGCGGCCGGAGTGGACGCCGGCGCCTCGGTGCTGATGTTCGGCCACCTCACGTACACGGCCGTCGATGCCGCGCCCGCATCGCTGTCGGCCCGGTGGCACGAGATCGCCAGAGACGACCTGGGCTTCGAGGGCGTGATCGTGACGGACGACCTGGGCATGCTGCTGTCCTCCGGCATCCCCGAGTATCGCGATCCCGTCGCCGACGCGGTCGCGGCCCTTGCCGCTGGTAACGATCTGGTGCTCATGATCGCCGGGTCGACTCCTGATACGGCGGGGCAGATGGCGGCGGGGATCGTCGCGGCGATCGAGAACGGCTCCCTCCCGCCCGAACGTCTCGCCGATGCGGCGACGCGCGTCCTCACACTGCGGCTGAGTCTCTCCGCGGCGAGCGCGGACTGGGCGCTGTGCTCTACGTGCGAACCGGCGAGCTGAGCCAGGCGCCGAGCAGAGCCCCGCGCAGCACCGCACCGCGTTCGGCGAATCCACGCTGCTGTCGCACGTACTCGGCCTTGCCCTCCGGAGTCTCGATGCGAACGGGCACGACGTCCCAGCCTGAGAGATCGTAAGGAGCCGCCTGCATGTCGAGAAGCCGGATGTCGCGCGCCAGCTCGAACGCGTCGAGCAGCAGTTCGCCCGGGATCAGCGGGCCGAGCTTCATCGCCCACTTGTACAGGTCCATTCCGGCGTGCAGACAACCCGGCTGTTCAAACAGTGGCTGATCGTCTCGCGTGAGAGGACTCCGGTTGCGGGGGACGGCGTCGGGGGTGAAGAAGCGGAACGCGTCGAAGTGCGTGCAGCGGAGATCGTGGCTCTCGACGACGGCGTCGGTCGCGTCCTGGCCCAGCCGCAGGGGCACCGGATGCCGATGTTCGTCCTGGCGGTAGACCATGGCCCATTCGTGCAGGCCGAAGCAGCCGAACTGACCCGGTCGGGAGGCGGTGCGCCGCAGCATCCGCTCGATGAGGCCCGCGAGTTCGGGTTTGTCGGCGGCGAAGACGTCGGCATCGGGGGTGACGTCGTCGCCGCTCGAGGAGTACCAGCGCCAGGCGGTGCGCTCCGGAGCGTCCTTCAGGGTGACGCCCGCCCCCGGATGCCAGCGGCGCAGCTGCGCCGGCTTGTACGCGTAATACGTGAAGAGGAAGTCCCACACCGGATGCTTCTCGCGGCGGGACGCCCGTGCGCGGTGCTCTGCGGTGAGAGCATCCGCGCGCTCCTGATGGGCCTGCGCGCGCGCCGTCCAGTCGGCACGGGAGAGGATCATGTCAGTGCAGGATGCCGGCGTCGCCGAGCAGGTCACGGAGACCGGCGCCGTCCTCAGCGCTCACCCAGGGGGCGGCGTGCTCGGCGTGCTCCTCCTGGTCGGCGCGACCGCCGGCCAGCACCGCCTCGGCGGGGAGCAGCCGTCGGATCGCGACCGCGGCGACCGAGTCGGGATGCTCTGCCATGAACTCGGAGTAGATGGCCTCGTCGTGCTGGCCGTCGTCGCCGATGAGCAGCCAGTGCACGTGCGGGAACTCTGCCGCGAGCCGGCGGAGGTTGGTGAGCTTGTGCTCGCGGCCGCTGCGGAACCAGCGATCGTGCGTGGGCCCCCAGTCGGTGAGGAGCATCGATCCGTTCGGGAAGAGGTGGCGGCCGAGGAAGCGCTTGAGAGTCGGGGCCACGTTCCAGGCGCCGGTGGAGAGGTACACCATCGGGGCGCCGGGATGCTGGCGCAGCAGCTGATCCAGGAGCACCGCCATGCCGGGGACGGGGAGGCGTGCGTGCTCGTCGACCACGAAGGAGTTCCATGCCGCGATGAACGGGCGGGGGAGCGCGGTGACCATCACGGTGTCGTCGACATCGCAGACGATGCCGAACGAGGTCTTCTCCGCCACGACGAAAGCCGTCGCTTCGACGGGCGTCTGGCCCTCGACCGAGACGGTGAACGTCTGCCAGCCCGGAGCGAGGTCGGCGTCGATCACGGCGTCGATCACACCGCCGCGATCAGCCACGACATGATGGGTAGTCTCGCCGATCCGCACGGTGACCTTCGCGAAGCTCACCGGGATGCCGACGAAGCTGCGCCAGCCGCGCACACTCGCGGGTTCGCCGGACTCTGTGCTCCGCTGCGGGGGCACGATCAGAACGCGGCCGACCACGCGGACCCAGCCGGGACCGCCGTAACCGGGGAACGGCACGATCGTCGCGGCGCGGCCACGACGGCGCGCTCGACCCTCACGCCATACGTGGAGGCGGTGTTCGAGTCGGGCGAACCAGTGGATTCTGGCGGCCGAAGGGGATGAGGCCATTGCCTCAGTCTTTCACGTCGGTGCCGGCTTCCGCGTCGTCGGAGTCGAGATGGCGTCGCTCCATGCGGGCGATGACCTTCTTGCTGAGCAGGACGAGCAGCAGGAAGACGATGATGATGCCCACGAAGATGTAGCCGGCGAAGTGCACCTGATCGGCCAGCTCGTCGAAGCTGCCGACGGCGACAGAGGTGATGCTGACGTACGCCGTCGCCCAGACCAGGCACGCCGGAGCCGTCCACGCGAGGAATCGCCGATACGAGTAGTGGCTCATCCCCACCGTGAGGGGGACCAGCGAGTGCAGCACGGGCAGGAACCGCGAGAGGAAGATGGCGATGCCTCCGCGGCGTGCGAGATAGCGCTCGGCCCGCACCCAGTTGTGCTCGCCGACGCGCCGGCCGACCCACGACGCCCGGATGTGCGGGCCGATCCACCGGCCGAGGCCGAATCCGATGCTCTCGCCGATCAGTGCGCCGACGACGACCGCGATCACCATGGCGATGCCCTGCAGAGGGCTGGTGATGCCGATCGAGGCGACCAGGACGACGGTGTCCCCCGGGAAGACGAGTCCGATCAGGATGCTCGTCTCCAGCATGACGGCGAGTCCGGCGAGCAGCGTGCGCGCAACGGGATCGATCGACCGCATGAACTCGATCAGCCAGGGCACGAAGTCATTCACGCCACGAGACTACGCCGGGCGGCGCGATCTAGGCTGGAATGGTGCCCGAACCTCTGTCCGTCCGCGCTGTGACCGCACAGGTCGATCCGGCCGCGTTCTTCCTCTCTCTCGAGGCGATCTCGCCGGACGTGTTCTGGCTCGACGCCGGAGCGGGCGCCCGTGAGGGATGGAGCTTCATCGGCACCGGCGCGGTCGACCACCTGCCCGTCGACATGCGCATCGAGGGATCGGACGCGTCAGAGATCCCGTTCTCTGGTGGGTGGGTGGGCTGGTGCGACTACGAGACCGGTGCCCGCAACGCGGGAGCGCCCGCAGCGGAAGCCGTCGGCAGCGCCTGGCTGCGTGCCACGAGGATCGCGGCGTTCGACCATTCGACGGGGGAGACGTGGGCGATCGCGGCCACAGCCGATCTCGACGACTGGGCGGAGTCGCTCCGCATGCCTCTGCGACCGGCATCCGTTCCGCCCGTCCCGACCGCGCCCGCCGTCTCCGCACGTCACACCCCCGCCGAATACGCGACGCTGATCGAGGAGTGCCGTCAGCTGATCCGCGCCGGCATCGCGTATCAGCTGTGCCTGACGACCCGGTTCACCGTACCTGGAGCGCACGACGCGGTCGCGGCGTATCTTCGATTGCGTGACGCCACCCCCGCGCACCACGGCGGCTTCATCCGCATCGGCGGCCGCGCGCTGCTCAGCGCGAGTCCCGAGCAGTTCCTGCATGTCGAAGAGGGAGTGATCCGCACGAAGCCGATCAAGGGCACCCGCCCCAGAGGTGCGGACGCCGAGTCGGATGCCGCGCTCGCCGCGGAGCTGCAGGCGGATCCCAAAGAGCGCGCCGAGAACGTGATGATCGTCGACCTCATGCGCAACGATCTCTCGCGGGTGTGCGATCCGGGCACCATCCGCGTCGACGGCCTGTGGGAGGTCGAGAGCTACCCCGCGGTGCACCAGCTGGTCAGCACGGTGAGCGGCAGAGCGTCGGAAGGGACGACCGTGGGGATGCTGCTCGAGGCGACGTTCCCGGCCGGAAGCATGACAGGGGCGCCCAAGCTGTCGGCCATGACGCGTCTGCACGCGCTCGAGGGAGGTCCGCGCGGCGTCTATGCGGGATGCTTCGGCTACGTCGGCCACGACGGCGGCATCGACCTCGCCATGGTGATCCGGAGCATCGTGATCGATGCCGGGCAGGCCGTGGTGGGTGCGGGCGGGGGGATCACCTGGCGCTCGGTCGCAGCATCCGAAGTCGCCGAGGTCGCCACCAAGGCCCGTGCGCCCCTGGCCGCACTCGGGGCCGGAATGCCTGCGCACTGGGGTTCGGATATCCTGAACTGATCCCGCTTTTTCCGTCAGATTGGTTGTGCGTTCGTTGTCTGAGACCTTCTCCACTGCTCCCGCCGAAGAAGAGGCACCCTCGGCGCACGCCATTCAGGCCAAGTGGCAGAAGTACTGGGCCGACAACGAGACCTTCGTCACCGGCGGCCAGGACGACAAGCGCCCGCGGCGCTACGTGCTCGCGATGTTCCCCTACCCCTCCGGCGACCTGCACATGGGGCACGCCGAGAACTACCTGTACTCCGACATCGTGGCGCGCTTCTGGCGCCACCGCGGACACAACGTCCTGAACCCGATCGGGTGGGACTCGTTCGGCCTGCCGGCCGAGAACGCGGCCATCCGCCGTGGTGCCGACCCGCGTGAGTGGACCTACCAGAACATCGATCAGCAGAAGGCGGGCTTCCGCGCCTACGGTGTCTCGTTCGACTGGACGCGGGTTCTGCACACCTCCGACCCCGAGTACTACCGCTGGAACCAGTGGCTGTTCCTCAAGCTCTACGAGCGCGGTCTGGCGTACCGCAAGAAGAGCCCGGTGAACTGGTGCCCCAACGACCAGACCGTGCTCGCGAACGAGCAGGTCGTCGACGGGCGCTGCGAGCGCTGCGGTGCAGAGGTCATCAAGAAGAAGCTGACCCAGTGGTACTTCCGCATCACCGACTACGCCGACCGTCTGCTCGACGACCTGAACCAGCTCGAGGGCTTCTGGCCGTCGAAGGTGCTGCAGATGCAGCGCAACTGGATCGGTCGCTCCATCGGCGCCGACGTCGACTTCCGCATCGAGGGTCGTGACGAGCCCGTCACGGTCTTCTCGACCCGCCCCGACACGCTGCACGGCGCGACCTTCTTCGTGGTCGCCCCTGACGGCGAGCTCGCAGCCGAACTGGCCGCCGAAGCGCCCGTCGAGGTGCGCGAGCGCTTCCAGTCGTACCTGGCCGACGTGCAGAAGACGACCGACATCGACCGCCAGGCCACCGACCGCCCCAAGACCGGCGTGTTCCTCGAGCGTTACGCGATCAACCCGGTCAACGGCGAGAAGCTGCCGATCTGGGCCGCCGACTACGTGCTGGCCGACTACGGTCACGGCGCGGTCATGGCCGTGCCCGCACACGACCAGCGCGACCTCGACTTCGCCCGGGCGTTCGACCTGCCGGTCAAGGTCGTCGTCGACACGACGGCGCCGATCACCGGCGCCATGCCCGTGATCGAGGTCGACGACGAGGGCGTGCCGATCGACACCGGCGCTGCGCTGGACGAGCAGAACCCGGCGTCCACGGGCATCGCGCTGACCGGCGAGGGCCGGATGATCAACTCCGGGCCGCTGAACGGCCTGTCGAAGCGCAACGCGATCGCCCGCGCGATCGAGCAGCTCGAGGCATCCGGCACCGGCCGTGCGGCGAAGAACTACCGTCTGCGCGACTGGCTGATCTCCCGCCAGCGCTTCTGGGGCACCCCGATCCCGATGCTGCACGCCGACGACGGCCGGATCATCCCCGTGCCGGAGGACCAGCTCCCGGTGAAGCTGCCCAGCATCGAGGGTCTCGATCTGTCGCCCAAGGGCGCATCGCCCCTGGGTGCGGCCGAGGGCTGGGTGCGCACGGTCGACCCCGAGACCGGTGATCCGGTGCTGCGCGACCCCGACACCATGGACACGTTCGTCGACAGCTCGTGGTACTTCCTGCGCTTCCTGTCTCCGACCAGCGACACCGTCGCGTTCGACCCTAAGGAAGCGGCGCGCTGGGCGCCCGTCGACTCGTACATCGGCGGCGTCGAGCACGCGATCCTGCATCTGCTGTACGCCCGGTTCATCACCAAGGTCCTGTTCGACATGGGGCTGATCGACTTCACCGAGCCGTTCTCCAACCTCATCAACCAGGGCATGGTCATCCTCAACGGCACGAAGATGTCGAAGAGCAAGGGCAACCTGGTGCTGTTCCAGGAGGAGCTCGACGCGCATGGCGCCGACGCACTGCGCGTGGGACTCGCCTTCGCCGGCCCCGTGGAAGACGACAAGGACTGGGCCGACGTCTCGACCACCGGTGCCCAGAAATTCCTGGCGCGCGCGATGCGCATCGCCGGCGAGGTGTCGAGCCCCGTCGACGTCGTCTTCGACGGCGGAGATGCCGCACTGCGTCGTGCGACGCACAAACTGCTGTCCGAGGCGCCGGCGCTGGTCGAGCAGACCAAGTTCAACGTGCTGGTCGCCCGCCTGATGGAACTCGTGAACATCACCCGCAAGACGATCGACGGATCGGCCGGCTCGGCGGACCCCGCCGTGCGCGAGGCTGCCGAGACGATCACCGTGATGCTCGACCTCATCGCCCCGCACACCGCGGAGGAGATGTGGGAGATCCTGGGTCACGAGCCGTCTGTGGGCCTCGTGACGTGGCGATCGGCCGATCCGGCACTCCTCGTCGAAGACAAGATCACGGCCGTCGTGCAGGTGGGCGGCAAGGTCCGCGCGCAGCTCGAAGTGCCGGCGCGCATCGGCGAGGCTGAGCTCGAGGCTCTCGCCCGCGCCGACGAGCGCGTGATCCGCTCGATCGGCGACAAGGAGATCGTCAAGGTCGTGGTCCGGGCGCCGAAGATCGTCAGTTTCGTCGTCAAGGGCTAGTCCTTCTGCACGGAACCGTCACTTCTCCGAGTTCTCCACGGGACGCGGATCTGAGGCTCCCAGGGACCGCGGCCCGCGCTTAACGTGGGCGGATGCCCGACTCGCAGCCGCCGCTCGCGCCGCCCCGCAAGCTGCGGCTGAGCGTCGGCGCCGCGGTCGTGCTCGGCCTTGTCGTGCTCTCCGCCGCGGTCGGTCTCGGGATCATGCGGGGCCAGGCTGCGCCCACCGAGACGGTGCCGCTGACCGAGTCGACGGCGACTGCCACAGGAGAGCTGTACGTCCACATCCTCGGTGCCGTGCATGCACCGGGCCTCTACGTTCTCGAACTCGACGCCAGGCTCGTCGACGCGGTGGCCGCGGCGGGCGGCACCACCGACGACGCCGATCTCACCGGCGTCAATCTGGCGCGGACTCTCACCGACGGCGAGCAGATCATCGTTCCGACGAGCGGGGCCGGCCAGGCGGGAGCACCCGTGGAGTCTCCCGGGGATACCCGGATCGACCTCAACACGGCGGATCAGACGGCGCTCGAGACTCTTCCGCGCATCGGGCCTGCCTTGGCCGAGCGGATCATCGCCTGGCGAGACGAGAACGGCCGGTTCGCCTCGGTCGACGATCTGCTGGCCGTACCGGGGATCGGCGAGAAGCTGCTCGAAGGCATCCGCGACGGGGTGCGGGTATGAGGCGCGACCTGCGCCTGCTTCCACTGGCCGGCACCGTATGGGCGGTGGCGCTGCTGTGCGTGTTCGTCCCCGCAGCCGCTGTCTGGGCCGTCGGCGCGGGCATCGTCGCCGCGGTCGCCGCGCTGGCGGTCTGGCGCCGCCGAGGCGCTCTCACCGTCGTCATCCTCGCCTCTGGCGCCGCCGTGGCGCTGTCGGCGGCGCTCGCGCTGCCGGGGCGCGCCGAGGCGACGGCATGGGGAGGGCGGATCGTCGAGGCGACGGCCGAGATCACATCGTCCGCGTCGATCGGGCAGGACGGGCGGTTGTGGTTCGACGCACAGCTCACCGGCATCGGGTCGCCCGGCGGTGTCGCCCATGCCGCCGCCCCCATCCGCGTCGGCGTCGACTTCGGCGAGGGCTTCGACATGGGCGCGGGCATCAGGATCACGGGACAGGCTGCGCAGACGGATGCCGGGGAACGATCCGCGATCGTGGTGTTCGCGAGCGCAGCCGAGGTCGAGCGGACGGCGAGCGGCGTGTTCGCTCTCGCGGCGGAGCTGAAGGGCGACTTCGTGTCGCGATCGACGGCCCTTCCCGAACCGGGAGCAGGACTGCTGCCCGGTCTGGCGGTCGGTGACACGCGAGCCGTGACCGCAGACCTGAACGATGACATGCGTGCGAGCGGTCTGAGCCATCTCACTGCGGTCTCCGGACTGCCAGACGAGTAAGGGGGTGGGTTGTCTCCTGGCCTCGCACCATGCCCTCGAAATGTGAAGCTCGCCTACTAAGATGAGAGTCTTGTCTGGGGCCGTCCTGCTCGCCGTAGTCGTCGCTGAGCATTCTTGGACACGGTCCCCAGAGGCGATGCACCAGCGTTCGCACGGCGAAAGGTAGACCTTGGCAGAGAGCACGACCGAGAACTTGTTCCGCGAGTTCTACGGTGCCCAGACGCTCCTGGAGAAGCGGGACATCCCGAAGAAGTTCGGCTTCCAGTCCAAGCGCGAGGGCTCGACGGTCGACGGCTTTCCCGACTTCTTCCTGGACATGGGCGATTGGCTGATCGTCGTCGAGGCCAAGTCAGGCGAGGTTGGACTGAAGTCTGACCACTCTGCGGCCGAGGCCGAGGTGCAGATGTACATGCAGGCCAACGCAGTGCCGCACGTCGACATCGTCGGGATCGCCGTCTCCGGTCAGACGCTCGAGTCGCTCCGCGTGACCCACTTCTTCCGCAAGGGCGGCTCTGAGCTGATCGAGGAGCTCGACAAGCCGCGCGCTCTCGTGAGCCTCGACACTCTGACGAAGCACTACCTGGCTGCTGCGCACGGCGACCCGCTGTCGGACGCGGAGCTCACCCGCTTCCTCACTCAGCTCAATGTGCGATTCCACAAGGACTCCCGTGTCCGTGACACGGAGCGTTCGCTCTTCTTCTCGGCCCTCATGATCGCCCTCGACGACGAGCCGTTCCGGAACATGTACGGCTCGGTGAGCGAGCCTGAGGATGAGCGTCTCGTCGAAGCGCGCTACCTCAACGAACAGATCGTCGCCGCGGTGAAGCGGCAGCTCGTGAAGAAGGTCAACTCCGAGTCCAAGCAGATTGACTGGGAGGACCGCTTCTCCTTCGTCAAGAACGTAGACATCCCTCTTGTCGAGTATAAGTCGATCATCGATGACATCGACGAGCGCGTCCACCAGCCCTCAAAGCGGACGACGAAGCGCGACATCCTAGGACGCGCGTACAAGATCTTCCTCTCCCGGGCGGGGAAGATGGACAACAAGAACATCATCCTGACCCCCGACCACATCAAGACCCTCATGGTCGACCTCGTGCGTCTGGGCAAGGACGACGTCGTCCTCGACACCTGTATGGGGTCGGGCGGATTCCTCATGGACGCCATGGAACAACTCGTAGACAAGGCCCACGGCGACGAAACTAGGATCGAGAGCATCCACGAGACGCAGCTGATCGGCCTTGAGCTCGACCCCGTCCTCTTCGCTCTGGCCTGCTCCAACATGTTCCTGCACGGCGACGGCCGCTCGAACCTGATGTTCCGCGATTCGCTGGTGACCCGCGACCGCACGTTCACGGTCAAGCCTGCGGACATGAAGCTTCAGCGCTACGTCAAGGGGCTCAAGCCGACGAAGTGCGTTATCAATCCGCCGTACGAGCACGACAACCCTGTCAACTTCACAATGTCTGCGATCGAGTACCTCGAAGAGGGCGGTCAGCTGGTGATTATCATGCCGGTGAACACGCTCTCGAAGGACCCAAAGGCCGCGAAGACGATCTTGGAACGGGCACGCCTGGACTTCGTGATCGACATGCCGCAGCAGCTCTTCTTCGAGCAGGGACGCACGGTCAAGACGTCGATCTTCGGCTTCACCAAGACCAGCAACGGCCATGAGCGCGACGCCTTGGTCACCTTCATCGACATGGAGGATGACGGCCACGAGGTGCAGGTCGGCCACGGACGGAAGGACGTCGGCCGCTGGCGAGAGATCTCTCGATTGGCGAAGCGGGCGATCCGCGACGGTGTCGAGAGCCCCGACGCGCGATCGTGGCGCACCGCGATCTTCGATGACGCCGGGGTCCTCGATGCTCGCGGCATCCGCCGGAACCCGTGGCCTCAGGCCGAGACCCACGACCTCTACGAAGCGGTGGCCGATTGGCAGGAGGCGCGCGCGCAACGAGACGTAGCGCTGGACCACATGACCCGGATCCTCAATGAGGCCGGCATCGGCGGGTTTGATGTCTGACTGGCCGACCGTAACCGTCGGCCAGTACGTTAAGCAACGGTCGGAGAAAGTGGTGATCGAGTCGGGGCAGGACTACGTCACCATGGGCGTCCGATGGTACGGAAAGGGTGCGTACCTGCGCCCCGCCAGTCGACCGAAGACGAAAGCGTTGGCGCTCGCGCGTAAGGGCGACTTCATCTTCTGTCGTATCGATGCCCAGAACGGCCCTTTTGGTGTCGTGCCCGCTGATCTCGACGGCGCGCTTGTCACGAACGAGTTTCCGCTGTACACCGTCGATTCGTCCGATCTCGACGCTCACTTCCTCGCGCTCTGCTTCGCGAACCAGAGCAGCCTGAAGCGGATCAACAAGCTCAGAGACGGAAGAGACGGCCGCGCTCGGTGGAAGGAAGCGGATTTCGAGGCTTGGACCATCCCGCTGCCGCCCCTTCCTGTCCAGCGACGAATCGTCGAGGTCATCGCTGCTGCGGACAGATACATCGATGCCCTCGAATTGGAAGAGTCGACCCTCACCACTCTGCTGGCCACTACACGTCAGCACCTTCTGTCGGGCTGCCCTCGGGTCCCCTTAGCTTCGGTCTGCGAGATCACGGCTCGGCTGGTCAATCCGAAGGACGACGAGTACGCAGATCTCCTGCACATCGGTGTCGATGTGATCGAGAAAGGCACCGGACGCCTCGTCAACCCGCGTACGGCCCGAGAGGATGGCGTGATCAGTGGTAAGTACCTCGTGGGTGAGAGCGATGTGGTGTACTCGAAGATTCGACCAAGGCTACGCAAGGCGGCGTTCCCTGGGTTCGTCGCGCTCTGCAGCGCGGACGCCTATCCGTTGTCTCCGCTGAACGGCACTCCGCCCGCTCTGTTGCGTGAGATCCTTCTCGAGGACACATTTACTTCTCAGACCGTTGCGCTGTCGACCCGTCTGAAGATGCCGAAGGTGAACAGAAACGAACTGTTCTCGACAACCGTCGCAATGCCTCAGACCGAGGGCGAGCGCACCAGGGTCGCCACGGCCCTGGACGCCATTCGCGGTCAGATCGACGCTGTGTCCGCAGAACAGGCCCGCGCCCGATCTGCGAGAGCCGCGCTACTCGATGCGCTCCTCGACCAGAAGATCGAAGTCTTGCGGCCGACGGGTGACGGAGGGAACTTGGACCTGCTCGAACCTTTGGTGTGACCTCCGGTCAGTCTCGCGGTGCCCGCTGAACCGTCACCCTGATCTCAGTTGCCAGCTCGTCGACGTACTCCTGCGTCCCGCTCATGCCGTCGGCGTCGATGCACGGCTGTACCCGCTGCTCGCTAATCGGGATCTCGCGGCGGAAGCCGACATCGCTCGTGACCAGCGCAGCGACCTGTTCGTCGCCGGAACCGGCTAGCCCGACGAGCCTGGCGTCGTCGGGCGAGTCCAGCGCGATGGGCACGGCCCGCAGCACGGCCCGGACGACGTTCGTCGCGCTGATCGAGAACAACTCGCCGATTGTCGCAGGTCCTCGAACGGGTCGACGAGGCTCTGGATCCCGTGCTCGGGGCGGACGAACGCGATCCGGGCCACGTGATAGTCCGAGCCGAGACCCGGACCCGGCTCGCAGTCGCCGGCGAAGACCGTGCAAGTGAGGTAGTCGTCGCTCGTGGGCACCCGGACCGGCACGCCGTCCAGATCTCCGGTTTCCTCGTACTCCATGCTCACACACCGCGCTCTCCGCGCTCGCGCACGGCCAGAGTAGGAGCCTGAGACCGCCATACATCTCTGAAGCAGCCCCAGATCTCGATCCGCGCACTGATGGTTACGCGCAGCCGACGCTTGCCATAGGTTGACGCCTCTGGCGGCTTAACCTGTACGCTCCGCAGGCCGAACAACTTCTTCGCCCGTCTACTAGTCTGCCTCCTCAGCGGATTCGTCAGGCGCTGACGGCTACAACTCCTCGTCGAGCTCCTCGTTCGCCAGAAGGTTCGCAGCGGCCCGCGTGAGTGCGCCGAGCTGGACGGCACGCTCCGCGACGACGATCCCGCCGGCGAAGTCGACTGACGCCGATTCCGCTCCGGCGTCCTCGTCACCGAGGTCAGGGCCAGGGAGCACTACTTCGACATGGCTCACGAAGTAACTGTCCTCGACGGAGCTGACGACGGTCTCGACGTCTCGCTTGACGTTCCCGCTTTCCCGCGCGTCAATGCGGAACGCCCGTTCGATCCCGGAGATCGACGCGGAACGGAGAGAAAAGCCGTCGAGGCGGCCGACGGCCACGGACCACTTCGGCGTCGACGAGCCGGGCCGGGCCTTCAGCTTGTAGCCCGAATTGCTCACGCGGATCATCGTCGAGCCGAGGGCCAGGCCCAGAGTTCCCGAGTCGAACCGCCAACCGCTGGATGCAACTTCCGATTCCTCATCCGGACCGCCTGGCTCCGTTCCGTCGTCGTCGGTGGCGCTTTCGGCCGGCGACACGGGGTTACCCTCGGCGTCAACGTTCAGCCCCACGTACGCGCGCTTGGCCGACCACGTCCTCAGGTTCGCCTGCACCAGCCTGGTGAGGTCCATACCGTTGAGCTCCGAAGCTAGGCTCTCGAGCTGCTCGAAATTGAAGAGCGATCCGAGCGCAGTCCAGAAGTCGTCTCCCTTCGGAGCGGTGGCTCTGCCCAGCAGCCAGGGCAGGACGCTGCGCAGCTCGTCGGTGGACATCGCGCCGTCGATCCGCGCCAGCACGTCCATGGCCGTATCCGGAGACATCGCCCACTGAACCAGGAGCGCAGTGCGTTCCATTCGGACGACGGCGTCTTCGAAGAAGGTCTCTCTGATGAGGTCAGTGACGTTCTCGCCGGTGCCGTTCCCGGTCAGGAGAAGTCGTTCCGCGACAGGCTCATCCACCAGCCCCCGCCCTCCCCGGAGAAAGTTCGAGCGCACGGCCGAGCTCAGCGGGTTGTCATCCGCCGCCGGGGCTGCGATCTCCTTGAACGCTTCAGCGTCGGTCAGTAGCGAGTATCGGGCATGGCTGGCAGCGCGCGACACGTCAGCCTTGGTCATCGCGAAACCAGATTCCTCCACGACCTGATCGGCGCTGATCGACAGGAAGATCGGGTCGCCGTTCGTGATGTGCGCGGTCTCGTTGCCTGCGACCACGGCCGCGTACGACGAGCGGAGGAAGACGTCCCGCGACGACTTGCCTTTCGCGCCGCGTCCCCACGTGAGTTTGAAGTCCGGAATCGCGCTGTGGTTGAAGTAGAGGGTGTCCTCGATTTCGGCATCGGGCTCGAGCAGTTCGAGGTGCTCTCGAAAGACCTGCTTGACCCTCGACGCGTAGTCCTCCCTGACGTACGACTCGCGAGCGGCGTGCAAAGCCTCGATCAAGTCACTCATAGTGTCTTCACTTTCCTCAGCAGAACGGGACGGATCTGTTCGAGCTCGGCTCGAGTGAGAGAGAGGGCTTCTTGCTTGGGATTGAACACGAGGACGGTCACTCGACTGGCCACCTCATGCGCCAACGACTCGTTGAGATCATCGCCGCCCAGGTACTCGGGGTGCGCCTCAAGAGCCTTCTTCATGTGCTCGTAAGTCTCAAGGTTGGACCAGTTTTCGAGATTGAACGGGTGAAACGTGACCCAATAGTACTGAGATTCCCTGGTCGTGTTATAGTCCGCGAGCTCCTGAGCCGTGTGCCCATACGCGACCGCCAGGAACTTGACGAACTCCGTGTACTGCCTGCCTGCCGAGGTGTACCTCTTACACTCGACGAACACGGGCGCTTTCTTCTCCGTGAGCATGTAGCCGACGAGGTCGAGCTGCTTCTGCTTCCCGCTTTTCGTGCGAACCATGCAGTCGATCTTGTTGTTGTAAGCGTCGAACGGAAGCTCCATATATGTCGTCGCCTCCAGCCAACGTTTCAATGTCGCCGCGCCTTCACGGCCGAGCTCTTGGATGTCCTCCGGCATGCCCGAAGCCTATCGCGGAGGAATCCAACCGTCGGTTCGACCCGCTAGGTGCAGCTTCTCCGGCCGCTCTCCGGCCCACCGCTATTACGAGAGCGGGCCGGCTTCGCATCTCTAGCGCAGACTCTCGAATGGGTCGATCAGCGATTGGATCCCGTGCTGGGGGCAGACGAAAGCGATCCGAGCGCCTGACTCGCCAGAGCTGAAGTCGGGGTCCGGTTCGCAGTTGCCGCCGCAGACCGAACACGTCCGGTAATCGTCGTTCGTAGGCACCCGCACCGGCACGCCGTCCACCTCGCCGAGTTCTTCGTAGTCCATGTTTACGCGTCCGTATCGAACATCGAGGGCCCCACGCCCTCCAACAGCGCGCCCGGCTCTACGCCGAGGGCGGCCGCGATGCGAACCAGTGAGCGGACGTTCATCATCGCTCGCCCCGCCTCGTACGACCTGATGTTAGAGCTGTCGATCCCTGTCTTGTACCCCAGGCCATCGACTGACAAGCTTTGCGCCTTGCGCAGCTCGGCGATGCGCGAGCCGATGTGCGCGGCGGCGGGGGAGGGGGTGCGGGGCATGGCTCCATTATCGGGCACTTGTGCCCGGTCGCACACCTCGGTCAGTGTTCGGGTGGAGAACATGCGCTTCACGCTGACAACGATGGACCCTGGCAGAATAGTCGCCATGTCGTCCCACCACCTCCCTGAACCTGAGAGCGAGTACGGCTACACACTGCGCCAGGTCAAGGCGATCGTCGGTACGGAGCTCATGCCGGAGTTCCGCGAGCACATGATGATGCGCGCGCACGTGCTCGACGGACCGGACGGCGAGGTGTTCTACCCCTTCGACGTGTTGCAGTTCGTGGAACGCACCAGCCGACGCTTACCCTAAGCGTCGATCGTCGCGAGCATCTCAGCGGGGCTGACGTCGAGGCCTCTGGCGAGCTTCACGATGACATCGAGCGTAGGGTTTCGCGCTCCTCGCTCCAGACCGCTGATATACGTTCGATCGAGACCGACATGGTGGGCGAACGCCTCCTGGGACGCGTGTCCGTTCGCTTGCCGCAGCGCACGCAGATGCTCGCCGAAAGCACGGCGGTGCGCTGGAATCGTCATGTCTTCCAGAGAATCAGCTATGCTGACTACCAGTCCACGGACTATGAGTCACATATTGGAGGCATCCAGCGTCATGAAGAGGTTCTCAACACGGCTCCTGGTCGCCGTGGCAACTCTGGCAGCCGGTGTCATCGCTCTCTCCGGCTGCACCGCCGGTAGCACCGGGAGCGCAGCGACCCAGTATCAGAACTCGGAGAGCGCCTACGATCAGCTCGTGATCGTCGGAGACCAGGTGATCTACCTGACCACCAGCGCGGACCACGTCGTCGACATGCTCAAGCTCACCGACGCCGGCGACATCGACCCCGAAGGCGAGTATGTCGAGGATGTCGGCCAGCTCAACGAGGCCCGCGACACCGTCATCTGGTCCGACGGTGACGACGACCCCATCGAGATCACGGACGACATGATCCGCCTCACCGACCCCAACGCGGGCAGTGACAGCGCGGTGTACATCCGCTACGACGACGAGCGCGCGTCGACCGAGCGCGAGCGCGTCATCGCCGAGAAGTCGTAACGCGAGTTATCGCCACAGCAGACGTAGAGGGAATTGAACGTTTGAGCGCCAACGGGGAGGACAGTGTGGACATCGGCGACGAGCTGATCTACCGCATGCGAACCTTCTCGCCATCTGAGCGTGTTCGCGTTGTGGGCATTGATACACGCAAGAAGACACTCAGGTACGACGTGGAGTTCCTCGACGGGGAGAAGCACGGCGTCATCGAGAACATCCCGGGCGGCCGACTCCGAGGACCGTGGCGAACGGTGCGCGAGTACGACGAACGGATGGCGCACTGGGAACGGTTCACAAAGCAGGAACTGGAGCGGCATGAGGAAGACGCCGTGGAACACGTGTTCATTCTCCTGATCCCCAAGGACGCCGCGACCCTGCTCTGGAAGCACACAGTGTGGACGACGCGGATCCTCGATGATGAGGCCCTCGGAGGTCTACTCGGGGTCTCGGTGGCGGAAGTGCTGGAGAACGTGGACTGGTACTCCGACGGAGACGACAAGGTCGTGTCGCCCGAGGGGACGATGCGCATCGCAGAATACGCCTGCCACATGAACCCGATGCCCGTGTTGGATGCGGTCGTCGAGGACGAAAAGCGGCAGCGCGAGTACAGCACCCGCAGCCGCCCAGGGGACACCTTAGACAACCGGCCGATGCCGTACTCCGCCGAGTGGGAGTACGCGTACTACCTCAAAGAGGGACGACCGGTTCACGAGCTTCTCCGCGCCTGGTGCGGTCAGGAGGCAGTCACCCTCCAGAAGCGCCTCGCTGTTGCCGAAGCCGAAGTGCATCGCTTGGACGGACTGCTTGTCCGCGCGCTTGACGATCTCAAGACCCACGATCACTCCCTCGCTGCCGACCGCATCGAGCGCGCGCACATTGAGGAGCGGATCACGCCTGAGAACGCTCCTAGGACACCGTGCCCGAAGGACGATATCGAAAGGAACTGTCATGGTTACTCGCAACATCCGCGTCTCGGACCTGAGTGATGAAGAGAACGCATTTACGGTCAAGCTGGGTTCCGCTGGTAGTTGGTACGAGGTCGACCTTACGGAATCCGAGCAGCAGGATCTCGCCGAGATGTTGCGCACGTACATGGAGGTCGGTCGCAAGGTCGCTGGGCCTCCGTCGAGGCGTATCGTCCCGACGACCACCGCCGACGAGCGTCGGCAGATGCGGTCTTGGGCGCGGGGGCAGGGCTACAGGGTCGCTGAGCGCGGAGTCATCCCCAAGCAGGTGTACCGGGCGTATGTCGACGTCCACCGCGATTGAGCGTGGCCGGATGAGGGATCTATCGTCCCACGCGCAGCGTCTCGAGCCTGACGATCACGTGCTCCGCGTGGGACGACGGTCGCGGGGGCAGTCGTCTGCTCCCGGAACCCGACAGCGGCCTCGGCTACTCCGAAGGCCAGCTCGTTGGCATCGTTGGTGAGCGAACCGACGCGTTTCACGAATACATACTGATGAGGGCGAGCGCGTTCGCAGCGGACGGTACCAGCGTCCATTACGTGGGCGACGTGCGAGGCTACGTTGAGCACCATGTGCCGCAGCGCGCGAGACAGCTCACCGAGCGCGACGTCGATGAGCTTCTCCGCTATCGATGGTCATCGCTTGAGAGCGACCCCCAAGCGATTGACCCTGAGCTGGCCCTGGGCCGCGCCTCGATCGCCGTCCTGCGTGTTCTCGCGATATTGAGCACGAGTGCCGTCGCGGGTCTCAACCGGGTTCCTGGGAATGGCTCTTATCAGGGCAAGGAAACGATCAGGTGTCGCGTGACGCGCCCGGAACAAGCAATACCCTGAGCCGTATGACGATGATCGAGACGATGGACGGCCGTATCGACCTGGATGCCTCCGAGGAACTGCTCTTCGACGTCGAAGACGCACTCTCGTTCTGGTATCGGTACGGACGCCATCCCTACCGATCGCTTGGCGGCATGCCGAGGTTCATGATCACGCGTTCGGACTTCCGGTACGCCGTCAGCCCTCGTTTCTGGCGTTTCACCCTGGAGCAGACCGAGACGATGCTGAAGGTGCTATGGCCGAAAGAAGCGGACGATGTTCTGAAGCGACTGGCAGAGCTTGAGCCAGAGCATTAACCCGTTGACTCGAAGAAGCTCTGCCTCAGCAGAGTGGATCTGAACAGCTGATCAGCGCAGGCTGAGCCTCGGCACCTTCCGGGCAGGATCGTGTTCGACCTTCTCCGCAGCGATCACGAACTTGTCCGCGAGCTCGAGGAACTTCCGGTCGCTTTCGTTGGCGACCTCGACCGTCTGGCCGTTTCGAGACTTCAGCGTCACGACGAATGTGGCGGGACGGACGGACGTACGGCGTGCGCGGCTTCTTCGCATCTGCAGGTGCCATGATTCTCCTGCTCCAGTCGGTCGCAAGTTCTGTGCATGCTCGAGTCTATGCGGCTCCGTCAGGACAGTCTCCTACGCCACCATCTGTGGACTACCTGTGTCTCTGACTCGGACGTGCTGCGCGTAATGGTAGGCCAGCCGCAAGGTCGCGCAGGCGACATCGGAGTGCGTCGTGCCTGCGCGCGTTCTGTCCGGAGCTCGAGGGCCGCGGCGTCGGCCTCGGCGGTCTCAAGGCTCCAGCCTCGTGGGCGCGCGATGTTCTCGAAGCGCTGCACGACCCACTGAGATGAGGTACCCGTCGCTATCGCCTGAGGTAGGTCAACCGTCACTCGCACCAGTATTCAGCGCATCCATCGTGGCTGACCAGCTGCGTGCTTCCCAGTGCATGTACGAGCAAGAGCTCGTCCCAGGTCGCGGGAAGCTTGTCTGCAGAGGCTGGCAGCGCGATGTCGACGACGGACTCGAAGTCCTCCGGCCATCGGCCGATCATCTGTCCGAGTCCCAGCGGATGCTGTCGCGTGACCACCGAGCTCGGGCAATGCTCGCACGTCTCCAGCGGATCGAACGGCAGACGGTTGATGCTCCCTGTGTGCGGGTGCTCGTCCTGAGCCCACTCCGCCAGGGCACTCATGTGCTCTGCCGTGCTGCGATCGATGCTGCTCCAGCTGATGTGCTGAGCAACATCCCGGGTTTCGAACTCCCAGTACGTCACGGTGCCGTAAGGGGTCTGTGCGTGTCCGAGCCGGATCCCCAGCCGAGGATCGAGGCTGGCTGTGATCTTCTCCATCTCCTCCGCCACGAGATCACTCTCACCACTGAACCGGGAGAACGCCGCTTCGTCGTTGAGATAGGGCAGCACTCTGGTGACGAGTGACCCCGACGCAGTCACGAATCGAATCCCGTCGATCATGTTGCCGTATGCGACGTCGCCGTTCACGATCCCCGGAGCTGCCGCAGCCGCTGCGGGCGTCGGGAACCGCGTGAACCAGGCAGGCGTCCATCCATCCCATCGCTGCGGCGTCTCGTCCCAGTACGTGCGGTCACCCCAGACCCCGCCGGTGTACATCGCCCAGTTGCCGTACGGATGGCTGTGCCAGCGCTCGGGCCCACCCGGGCTATCGGGTGCGACGTAGCCGCTGGTGACGACGTCGCCGTCTTCCGTGACAGCAGCCTTCGCCTCATCGAACGTCGCGAAGGCGGTGCCCTCGGCCCGCGGATAGTCGTACTCATGCTGATCGCCGCTGAGCATCATGAACTGCAGCTGCCGAGGCGGATCCGGATCAGGAACGTGGCCGAGGGCGTGCAGCGCCTCGGTGTACTTGACCCCGTGCTCGTGCATGTAGGCGCGAACGAGAGCTTTGCGATTGGTGCTGACCATGAGGACTACCTCCGGAGTGCGCGCGATTTCTCCCGTGCTCGTCGCCGGTCCGTCAGGGCAGGAAAGCAGCCGATGTCGTCCCTCAGGAGATTGTCGTCATATGCCGGCAGCAGCACGGGTGCAGAGCCAGCTCAGAGTGAGGCGTCATCGAACGCCCGCCATGAAGCTAACACAGGATCGATCCGGAATGTCCGAAACGGATGCGATCCTCAGACGCATGAACGACCGCCAGCACGCCAGTGTTCGAATTGCCTTTGTCGACTTCGGATATGCCCGGGGCCACCGCGGAAAGGTCCCGATCGAGAACTGGGCTCTAAACCGTATGGGCCTGCTGCACGTCGAGACCGATCCAGACTTTGCGGCGTTCGCGGTCGTCGACGAATGGGAGGACGAGCTCCGTCCACGCGAAGATCCCAGCGCGCTGGACATCGAGCTGGAGAACTGGGCGCTGAACTTCGACATCATCGTGTCGTGGAATGGCCTGTTCGGCGACTACCTCCCGCTGGCGAGGCTCAGCGACGAGGTCGCCGGCATCTTGCCGTTGAGCGTCGATCTGCAGCGGCAGCTCGCGCTTGACGTCGAGGATCTGTTTCCGGCTAAGAGCGCCTGGCCCGGTATCGGGCTGGATCTGGAAAGGGTCTACGACTCGTTCGGGGACGAGTACGGGCTGGGCAGAAAGTACCGCGGTGATCCGGCGATCGACGACTGTTATCGGATGTTCAGCATTTACAGGAAGATGCTCAACGGAGAGCCGATGAACTACGAGCACGTCGTGCGACGTGGGCCGGTGAACATCATCGACGACCGCGCCGTCATCCCGCCCTCGCTTCGCACCCTCGCCGCGATGCACGGCGACGATGCCGCCACGAACAACGTACGCTGCGACGTCGACTGGGCGGATGTCACGTTGCCCGGCAACGTGGTCGCGCTGCTCGATGACCGGGAACCCTGGTCACGCAAGCCGATGCTTCGGTTCGCGCTCCAGCTTCTGTCACCAAGCGTGAATGAGCGGGTGCGCGCCCAGCTTCGCGATGGCATGCCGCTCGTAGACGCTGACCTGGCGCGGCTCCGTGTAGCCCTCGATCACACGCCTTGACATGCCTGATCAATCCTCGTCGGAGATGGCCTTCCTACCGCTGATGCTCCAGCCGTCGCCGCCGGCGCGGGCGGTGCGCACGGCGGAAGCCCACATCTGGCCGTCGATAATGCGCAACCGAGCTTGCAGGTCGCCGGACCAGCGCCATGCGTCGGGGTCCGCCATCGTCACCTTGATCCTGCCTCGAAGCCGTTCGTAGATCTCGTACCGTCGGCCTATATAGGGTTCTGTCTGGATGCGGTAACCCAGGCTGTGGTCGTCGTACGCGTCCGCGTATGTCGTGTGCAGCACGCGCTGATGCTCGAGCTCGCGCGCTTCCTCCACGCTCATTGGCCACCACTCGATACGAGGAAGGCCCTGCAGCAGCGCCTTGTCGTCTGCGTACTCGACCGCATCGTCTGGCTGCTGTGCGGTCGCCTCGCCGTACTCGACCCGCCAGCCCGAGCTGATGCGGGCGATCCTCGTCGGCAGGATCCACGGCGTCTCGCGGGGCGCAGTCATCTCCGGCGGCCGTCCTGGGGATGAGGGCAGTTCATCGGATTCGCGGCCGTAGCCGATCGGAGCCGTCGGCGGCCAGAAGAACTCCAGGGGCTCGTCATCGCCGATGTCCAGGTTCGCGACGGCCCACCCGCGTGCAAGTAACTCCGCTTGCACGTCACTGCCGAGCAGACGCCAACCCTCGTTGAGAATGTGGATCTCATCGTCGCCAGATGTCATCTGTCCTCCTGCCTTTGGCGCTGTATAGGCGAGCGCGGCTGTTCACGCAATACGTGGTCGATTGTGGTCGGGGAGGACCGTCGATCCGCCGTGCCACCAAGCGCCGCAGGCAGGACAGTGGATCTTCCAATCATCAGAACCAGGAATCGCGACCATCCGTCCGGCGTTCTCTCCGCTGGAGGAGCACCGCTGCTTTGAGTCCTCCTCCTTCTGGAGGATCGTCTCTTCGATGTACCGAATGTCCAGGCCGTCGCCATCCGTCATGGACTCGACGATACGTAGGGCATCCGACAATGCGATGTCGATGCGGGGCGACAAGATGGTGTTCGTGCCATCCTTCCCGATCCGTTCCGCTCGTGCGGAGCAGGCTGTGCCACCGGGGCGTGTTGGGTTTGACCTGGACGCGGACGTTCTGCTGCTGCACACGATCCAGGCGAACGCCGCAGTCGACGAGCTCAGGAAGAACGGCGTGCTGCGTCCTCGGCCAGAGCACACGGCATCCGAGTGGCCTGAGGCGTACGCCTGGATGAATCGGATGATGGGCGAGAGGCTGCCAACGTCCGGGAGCACGGCGGTCTGGCTGTGGGCGCAGATCCGAAGAGATGACCTGATCCGCAACTGTGGACGCGCACGCGGTCAGGTTCTGTTGACGTGCCGGATCCCGCGCGAACGCGTGCTCTTGTCCCAGTTCGACGAGTGGCACTCGGTGCTGAACTCGTTCCCTGCAATCCCGATACTGCCCGACGAGTCCGACGCAGAGTACGACGCTCGCTACACCGCACTCACGGATGCCTTCCTCGTGCGCCGAGAGGCCGGCGGGCACCGAAACGTACCCGTCTCCCAGTGGCCGGCAGACCTCCGCAGGGACACCGAACTCTCCTGGGAGTGCATCTTCGATCGCGAGATCTTCGACCGGAAGGCGTACTGGCAGGCGACGGTGCACGAGCTTCGAGCCGATGACGTCGTTGACGCCGTCCAGATTCTCTAGGTTGGATTCGCGGTGGGGGAGTCTGGGTGTCCGGCGCTGCCAATCGGGGCGTTGGGGAGATCAGTCTTCAATGCGGGGACGAACTCAGCCAACTCTTCCAGCAGGGCATCGAAGAGAGCGTGTTTCCACAGCGGCAGCCAGCAGTGCCGCCAGACCTTCTCGTGCGCAGTGACGTCAGGACAGAGCATCACTCCGGCAACCCGGAGCTTGATCAGGATGGTCTTGAGATAGGCGTCCAGTCCTGCCGTAGCGCCGTCGAGCGCAAGATGTACCACTCCTCGGATACATCCCTGCAGGATGGCCCCGTCCACCGACAGATCTGCGTCGGCATCGAGGTCTGCTTTCGATACGGCGGTACCGTCTTTGTTCGCGCGGGCTGGTCTTGCTTCGGCCTCTGCTCGTGCCGACTTCAACAACGCGGTAGCTCCGGCCGCGATCGCCACGGCCACTTCTTCCTTTGCTTTCTCTTCGAGCGATCCGAACTGCTCGACGGCGCAGACGATGCTCGCGATGAGGTCGCACCATAGGTGGTCGAGGATTCTTGCCTTGAGCGCCTTTCGCTTCGATTTCTGTACGCCCGCGAGAAGATCCGATGAGGCCTTGACGAGGAGTTCGACAACACTTTCCAGCTGATCCCGCTCAGTCGGGTGCTCAACGAGCCATTGGACCAGGTTCATGGTGCGTGCGTACTCGAACGCACTGATCGTGTTCGCTGCAGACAGGCCTCGCGACCTCTTGGACTTTCTGGCCCGTGCGATCCGGATGCGGACACGAGTCGCGGCTAAACTTTGCCGGCGCAGTGCCTCCGTGCGTTCGGGCGGACTCGTCTCTCCCGACACGACATCCACGCTCAAAACGTCGGCCCAATGCAGACGTCCGGCGAGTCCATGTCGCGCGTGCATGCAGACGCAACGGCATCCTGAGGTCATCGCCGTGGCGCAACTTCCTGTGTGTCGAGACATTCTCGAACTCCCCCCGTTTCGGGGGAGAGTACCCTGAGGTCCTGCTACCTTGGCGTGTGACACGCGATTCGAGGTTCTTCGAATCTCGTGAGTCCCGGGACAACGATCCGGGGACTCCGGTGTCCGAGCATCGACATAGGCTGGTCTCCGATTCGTCGGGGGGACTTGTCATGGAGTGGAAACCGAACTGGTGGGCGCGACTGTTTCGGGGCGCGAGGCCCTGGACGCTCTCGATCGGGGACGGCCGGGTTCGCATTCAGGGGATCGCGGCTTCCATCGATGTCGATGTCTCGGAGGTCGCGAGCCTTGCCGTGCGGGAACGACCGCGGGCGCTGCTCGTCTCTCTGACTCACGATCGCGAAGCCGTGCTCGCCGGTGTGAGTCGTCGTTCCGCGTACGAGATTCAGGCGGCTCACGGATCCGAGGTCGCTGAACGACATCGCCTTCATAGCCTCTTCGCTGCGGCCGCGGAACAGGGCGAGTCTGCGCGCCTGTGGTGGAACGACGTTCAGGAGCTGATGAGCAGGCCGCGTTGGGCGGATCGGGATGCTGTCGCGGCATTGCACAGAACCCGTCCGACGACGGACGGATGGATCGCGGCGTCTACTGAACTGCAGTTGTCGGTTTCCATGCGCAATCGAAGCGCGGACGAACGCGCGGCGGTCGAAGCGTGCCGAACCCTCGATCTCGCCCAGTGGTCGGAGCGGCGGAACGAGGAGTTTCTGGCGTGGGAGAAGCAGGAGCTTGCAGACTTCTTCCGCACGGTTGAGAAGTCGCCGCTGACAGAAGAGCAGATCCGTGCGACGGTCTGCTTCGACAATCGGGTGCGGGTCATCGCGGCTGCCGGCTCCGGCAAGACGTCCACCATGGTCGCTCGCGCCGGATACGCCATCACACGCGGCGTCGCACAGCCGGTCGAGATCCTGGCGCTCGCCTTCAACAAGAAGGCCGCTGGCGAGCTGTCCGAACGGATGGAAGCGCGACTCAAGGATGACAGGGCCGGCGTGGCGTCGAGCACATTCCACGCTTTTGGGCTGCGGATCATCGGTGAGGCGACCGGGCGGAAGCCGTCGCTGCCGGATGACCTCGTGAACGACAACGGGATGGGTCGGCTCGCCGGTGTCGTCGATGTCCTCAGGGATCGGGACCCGGTGTTCCGCCGCAACTGGGACCTGTTCCGGCTGGTGTTCGGCCGGCAGCTCCCGGACCTCGGCGACGAAGCCGACCCGGAGAAGGCGGATCCACGTACCAAGGCGCTTGGGTTCGGGACCCTGGCGGGCGAAGTCGTGAATAGCCAGGAAGAGGTGATGATCGCCAACTGGTTGTTCCTGAACGGTGTCAACTACGAGTACGAGAGACCGTACGCGCATGACGTCGCGGACGCGCACCACCGGCAGTACCAGCCGGATTTCTATTACCCGGACATCGACGTCTGGCACGAGCACTGGGCGATCGGCCCCGACGGCACACCGCCGCCGCAATTCACGGGGTATGCGGAGAGCATGCAGTGGCGACGCCAGACCCACGCCGCGTACGGCACGGTTCTGATCGAAACGACCTCGGCGACGATTCGGGACGGGTCCGGGTTCGAACACCTCGAGCAGGAGTTGCGCCGACACGGGATCGAGCTCGACGAGAACCCGTACCGCGAGGCGGCCGGGGAGCCGCCGATCAACGACAAAGCGATGCTGACCTTGATGCGGGCGTTCATGTCGCATGCGAAGGGCAACCGACTGATACCGGAAGTGCTCGGGCAGCGGGCGGGCCGGTCTCTGCGGAACAGGTTGTTTGTGCAGCTCTACGAGCCGGTGCTCACGGAGTGGGATCGACAGCTGCACGCCGCTCGACAGATCGATTTCGAGGACATGCTCAACCTGGCGACCGATCACGTCGAAGCTGGCCGCTGGACCAGCCCGTACCGGTTAGTGATGGTCGATGAGATGCAGGACACCAGCACGGCCCGCGCCGCCCTGGTGCGGGCTCTGACGAAGACACCCGGTACCTACTTGTACGCGGTCGGCGACGACTGGCAGGCGATCAACCGATTCGCAGGCTCCGACCTCAGCGTGATGACTCGATTCGATGACTGGTTCGGAGCTTCATCGACGATCTGGCTGGACTGGACATTCCGCTCTCCTCAATCGCTGTGCGACGTCGCCGGCAGTTTCGTCACGAAGAACCCGGGACAGATCGTGAAGCATGTGAGGTCGTCCGCCGACGATCTTGGCGTGACAGTCGACGCGCTCAGTGTCTCCGATGGCCGCGACTACGCACGGGTGCTGCGAGAGCACCTCGTGCATCTTGACGGGCAGATCCACGAGCCCGCGTCAGTCCTCGTGCTCGGTCGCTACAGATCGAGCGCAGATGACGTCGCGAATGCGCTGCGATCCAAGTACTCGCAGTTGCGCGTCGAGTTCAACACGGTACATGGATCAAAGGGCAAGGAAGCCGACTACGTCGTGATTCTCGGGCTCGAGCGCGGCGCGTTTCCGGATATGCGAGAGGATGACCCGGTGCTGCAACTCGCGATGGCAGCCCCGGACCCGTATCCGAATGCCGAGGAGCGCCGGCTGTTCTACGTGGCCCTCACCAGAGCGCGTCGCTCCGTGCTGTTGCTCACTCGTCGCGGACGCGAATCCCCATTCCTGATCGAACTTGTTCGGGATGGGGCGGTGAAGATCCGTTCGCCCAAAGGTGATGACGTCACTCCGTGTATCTGTCCAAAGTGCAGGAAACGGGCCATGGTCGAAAGATCCGGACGCTACGGGGCGTTTATGGCGTGCACCGGATATCCGCTGTGTGATGGGACGATGCAGATCGGTGACGCCTCGGCATCGCCGCGCGTTCGCGCACAACACCGCACGGCCCCGAGTCCGCGCGGGTAACGGCAACATCACGCGATCCGTCGACCTCGAAGGCCCTCGAACGGACGGAACGGACGATGTCACGATGCCCACAGAGCGGACGTGATGTCTAAGAGTCGATAATGACTCTGTATCTAGGTTGTCGCGTCGGCAAGATCCCCAGACCGCGCTCGCAAGAGCGGTATCGGGATCTCACAAGGCCGGCATCGTGGCAGCGCCCGCGCCGTTGGTGTCGGACGGCTTGAGTCGTGGCGTCATCCCCGTGACCTCCTCGAATCCCTTCTCTGTTCCGCACTTCTTGATCAGGTGGCTCACGTACGCCTTCGTGTACCTGTAGGTGTTCGTGGGCTCGTCATACTCGCAGAAGTCGGAGTTCGTCCGGTCGGGGTTCGGGTCTCCATAGGGAGGTCGAACGTTCTTGCGCTTCCAGGCGGCGGCGAAGTGGTTGAGGTTGAAGACGAACGGGATGCCCAATTGGACTTCGGTCGCCACGGCTGTCGGCATGAGCCGTCCCAGTCCTGAAACCGGCCGCCGCTGCTCTCGCACAATCACCTGGCCGCGCTTGCCCATCTCCTCGGCGAACTCGCGCTCACCCTCGGTCATGTCCTCGTACCGCGTGAACTGCATCGCCACCGCGTCGGGGTCCTTCGGAGCCAACTCGACCATCGCGCGCAACCGGAACTCGTACCGTGAGTCGTTGATGATCGCCTCATCCAAGCCGGACTCGTAGTCGGTCACGAAACCGCGCAGGTCCGCGGGAAGCGTCCTCCGGAAGCGCCGCAGGGCGTGTTCGCCCTGCGGCGTAAAGGTGCCCACGAAAATAGGCAGCCGCAGGCGCAGCGCCAGAGACCGCTGCTCGCCGAACTGCTCGGTGAGCTCGGAGTCATAGTTCACGAGCAAAGCGTGCGCGTGGCCGGAGAGGTTCAGCATCAGCGCCGCGTCCGCGTGAGCATGGCGGTGCTCCAACCGGTTGCGGAGCTTAATAAAGAGCGCCAGATTCGCACGTACCGGATCAGAGTCCGCCGGCCAGCGCTCCTTCATTGAACGCTCGAGCTCCCACCGCTTCGGCTCGCCGTCGATCCTCAGCAGCCGGTTCTTGAACTGTGGGTCCCAGTATCGATAGTCCACGTTATCGCGGACGAACTCGGCATGGAGCAGGTACAGCCACGCCAGATGCATGTGGATCACGAAGCCCTCGAACGCACGCGCCTCAGCCGAGTCGTTGTACAGGCGCACGGCGAGGCACGCCTCCTCGATGCTCGCGTCGAGCGTCGCCTGCCACCGCGGAGGTCTCGCCATACCGCGAGCGTATGGGGTCGGGCGTCGAACGCGGGGAAGCGCGGCCAAATGTCGCTCAAACTTCTCGCTGATGCGACGAGGCCCAACCTCCGCGATCATGCTGGAGGTCGGTTCCCAGAGCGCTGTCTCATTGGGTGCCCAAACTAGACGGGCTTCATGAGACCGGCTGCAAGAGCGCTACAGCCAGCTGCTTCCTGCATTTCGACCAGGCGGTCCCAGGCCAGGGAGGTCATGAGCTGACAGATGGATCCGGTCTTCGACTCCCACACAGCGCCTCCGATCAGGCCGCGGTGGCCGGTCACGAGAAGCGATAGCGCGCTGATGAAGCTCTCCCGCTCCAGAGCCCCCACCGGAGGCGAGATCTCGTTCCGCTCGATCGACCAGCTCGCTGGCTCGGTAGTCGCGTAGAAGAGGCATCGGCCATCGGAAGCCGCCTGCTGGACAGCGGGCACTTCCTGCGCCAGAAACCAGGCGTCCTGCTCGCTGAGGCTCATCGGATCACGGCTGATGAACGTCCGCTGGGTGACGCGCCAGCGGAGTTGATTGGACAGCCTGGCGTGCAGCCCTCCCTTTCCCCTCCCGCTTCCGTGGTACGACAACGGGTGTGATGCATCCGCTCCGACCCACGCGTAGACTCCCTGGGCGGTGCGGATCTGCGGGGTATCGAGATCGACCTCAATCCACGCGAGTGCCGTCGCCTGGCCTCGGCGTCACCGCAAAGCGATGGCGGTAGCAGGTGGCTTTCGACCAGCCCACTTCGAGTGAAGGTCGTCGTGCAACCGGTCTGACCCGCTGCCCGTGTCGTCATGCGGCGTAGCGGCTCGGAGAAGGTCACAGAGGCAATGGACGCCTCTCTAGCCCTTTCGGTTGGCGACCTGGATGAGTCGCGGGGGTTGTCCTCGACGGACCAGGGTCGCTCGTCCAGGAATAGCTTGGGTGGCATATACGCCCGGCCAGAGGGGACCTTCGGCCCGTTCGCCGGAGAGGATTACGCCCGTTCCACCTGTGTCCTTGATGGTCAGGATGCTCCGTTCGAAGAGGGCGCGTGCGGCTCCGGCGACCGGTCGAGCGAGAATCACGGTGAAGCGATGATCTCGGGCGGACGCGAAGTACGGCAGGAGCGGTTCGAGCGGACTTTCGCCACTGGAGGCCAGGATGTCGTAGTCATCAACGACGAGCACGATCCTCAGGCTGGGGTCGGTGCCGTCGTTCTGCCGTTTATCGAGCTCCAGGGCGAGTGCGGCGGCGAGTTGTCGTGCCTTGGTGATGTTGTTGGCGTGCCCGCCGAGGAAGTCGTCCGGCACTGAATGAGTAAGTTGACTTCGGGGTTCCATCAAAGCAATGACGAGTTCATCGGGCGTATGCCTTTGGATGAGCGTGTCGAGAATCTGGCGCAGGAGTGTGGTCTTCCCGCTCCCTGCATCACCGAGAACGAGCACGTGCTGGTCGGTGTCGCCCAGCGAGAGCAAGGCGGGCTCCATGGTGTCTTGACGCAGTCCGATCGGAAGGTGATCTGGTTCGTCGAACTCGTCAGGCAGAGTCGCGGGATCCAGATCCTCCGGGAGAAGGCGGATAGGCGATGCTGCCGGACCCTGCCAGGAAGCGGCAGTTTGCTTCGCGAGTTCAGTGAGGGCGTCGCCGACGTGGTCGTCGTCGACGTCGTCGACAGTGGGCAGCGCGATCTGCCCGAAGAGCCGTTCTGCCGTGAGCGCACGGCCTGGTTGGGTGGCGCGGATCGTTTCGGAGAGCTTGCGTGCGACGCTCGACTCAGAGGGATCGTTGAGTCGCAACTCGATCCTGTTCCCGATCAGGGGTTGGAGGCTCATGGTGACTTCGCTCCACCGCGTGAGCGCGAGGACGAGATGGATGCCAAAACTCCCGCCTCGAGTAAGGAGGTCGGTGAGTTTGTCCGCGAGCACCTCGAACTCCGTGCGGATGAGGCCGTACCCGTCGATCAGCAGGACAACATCCGGCGAGATGACGGACGGTAGGTCTCCGGCCTCGTGTCGTGCTCTGAATTGCGCCAGGGACTCAATGCGATGAACACGGAAGAGCCGTTCGCGTTCCGCGATCATCGCTTGGAGTTCTTCGAGGAGCCGCGTCTGCTGCTCTCTGTTGGCTCGAGTCGCGATTCCGCCGACATGAGGGAAATCTTCGAGACGTGCCAGGCCAGCTCCCGTGAGATCGAGGCCGTACATCGTGACCTGCTTGGGGGTATGCGTGGTGGCGATGCCGGCTGCGAACGTTCGAAGGAACATGGTTCGGCCCGACTGTGGTGCGCCGATGATCGCGAAGTGGCCACCGGAACGAGTGAGATCGAGTTGCCACGTTCCTTGATCTTGGTTGCTGGGTTGGTCGAGAACTCCGATCGGAACGTGTAAAGGGAGCTCTTCTCGGTTCCCGAGTACCTGCAACAACGGGAGTCGGTCGGGGAGCGGAGGAAGCCACACGGGTTCGGTCGCCTTCGCCGTCTCTCGGAGACGGGTCACACATTCATCAAGGAGAGACGGCCCTGTCGTCGTGCTTCGCGAGAGCGGCTGATCGATCTCAGCCGCGTCGCGCTCAATGCTGTTGTACGGCGGCTGGGCGAAGGCTCCCCACTCGATGACGTCAAGCGCCAGATCGTGCGTAGGCCCGGGAACAGGTCCGGAGACGTACGCGGCACAGAAGCGGGTGTATATGGATGTGTCGACTTTGAGATATCCGTAGCCGGGGATGGCAGGGAGATGGAACGCGTCCGGAGTCTCGAGGATCATGCTCGATTCCTGCTCGGAGAAGGTGCGCAGACCGATCCTGTACGACAGGTATGTATCGAGCCCTCGAAGCCTGCCGCCCTCGATGCGTTGACTGGCGAGGAGCAGATGGATGCCGAGGGCGCGTCCGATTCGCCCGATCTGCAGCAGCAGGTCGATGAAGTCGGGTTCGGCGGTCAGAAGCTCACCGAATTCATCGATCACTAGGAGGAGGTGCGGCAGAGCGGGCATGTCCGGGTTGGAGTCGCGCGCGACTCTGTAGTCAGTGATGGACGCAAACGATCCCGTGTTCTTCATCAGGTGCTGGCGACGGACGATCTCTCCTTCGATCGACGCCTTGGCGCGTTGGATCAGCTGTGCGTCGTCGGCGAGGTTGTCGATCAAACCGGCTATATGCGGCAATGTCTGGAACGGAGTGAATGCAGCTCCGCCCTTGTAGTCGACGAGGATCATCGCCAGGTCTTCGGGGCTGTGCGTGAGCGAGAGGCTGAGGACGAGCGTGCGGAGGAACTCGCTTTTTCCCGACCCCGTGGCTCCGATGCAGATACCGTGAGGGCCCATCCCACCGTGGGCGGATTCTTTCAGGTCGATGTATACCGGACCTCCGTCGTCGCTCGTGGCGATCGGGACCCGCAAGAAGTCCTTGTCTCCCCGCTTCTTGTCCCAGCGCCGTGGCGAGATCTCGTCGATTTTGGCAATGTCGAGCAGTTGCAGGATGTCCAGGTCTTGTCCGTCTGCCTCTTCGCGCTTCGATGCTGATGACAGTCGTAGTGGCGCGACGCGGCCCGCGAAGCCTTCGAAGACCTCGACGGACATCGCGTCGGGAACAGCGCGTGCGATCCCGGCGCTCTGTCCTTCGTCGCCGTCCACTGTGAGACCGATACCCTCGCCGGTCGTGGTCACGGTGATGCGGACACTGGTGTCACTCGGCTCGTGCAGTCGTTCGCGAACGATGCTGATGACGGTGATTCCCAGCTGCGGAGCCGAGTATCCTTCGGGCAACGGGACCGTGGACGCTTCGCTCTCGGTGTCGTCGAAGACCAGGATGAGCGGCTTCTCGAGTGTGCCGCGGGCATCGCCGTTGCGCAGTCGAGCAGCAGCGCGGGCAGCGCGGGCAGACACTTCGTCGCGGATCAAGGCCATCAGCTCGGAGGGGCTGGGGGCGATCCGGCGTGCAGCAACAGGTCCGTCCCACGCGTCCATCAAGATGTGGGGGAGGAGGTCGCTTCCAGCGAAAGCGGGGAGGCTCCCAACAGGGACGGCGAGCCCGAGTTTGAACGTCGTCGGGGGCATGGTGTGCGGCCAGCTGAGCGAGCATCGCTCGTACCAGGCTTCTCGTGTGATCCGGGTTGCCGACGACCGACACGATACCGGCACCGCGAAGAGGCACCGTCGCAGGCATCCCGGCGATTCCTGCATAGGTAGTGATCACATTGTGGGCTTCACCGGTCATGATCACGTCATAGGGTTGCACCGGGCTCGCCTCGACAGGCAACGCGAGGTCGAACCACCCGGCCGTACCGCTGCCGACTCGTACGAGCAGGAAGTCCGCGTCGCGCCGGCGACGTTGCCAGACGCGCTCGGGATCGCGCAGGACCTCCGAGAGCCGGTCGGGGGACGGGTGCGTGCGTATCGCGAGGGCGCGCAATGTCTCGTGTTCTGTACGCAACTCGGCCCGCAACGTTTCGAGGTAGTCGAGGTAGCGTTCCCTTTCGCGCAATCGTGCGCGCGCCGCTTGGCCGCGCTGGCCTATGGCCATTCCGATGCCCCCGACCAGGGCGATCACAAGGATGAACGCGCCCACGACCACCATGATCGGGTTCGCCCGGAGCACGACGATCATGATGATCGATGACAATGATCCGAACACTGGCAGCAGCGTGCGCAACGGGATTCCACCCGGCGGAGCATCGCCCTGTTGAGGTGGTGCGGCGATGATCCGCGGGTCCGGCCGAGCCGGGGCGTGCTCGAGGCGCGCCGGACGGTGGATTATGCGTTCGCTCACCGTAGCTCCCCGTGTGAGGGTGCGCGACCGTCGGCGGCAGCTCTGAGTGCGGCTGCGACCATACGCGCCCGGGTGGTAGTCGGAGGCGATGCAGGGCCTCCAGCGGCCAGCAACCGATCATGTGGCACAGCCAGCACCCGCACTGGAACATGACGAGTGACGAGACGAGGCCATGTCGACCGTGTGCGCGTCACATCGGATAGCACCACGATGGGACGACACTCGTCCGTTTGGTCATGAATTGCGCGGGCAAACGCGATGGCAGACTCCGCGGAGTCTCGCTCCCATGTTCCGGTAATGCAGACGACGTGCCCGGTGCGCGCTGCGATGGATGCATCGTCCTGCGCGAGAGCGCCCCAGTCGGTGCCGACGATATCGAAATGTCGGACGACGGGTGCGATGACTCGATTCCAGTCTGCGACGCCGCCATGATCGAACGACACGGCGACGAGGCCGCCACGTTCGCGCATCCATTCCCGGGTTCCCTCGGGGATGCGAACGAATGTCTCATCTGAAAGCGGACTGCCTTCGAGAAGGACAGCGCGGCCGGACTGGCCCAGCCGTGTGTCAACGCTCAGGATTCTTCCCGCACGTCCTCGACGGAGTTCCCGCATCGTCAGCGCCGCAACGGTCGATAGGGCGGTGCGAGGTTCCAGAGCGACGAAGGAGAATCGCAGTGCCGGTCCGACGGGCGCGGTGATCGTCGTCAGCTCATCGATCACCCGGCGTTGTGCACTGGCAGTCGGCACGATCGTCATCAGAACACTCCCAGCAGGAGCGGGTAGACGCCGAATACGCCGAGTGTCAGCGGCAGCATCGTCAACGCAGCGAGGGCTTCAAGGAAATCGCCGAACCGCCGCAACCGCACCCGGGTATGCGGGCGGGGACGAATCGTGCCCAGCAGCACAATGAGCCCGGCACCCCCAACGCCGAGGAGAGCGAGAACATCGGCGGACCACGAACGCGTGAGAAGCGCCGCCACGAGCACGCCGGAGATGACCGCTCCCCAGAGCATCCATGCCTGCACGGCCATCGGCATGACACGTGTCCGCAAACCGACGATGGCGAGAAGGGCGGCACCCAGCGACAGCGCGAAGACGTCGTTGCTCGACAGCAGCACTGCCAACGCAAAAGCCGAGTATCCCGACGTCGCAGCGATTGCCCAGGTGAACATCCCGTACGCGTCGGTGACCCGGGCCGACACCGTTATCCGCCGGACTGACTCCCCGGCGAGCCCGCGATCATCGAGCAGCGTGACGCCTGACAGGGCCAAGGCGATGGACGGAAGAGCGCCCAGCAACGCTGCCGTGCAAATCGCGATCACGGCGGCGACACCGGCAGGCGATGCCCCCAAAACGGACGCTACGACGGTCACTGCCGCAAGCAGCACACCGACTGCCCCGCCCAGAACGGCGCGCTTGGAACCCGCCACCGCGACCGCGACCCAACCCAGCGCCATCGCGATCGGCCAGACAACCGGCTCCAGCAACGGGACCGCGGACACGATGCCGATTGTCGTCAGCGGAGTTGCGCCCAGCGCGGGGGCGGCCGCGAGCAAACCGAATCGAGGAGACACGGACCACCCGAGGACCGCAGCGACGGTCGTGAACAGGAGGAACAGCGAAAGCGGCAGCCAGCTCATCTCTGGGAGCCCCTGGGTGACGATAAGCGTCAGCGCGCCCAGGGCGACTCCCGTCGCAACCGTACGGTGGGTGCTGTTCCAGGCATACCAGGACTCGTCCTGAGCGTCGGCTACGGCGTCGATGACGTCGGTCACCTCGGGTGGTGCGGGAGCGAGGGAGGCAGATATGAGACGGAATACCGCCCCGTTGGCGACTCCGTGCTCTGACAGCGACGCCGTTGCCGGAAATTCATCACCGAGAGTCGAGACGAGGACATGCCCATTCGGCGGTGGCAATTCTGCAAGGAGTTCGGCGATGTCCGGCAGAAGAGTAGAGACAGGTTCGTCGGACGGCAACACCAATGTGGCCCGCCGGCTCGCGCCGATGACGGTGACTCTCGTGAACTCGGTCACGGGCGCTCCTCTATGGGGGTCAGTACCACGGTTGTCAGTCCCGCAGGGGCTGTGGCGGCAGATGACGGCGATGACGTCGGCATGGGAGCGGGGGACATCTGTGGGATCACACTGATGGCAAACGACACGCCGACGCAGATCGCGCATACGACCGCGGCGATCACAAGGCTCCACATGAGCCGCCCCGTAAGCGTGGCGACACCGCGCCGCACACCACTAGTGCCTTGAAGGAATGCGCCGCGTAGCCGCCCGCGGTGGATGCGAACGGCTTCGAGGAGCGCTTGCTCGTCATGACGATTCACGCGACCTCCCGGTTCTCGACGCGGCTCCGCGCCTCGACTCGAAATCGATGTCCGCCAGCCTCGATCAGGTCTCCGAATACAAACCCGTACGGTATCGCTGGTGCGATGTCGACCCCGTTCAGCGTTGTGCCGTTGGTCGAGGACAGGTCCGTGACCGTCAGGCCGCCCGCCTGATCGTATTCGAGCATGAAGTGCTCCTTCGACAGTTCGCGGGCAAGGTCGGGAATGGCAACCACGGTGGCACCGTCAACAGCCGCGGGGCTTCGACCGACCCGGGTCCGCGAGGTCACTGAGCTGCGCAGGGTCTCGTCAACGACGAGGACGCATGCTGCGGGCTTTACTCCGGGCGGGTCTGCGATGAGCGCCGCCTCAGCAACGCTCGAAGCCTGTGGTGCGCTGGAAGTCTGTCCTTGCGAGACAGGAACGCTATTGCGAGGGCGCAGGTCCGGAGTCGCACTTCGTCGTTCGGCGGCCTCCGGACTAGCCAGAACGGGAACGTCTCTGTGGGGGAGCAGCGGATCGGCTCCGCGCCGAGTATCCGCGGCGCGCCAGCCGCGAAAGCGGAGGCCGGGTGCTGAGCCCGTTTCGGCGAGAACAATGCGAACGCCAGCTACCTGCATGCCCAATGTGCGGCCGAAGGACAGAAGCATCCACAGTTCTGCCACGACCAGCAGCAGGAGAACGACGAGCGATGCCGCAACGGCAAGTCTGCCCGGCCCGACGACAAGGCAGAGCAACGGAACCAAGAACGCGACGGCGTCGATGCTGAAGGCGAGAACGAGCTGTGTGGGGCTCGCGTTCTGGATGAGAGGCGCTGATGCCCCACGCGCGGGAAGTGCCGGGAGAGGGCTTCCGCACACCGTGCAAACGGAGCGTCCTGTGTAGTCGGGAGCACCGCAGTTCGCACAGACCATCGCTCGCCCCCCGGCTCTTCGCACTACGTGCCGTGCCCATTCAGCACGCCACGGTCACTTTACCGAATGGAGCATCAGGCGAATCGGGCGCAGACAGACGGAGTACGTAGTCTCCACATTCTGCAGAGTCAAGGACGTGCGGGTGTCGGGGGGAAGTGTCATACTTCCGTCATGAAGTTCGCAATGGGGGGCGACGTTCTGTCGCAGCTTACAAAGAAGACATCAACGTCGAGCGATGACCTCGGCGCGCTGGTCAAGCAGCTCGCGCAGGCAGGTGAACCGCTGGAAGGCAAGTTCAACGGTGCGGGCCGTGCAGCATTCGATCAGTTCAATGCGCAGAGCGAGCAGATCGCGAACGAGTTGAACGCGGCTCTCGCGGCTGTGCTCGGCGGCATCTCCGGGATGGATCGTGCTTTCAAGGAGGGCGACCAGGAGATGTTCGAGCAGACCCGGTCGACGGAAAGCTCCGTGTCGTACGACGCGGCACGCTTCTCGACCACACGTTGACCTGTCGACCGGAGAGAGTGAACACAGATCATGGCTGGAAATCAGGCAGACCGTCGCGACTTCGATCTCGCGGCATCACAGACCGCGCAGGACAACTTCCTTGCCGTCGCTTCCCGATTGGAAGCGCTCATCGATCAGCGTGACGCAGACGTGCGCACCGCGATGAGCGACTACGACGCGACCGGCGTGTCGGATGACTACGCTGCGAAGGAACTGCGGTGGAAGAACGCCGCGGATGGTGTGAAGGCGATCATCAACACGCTCCGGCAGTCGATGGCGCAGAACGACGAGACCGCACAGTCCTCGCTGGGACGCGCGAAGTCGTCTGTCGCCAACATCGGCTGACCTCCGGGAGGCGGTAACGGGATGACCGTATTCGATCATCCGCTACTCGACTTCGTCGAGGGTGAGTACGCGTGCACGGAAGCCAGAGGGCACACCGTGTACTTCAGCGAGCCGTTCGCAGACTTCCTGACCTCTGTCCGCGCGGCAGGTCTCACCCCGGTGGTGATCGCCCGCCACGATGCGTGGTGGACGTTCGCCGCCCGCTACTACCTCGATCTTTTCGGCGGATGGGCGCTGGTCCGCACGGGCGACCTGTTCGTCGATCCTGTCGGAGCCAAGACCGGGGAGACCGTGTCTGAGCTGTTGGAGGCGCGGGTTCACGCGGTGCTGCCGTCCCAGCGGGAGCCGGAACTGCTGCAGGCGGTGGTCTCGGTGTCGGTGCATCATGCCGCCACAGAGCAGACGGTGCTGGGCCGCCTGGTCGACGTCGTGAGTGGTGAGCTGGGGCAGGCGATGCCTGCGGCGTGGGGTGCGCATGAACCCGCCACGCTCGCCTGGGACACCGCCACATTGACCGCGCATTCGCGGGCGCAGATGCCCGAGGTACGCACGTTCATCACTGGCGGTGGTGGAGCGTTGCAGGGTATCCACCGTGTCGAACGCACGGGCGGAGGTGTGTTGGAGACGTTCACCGCCGTCACCCCGATCGCAGCGCTGGATGCGCCGACGGAGATGGTCGCGGAGCGTGCCACGCACGCATTGACGGTGATCGCTGAGGCGTTCTCCATGCCGTTGTTCGGGTCGGTGACGGTGATCCCCGGGTGGCGCGACGGGCGGGTTCCCGCGTTCGGGACGCAGCCGATCGCGGTGCCGGTGGCGATGCTGATCGGGCCCCGCGCGGTGCGGGCCCTCGGTGTCGACCTCACGGTGCTGGCGGCACGGTTCGATGTGTCCCTCGCGGGCCGCCAGCGGATTCCATCGCTGGTCGCCGGATTCAGCGACCCGGACGTGCCGCCGTGGCGTCAGGCGGATGAGTTGGCTCGTGCGTTCGGGACCGACGCGATTGCCCGCGCAGTCGCAGCGAGCGGAGGTGTGTGATGCCGATCGAAGTCACACTCGTGTCCCCGGTGCCGTTGAGCGTCGAGGAGCAACGAGAGTTCGCGGAGCTGTTGAATCCGCCGCTCGTCGCCGTCGAGACCCGCGGTGGAGGCACAGTGGAGTTCACTGAACTGGATCGGACGCGTGTGCTCATCCTCGGCAGGCCCCGGCGCGTGGAGACGTTGACGGATCTGGTGCGGTTGCATCCCGACGAGACCCGCGAGATCGAAATGACCAGTGAGGGCGCGGTGATGGTCGACGGGGTGATCCCGTTCGCGGAGTACCGCCGCGGGCTCGCTCTGGTGTTCGCGTTCGAGGAAGCGACGGGCGGGAAAGCAATCGTGAAGGGAATGACGCAATGACGGGGTGGCAGCTGCAGCCCGCGGGCATCAACACGACGATCGTCACCACCGACGAGAAGATCCAGGGCTTCGCGACGGCGATGACCGGGCTTGACGTGTCGGTCGGGGAACCGCTCGCATCAGGAGCCGGGTTCGACGGGATCGTCGCGACCGCGGTGTTCGGGTTCCTGGATGAGCAGTCCACGGGCCGGTTGAGCACGGTCGTCGCGTCGTGTCAGAACACGATGACATGCACCGCGGATGCAGCGAACGCGTTCGTGCAGGGTGATGAGCAGATGGCGGCGACTCTTGTGGCCGCGGCAGACGATACGACGACACCGTCGTTCTGACGGATACGACGACACGACATTTTGGTGGGGGCTCGCATGGCGAATGCGGATGAGGTGAAGGCTGGTGACGGTCTCGTCATACCGGACAAGATTCCTGGTGACGATCTGAAGCCAGATAGCATCCGGGATGCTGCGGACGCGCTCGATGCGGTCGCGACGTCGGTGTCGACGACCGCGGACGACGTGGATGTGGCGTGGTCGACGATGCCAGCGTCATTCGTCGCTCCGGGGGTGGAAATCGTGTATGCCGGGATGGCGAAGCCGACGGAATCGGCGCGCACGTTCGCGGACAAAGTCGGGAAAGTCACCACCGCCCTCCGCGCGTACGCAGACAGCCTCGCCGAGGTGAAGAAGACCCTCGCGACGATCAAGAGCGACGCGGAGACGTTCCTCGAAGAGTTCGATGAGGACAACAGGGTCTGGATGAATGCGGGGGATACGCAGGAGTATCAGAACGACATCAATATCAGGTCGGTGCCGTTCACGGTCGGTACCGGGATGGGCGTCTCCGAGGACTCGATCGCTTATTTGAAGGGTCGGGGGGAGAGCACCCGCAGTCGTGGTGGGCATGCGCAGATCCGAGCGTACTGGCGGCAGTCCGCCACCCATGTCGACCGTAACAACGCGTTGTTGGATCGGGTTGCGGACGCGTATGCGACGGTGAACACGCTGGAGGTCGACTGCGCGAATACGATCAACGCGCAACGTGATGACTGTGTTGCGGAGCTGACTGCGGTCGAGGCCTGGCAGCTGAAGCAAGGCGGTGAGAACACGGTCGATCTGCCGTGGGGGCACCGGGTCGAGGAACAGCGCAACTGCCAGGAGGACTTCTTCCACGGCATGGCCACCTCTGCCATCGGCGGACTGCAAGGCATTGGCGGGCTATTCGGTTACAACCCCATCAAGCAGCAGATGGACGGGGAGTACGCGCTCGGATCCTGGGCGGGGCTTTTCGAGTCGGTAGGGTCGATCGCGCTCGCGACGATGCCGCTGACCGGCCTGCTCGGCAGCCTGGGTGTGCCGTTGTTCTCCGATGCGACCCAGAACGTGCAGAACATGATCAAGGGCATCGTTGCGTGGGACACCTGGGCCACCAACCCCGCCGAAGCGGCCGGCACCGTCGTCTTCAATGTCGGCACGGTGTTCATGCCGGGCGTCAACGTCGCGAAAGCCCTGTCGATCTTCGCGAAGAGCGAGATCGTCGCGAACGCGTTCCTGAAGGTCGAGAAGCTCGGCGACAAGATTCTCGATCTGTTCCCCGATGGGAAACTTCCCCACGTCGATGTCGACGGCATCGACACCTCGATCCGCACACCCCCGCACCTCCCCGACACCGACGGCACTCCCACAGTGCATGTCGACGAGCCCGACACCCCGACTGTTCCGCACGACACGTCAACTACCGTGCGTGACACGGATGGCAATTCGAGTACGCAGAATTTCGATGAGAACAACCCGACAGGCAACTCCCAGGACAACGGCACAGGAACGGAGCCGACGTATTCCGAGCACCCACGCGACCATGACCCGTCCTCCAACGATGAGATGCCAACGTCGGAAGGAACAGACAACGGGTTCGCTGGCCATACGGCACCGGAGACTGGGGACTCGGAGTGGATCGTCGGCAAGAGCGATATCGTTCCTGACGAGTTGTCCGAACTTGCGACCGAACGCATAGACGCAATCAGGAACGCGCAGACGGCGTCTCAGGAGTTCAATTCTCAACTTGACGCCTTCAACAAGGCGCTTGAGGAGGAGGGCTTCCCTCCTCTCGACAGCTCCCAGTTCACGGCGGACAAGCTTGACCGGACGGCATTGCAGCTTGACAAGCAACTGAGTGACCACCCGGCATTGCTCGACGAACTCGACGACCTCCTCGACGCAACGCGCGGTCGACGTGATGCAATCACGACACAAACGGAGGTAGGAGAGCGGTTTGGCGAGGAAGCAGGAGAACTGGCCGCCGAACATGACGGGCTGGTCCCCGTTGTGACGGATACGAGCCGGGGTGTAGGAACAGTCGATCAGGCATTCAAGGCTCCGGATAACAGCGAGTTGGTGATTCAGGAGACGAAGGGGCCGTCGGCATCTCTCGGGACAAGACAGGTGCCGGACGGGGCGGGCGGATTCGTGTCCGCCACACAGGGATCCGAAGCCTACCTGAGGGAGATCTTGCGGACGGATACACAGTTGAGGGACTTGATTCTGGCCGACCCCGCCTTGAGGGAAGGATTACTCAACGGCACAACCAAACTTCGTTACAGACTGGTCAAACCGGACGCGGCCGGCCATGTTAGGGTGACCGAGTTCATTATCGATCAGAACACTTTAGACATCGCCGGGTGGCTCAGCGGTCAGTAAGCCATTGATGCTAGGTTGATAATGGATCCACAGAGGAGAGCGTCGTGACCGAGTTTCGCATAGTGACCGAGGAAGAACTTCGCCCGGTGCTGCAGGTGCTGGGCGGTCTCGATTGGCCTGTTCCCTTCGGACAGTTTCCCGATATCTTCGAGCGGTTGGGTTGGGAAAAGCAGCGCCGCAAAGGCGGAGTTACCAATCTTCCAGTCTCGCTTCGTCTTGTTTCCGTGGGCGAACTTCGTGGAGAGATCGCAGAGATCCGGTTTCGTATCTCCGACACGCTGCCCGGAACCAGCCCAGAGAACAAGACTGTTGTAGCAGAGCAATTCCCAGCGGCGGTTGCTGTAGTTGCCAACTGTCTGGGTGGTGAACCAGCAGGAGAATTGTGGGCATCCAGCGGCGCTCGTTGGGACTTCGAAGACGGGCGTCAGCTGAACCTCATCCAAGGTGAAGACACCATTGCGCTGCAGTACTGGTCTAAGAGGATGGCCGACATTGAACGCCACGAGCGGAGCCATGGTGTTGATCCCGCCCACAACTTGGACGATCGCGAGTAGTTCAGCCTTCCGGGCGACAGCTCCGGGAAGCCGGACGATGACGACGACGGGCACGCGCCGGGGGCGCTCACCAAGGAAAACCGTATCCGCATCCACGACGGGCTGCGCGGCGATCCGCAGTACGACCCGCTGCATCCGCTCTACGACTCGCTCTCGCATGACAAGTACGGCAACATCGGCACCGTCGACCCCGATGTGCCCTCTGAATCAGGGCTCACCAACAGTGGCAGACTCATCGACCTCGACAACATCCCGGAGCCGCTGCGGCCGTTCGTCGATGCAGATCCGCGCGTTGTGATCGTGCGAGACGGCGTGCTGTACTTTGCCGACCACCTCGACATCACCTTCAATCGCATCAACCCAGCACACGACCTCAGCGAAGTCCTCCGTCAGGTCGGCCTCCAGCAGCAGTCGATGCGCCAGCTGACGGCCGGCGATTGGGACGCAAACATAGAGCGCTTTGAGACTGATGGGCGGCTCGACACGCAGGTGGGGTATCGAGATGCGTGGGTCTCGGCGCGGAGCCAGGCGCTGCAGAATGAGGGCCTCTCGCCTCAAGACGCGATCGCTGCCGCGAAAGCAGAGCTCGACGGCCAGGTCGGGCTTCACGGGCCCGATCAGTTCTGACACCCGTCAGCATCCGGGATTCACGATGGCAGGCTCACGCACGACCCCAACACGCGTGGGAAGCTCGAAGACGACCATGCCGGTCATCTGGCTGGTGATCTATTCGGTGGATCGAAATACATCGACAACCTGGTTTCACAGCTCCGTGGCGTTAACCTCAGCACGTACTGCAAGATCGAAATTGAGTGGTTCAATGCGCTTGACCCGGATCGACCTGGGGGGCGCTGGACGTTTCGGTCGACGTGTACGTCACGACGGACCCATATACTGGCAGGCCGATTCAGTTTACGGTAGAATATGCTATTCACGGGAAGTCAATGACCAAGACCACCCCGTATCAATAGGATAACAGTCAGTGTCGAAGACTAGAACGTTTGAATCTGATCTCGCTGAAGTGCAGAGCGAGATGATTTCGGTGGCGTTGGAATATGTGAACGGGAACGCCAGCGACATATATATTTACTGCGCCACGGAGGGCGGAGTCTTTCAATTTGATCCGTTCTTTGTCGTGGATGGCAAGGTTGTCGAGAGGCATAAAGTCCCCGGCGTCGATGCGTCGGTGCCGCGTCAAAGGTCACTTATTCGTTTCGGTACAGACCAGCTGCTTCGGCTGGCGGCGTCAGCGAAAGAGCATTCTCGACCACTGCCAACTCAGATCAAGATCCACTATTTGGTGAATGGCGGGGCCGTAGATTCTTCATTTGAGTATGTCCCGCAGTATACGAATAGTGAGTCGTTGACGGCTGCTGATATGGTCGAAAGATGGCAAGCCGACGTCGCGGCGGAGCTTTCGCATTAGGCGAAGGCGTACACGCGATGTTCTCGTAAATCGTGGGCTCAATAGGTCCGTCGTTAGAAAGTTAAGCCAATGACCACTCCTCCGCCCTACAGTCCCGCGGAACCTGGGGGGGCGCATCGGCCTCCGCTCAGCTATGACGCTTCTCGTCCGGCTGCGTCGTACGGATATCCGTACCAGTTGCGTCCTGCTTCGACGGGGGGATCTTCGTGGGCGATGGGATTCTTGGCCTTCATTCCGATTCCGGTCTTCAGCGTTCTCGTCGCGGGGATCGTGATGGCATGCGTGTACCCCTCGGCCAGGAAGAAGGGCATGCCTGTGGCGACGGAGAACGCGCGCCGCGCTGCAAACTGGGGATTGACGATCGTCGCCTATTTCGTGCTGTCAGCGGTCTACATGATCGGGATGTCCTTCCTTCCCGAGGGGCGGACGGGCTTCTTGCCGACAGGTTGGCCCATCATCGGATTCGTGGCGCTGGCTGCTATCCACCTGACTGTGACGATCATGGGTATGGTCGCCGCGCGGAAGGGCATTGTGTTCCGCAACGTGCTCGCGATCCCATTCATCCGTCGACGCTGACGACCGTGCGAGCCCGCAGCGTGATGGTTGTCGCCGTTACCTCTTGATGGCGCAGGACCGAGTCCTGGTCATCACGCTGCAGCTTCGGTCTGAGCTGGGACTATCTCATCGCTGAGTCCGACTCGGGAGGGTTGCGCATGGCCTCGAGCCAGATTTCCATCGCGCGCCAGAGCCCGCTGTTCAACTCCACGGGAAGGTCCGCGACAACCCGAGCCTCTTCGTCTCGACCGTCGTACTCGTAGAAGTAGACGTTCACGTCGAGAAGCTCGCCGTCGGAACCGACACTCGCGCCCGCGCTGATGCGGAGATCTTCGGTGAGGAAGACCTCGAAAGTGGCGGTGAAGATCATGCCGCGGTTCTCGCGGAGCACCGACTCTTGGAACTCTGCTGCAGTTTTCCAGAGTTGGTCGAACTGGTCGATGTGGGCCTGCAAGATGGTGTTGTTAGTCATTTGGCGCTCTCCGGTCTCAATCCAGCACGAACCCGGCGACCGTCTCACCGGCGTCCTTGCACATTCCGACGAACTTCTCGAGCTCGATCTCGGTGCTGACCGTCGCGCTCTCGGTGCCGAGAGAGAGCGACCTGTCGGTGATCGCGAGGCGCTCGGTTGCCCCGCTGGTCAGCCGCAGGGGGCTGTCGCCGTCCCACGTGACCTGCCACTTGTCGCCCTTGTAGGGCGCGATCGCACCGGTGCCGCCGTCGTCGAGACGGCCGACGCAGTTGTAACGCATGTAGCTCAGCGATTCGCCGTCCTGGTCCACGACCCAGCTCTCCAGAAGAGGACTGAACGCCTGGATTGCATGCAGATACTGCACACCGTCCTCAGATGCGAGGTCGATCTCGTCAGCCACGGGCTTATCGCTCTCCACGGCCTTGTCGTCGTTCGAGGGCTCGATGTCCTCGTCCTTGTCGCTGATCTCGTCCTGCGCCTTGGGTGCGGTGGTAGCCGACGGGGGAGCAGGAGCGGCTTCACCCGGGTCTTCGCCGGGGTAGCTGCAGCTGGTGAGCGCGATGGTGGCCAGCACGAGGCAGGCGGCAACGTTGTTGATCTTCTTCTTCTTCATCACTTCGTTCCCTTCTTCGTCTTCATCGAGCGGATGATCCCGGCGAAGAGTGTCGGGAAGCAGATGACGCTCGCGACGAGGCCTCCGGCGGCGAGGGCGACCCAGATGTTGCCGAACATTCCGAGCGCAAACTGGATCAGCGTTCGCAGCAGCACGAACACGATGCCGTAGCCGGTCGCGATGAGGACCAGGCGCAGCAGCGAGCTGCGATCGATCCACGCTTGAACCATGCCGGCGATCGCCTTCAACGCGCTCTTGCCTTCTTCGATCCGCGCATCGTCGCTCTGGCGGTGAGGCAGCACGATAAAGCCGTTACGCATCATGAGCTGGATCAGCATCGAGAGGACTGCTGCAGTACCGGTGGCAGCCAGCTCGAGCATGCCGAACTGGGCCAGGCCCCACGCGAGCGAGACGAGCGCACCGATCGCGAGGAACGTCGCGAGAACACGCCACACGTGGGCTCCCGCATCGAAGTTGTTGTTGTGGATGTGGATGTCAGGGATCTCCGGATTTCGTCCCGAAGCTCCGGTTGCAGTGCTCATGCCTGCTCTCCTTTGCTGATGATATGGATGACTGAATTGGTCTTGCGCGGCATCTCCCGGCCGGTGGCCCTGGAAGTCTTCGCGTCCTGTCGCGCGCTCCGCCGCACGGCCGGCGCTTCCCAGCCCCAGGCGTAGACCAGCCAGCCGGCGTGGAGGAGACCGAGCGCTACCTGGATCTCGTGCCAGGAGACCCATCCCGCCGCATACCAGCGCGACAGCACCGCCGGCGCGATCCACCCGCCGGTGATCGTCTCGACGACCTGCGCGAGAGCGTGGACCGCCCAGAGGTCCCAGCCCAGCGGGCGGCCGATCGCGGCCAGTACTGCGACGGCGGCTGCAGCAGCAAGGTAGGGCCAGGCCCTCAGGCGATGGCGATCGGCGACCGCCTCTCCTGCCCTGTACGTGATCGTGCTGACGAGCCATGCGACGCCGAACCAGATCGGCGTGACGATCCCGAACACGATCACCCAGGCGATCAAACCGAGCGCCGAGGTCGCGGAGTCGTCATGGCGAGTCCAGCGATGAAAGGCGGTCTTGGTCTCGGTCTCATGGAAGGCCGTGTCGCCCAGGCCGGCCTCGGTGCGGCTGCGCTGGCGCGCTCGGCGTGCGAGGACCTCTGCGCGGCGTGCTGCCCCGGCACGGTCGAGCCAGCGCTGGCCTTTGATCCACGCCGAGCGCTCGGCCTCGAAGCGGCCGCGCTCAGCCATGGAACGCCACGTGCGCCATAGCAGGTACCACTGTCGCGGGCGGCAGCGGCGTGACCGTCGTGCCGAGGACGAATCCCGCGAAGAAGACGACGCCGATGACGAAGAGCAGGATGATCCCGCCGAAGACCAGCTTGAGCATGAGCCCACCTCCGGGTCGATGTGCCCGGGGCAGAAGTGACCCGGGACGTGAACAGGCGTGTGTCGCTGTGCGACTGAGCTGCTGAGCGGCTCCGGGTTGCATCAATCAAACCGTACTTCTTGATTTATTTCAAGAGGTACTGGATGATTTATGCATGCGGATTGACATTGATGAGGTGCATGCTGCGCGGCTGACGCAGCTGACCGAGGCCGCTGGTCTGTCCCACGCACGATGGGTGCGCGGGGCGATACAGGCCGCGGACGCGGATCCGGAGATCGCGCATCGGATTGCCGAGGCAGCTCCGGAGTCCAGGCACGGTGGTCTCAGACCAGGGGCCGGACGTCCGCGGCAGGAAACTGCGACGGAGGGAATCCACAATGACGCTGTTCGACACGATCAAGGCGAAGGCGGCGGACCTCATCGCCGTCGACCATCAGGGCGCTGAACCGACGCCGCTCCGTGAGGGGCGCACGCCGTTCGCCGGCTTTGCAGTAGACGAGAAGACCGGTAATCCGATTGGTCTTGCCCCGTGCGGTCCGCATCTTTTGGTGCTCGCCGGCTCCGGCGCGGGCAAGTCGAGGCGGGTGCTGGTGCCGCAGATCCTGACCTGGGACGGCCCTGTGTGCGCTGTGAGCGCAAAGAGCGACCTGGCTGAGATGTCGGCCGGCCATCGGGCGCATCGAGGGGGGCAGCAGTACGTGATGGACCTGACCGGTCAAGCCGACTGGTCGCAACTTCCCGAGGGCATGATCCGGGTCGTGAATGATCCCTGTGCACTCTTGGTGCCGGATGCCGACGGCTCCACGGACGATTCGGCGATGGACCTCGCCACGCTCCTCACGCAGGTCGGCACGCTCGGTACGGGCGGCGGCCAGGGGAGCGGTGGTGACTCCGCGTTCTGGATGACCCTCGCCCTCGGCACGCTTGCCTGCCTGATCCAGGCCGGCGGCTGGTATCCCGACCCCATGACCGACGAGCCCATCTGGGGCGGTGGAATCTCCTGGGTGCTCCGGGCAGCTCTCGACCCCGGCACCGACGATGACGCAGACTCCGATGAGCTGGACCTCGATACTCCGAGCTGGGACGTCGCCGCCCTTCGTGGTGACCTGCTCGATTCCAGCCACGTCGCCGAGATCGAGAGCACGAAGCTGCTCGATCCGAAGCAGCGCGACTCCGTGGGTATCAACCTGCGCGTCGCGCTGTCGAGCTGGAAGAAGCGCTCGGTGCGCGGCGACGGCAGCGAACAACCATTCACACCGACGCTGCTCGAGGACCCTGCGGCGACGCTGTACCTGGTCTCGCCGTCGTCCGGTACTGCGGCGGGAGCTGCTGCGTCGGTAATCGAGGCGATCGTCTCGCACTGGACCCTCAATGCGATCAGGCAGGGACTGCCGAAGATCGCGATGGTCATTGACGAAGCGCCGCAGATCTGCCCTCTGCCGCGCCTGCGCGAGCACATCGGGCTCATGCGCTCTTACGGTTGCCACTTCACGGTCGCAGCCCAGCACTCGACGCAGTTCAAGGCTCGTTTTGGCGAAGCAGAGAGCGAAGCACTGCTGCAGGTGTTCCTTGGCACCGGCGTGCTCATCGGCGTCGGCGCGATCGAGAAGGACATCCTGGAGCAGGCAGCATGGACGGAGCCACCGACCGAGCGCCAGGTGTCATCTTGGGACGCGGCGGGGCGCGAGAGCCGCTCCGCCGACCGGGTCGAGCTGCACGGCGCTGAACTTCTGCCTCGGCATCAGGGTGAGGGACGGCTTCTCGTGCGTGGCCGCAAGGGCTCACTCGTGCGGCTGGTCGACTACACGGAGATGATCGCCTGACCACCTGCTTGGCGCGCCGAATAGTGCGCGAGTAATTCTGGGCCCCGATAGAAACCGAGCAATGCGTCCTGATCTCCAACGTCGGATGTCCGATCTCACGAACGTTGGCGGCTGGTGAGAAGAGACACCCCGGCGACAACGTGCGACTGATGCGGCGTCGCGGACGCCAGCTCGATCACGAAATCTGTCGGCGGTAACCCTTCAGTCCGACGTCTCCACGGGCCCTGCCGGAAACGTAGGGAGGACCGTTTCGACAGATCAAGTTTCGGCGGGGCGTTTCGGCAGCTACTCAACCGGCGTGTCGTGCACCTGGTCGTCGAGGTCGACACGGGTGCCGCAAACGATCGTTTATGGCTGGATTACTCAGTAGTCCGCAGTCACAATGCGGCGTGCTCCGTCGAGTGCGATGGTGCCGCCATGTGGGACGATCCACTGCGGACGGGTGTGCCCGAACGGCGCGCCGACGCAGACCACAGCGTTGGGGTTGTATCTGGCGATCTGCTCGATGATGGTGTCTCGTTGCGCCTCGCGCAGGCGGGCTCGCTCCGGTGCTGAGGGCACGGGTGAGTGCAGCTTGCTGACCGGCGGTCGGGCAACAAGCACACCGGCAACGACGCCGAGGACTCCGCGCTCGCCCAGGGCGCGTACCCAACGCTTGACCTCGGTAGCAGACGGTCCCTCCCCGCCGGTCTCCAGCAGCAGGATCGCCCCGTCGAAGTCAGAAACATCGGGCATTCGTCCGGCCAAGAGCAATCTGGTCGATGACCTCGATGCAACCGCCCCAGCTGCGACCAGACACGGCTGTCTCGGGTCCGGCCCACGTCCATGGCTCGGTGGCCTCACGTGCGCCGAAGTCCGACAGAGACCGTGGGTCTTCCCACGGCCATCCGAAGTCCTCGGACTCGCCGGGATCGGTGAGCTGGAGGGTGCCGCCGTCGAGCAGGGCAGCCCGCAGCGACCGCACATGGATGTCGTCGAGATGAGGGCCCGGCCCGAGGTGCACCTGGGTGGACCCACCGTAGAAGCTCGGCACGCCGAGGTTCCAGAGCAGGTTGTGCAGGTTCGTGTTGTCGCTGTAGCCCAGGAACGGCTTCGGGTTAGCCGCGAGCACCCCGGCGTCGATATGCGGGATGACAGTCACCTGATCGTCGCCGCCGATCGTGGCCAGCACGGCGCGGATGCTCGGGTCTGCGAAAGCTTCGGTGACGTCGGCGGAACGGGCCTCCGCACTTGCGCCAAGTTGCCGGGTGGTTGGGTATTCGACCGGGATCAGCCCTGTCGCCTCGGTCAGCCGGCGCATCGCCTGCTCGTGCAGGGTGGGCGAGATCGCTGGAGCGGCGAATGCCGGCGAGATCACTGCGACCCGATCACCCGGATGAGCCTTCGGAGCAGCCCTGAACGATTTTGCGACCATCCCCCGATTAGACCAGAAGCCCGAGCCGCTAGTGAGTCCCGGGCTGTCCGAAACTCCCTGCCGAAAGCCCGTTCCGGTGAACCTTTGTGACGTCCTGTTCTGCACTCGCGGCATTGCCGAGCCGTAAACGATCGTTTCCTGCAGTACGCAGTCGTGCTCGCCGCTAACATTGCGAGGTGTCCGCCGCGAAACGAGTCATCACCCACATCGTGGAGAAGATCGCGGCTGAAGAGCTCGGAGCCTACGGAGTTCATGTCCTCGTTGGTGACGACGAAGCCGAACATCGTTGGCGCAGCGATGATCGCGAGAATCTGTACTCGGTCTCCAAGGGGGTCAGCGTTCTAGCTGCGGGCATCGCCGTAGGTGAGGGACTGATTGCCCTTGACACCCACGTCGTCGACGCCCTTCCGAACATGCAACTCGGGAAGGGCGTCGAGTCCGTCACTCTGCGACATTTGCTCACGATGACCAGCGGCATTGACTTCGAGTGGTTCGGCGACCAGATCGTTCCCTGGGGTGACCTTGCGCAAGAGATGCTGCGCCGGGAGACTCGCGGACCTGGTGGATGCTTCCAGTACTCGGACGCCAGCACCTATGTTGCGATGCGGATGCTTGGTGCCCGGGTAGGCGATGTGCGCGACTGGCTCATTCCTCGGCTATTCGAACCGCTAGACATCCACAACCCTCAATGGCATCGCTGCCCGCTCGGATGGATCGTCGGAGGGAGCGGCCTCGAACTACGGACACATGAACTCGCACGGATAGGCAGGCTCCTTCGCGACCGAGGAGACTGGAACGGCAAGGGGATCGTGGCAAGCGAGTGGATCGACTCGATGCACGAGGACTGGTTCCTCACCGGCGGCCCCGCTCTTTGGGGCAGCTACGGGATGGGTGTCTGGAAAGGGCCCGGCAACGGCTGGCGTCTGGACGGGGCATACGGCCAGTACGTGTATGTGTCCGAAGCACATGACGCGGTGGTGACAATAACCGCGCACGAGGAATCGCACGACCATCGCCTGGTCGAAATTGCTGCCGAAGCACTGTTCAGCTAGATCCTCAGTCAGGTTGTGCCTATAAGTTCGGTGCGCTTTCCAGAAACGACGCGGTACCGCACCAGAAACGATCGTTAGTCGGAGGCACGGGAAAAGAGCGTCGTTCTTATCCCGTCATCAGGTCGGCCACGTCGCTCAGCACGGCATCACGTGAGCGCCCGTATTTGGTAAGAACGTCTTCGGGGGAACTGATGAGGGCCTTCCACAGCGCCCAGGCAGCTCCTCGTAGCCATGCATCGTCAGGCAGCTCTAGCCGGTCGTGCAGTCGATCACGTTCGCGAGAACTGCAACTCAACCATGCGAAGGCCAGGTCGCAGGCGGGATCACCAACGCAGGTCTGTCCGAAGTCGATAAGCGCAGCCAATTGGCCGCTGCTATCGAACAACATGTTGCCTGGCGCGACGTCGCCATGGACCCACACCGGCGGCCCGGTCCACACTGTGGCCACGGCCGCATCCCAGAGCGCCCGACATCCCTCAGCCTGGCGTCCGGCCAGGAGGGGGAGTCGGCCCTGTACCCCCTCGCCAAGCACGCTGACGTGACAGCCACGGTAAGCAGATGCGCTTCCCGCCCATGGGCCTCCGACCGTGTCGCAGGCCTGCAACTCCCTCAGGGCGTCGCCCAAGCTACTGATGGCGCTCTCTCGCTCGCGCGCTTCAACCGCGGTGAAAGTGTGCCCCTCAATCCACTCGCGAACGGACCAAGGTCGGTTGAATGCCGCCGAGGGGGCCCCGGTCGCTACTACGCGAGGGATCGCGACGCGAAAGCTGGAGCCGAGGATCGCGAGCGTCTGCTCCTCCCGGACTAGGCCGGCGACGTAGCCGTCAGCGCTCGGGAGGCGGACAGTCATTCGGTCACCAAGCCGGAAGGTGCGGTTGTCCCACCCCTGAACTTCCACCGAGCGGATCGGCAACTCCGACCACTGAGGGAACTGCTCCGACACAAGAGAGCGAACCAACGAAGAAGTGATCTCTTCGGAAGCGGCAGCCATCGCGCCAGCCTAGTAGACGACCCCGCGAGCAATTGGAGATTCGCGAAAACGCCCGAAACTGATCGCTAGCGGCAGGCTCGGCTAGGTTGACTCCATGAGCCAAGAGTCGACATCGCCAGGCTGGTACGTCAACAAGGCCGGCCAGAATCAATGGTGGGACGGTCGAGCATCGCCTGACGGCATCCCGGTGATGTTGAAGTGATGGACCGGGAGCAGCTCGCGACCCTACCCACCCCGGACCAATGGACGTTCGTGCGCGGCAGGATCGCTGAGGCAGCAGTCGAGCTGGACTCGGCCCTGCGCGGCCTTCATGCTCAACTGCGAGGTCTAGACACCCGGGAGGCATTACTGTCCGCCTCCCAAAACTGGACGATCGTCGCCGATCAATGCCGCACGATGATCGCCTGTGCGCCGGTCGAAGATCGCGAGATTCACGCCGCCATTGGCGCTGCGATTGATAGTGCCGCGGCTGCCTACGACGAGCGAAATCGTTATATGCATGACCTGCTCGCTGCGGATGTCGATGACGAACTGATCCCCGATCCCGGTCACATCAGACAGAGGGGCGACTTCTATCTACTCCGCTTGACGCAGAAAGCGGGAGTCCCCGGCGTTACAGTCGTGACGCTAGAACAGGCCATCGCGGTTGTCGTCAAGCTCTCCGCTGAGACTTGGCGACTGCGCGCGGCACGCGGCTACCTTGCAGGACGGACCACCTGGCGGTCGCTACTTCTCGGCGTCGTTGAGGGCGAGTGGGATGGAACGGCCACCTGGACCTTTGGGGGCTCAGAGCCAGACGACTGAGCATGCGCAGTTACTTTGCCGGTGGCCTTGGTCGCCACCGAATGCCGACGCCGAAACAGCGTTCTGGGGAGCGTTGCGGCAACGGTGCGAGAGTCCGTAGCTCGCCCGCACCGAAATCGATCGTTTCTGGTGGACGGCGAATGAGACCCCGTCTGTGGTTGACCTACTGAGTCGGCCTCCACACAAGCCACTTGCGATCGACCTCACCGGCCAGATCAACGTTGAACCGTCGGGCGATCAGGAGCACCTGAGCAAAGACGTCGGCCAGCTCGGCGCGAAAGTCCTCTTCCAACTGGATGTCGGTTCGGCCCTTGTCGCGCGCCTGTCCGGCACGCGCCAAGTACGCCTGAGTTAGTTCACCAACCTCTTCGTGAAGCTTGAGCATGAACCACTCGTTCGTGCGATCGATGCCATTGCGCTCCGCGTAGAGGCTGGAAACCGTCTCGACCTCTCGACTCAATTCATCTATCCGCATCTCAACAGTGTGCCAGCGAGCGCGGACCGTGCCAGCGCAGCCGCTCACACTCGCAACTCTGGTGTCGCCTGCGGTTCTGGCGAGGTTATCGGCGGCTGCCCGCGGCGACAAACTGAATCACGCTGAAAACGATCGTTTACGGCTCCAAGGCGTCCCGTGCTCGAGAAGGCCGCAGGAAACGTAGCGGGGAACCGGCGGGCGACAATCTCCCTACGGACGTGTCGGCGGAGTTGCTCATCAGCTGATGCCTAGCGATGCTGATCAGATGGAGATCACAGAACTTGCCGCGACGATCATGAGCCGGCGCACGGAACGTGGACGCCCAATCGTCGTGGGGATCTCTGGATACGGCGGGGCAGGGAAGTCCACGCTCGCGCGTGAGCTGCTTGGGCTCATCCCGGACAGCGTGCGGATGAGAGGCGACGACTTCCTCGATCCATCGCGGTCGCACCGCAGGTCGACGGATTGGGATGGTGTGGAGCGGTCTCGCCTCGTCAGGGAGGTGCTCGGCCCGTTCCGCGATCGGCTACCGAGCAGGTTCCGGCGCTTCGATTGGAGTGCCAGAGCGCTCGGCGAGCCGGAACCGATTCCGACCGGTGAAGTCCTCATCGTGGATCTCATCGGTCTCTTCCATCCGGAGGTACTCGGAGCGCTCGATCTCACGGTCTGGTGCGATGTTGATCTGGCTACCGCCCAGCGTCGAGGAATGCGGCGGGATTCGGAGCTCGGCAGAGACCACTCGAATTTGTGGAATGAGGTGTGGGTGCCGAATGAGCGCGACTTTGACGAGCTCTTTGCGCCGGCCTCGCTTGCGGAAATCCGCATCCCGATGCTGTAGACGGACAGCTCACAGCGGATGATCGCTTCGAAGCGATCACGTGCCACGTCGAAATCGATCGGTCTTGGCCGTCTCGCCATCTATCTATACCCGCGTCCCCGCGCGCGGCAGTCCCTTGGCCTCGGCCCGTCGAGTTTGTATCCACCCATCGAATGAGTAGCGACCCCGATGGATGAATCCACCGGGGTCGCGTCGTTCCAGGAGCCTACTCCTCGTCCTTCTCGAACTGCGGGCACTCGGCGCGGTGCCGCGTCTTGTCGTCCGTCAGGTGCGTCCCCTCGTCGCAGTCGACGCAGAAGCGCCAGCCCCCGCCGCCGACGATGTACCTGGCATCGATGCCCAGCGTCGCCATCGTCGTCACATCCCCATGCCCTGCGACTGGTTCTTGCTGCGGTCCTTCAGCCGCGCGTTCTGTCGAGCCTGCGCCTGCTGACGCTGGGTGACGCGCTGCTGCGCCGTAGCGGGGACCTGCTTCTGCTGCTTCTTGGTGTTGTCGACCATCCTGTTCTCTTTCTTGCTTGTCGTCTCGGGGGTGCTGTCGTGGCGTGCCGCCCGGTGACGGTCGACGGCACGCGCCTGACCCTTCTGCAGCTGCCGCCGGACCTGCTGCATCTCCTGGCTGTTCCCGAACCGCGCCTCGGCCTTCTTCTGTCCGCTCTGCGCGATCGCGGTCTTGATCTTCCTGACCTCGCGCGCGTCGATCCTCTGTTCTGCCATTTCCTCGTCCTTTCGTAAGTCTCGTGTCCTACATCTGCATGCTCTGGCTCTGGGGTTTGCTCTCCTTCTGGTTGTCCTTCCTTTGCTTCGCCTGCCTGTCGCGGAGCCGCTGCTCTGTCGCTGTGAGCGGCTTCGCCGACTGCTCCTGCCGCGGTTCGGCGGCCGGCTCGTGCCCTTCAAGCTCGGCGACCTGGGTAGCGTTCCGCTTCGTGAGATGCTCCATGCGCTCGTGCTTGCGCGAGTCGTAGATCCCGGCAGCACGGTCCGCGCTGAGGCGCTCCACGTAGCCGTTCTCGAAACGGAGGTCGGCCTTCGCCTCGCGGAGCTTCTTGGCGTCGCCGCGGTGATCGAGCCGATCGTGCTTGGCCCTCCGTTCGAGCTCCGGCAGTTGCTTCGCCAGATCTTGTGCGCGTTCACGCGCCTTCTCACGCTCGTCCGCGTGCTCGGCGCGGGTAACCAGGTACGCATGGAGTTCGGGGCCCATGTGGCCCTCGGCGCGCGTGAGCACGGCAGGTCCGATGCCGATCTTCGTTGCCTGCTGCTCGAAGGCGATGCGCTCCTCCGGCGTGCTCGGCAGCCGGCCGCGCCAGTGCTCTTCGAGTGCGGCGAGCCCTGTGAAGCGAGTGCGCATGGAATCCGAGGTCCCGAGACCGCGCAACTGAGAGCGGAACGCCGATGGAGCGGTTTCGGCCTTCGTCGTTGGTGCGGACTCGAACTGCCGGCGTGTGTACGGCTTGGCCTTGGCGGCTTCGGGGACGTCGTGTGCGGCCACGGCGTCGGCGCTGGCGGAAGCCTGTTCTTCGCGTTCAGCGCGCAGCCGTTCGAACTCAGCGTCGAAGTCTCCGCTGTCACGCCAGGCCTGCAGGTGCTGCGCCATCGTCACGGTCTTCTGCCGGGGCGTGGCGGTGCGGTGCTGTGCGGCGTTCTGCTCGATCGCCGCTTCGACGTCGGCGATCCGGTATCCGTCGCCGAGGCTCCGTCCTCGGCGCATATGGGCGCGCGCCGGCTCTGCGAAAGCTCCCTCGGCCTGCGCGAGCATCATGCCGTACGAGACGTCCTGACCGCGCTTCGCGATCGTCACGCCATGTGTGCGGGCCACGTCCGCGAGGACGTCCCACGACTGCGACCGGGGATCGGACAACGCCGCTTGGATTCGCGACTCGAGTACGATCTCCGAGAAGCGCTCTTTGGGTAGTTCGATGCCAATCTCGCGCGCCGCGTCACGGGTCTGCTCGTTCACTTCGTAACGATGAAGCTCGCGCTGCCGCCGGTCCTCGCGCTCCTGATGCACAGTCGGACGCACGGTCTGCTGCTGCGCGGGATCCGCGGTGTGCATCAGCTTCACCCGTGTCTGCGCCGCGGTGATCCGGCGCTGAAGCTGGCTGGGGGATACCTTCCCGTCGTACTCGGCCACGACCTGGTCTCGGGCTTCCTCCATTCGCCGCTTGGCGTCTGCGACCATGGCCCGCATGTCCGCGCGCTGGACGAACCCGTTCGCCTCGAGCACCCGATCGTGGGCGATGGCCAATCGTGCGTGCGTCACGACGTTCGAATCGAGGCTCTTGCCGGTCTCAGGATGCACCGCGCCGACGATGAGGTGGTTGTGCACCAAGCCCGAGCGACCGTTGATCTCGGTGGCGACGAGCACGGGATGCCCCGGGAAGCGGTCCTCGGCGAAGGCACGACCGAGGTCGTTCGCACGCGCCCACGACTCCGGATCGTCCGGGTCGAGCTCGTCGTGTCCGAAGCTCTGCACGAGCGAGTACGCCTCGAGGTATTTCGACTCGTAGGCCGGGCGGCCATTCGCGTCTGTCACTCTCACCGGATTGCCGACCGTGTCGCGCACCACCTTGCCGTCCGCGTCGACTCGCGCGCGCGGCTGCATGCCATCCTTGCCGTGCCGCACGCGGATCTGCCGCAGACGCTTCTCGAAGAGCGGCACCGAGGCGTTGATCGCCGAGATGTGCACAGCGTCCTTCTTCGCGTAGTTCTGCGCGCGACCGGAAGTACGCGTCGATTGGGAAGAGATGATGGCCATCAGGACACCTCGTCGTCGGCTTCCGCATCCGCTTCAGCCTCCAGGGTGCCCAGCATCTCGACAAGAGCAGCCTCCATGCGCTCCACGGCCGCTTTCGACGACTGCACCGCCGCGAATGCAGCACGAACATCCTCGGGAGTCGCTCCCTCGTTGAAGTTGAGCTTGCGCAGGATCACGTAGAGCGACCCCTGAGAGTGCGACAGCCGGTTTCGGCACTCACTGAGCCCGTCCCAGAGCTCCATGGGGACCTCGACGGTGCGCGCTGACGTCCAGGCCTCTGGCTGCCCCGCGAGGAGGCGCGCGGCTCGTTCGGCGTCGATGAGGAGCAAGCGGTGCGCCTCGGAGAACGAAACCTGCGAAGGATCGACGCGCCGGCTCTTCGCGAGTGCAGCGCGCATCGCAGCGACTGCTGCTTCCTCGGCCTCGCCAAACCGTAACGCACGTCGAGTGCCGTAGTTGACCGGCTTCGGCCGGCGCAGCTTGCGAGTGGTGCGGGGAGCGGCCATGGGAACTCCTTTCGGAGATTCCCCGGCGTCCAGCGTCCAGGAGAGCTGAAGGTCGCCGCCACCCAGTACTACTGATCAAGATGGACGGTGGCGTTGATGCGACCTGCTGTCACCACAATCTTAAGTCGACCCGTACCCCCTCGCAACAGACGCGAGGACCAGTTTGATCCGTATGACAGATAGCCTCGCACGCTCGGTCATCTGTCCTCCGGATCTGGTCCATTCGCGCTGCGCGCTCACCAAGAATTGCGGCTCACGCCGGACCTCCCCACCTCGCTGCGCTCGGAGGGGCCCCCAAGAGTCCGGCTTCGCCAAAGAGGCTACGGCGACATCCGCTGCGGAGTTCGCTGTACGCCGAAGAGGCCGCGCGAGCATCGAGTCCGACCTCTGCAGTGACGTCATCGACACCCGGGCATGTGCTTCGGGTGGCGCTGAACTGTCGCTGAGACGTCCCGTCGGGGACATCTCAGCGACGTACAACGGCGATGTCGCTTCGGCGTCCTGCGAGCGTCTCCGTGGTGTCTCCGAGGTGTTTACGTGGTGTCTCCGGCGCGTCGCGCAGAGTGCCGAGCTTGATGGTCGGAGAGGCGCCTATCTGTCCCCGTCGCGTCCCCACCGCGACCCCTCTATGACGCTCGGAAGCGCAGACGCCTTGGCGTCGCTCGATTGGCCGAGGAACGTACCGTGAGTGTCGCGAATGCGTCCCCAGAGTGTCTTCTCTGCGTCGCACCCGAGACCCTTGATGAGATGGCGCGCCGGCGTCACGTGAGTGTCTTCACAGCGTCCACGCGGAGTCACTGCGGTGCTCGGCTGCATTGTCAGTGGGCAGCCCGTCCGCGCCGGGTGCCTGCCCGGAACTGGTCAGGCGGGATGGAGGTCCGCGGAGTCCGGATCGTCAGTGCGGGCGCGAGCGCCACGCTTGCCAACCCCAACGTCCTGGGGTCAGGCGACCGTTGCTGTGGCTACCATCGAGGCTGCGCGATCGAGCAGGAACGGCCGGTTGTTTCGTCGTTCGAGGTGCTTCGGTCGCGCGGGGATGACTTCCTGCGCGGCCCGATAGAGCAGCCACGCCTGGTCGGCGGGGGTGTACGTAACGCGACGCATGAAGCCGGCGAGCACGAGGTGCTGCCGCATCTCGCGGAACAGGGTTCCTAGGATCGAGAACTCCCACCGGGAGTGGTCCCCATCGAAATCGTCGAGATGCTTCAGGCGTGGCCGGGAACCCTGCAGTGTCAGTTCGATGATGTGCCGCCCGCTCTCGATATCGGGGCCTTCGACGGTCGACCATTCGGCCGTCGCGGGGAGACTTCGCAACTTCTTGGCCTTCACCGCCAACGAGCTATACAGGTCCTCAATGGAGTCGAACCGGGGCAGCGCCGAGCCGACGGTCTGCGCACCGGTGACGACGCCCTCGCCGATAGGCCGCCGGGTGAACGTCACCCAGTGATCCAGGAGGATCTCGTACCAGCCGTGCTCTTCGCGCAGCACGCGTTTCTCCGCGGCGACGCCGTGCGCGTGGAAGTTCTCGGGGAGAGCCGTCACGAGGTGGTAGCCGCGACCCGACATGGACACTTCCGAGTAGAGGATGCCGGGAAGGGTCAACAGGCCCTGAGCGATCTCCGGAGGGCAGCAGGGCTCGATATCGATGACCATGACGCCGTCGACCTGCGCCTGGAGATAGTACGCCGCGTTGGCGGCATTCGGCAGCCGGCTCGTCATTTCCTCGAGCGTGACCAGGCAGGTCTTGTCGATCTGCCATGCCCCGCGCACCCGTCCCAGGTCGAGAAGGGCGCGCATGTCGATCGGGGCCTTGCTCTTGCTGCCGAGATCGTCGCCCAACCTGCCTGAGACCGTCCAGCGGACAGCCCCTGCCAACGCGCGAATCACCGGATTCGCGTAGAACGCCGGAAAGGCGTTCGGCGGGTCGAGGATCGTGTCCATGGCTAAACCTCCGTGCTTTGGTTAGCACGCTCAGCGACGATCGCGTCGAACTGGGCGAGGCTCCTCAACGCCAGTCGGCCCAGTTCATCGACGAGGCGGGCGTCGACCGCTTTCGCGCGTTCGACGCGAGCGATGAAGCCGGTCGCGGTCTGGAAGTCGGCACAGTGGAAGCAGTCGATCCGAAGCCCTTCACGGAGGGAAAGCACGTGGCTCGACTGGCAGGATTCGGGCAGCCCAGCCGTGGCCGCAGCATCGGCCCAGTCGTTGATATCGCGATAGTGCATCTCGCGTGCGAGCTCCACCGTCGCGATCTCGCCGTCGGTGATCGTGACCGTCGGAGGCACGAGCGTCCAGATGGCACCTCGCTTGCTCACGGCGTCGCGCTTCTGCTCTTCGACCGTCCATCCGGCCTTGCGCAGGTCGGGCGCGACGCGGCGGAGCTTGCTGCTCATTCCGCGCTGCTCGGGCCAGAATTCGCCCGACTTGCCTTCCGGGCGCGGCAGCTTGGCGTAGAGATCCTTGCCGCTGCCCGACCAACGCGCTGTGATCTGCTTGACGATCGCCTGAAGGAACCTATCCGTATCGACGATTTCGGTTGCCACCGCCTCCTGTGCGTGAACATAGTAGGTGAGGCGCTCGCTCCCGGTCGCGAGATCGAGCGCCGCGAGCACTTCGGCGAAGTCTGCCATGCGGGGCTTCTCGGCCAGGTCCACCTCGGGCAGCTTCTGCAGGGCCAGCACGACGAGGTCCAGGAGCCCCCCAACCATCGACGGGTATGCCTCGGTCCAGGCGGCGTTGAGCTCGCGCTCGGAGCGACGCTTGGACGGCGGGATGACCTCGAGCTCTCCCCACAGGGTCCGCTCGGCGAGGTCGCCGGCGAGTGCGCCTACGTCGATCCCGGTGAATCCGATAACGGCCTGGACCTGAATCAGGCGGGCCTCGTCATCAGTAAAGAGCGAACGGTCAACGTCGCTCTCACCCGTCACGCCGCGACAGAGCCCGTCAGACAGCCATCGGGGAATCGACGAGAGGTTGTCGAACACAACGCTGCGCGAATGCGCGCAGGCGTGCAGCAGACGGTCGATATCAGTCGGGGGACGACGCACAGCGGCGTTGGTCGGGTCGACAAGAGCGAAGACGCGGCGTGCGCTACTCGTCTTCGCCGTGCCCTGCTCGCCCAGGAGGGCGAGAATCGGACAGGGAAGTCCGACCAGGAGGCAGGCCGCGACAAGCCATCCGGCGACCAGGCCGCGCTCGTCCGCCGACGGCATGTTGACGAAGGTCCAAATGAGATCCAGGTCGCCACCGCGAAGAGGCATCGGCAGTGCCGCTGTCACATTCGTGCGGCGAAAGAGCACCGGGATCTCGGCGTCAGCTTCGAGGAGGTCCCAGCCGCCTGCCGTGAGGTGAATCACGCGCTCGGTGGTGTCTCCCAGGTCGATGTACACATCGTCACTGACTCGCGCGGAACGCAGGAAGAGTTCACGGGGCTCGCCGGCCTCGTGAGCTTCGAACTCCAGCGTGGCGATAGCCTCTGCCAGGGCATTCTGAGAGGCGATCTTGCCCGTCATGTGGCGATAGAGCCCACCGAGCCCCTGGCGGATTGACGTCCTGCTTCCACTCAGGGGCTTGGCGACGTGACCGCCCTTGCGAACGCCGTACGCCTTACCGTTGGTGTCGACAAAGAAGTCGAAGGCAGTGAGTCCCAGCTCAACGAGACGGGCCGCGGCCGACCGCTTCTCGGAATCCTGTGTGGCCCCAGAGAACGCCTGAAGCTCGGCTCCAGTATTGTCGGGATTGGTGTCATATGACATGATTAATGCAGTCCTCATCTGCCCGGTCATACGAGTTGCAGCTCGACCAGGCGGTTGAAACGGAGAAGAGAAAGCCCTGCGGAAGCGGGGCTTTTCTCGTGATTAGGCAAGCGTGAGGAGCCGGTCGAGTTCCTGCTTGCGATCGTTGCTCAAGCGCGGCCAGGTGGCGACCATCCGGGCGGCCAGCGCCGCCAAGTCGTCGAGCTCGTCAGCGCGCCCCGCGGTCACGGGTCTCTCGACGGCGGCATCGCCCACGGGGTGGGCGAGATGCCTCAGATTGGACTCATAAACCTTGAAACGGTTACCAACGCGGACGGCCGGAATCTCTCCGGAGTGGATGCGCTTGGTGAGCGTGATGCGATCGCCGTAGCCGGCCTCCTGCAGTTCACGCAGGGAATAGAGGCGATCGAGCGTCAATGCGGGGGTGACCATATCGGGAGACCTCTCGTTGTGCCGCGAGTGTGTCCCGACTACACGAGGTCGGGCTCCGCCTGCACTGGATCTCTGTCACCAGCCGTCCCGGCTGCAATTGGATTACTGCCGTACTGAGAGCTTAGCAAACCTACTGCGATTGCAACAGCAAAGCTGTTATAGGCTGTGAAATACGCAGTCTATCGGCGTGTTCAGATCCGTAGCCCAGGAGACCGTGATGCCGGAGACACCTGGCGAAGTGTTTGCCCGCCGTCTACGCAGGCAGCGGCTCGAAGCAGGTATTGCGCAGACCGAGCTCGCGCTCAGAATGTCCCGGCTGCTTGGGGGGTCGATAGACGGCTCGGCGATCACACGAATTGAGAAGATGGATCGCGCGGTCAGGTTGGATGAGGCGGTCGCCGCGGCCCGTGCGCTCAACGTTCCGCTCGACGCCCTGATCAACGACGAGGAATCTGGGGAGAGCCGGCTCCGCGAACTGCGCGAGGAACTTGGTCGTCAGCAGTCACGTGCTGATGCTGCCATTGCTGAGCATCAGCAGGCAGTGACCGCCATGGTCGACATCGAGCAAGAGATCAAGAGGCTGGCGGCGTTGCGTGAGGCCTGAGCACGAGTCGCGAAGGCGGAAACTCGGAACTGCGGAGCATTTTCTAGCTATCTCTTCCTAGGCCGCACACAACATCTTCCTCTGGGGTAACAGAAGAGATGAGATGGAAACTTTCCGCACTTCCGCACGGGATTCACCTGATCAGCGTCATTCCGGGCGACCTGAGGCTGCGGAAGTCCGGGCGGAACTCCGCGGAAGTCGCATCCGCGCAAGATTCTTCGCGCGGACTTCCGCATTTTCGGCACCCGCAAGTGTCGCGCATCGCGTGGGCTCGCCCCCGACCGATTCCTCGCCCGTCGGCTGGTCAGTTGGCTCGCGTCGGGGGCAACCAAGGTAGCGGTACGCCGCGAGAAGCAGTAGCAGTGCGCGTGCCGAGGTACGCGAGCTGCGCCGAGTGTGCGGCTAGAGCTCCCGAATCCGGGCTAATACCGGCGCGCGCCTACCCGATCTGGTGCAGTGACGAGGCGGAACGCGACCGACCTCGTCTGCTTCCGTAGGAATGTCGGTGCCGGCACCTATCCTGGCGATACAAATGCTGGAAGAGCGAGAGGCCATGAGTTGAAGCTGACGTCATTCCGGGTTCACCGGTACAAGAACGTGCTGGATTCGACGGAGGTGGCTGTCGAGGGCGACGTCACGACGCTCGTCGGGATGAACGAGTCTGGGAAGTCGACGATGCTGGACGCGCTCTACAGGCTGAACCCGGTGTATGGCGACAAGTTCGTGGAGCTCGACGACTACCCGCGGTGGCGGCGCAGTCGAGATAGCCGAAGCGGAGACCTCCAGGAGATCACACCGATCGAGGCGACCTTCGTACTCGACGACGAGGATCTCAGCGCCCTCGCCGGAAAGCTCGGCGACGGCGTCGTCAGCTCGGACAGTGTGAAGGTCGGCCGCTGCTACGACGGCGAGGCATGGGTCGAGGTCGCCATCGACGAGGCGCGCTTCCTCCGCGACGTGCTCGAGGGCCACCCCGATGCAGATCACCTCCTCGGATCGCACGCCACCGTCGCGGCGCTCAAGGGGGCTCTCGAGGCCACGGTCAAAGAGAAGGCCGCTGTTGCCGCAGCCGTTGCGGCTGTAGCAGTCGACGCGCCGGAAGGCGCTGACGCGCTGGCGGATGCGGCAGCTGGGACGACGACGGCGGATGTCCTGTCGCGCATCACCACCAGGCTCGGCGCGCCAGGTGACCTCGCCGTTGTAGCGGAGGCGACAGTGCTCGCGCGCATGCCGAAGTTCTTCCTGTTCAGCGACTACCAGCGCCTCGACGGACGAGTGGACGTCGCGGAGCTCAAGACCCAGGCGGACGAAGAGCCGGGCGCGTCGCCGAAGCAGACCGCTCGTGCGCTCCTGAAGCTCGCCAACACCGACGTGAACGCGATGACCGACTCGAACTTCGAGGCGAGCACTGCGGAGCTCGAGTCGGTCTCGAACGACCTGTCGCGCGAGATGAAGGAGTACTGGAGCACGAACCCCGAGCTGCGGATCAAGATTGTGACCGAGCCAGAGACGATCTCGGACGCGCGTGGCCACCACAGTGTCGTCCGCTACCTTAACTTCCGCGTCGAGGACCGCAAGCACGAGTTCACCAACAACTTCTCGCGGCGCTCTTCGGGATACCGGTGGTTCTTCTCCTTCCTTGCGGCGTTCAGCGAGTTTGAGAGTCGCGGCGGCGACGTCGTGATCCTTCTCGACGAGCCCGGCCTCACACTGCACGCCAAGGCACAGCGCGACTTCCTCCGGTTCATCAACGAACGGCTGGCTCCTGCAGGGCAGGTCCTCTACACAACGCATTCGCCCTTCATGGTGGACCAGATCGAGCGCGTACGCGTGGTCGAAGACCGCGGCGACGACATTGGTTCGGTGACCTCGTCCGATGCTCTGGAGGTGGGGGAGGACAGCGCCTTTCCGCTGCAGGCCGCGCTCGGCTACGACCTCACGCAGAACCTGTTCATCGGCGAGCGGAACCTTCTCGTCGAGGGGCCTTCCGACCTCGCCTACCTCGACTTGGTCAGCCGCCGACTTCGCGAGCTCGGACGCGAGGGGGTCGACGAGCGTTGGCGCATCCTCCCGGCCGGCGGCTCGTCAAACGTCCCCGCGTTCGTGTCCCTTCTCGGGCGAAAGGTGTCCGTCACCGTCCTTCTCGACTCCGGGACCGAGGGCGGCGGGAAGGTCGAGGCCGCGATGAATGCGAACAAGATCGACGGCGGTCGAATCGTGCTGGTCAGCGCCGTGTTGGAGCAGAAGCACGCGGACATTGAGGACCTCTTCGCGGCAGAGGACTATGTGGAGCTGTACAACGCGGCGTTCGGCAAGTCCGTCCGGGCCGAGGACCTGCCGAACCACCACGAGCGCATCCTGAAGCGGCTGGACGGCCTGGGAGAGCCCAAGTTCGACCACTGGCGGCCTGCTGCTGTCCTGCTGCGCGACCCCTCGAGAGTTGAGCGACTCTCGGAGGTGACCCTCCGCAATTTCGAGGCGCTTGCGAGGAAGATCAACGCGACTCATGCGTGACTACGGACGGTGAGCATCTCGAGCATAGAGGCGTCTTGATGACCGTGACTTGAATCGCGTTGCGCCCAGGGAGCCGGTGTCGGCACCTGTCGCTACAGTGACTCCCCAGAGCTGTCAGAGTCACGCGCTGACGACGTCGGAGGGGGCGGCATGATCGAATGGCGGGCAAGCTTCACAGAAGAGTGGACGTGGTCGAGTCCGACGAATGTCCTGGGAGTTGCAAGCATTCTGGTGACGGCGCTCATTCCGTTTTTCCTTTGGCGTCTCGGCACCAAGCAGGCGAAGCGGGATGGCGATCTGAGGGCGCAACAGGTCTCGATCCTCAGGCGTCAGGAGCGTATCTTGCAGCGCCAGCGACGTGACGCCCTGCTGTCCATCGTCGACGACTCCAGCGATGCGATGCATTTGGAGCTTCTCTGGGAGGAGGTGGCCGAGTACGCAGGCCGAGATCGTGTGTTGCTGCAGGCCACATTCCGCGCCAATGTCGCGGTGGCGTTGCCGGGCGATCACCTAGGCATCAGGGTCGCTGACCAATTGGACTCGGTCGCTGTAACGCAGTACGTCGCAGGTCTTGAACGCAGGTACGGGCCAGCGCAAGGCGGGGTTCGCGGATTTGATGGACTCTTCGCGTTCCTCGAACAAGCGAGGGCGCGGCAGCTGGCCGTTGATACGACAGCGATCGTCAAGCTTGTCACGGGCAAGGCCGCCGAGATCCAGCGACCCGGACATGGCTTCTATCGCGAGCTGGTGAATCTCATGCCGGAAGCTGCCGGCAGCCTCCTGCATCGCGTCGAGGACATCGACTACCGCACAGCAGGTGGCACGCGCCTTAATGTCCTCACTGGCGTCCTCCTCGGGATCAAGGATGCCGAACTGAACAGAGCACCTGACGGGCGGCCGCCTCTCGCCACGGCCGTATCGACGCTCCGGCACGGTGTCCCCTCTGCACTCGCTCAACTACTTCACCGAGACAACCTGAGATCACTTGACCGGTGGTCACTTGAAGGCTCGACAGAGCCGGTGTCGGCGACCATCGCATGGCTCATCAGGGCAGTGGGTTGGCTGGCCGATGGCGACTCTCACCTGGCGAGGCGGATGGTGGAGAACTTGGCTCCAGCGATCCGCTCTATCCCTGAGGGCGAACGTGGGTGGGGAATTGACGACCGCGACGTTCGCCAGGGCTTCGCGTGGATTCGCGAGAAGCAACCTCGGCTCTGGGGCGAGTACAGCGAGGAATTGATATCGGCGGCGAGCAGTGTCGGGGAATGGAACGAGGCGCAAGGCCAGTCACGCAGCCTTCCGCCACGATCGTGAGGCCTCGCGTCGACTGCCCACCATCAACGTATGCAGTTGCTGGAACTGGTCGTCGGCCAGCGGGGGAGCCTGATCGGCGATGCGCTCTGCCCACGCCTTGATGGACTCCTGTGTGAAGGACTTCCCTGCGATCGCCGTCCTGGACATGCGCGTGCTCCTCATGACGAGGAGTGGTTCGCGCGGCGCTCCCGCTGCTAGGCCATCACGAGGCGGGCATGTCTCCGTCTCGACCAACCGCCCCAAGAGAGCGGCGACACTCGTTGTTGTTTGTGCGCTTCACGTTACCGGCCGATGCTGACCGACATTGCTATTTCCAGGCGAACTCGACACGATCCCGATTGATGCCCTTTCGCCCGTTCCATCCCCTGCCGATGCGATGCACTCTAGGCTCAACAATCAGTCCGATCACCCGGCGCTGCGTTAGCAGGTCCAACTCGTTCCAGCGCGCCTCAACGTCCTCGGCTCCCGCCAGCTGGCCGATCATCGGATCGGTCGCGGCGACGGACTCCAGCTTTCGCTGCGCTGCTTCGATGAGCGGGTTGATCCGCCGCTCCTGGTCGAAGAGGACTGTCAGATTGCGTTCCTCCGAGGCCTTCTCGCGGACCTTCTCCAGCCACTCTCTGTGCTCACGGATCTCGTCGAGGAGTTGCGCCCGCGCAGCGTCCACCGAGCCATCGTGCTGGCCAATGCGCGCGAGGAAGTCCGGACGTGACAGGCGCGCCAGCACGACCTCCGTGACGAGTAGATCCAGATGTTCCTTCTTCATTGCGACGTGGAATCCCGTCTTGCCGGGCGTACCCGAGCAGACGTAGGTGATGTATGTCTCGCGCTTGAGTTTCTCGCCAGACTCCTTGTCGTGTCTGACGCTCCCGGCGTTCTGCTTGCCCGTGCGCATCTTCGCGCCACACACGCCGCAGCGGGCGATGCCGCCCAGTAGGTGCGACGCGGGCCAGTTGTTTCCGCGTTTCCCGCCGCGGGACGACATGACGTCCTGCAACTTTCTCCACACTTCTGGCTCAATCAGTGGCTCCCATACAGCTTCCACGTCCTCGAGGATCTCACCCTGATGCTGACGCAGGCCTGCGTAGGCCGGCATCGTGAGCATCTGCTTGACCGCAGCTGGCGTCCAGCCGACGTTCTGGCGTTTAGGTGCTGGCCGGCGCGGCTCGATGCCTCGTTCGTTGAAGTCCTTGGCCACCGCATAGAACGAGTCGCCCTCAAGCACCCGTACAGCTGCCTCTCTGACGACAGCAGCCTGCTCGGGGTGCTCCACGACTTCGATGAGCATCCTGCTCCGTTCGTCATACACGCGCCGGTAACCGTAAATCGTCTTCCCGTGTGGCCGACCCGATTCAGCGTTGGCCCGCATGGCTCGGAGCATGCGCTCGCTTGTCTTGTCGCTCTCGTACTCTGAGTCGCTGGCGTCCTCTCTCAGGGATCGGCGATCGCGTGCGTTCTTCGGGTCATACACGCGATCGTGCGTCTGAACCCAGATTTTCACCCCCCGCTCTGCGCACAACTCGATCAGGTCGATCCATTCGCCGGTACGGCGAGAACCCCGCGAGCTCTCCCAGATCCCCAGAAGATCAGCATCGAAACTGCCGCTCTCCAAGTCCGACAACAGTTCATTGAAGCCCTCGCGCGCCTTCGTTGCGTAGCGACTCGCGCTGCGGTTCGGGTCCCGATAAGGCTTGGGGTGAACAGCCCAGCCCTTGCGCCCGGCGGCGCTCAGCATGTCCTCGTGCTGCTCGTTCGGCGACCTCTGCGTGCCCGAACGGTCCTGCGATACTCGGAGGTATTCGCGCATGACTGGTGGATCGGCGGAGGCAGAGGAGTTGGGAGCAAACAACGGGCGCATAGTGCGAGTGTACTCACCTCTTAAATCAACCATCAGCGGCGCCAACTGCGCGATCGTCGTCGGTGCGATGTTCGGGTTGGTGGCTCTGTGCGGCGGCGGCCGACGCCTGCGCGTGGCGATCGCGGTCGCGGCTCTTGCCGGCTTCGTCGTGCTCGTGACGCCGGAGCCGAGCGTGATCAGAGCGGCGGTGATGGCGGGCGTGGCGATGCTGTCGGTGCTGCTCGGGAGGCCGAGCGCCGGCGCGGGGATGCTCGCACTGTGCGCCGCCGGCATCCTGATCGTCGATCCCTGGCTCTCATCGACGCCCGGATTCGCGCTGTCTGTCGTCGCGTCGGGAGCGCTCATCCTGCTCGCCCCGCCGCTCGCCCACGGCATGGAGCGGTGGATGCCGCGGCTGGTCGCCCTCGCGGTCGCTGTGCCGCTCGCGGCGCAGCTGGCATGCGGGCCGATCATCGCCCTGTTCGCCGAACAGCAGTCGCTGGTCGGCGTCGCAGCGAACATGATCGCCGACCCCGCGGCGCCGATCGCGACCGTGATCGGACTGCTCGCGTGCCTGGCCGCGCCCATCCCGCCGCTCGCCGATCTGCTCGCGGCATCGGCATGGCTTCCCGCCGCCTGGATCGCGACCACGGCGACGGTGAGCGCCGAGCTTCCCTTGGCCGAGCTGTCCCTGATCCCGGGGATCGGCAGCGCCCTGCTCGTCGCAGCGGTCAGCGCGGCGTTCGCCGTGGTGCTGATCAGGCCGGGCGGCGGCGAGGTGCTGATCACGCCCCTGCGGTGGGTACGCGGAGCGTCGGCTGCGGTGCTCGTCGTGGTGTTCTCCCTCGGAACATCGCACGTGCTGCTCGCCGGTCCGCTCGCGACCGCGACGAGCCCGGACGGGTGGTCCATCGCCGCATGCGACGTCGGGCAGGGCGATGCGCTGGTCGTGCGATCAGAGGGAGAAGTCGCCCTTGTCGACACCGGTCCGGAGCCTGGCCCGCTCGAGGACTGTCTCCGTGCGCTCGGCATCGATCGCGTCGACCTGCTCGTGCTGACCCACTTCGACCTCGATCACGTCGGCGGCGTCGACGCGGTGCAGGGACGCGTCGGTCAGGTGCTGCACGGTCCGCCCGGCGAGGAGCAGGACGAGCAGATGCTGGCGCGTCTCGTCGCCGGAGGAGCGGAGCCGGTCGACGCGTCCGCGGGGCTCTTCGGGACGCTGGGCGGAGCCTCATGGAAGGTGCTCTGGCCTCAGCGAGGTTCAGCGATCTTCCCGCCGGGGAACGACTCGAGCGTCGTCATGCTCTTCGAGGGCGGCGGAGTGCCGAAGTCCCTGTACCTCGGTGATCTGTCGGCGCAAGCGCAACGGATGCTGTTGCGCACCGCCCATCTCGGCAACGGGTTCGCCGTTGTCAAGGTCGCGCACCACGGGAGCGCCGATCAGGACCCGGGACTGTACGAGACTCTCCGCCCGTCCGTCGCAGTGATCAGCGTCGGCGAAGGCAACGACTACGGCCATCCCCGCGACGAGATTCTCGCCGTGCTCGACGCGCTGGGCGCTCACGTGCTGCGCACGGATCAGCAGGGGCGCGTGCTCCTCGGGATGGAGGGCGGAGAGCTCGAAGTGTGGACGGATAGGGGAGGATGACCCGCTCGAGCGGAGATGTCCTTCTGCTTCGGATCGTTCGGAGGCCGTTTCCGTGAGACACGTCTTCGCCTATCCCAAGGACGTGTCATTCGGTTCCGTCGGTCTCCGCACGTGGAGAATGGTCCGATGTACGAGCTCTTCGGGATCGCGGCGCTGCTGTCGGCGATCGCAGTCTCCGTGGCGATCGCCATCGGACGATGGCTCCCGCCGAGAGTCGTGCCCGAGTACTGGATCAGTCTTGTGACGTGGGGCGCGCAACTGCTGGTGTCCATGGTGGCCGTCTTCTGGATCGGGTTCTTGGGCATTTCGACGCCGCACTGTGCGCCGAACTGTGAGTGGGATCTTCTCGGTCTGAACTTCCGCGGGTTCATGATCGCCGCCGGGCTCATCCAGGTCATCAGCATGGTTCTCATCGTGCTGATGCGACGACGACGGCAGGTGCGGTTGGTGCCGGTCTTCGGCATCGCTCTCACCCTGATCCTGTTTGCACTCTCAGCGGTCATCGCCCACAAGGCGATGCTGTTCTTCTGAACGCCGCCGCTTCAGTCCGGGAGCCTGCGGCGGTCCATCGGAGACAGCCCGCTCGGGTGAGTCTGTCGGCGGCCCCCGGTAGGCTGAGATCATGGCAGCTTCGCGTACTCCGGCACGAGGAACCGCGAAGGCGGCGAAGATCCCGCAGGTGTCATGGCGTGATCCTCGACCGGCATCCGTCGTCCTGGTCTTCGGGCCCGAAGAGGTCTGCGCCGAGCGCGCGATCGCCGGGGTCCGCGACTATCTGCGCGCCGAAGACCCGGCCCTCGAAGTCAGCGACGTCCGTGCCGACGACTACGCCCCCGGTACCCTGCTGTCGATGACGTCTCCGTCGCTGTTCGGCGAGCCCCGTCTGGTGCGGGTCTCGGGCGTCGAGAAATGCTCCGACGCCTTCCTGCAGGAGGCGGTCTCCTATCTCGACCACCCGCAGGAAGGGGCGACGGTGGTGCTGCGGCACACCGGAGCCAGCGTCCGCGGCAAGAAGCTCCTCGACGCGCTGCGAGCCGGAACAGGCGACGGCATTGAGATCGCGGTGCCGGCCATCAAGCGCGACAGTGACCGTGCCGACTTCGCTGCGGGGGAGTTCAAGGCGGCCAAGAAGCGCATCGCGCCGCAGGCGCTCCGGGCACTCGTCTCAGCTTTCGCCGATGATCTCACCGAACTCGCCGCCGCGTGCCAGCAGCTCATCGGTGACGTCGAGGGTGACGTCACCGAAGAGGTCGTCACCAAGTACTACGGCGGCCGGGTGGAAGTCTCGGCGTTCGTCGTCGCCGACACCGCCATCGCCGGCAGATACGGTGAGGCGCTCATCGCCCTCCGCCACGCCCTTTCCTCCGGAGCCGACCCGGTTCCCATGGTCGCGGCTTTCGCCATGAAACTGCGCACGATGGCCCGCGTCGCCGGCAACCGGGAGCCCAGCCGCCAGCTCGCGCAGCGCCTCGGCATGAAGGACTGGCAGGTCGACCGCGCCCGCCGCGATCTGGCGGGCTGGAACGAGCGCTCTCTGGGCATGGCGATCCAGGCCACGGCCAGGGCGGATGCCGAGGTGAAGGGCGCCGCACGCGACCCGATCTTCGCGCTGGAGCGCATGGTGACCGTCATCGCGACACGTCAGCCGTTCGGAGAAGACGCATGAGACTTCTGCTCGTCCGCCACGGACAGACGCCCAGCAACGTCGTCGGCGCGCTCGACACGGGCAGACCCGGCCCCGGCCTCACGGCGCTCGGACAGTCCCAGGCCGAGGCGATCCCTGGTGCCCTCGCCGACCAGGCAGTCGACGCGATCTACGCCTCCCCGCTGATCCGCACGCAGCTCACAGCGGCACCGCTCGCAGGCGCCCGTAGTCTCGACATCGAGGTCCTCGAAGGGCTCGAGGAGATCGTGGCGGGGCGCTGGGAGATGCACAACGACATGGAGGCGGTGCGCGCCTACATGGAGACGGCGAGCCGCTGGGCGGTCGGTGACCTCGACGCCGTGATCGATGGAGGCGAATCCGGTCACGAGTTCTTCGACCGCTACGACAACGCGATCGCGAAGGTCGCGGCGGCGAATCCTGCAGCGACAGCCGTCGTCGTCAGCCACGGCGCGGCGATCCGCGTGTGGGCCGCCGCGCGCATCGTCGGCGTCGACCTGTCCGAGGCGGCGAAGTGGCGCATCTACAACACCGGGATGTGCGAGCTCGACGGAGACCCGCAGAACGGCTGGCAGCTCGTGCGCTGGGTCCGGGAACCGCTCGGCGGCGTCGAGCTCGAAGACGCACGCGCTCTCGATGTCGATCCACCGGCGCTGCGTCCCGCTCGCTGACAACTGCTCTTCGCCCTGCTCGCTGGCTCGTCCGCAGCATCCGTGACCTATAAGGCGGCCCGCCCGCGGCACCCGTCGTGCTTTCAACCGGTCCCGTCCGCAGGCGCAGATTCCGTCTGCATGCCGAAAACACGGATCTCGGCGTGCAGATGGGATCTCACACTGCAGATGGGACGGATAACGAAAAAGCCCGCCTCGGAGGAGGCGGGCTTTTCATGAAGCGACGGCAGCTCAGAGAGCGGCGACCTGCTTGGCGATGGCCGACTTGCGGTTCGCTGCCTGGTTCTGGTGGATGACACCCTTGCTGACGGCCTTGTCGAGCTTGCGGGCCGCGGTCTTCAGCGCTGCCTCAGCAGCAGCCTTGTCTCCGGTGGCGACGGCGGCGCGGGCGGCGCGGACGTGCGTCTTCAGCTCGCTCTTCACGGCCTTGTTGCGCTCGTGAGCCTTCTCGTTGGTCTTGTTGCGCTTGATCTGCGACTTGATGTTTGCCACGTGTGGACGCTTTCTGTACAGGAGTTGTTTCGGAATGCCGGCTGGAGAAGAGGGCTCCTGCACGGCGGTCGTGAGGGAAGAACCCACACGCAAGCCAAGAACCAAGCTTACCAGCATCCGTCCCGATCTCCCTAAATGGGGGCTGATCGCGAAACTCGGTCGCGCAGAACGTGGAACCGGGTGCAGAATCATCCCTAACCCGACATCGACGTCAAGGAACGTGCATGACACTCGCCCTCCCGCCCGGATTCCGTTTCTCGGCCGCCACATCCGCATTCCAGATCGAAGGATCCCGAGACGTAGACGGGAGAGGACGCTCCATCTGGGACGACTTCCTCGAGGCTCCTGGTGCGATCGTCGACGGCTCCACGGCCGACCCTGCGTGCGACAGCTACCGGCATCCGGAGTCCGACGTCGCCCTGGCCGCAGGGCTCGGACTCGACCGCTACCGATTCTCGATCCAGTGGGCGCGAATCCAGCCCGAGGGGAGAGGCCGGGGCAACCTCGTGGCGCTCGATCACTACTCCCGCGTGGTCGATCTGCTTCTCGACGCCGGGGTGACGCCCTTCCCGACCCTGTACCACTGGGAGATGCCCGTCGCAGTCGAAGCCGACGAGGGTTGGCTGAACCGCGACACCGCGGCGCGATTCGCCGAGTACGCGGCTCTCGTCGTCGAGCACCTGGGCGACCGCGTCTCGCACTGGTACACGTTGAACGAGCCGGCTATGACGACCCTGCAGGGCTATGCGACGGGTGCTCTCGCTCCCGGCAGGCAGCTGCTCTTCGGCGCACTGCCGACCGTGCACCACCAACTGCTCGCGCATGCTGCCGCGTTCGAAGCGCTGAGGGCCGGCGGAGCGCAGCAGATCGGTCTCGTGAACAACCACACCTGGGTGCTGCCTCTGCACGACACCGACGCAGACCGCGCAGCCGCGCACATGTACGACATGATCCACAACCGCGTCTTCAGCGAGCCCGCTGCTCGACGGCGTGTACCCCGACCTCGAGAGCCTGGGGCTGCCGCCGATGCCCGTACAGGCCGATGACATGGCGCGCATCCGGGCATCGTTCGACTTCTACGGCATCAACTTCTACAACCCGACGACCGTGACCTCCGCGGCCCCCGACAGTCCGATCCCATTTGACATCGTGCCCACGCCGGGGGTGCCGGTCACCGGCTTCGGTGCGGAATGGCCGATCATGCCGAGCGCTCTGCGCGATCTGCTCGTCGATCTGAAGAGGAGGCATCCGCAGCTGCCCCCCATGATCATCGGCGAGAACGGCGCATCGTTCCCCGAGCCGGCGACCGCCGGCCGTGTCGATGACCAGAACCGCATCGACTACGTCACCGGCCATCTGGCCGCCGTGGCCGAGGCGATCGAGGCGGGCGTCGACGTCGAGGAGTACACGGTGTGGTCGCTGCTCGACAACTGGGAATGGGCCGACGGATACACCCAGCGGTTCGGGCTGGTGCACGTTGACTTCGAGACGGGTGAGCGAACTCCCAAGGCCTCTTACGACTGGTACCGCGATCTGATCGCCCAGCACCGCGAGGAGGACGCGCGATGAGCTCATCGACGAAGGTCGGCACCGGCTGGATGACCCTGTTCACGCTCGCCTGGCTGGCGATCTGGACCGTGCAGCTCACTCCCGTGCAGCTGCTGCTGCCCCTGCAACTGGACACTCCGGAAGACGACTGGATCACGGGAGTGGTGTCTTCGGGCCTGGTGCTCGGCATCGGCGGCCTCGCGGGCATCATCGCCGGGCCCGTCGCCGGAGCGCTCTCGGACCGCGCAGGCGTGGGCCGTCGCCGTCGCCGGCCGTGGGCACTGGGTGCGGTCTGGCTGACGGCGGTATGCCTCGCTCTCACGGGGTACACCTCGGGGCCGTGGGCGGTAGGAGCCGCGTGGGTCGGCGTCTCGATCGGCGTGGCCGTCTCCTCGGCCGCCTTCACAGCGATGATCGCCGATCAGCTGCCGCCGAGGCAGCGGGGCGCCGCATCCGCCGCGGTCGGGTCGAGTCAGGCCGTGGGCATCGTTCTCGGAGTCGGGCTGGTCGTGCTTCTCGGCCTCGACATCACCACGGGCTACTGGCTGCTAGCCGCGATCATCGGCGTGGTCGGCACGGCGGCGGCGCTGGCACTGCCCGACCCGCCCGCCGCTCAGGCGGAGCTGCCCGATCGTCGCCGCAGCATCCTGCTGAGCTCACTGCGCGACCGCGATTTCGCGTGGATGCTCTCCGGCCGCCTGGTCGCGAACATCGGCAACGCCCTCGGCACCGCGCTGTTCCTGTTCTTCCTGCTGCACGGACTGAACCAGCCGAACGCCGAAGCACAGGACAACCTCTTGCTGCTGATCGTCGTCTACACGGTGTTCGTGGTCCTCGCCTCTGTGCTCACGGGACTCATCTCCGACCGCACGGGTGACCGCCGCGGCCTGACCGTGATCGCGGCTTTCGTGCAGGCGGCGTCCGGTCTCGTCATCGCCCTGGTGCCGACCTTCGAGGCGACCATGGTGGCGGCCGCCCTCATGGGCCTCGGCTACGGCGCGTTCTCGACCGTCGGCCTGGCCTTCGCCGCCGATCTGCTGCCCGACGAGCAGGACCATGCCCGCGATCTCGGCATCGTGAACGTGACCGCGGCGCTGGGGCAGCTCATCGGCCCGATGCTCGGTGCGGGTCTCGTCGCGATGGTCGGAGGGTTCTGGCTCGTGTTCATCGCAGCGGCCGTGCTGTCGGTCATCGGCGGACTGCTCACCGCGGTGGCGAAGCCGAAGAACCGGCAGCCTCGACCGTCGCGATCGCGAGCCGCAGCACCGCGTTGAACACGCGCGGCCGCATGGTCGTGACGAGATGGGTGGTCCGCGGCACGACGACGAGTTCGGTGTGCGGAGCGAGACGCCGGAAGAGGGATTCGTTCAGACGCAGCTGATCGAACTGGCCGTTCACGAACCACAGGGGAATCGTGATGCGCTGCAGAGCGGTCGCGACGTCGATGCCGGAGAGCGTGCGCAGCGCGCGATCCTGCATGTCGAGGGCGTAGCCGCCGGCGGCGTAGTCGCCGCGGGTCTCGAGTGGGATCGTCGCACTGAGGATGCGCTCGGTGAGCCACATCCCGCGGTCGGGCAGTGCGTTGACCGCCCCTGCGATCACGCGGTAGGCAGCGAGGCCTGCGCCGCGGGGGAGCGCGGTGCAGGATGCCGCGATCAGACCGGCGATGGGGGGACGCTGCCTGCCTCCGGCGTAAGCGAGGGTCAGGAGCCCGCCCATCGAGTGCCCCACGAGCAGCACCGGGCCTCTCTTTCCGGCGTCACGCACCGCCGCATCGATCGTGTGCAGCGCCTCGTGCAGCGTGAAGTCCTCGTGCATTCGGGTGCCGTGCCCTGGCAGATCGATCGCGGTGGCCGGAGCGCCGATCGATTCAAGAAAGGCGAGCTGCGAGCGCCACATGGTGGCGGAGGTGCGGATGCCGTGCACGAGGACGATCTGGACGGTCACGGACTCAGCCTAGAACGCAGCGGGCACGAAAGAGGCGGGGCCGGTGGATGAACCACCGACCCCGCCTCCTGTTCGATTCGGAAGAGTTACTTCTCCCAGCCGAGGTCCTCGACCGGCGTGACGCCGAAGAGGTCCAGACCCACGTAGGGCTCCGGCGTGAGGTTCGCGAGACCCTTCTGGGCGACGTAGACCGACGGGCCGTTGTAGAGCGGGATGACGCCCCACGTCTGCTCGATGATCTTCGGCTCGAGCTTCATGGCAGCCGCGGTCCAGCTCTCAGCGTCCTTCTGCGACTCGACGTCGTCGGCGATCATCTTGTCGATGTCGGCCGTGCCGGTGCCCGAGAGGTTCAGGCCGCTGTCGGAGCAGTAGATCTGGCACATCCACGCCGGTCCGAACGGGTCGGAGTCGGTGAAGCGGAGTCCGAAGATGTCCCAGTTCTTCGACGTGAAGTCGTCGGAGAAGTCGGCCGATGCACGGACCTCGATCTGGAGGTCGATGCCGAGCTCCTTCTCCTGGGCCTGCAGCGACTTCGCGAGAGCCTCCTGGACGGGGCTGTTGCTGAAGATCGGGTAGACGACCGAGAACTTCACGCCGTCCTTCTCGCGGATGCCGTCTTCGCCTTCCTTCCAGCCTGCCTCGTCGAGGAGCTTCTTGGCGGCGTCGACATCGTTCTTCAGGCCGGCCTCACCGAATGCGTCGCTCCAGCCATCCTGGAACGAGTACATGTTCAGCGAACCGGCGGCCTTCTCCTCGTAGCCGAGGCCCTTCCACGCGATCTGCTTCTGCTGATCGATGTTGATGCCCATGAAGAAGGCCTTGCGGACGTTGACGTCCTCGAACTGCGGCTTGTCGCCGTCGACCATCAGAACCGTCTTGGCGGTCTGCTGGGCACGACGCACGACGGCGCCGTCGACATCCTCGACCTGCTTCAGGCGCTCTTCGCTGCCCGCCTCGACCTGGTCGATCTCACCGTTCTTGAACGCGTTGATCGCAGCGTCGTCCTCGAGCGCGGTGAAGGTCACCTTGTCGAGCATCGGAGCGTTGCCCCACCACTCGGGGTTCGGCTTGAAGGAGACGAAGCCTGCGTTGGCGTCGAACTCGTCGACGGTGTACGGGCCAGCGCCCCACTCCGCGTTGAGGTTGCCGATGTACGCGTTGTTGAACGTCTCCGCGTCAGCGTGCTTCGGGTTCAGGACGCCACCCGTGAGGAAGGCCATGGACGGCCAGGCGAACGTGCCGTCGAAGGTCACGATCGCGGTCTTGGCGGTGTCACCCTGCTCGACGGACTTGATCTGCTTGTAGCCGTCGGTCGCGTTGGGGTTGTAACCCTCGTCGAGCGAGCGGTTCGCCTTCCAGGTCGCGTCGATGGCGGTCCAGTCCATGTCGGTGCCGTCGTTGAAGTGCGCCTTGTCGGTGAACGTGAAGGTGACGGTCGTGTTGCCGTCCTTCTCGCCGATCTCGTATGCGTCGAGGTAGGCGTCGTTCTTGTAGACCTCGCCCTCCGGCTTCACCAGAAGGATCTGCGGCATGTAGTAGTACCACAGACGCGCGGTGTCGGCGCTGGCGTCGCTGTTGAACGCGTTCAGCTGCTCCGGAACCTCATTGATCTCGAAGTTGACCTCGCCGCCCTCCTTGAGGTTCTCACGAGGCTGCGGGTTGTAGTCGGCGGACTTGGTCTCGACGGTCTCGCCGCCGCCGTTGCCATCCCCGCCACCGGTGTTTCCGGAACCGCTCGCGCAACCCGCGAGGGCGAGTGCGAGGACGCCGCTGATCGCGATCGCCCCCAACAGCTTCTTGTGCTTCATGGTGCTCCTTTCGCCTTTCGGCGTTTCATAAAGGGAAGACTAGTTCTCGATGTCCGGGTGCCACAGCGTCGCGCAGTGAATACCGCCTAACTGTTATCGGACGGTGACCAGAGCGTCATCCGCTCGTCATCCGGAACAGCGGGAGGCCGTGATGACCACCTCTCGCAAATGCCCGAGGCGATCATCACGGCATCGATCAGGCCGCCGTGACAGGACGCGTCGTCTGCGTCTCCGGGTCGAACACGACCCGCTCACGCGAGCGCTCGACGTCCGGATCCGGAACAGGGATGGCCGAGAGCAGGGCCTTGGTGTACGGATGCTGCGGATTGTCGAACACCTCGTCGACGTCGCCGTGCTCGACGAAGTCGCCGAGATACATCACGGCGACGCGGTCGGCGATGTGCCGGACGACCGACAGATCGTGGGCGACGAACAGGTAGGACAATCCCAGTTTCACCTTCAGCTCGTCGAGCAGGTTGATCACGCCGGCCTGGATCGACACGTCGAGCGCCGACACCGGCTCGTCGAGCACGACGATCTTCGGGTTCGTCGACAGGGCGCGGGCGATGCCGATGCGCTGACGCTGACCTCCCGAGAACGCCTGCGGGAAGCGGTCGCTGTGCGCCGGGTTGAGGCCGACGAGGTCCATCAGCTCATCCACGCGTGCGTGGATCTCCGCCTTCGGCATGCCGATCGCCGACATGGGCTCTGCGATGATGTCGGCCACCGTCATTCGGGGGTCGAGAGCACCCATCGGATCCTGGAACACGATCTGGATGTCGCGGCGCAGCTCGCGCTCGATCCTGCGGTTGTGCAGTTCGTTGACGCTGGTTCCGGCGATGATGATGTCGCCGTCCTTCTGCTTGACCATGTCCATGATCTGCAGCAGGGTCGTCGTCTTGCCCGAACCGGACTCGCCCACGATCGCCATCGTCTCGCCCTCGCGGACGTCGAAGCTGATGCCCTTGATCGCCTGCACTTCGCCGACCTTGCGCTTGAGGAACGCGCCCTTGAGCAGCGGGAAGGTCTTCGTGAGGTTCTTCACCTCGAGCGTGATCGGTCGCTCCTCACGCGGCATCCGGGTCAGTTCGCTCTCGGGGACCTCTCGGATCGGGTAGATCGGAAGACCGCCGAGGCGACCGTCGTCATCGATCTCATCCGCACGGATGCACGCGGCCAGGTGGGGCTCGCCAGTGCCGGTCGAGACCGGCAGCAGCTCGGGCTCGTGCGTACGGCACGCGTCCTTCACGATCGGGCAGCGGTCGGCGAACGGGCACGCGTCCGGAAGGTTGATCAGCAGCGGCGGGTTGCCCTTGATCGGAGTGAGCGGCTCCTTCTCGGCCTTGTCGATCCGGGGGATCGCGCCGAGGAGGCCGATCGAGTACGGCATCCGAGTGCGGTGGAACAGCTCGCGCGCGGGCGCGTGTTCGACGGGCTTGCCCGCGTACATGACCATGACGTCGTCCGCCGTGCGGGCGACCACTCCCATGTCGTGGGTGATCATGATGACCGCTGCCCCTGTCTCGTCCTGGGCCTTCTCGATCAGGTCGAGGATCTGCGCCTGGATCGTGACGTCGAGAGCGGTCGTCGGCTCGTCGCAGATGATGAGCTTCGGGTTGTTCGCCATCGCGATCGCGATAACGACGCGCTGACGCATGCCGCCCGAGAACTCGTGCGGGAACGACTTCATGCGCCGCTCCGGCTCGGTGATGCCGACGAGCTTGAGCAGCTCCACCGAGCGGTCCCACGCCTCCTTCTTGGAGAGGCTGCGGTGCACGGTGAGCGCCTCGATCAGCTGTTCCCCGATCGTGAAGACGGGAGTCAGCGACGTCAGCGGGTCCTGGAAGACCATCGACATGCCGTTGCCGCGGATCACCGACATCTGCTTGTCGCTCTTGCCGAGCAGCTCCTGGCCGTCGTAGACGATCGAGCCGGTGACACGGGCGTTCTCGTCGAGCAGGCCCATGATGGCGAGCGAGGTGACGGACTTGCCCGAGCCGGACTCGCCGACGATGCCGAGGGTCTTGCCGGCCTCGAGATCGAACGAGACGCCCCGGACGGCGTCGACGCGGCCCGCCTCTGAGGCGAAGCTGACCTTCAGGTCACGGACGGAGAGTACGGTGCTCATGCGCGGCCTCCCGCTGCAGACGTGGGATCGAGGGCGTCGCGCAGACCGTCGGCGATGAGAGCCATCGACACAGTGAGCAGGACGAGGGCGGCTGCCGGGAAGTAGAACAGCCACGGAGCGGTGACGAGCGAACTCGAACCGGATCCGATCAGGGCGCCGAGCGACACGTCGGGGATCTTCACCCCGAAGCCGAGGAACGACAGTCCCGTCTCGGTGACGACGGCGTTGACGACGCCGAGGGTGAAGTTGATCACCAGGAGCGAGCCGATGTTGGGCAGCAGATGGCGCAGGACGATCCTCATGCCGCTGACGCCCATGTAGCGAGCGGCGCTGACGTACTCGCGCTCGCGCAACGAGAGCGCCATGGTCCAGATCACTCGAGCGGGGAAGTACCAGCCGATCACGAAGATCATGATCAGCGAGATGACCCGCCAGTCGCCGCCGGCCTTGTTCGAGATCATCGCGAGGATGAGGAAGCTCGGGATCACCATCATGAAGTGGATGACCAGCAGAGCGATCCGTTCGGTCCAGCCGCCGAAGTAGGCGCGCGGCTGTGCCGACCAGCGCCGACACGACGGTGGTTCCGACCGATACCGTGACGGCGATCATCAGCGAGCGCTGCAGACCGACCGCCACTTGCGCGAACAGGTCGTTGCCCGCGCTGTTGGTGCCGAACCAGTGCTCGGTCGACGCGCCCGTGTTGAGGTTCAGGAAGTCGAGCGCGGTGTGGTCGTAGCGGGCGATCAGCGGACCGATGATGGCGAACAGCACCAGGAGGACGAAGATGGCCATGCCCGCCATGGCGCCCTTGTTGCGGGCGAACCGGCGGGAGTAGAGGGTCCACTTCGACAGGCGCTTGGTGGCGACCTTCGGTGTGATGGCCGGCGCATCCGACGGGTGGACAGTGGGGTCGATCATGTCGGTGGTCATGTCAGCTCACTCTCACGCGCGGGTCGAGCACGACGACGGCGATGTCGGCGAGGACCGCACCGATCGCCGTCAGGACGGCGCCGAAGGCCGCGATCGCGACCGTGCCGTGGATGTCGTTCTTCGTGATGGTCTCGATGAAGTACTTGCCCATGCCGTTCCACGCGAAGATCGTCTCCGTGAGGACGGCGCCGGTGAAGACGGCGGGGATCGTGAAGGCGACCTGGGTGGCGACCGGGATCAGCGAGGTGCGCAGAGCATGCTTGCGGATCGCCTCCTGCTTGGTGAGGCCCTTTGCGCGAGCGGTGCGGACGTAGTCGGCGCTGATGTTGTCGAGCAGCAGCGACCGCTGCAGGAAGTGGATGCCGGCATAGCCGATGAGCACCAGTGCGAGCGTGGGCAGAGTGAGATGCTGCAGCACGTCTATCAGTACGGGGAAGAACCCCTCGACGTCTCGGCTGGCGTTGCCGGTGACGAAGAAGATCCGCACGCCGGTCGCGTTGTTGAGCCCGATGGCGAGCAGCACGATGCCGAACGCGGCGACCACGATCGGGATGTTCATCGTGATGATGCTGGTCGCCTGGCCGATGCGGTCGGCGAGCTTGTACTGCCGCGACGCGGTGTACACGCCGAGTGCGATGCCGAGGATCGTCGTGAGGATCGTCGCCCCGAGGACCAGCTCAGCGCTGACCCACATGCGGTAGGCGATCTGCTCGTTCACGGAGCCGCCGGTCGGGCTGACGCCCCAATCCCAGTGCAGAACGATGTTCGTGAGCCAGGTCCACCACCGCTCGATGAGCGGGACGGTGTCGCTGAGGTTGCGCGGCTTGAGGGTGTTGACGATCTGCTCTTCGGTCAACGGTGGGCGCCGGCCCACGTAATTGCTGCGCGGATCGAGAAAATTCCACGCAAGGAAATACGTGAGATTCGTCGCGACCACGATCATGAGCAGCCAGCCGAGAGCTCGGCGCGCGAGATACTTGATCAAGGGTGTGATTCTTTCTCTTTTACAGACGCTCGCCAGGATCTGCCGACGCAACGCTGAGCCGGGTAGTCATTCAATCACCAACGGCCGTTCTGCGCGACATGACGCCAGCACGCTGTCTGTGACGGAGTCCTATCGCCCGCGGGATTCGGTGTCATGCACTTCACCCGGGCAACTTCGCGAGACTATCACCGGATCGGGCTGATCGAGCATTAGCCTCCCCTGACCGTACAATCGAGGGGACATGTCACCACGCGCCCTCTCTCCTCTTCAGCCTGCCGCGACGCCCGCTGAACAGATCCGCAACTTCTGCATCATCGCCCACATCGATCACGGCAAGTCCACGCTCGCCGACCGCATGCTTCAGATCACGGGGGTGGTCTCGGACCGGGACATGCGCGCCCAGTACCTGGACCGCATGGACATCGAGCGTGAGCGTGGCATCACGATCAAGAGCCAGGCGGTGCGGATGCCGTGGCAGATCGACGGCGAGACCTTCGCCCTCAACATGATCGACACTCCGGGCCACGTCGACTTCACCTATGAGGTGTCGCGGTCGCTTGCGGCGTGCGAGGGCGCGATCCTCCTCGTCGACGCGGCGCAGGGCATCGAGGCGCAGACGCTGGCGAACCTCTATCTCGCGCTCGAGAACGATCTGCACATCATCCCGGTGCTGAACAAGATCGATCTGCCTGCCGCCGACCCCGAGAAGTACGCCAAGGAGCTGGCATCCCTGATCGGCGGGAAGCCCGAGGACGTGCTGCGCGTCTCGGGCAAGACCGGAGTCGGAGTCGAGGAGCTCCTCGACCGGCTGGTGCAGGAGATCCCGGCGCCGAAGGGCGATGCGGATGCCCCGGCCCGCGCGATGATCTTCGACTCGGTGTACGACGCCTATCGCGGCGTGGTGACCTATGTGCGCATGATCGACGGTTCGCTGTCGCCGCGCGAGCGCATCCAGATGATGTCGACCGGAGCGAACCACGAGCTCATCGAGATCGGCGTGTCCAGCCCTGAGCCGATTCCGAGCAAGGGCCTCGGCGTCGGGGAGGTGGGCTACCTGATCACGGGAGTGAAGGACGTGCGCCTGTCGAAGGTCGGCGACACCGTCACCACCGCCCGCAAGCCGGCATCCGTCGCGCTGGCCGGATACACCGATCCCAAACCCATGGTCTTCTCGGGCATCTACCCGATCGACGGCAGCGACTACGCCGAGCTCCGCGAGGCGCTCGACAAGCTCAAGCTCTCCGACGCCTCGCTGCAGTACGAGCCGGAGACGTCGGTTGCTCTCGGTTTCGGATTCCGCTGCGGCTTCCTCGGACTGCTGCACCTCGAGATCATCACCGAACGCCTCTCGCGCGAGTTCGGCCTCGACCTCATCACCACAGCCCCCAGCGTGATCTACGAGGTGCTCACGAGCGACACGGGCGAGACCGTCACCGTCACGAACCCGAGCGAGTACCCGGACGGGCGCATCGGCTCGGTCTCGGAGCCGATGGTCAAGACGGCGATCCTCTTGCCGAAGGACTACGTCGGCACCGTGATGGAGCTGTGCCAGTCGCGCCGAGGAACGCTCCTGGGCATGGAGTACTTCTCCGAGGAGCGCGTCGAGCTGCGCTACAACATGCCGCTCGGTGAGATCGTGTTCGACTTCTTCGATCAGCTGAAGTCGAAGACGCAGGGCTACGCCTCGCTCGACTACGAGCCCTCGGGTCAGCAGGAGGCCGACCTGGTCAAGGTCGACATCCTGCTGCAGGGCGAGAAGGTCGACGCGTTCAGCTCGATCGTCCACCGTGACAAGGCGTACGCCTACGGCACGATGATGGCCGAGCGGCTGCGCAAGCTCATTCCCCGCCAGCAGTTCGAGGTGCCGATCCAGGCCGCGATCGGCGCGCGCATCATCGCGCGCGAGACCATCCGTGCGATCCGCAAGGACGTGCTCGCCAAGTGCTACGGCGGTGACATCACCCGAAAGCGCAAACTCCTCGAGAAGCAGAAGGAGGGCAAGAAGCGCATGAAGATGGTCGGCCGCGTCGAGGTCCCCCAGGAGGCGTTCATCGCCGCTCTCTCCGGAGACGTCGAGGGCAAGGACAAGAAGTAGGCGAGCCACTCCGGGTCCCCGAGCTCATCGAAGGGCGGCGCGTGGGGGTGATCGCTCAGGAAAGCCGAAGTAGGGTGGAGATCATGCGGCGCGGGACTTTCCGAGACGACACGGTGGACTATGCGGCCGTGGGTGCAACCCATGCCCCTGATCTGATGCAGTATCCGCCCGAGCGCAGCCTCCCTGCAGAGCAGTCCTGGCGGATCGGCAGCGGGGCTGAGCGGTTCCAGACGGCCGGTGAGTCGCTGCTGTCGTGGACGGCGCAGCGCGCGGCGGGGCTCAGCATCGAAGACGTGCGCCCGGCATCCGGTCCCGCGTATGCGGGGGTGAGCTTCGACGCCGAGGGCAATCCGATAGCTCCGAGTCGTCGAGACGTGGAGCAGCGCTTCGATGCCGAGGGCACTCCGTTCGTCGGGCCCGGCATGACCCTGAAGCTGCACGGCCACGTCTCCGGCATGCGGGCCGATGCCGAACTGCGCGTGATCTCGGTCACGGAGGAGAAGCGGCGGATCGGTTTCGTCCTGGGAACCGTCGGAGGATCGGTGGTCAGCGGCGAGGAGTCCTTCGACATCGACTGGCGCGAGGACAACGACGAGGTCTGGTTCACCGTCCGCGCGTTCGACGCCCCGAACTCCCTGCTGTACCGGCTGCTGCCCGCTCTTGTGAGGCGGCGTCGCAAGGAGCTGTTCGCCCGCTACCTGCGGGCGATCTCGCCGCTGTACGCGACCCCCGTGTGATGGCGGGCCCGCTCCCTCTCGGCGATCCGGCTCCCGCAGACGGCAGACTGCCGTCGGATCTTCCGATCGATCCCGCCGTGCCGTTCTCGGCCTATCTGCACGTTCCCTTCTGCCGGGTGCGCTGCGGATACTGCGACTTCAACACCTACACATCGGGTGAACTGCGCGGGGCGAAGCAGGAGGACTACGCGTCCACTCTGATCTCCGAGATCGCGATCGCGGAGCGTGTGCTCGCCGATGTCGGCGCCCTGCGACCGATGGACACGGTCTTCTTCGGCGGCGGCACGCCCACGCTGCTGCCCGCCGGCGATCTGGCGCGGATGCTGGATGCTGCGGCATCCGCCTTCGGCCTCGTCGACGGGGCCGAGGTGACCGTCGAGGCGAACCCCGACACGGTGACCCCCGAGGTGGTCCGCACCTTGGCGGATGCCGGCGTGACGCGGTTGTCGGTGGGCATGCAGTCGGCGGTCCCGCACGTCCTCGCCGCGCTCGACCGCACGCATCGTCCTGAGAACGTGGACACGGCCGTCGCTGCAGCGAAGGACGCCGGTCTCGCGGTCAGCGTGGATCTGATCTACGGCGCCCCCGGCGAGTCGCTCGGCGACTGGGAGCGGTCGCTGGACGCGGCGCTCGCGCTCGACTCCGACCACATCTCCGCGTACGCGCTGATCATCGAAGACGGTACCAAACTGGCGCGGCAGATCCGCCGGGGCGACGTGCCGACGCCCGATGACGATCTCCAGGCCGACATGTACGAGCTCGCCGACTCCCGGCTCGCCGCAGCCGGCTTCGAATGGTACGAGGTGAGCAACTGGGCGCGTCCTTCGACGACCTCGGGGACCCAGCACGACAATCGCTCCCGTCACAACCTGGCCTACTGGCGGGGGAGCGACTGGTGGGGTTTCGGGCCGGGCGCCCACAGTCACGTCGCGGGGCTCCGCTGGTGGAACGTCAAGCACCCGGCGGCCTATGCGCAGCGTCTCGCCGCTTTCGACTCTCCGGCCGCGGGCACCGAGCGTCCGGATGACGAGGCTCGGATGCTGGAGCGGGTGCTGCTGCTGAGCCGGCTCGCCGAGGGCATCGCGGTCGCCGATCTGCCCGCTGACAAGCGCTCGCGGGTCGCCGGGCTGATCGCCGACGGCCTGGTCGACCCGGCAGCCGCGGTGCACGGCAGAGTGCGTCTGACCCTGCGGGGCCGACTTCTCGCAGACGCCGTGGTGCGCGAGCTGACCGACTAGGGGAGCAGGTCCATCGCGGTCGTCCGCCGCTGGGGGACCGTCGTGCTGACGGTGTCGAAGAGCCGCGTCAGCCGATCGGGGCCGTACACGGGCCAGCCGGGGTCTCCCGTCTTCACGAACGAGATCCACGACGCGTGCATCTCCGTCGCGAGTTCGCGAGGAGCATCAGGGCCCGCCAGGCGCTGCGCTTCCTCGTCGACGAGCCGGTCGAAGACGAAGCCGAGCTCGAGGGCATGCGCCGCACGCAGATCGCGCACCGGGCTCCGCCACGCGAACTCGTACACGTGGGTCGGGGCCGTGCGCGCGCGTGCGACGCGGCTGAGCGGCGCGCGCAGCATGATGTCGGTCGCGAGCTGACCGAAGATCTCCCCGGTGGACGCGCCGGGGAACTCCGCCCGATAGGCCGCGACGGCGCGCCGGGGGATGCGCAGGGCCAGGCATGCCAGCAGCAGCTTCACTGGACGGATGGCGGCGAGCGCTGCGGGAGCGAACCACAGTCGGTACTCGTCGGTGTTGCTGCCGATCAGCAGAGGCGTGTCGATCTCGCCCAGCACCTCGTGCGGCGAATGGGGCAGGCTCTCCGGATCGATCGCGAACTGGAAGCCTGGGGCTCCACCGAGAGGCGACGAGCCGGCGGCCTGGTCGCGACGCGCTTCCAGCAGCTGATCCGGTGCGACACCGGCGAAGGAACGGCGGTCGGCGGCGATCCCGAGACGCTTGGCCAATTGCGCGGTGACGCGACCTGCTCGGCCGGCGCTCTGCGCCTCGAGCGGACCCGACTCGATGATCGCGCGTGCGATCAGGGCGCGCGAAGAGGGGCGTGCGAGCAGGCCCGCCACGATGGCGCCTCCGGCCGATTCGCCCATCGCGGTGATCTGCCCGGGGTCACCGCCGAAGGCGCCGATCTCCGCATGCACCCACTCCAGAGCGGCTGCGGCATCCTGCAGCCCGAGGTTGCGGGGTGCGCCTTCGAGGACCGAGAAGCCTTCGGAGCCCAGGCGGTAGTTGATCGACACGAAGACGATGCCGGCGCGCGCGAACGCCTCGCCGTCGTACAGCGGGATGGCGGATGCGCCCCGCTCCAGCGCGCCGCCGTGGATCCACAGCAGCACCGGAGCAGCCGACGCATCGGTCGGCGCCCACACGTTCGCGGTGAGGATCTCGTCGCCTTCGATGCGCACGGACCCGAGCAGCTCGCCGATCGCGCCGGGGTAGGGGAGCTGCGGCGAGGTCGCCCCGAATGCCGTGGCGTCCCGTTCGTCCTTCCACGACTGCACGGGTTGAGGCGCGCGGAATCGGTTGTCGCCGAACGGCGCGGCCGCGTACGGGATGCCGAGGAAGCGGCGGATGCCCGCCTCGGCCGTTCCCCGGACCGCGCCGGAGGAGAGGGAGACTGTGCACGGCGCTGGCATGAGCGCCATCCTAAGGTGTACGCGTTAGGATTGGCACTCTAGGTGTCAGAGTGCCAGACGGGAGGGATGCGATGGTCAGTGAACGAGGCCTTCAGGTGCTCCGGGCGATCGTGCAGGACTACGTCGAGACGCACGAACCCGTCGGCAGCCGTTCGATCGTGGATCGATATTCCTTCGGAGTCTCCGCGGCGACGATCCGCAACGACATGGCGCTGCTCGAAGACGAGGAGCTGATCACCGCACCGCACACGTCCTCCGGGCGTGTGCCCACGGACAAGGGCTACCGCGTCTTCGTCAACCACCTGGCACAGCTGCGCCCGCTCACGGTGGCGCAGCGAACCGCGATCGAGTCCTTCCTCACGGACCCCGCCGATCTCGACGACCTGATGGCCCGCACCGTTCGTGTGCTCACCCAGCTCACCGGCCAGGTGGCGCTCGCGCAGTATCCCTCCTTCGCGCGGGCCCACGTCACGCACCTCGAACTGGTGCTGCTCGCTCCGAACCGCATGCTGATCGTTCTGGTGACCGACGCCGGCGGGGTCTCGCAGCGGGTCACGGCGTTGCCGGAGATGGTGGACGAGTCGGATCTGGCCGTGCTGCGCGCGCGTCTGTCGGCCATGATCACGGGGCGGGCGGTGAGCGAGGCCGCCGAGCGTCTGCAAGGGCTCCTCGACGACGACATGACGAAGGACGCCGTGCTGCGCACACTGTCGAGCGTCGTGATCGATGAGCTGGGGGAGTTCCGTCAGGAGCGGCTGGTGATGGCAGGAGCGGCGACGCTCGCCCGCCGCGGGCAGGACTTCCGCGGCAGCATCCATCCTCTCCTCGAGGCGATCGAGGAGCAGGTGACGCTCCTGAGACTGATGAGCGAGATGGAGGCCGATGCCCATGGGCTGTCGGCCAGCATCGGCACCGAGAACGCGCCGTTCGGACTCGGTGAGGCGTCGATCGTGGCCAGCGACTACGCCGCCCCCGGCGGCACGGCGCGGGTCGGCGTGATGGGGCCCACGCGCATGGACTATCCGAGCAACCTCGCGGCGGCACGGGCCGTGGCCCGCTATCTGTCGCGGATGCTCGACGAAGACGAGGCGGGCCGCTGACGCGGCGCGCACGAAGACACACGCAGAAAGGCGATCGTGGCGGACCACTATGAGGTTCTCGGGGTGTCCCGGGACGCTTCCCTCGATGAGATCAAGAAGGCCTATCGGCGGCTCGCGCGTCAGCTGCACCCCGATGTGAACCCGGGCGATGACGCGGCAGAGCAGTTCAAGCTCGTCACGCACGCCTATGACGTGCTGAGCGACGAGGACTCGCGCCGACGCTACGACATGGGCGGCGGTGATGGGGCCTCGGCGAACTTCGGCGGGTTCGGCGGATTCGGCGACATCTTCGAGACGTTCTTCGGAGCATCACAGGGCGGCGGACGCGCCCGGCCGCGATCGCGTCGCGAGCGCGGCCAGGACGCGCTGGTGCGCGTGACCCTCGAACTCGACGACGTCGTCTTCGGCGCTCATCGCGACATCGAGGTCGACACGGCAGTGCTCTGCGAGACGTGTCAGGGATCGTGCTGCCAGGAGGGCACCTCGCCCGTCACCTGCGACATCTGCGGCGGCTCGGGCCACGTCCAGCGGCAGGTTCGGAGTCTTCTGGGCAACGTCGTCACCTCCCAGCCCTGCGGTTCCTGCGAGGGCTACGGAACGACGATCCCGTACCCCTGCGGCACCTGTGCAGGGCAGGGTCGTGTGCGTTCGCGCCGCACGGTGTCGCTCGACATCCCGGCCGGCGTCGAGACGGGGCTGCGGCTGCAGCTCCCGGGCTCCGGCGAGGTCGGCAAGGCCGGCGGCCCCAACGGTGACCTCTACGTCGAGGTGACCGTGAACCCCCACCCCGCGTTCAGCCGCGACGGCGACGATCTGCTGGCGACGCTCGAGGTGTCGATGACCGATGCGATCCTCGGCACCGAGACCACGATTCAGGGTCTCGACGGCGAGGTCGACCTCGAGATCCGCTCCGGAGTGCAATCCGGCGACGTGCTCACGATCAAGGGCCGCGGCATCACCCCCCTGCGCGGCACGCAGCGCGGCGATCTCCGCGTCGGTGTGCAGGTCGTCACGCCGACCAGGATCGACGCTGCGCAGCGCAAGCTCATCGAGGACTTCGCGAAGAAGACGAAGGCGCCCGCCCCTCAGCTGGCGCAGTTCCAGCAGGGGCTGTTCTCGAAGCTCCGCGACCGCTTCCGTTCGCACTGACGATGACGCTGCACTTCCTGGTCGAGTCGTCGACCGACTCCGATGCCGGCGACATCGTGTCGCTGACAGGCGCCGAGGCCAAGCACGCCGCCGTGGTCAGGCGTCTGCGGGTCGGAGAAGCCGTCACCGTGGGAGACGGGCGAGGAGTCTGGCTCACGGGTGTCGCCGAGGAGGTCGCACCGTCCCGCGTGGACGTGCGCATCGCGCAGCGTGTCGTGCACGCGATGCCGGAGCCGCGTCTCGTGCTCGCGCAGGCCCTCGCGAAAGGCGATCGCGACGAACTGGCGGTGCAGGCCGCGTGCGAGCTCGGCATCGACGAGATCGTGCCCTGGCAGGCGGCGCGCAGCGTGTCGCGATGGGAAGGGCCGAAGGCGGCGAAGGGTCGCGAGCGCTGGGCGACGATCGTGCGCGAGGCCGCGAAGCAGGCGCATCGGGCCTGGGTGCCGGAAGTGACTCCGCCCGTCTCCACCGCCCAGCTCATGGAGCGGACCGAGACGCACCGAGTGCTGCTGCTCGATCCGACGGCATCCGTCCGCCTCTCGGAACTCGAACCGGACGGGCGCGACCTGGTGCTCGTGGTGGGCCCGGAGGGCGGCATCGCCCCGGAGGAGCTCGATCGGCTCGCGGATGCCGGTGCCGAGCGTGTGCTGCTCGGCGACACCGTGCTGCGCACCTCGACTGCGGGCCCGGCGGCGATCGCCGTGCTGTCCGCGCTGCTCGGCCGCTGGTGAGCTGCGCTCACTAGACTGGGACCATGAGCGAGCCTTCGATCTTCACGCGCATACTCACCGGCGACATCCCCGGCGAGATCCTGCTGGAGACCGAGCGCATCTTCGCGATCCGCGACATCAACCCGCAGGCTCCGCTGCACGTCCTGATCATTCCGAAGACAGAGGACTATCGAGATGTCACCGAGCTCGCAGCCGGTGACCCCGATCTGCTCGCCGAGATGGTGGCGGTCGCCCAGCGACTGGCCGACGAGCACGCCAACGGCGAGTACCGGCTGATCTTCAACAAGGGCGCCAGTGCCGCCCAGTCCGTCTTCCACGTGCACGCCCATGTGCTCGGCAACTTCGAGGAGAACAAGCTCGTTGGCTTCTGACGACACCACTGAACGGATCTACGCCGACGGCGTGGCCATGGTCCAGCTGCTCGGTCCGCAGGATCGGCTGCTGCGGATGCTCGAGAAGGAGCATCCCGACGTGCAGGTGCTCGTGCGTGGCAACGAGATCACCTTGACGGGCGAGGCGGCAGCGGTCGCCGCGGCCCGACGACTGGTCGACGAGCTGCTCACCATGACCAGGAACGGGCACGACCTGGCGCCCAGCGATGTCACGAGCTCGGCGCAGATGCTGCGTAGAGACGGCGGCCCCCGGCCGAGCGAAGTGCTCGGCGAGGCGATCCTGTCCACGCGGGGCAAGGTGATCCGACCGAAGACCCCGGGTCAGAAGGAGTACGTCGACGCGATCGAGGAGAACACGATCGTATTCGGGATCGGCCCCGCCGGCACCGGCAAGACGTACCTCGCCATGGCGAAGGCCGTGCAGGCGCTGCAACGCAAAGAGGTCACGCGCATCATCCTCACGCGTCCCGCCGTCGAGGCGGGCGAGAGACTCGGATTCCTCCCCGGCACGCTGACCGACAAGATCGATCCCTACCTGCGGCCGCTGTACGACGCGCTCAACGAGATGATGGATCCCGAGATCGTGCCGCGGCTGATGGCCACGGGGACGATCGAGGTCGCCCCCCTCGCCTACATGCGCGGGCGCACGCTGAACGACTCCTTCGTCGTGCTCGACGAGGCGCAGAACACCACGCCCGAGCAGATGAAGATGTTCCTCACCCGTCTGGGCTTCGGCACGAAGATGGTCGTCACCGGCGACATCACCCAGGTCGACCTGCCCCAGGGATCCTCCGGGCTCCGCCTGGTGACTCGCGTGCTGAACGACATCGACGACATCCACTTCTCCCGGCTGACGAGTGAGGACGTCGTGCGTCACTCGCTCGTCGGACGCATCGTCGACGCGTACAGCGAGTACGACGAGAAGCGCACGGCGCAGCGCTTCGAGCGCGAGCAGGCGGCCGAGTTCGCCAACCGCGCCGATCGCCGGGGCGCACAGCGCCCCGGCCCCAGAGACCGGATGCCGAAACGAGGACTCTCATGATCGAGATCAACAACGAGTCGGCGATCGATGTCGACGAGACCGTGCTGCAGCGGCTGACCGACTTCAACCTCGCCCAGCTGCACGTCAGCCCCGACGCCGAAGTGGCGATCGTGCTCGTCGACGAGGGCGCGATGGAAGCCCTGCACGTGCAGTGGATGGACGAGCCGGGCCCGACCGATGTCCTGAGCTTCCCGATGGACGAGCTGCGCCCGGGTACGGAGGACCGTCAGACGGCCCCCGGTCTGCTCGGCGACATCGTGCTGTGCCCGCAGGTCGCCGAGACGCAGGCGCAGGCCGCGGGCCACACGCTGATGGACGAGCTGATCCTGCTCACGACCCACGGACTTCTGCACCTGCTCGGCTTCGATCACGCCGAACCCGACGAGGAGCGTGAGATGTTCGGTCTGCAGAAGGAGCTCATCCAGGGGTTCGCTGCGGCTGAACGCCGACGATGACCGTCGCCTTCCTCCTGATCGGCGCCGTGCTGCTGGTCGCCTTCGGCGGTCTGATGGCGGCGATCGACGCCGCGTTCGGGGTGAGGTCGCGCGCCGACCTGGAGGAGATGGGATCCGAGGGGCGCAACGCGCATCAGCTGGCGCGCATCGCCGCCGATCCTGAAGCCCACGTGAACGCGGTCGCCTTCATCCGCGTGCTGTCAGAGACGACGGCCGCCGTGCTGGTCACCGTCGCATTCTCGAACCTCTTCGAGAACATCTGGTGGGCGATGCTCGCCGCCGCCGTCCTCATGACCGGCATCACCTTCGTGCTCGTCGGCGCCAGCCCGCGCACCTTCGGTCGTCATCATGCGGATCGGATGCTGCGCGCTTGCGCACCTGTCGTGCGCGGAGTGCGGATCATCCTCGGCCCGCTTGCGCAGGGTCTGGTCGTGCTCGGCAACCGGGTGACGCCGGGCGCCGGACGCAGCACCTTCAGCTCCGAGGAGCAGCTGCTGAGCATGGTCGACGAGGCGGCGTCGAACGCCCTCATCGAAGAGGACGATCGGGATCTCATCCATTCGGTCTTCGATTTCACGGATCAGTTCGTGCGCGCGGTGATGGTGCCGCGCACCGAGATGGTCGCGGTCGACGCCACGGCGACGACGAGCGAAGCGATGGCGCTGTTCCTGAACCGGGGTGTGTCTCGGATGCCCGTCGTCGATGATGAGGCCGACGATGTCGTGGGCGTTCTCTATCTCAAGGATCTGGTGCAGTTCGCCTTCCGCGACGAGAGCGCCTGGCGCGCCGCATCGATTCGGCCGATATCACGCCCCGCCACGTTCGTCCCCGAGTCGATGCGCGCCGAGACCCTCTTGCAGCAGATGAAGCGCGATGCCGTGCACGTGTGCCTCGTGATCGATGAGCACGGCGGCATCTCGGGCCTCGTCACCCTGGAGGATCTGATCGAGGAGCTCGTCGGTGAGATCGCGGACGAGTACGATCAGGTGTCGGCGGAAGTCGTCGATCTCGGCGAGGGCAGGTACCGCGTGAGCGCCCGCCTTCCGCTGGAGGATGTCGGCGATCTGTTCGGACTCGAACTCGAAGACGAGGACGTCGACTCGATCGGCGGGCTGCTGGGTAAGACGCTCGGACAGGTTCCGCAGCCGGGAGCCGCAGCGGTCGTCGACGGCCTCCTGCTCACGGGCGGGGCGTCGAGAGGGCGCGGCCGTGGAATCGCGACCGTGTTCGTGGAGAGGGCGCCCGGAGCGCCCGATGAAGGAGAAGCAGACGATGACTGAGCAGGCCAGAAGCGGCTTCGTGACCTTCGTCGGACGCCCGAACGTGGGCAAGTCCACCCTGACGAACGCGCTGGTCGGCGAGAAGATCGCGATCATCAGCGACAAGCCGCAGACGACCAGGCGGGCGATCCGCGGCATCGTGAACCGGCCCGAGGGGCAGCTCGTGATCGTCGACACGCCCGGCATCCACAAACCTCGTACGCTGCTCGGCGAGCGGCTGAACGATCTCGTCGAGCAGGTTCTCGGCGATGTCGACGTGATCGGCTTCTGCGTGCCCGCGACCGAGAAGGTGGGCCCCGGCGATCGCCGCATCGCCGCATCGCTCGACGGGTATCCGCGGGCGAAGAAGATCGCGATCGTGACCAAGACGGATGCCGCGAGCCGCGATGAGATCACGGAACGGCTGATGGAGGTCGATTCGCTGCGCGAGGACTGGGCCGCCGTCATCCCGCTGTCGGCGCTCACGCGTGACCAGCTCGAGGTGCTGTCCGACGAGGTGCTGGCGCTCATGCCGACCGGCCCCGCTCTCTACCCCGAGGGGATCACGACCGACGAGACAGAAGAGGACCGCATCGCGGAGATCATCCGAGAGGCCGCCCTCGACGGAGTGCGCGACGAGCTTCCGCACTCGATCGCCGTGGTCGTCGACGACATCGCTCCCCGTGAGGGAAGCGATCTCACCGACGTGCACGCGTCGATCGTGGTCGAACGCGACAGCCAGAAGGCCATCATCATCGGTCACAAGGGCTCGCGCCTGCGTGATGTCGGGGCGAAGGCTCGCGGCGAGATCGAAGGACTGCTCGGCACCCGTGTGTTCCTCGGACTGCACGTCAAGGTCGCCAAGGAGTGGCAGCGCGATCCGAAGCAGCTCGGCCGACTCGGATTCTGACATGGGCGCGCTCCGTCACCAGGCGGCGAGGCCGCCGCTGCCGCCCTCATGAAGGCGAGCAGCGAAGACCCGAACTCGCTGCGCAACGAGGTCTTCTCCCGTGTGTTCGATGAGAACTGGGCTGCCGTCAGACATCACGTCGAATGCGTGGTCGACGACGATGCCGAGGTGACCGAGATCGTCTCAGAGGTCTTCTTCAGCGCGTGGTCGCGACTGAAACCGCACCGACCGCTCGATCGCGCCTGGTTGCTGAAGTTCGCCGATCGGTCTCTGCGCCGGCGATGGAATCGAGTGGCCGACCGCCGCGCGGTGACCGCGGCCGTGCATGCCGGCCTCTCGAACGAGGACGCGGAGAGCGGGGCATCCGCAGATCACGCCGAAGTCCTGAGAGCTCTCTCTGGTCTCAGCGTGCGCGAACGGCGTATCATCATGCTCACGTACTGGGACGGACTCGCGGTGGGGGATATCGCCGGGTCGATGGGTGTTTCCCGTGCCTGTGCGGATCGGATTCATCGTCGCGCACACGAGAAGCTGCGCCGGGGGCTGGGCCTGGAGGGGGCAACTGATGCCGAAGATCACTGACGAGGAGCTGGATCGGCTGCTGGTCGAGGCCGCATCGGCTCGCACGCCGATCGACGCGAAGCCGGACGCTGAGGCCCTCGCGATGCTCGAGCGGATCATGGCCACCGACCCGCACCCGCACCGGAAGCGCAACCGCGTGATCGGTGTTCTCGCCGGCCTTGCAGCCGCTGTCACCGCCACAGTCATCGGCGTCAACGTGCTCGTGCCGACGAGCGCCGCAGTGGCCGGCTCTCCTCAGCCTCTCGATTTCTCGGGCGCGAGCACGGTCGCGGAGACGATCGAAGATGCACAGGCTGCTCTCGCCCGGGGGCCAGGACCCGTCGAGCCGGTGAGGTTCGTGCGCTCGGCGACGTGGTCGTTCAACATCGACGCCGACTACGGCACCTCAGTGGTGGTTCCGCAGCTGGTCACGCTGCAGTGGGACGCCGACCAGTCCGGTCGGGTGACGGTCATCGACGGCGCCCCCTATGACCCTTCCGATGCGTCGGCGAACGTGTCGGCGGAAGTCACCAGCAGCGGTCGCGTATCGATGGACCTGAAGATGGCTCCCGGCGAGTTCGCGAGCCCCGTGGCCGCGCCCCCCGGAGCGGCGCGCGAGGACATCGCGGCGGCCCTCGTCGCGTTCGGGATGCCTGCCGATCCGACTTCCTACGACGTGCTGATGGCGGCTTCGGCACTGCTCGAGCAATGGACGCTGACCAACGAGCAGGAGTCGCAGATACTCGCGATCCTCGACGACACGGAGGGCGCTACTTCTCTCGGTGCGACCGTCGACCGGCTCGGCCGCGACGTCGCCGGTCTGCGCGTGACGTCGGCGGATGGCGCGGCGAGCGATGTCGTGCTGCTCTCGGCCGACTCCGGCCGCATCGTCGGCTTCGAGCGGACCAACGTCCTCGAAGACGACGTGCTTCCAGCTGGGGCGGTCATCGCCTACCGTCTGTTCGACGTGCCGGAGGAGGTCGCGAAGTGACGGCGGTCCGGTCGCTGATCGCGATCGCGACGGGTGTGCTGCTGGCGATCACGGCTGTGTCGCCGGCCGATGCGGTCGATGACGGACGCGTCGACGTCGCGCCGGAGGTCGCACAGATGCTGGAGGAGGTTCCCGGCGGCGTGCTCATCGACGGACATCATGCCGTCTGGCCGGCGCTCCACATGGAACTCGTCGTTCCGACCGGTTCGCCGCGCTCGTTCTCGGCGTCGTCGGTGGGCCCGTGCCCGAGCGGCGGGGTCTGCCTGTTCGCGGGATACTCCCTCGGCGGCACGATGCTCGCGTTCAGCACGTGCGGAATCCACTCCGTCCCCTCTTCGTTCAGTGCGCGCTCGCTCGCGCATGCGCGCTCCTCCGGGTACACACAGGCCCGCAACGGGACGACGGTGCTCGCCACGGCGTACGTCGGCGGATGGGCCAACATCTACGGCACGACGACGAATCTCCGCTGCGTCCTCTGATACCTGTGCCCCGCTGTGTCAGTCGACCTCTCTGAAGGCCGAAGAGACGATCACCACGCCGTCGCCGTAGAGCGCATTCACGGAGTCCTGCAGGGTGCCGTCATCCCACGGGACCTCCACCCAGACGTAGCCCCGCTCGGTCCGGACCTCGGTCGCCGCCGCGCCGAGGCGCTCTGCGATGTCGTCCTGTACGCGAGCGAGTTCGGCATCCGCCGTCGTGCCGACCTCGCCTCCCGTAGGATCCTCCGGTCGAATCGGGTCGTACAGGGCGAGCATGATCGGCGGATCTGTCACGGCGACCTTCTCGCCGTCGAAGATGCCGTAGACGGCGTAGGTTCCCCAGGTCGTGGTGTCGGCCGTCTCACTGCCGTCGACGCCCTCCCAGGTCCAGCCCTCGAGCGGGACACCCGAGCACTGCGGAGGGTGGGATTCGGCGACCGCCCCCAGACAGAGCTGCACATGGCCGCCGTCATCGATCACGGTGCCCGTCGCGATCACCCGCCCGTCGGGTGCGGGCGCCGTCACGAGCGACACACTGGTCGGTGCAGGCGAGCTTCCCGGCGAGGTGCTGCAGGCGGTGAGCGCGAGAAGCGCGAGGGCGGATGCGACGCCGACGATGGCGCGGGTGCGAGGGGTGCTCATACCTGTCAGTGTCGGCGGAGGTCCGATCGTCTCAGCGGGATCGACCTGCTAGCATGGCGGCATGCCTTTCGGCGGTCTGCTTCTTCTTAGCTGCCGCGACGAGTCCTGATAACTAGGGCCTTCCTCGTCGCGGCGCTTGTGTTGGCCCGTTCAATCTGACGAAGAGAAGAAGCCCCATCATGAAGAACAATCAGCGCCCGTCGTCGATGCCGATTCACAAGTACCGGCCCTACCACGAGCAGCTCGCCGTCGAACTCCCCGACCGCACCTGGCCGGACGCCCGCATCACGCAGGCGCCCAGGTGGTGCGCCGTCGATCTCCGTGACGGCAATCAGGCTCTCATCGACCCGATGTCGCCCGAGCGCAAGCGAGTGATGTTCGAGTTGCTCGTCGGCATGGGGTACAAGGAGATCGAGGTCGGCTTCCCCTCGGCGAGCCAGACCGACTTCGATTTCGTCCGTCAGCTCATCGAAGAGAACCTGATCCCGGACGACGTCACGATCCAGGTGCTGACCCAGGCGCGGGAGCACCTGATCGAGCGCACATACGAGTCGATCGCCGGAGCCAAGCAGGCGATCGTGCACCTGTACAACTCCACCAGCGTGCTGCAGCGCGAGGTCGTGTTCCGCACCGACAAGCAGGGAATCGTCGACATCGCACTCGAAGGTGCTCGACTGTGCCGGAAGTTCGAGAAGACGATTCCCGACACGCAGGTGTACTACGAGTACTCACCCGAGAGCTACACCGGCACCGAGCTGAAGTTCGCGGTCGAGGTCTGCAACCAGGTCATCGAGATCTTCGAGCCGACGCCCGACCGCAAGGTCATCATCAACCTGCCCGCAACCGTCGAGATGGCCACGCCCAACGTGTACGCCGATTCGATCGAATGGATGAGCCGCAACCTCGCCCATCGTGAGAACGTCATCCTGTCGCTGCATCCGCACAACGACCGCGGCACCGCGATCGCCGCGGCCGAGCTCGGCTACATGGCCGGAGCGGACCGCATCGAGGGATGCCTGTTCGGCAATGGCGAGCGCACCGGAAACGTCGACCTCGTCGCGCTGGGCATCAACCTGTTCACGCAGGGCATCGACCCGCAGATCGACTTCAGCGACATCGACCAGGTCAAGCGCACGGTCGAGTACTGCAACCAGCTGCCGGTTCCCGAGCGCAGCCCCTGGGCGGGCGACCTGGTGTTCACCGCGTTCAGCGGCTCGCACCAGGACGCGATCAAGAAGGGCTTCGAGGCGATGGCGGCGACGGCCGAGGCCGAGGGCGTCACGGTCGACGAGATCGAGTGGGCGGTGCCGTACCTGCCGATCGACCCGAAGGATCTCGGACGTTCCTACGAGGCCGTCATCCGCGTCAACTCGCAGTCTGGCAAGGGCGGTGTCGCGTACCTGTTGAAGGCAGACCACGCGATCGATCTGCCCCGCAAGCTGCAGATCGAGTTCTCCGGGGTCGTCCAGGCGAAGACGGATGCCGAGGGCGGCGAGCTGACGAGCGAGCAGATCTGGTCGATCTTCTCCGACGAGTACCTGCCGGCCGACGACTCGGCGGCGAAGTGGGGCCGCTTCGAGCTGCTGGCCACGCAGACGCGCAGCGACATGTCGGGCGAGGTGATCCTCGACGTCGTGCTGCGCGACGACGAGCAGCAGCTGACGGTCGCGGGTTCCGGGAACGGACCCGTCGCGGCGTTCGTCGAGGTGCTCCGTGAGCAGGGCTTCGACATCACCGTGTATGACTACGTGGAGCACGCCCTCAGCGCGGGAGGCGACGCGCAGGCGGCCGCCTATGTCGAGCTGCAGGTCGGCGACCAGCGCCTGTGGGGCGTCGGCGTCGACGGAGACATCTCGACCGCCTCGCTCAAGGCGATCGTGTCGGGTGTGAACCGCTCGATCCGCACCCGCGCGCAGGAGCTCGCCGCCGTCTGAGACGTCTCGCTCCCCGTCCGGGGACGACCTTTTCGCTCCCAGGTGGCGCCTCTGGTCGGAATCCACGCAGGATCCCGACCAGAGGCGCCAGTTTCAGTTCGGCGGGTATCGAGGACGCGGCACCTCTGGTCGGATCGGCTGGCGGATTCCGACGGCAGGTGCCATATGAGGGCCGCGGCGTTCGGCCGGCCGCGGCAGGTGACCGAGGGCTCAGTCGGCGGGGGGCTTGATGATGGGGATCATGCCGGTCTCCGCGGCTACACGGCGCCGGTAGAGGCGGCGCTGCTCCGGCAATGAGACGTCGAAGCTCACGGCGAGGATGCGGATCACCGCGGTGACGACGATACCGATGATCGCGGCGAGGGTGACCGACATGCCGAAGCCCTGCACGGCGATCGCGATGAAAGCGCATCCCGCACCCGCGGCGACGGCGTATAGCGAGCCGACGTGCATGATCGCGGTCGGCAGGCCCATCAGCATGTCCCGCAGCACCCCGCCTCCGACTGCGGCACATGCGCCGATGAAGACGGCCGGGACGGGCGGGACGCCGAATGCGATCGCCTTGCTCGTCCCGAAAGCGCCGAACATTCCGATGACGACGGCATCGAGCACGACGATGACCTTGTTGAGTCGGTTGAAGAGTCCGGCCAGCAGCATCCCGAACAGCGCCGCACCCGTGGCCGTCACCAGGTACCAGTCGCTCTTGAGCGAGGCGGGCGGTACCCCGAGCAGGATGTCGCGGATGAGTCCGCCGCCCATGCCGATCATGATGCCGATGATCGCGACACCGAGCCAGTCCAGGCGTCGCTGCCCCTGGAATCCCGAGGCGAACATCGCGCCCTGCACGCCGCCGAGGCCGACGCCGAGGAGATCAGCCCAGAGCGGAACGGTGAAGAGCGGTTCGGTCACCCCTCTATTGTCCCGCACGGAGGATAATCGAGAGGTGCCGACGTACCGAGATGAAGCGGTGATCCTGCGCACTCACAAGCTCGGTGAGGCGGATCGCATCGTCACCATGCTCTCGAGACGACACGGCAAGCTGCGCGCGGTCGCGAAAGGGGTGCGGCGCACCTCGTCGAAGTTCGGCTCGCGCCTCGAACCGTTCATGGTCGCGGACGTGCAGCTGTACCAGGGGCGATCGCTCGACATCGTGCAGCAGGCGGAGTCGCTGGGTTCCTACGGCGCCGAGATCGCCGCGCACTACGATCGGTTCACCGCCGCCAACGCCATGGTCGAGACGGCCGATCGCCTGAGCGATTCCGAGGCGACGCCCGAGCAGTATCTTCTGCTGGTCGGCGGGCTCCGCGCGCTCTCCCGGGGCGAACACGCCGCGCGCAGCATCCTCGACTCCTATCTTCTGCGCGTCATGGCGTTGTCCGGCTGGGCGCCCTCTCTCGGGGACTGCGCCCGGTGCGGTGCACCCGGTCCGCATGCGAACTTCATCGGACAGCTCGGCGGGATGGTGTGCCGGAATGACGCGCCGGCGGGAAGTCCCAAGATCGCAGAACGGACGATCGCATTGCTGCGATCGCTCATGGCGGGGGAGTGGGAGATCATCGACGCGGCTTCTCCGGTCGAGACCTCGGCGGCATCCGGACTCGTCGCCGCCTACGCCCAATGGCACCTCGAGCGCGGCATCCGCTCGCTCGCTCACCTGGAAGGAAACCGGTGACCCCGAAGCCGTACACGCACAAGGATGCCGTCGCATACCGTCCGCTGGACTGGACCGGAGTGCAACCTCCCGCGTTCCCGAAGGTTCCCGAGCACGTGGCGATCGTCATGGACGGGAACGGCCGGTGGGCGAACCGCCGGGGACTGAACCGCATCGAGGGGCACAAGGCGGGCGAGGAGGTCCTGCTCGATGTGGTGGCCGGCGCCATCCAGGCCGGTGTGAAACACCTGTCGGTGTACGCGTTCTCGACGGAGAACTGGGCGCGCTCGCCCGAGGAGGTGCGCTTCCTGATGGGGTACAACCGCGATGTCCTGCACCGTCGGCGCGATCAGCTCAACGAGTGGGGTGTGCGGGTGCGCTGGGCGGGGCGGAAGCCGCGCCTGTGGGGCAGTGTGATCAAGGAGCTGCAGTACGCCGAGCAGCTCACCCGCGGCAACGACGTGCTCACCCTCACGATGTGCGTCAATTACGGAGGCCGCGTCGAGCTCGTCGACGCGATGCGGGCGATCGCGTCGGATGTCGCCGCCGGGCGGGTCAAGCCGAGCGCGATCACCGAGAAGACGATCCGGCGCAACCTGTACGTCCCGGACATGCCCGACGTCGATCTGTTCGTGCGCAGCTCGGGGGAGCAGCGGACCTCGAACTTCCTCCTGTGGGAATCGGCTTACGCCGAGATGGTCTTCCTCGACACGCTGTGGCCGGACTTCTCCCGCGAGGAGCTGTGGCGCGCGATCGGCGTGTACCTCTCGCGAGATCGCCGCTTCGGCGGCGCGGTGGATTCGCCCGATCAGGCCTGAGCCCGCAACCACCGCTCGGTCTCGCGCGGATTCCGCAGCCGCACGATCGTCAGGTGCGGGAAGCGCTCTTCGACGACCGGCATCCGCTCGCTCCATTTGCGCAGCGTCCTCGTCTGCCAGAGCAGGATGTTCTCCTCAGGGTCGCGGCGGAACATGCTGAGAAGGCCGCGCTCGGTGTTGCCGTTCCACAGACGGGTGCGCAGCAGCTGTCGTGACGCGGTCCGGCGGATGAGGCGCGTGCGCACGACCCGATACGGATAATCGAGCCACAGCACCACCTGCGCGCGCGGGGCGAGGATGTCATCCGTCCCCTTGCTCGTGTACTGCCACTCGGTGACCCAGCGATCCTCTCCGGCGAACGTGCGCACGTCGTCGAGGAAACTCGGACGAGGGGTCCAGTCCGGACCGTGGAAGAGTCCGTCGATTTCGATGTGGCGGAGTCCCCATCTGTCCTCGACCCGCCGAGCGAGCGTCGTCTTGCCCGAACCGGTGACGCCGGCGATCAGCACTCTGTCGGGTCGGAACGGCAGGAGATCGGCGGAAGAGAGCATCCGAGAAGCCTAGAACGGAATAGCGCCCGGGCGTATGCGGTTGGATGAGAGTGTGACTGAACCCATCTCGATCGACATCTGGTCCGACATCGCCTGCCCGTGGTGCTACATCGGCAAGCGCAATCTCGAGAAGGGTCTCGACGCGGTGGCCGCTGATGAGGACGCCCCGCAGGTGAACATCACGTTCCACTCGTTCGAGCTGTCGCCCGACACTCCCGTCGACTTCCACGGCGATGAGGTCGACTTCCTCGCAGGTCACAAGGGCATGCCGCGCGCGCAGGTCGAGCAGATGCTCTCACACGTCACCGGTGTCGCGGCGGAGGCCGGTCTCGCGTACCGGTTCGACCTTCTGCAGCACACCAACACCGTGAAGGCGCACGAGCTGCTGCACTTCGCGAAGGCCCAGGGTCTGCAGCACGAGATGGAGGAGCGCCTGATGTCGGCGTACTTCACCGAGGGCCGGCATGTCGGCCGCATCGACGATCTCGTCGATCTCGCGATCGAGGTCGGACTGGATGCCGACGAGACCCGTGAGGCTCTCGAGTCGGCTGCCCACCTGCCCGCCGTCCGTCAGGATCAGGCTCAGGCTCAGGCCTACGGCATCCAGGGCGTGCCGTTCTTCGTGATCGACGGCCAGTACGGCATCTCGGGTGCGCAGCCCCCTGCGGCTTTCGAGAACGTGCTGCGCGACCTCTGGTCGAAGCGCGGCGACTCCGTGGAGGCGTGACCCGCCGCGCTTCGACCGGCCGTCAGACCTTCTGCTGAGCGGGAGCGAGCGGCAAGGGCTCCATGGGCTGATCGTCTGCGGTGAGGTCGATGCCGAGGTCGCGGGCGTAGACGACGCGGGTCGAGATCGACACGGCCTCGCCTGATTCGGTGAGCTCGAACACGCGACCGCCGCGCATCCTGTTGCGTTCGGCCCCTTCGAGTCCGTACGCGCCGAAACCCGTGCCCGGGGCGTAACCGAGTCTGACCCCGTAGTAGTCGCCGACGTAGTCGTTCACATGGTCATGCCCGACGAAGACGCCCTTCACATCGCCGCGTTCGAGGATCGCGTTGAACATCCCGGAGTTGAACGGACCGGGGCACTCGTCTTCGTTTCGCTCTCCGACGATGCCGTGGCGCGCCCTGCCGCGGGCGGCATCCGCCTCCGTGCGGGTGTCGACTCCTCCCCACCACATGAAGCGGTGCTCCCACAGCGCGATGTGGATGAACATGAGACCGGGCACCTTGCGGCCACCACGTCGCTCGAGAGACGTGGACTGATCGCGATACCAGGCGACCTGGTCCATGCGCAGCCAGTCCCACGTGGGGTAGCCTGAGAAGTCCTGGCCGTTGATCGCGTCGGGTGCGTAGCGGCCCGAGTCCATCATCCACAGTGCGAACGCATCGCGGTTCTTCTTCGTCGACGAGGCGACCGGCACGAGGGTGTTGCTCGTGCCCGTCAGACCAGCGGCGTTGTCGGCGTTCAGATTCCAGGCGTACGAGCGGTAGATCTGGAGCATGCCCGCTTCGTCTACGCCCGACCCGGGCAGGGAATCCTCGTCATGGTTGCCGTAGGTGACGGCCCACGGGATGCCGCGCGACTCCATGGGCCACACGACGTTGTTGATCGCCTGCTTCACCGCGAGCCGGGTCTCGCAGCCACTCGAGATCACGTCTCCGTTGATCACGACGAAATCGGGCTTCTCCTGGTCGAGGATCTTCTCGATGAGCTCGACCGTGCGTCGATCGGTCTGCTCGTCATCCTGAGTGTCGTTGAACTGCACCACCTTGAACGTCCCGTCGGCGCGGAATCGCAGCTTCGGGGCGTTAGGCCGCGGCTTCCCTGCGCCTGAGCCGGCGGCTGCGGCAGGAGCGGGTGGTGGCGCCGGATCGGCGTGCGCGGCACTCACCGGCAGGGCGGCGCCCAGGGCGCCCAGCGCTCCGGCAGTGAGGACGGCGCGTCGGCTCATCGGCATTCGATCGGGCATTCCTGGTCTCCTTCGTCGTGCGGCGGGATTCGCCGCGGCGAGACTAGGGAGTGCAGGTGGCGACGATCTGACCTCCAGGTGAACACGCGTTCACCTGGAGGGGCGTCAGAGCGCCCGCAATCAGCCGACGCTGGAGAGCGCCGCCTCGATGGCTCCGACGATGGCGGGGTCGTCCGGCGTCTGCTTCGGTCGGAAGCGCTGCACCGATCCGTCGGGGGAGACGAGGAACTTCTCGAAGTTCCACTCGACCCGCCCGGCTTTGCCGCCGGCATCCGGAGTCTCCTTGAGCGCCTTGTACAGTTCGGCGGCGCTCCGGCCGTTCACCTTCACCTTGTCGTTGATCGGGAACGTGACGCCGTAGGTGACCGAGCAGAACTCGAGGATGTCGTCGACCGAACCCGGTTCCTGTCCGAAGAACTGGTTGCACGGGAAGCCGACCACGCTGAAGCCCTTATCACCGTAGCGGCGCTGCAGTTCTTCGAGCTGTTCGTATTGGGGGGTGAGGCCGCATTTCGAGGCCACGTTCACGACGAGGACGACGTCGGCGCCGAGATCGTCGAGCGTTTTCTCCGCTCCCTGGGCGTCGACGAAGGGGATGCTGCGCACTGCGGAATCGGTCATATCCACAGCTTAGGTCGATGGGGCGCCATGGGCTCCGCGTCTGGGAGAATGGAAGGGTCATGACTGTCGCCACCGCTCCCGCCCGCCCGCTCCGCATCGGACCGATCGACCTCGACGTGCCCGTCGTGCTCGCGCCGATGGCCGGCATCACGAACACCGCGTTCCGTCGCCTCTGCCGCGAGTACGGAGCGGGCCTGTATGTGAGCGAGATGATCACCTCGCGCGCACTGGTCGAGCGCAATGAGAGCACGATGCGCCTGATCCGACACCACGAGTCCGAGACACCGCGTTCGATCCAGCTCTACGGCGTCGACCCGAAGACGATCGCCGACGCGGTCCGCATCATCGTGGCCGAGGATCATGCCGACCACATCGACCTGAATTTCGGATGCCCGGTGCCCAAGGTCACCCGTCGTGGCGGGGGAGCGGCCCTGCCCTGGAAGAACCGTCTTTTCGCCGATATCGTCACGCAGGCCGTCAAGGCGGCGGGAGACATCCCGCTCACTGTGAAGATGCGCAAGGGCATCGATCACGACCACCTGACCTTCATCGAGGCGGGCCGCGCCGCCGAAGACGCGGGGGCGGCGGCAGTCGCCCTGCATGCACGGACCGCCGGCGAGTACTACTCGGGTCACGCGGACTGGAACGCCATCGGAGAGCTCAAGCAGGCCGTCACCAGCATCCCCGTTCTCGGGAACGGCGACATCTGGTCTGCGGAGGATGCCGTGCGGATGATGGAACAGACCGACTGCGACGGCGTCGTCGTCGGGCGCGGCTGCCTGGGCCGCCCGTGGCTGTTCGGCGACCTCGCCGCGGCATTCGGCGCAGAGACGACGCCGGTCGACGCGACCCTCGGGTTCGTCGCCGACGCCTTCCGCCGTCACGCCGAACTCCTCGTCGAGTTCTTCGATGACGAGGATCACGGATGCCGCGACGTGCGCAAGCACGTCGCCTGGTACTTCAAGGGCTACCCGGTCGGCGGCGACATCCGCACGGGACTCGCGATGGCATCCAGCCTCCAGCACATCGACGATCTGCTGGGCCAGCTCGATCGCGGTGCGCCTTACCCCGGGGCGGATGCCGAGGGGCAGCGCGGTCGCGCGGGCCGACCGAAGCGCACCTCTCTGCCCGACAAGTGGCTCGAGTCCCGGGAGATCGGCGAGTCGACGTCGGAGATGATGCGCGGAGCGGAGATCGAGAACAGTGGCGGCTGATCTGCAGGCAGGCTCAGCCGCCCAGCGGACCGACGGCTACGACCCGCGCGACGCCGAGCGCTACTTCGCCGAGACGCACCGATCCGAGCGAGATGACTTCGCGCGCGATCGCGCGCGCGTGCTCCACTCGGCGGCCTTGCGTCGTCTGGCCGCCAAGACGCAGGTGCTGAGCCCCGCCCAGCACCGCCGACTTCGCGCGCAACCGGCTCACGCACTCCCTCGAGGTCGCCCAGGTCGGTCGCGAGCTCGCCACCGCACTCGGCGTCTCGGCCGATGTGGTCGACACCGCGTGCCTCAGCCACGACCTCGGCCATCCGCCGTTCGGCCACAACGGAGAGCGGGCGCTCAACGAATGGGCGGAGGACATCGGCGGCTTCGAAGGCAACGCACAGTCGCTGCGCATCCTCACCCGGCTCGAGGCGAAGGTGCTCGACGATGACGACCGCTCCGTCGGTCTGAACCTCACGCGCGCGAGCCTCGACGCCACCTGCAAGTACCCGTGGACTGCCGACAGCCCGGTTCCCGACCCCGGCGGCCGCCTCAAGTTCGGCGTCTATCCCGATGACGAGCCGGTGTTCCGCTGGATGCGCGAGGGGGCGCCGGGGCGGCTTCGCTGCATCGAGGCCGAGATCATGGATCTCTCCGACGACATCGGCTATTCGGTGCACGACTTCGAAGACGCGATCGTGAACGGCTACGTCGACGTCGCGCAGCTGTCGGACGCGCGTGAGCACGAGGCGTTGATCGACCGCATCCAGCAGTGGGTGGGCTACGACTTCACCCGCGACGAGCTCGCCGATTCGCTGTACCGTCTCGCCGGGCTGCCGATGTGGTTGAACTCCTTCAACCGCTCCCGGCAGGACCTCGCCCGGCTGAAGAACCTCACCAGCGACTTCATCGGCCGGTTCGCCCGCGCGTCCGTGTCCGCCACGCGGGAGGCGTACGCGGGGCCTGCGCTCGTGCGTTACAACGCGCACGTCGTCGTGCCGCGCGTCGTCGAGACCGAGATCGCGGTGCTCAAGGGCATCATGGGCCAGGCGATCGTCACGATCGACGCTCGCAAGGGCGTCTACAAGGAGCAGCGACGCGTGCTCAAGCGGCTGGCTGACTCCCTGTGGTCGACCGATGCCCTGTGGTCGGCTGGCGCCGACGTGCTCGAACCCGCGTTCGCGGCGGACTTCGTGGCGGCGGCGAACGATGCCGAACGCGCAAGGGTCGTGGTCGACCAGATCGCGAGCCTCACGGACCAGAGCGCGATCGACTGGCACAACCGCCTGGTCGGGGAGATCGACCCCGCCGAGGTAGGCATCTGGAGCCCACGGCACGCGCGCCCGGGGGCTCGCCCTGCGACACCGGCCGAGCGCCGCTCCGTCGCCGAGGTGCGCTGATGCCCCGCATCCGTCAGGCCGATGTCGACGAGGTGAAGGCGCGCACGAACATCGCCGACATCGTCGGAGAGCGCGTCGCGCTGAAATCTGCCGGCGTCGGATCGCTCAAGGGTCTGTGCCCCTTCCACGACGAGAAGAGCCCGAGCTTCCACGTGCGGCCGCAGGTCGGCTACTATCACTGCTTCGGCTGCGGGGAGTCGGGCGACGTCTACTCCTTCCTGCGCGAGATCGACCATGTCAGCTTCACCGAGGCCGTCGAGCGGCTGGCCGGACGTATCGGCTACTCGCTGCACTACGAAGACGGCGGGGCGGCGCCCGAGACGAGCGGACGGGCCCGGCTCTACGCCGCGAACACCGCAGCGGCCGAGTTCTTCCGTGCGCAGCTGCTGTCTCCCGATGCCGAAGCCGGCAGGCGGTTCCTCGGCGAACGGGGGTTCGATGCGGGAGCGGCGGCGCACTTCGGCGTCGGCTTCGCCCCTCGTGGCTGGGACGGGATGCTGAAGGCGCTCACCGCCCAGGGATTCACGAGAGACGAGCTCAGCACCGCCGGTCTCGTCTCGACCGGCCAGCGCGGCGTGTACGACCGCTTCCGCGGACGCCTGGTGTGGCCCATCCGCGACGTGTCGGGGCAGACCATCGGATTCGGAGCCCGCCGTCTGTTCGACGACGACAAGGGCCCGAAGTACCTGAACACCCCGGAGACGCCCATCTACAAGAAGGCGCAGGTGCTGTACGGGCTCGACCTGGCCAAGAAAGACATCGCGCGCGGAGATCCGCGACGCGTGGTCGTCGTCGAGGGTTACACCGACGTGATGGCCTGCCACCTCGCGGGTCTCACGACGGCGATCGCGACCTGCGGGACCGCCTTCGGCACCGATCACATCAAGGTGCTGCGCCGGGTGATGGGCGACGACAACGCCTCGGGCGAGGTGGTGTTCACCTTCGACGGCGACGAAGCGGGGCAGAAGGCCGCTCTGCGCGCATTCACCGAGGACGACCGCTTCAAGGCGCAGACCTTCGTGGCTGTGGCTCCCGACGGACTCGACCCGTGCGATCTGCGCCTGCAACGGGGGGATGCCGCGGTGCGCACCCTCATGGATGCCAAAGTGCCGATGTTCGAGTTCGCGATCGACCGCAGACTGGGGGGTTTCGATCTCTCGACGGTCGAGGGACGCGTCGGCGCGCTGCGTGCGGCGGCTCCCATCGTCGCCGAGATCAAGGATCCGCTGCTGCGTCCCGGCTACGAGCGCGTCCTCGCTCGCCGCCTCGGCATGGACCCGACCGAGGTCCGCAGCGAGGTGCGACGCTCGGGCCGCACCGCTCCTCCCGATGCTCCCCGCCACGAGCAGCCACACGGCGATGGGCCCTCAGACGGGCCGGCACTCGCGCCCGTGACGCTCGCGAGCCTGCCCCGATCGGCGGAGGTCGCGCTGGAACGCGACGCGCTGATGGGGGCGCTGCAGTACGGGCACCAGATCGATCAGGGGCTGTTGGGCAGGGCGTTGAGCTCGGCATTTCGCACGCCGGGTCTCGACGCCGTGCGCGAAGCGGTCGCATCCGCCCCCGACCGCACCAGGGCGGGGTGGGTGACCGAGGCGGTCAACGCCGTGCGTGAGCCCTATCGCTCCCTCGGCGGCGAGCTGCTGATGACGCCGTTCCCGGCGCGTGACGAGGCCGGTGCGGTGGCATCGGCGACAGATCTGTGTCGGCGTCTCATCGTGCGCAGCCTCGACGATGAGAAGAACGAGCTGCTGGGGGCGGTGCAGCGCGTGCCCGCCGACTCCGACGGAGGCCGCGCACTGCGCATGCGCCTGCGCGATCTCGACGTCGAGCGTCAGCGCTTCGCCGAGTCGTAACGGGTTCCGCCGCCGCGCGCAGGGCAGGATGGAACCATGTCCCGCCGGCACGACCCCACGCACGCGATCGACTGCTCGGATCTGGTGATCGACCGTGCAGGCCACGGATCGCCGACCCGGGCCGTCGACGGCGTCACCTTCTCGCTCTCACCTGGCGGACTGATCTGCGTCGCCGGCCCCACGGGGTCGGGAAAGTCGTCGCTGGTGCTGGCCCTGGCCGGTTCCACGGATCCGTCCGTGCGCATCGTGGGCGGCAGCGCACACGTGTGCGGTGTGAACGTGAGGCGTCCTGGGCGCAAGCATCGGGTCCTGACCTACCGCACCGGATTCGTGCCACAGGGCGCCGGTGCGGATCTGCCGCCTCGGCTCACGGTTCAGGAGGTCATCGCCGAACCGATCCTCGCGCGGGAACGACGGGTGAACACCAAAGCCCTGTCGATCCGTGTGGCTACTCTGCTCGACGAACTGCATCTTCCACTCGGGACGGCCGCGAAGTTCCCATATGAGCTCAGTGCCGGCATGAGGCAGCGTGTGGCGATCGCTCGGTCGTTCGTGCTCGAGCCGCGTGTTCTGATCGCCGACGAGATCCTCGCGAACCTCGACCTCGAGGTGCGTCCGGTGGTCTTCGACGCGATCACCCGTCGACGCAAGGAGCTGGGAATGGGGGCGCTTCTCGTGACGAACGATGCCGACTTCATCCGCGAGCTGAACGCCGAGACGCTCATGCTCAGAGGTGGCCACGTCGTCGCTCGGGGTGTCGGCAAGGACCTGCTCTGGGCGCCGAACGCCGAGGCGGATTCGCAGCCATGACGTCCCCGTGGCTCGACACGCCCGAGGCGTGGCCCGTGTCACGACCACGCGAAAGTATTTGCTAGGATTGACGAGTTGCCCGCGCAGCGGAGCACATTCCTCGGTAGCTCAATTGGCAGAGCAGCCGGCTGTTAACCGGCAGGTTCTTGGTTCGAGTCCAAGCCGGGGAGCCAATAGAAGGCGTCACGTCCCAGTTTTTCTAGGGATGGGGCGCCTTCTCCTATGTATGCCGACGACGGTACGCACGGTGGTACTCACCAAAAACTCACTAGAAATCGCCTACCAGGGACTTCTGGTGGCGCTTCACGGCAACGACTACGCGATGAGTCGCGACGATCCGCGCAGAACCCGGCTCGCACCGGGTATGTGACCGTCATGAGCAAGAAAAACGCCTCAACCAAGTCAGGATCCGAAGCTCTCGCCAACGTGGCGCTCCCGGCGCTGCTGACGAAGGAGCAGGTCGCCGAGTACTTCGGAGTGTCGCCGCGGACGGTCGAATCGTGGCGCTACACGAACACTGGACCGACACCCATCAAGATCGGCGAGCACCTCCGATGGACCGCGGATTCGATCCGGGACTACATCGCAGGGCAGAGCGTTGCCTAGGCCGAGAAAGAAGCCGGGTGAGCTCGGCAAGGTCTCCACCAATGAGATCGGCGGCGCCTATCGGAGCAGGGGCCGAGTTCGCGACGGTGCCGGCGACCTTCACGTTCTCGAGGCATGGTGCAACACTGCTGAGGAAGCCGAGGACGCGATCCAGATCAAGGCGAACCAAGTGTGGGGCGGCATGTTCGTGCCGCTGACGGTCGTGTCCACGACCGAACAGCTCGCATCGCTCTGGCTTGCCGACGTCGACATGAGGGCAGAAGACGCGATCGAGCAGTCCAGTAGGGAGGCGTATCACAACCGCGTCAAGAACAACGTGCTTCCCTACATCGGCGCCGTACCGATCGGATCGCTCAACGCTGGCTTCATCCACAACCTTCTGCAGCGCCTTGCACGCGAGCGGTCGTACAGCTTCGCCTCCGTGACCCGAAAGACGCTGTCGGGGATGCTCATGTTTGCCGCTCTCAACGGCGTGATCCCAACGAGTCCGATGAACGACGTTCCCAAGCTGCGGAACAACACCCGGAAGCGCAGCATTCAACTGGAGGAAGACCAGCTTCTGCTCATCATCGCGTTGATCCGAGAGTGGGAGGGGAAGAACCCGGGGCGGCGAGGTGGAAGCAGACCCAACGTCCGCGCCATGGAGGACTTCCTGCTCATCACCCTGGGCACTTCGTTGCGGCCTGGCGAGGTGCTCGGTCTGACCCTCGACGACGTACACCTGCTGTCGAAGCCGGCGAAAGTCTCGTTGTCGGGCAACGTCAACCGGACGAAGAAGTTCAAGAACATCCGGAAGGACCACCCCAAGGGCAGAGGGCAGGAGCGCACGATGACCGTTCCTGACTACGCGGACGCAGTGCTCCGACGGCTGGTCGCGTGCTATGAACCGAATCCCGATCAGCTTCTCTTGCCGACGAAGAACGGCACCCCGATGTCCGTCAACTACATCGACCGCCTCTTCCGTGAGTTTCGCAATCAGCATCGTGAACTGCTTGGGCGCGTGGGCATCGATGTCGACCTCCTGACGCCGTACGCCCTGCGGAAGACCGTGGCATCCGTCGACAACCAGGCAGCTGGCGCCGAATTAGCCGCGAAGGTCCTCGGACACGCAGACCCGCGGATCACCAAGAAGCACTACATTCACGAGCTGAGCGAAGTGGATCCCGAGGCCGCTGCAATCCTCGACCGAGCGTTCTCGCGGCTCGGTGGACGGAGCGATCTGTCAGCTGATGATCCAGGCGGCCACTGAGCTCTCGCCTCGGCCACAAGGAGGATGTCCGCGATCTGCATCGACGAGCGTCTGATAGGCCGCGAGGAAGTCCTCGCTGGTGAGATGTCCTGTTGCGACTCCCAGCTTCAGGATGTGCCAGGTGCTATACACAGGAATCCCGCGCAATGCGGCCTGGCGCTGCGCATCTCGATCGTCTGTGACGAAAGCAGCCCTGAGCTGCCGGCTGATGATGATCGCGATCGTTTCAGACTCTCCGAGATGCGCCGTGTCTCGATCTCCTGGCTGACGCATCTGATCCTGCAACACGATGATGTCGACGTGTTCCGCCGGCGTTGCGTAGATCGGTTCGCCGAAGATGCTGCGCGCTATAGCCATCTTCTCAAGTCCGGGTTTCGTTGCTCCGGTCGAGCACTCGGAAGCGACTGTTGCGCACCATGCGCCATTCCCGTTCACGAGAGTCTCGAGCAGCGCCATCTGGTCGATCAGGGCGAAGTTGCTCACAACAGTCGTGTCGGGGAAGAAGAGCGTCCTAGTCAACGCTCAATCCGAATGCTGCCGCGAGGTCATCCAAGCTTGGGTCCAGCACCTCGGGGGCGTACGTCTCGATGATCCATTCGGGCTCGACTCCTCGCATCCATGCCAAGTAGCCCGGCCCGAGTCGTCCCTCCTCCACACCGATCTCGTGAGCCTCCTGCAGGACGAGCGGGAAACGCCTTCTACTGGCAGCCTCCATTCGCATCGTGATCTCGTCACCGAACTCCGAAGACCATCCGCGTGCACGTCGAAGAGCTCGTTGAGTGTTCTGCGCAAGAACATGCGACGCGTCGGCATAGGAGATACGGAGTGCATCAAGACGGATTCGGAGCGCGCTGGTGGAGACTCCTGTCTGCCACAAGAAGTCGGCGATCGCCTCCTGTGAGGCCGCGGACCAGTCGATCGACCTCAACAGCTCCTCGGGGAGGAGGAGGTTCGCAGCGAATGCGTTCGCTTCGGCTTCGCTGCGGAGGCCGAAGACATGGGCTAACTCATGGGCGAGGTCCCAGTTCTCGCGAAACCAGCTGCCTGTTGCTGGTATCGCGATGAACTTTCTACCGTTTGCCGTGCCCGAGTACGCGGTTCCGAGGCCGTTCACCCTGATGACATCGATCTGGAGGCGCTCTTCGATGCGATCTGCGAACGGACGTACGAAACCAGGCCCCAACGCGCCGCGAATGGCTTCGACATCATGTCCGTCGGACGCGCTCTCGCGTGCAGGCAACGAAGCCTGTGCATACGCGACACAGATCTCCTCCAGCACGATCTTGTCGTCGGCGAACGTAGGCACACTGCGATCTGACGTGCTGTGATCGTAGTTGTGGCGGGCGTTCACTATCACTTGGTGAGGACTCACTTCTCCGGTGATCAGTTCGTGAATGTCTGCCTGTAGCTCGTCTGCGATCCTGACCAACTCGATGCTTGCGAAGCCTCGCTTCCCGCTGAGTGCACGCGAAAGCGCATCAGGCGCCATTCCGACGCGTTCCGCAAACTCCTTGCGTGTCGCTGCGGGCGTGAGGGCGTCGATGCGCGCTGCAATACGCTGCCCCATATCCATGGCATCACCTTACGGCCAAGAGTTGGGAAAATCCCAACGTTACGCCATTTTCTTGAACATGGGGCGAGCAGCTTTGCCGCGCAGTTGCGGAACGGGATACAGAAGCTACGCGGAGTCGAGCTCACCGGATTCGATCAGGACCCCTCGCCGCCGGAGTGGTTCGGGGACCCGGGAAGGATCGATGAGATGCGCCACCTTCGGGCTCCATGGGGCCCATTCCGCGGACGCAGTCCCCGGAAGTGGCCAATGCCCAATCGGGGGCCGGAACGCCGACTCGCTGCGCGTGCAGGTCGACGATGCCCGCGATCGCCCAGGACCAGCCGGGCCCGCTGTCGCCTGGCGGATCCGCTGACAGCGTCAGAAAGGTCTGCTTGCTGCCTGTGCTGATTCCGTTCACGAACTGAAGAAAGGCCTGCGTCGCGGCCTGGACATCGCCTGCCGCCACAAACGAGGAGATGGAGATCGCCACTTCGGAGGCTGTCAAAGTACCTCGCTCACTGGTCCGCATGCGTGGGCTCCGTTCTTGCGCGAGGTGTCCGAACGCATCGTGACCTGACGGTGAAGACCTCATCGCCGGGCTTGAATGATTCCTTCGCCATCCTGTGATCGTACGCCCGACCCACCGGACTGTTCGGAGCGAGAAGAATCCTGTCTGAGCGGCCCGCTACGGGCCCTGTGACGTCGGAGCCGGTCGGTAGCGTGAATATGTGCACAGAACGAAAGACCAGCAGATCAAACACGTCGTCGACGGACTCGCCCTCGGAGTGCTCGCCAACGGCGTCCGAGCAGTGACGAGCAGCAAGATGTCTCTGGAGTCCGGGTTCAACTACGCATGGCGCCGGTGGGCACACGCATCCGAGTTCCCGAGCATCAAGGGGCACAACCCGGGAAACCTGTTCTGGATCGGAATGGGGAAATCCGAACGACGACGTGGAGCTCGAGTCGCCTGGGCATCCGAGCGATGGGCTCAGCCATACCTCACTCTCGATGGCTGGGACGTTGAGGAGACGCTTGAGCTCCACGCCGACGAAGTGGAGACGGAGGATTGGATTGAACTGGGCCGACTCTTCATCGAACGATTCAAAGAGGACGAGATCATCTGGGCGGAGACCGCTTGAACGTCCCCGCACTTGTTGAACGATTCGACGGATTCAACTACGGCTACTGGATGAACTGCGAATGCGGAGAGACCACATTCATTTCAGCGGCTGACTATGAGGCGCAAGCCAACAACTGCCGAGTACAGTGTGCACACTGTGGCACGAAGATCCACTTCGGCCCGCGAGTCGCCGCGATCCGCGACCGGAATGATCCCGCCCTCCACAGCGTCGCAGACCTCGCGTGGTACCACACAAGTACCTCACCTGATTGGCCATCGCCGGACTACGCGCAGCAGATCGCCGACTCCATGACCGGGAACAAGCGAGACTACTGGCCCTCTCGCGAAGGCTATCTCGCCGAGCAATCGTCGAAGGCGCTGCATCTCGGAACGTACGAGTCAGCGATCGAGAACATGCTCCGCCGGATGGAGAACCAAGGCGACGGCGGCTCGCAGTTCTACCTCTACCGGGTTGCGCTGAGCCCCAGCCGGCTGCGGATCAACACCGGGTACAAAGACGAGAACCAAGAGATCGCGGCTGATCTCTGTATCAGCGATCTAGACGGAGACGATCTCGATGTCGTCCGGTATCTCAACGTGCACGAGGCGCTGGGGACGCTGTCCCTGGCGGTACGTCCGCAGGCGATTGCGGCAGTTCAGTCGATTCCCGTGCCCGTAGGAGGGCTGGCCACGGTTGCCGACAGCGCGCACGTGCGGGTGGATATCGAGAGGGTGCAGCGCGCGGAGGGAGGACTAGCGAAGGCCATGGCAGCTACCGGAGCGATCGGACACATGGAACTGCGGGAGATGCAGCTGGGGATGCGTCCGGACCCGGAAGGGATCGCGAAACGAGCGGGAAAGGCGCAGAACCGTGTCTATGACAGTTGGCATGAGCTCCTCGATCGCCTAGGGGAATGCCTCCTGCCGAGCGTCTCCGCGGAGATCCGTGGCGACTTCAACGACGCGATGCGGCACTGGCAAAGCGCCAACCAGGGTGCCGAAGTCACCGACTTCGTGGAGCGGTACACGATGATGGCAACCCTCCTCGAACGCCCGCGAGATGTCGTCGACGCGGTTACGGCGCAACCATGGAGAGCTGTCGCGTAGCCAAGTTCATATGGGACGACAGCGATGGCGGGTGAGTACGAAGACGCCATACGGAGTTACGTGATCGCGACGGGCGTCGGGCGACTCGGATCGGCCGTTGCCTACTTACCCAAAATTAGGGCGAGGAACACCAATTACTGTGAGTGCATGCGCCAACGTGACCAGACCCGGAACGTATCCGCGGACCTGGACCCCGTGAGGATCTTGGACCTTAGACTCCCCGCTATGAGGCCACACCACCCGAACCCTGATGAGGTGCGACAGCGAAAGCCTGGATCTCTACGCACCGGGCGCCATTCGCGTCTGCCATGATCGCCGTTGCCGGGGCGATGACTATCGTCACTCTTCAGCTGCTCGGCATCGTTGATGTCCCGGCATGGTGGCAGAGCCTGGGCGTGTGGTGGCGCGATGCAGGCTGGCCCTGGACGAGCGCGTGGCTGGTCAGTCCAGGATTCGGAGGGTTCGCTGCCGTGGTTGCGGCGTCCCTCGCGTTCGGAGGCTCGCGGCACCAGGTGCGACTGAATGCATGGTGGCAACGTGTGGAGTGGGCCTTGAACCTCTACGTCAAGCCGAATGCGACGAGCATTGAACGAGAGGCCGGTGCCGCCGCCGTCGTCGAACTGCAGACGACGCGCCTCGCGCGACGTGCGGACCGTGCGTTCCTTGCAGAAGTAGCGCGGGCCGTGACATTCGATCCGAACGGCGACGGCTTGGAACAAGATGACTGGGCGGATGCCGAGGCGCGCGACGAAGCCGAGCACGACGCTCTTCTCGATGCGAACGCAGAAGGACGAGCTGACGCAGAACGCGAGGGCTCGTCCGAGGATGAGCCGAGTTCAGAAGCTCGCTGAGAGCACAGATCTCAACGGGCTGTCTTCTGGCCTCCATTGGACCGTAAGCGTTACACTGAGTGCAGGCAGACACCGATTGCGAAGGAGGTGCGAGATGACGAAGGCGGAACTCGAAGAGCGGGCAGGTCGACGTGCCCCGACAGAGAACGAACGTCGTCTCGCCGCGCGCATCGTCGTCAACGGCGACAAGGCGCGAGGTGTGAAGACTCCGCAGTGGATCGTCGACCTCGCTAAAGCTTCCTGAGCGGCTGATCCGTTCGGCACTGGTGCTCGTGTGGGACAGTACCCGCATGAACAGGAACTCCGAAGACGACAGCTTCATCGAGACGCGTACTTACAGGCGAGTCGTACTTCTTCTTGGCGCCACCGTCATCGTCTGCGCGATGAGCGTAGTGCTGGATCTGAAGTTCCCGCCGAAGGAGATGCTCCCGACAGGAGTCCTTTGGGTCCTTCTGCTAACGATGTTGGCTGCGCCCATCGGTGCTCTTTTCGAGCGCCGGCACACGTCCGCCCCGCATGATCTTGAAATCGCGTGCGGTGTAGCGGGTGGCGCAGCCGCATTCGGGGTCGCCTTGTACGCGTCCGTTGGATGGCCATCAACGGGGGTGGCTCTGGCGGTGACGGCGGTTGCCGCCGGGGTCGGATCTGCGGGAGTGCTCGTCCGGATTCACATCCGACACATCGAAGACCGCCACCAACAGGCCCGCGACACCGAGCTCAGCCAGATGCGAGCTGCGCTTGATGACCTCCGCGCTACGGCGACGCCCGTCCGACTTCAGGCTGATGGTCTTGGATCACGTGTCCGTCTTGCCACGAGAATCCTTCTGCGCGGCGAAGCGTAAATCAGACCACTGAGGGGCCGTCCAACATCAGATTGCCTTTCGTGCGACGCCGGTCGCAAAGAGCGCGGGAACGTCCTAGTACCGGTCGATGAGTTGGTCGAGCTGCCTCTCCAAGTCCGACTCCGCTTTGCCCACCAGCTTTGGTGCCGATGGCCCCCTGAAAGGCCGAAGATCAGCGTGCCCGGTGGCATGTCAGCGTCCTTCGCCGAAAGCGCAGCCACCTCGAGAAAGGGGATGTCGGGATAGGTGGTTTCGATGTCGGGCGCGGTGGCCACCCACCCTGGGCGGTCCGTCCTCGGGGGACGCAGGACATCGAGAACGTCGGGTAGCACCGTACGAACAAGGTTGTCGAGATCCTTCTCATGGGTGCCGTCTTCGAACAAGACGATAGATATCCCACTCTTTGCGCGCATCGGGAACAGCTCTGGGTATTGAGTTCGACGCTGGTTCAAGAGCACTTGCAGGCGCGACCTGAACGCGGCACTGCCACCGACCTCGGGCAGCACGCCAAGATCGAACACATAGGGTGCCGTGCCCAGGCGATCGCGTAGGAGATTCCAGCCGAGGAACCGCTGCGCAGGAAGGAAGGTGAAAAGCGAGGAGAACAAGACATCAACGATCCGCTGTTCAGAAGCTTGATCGTGATAGTCCAACTGCCGTCCAACGAGGGTGAGCTCCTCTGCGTCGGGCTCAATGCGCGATTCCAGCAGCTCCCTATACTCCACAAGGCTTCTACGAGTCCCCGGATAGGTCGCCGTGTAGGGATTCCAGTACTTGTAGTCGTCGTCATCGTCTATTGGATCCCATGAATAGGGGAGGTCGCCTGTCGCTCTTAGCGCAGCCAGCACATTTGCGCGAGTTCTGGCACGCACGTACAACGTCGGCGACGAATTAGGCTTCGCATCCAGGTCCCGCAGGCCGGGTTCGTCTGGAATCACGCTCCAGGCCGCCCCGAACGTCGCTGATGCTGACGTGTCTTCCCGTCGCGGATCCGTTCGGCTGTTGGCCTGTTCCGCCTCTCGGTCCCGCCGGTCCGCATGCGCGAACAGCAACTTGACCTGTCTGTCGTCGCGATAGACATGGCCCGCAAGCTCGTCGAGAAGCCACTTGCAGATGGTGTCGACGCGAGGTGCGTTCAACAGTTCGCCGTACAGTGCGATGTCGAGCGCCACCGCGGCGCGGGGGCTTGGGCCAACGAATCTTCGGGTGTAGGGAAGTATGTGCTCTGGACGAGGCGAAGGCATCGCTGAGCACTTCCTGGGCGCGGGCCTTCACAGCGCCCATCGCCCGTTTGCTCGGAGGAACCAGGTCTGCGCTGATGTGAAGTGAGACCATTCTGCGGTAAGTCTGGGCGGCGTGCAGTCCGCGCGGCGTCGACCAGTAACGATCCATCTAGTCCTCCCATGGATGCTCGACCGCAGTCGCCTACTGGAGCACTCCAACAGCGCCCATCGTCAGGATACGGGGCCGCATCGGGCGCGAACTCCGTGAGCGCACCGACCGCGTCACGATGGTCGTGACTCTGTAACCCGATCTGGTCGTCCACCCGCCGAGGACCAGCTGCAGTCGGACTACGCGAGGTTGATTCATAACGACTTTCGTTTTGATCCCACTTCGTGAGGCTTATGATTCAAGCTCGATCGAGATTCGTCGACTTCCGCGTAATTCCGCGGCAGAACGGACCATTGAAGTTCCTATGGATGGCAATTTTCTGGACTATTGTGTCCGTTTTCTGTCCGTTTTCCCTGCTTCGGGGGAGTCCTCGAAAAGTTGCTACTGGTAACTACGCATCCTCTGCTTGTTGGTGGCAGTCTGTAACGCATGGGTGAGTCATCTATCCCGCAGTTGCTGACGACCGACGACGTGGCCGCGATCCTTCAGGTCTCAAAACGGACACTGGAGTCGTGGCGAACGCGCGACGAAGGGCCGCGCTTCCTGTATGCCGGCAAGCACGTTTGGTACCGTCCCGTCGACGTTGAGACGTGGATCGAGGAGAGCATCCCGTACTCGCTCGAGGATGCCCGCGAACGCGGACTGATTCCGAAGAAGTGGCGATCGTAACTTGGGGATCGACGCGCTCAATGCATCGTCAGCGCAGGCGACCGCCGCATGTTCGATGGGCCGCGGCGGAGCGGTCGGTTGATAGACACAGCTCTGTCAGTGAGGGATCCTGACTCGAACAGCGTGATGCAGCAGCTGGTCTAACACCCTGTGCGTGGCGAGCCTGACCGTGAATGCGCTCTCTTGATCTTCACGCGTGCGGTATGAGCGACCCTGCGCCAGGAGATGCTCAACCAACGACATGAGTTCACGGACGCATTGGGACGGACGTTACATCGCGTTCTAACCTGTGGTCTCGGTCACAGATCGTCTGTCCCGTCGAGATCGGGCTCGTCATATAGCCCGTGCATGGCGGCCCAGGCTCCAAACCCGCCCGAGCCGATAGGGAGGATGTACTCCGTTCTCAACAGCTCGTCTGCGACACGCGACGCAAAGGCCATCGACAGGTGTCCCCCCTGGACGAGCTTGAGCAGAAGGTCGAGGGTTGTCGTGAAGCGGATGCCTTCTTCTTTGGCGACCTGGCGGGCGAAGCGATCGTCGATCACGGCGATTCCACCTCTGGTCTTCGCCAAAGCGAGGACGCCACATTCGCCTAGGTTCTTCAGCGGGTCGTCACCGACTAGCCGGTTCGTGAAGGTTGCCAGCGCAGATAAGTCAGCTGCTGTTGACAGTAACTCGACTCGAAGCCATGACGCATCCAGTACGGATCTCAGATGTCCATGCAGGTCTACGCCTCTCTGGAGTTCAGCATGAACGGTGTCCGGCAATAGTGCCTCGCCATCCCCGACGTAGGCGCCGAGCAGTCCGAGCCACCCCGCCTCCGCGAAATGGCTAAGGGGACCGTCATCGAAGATATAGACCTCAGGGGTGGGCATCAGGTGAGCAGATCCCAGATCTCGTCTTCGTGGGAGCGATTAGTCTCCGGAAGATCCTCGGCGTTCAACGTGCCTTGGAGTAGGCTCAGTGCGCGCTCAGTCGACAGACGCTTCTGGCGGTAAAGCTTGAGCACCGCCTGGCCAAAGCGAGAAGGAACCGTGGTGCCCTCCAGGTCGTGGGGGACGACGAGTCCGAATCCGACGATGTCGCCCTGCAGAGTCTTGGCGGACCTGACTTCGCTGCACTCGGATTGGTCGGCGAGGCCGAGGTCCTGCAACCGTCGGGCCAAGGTGGACATGTCAATGCGGAATCGGCTTGCGGTCTGCACCGCTGCGTCGCGAATGCTGTGGTCGCCGCGTGTGGACATCCAGAACGTGCGGAGTCCAGCTTCGGGGGCGAGGAAGGCTCGAGCGAATCGGTCGATCCGCGCCTCCGTCTCGTCGGATGAAGAGCGGTTCGCAATACGCCAGTCGATCGTGTAATCGTCTGCAAGGAGGTAGTGGCCGAGTTCGTGTGCCAGGGACAAACGGCGACGACCAACAGATCCAGTGCTGTTCACCAGCGACACCGCCCCGCGGCTGAGGAGGATCGTCCCGGCGTCGGCGGTGTCCGCCCCCAACTCCTGCGAGAAGGCGAACAGCCCCAGCCCGCCGACAACGTCAATGAGATCGTTTATCGGCTCACGACCATCGAGGCCACACAGTTGGCGCGCGTGCTCAGCAAGCCGCTCGGCTTCAGCGATACTGCGAAGCGGCGTTTGAGCCTCCAAAGCGGTGGGGACCAGCGAAGGTTCAAGCTCCTGAACGCTCTCTACGTCGCGAGCAAGACGTTCAAGCCTGGTGTTGATGGTCGCAACTTCCATATCGTCGCCTTCGCGCAGCCGATAGGAGACGAGCGCGGCAGGTGGATCAGTGAGAAACCACTCGATCCGTGCGCTCAACGCGCGAGCGATTGAAGCGATCTCGAGTGCTCCGACGCCCCGGATTCCACGTTCTATCTTCGCAAGAGCGGTGCGGGCGATGCCCGTCTCGGTAGCGAGCTCGGCTTGAGTGAGCCCTGCTCTTTCTCGTGCGTCTGCGATGCGTGCACCGACCGAGGCCGTATCCATTGACATGTGTGCGATTCTAGAACAATTTCGAAGAAGTCTCTTGAGTCTCTCCGGAACCTCGGGGCCTCGTTGTGTCGATCGGGGGAGCGACTGCTTCTTGCCACGGTCTTCGGAACCGAATGCCTGAGAACATTCGTGCGCGTCGACAGGCATGCTGGTCCCCAAGAACCGTTGCCCACAGGAGGAATCAGGTGCGCCCACGGCGCCTCTCCTGGAGCAAATGCAGCATCAGGACTCTGGAGATGCACGAGATCTGCGGTTTCTTGGGCTCTCACTGGCAACGCGGGAGCCCGGTCCTGGGTCCGCGCCACGGTCCGCCATAATAGGGCGAACTAGCCCTATTCGAACTCCCGGGGGGAAGCTCGATGTCATACCAGCCTTTTCCGATCGTCGAGGTCGCTGTCGCCTCTCTTCATCTGGACCTGAACAACTTCCGCATCGAAGACGTGCTTCCCAGCGAGTCAGCAGCGATTACCTACCTCTTCGCAGAGCACGATGTGAAGGGCCTCGCCCGCCAGATTCTCTTAGAGGGTTACGTCGACAACGAGCTGATCTTGGCTGTCAAGGACGGCGGCAAGTACGTGGTCCTCGAAGGGAACAGGCGAGCTACGGCTTTGAAAGCGCTGCTTGACCCGTCGATCGCGCCGGGGGAGTCCCGCGAGTATCTAGAGACGCTCAAGCGGCGACACGAGATCGAAGCCGAGAATCTGCCAACGGATGTCCGGGTGATGGTCGCCCCCAGCAGAGATGCGACTCGAATGCTGCTGGCGAGGCTTCATCTCGGCACATCCAAGAACATCTGGGGGAGGGACGCACAGGCTCGCTTCGTCATCGCGCAGCTTGAGGCCGGCATGTCGCTGACAACGATCCGTCAGGAGTTGCCCGGCATCAACAACCCGTCCGTGTATATCCGGCAGTACCACGTTCGAAAGATCCTCAAGGAAGCGAACTTCACGGATCAGAAACTGGCAAAGTACGCTGCGAGCTCTCGCCTCAAGATGACCTCGTTTGAGTATGCATACGGCAATCCTGACATTCAGAAAGTACTCGGGCTCAGCTTCGACAAGGACGGAGTGCCGACGTCGATCCCGTCGACGAGGAAGCAGCTGCGTGCGCTGGAGCGTCTCGTCGGACTTTTCGAGTCAAAGGAACTGAACACCCGCAAGTTCCCGAAGCGGTCATCGGAGACGTATGACGAGGATATGAAGTCGCTGATTTCCAAGCTCGCTGGAGACTTGGCTTCGCCGGTGGATGAGCCGACGGATGATCCGTCTGAGGCCACCGGAGATTCGGATGTTATCGACGGGGCCGGTGATGCAGGGGGCGCCACGGGCGCTGAGGGCTCAACAGCCGGGCAAGGAGGAGGGCCGGGCGGGGCCGCAACCGGTGATGGCGGAAGTTCGGGTGGTTTCGGGTTCGGCGGGCAGCCGGGTGGGACAGGTGGTCGGGGCCCGAACAACCCAGACACTCTGAAGTCCTTGCACGTCACTGTGGCGTACGGTCACGCGCCCGTCGGTCTGAGGAAGAGGCTGAATGAGCTTCGATCGCTCGACGTCGCCAACTACGCCGTGGCGACGGCGATGCTGATGCGGAGTGTCGTTGAGGCGAGTATCAAGTGGCACTTCGCCGAGCGCGGGACGCCGGTGAGCGGCGAGCTCGGCAGGGTGATGAACGACGTGCACAAGGCATATGGATCGCGTCGCCCGCTGAAGAACGTCATCGATCTTCTCCGCGACGACTCAGGGAAGTATATTCGTCCCGGCTCCTTGCGTTGGTTCAACATGGCCGCTCACGACGCAAATCATGCGATGGACGCGCAGAGCGTGCGGGACGCGTGGCAGAACGTGGAGCACTTCATCGGCTTCATGCTGACACCGGCGCCCGCAGCACCTTCTCCGTGATCGCCTGCGCAACGCTCGGGGAAGCGATCAGCAACTCATCGGACATGATGTAGTTCTGGGCCGAGTAGTAGAGTTCGTACCTTGTCTGAAACTGCTCTGCGTAGAGCCGTTCGATCAGCGGGTCCACGTCGTACGTCATCAGCCAATGAGCCCTGTCGACTCCGTTGACGATGTCCGCGAGCGCCGCGTGGTCCCGCCCATCGAATGAGTTCATGTAGAGCCGGGAACCGGCCTGAACGTACGGCGGGTCGATGTACATGAAGACATCGGTTCGGGTGCCATACTCACGGATGACGGACCGTCCGTCACGAGAGGTGACGGTGATCTGGTTCGAGAGTTCCCCGATCGCCTCGAGGCGCTCTATCAGGGTGGTTTTGTTGAATCGTGCATCCATCTTGTAGTTCCCGGTCTGAGCAAGACCGCCGATGACCCCGCCAGTGAGGACACCAGAACGGTTTGTACGGTTGAGATAGAAGAACGCGAACCCGAGTTTCAGGAGGTCTTCCGACCGTGCGGCGCGGTACACGGAGCGCTGTCGTTGCCATTCCTCGACGCTCAAGGGGGTGCTGACGATCAGGTCGATGAACTCCGCTGTTCTCGTGGTTGCGGTCTTCCAGAACGCATAGACCGCAGGATCGAAGTCGTTGATAACGAGAGTATTGATCAGTCCTTCGCGCAACAGGGCGATCCCCGCACCGACACCGCCCGCGTAGGGCTCCACGTATGTGGCTTGTTTCAGGTCGAGACCGGCAATCAAGTCGGCGAAGAACCCCGCAAGCGAAGCCTTGCCTCCCGGGTATCGCAACGGAGAGAGCGTCCCGTAGCGCCTCGAGGCTCGAAGTTTCAGCGACTCAGGCATTGTTGACCTTCTTTCGCGCTCGGAATGCAGCGAGTCGGCACTTCGGCTGACAGTAGAGGGCGCCGGCACGGGCAAGCCAGGTGGTACCGCAATTTGCGCAGGTTCGATACGCGTTTCGCCGGTTCAGGTGCTCGTGCTTGATGCGTCCACCCAGTTCGGTGAGCTGAGCAGGTTCAAGGCGCTCAAGCGCCTTTGCTGAGGGCAACCTCGTCGCGGTCATGCAACAGATGGTAACCGTTTCATACTCAGATTCATGAACTGAGGTCGGCGTGTCTTTTCAAGTCGGGGAGCGGTGTGCTCAGATTCGGTACGTGTCGGTCACTAGCCATCGATCCATGCCGATGCTCCTAGCGGAGACGGTGGTGTATTGAGCGATGCTGAGCGCGATCTTCTCCACTCGCCGGGTCTGCGATGGGCAAGGTGCTTCGCAGACGTCAGTGCGTTGGGTGCCCGTGCATCCGAACTGGCACCACAACTACCACCGCCTTCACGGAGCGCACGTAGAGATAGCAGTATGTCCGCCTATACGGTGCAGACGGCTGTCCTCACGCCCCTACCGGGTCTCCTCGTTCCAGACGTCAGAGAGCATTGCGTCGAGCGAAACCTCAAATGCGGATGCCAGTTTGAGCCATGTGCGGAGATCTCCGTAATTGCGACCCGCCGAGATGTTCAAGAGTGTCTGGCGACTGAGGCCAGATCGTTCGGCAAGTTGCTCGAACGTCATGCCAGAGATTTCACGGTACCGATTGAGAACGAGACTCAGTTGGGCGAGATCCGGTTCTCCGACGTGCACGTATCAAGCTCAAGGGAGTGGCCGACGGAACACAGTACAAAACCTTGTGCTTTGGTTTCAGATGTTGTACCAAGTAGCTGAGATCGATGCTGCCCCAGGAGGAAAGATGGCCAGTCCCGCGCCTGAACACGGAATGTTTCGCTGTCGGCGTTCCTAATGGCACGCGCACCTCTTCGCGTCGGCGAAATGCGGACGGTGAGCTACACGGAGGAAGTCTTCGGAGTGAGGGCCCGATGTCGCACTCGTGATGCCGGTGGACGCCTACGGCCACCCTCGTTCGCAGCCTCAACCGCTGACGCCGCCTTGGCGGGCCTCACGGCCCAAGTGCTCGCACTCGCGATGGAGCCTCCATGGAGCAGCGAGGACCTCACCATCTCCGATGCGATACGACTATGGCTTGACGATCGCTCTGGGGACGTTCGTCCCCAGACCCTGCGGGGATATCAATCCACGGGGCGGTGGTTGTCTCGGCTGGTCGGTGCCGTTCCTCTCGCTGAAGCGCAACAGCCTGCGCGGGTCAAATGCATGTTGGCGGCGGTGGAGTCGAGTCGAGGTACCGCTGCTTTGGATACGGCCCGCTCCGCGCTCAGCGGCGCCCTGGGGACAGCAGTCGAGCAGGGGCTTCTGGAGCGGAACCTGGTCCGAGAACTCCGTCGACGGAAGAGAACAGCGAGAACACCGAGCGTCCTGAGCCTTGAACAGATTTTCGTCCTGCGTGCCCTTATCCACGCGCAAGAACAGCGCTCTGCCCGATTCGTTGGATCCTCCGCGTTCGTTCTTGGCTGGGTCGTCGAGGTCATGCTCGGATCAGGTCTTCGGATCAACGAGGTGCTCGCGCTGAGGAACATCGACATCGACTGGCGGGCACGGGCCGTCAGCGTCACGGGGACGCTCATCAATGACTCCCAACGCGGACTCGTGCGTCAGGAGAGCCTCAAATCGCGCGAGCAAGCACGTCGCATCCGGCTCCCGGATTTCGCTATAAGGGCACTAGATGACGCTCGTCGATGTCGAAGTCAAAGACAAGAGGAGCCTCCGCATAACCCTGCGATACAAGGCCGCGTACCAGGCGCCTGGTGTCATGCCAGAAACGTGTGCCGCACACTGAGACGAATTCGAGAGGATCCTGTGTTCGTCGACCAACTGGCGACTACAGGTCTACGGGTGGAAGACGTGACTCCACATATCTTCCGCCGCACCGCTGCAACCTTGATCGCGATGCACTCTGGTGACCTTCGGGACGCACAACACCTTCTAGGACACTCGGATCAACGAACCACGATGCGCCACTATGCAGGTGCTCCGTTCAGAACGGTGGCGACCGCGACTGTGCTGGACGAACTGATTGGCGGATTGCCGTATCTCCCGAGCGATGAAACGTACACACTAAAGGCTGGTACTTGAGATACCGGGACGAGCGGCCTGCGATGCGTTCCTTCGGCTGAAGGTTCGCAAAAATCGGCGATTCTCCGTGTTCGATCCGCGCCGATCGAGGCGATTGCATTGAGCACGCCGAGACCGCTCGACTTTGTCGCGGCGCACGCCGATCCGATTTGAGTACCGAGAGGGAGGCGCCTGCGTCCGGGCAGCGTTCCGTTGCTGGGACCAGTATTCGTTGGCGGTCTGATATCGCTTGGGCGTGTGTAGCCGTTGAGGAACACGGAGCGGAAGGATTGTTCTTCCGTGCCTGGCGCGACGCAGGTATACAGCCTGAGCGTAGGAGTGCCCGCAAGGAGGATCACAGATTGGTTTGATCGGCGAGTCCGCGTGCCAGTTGAACGTGCTTGCCCTCGAGTAGGCCCACGTTGTCGCCCTCGATCGCTACGAACGCGCTCTCGTCGTATGGGCGTAGAAGGTTGATGTCGGGCAAGTACGGGGTGCCATTCACGACGTACCCCACTCTGCCGGAGGTCACGTGCGGACCTGAGTGCCTTCGGGGCCAGCGGGCGGAAGCAAAGCCGGCGGGTCTGGTTCCCTTCGACAGGTTATCGCTGGTGAGCGCTACAGAGGAGGCGCTGCCTCCCGAACCGATCCCCCTCCGCCAGTTCGCGTCGACTTCGGCCACCTAGGACGGGAGAAGGTGCATGATGATGCTCATTCACCGGTTGGTCCGCGCGATCGTCATAGAGTTGTGGGCCGGCGCGTATGCCGGACCACTCGTCACGGTCTTGGGGCCGTTCTCGCGCTCGGGGCATGACTACCATGGGCCGAGATGTCCGCCGATGGGGTCTGGCCGCCTACCTCGGCGTGCTCGCCGCCATCTCATCCGCGTTGGCGGCTGTTGTGTTCTGAACCCCGACTCGGCACCTGCAGCGACGCACAGAGCAGTGGGCGCGCGATGCGCCGCACCATTCGGGCTTACATGATCACGAGCTCGTCCCGGTGCATCGTCGCGCGCTGGGGGAGTATCTCGCGCTTCATCTGGCACGAAGGCCCTGGGCGATTCCGCCCCTCGAGCTCGAGCGCCTCCTTGCCGCCTTCTTCTACACAGAGTCGATGAAACCCGCGATGCCGACGCCTTCGTGCACGCCGCGGAAGGGCTCCAGTAGCAGGTGACCCGCGGCTCCCCGAGATCGAGGCCGAGCAGCTTCGCCTCGCGGCTGGACGCGACGACGATCATGCCGTCGTTGATGGACACCACGGCACGCGCAGGACCGCGGCATCTTTACTGGCCGGCTGGCTTCTCTTTACTGGCCGGCTGGCTTCTCGATACGTTCGAGGCATGTCGATCATCGTCGCAGAGAATCTGGTCAAAGAGTTCACGCGTCCCGTCCGCGTCAACGGAGCGTTTTCGGGCATCCGGAATCTCATCACCACGAAGAAGGTGGTAAACCGCGCGGTCGACGGGGTTTCGCTCTCGATTGAGCCAGGAGAGATTGTTGGCTATCTAGGTCCTAATGGTGCCGGGAAATCCACCACAATCAAGATGCTGACGGGGGTACTTGTCCCTACGAGCGGCACTGTAAGCGTGAATGGGATCGTTCCGTGGAAGAATCGATCCGCGAACGCGCATACGATCGGGACTGTCTTCGGGCAGCGAACCCAGTTATGGGTAGACCTTCCCTTGCGGGACTCCTTCGATGTTCTCGCGAAGCTGTATGGCATCGCTCGCTCGACCTATGAGAGGACGCTCAGTGAGTTTGTCGATCTGCTCGACCTCGGGTCGTTCATCGACAGACCGGTGCGAATGCTGTCGCTCGGACAACGCATGCGGGGTGACCTAGTTGCTGCGATGCTGCATCAGCCACCGGTTCTCTACCTCGATGAGCCAACCGTCGGCCTCGACGTTGTCGCCAAAGGCCGGATACGGGACTTTATTCGAGAACGGAACCGCACGTCGAACACGACTGTCATGCTGACGACGCACGACATCGGCGACGTCGAGCAGTTGTGCCGCCGAGTCGTGATCATCGACGACGGACGCATCCTGTTCGACGGCGACATCGACGCTCTGCGACAGGCGTACCTGCCGCACCGCACTCTGCGGATTGAATTGTCACGCGAGGCACCCGCCCATTGGAGCATTGACGGAGTCGAGCACGTCGCTACCCGATCGGACGGCTCAGCAACCGTCCTGGACTTGAGGTTCGACCCGTCCGAGATAGCGACGTCCGCCGCGATAGCCCGTGCCACTGCCACCCTGCCAGTCGCCGATTTGACAGTCCAGGAACCCGAACTTGAGGAAGTCATAGCCTCGATCTATACAACCCGTAAGATTCATGATCATGGGTGACGCATTAGACGCGAGTGACAGGCCTCCAAGCGCGCTCGCTGTGCGCGTTGCGCTCGTAGCCCAAGGAATGCGCTCCGTGCTCGTGTTCCGTGCGGAGGTGGTCGTCGGTATTGTGAGCGCTCTGATCCGTATCGTCCTCGTGATGCTCGTTTGGCAAGCAGTTTATGGGGAGCGCGACGTCGTGAGTGGCATCGAACGCGCGGACGCGGTCGGGTATGCGGTTCTCGGCGCATTGTTCGCAGTGGTGTTTCAGCCCTGGCAATTCTCGACACTCCAGAGCCGTGTGCGCACAGGTAACATCGTGTTTGACATCATGCGGCCAGTGGGCATCGTGACGCAGGCAACAGCCGCTCAACTCGGAACGAGTCTCGCGAATCTCCCGAAGGTCATAGTTTGTCTAGTGCTAGCTCTATCCATCGGTTCCGTTCCGGCGTCCAGCACATGGTGGCAGACCATCGCATTTGCCGTCAGTACGGTATTTGGCCTCACCATAGCGATCCAGTGCAACCTCATCGTCGGTATGACGGCGTTCTGGACGACGGAAGCGAGCGGCGCGTACGTGATCTACAACATGGCGGCCGCCTTTTGTTCAGGTTCACTCATCCCGCTTTGGTTTATGCCGGACGGTCTCGCTGATGTACTCCGTCTCCTTCCTTTCAGTGCGCAGATTTTTACGCCTCTGTCCATTTGGTTTGACCGATCGCCGGGATGGAACATAGTCGGTGAACTCCTTCTGCAGATCGGGTGGATCCTTCTACTTTCACTTATCGCATATCTGGTGAATATGCGTGCGGTTCACCGAACGGTGATCAACGGTGGTTGACGGCCCACGTCACGTCGCTCGCGTGCGCGCCAAATATCCAAGTCCTGCCTGCCAATGGTGGATTTTGCTCCGAGTCGCGGTCAAGCAGTCTTTCATCTACAAAGGGAATATCCTTCTGATGGTGGCGGGGACCGCGGCCCTCCAGGGAACCCAGTTGCTCTTCATCGGTGTGTTGCTGGATCGTTTTGGGGTGATCGCAGGGTGGTCTACGCCACAAATCGCGTTTCTGTATGGGCTTCGATTGACGGCTCATGGCATTGCGTCGGTATTCTTCGGTCAGCATCTGGTGATCGACTCGGTAATCCGCGAGGGTGACTTCGATCGATTCCTCCTGCGCCCAGTGAATCCGCTCATTCAATTGCTCACCCGATGGTTCAACGTTGGTGCCATCGGCGACCTGGCGCTCGGCCTTGGCATCCTCATCGTCGCGATCGTTATCGCTCCCCTTCCATGGACACCCTGGCTAGTAGCGCTGATTGTCGTGGCGGCGATTGGAGGAGGCCTACTCGAGGCCGGGCTGCAAATTGGACTCTCGGGGCTGTCCTTCCGGTTGGGGTCCACGCGCAACCTGAAGATCAGTGTCGATCACACATTGAGGGATTTCGGCGCGTACCCGCTTCCAGTCTTCGGGCCGGTCGGCGTCTTCGCATTGACCTTCGGGCTGCCGCTAGCATTCATCGCATACTTGCCTGCGACTGTTGTACTCGACAAGACGGCGGAGCTTCTGGTGCCAGTTTGGCTCGCCGTGTCCGCGCCTCTGGTTGGCCCGGTTTGCCTGTGTGCAGGATGGTGGTTCTTCATGCGGCAGGCCCGTCACTATACAAGCCCGGGTGCATAAGTCACGTGGCTGAAGGCTGATGGGCTGCCTCGAGCGCCGGCCGTGTTTTGTGCAAGGCTGGTGGCCGTACCCATCCAATCGTGTCAGGCTCACCGGCAGCATGGAACGGCTGGAATGTTCCTTGCTCGCGGCGCCGCGACAAGCTCACGCTTGAGCGCGCCGCGTCCCTCGATGAACAGCGACTGGTAGATCGCCTCTTGGCCAAGGCGCATGCTCTCATCATCCGGGAACTCGATCTCGAGCCGCTTCGAGTCCTGCTGCGAGCTCCACGCCGTCGGCTAGCGTCGATCCTGCTGGTGCGGCGCGTTCCGTCTCTGCCACGCCAGCACGTGCGCACCATCGATCACGGTCCCATCCTGCTGTCTCGCGGGCTCCCATCCAACCGATTCTGAAAGTACCCTCGTAGCTGGTCGGTCGGGAGCCACTTCGCGTGCTTAGGGCGTCGCGCCATCAATTCGGCTGTGCGACCGAATCCCGGAACTCTGGTGCCCCGCCCCGCGTTCAGGAGTGCGATCTTCTCCCGCCCAGTAACGAGAGTTGCCGGCTGTCCGGCTCGGTGAACGAGATCGTGAGCATGCCGGAACCGCCGAGCGTCTACCGCAGCCGACACACCCGCCAAGAAAGCAGCGTCCTCGGACGAGACTCCGCCCGCGACGTGCTTCCAGATTCGCGCTCGACACCTCGTCGCGTTCCCGTATGCCCGGGCGAGATCTTCGGACTCCGGCCCGTCAACTCCTTCAACAATCCCGTTGGACGTCCTATCATCGCTCCTCACATCGGAGTGTTGCGACGGCCGGTTGAACCCGACCGGTTCACGTCGGCGCCGTCGCGGAGCCCCTTGCACTGGTGGACAGCATTGCATCGATTGCTTCGATCGGCGATGCACACGTCACCGCTCTGTCAGAGTCCACGTTCGGTCTATTCAAGAACGAGGCAGTCCATGCACTCCACCCTCGACGAAGTCGCGCCCGACGAGTACGAGACGGTCTACTACGCTGCCCTCGAAACCCCAGTCCACCCTGTGTAGAAACCCACACAGGAGCGGCAGAGAACCGCGGATGGTTCAGTAACTCGCAACGCGGACCTGTGCACTTTGAAGATCCCGCGTGCAGCTTGCGTTGATTGCGGGTTGACGGCATCCGTGCAAGGATCGGACAAATTCACGGCGACGTGGAGTGAGGGGGGAGCGGTTTGCAGTGCATTGAGGTCTGCGGGATCGGGGTGATGGGACGGTCGATCGCGGAGCGTTTGATTGAAGTCGGACATCGCGTCGTGCTCCGATCGAGCGGACATTCGCTTGACAACGAGAGCGAGCTCCTCGCCAGCGGCGCGGTGAGGCCCAATGGCCCCGCGGACATCTTGATACTTTGCTTGCCAGATGGAACCGCCGTTCTCGACGTCCTGAAGTCCGTGCAGCATGCCCCCGCGTTGGTAATTGACTGCAGTTCTACCAGTCCGGCGGAGGCGCGGGAGGCTGGAAAAGAAGTAGGACTGAGTGGGGGGCGCTATGTTGATTGTCCCGTATCCGGAGCCAGTGCTCTCTCGAGACGCGGCGGCTTGACGGCCTACGTCGGTGCCGACGCGCACGATCCGATCCTCGCTCAGATTCGTGCGCTTGATCTTTTTCGCACGATCATCGCTTGTGGCCCTGTCGGACAGGGAATGGCACTGAAGCTGGTTAACCAGGCAGTCCACATGGTGAACCTCTGCGCCCTAGTGGACGGGGCAGCGCTGGCCGGAGCTCTGGGTTTGGACCCGGTGCTGACGATGCGTGGGCTTGCCGCCGGCTCCGCAGCCTCAACCATGCTGGAGAGGTTCGGTGACGCAATCTTCCTGGGTGCAGACAAAGCGCAATTCTCCGCCGCGCTTGCGCGAAAAGACCTCGACAACGTCCTCGAATCGTGGGCGCTTGTGCCTGGCACCGATGGTTCACTGACGATGGTGGCCGAAGCCCAGGCCGTCGTTGCTGGCGCGATACAACGGCTGGGGACTGACATCGACGTGAGCGCCATCGGACGACGGGGGTGTGAGTAAGTGCAGACATCGGAAGCTCGCCATGTTGAACGCGTATATGGCTCTCCTGAGACCCTCCAGCTTGTAGCGGACCGGGCGGCAGATGCGGTTGATCAGCTCAAGGCCGGAGATGACGCAGCCATCTCCAATCTGGCTGTTCATGCAACCTCGATCGGATTCCCTACTCCGATCAAGCAAAGGCTCGGCGATCCCTTTCCGTACCTTGACGCGATCGACATAGTCCTCGTCACCCCGAGAGCTTCAGATAATCGCGCAATAGAGCGATTGTGGACACATGTATGGAATGCGGTCGCGCCATTCAACGAGTCTGAGATGGCCGCGATCCTCGCCCTTTGTCCGGAGACGCTGCAACAAGACCCAACTAGTCAATTGGACCCCTTGTCAGGTGAAACGCTCTGGATCCACGACCATCTCCTCCTCGAGCGGGTTGGCCTCGTCATCGCGCTCGAACGGAACGGACTCGATCCTCGAACCACCGTGGTGTTTGCGAAGGCTGACGAAACTCTGTACGGCCGAAGAGTTCATCGGACGCTGGAGGAACGCGGCTATAAGGTTATCGACAGTGAGATGTTCGGCTTGGTTCTAGCCGAAACTTCCGATCCCACATGCATCATTGACGACGGTGGCGCGCTGATTCAGCACGTGATGGAGCGAGAACGCGGCAGCGGGTCTACCAGAACGATGATCGAAACGACATCCAAGGGCATGCGCGCGCTGCGCCTGGCAAAGTATGCAGATGAGGTCATCGATCTCGCATCATCGAGTGTGAAACTCGGGTTGAGCCGTGCAATCGCATCAAGCTTCGTTAGGCAAATTCTGACGAGCAGCCAACACGCCAGGGTAGACAGAACCACAGCCCTTGTGTTCGGCTTTGGCAATCTCGGTGCCCACGTCACCGAGCAATTGACGGCGATCGGGATTCGATGCTCCGTAATCGAACCGAACCCGAAGAGGAGAGCTGAAGCTTCCGCAGCAGGCTATCTCGCCGCAGAACGGGCGACGGACGTCGGCACCGAGACGTTTGACTGGATGGTGGGGTGCTCCGGCACACCTAGTATCGACCAAAGTGTCCTCGCCCACCTACGGGATGGGGGACGCCTATGCGCCGTTGCTTCCAATGACCTCACGCCCATTTTCCGATCGTTTGGGCACGTCATGCGCGACACGCCTTACGGGAGAGTCTTCGATCACGATGGAGCGGTCGTGAAGGTACTTGGTGATGGTCATGCACTGAACCTATTTCGTTCCGAGGGCGTTCCGGAACCCGACTTTGACCGGTTTCAATCGCAGATTGTTCGCACGCTGATCGCGGCAGTCTCCAGCGAAGCTTCCCACCTTCTGCGGCGTGTCATATGACGGTTCTTTTCTTGCCGGGAAGATGGCAGAACGACCGAGAGCACGGCGCGCAAGACCCTGGCCGAGATCTGCGGGCTGTGCTTCGCCGCCGCCGGCATACAGTCCGCTCGGCGCGATACAGATTGGTTGATTTGCAGCATCACGAGCGCGAGTTGGCCGGGACTCGTCTTGCTGACATACGCGCAGACGTTATGACCCATTGGATCGAACCTGACGGCGAGGCACGTGTGCTTGTTGGATACAGCTTCGGAGCAACCTTGGCGGTTGCCATGGCGGCCGAATTGGAGCCGGACGCGCTCGTTCTGATCGACGGCGGATTGACACCGGGGGCACCGTCCCCAGCTTCGTGTGACGACATAGGCCAGGGATTGATGGACTGCCCGGCCTGGCAGCCTAGACTCCGCCGTCAAATCGAGCGGCGCCTGGCGGGCGAGTCCGACACTCCTATCTTGTCCGATGGGCGGCTATTGGATGACACCGAAGCGTTATACCTCGGGAGGTGCACCTACAGATGGTTCCCAGAGGGAGTCGTCGCTGAACTGCGCAAGCTGGCTACGGACCGAACTATCGATGCGCAGGTAGCCGGACTTCGGTGTCCGATCCTCGTTGTCGCATCTACATCAAGCGGGAGTTCCGGTGAACGAGCCCAGGCGATGTTCCGCCACCATCGCTGGATACGGTCGCGGTTGTTGCTGGTTCCGGGTTTGTCTCACCTTGAAATGATCTGTGGCCGACGTATGACCCCTTTTTGGGAGGAAGTAGGAGAGTGGCTTGAGTATTACGAAGGGTGATATCCGGCAAGCGATCGTGGCAGCGATTGGGGCATCAGGCGGAGCTGAAGGGATGGAGTTCGATTCGGGGCGCACGCTACGCGAGTATGGCGTGTCGTCCCTTTCCGTTTACCAGTTTGCGTCCGCCATTGAGGCGGCCCTCCACCTGGAGATTCCTGATGAAGACTTCCGCCCAGAGCACTTTGCCACGCTCGGCGACATCGAGCGGCTGATCGCCCGGATCGTTCGGGATTAGACGTAGCGGGCCAGTGCAGTGCCGAGGGCGGGCAGCACGAGCGCGGCGGAGTGCGGACTCTGTCGGGTTACGTCGCGAAAGATGCGTAGAAGATGAAGGATGACGGCAGACGGGAACATCTCTCGCTCAGATTGGCTGACGGGAGGGTCGAAGTGTGTATCCGCCAGTTGAATGAGTTTGTTGTCGTTGAGGGCCTCAACGGATTGGAGCGCTCCGTTCTGTGCACCCCGCGACGGGAAAGACAACGCGGCCAGATCGAGGAGCCGGATGTCATTCCTTGAGAATTCGAAGTCGACTAGTCTTGGCCCGGCGACAGTGAGCATGACGTTGCTGAAGTTCAGGTCTCCATGGATCGCGGCGGTCGGTAAAGATGCAAGCCTCTCAGCGCCGTCGCGTAGCAGGCCGGCCGATCTACGGACCACGGGGTTTGCTCCCCACCGTGTGATCACTTCACGAGCGAGTGAGTGGATTGGATCCGCTGACACAGGCAACGTCTGGTCAACATGGCGGTGCATCCGATTGATGACTTGGAACGTTGCTGCGATGCCTTCCTCGGAGTACCCGGTCTCGAGATCTTGTCCGGAAATGAACTCGGACGCGGTGAGGACTGAGCTTCCGACCTCGATCTCCATAAGGCCCGGGCCGAACGCGACGGGTGCAGCGCCCACCCCCGGACTAGTTGCGTGCAAGCGAGTCAGGACTGCAAGCTCGTTGGCGCGGGGTGCACTATCCGCGACTCGCGACCATTCCTTCAGGAAGATCTTTTCGCCGCGCCGGTCAGTGCACTCCCATTGGGTCCGACGGCCCCAAACTGACCTGATTGGCCGATCGATCTCTAGGCCATATTCAGAGATGGCGCGACCCACATCTTCGAACGAACTCATGAACAAACCCTAGTACCCAAGAAGGAGGCAACAATGATCGACAGAATCGTGCTCATACGAACAACGGGTGACGAGAAGCGCATACGCGAAACCCTGGAGAGGGTGTCGCAGTTGAATGGAAACGTACCCGGCCTAGTCGAAGCTCGCGTCGGCGCCGATTCGTCCGAACGAACTCGAGGCCACCAACACGCGTTCGTGCTACGGTTCGAGACAGCGGAGGATCTCGCCGCCTGGGGGTCGAACCCGTTGCACGACCCCATCCGCAACGAGCTGTCTAGTCAGAGCAGCCAGATCGTGTTTGACTTCCATGTCGACTGATAACGCGCCGCTGGAGTTGCTCCTGGCCCTCGCCGATCATCGCCAGGATGCAGACACAACGCGTGCTGATATCGAACGTCTCATCGCGACCGCGGACTTCGACTGGGGGCAGTTCTTTGCGCTCGCTCTCTTCCACAAAGTGGCCTTTCTAGCGTGGACTCGACTCTGGCAACTACAGTCGCTCGAGACCGTGTTGAGCGCCGGCATGCCACTGCTTCTGTTCAATCACTGGACCCAACTGCACCGGGTGAACGAGTGCCGCACTGCGGCCCAGTTCGAGGCACTCCGTGCGATATCCCAGGGGCTTAATGGCGCAGAGGTGAGATGGATGGTCGGTAAGGGGGGACCTCTATTGCTCGGCACCTGCTATCCGCCCGGCGCCCGGAAGATGTATGACCTGGACCTGCTTGCAGGCCGTGACGACCTGGATGCCATTGTTTCGGGGATGGGGGATGCGGGCTTTTCCATGGGGTATTGGTCTCCGGACAAGACAACTATCGATCCGCTCCACACGGGCGAGCTACGAAACTGGCTACTGCATTCTCGTGGTCTACCAAACTTCCTTGCGTTGCAGGACGACCCCGTTATCGACTACCTCGTCGCGCAAGTTCAGTTCCGGGTTGGCAGTACCGCAACAGGTGGGCAGTCGGTCGCCGCGGAGCGCCTTCTAGACGTAAAGACGACTACAACAATGACCTGGGGAGTAGGGACATCATTCAGCGTGCCATCGCCGTCAGCGGTCGACCTATGCATCCAGCTCGCTTTGCACATCGCCCGCGAGACGATTGATCCGGAGCACTCCGAGTGGCATATGAGCTGGAACATCATCAAGCTCACCGACCTTGCCAGATACGTCGACGCGACGGACTTTGAAATCGAGGCGCTCGCGTCACGTTCCGCCGAACTCGGTTTCCGGGAGCAAGTGCGATACGCGATCGCCGCAGTCTCGGCTGTATTCCCGTCGGAGCGAGTCTCGAAGGCAGCAGCAGTGCTCGGCGTTGTATCGATGCCTACTCTCGCCGAGCTCAGCCAAGAGTTTCTCGCGGTCGCCGACGCCAGAACGCGCTCGCAGAGTACGTGGACGACCATGGTCGGTGTGAAGACATCGTGACAAGTGTGGGATGGGGCAAAGGGAGGACGATAATCGTTCTAACGGGCTTGCCCGGCTCGGGAAAAACGACGTTGGGCATCGGCCTTGCTCGCGCTCTCGGTGGCGTGCATCGAATCGCAGTTGGCGACGAGCTTCGACGCCTGCGGGAGAGCGGCATTGGATGGGACCAGCGGATGGAACAGGCCTTCAACGGCAATGACACATTCGAGGGAAGCGACATCGCTCGCGTGCTCCGCGTGGCGCTTGATCAGATCACTGACAGCAAACCGATTGTCGTGGACGGAGGAGTGTCTGTCGCCGAAGGGCTGATACAAGTTGGTTTGCGGCCTACGCTTGCTATCAACCTCGTGGCCCCGGACATAACCCGGGCGAGGAGACTATTCGAACGCGCCACGACCGGAAATCGCGTGGATGATGTCGAAAGTATCCACGTTGCGCGTTCGATAGCACAACTCTCCGCTTTGGAACGTACTATCCGCGAGTTGGAGGCACTTGCGCCGACCTTAACTATCGACGGCGACATGGATGTGGAAGACGTGTTAAAGTCCGCTCTCTCGGCGCTACTGCTCGCCGAAATACCCGTTGAGGACAACAAGTCGTCACCGTCGGACCGCTTCCTCGGTTTTGAACATGACGTCACTTCGCCCCGAGACATTTGTAGCCTGGCGCCCGGGCCCGTCCTCCTTATCAAACCTCACTTGACCGGCAGCGGCGACCTATTACGCACCGTGAGCAGGCGGTTCGAAGAGCACGGATGGGGAGTCGCGTGGGAAGCCCGGCATTTGACCGGATCCGCGGATGTACTCTTGAGAGCTAAAGCACACTTCGACATACATTACCTCTATGCTGCGTACGCGTCTTCCCTCATCGGCCCGAAGTTCGTCGGCGGCATGGAGGCACTGGCACCCGATGAGTATGGCACCTGGGAGGAGGGAAAGGTCTGGAAGACGGAGCAAGGATACTGGCGCAATGAGTCGCGGGCAGATGGCCAGGTGCTGGTCAACGGCCATATGCCAAACCAAATCCGTTCGTATGAAGAACCAGGCAACGTTGTCATTGCGGTCGGGCTGTATCCGACAAGGCCGGATCGTTCTGGATGGGGAGCGCTCCGACGCGAAGTGCTCGGCTCATCCGACCCGACGAAAGCCCTCCCCACGAGCCTCCGCGGGGAGGGCGCCCGAGGAAAGTACTCGCTTCAACCGTTCACTCTTCAAAAGAACGGATTTCACTTGTCAGCTGGCCCCCTTGAGGCTGTACGTGAAACGTTGATCTGGTCGAGGCGCCCGGTTTCCGGCGCTCTAGCTTACGCCGTCGACCAAACGCCGCGGGGTTCAGGATCTTGGTTTCGTGACTCGGCGGGGCAGGACTGGGGGTCGAAACCAGTCGAGCGCGTGTTGCGAAGCGCATGGAGGTTGAGCCGACGTACCCGGACGTCGAGCAGATACGTTAGTCTGACTTGAACGAAATGAGGGGTACGTCGGCATGAAGCGCATCGTTGTCAAGCTGTCCGGTCAGTCGATTTCCGGGACCAAAGAATTCGGCTTCAGCGAAGAAAGTCTTGAACACCTGGCGCGCGAGATTATTTCTCTTGCCGAGTTGGGGCTACAAGTAGCTGTGGTCGTCGGCGGTGGGAACGTCTTCCGCGGCAATCGCTCCGAGGCGTGGGGGATCGACCGCGTCGAAGCCGACAACATTGGCATGCTGGGCACTGTGATCAACGGGGTCCTTCTACGAGGTAAGCTTTCCGCACTTGGGCAAGAGAATGTGCGATTGATGACGGCCCTTCCAATCAACAACCTGGCCGAACCCTATATACGACTCCGGGCCAGACATCATCTCGAAAAAGGCGCGATCGTTGTGCTCGGCGGAGGAAACGGGCAGCCCTTCACAACTACCGACTACCCGTCTGTTCAGCGCGCAGTTGAGTTAGGCGCTGACGCTGTGTTTGTCGCGAAAAACGGTGTCAACGGCGTCTACAGTGCAGATCCAAACACTGATCCAAGCGCAACCCTCTTTGATCGCCTGTCATATGACGATGTGCTCGCTCGGGGCCTGCAAGTTATGGATCAGAGTGCGTTCATTCTCGCGCGAGATCATTCGCTTCCGCTGTACATCTTTGACATTGAGTCGACGGGTACCATGAAGGCGATTGTCGAGGGTTCTCACATTGGTACCGTCGTGTCTTGATGAGGGTCTAAGTGTCAAACCCTGAGACGCTCCCTGAACTTGTCGAACAATGGCATCGGCGCGGAGAGCATATCGCTGTGATCGAAGTCGGTGCTGGCGCCGAACGAACCGAAATCACCTACGGCGAGCTTGGCAAGAAAGTCGACTGTATCGCCGAAGAGCTCGCCGGTCGATATGGTGTGTGTGCCGGAGATAGGGTCGCGCTAAGCCCTAGCAATTCGATCTCTGATTTGGCAGTTTTCTGCGCCATCGTCGCGCTGGGTGCGACCTGCGTCATGATTCCTGGCAACGATCCGACAGAGCGTCAACTGTCGAAGTTGCGCGCAACGTCGGCGAAGATCTGGTTCGGAGACAGGAGCGTACTAGTCGACGGACCAGTTCGGCGCGAGGGAATCGTAGATCTCGTCGCCGACGCGGCCACGCGCATCGGCTGCAGCCCCAACGTAGATCGCGCTGCCCCGCACGCAGATAGCCCGGCGGTCATATTCTTCACGACCGGATCTACGGCCGCGGCGAAAGCTGTTGTCCAATCAAATCGTAATGTGCTTGTGAACTGCGCGGCATTGGCCGATCTGCACCGCCTTGGGCCGACAGATCGCCTCCTGGGTGTGCTGCCGATGTATTATGCTAACGGGCTAGAGCTAAGCCTGATCACGCCGTTGCTCGCGGGCGCGACGAGCGTGCTTCTACGGGAATTCGATCCGTTGACGTATCTCGCGACGTGCGCTGAGCATAGCGCGACAGTCGCGAGCGTTGTGCCGGCTCTCCTCGATGCCATCGCGTCTACTCGAGGCAAACCTGATCTTCGATCACTGCGATACTTCGTGTCGGCGGCCGCTCCATTGTCTGCAAGGACCGCTCGCGCGATTTGGGAACGGCTGGGCAAGCAAATCGTCCAAGGGTACGGACTTTCCGAAACAACGAACTTCGCAACATCCCTGCCCACGGACCTCAATGAAGAGGAATATCGAATTTGCGTGCTGGATGCCCCGATCCCAATGGTGGGCAGCGCGATTCATGAATGCGAGGTAGGGGTCTTTACGCTCGATGGTTCTCCCGTTCGGACTGGAGAGCGCGGCGAGGTCTGCATGCGCGGAAAAAGCGTGATGCTTGGGTATGATCGCGCGCCGAGCGCTAATTCTGCTGCCTTCCGCAATGGCTGGTTTCGGTCCGGTGATGAGGGGTTCATGTCGTTCCTCCCTGGTCGAGACGAGCCGCTGTTGACACTGACTGGTCGTTACAAGAACATCATCAAGGTGGGCGGCGTCGGTGTCTCTCTAGACGAGGTTGACCGCTACGTACAGACGGTGAGCGGGGTCGCCGACGCTGCGGCCTTGCGGGCAGAGCATCCGGTCCTGGGCGAGGCAGTGTCAGTTCTGTTCCGCGTTCATCCCGACGTGAAGGACCCGGAGACCGTGCGCATGGCCATTCTCGATGTGCTCAAGAAGCAAATCGGATTGACGCACGCCGCGGTGACCGCAGAAGTTCGCAACGAAGTGCCGCGCACCGCGAACGGTAAGGTCCTCCGATGGGGAGCTTGAGACGTTTGCTGCTCGGCATACCCGCTCTCAACGAAGAGGACACGATTGCTGGCGTCACCGCAGGCCTCGCTGCCGGTGGCGAATCACTCAGTCGGATATCCACAGTTCTTTGCTTAGCTGATGGCGGCTCGGTTGACCAAACGGTCGAACGCTTTCTCGCGACACCCTCCCGATTGCCCAAAGTTGTACTTTCAGTCGCGGGGCGTGGTAAAGGGAACAACATTCGGGCCATGTTCGAGTACGCCCTTAGCGAGCGGTTCGACGGCGTAGTTAGCGTCGATGCCGACCTAATCGGAGTGCCCGCACAATGGACTCACGCCTTCGCTGTTGCACTTGCGAATGGGGCAAACATGGTCGTGGGGCGCTACGCCAGGGTATGGAATGACGCGAACATGAGCAACCACATCGCTGTTCCGACCGTGCTCGCATCAACGGGCGTGGCTATTCGGGAGCCAATAGGGGGAGACTTCGCTGTATCGCACCGGTTCATCGAATCCGTTCTCGCCCGTGGGGGGCAAGTATTTTCCGGTGGGTTCGGAATCGACTTGCAGCTGCTTCAACACGCGCTGGATATCGGGCGACTGTCTGAAGTTGTCCTGGACGGTGGGAAGAACCAGGGATGGCGCGCGGGGACGACATCCGGTATCCGCGCGGATATGACCGCAAAAATCGATGAGGTCATAACGGCTGCATCTACCATTGCTAGGCGCGGGTCTTGGCCCCCACCGTCTAGTTGGAGATCGTTCGCTGCCCCGGGTGATCTGGACCGATCCCGAGCGCGAGTCGCAGATCCCGGGCGGATACAAGCTGTCGCGGAAGACGCACTCCTCCGTTTGAAGAGTGACCGGCCGAACCTCGGGGTGCCATTGCCCTCGCAAGTGGCTGCCTTTTCTACCGAAGACTGGGCGAATGCACTCGCGCGACGATTGATGGCACCTTGGGACAGGCGACAGCGGGCCGCGTTCCAAGACCTCTTTTTCGTCCGGATCGCCGAGACGCAAGGTCGTCTCGGGAAGAACGACGAGGAGTACAAGCGAGAGGCGGGTCGGCTTGCGATCGATTTGGCGTCAGCCCGCGCCGCTCTCTAGCAGCATTCGCCGTAGACGATGCCACTCCTCGCCGTGCGGTTGACTCTGCCACTCCGGTAACCACGGCTTACGCCAGCCAGCGAAGTGACGAATCACTTGTCCTTCACTCGGCGATTGTCGAGCGCGGCGCAGACCAGGGTTGTACGGGTCGATGTCCCACATCACCATCGCGTTGTACTCGGGAGGTAGCGGTGTAACGCGGCCGGCCAGCGCCGCGTTGAGCGCCTCCTGGTCACCCAGCAACATACGTGGGCCACTGAATGCGATGCCTTGCACGACAGCAGCCGTGAGCGAATCGTCTCTCCACCGCTCTACGTCCACGCAAACCACGCCACTATTCACATTCGAAGCGCCGGGTGGAAGTCCGAGTTCCGCCCAGGCCTGGACGCCCTTCGGCGAATCGATCGTCGGGTTCCATGGATCGATGCGGGCGGCAACCGCTGATGGGCTGACAGGGGTAAGCGGCGCCGGGTCCAAAGAGCCCAAGACAAGTGTGTCGCCGTCTAGATACAGAAGGTGTCCACTTTCGGTCTCAGCCTCGTCAAACAATCTGAATATCAACCAGCTTGCGCCGGTAACGTGTTGGTGAAACGCCAGCGCGGGCAACTCATGGCCATCAAGAGGTGGTCTCAGACTCAAATAGCAGATCTGATGACCTTCCTTGGCAGCGTGACGCTGTACGGCAGGGAGCAGACGCAGCGCGCCGGACAGCGACGCGACGTGAAAGCGCACCTTTCGACGGGCTCGCAACATGACCGATAGGCATGAAACGGAGGTTGCCTCGACGTAATTCGAGTCAAGGACATAGCCGACGTCAAGCACCTCGGGATCCACGGACGTTAGTCCGGGATCAGGTTGCATGACTCGGCAGCCGGGAGTTCGTCGGCAAGGAAGATCGTCTGTGCCATCATGCGGTAGTCGCTCATGTGCTCTCGGGCGGTCTCTTTGCTCTCCTCAGGGTGAATCGTATCGATCACCGCGTTGGGGCCGATCGCGTTGAACTGGTGCGCGACATGCTTTGGGATCTGCATATCAACCCAGGAGTTCTCTGGAACGATCAAGTTGTGGCGAGTCCGATGCGTTCCCGGCGGCGTATCCGGGAGGTCGTCCTGAAAGTACCTTAAGGCGAACGGAACCGCGGCACTCACATCGGGCATCGAGAACTGTGTCAGCGAACCAATTCGTAGCTGAGTCCCGGGGCCGGTCATGATGCGAACCATCCGGCTTCCTGTGTGAAAGTGCATGCGAGAGCAGATATCGGCGGCGTCGACGTCATAGAAGTCCATCACGTATCTCGACGCTTCGTAGTTGTCATAGGCGCGCTCGAGAAGAAACACGTCGCCTTCTTCGAACTTCTGCGATCGCTGACGGAGATCTTGCTGCGCGCCCGGGTCGTCGGCCACTGCGTGCGCACGGCGGACGACAGCCGCGAGCCCGTCAACGACGGCCTTTGCCGCTTCGGGTGGCAATTGTAAGACTGGTGTCACTTGTGGTACGCCGCCATCCACGAATGTGATGACGTCTTCCACCTCGTTCTCATCGTCTGCGATTGTCTTCATTGCATCAGCAATCATTACCGCTCCCTCCGTTTCGTGTGACGACGACGCGCCAGATTCGTCTCTTGTGGTGTAACCAGAATCCCCATCGATGAATGACGGCGCCGACATCGACTTCGATTTGGCTTCCTGCTGCCAGGTGCATCTTGTGTTCCGCTTCGCGACTGAGCCAGTCGTCGAGTACAGGTGTCACGCCCTGATGGCGGCGCCGTATGAGGGGCTCCATCGCTGTATAGGTCTCTACTTCTTCGACATCGACCCCTACGGGCGTCGTTGCGGCTGCGGCTACAGCGAGACCGGACGCGTGTGCCACTGAAAGACCAGCGACGCCGGCGCAACGTAGTGTTGTCTCCATCGGTGCTGAACCCACGGGCTCCCGATAGAGGGCGACTTGACCTGCGTTGGAAGGAAAGTCGGTGTAGCGCTGACTGGGACCGCGACGAGCGCCAGCATTCCTCTTAAGGAGGGCGAAGCACGCTTCCTCGGCCATGACAAATGCCAGATCAGACTCGTCCCGGTCCCGGACGAGCATAAGACGCTTGGCGTGTTCGCGGTTTCGATCAGCTCGCTCTCGCAGGGATGGCGCGATCGGTGTGATCGCGATGGCGAGGTTCACATCATCGATGACGAACTGAACTAACTCTCTGCGACGCAACTCAAGAAACAACTCTTACACCCCCCAGTGGCACGCTATCCCGCCTCGGCGTACTCCTGCAAGGTGCCGACTTCACTCACGGAGGACTTCCGGGAAGTACTGCGCGCACCTCACGCAAGAATGTCTGCGGTGATTCGGGCGCCTTCCCCGTGTGAACCGCGAGCTACCGATGGCCGGATGCCGGGATCTGACGAAGAACTCGCCCGCGAGCATGCGGACGAAGACAAGGCGCGGAAAAGCGAGAACCTTGCGATGTCCAGTCAGTTGTTGAGTCTGCTGCTGAGTGGGGTTCCGACGGCGGAGTGACGCCTGAGGCGATTGTGGAAGTACAGTCAGCCGGGCAGCGCGTCGAGAGTCAAATAGATGAGGAGCAGAAGCGGGCGTGGGCCCAGCTATCCGCGAAGGCGCGGTGGAAGCATTCAATATTGCGTTCGTTCGTGGGTGGCAAGGGCGCTTGTGCCGGACGCCGAGCAAAGCGTGGGCGTCGTGCCAGGCGCACGAGCGGTAGAGCGACCCGTTGTCGGTAAGACCCGTCCGGCGGTGACGCCGCGGTCAGCGAACCAGGCGACGGCGCTGGAGCACACTGGTCGCGGCGACGGCTTTCTCGTCCGTGCAGATCTCGGCGTAAGCGACTCGCGGGTGGGCGTCGATGTCGGTGGGCAGGAACGCCGTGCCCACGTTGTCTCACAGTCCGCGCGCCGTCACCGGTACCTCTCGCGGTCGTTTCCCGGTTGTGGTCGTCTTGCTGCCTGCCCCCGTATCGCCAGCCGCCGCCGGATCTTGCCGAATTGAGTCAGCGCTTCCAGCGTGGCTGTGTGGACGTGTTCCACTCACCTTTTACTCACCGAGAACTCTCTGAAACCACGCGAAATAGTCCGAATCATGTCGCTCCAATGCGAAACAACGCGTATCGTGGGCTGAGGTCAACTCACTGGTCCGCTCCTAAGAAGTACTAACTGATCTGGAGTTGTCCGCTCACTATTCGTTCAGGATGTGACGCCTCCCGGCGTTCTCAGGCCATGAGGTGCCATAACGGCAGGTTCTTGGTTCGAGTCCAAGCCGGGGAGCCAAGACCCCCGGCCTTCGCATGAAGGCCGGGGGTTCTCCCTTTCCCACCCCAGTCGATGAAGGCCTGGCGGATGTCCCGATCCCCGCAGTTCGCGCAGCTCGGCGCCCTCCTGCTCGAGGCAGGGTTCTCGGCGACCGACGCACGCGACGCTCTCGAGGAGATCCGTGAGCGCATCGCGCCGGAGGAGGAGCTCTCCTTCGCCGTTCTTCCGGAAGCCGTATTCGTGTCGCCGCTCACGGGCGAGGCGGGCTCGATCCTCAGGATGAGCTTCGCGTCGTCGTTGTCGACCCGGCAGTCCGCGATGGTGAGCCGAATGATGCACCGCCTGCGCGACGGTCGGATCACGCTGGAGCACGCGCTGGGCGCGGAGCAGCAGCGCATCAGAAGTGCAGCGATGCGGATGCCGCTGGTGCGCTGGACCGCCGGCAACACTCTGCTCGCCGCCGGGCTGGCCGTGCTGTTCCGGTGCCCCTGGTGGGCGGTTCTGGTGGCGGCCGTCGTCGCGGGGCTGATGGGCGCGCTGTCGGTGCTGCTGCGGCGCATCCGACCCGCTGCCGCGATCGTGCCCTTTCTCGTCGCGCTGCTGTCGACAGTCCTCGTGAGCGAATCGGCGGCGATGCTGGGCTACTCCTCAGTGCCGCTGTTCGCCGTCTGCGCGCCGATCGCGATCCTGGTCCCTGGCGCTCTCATCACGAACGCACTTCTCGAACTCACAGCGGCGGATGTCGTCTCGGGCGCATCCCGGCTCGTCTACGGCATCGTTCAGTTGGGTTTCAAGGCTGCCGGGATCGCCGCCGGAAGCGCATGGATAGGACTCACGATCGACCAGGACTCCGCGTTCCTGCTCGCCGACGTCAGCGGGGTGCTGAGCGCCGGCCCCGCCTGGGCATCGCTGCCGTCGGCCGGGTTCAGCTGGATGGGCGTGGCAGCCCTCGCGATCGGCATCAGCATCGCGTTCGGCGCCGGGTACCGGCTGACCGCCGTGAGCATCGCCGCGATGGGCGTCGCCTACGCCCTCCTGGTGTTGATCGCACCGTTCGCCGGGAGCGCGATCGCGACCGGCGCCACAGCGTCTGTGCTCTTCATCATCGCGAGGCTCGTCGAGCGCTCGTCATTCGCGATCCCGGCGACGATCACGTTCCAGCCGGCGTTCCTGCTGCTGGTACCGGGAACCGTCGGCCTCGTGGCGATCACGTCGTTCGACGTCGCCCCCGTCGCCGCGGCTCTCGCCGTTTTCGTGAGTCTGTGCATCGGAACGAAGCTGGGCTCCATCGTGGTCGACACCCACTGGTGGCGGCTGTTCCGGCGTCGGTCGAGCGCGGTATGACAAGAGAAGAGGCCCCGCCGACTGGCGGGGCCTCTTCTCTTGCTGTGTGAAAGTCGCTCAGAGACCGGTGCCCGCGAGCGAGCCGGTGGTCTGCCCGGCGGGGTTCGTGACGACGCACTGGATGACGCGGTCGTTCAGCTGGTCCCAGGTGTCCTGGGTCGGGGTGATCGGGTAGACCTCGAGCGTCGACGAGTTGTAGTCGATGCCGATGAAGTTGGTGAAGGCATCGCCGATGCACTCCTGCGACGCGGCGTCGACAGCCTCGCTGGAGAACTCGCCGTCGTCCATCTTGAGCTCGAAGTAGACCTCTTCATCGTGCGGCTCTTCGCAGGGGACCACGTCGGCGTCGGAGAGCAGACCCTCGGGGCTCTCCATCTTGCAGTCGCCGACCTTCAGCGCGAAGATGTCGATGTTCGAGCTCTCGGTGACCTGGCCGGACTCCTCGTCGCGGTCGGCGTCTCCCGAGCCGCCGCCGAGGATGCCGTTCAGCGCGCTACAGCCGGTCAGTGCGAGCGACAGTGCTGCCGCAGCACCTGCGAGAGCAAGTGCGCGACGCGTGCGCAGTTTCATCATGTGTACCCCTCCAGAGACAATGGTGCGCGGGCGCATGAAGGCGCCCACGGATATGACGCTATCTCGCCAGAAGTCTGTGATGCAACTTGAAAATGCCTTTGATCAGGCTGGGAGAGTCATCCCTCGAGGTCGTCGATCCCGGGCGTCCAGCTGACGCCGGGACGGCCCCATCCGCGCTTGCGGGCGATCTTCTGCACGGTCTTCCAATCTCCGTCCGACAGCCGGTCGACGTAGATGATGCCGTCGAGATGGTCGAACTCGTGCTGCATGATCCGCGCACGCCATCCGTCGACGTCGATCGAGACGGGGCCGCCGTCGAGATCGGTGCCGGTGACGCGCACGCGCTCTGAGCGGCGCAACGGGAAGCGCTCACCGGGGAAGGACAGGCATCCTTCCGATTCGAGGTCGGGATCCGGGTCGCCCGGCTCCAGAGGCACCATCCACAGCTCGGGGTTGATGAGAACGCCGCGCCAGGGCTGGTCGTCGTCGTCCACGTACGAGTATGTGTAGATACGCAGGGGCACGCCCACCTGCGGAGCGGCGAGTCCGACGCCGGGCGCCGTGTCCATGGTCTCGTACATGTCCGCCACGAGCGAGCGGATCTCGTCGGTGATGCCATCGACGGCAGATGCGGGGGAGTGCAGGACGGGATCGCCCATGATGCGAATCGGAAGTACAGCCACGCCATAACCCTACTTGGGCGAAAGCGCCGGGTAGTGTCGTAGGGTGAGCATTTCGGTGTGGCTGAGCAGCGAGGACGTGAGCGAGCAGCTCGTCGGCGTCTTCAACAACCCCAAGCTCCTGCTCGGCATCCCGCTGGCTCTGGCCGGTGCCGTTTTCATGTCGCTGGGCGCGCAGTACCAGCACCGAGGCGTCGAGAAGGTCGAGCAGCTCAGCGGTTCGGATGCTGCGTCCGGCCTCACCTTCGATCAGCTCAAGCGCCTTCTGGCCCGGCCGTCCTGGCTGATCGGAACGCTGATGCTCGCCCTGGCGATCGTGTGCCAGCTCTCCGCACTGGCTGTGGCGCCCCTGATCGTCGTGCAGCCGCTCGGGGCGATCGCCCTGGTCATCACGACCCTCCTCAACGCCCGGGTGTCGGGTCACACGCCCACCAAGCAGTCGATCACAGCCATCGTGTGCTGCGTCGGCGGCATCTTCCTCTTCGTCTCCTTCGCCGCGGTGTTCGCGACCGAGAAGGCCATCGGCGACATCGAGCTGTTCACGATCCTGGCGATCCTGCTGGTCGTGATCATCGCGCTCGGCGCCGCCTGGCTGGTCCTGCGCCACCGGATGCGGGCGCTGTTCTACGTGATCGGCGCCGGCATCCTCTACGGCTTCGTCGCCACGCTCGCGAAGGCGACGATCAACCGCGTCGAGAACGGCAGCTTCGACTGGATCACGGTGATCTGCGTGATCGCTCTCGTCGCGGCATCCGCGGTCGGCGCGTACTTCGTGCAGACCGCCTACGGCTCGGGTCCGCCCGACCTCGTGATCGCCGGCCTCACCGTTGTCGACCCGATGGTCGCCGTGCTGATCGGCATGCTCGTGCTGGGCGAGGCCGCGGCCGCCCCCGGCTGGGTGCTGGCGATCTTCGGCCTCGCCGGCGCGATCGCCGTCTTCGGCGTCGTCGGGCTGGCCCGCTATCACCCTCAGGTGCTCAGCGAGAGCCAGGACCTCGGCATCGAGCGAGGCTCGAGTGCCGGCCCTTCGACAGGCTCAGGGCCCCAGTAGCACCCAGCGCCACAGTAGGGCTCAGCGCCCAGTAGGTCAGGGCCCCAGTAGCTCAGTAGGCCGGGTCGATCAGGTCGGGGGAGACTTCTGAGGCCGCGGCCTCGTCGACGAAGAACACCGTGCGCTTGCGGCCCTTCGCGCCTGCTGCCGGCACGCTTGTGTAGCTCGCCCCTGCAAGGGCGAGCCCGAGAGCGGAGGCCTTGTCGGCGCCCGTGATGACGAGCCATACCCGCTTCGATGAGTTCAGGACGGGGCGCGTGAGCGTGACGCGTTCGGGCGGAGGCTTGGGCGAGTCCCGCACGGGAAGCACCGCGGCATCCGTCACCGTCACCTCGGGGCGATCGGGGAAGAGCGAGGCGATGTGCCCGTCGGGCCCGACTCCGAGGAAGCAGACGGCGAAGGTCGGCCACGGGTTCTCGTCGGTTGCAAAACGGGCGAGCTCCGCGGCATACGCCGCTGCCGACTCGTCGAGACTGAGTCCGCTGTCGGGCCCGGCGACCTCGTGCACGTTCTCGGCGGGCACGTCGATGCGATCCAGCAGCGCCTCGCGGGACTGCACGGAGTTGCGATCGGCGTGGTCGCGCGGAACGTAGCGCTCGTCACCCCACCAGAAGTGCACGAGCGACCAGTCGATGCCCGCCGAACGCGGATTCTCCGCGACGGCGCGCAGCACCGAACCGCCCATGGAACCGCCGGTCAAGGCGATATGGGCGACACGGCCGCTGCGCGTGCGAGCACGCAGACGCGTGATGAACCTGTCAGCCACTCTGGCCGCGAGTGCGGCCGGGGTGGGTTCGACGACGACCCGCTTCTCTGCGGGCGCTGCCTGCATCGACATCATTCTCCTGTCTCGGGCGGACCCAGCTTCTCCCAGCCCTCGGTGATGACTCGACCGTACAGGACGTCGGGGTCGAGGCGACGCAGCTCCTCCGCGAGGCACTCCCGGAGAGTGCGCCGCGGCAGATGCAGGTCGTGGTTCGGCTGATCGGGCTGCGTGAGCACCGCGATGCCAGGCGCCGGACGCTCGAGCAGGATGTCTCCCGCCGCGCGCGTGAGCCGCACGGACTTGATGCCCTCCTGCCAGTTCTCCGGATCTTCGTACGACCAGCGCACCGGCACGTCGAGAGCCATCTGCAGCCACGCGGCGAGCAGCGCCGTCGAGGGCGACGCGGAGGCCCCGCGGACCTCGACGGCCGTGACCTCGTCGAACGGCGGCTGGTCGAGCACGGCGGCGAGCTGCTCACGCCAGTGCGTGAGACGGGTCCAGGCGAGGTCCGTGTCGCCGGGTGCGTGCGTCGCGCCCAGAAGGTCCAGGCGCTCGCGCACGTCGGACGCCGTCGCGGCATCCGTGATCCGGCGCTGTGCGATGCGTCCGAGGGGCGACGCCGATGGCGCGGCCGGCGCGTCCTCGGGCCACCAGGCGACGACGGGAGCGTCAGGCAGCAGGAGACCGGTGATCAGGCTCTCCTCGTTGCTGGCGGCTTCGCCGTATGCACGGAGCACGACGACCTCGCTCGCCCCGGCGTCGCCGCCGACGCGGATCTGCGCGTCGAGACGGGACTCGCCGTCACCGGTCGTGAGCACGATCACCCGCATGGGGTGCTCGCGAGAGGCGTCGTTCGCAGCGTCGATGGCGGCTTCTGCGACGCCGTTGCGCGCCGAGATCACCAGGGTGAGCACGCGCCCGAGGGCGACCACGCCGCCTTCTTCGCGCGCCTTGACGAGGTTCTTCGCGACCTGGCTGACGGTCGTGTCGGGAAGGTCGATGATCACGGTCGTCTCCAGACTCGTCCGTCGCGGGCCAGCAGGGCGTCGGCGGATGCCGGGCCCCAGGAACCGGATGCGTACTGCTCGACAGGACCGCCCTCTGCGGCCCAGAACTTCTCCACCGGGTCGAGGATCTTCCAGGAGAGCTCGACCTCCTCGTGGCGGGGGAACAGGGGAGGGTCGCCCAGCAGGACGTCCAGGATCAGCCGCTCGTACGCCTCGGGGCTCGCCTCGGTGAAGGCGTGGCCGTAGCCGAAGTCCATCGTCACGTCACGCACGTTGGTGCCGTTGCCGGGGACCTTGGAGCCGAAGCGGAGCGTGACGCCCTCGTCGGGCTGCACGCGGATGACGAGCGCATTCTGCCCGAGTTCCGAGGTGTTGCTGCGGCCGAACAGGTGCTCCGGGGCGCGCTTGAACACGACGGCGACCTCGGTCACGCGGCGGCCGAGACGCTTGCCGGTGCGCAGGTAGAACGGCACGCCCGACCAGCGGCGCGTGTCGATCTCGAGCTTGATCGCGGCATAGGTCTCGGTGGCGGACTCCGGGTCCATGCCCTCCTCGTCGAGGAAGCCGGTCACCTTCTCGCCGCCCTGCCAGCCGCCGGCGTACTGCCCGCGGGCGGTCGCGAGCGCCAGGTCGTCCGGCACGTGCACGGCCGCGAGCACCTTCTCCTTCTCAGCCCGCAGATGCTCGGCCGAGAGGCTGATGGGCTCCTCCATCGCCGTGAGGGCGAGGAGCTGCAGAAGGTGGTTCTGGATGACGTCACGGGCAGCGCCCACGCCGTCGTAGTAGCCGGCGCGGCCGCCGACGCCGATGTCCTCGGCCATCGTGATCTGCACGTGGTCGACGTAGTTGCGGTTCCAGATCGGCTCGTACAGCTCGTTCGCGAAGCGCAGCGCCAGGATGTTCTGGACCGTCTCCTTGCCGAGGTAGTGGTCGATGCGGAAGATCGAGTCGGCCGAGAACGCGACTTCGAGGGCTTCGTTCAGCTCGCGAGCGGATTCGAGGTCGTGACCGAAGGGCTTCTCGATGACGACGCGGCGCCAGCGGTCCTCGCCCTGATCCTCGCCGACGAGTCCCGAGTCCTTGAGCTGCTGCGCGACCACCGCGAAGGACTTCGGCGGGATCGACAGGTAGAAGGCGTGGTTTCCCATCGTGCCGCGCTCGGTGTCGAGCTGGTCGACGGTCTCCCGGAGCTTGGCGAAGGATGCGGGGTTGTCGAACTCGCCCGAGACGAACCGGATTCCCTGGAGCAGCTGCTCCCAGGTCTCCTCGCGGAAGGGCGTGCGGGCGTGCTGCTTGACGGCGTCGTAGACGACCTTCGCGAAGTCCTGATCCTCCCAGTCACGGCGGGCGAACCCGACGAGGGCGAATCCGGGCGGCAGCAGGCCGCGGTTGGCGAGGTCGTAGACCGCGGGCATGAGCTTCTTGCGCGAGAGATCACCGGTCACACCGAAGATCACGAGGGCGCTGGGCCCCGCGATCCGGTTGAGGCGACGATCGTCAGGGTCGCGCAGCGGGTTGTGCCCGCGCGAGATGGGAACAGACATCGGTGGGGGATTCTCCTGGCTGTTACTTCTGGGCTGCTTCGAAAAGGGTGAGGACGTCAGCCGACGAGTCGGTGATCGTCAGCGTGACGACCGGACGGCCATGATCGGCGAGAACGGCCGCGTCGCCCGCGGCCTGTGCCTGGATGAGCTGACCGAACGTGAACGGGCGGTCGGGGATCTCGAGATCGACGTCCGTCCGCTCGAGGATCTGCACGAACACGCCCTGTGCAGGGCCGCCCTTGTGGTACTGGCCGGTGGAGTGCAGGAAGCGGGGTCCCCACCCGAATGTGGCCGGTCGCCCCGCGTCCGCGGCGACGAGCTCTCGGAGGCCATGCAGCTGCGGGACGTCGATGCGGTTCACGTAGGCCTGGATCGAGACGTAGCCGTCTTCGCCCAGACGTGCCCAGAGCGCGTCGAGGACGCCCTCGACCGTTCCCGACGCTGCGAGGGCGGCATCCGAGACGCGGACCTCGACGCCGTTCTCGACGAAGACCGGTGCCGTGGGTTCCGGCCGCACGTCGAGCAGACCGCGGGCTGCGACCTTCGCCGATTCGACGTCGGGCTGGTCGAAGGGGTTGATGCCGAGCAGGTGACCGGCGATGGCCGTCGCGTACTCCCACACGATGAACTGCGCACCCAGCGTGCCCGAGACGAGGATCTCACCGGGGTGCTGCTCGCGCAGATGGAACTCGTTCGCGTCGTCCACCAGCCTGACGATCTGCAGATCGGTCGGCGTGGCGTCGAGCTCGGGAGAGACCGGAAGAAGGACGACGGGAAGGATCCCGGTGCCCTGCTTGCCGGTGGACTCGGCGATCAGCTGCTCGATCCAGTCGGGCAGCCCTTCGATGTGCGTGCCGTCGGTGACGAGCCCCAGCTTGTCGCGGCGAGGACTCGTGGCCGCGATGGCGGCGGCGAGACGCAGGGCAGGGTTCTCGGCCGAATCGACCGCGACCTCGAGCAGAGAGGCCTCTGCTTCGTCGAGGAGTTCGGCGACGTCGACGCCTGCGAGCCCCGAGGGCACGAGGCCGAACGCGGTGAGCGCGGAATAGCGTCCGCCCACGTTCGGATCGGCGTTGAACACGCGATAGCCAGCTGCTCGCGCCGACACGTCGAGAGGGGAGCCCGGGTCGGTGACGACCACGATCCGCTCCACCGGGTCGATCCCGAGATCACGGAACGCGGCCTCGAACGTGCGCCGCTGCGAGTCGGTCTCGATCGTGGATCCCGACTTCGACGAGACGACGAGAACCGTGTTCTCGATGCCGTCGTCGAGGGCCGCGAGCACCTGCCCAGGAGCAGTCGAATCGAGGATCGTCAGCTCGAGACGTGCGGTCTGCGCGATGACCTCCGGCGCGAGCGAAGACCCGCCCATTCCGGCGAGCACGACGCGCGTGACGCCCTTCCGAGCGAATTCCTCGCGCAGCGCGACGATCTCCGCCACGAGCGGGCGAGAGACCGTAACGGCTTCGACCCACCCGAGCCGGACGGAGGCCTCGGCCTCGGCATCCGCACCCCACAGCGTGGCATCGCCGTTCGTGATGCGGGAGGCCACGAGGTCGTGCACCAGACCGGGAACGGTCTCGTCGATGGCGGCCTTGGCCGCGCCCGACGCGTGCAGCGCGAATGTCATCGCTGCGCCTCGAGCCCTTCCTTGACCTGGGTGAGCAGATCGTGCCACGAATCGATGAACTTGGCGACGCCCTCGTCCTCGAGAACCTGGGTGACATCGGCGAAGTCGATGCCGAGCTCCGCGAGTCCGGCGAAGACCGCGCGAGCCTCCTCGTAGCCGCCCGTGATGGTGTCACCGGTGACCACGCCGTGGTCGAACGTGGCCTCGAGCGTCTTCTCGGGCATCGTGTTGACGACGCCCTGCGCGACCAGCTCGGTGACGTAGAGCGTGTCGGGCAGCGCCGGGTCCTTCACGCCGGTCGACGCCCACAGCGGGCGCTGCAGGTTCGCGCCGGCCTCGAGGAGAGCCTTGGCGCGATCGCCCGCGAAGGTCTGCTCGTAGAGCTCGTATGCGAGACGGGCGTTCGCGAGGCCGGCCTTGCTCTTGAGAGCCTCGGCCTCGGGGGTGCCGATCGCCGACAGGCGCTTGTCGGTCTCGGTGTCGACGCGCGACACGAAGAACGAGGCGACGGATTCGATGGTCGACAGGTCGATGCCCGCGGCCTTCGCGGTCTCGAGACCCGTCAGGTACGCGTCGATGACCTCGGCGTAGCGCTCCAGGCTGAAGATCAGCGTGACGTTGACGCTGATGCCGGCGCCGATCGCCTGGGCGATGGCAGGAAGACCGGCCTTCGTCGCGGGGATCTTGACAAGCAGGTTCGGACGGTCGACCTTCGCCCAGAGCTCCTTGGCCTGCGCCACGGTGCCCTCGGTGTCGTGTGCGAGATCGGGGGAGACCTCGATCGAGACGCGGCCGTCGACGTGGTTCGACGCCTCCCAGACGGGACGGAACACGTCGAGTGCTGCGGCGACGTCCTGCGTCGTGGCCGCGAACACGGCCTCCTCCGCGGTCGCGCCGGATGCGGCGAGCTCGGTGACCTGCGCGTCGTACGACGTGTCGTCGGGGTTGGTGATCGCGTTCGCGAAGATCGTCGGGTTCGTGGTGACGCCGACGACGTTGCGCGTCTCGATCAGCTCGGTCAGGTTGCCGGAGTTGATGCGGGCGCGAGAGAGGTCGTCGAGCCAGATGCTGACGCCGGCGGCTGCGAGATCTGCGGTGGGGGTGCTCATTGTCGTGACTCCTTGATCAGTTGGCCTGTGCGGCCAGGGTCTCGCGGGCGGCGGCGATGACGGCCTCGGTCGTGATGCCGAACTCGCGGAACAGGGTCTTGTAGTCGGCGGATGCGCCGAAGTGGTCGATGCCGACGGAGCGGCCGCGGTCGCCCACGATGCCGCGCCAGCTGAGGACGGAGCCCGCTTCGACGGAGACACGGGCGGTGACGGATGCCGGCAGCACCGACTCGCGGTAGGCCTCGTCCTGCTCGGCGAACCACTCCAGCGACGGGGCGGAGACCACACGGACGTTCACGCCTTCGGCGGCGAGAGCCGCACGGGCGTCGACGCCCAGCTGCACCTCGGAGCCGGTCGCCACGATGATGACGTCGGGGGTGCCGTTCGGCGCCTCGGCGAGGACGTAGGCGCCGCGGGCCGTGTTCGACGCCGAGGCGAAGACCTCGCCGGATGCAGCGCCCTCACCACGTGCGAACACCGGGATGTTCTGACGGGTCAGCGCGATGCCCGAGGGGCCGCCGTTGCGCCGGAGGATCTCCAGCCACGCCGCCGCGGTCTCATTCGCGTCGGCCGGGCGCACGAGCGTGAAGTTGGGGATCGCGCGCAGGGTCGCGATCTGCTCGACCGGCTGGTGCGTGGGGCCGTCCTCGCCGAGGGCGACGGAGTCGTGCGTCCACACGAAGATGCTGGGGATGTCCATCAGCGCGGCGAGCCGCACCGGGGGGCGCATGTAGTCGCTGAAGATGAGGAAGGTGCCGCCGAACGGACGTGTCGGACCGTGCAGCTTGATGCCGTTGACGATCGCGCCCATCGCGTGCTCGCGGATGCCGAAGTGCAGCACGCGGCCGTAGGGGCTGCCCGACCACTCGTGGGTCGACCACTCGGCGGGGATGAAGGACTTCGCGTCCTTGATCGTGGTGAGGTTGGACTCGGCGAGGTCGGCCGATCCGCCCCACAGCTCGGGGAGCTCGGCGGCGAGGGCGTTGATGACCTGGCCGGATGCGGCGCGGGTCGACACGTCCTTGCCGGCCTCGAACACGGGGAGAGCCGAGTCGATGTCGGCCGGGAGCTCGCCCGCTTCGAGGCGGTCGAGCAGCACCTTGCGCTCGGGGTTCGCGGCGGCCCAGGCGTCGAAGGACTCCTGCCAGGCCGCGCGGGCCTCGGCTGCGCGGGCTGCGAGCCCGCGGGTGTGGGCGATGACGTCGTCGGCGACGGCGAAGTGCTGCTCGGGGTCGAAGCCCAGGACCTTCTTGGTCGCGGCGAGCTCGTCGGCGCCGAGGGCGGCGCCGTGGATCTTGCCCGAGTTCTGCTTGCCGGGCGACGGCCAGCCGATGATCGTCTTCAGGATGATCAGCGACGGCTTGGAGGTCTCGCCTTGCGCGGCCTCGATGGCGGCGTGGAGCTCGGCGACGTCTTCGACGTACTCGCCGCTCTTCTTCCAGTCGACGACCTGAACCTGCCAGCCGTACGACTCGTAGCGCTTAGCGACGTCTTCCGTGAAGGCGACGTTGGTGTCGTCCTCGATGGAGATCTGGTTCGAGTCGTAGATCGCGATGAGGTTGCCGAGCTGCTGGTGTCCGGCGAGCGAGGACGCCTCGCTGGTCACACCCTCCTGCAGATCGCCGTCGCCGGCGATGACGTAGATGAAGTGGTCGAACGGGCTGGTGCCGGCCGCCGCCTCGGGGTCGAACAGACCGCGCTCGTAGCGCGAGGCGTACGCGAAGCCGACGGCCGAAGCCAGGCCCTGGCCGAGCGGCCCCGTGGTGATCTCGACGCCCTTGGTGTGACCGTACTCGGGGTGCCCGGGGGTGAGGGAGCCCCATGTGCGCAGCGCCTTCAGATCGTCGAGCTCGAGCCCGAAGCCGCCGAGGTACAGCTCGACGTACTGGGTGAGGGAGGAGTGACCCGCAGACAGGATGAAGCGGTCTCGGCCGAGCCAGTCGGTGTCTGTCGGGTCATGACGCAGCACCCGCTGGTAGAGGAGGTAGGCCGCCGGCGCCAGGCTCATCGCGGTGCCGGGGTGGCCGTTGCCGACCTTCTCCACGGCATCCGCAGCCAGAATGCGTGCGGTGTCCACCGCGCGCCGATCGATCTCTTCCCACTGCAATTCCGACACGGTGAAGCCCTTCTCCAACAGTTCGAGAGCGCCCGGATTGCACTGTCGCGGTCCGCAACGATACGGATGGGGATGCTTGAGCGCCGGGCGCGCGAGTGATTTCAGCATAGCGCTGCGTGTCACCTCGTTACATCGTCTTACAACGCTTCACCTCGCTCAGAATTCCGATGTGAGAACACGGGCGACGGCGGGGAGGCGTCGACGGGTGCCGTAGACTGAAAGGGCTGTCTATGCATGCGCTGAGGAGGCGATCGAGATCTCGACGATGTCTGATCAGACCGTTGTGAAGAAGTCCATCGGTCGCACGGTGAAGGCCTATGTCGCCCTCACGAAACCGCGAGTGCTCGAGCTTCTGCTGGTCTCCACGGTCCCCGTCATGTTCCTCGCCCAGGGCGGGATGCCGGACCTCTGGTTGGTTCTCGCGACGGTGATCGGCGGATCGATGAGCGCGGGATCCGCGGCCGCGTTCAACATGTATCTCGACCGCGACATCGACGCGCACATGCACCGCACCGAGAACCGGCCGCTCGTGACCGGCGAGATCACCCCGCGAGGCGCGCTCATCTTCTCGTGGACGCTCGCGATCCTCTCGACGGTGTGGCTCTGGGCCACGACCAACTGGCTTGCAGCCGTGCTCTCGGCATCCGCGATCTTCTTCTACGTGGTGATCTACACGATCATCCTCAAGCGGCGCACCGAGCAGAACATCATCTGGGGCGGCATCGCGGGGTGCTTCCCCGTGCTGATCGGGTGGGCGGCGGTCACCGGTTCCCTGGACTGGCCCGCGTTCATCCTGTTCGCCCTCATCTTCCTCTGGACGCCGCCGCACTACTGGCCGCTGTCGATGAAGTACAAGGACGACTACGACGACGTCGACGTTCCGATGCTCGGCGTCACGCGCAACGCGTCGCAGGTCGGCCTGCAGGTCATCCTGTACGCGTGGGCGACGGTCGCCTGCTCGCTGCTGCTCGTGCCGATCGCGGGCATGGGCCTGGTCTACACCGTGTCGGCTCTCGTCTTCGGCGGCTGGTTCATCTACGAGTCGCACCGTCTCTACAACCGCGCCGTGCGCGGTGGCGAGGCGCGGCCGATGCGGGTCTTCCACGCCTCGATCACCTACCTGACGCTCATCTTCGTCGCGGTCGCGATCGACCCGCTGCTGCCCTTCTGAAGCCTGCTGTCGTACTGAGAAGAGACAGAGGCGGGACTCATCGATATCGATGAGTCCCGCCTCTTTGTCTGTGTCAGCTGCGACGCGTGTCGGCGAGCTCGCTGTCGGCGACCGCAGCCGGGTCCGTGACGGGGGCGGATTCGTCCACGACCTCGGGGTCGGCCTCCCCCGTAGCCGTGCGCTCTGCGGCCTCATCGAGCGGGGCGTCGGCGGCGGGCGTGCTCCAGTCGATCGGCTCCAGCGGCGCCGGAGCGGCGGCCGGGATGATCGAGCGCACGGCGACGAGCGCCAGGGCGATGAGGACGCCGAGGACGCCGGCGCCGATGAGGGCCGACCCCAGCACGGCGAGCGACTGGCCGACGTAGACCTCGACGCCGGTCGCGGTCCCGTTGAGGATTGTGGTGGTCATCCGGGTCAGCTGCGAATTGACCAGCCAGCCGCCCACGGCGCCGGTGGCGAGGGACAGGACGATGAGCAGCCAGAAGCCGATGCTGCGAGTGAGGGACTTGTTCATGTCCGCCACTGTGGCGGACGGATCATGGCGTCGCCGATGAGCGAGCTATGCGTCGGCTGAGCCGCTCAGCTGTTCTCCGCCACCGGGCGCTTGAGGTTCAACACGACGACGGTGTACGCCGCAGCGGAGAGCGAGGCCAGGATCATGTGGATCCCGACGAGGATCTCGGGGAGTCCCTCTCTGGCCTGCCATACGCCGACGCCCACCTGCACGAGGATCGCGACGACGAGGGTCAGGAGCCACCTGCGCGGCCTCAGCCTGAGCATCCACGCAGCGACAGTGAGCACGGCGACCAGGGTGGCGAGGATGTAGCCGGGCCATGAGTGCACGTGGGCGAGAATCGTGGCGTCGAAGCCCACGCGCTCGATGTTCGCGTCGCCCGAGTGCGGTCCGTTGCCCGTCGTGAGAACGCCGAAGAAGATGGTCGCGGCCAGCGCGACCCCTGTCACATGAGACATGACCGCGAACCACGTCGGCACCGCGCTTTCACGCCGGCCGGGCTCGGCGTACATGCGCACGAGATAGGCGGCGGTCACGCATACGAGCAGCAGCGAGGATGTGTAGTGGAAGCCGACGATGAACGGATTCAGATCGCTGATCACCGCGAACCCGCCGACGACGGCCTGCATCATGATCCCGACCAGCGTCACCCAGGCGAGCACCGCGAGATCGCGGCGCCGGGTCGTACGGCGCAGGGAGTCGACGGCGCCGGCGAGAACCGAGAGCAGCAGCGCCGTGGACATCAGAGCCGCACCGAGGACGGGACCCATCGCCGCGGAGGCGATGTAGACCACGACGGCGAGGACGATGCCGCCGAGCGCGAACCACAGGGCGCGCACGAGGAGGCGGCGTCCGCCGATCGCGTGCAGCGTCAGCAGCAGGACTGCGAGTGCGAGGAGTCCGACCACGCCCGTCATCGTGCGGTTGCCGAATTCGATCAGGCCGTGCACGCCCTGGTCGGCGTAGATCGGCACGAGGGAATCGGGCGTGCACAGGGGCCACTCCGAGCATCCGAGTCCCGACCCGGTGAGGCGTACTGCGCCCCCGGTGCCGATGATCACGACCTCGGCGAGGAACGACAGCCAGGCGAGGACCCGCAACGGCGTTCCGAAGGCACGAGGACCAAGAATCTGGACTCGACCCAGGAATCCGGCGTCGGTCGCGGTGGATTCGGGAGCGGCTGCGTCGGGCATGGCACCTCCGGAACCCTCTGGACGCAGACACGGCGGCCCGGATGTCAGAGGGAACCTGTAGAATCGGGATGTTGGGATGGCCGCGAGACTGCGGTACTCATCCCTGACAGTTTAGGCGCGATGGAAGCGCCGGTGATGAGGGCCCACCAGCGGCACCCGCTCCCGCAGACTCGACGGGGATCAGGTGTGTCGGGGCGGATGACACCGTTTGGGACCTAAAAGGAGAGTGTGTGATGTCGGATGTGCTGATCGACCGCCCGGAGCTCGAAAGCCTGGGGGTGTATGAATTCGGCTGGCATGACGAAGATGCGGCTGGAGCCATCGCCAAGCGCGGGATCTCTGAAGAGGTGGTCCGCGGGATCTCGGCTCTCAAACACGAGCCCGAATGGATGCTGAAGACCCGCCTCAAGGGGTACCAGCTCTTCGGCCGCAAGCCGATGCCCACCTGGGGTGCAGACCTCAGCGAGATCGACTTCGACAACATCAAGTACTTCGTCCGCTCGACGGAGAAGCAGGCGCAGTCCTGGGAAGACCTTCCTGCTGAGATCCGCGAGACGTACGAGCGCCTCGGCATCCCCGAGGCCGAACGCCAGCGTCTCGTCGCCGGCGTCGCCGCGCAGTACGAGTCGGAGGTCGTGTACCACCAGATCCGCGAGGACCTGGAGCAGCAGGGCGTCATCTTCATGGACACCGACACGGCCCTGCGCGAGCATCCCGAGCTCTTCGAGGAGTACTTCGGCACCGTGATCCCGGCGGGCGACAACAAGTTCGCCGCCCTGAACACCGCCGTCTGGTCGGGAGGATCGTTCGTGTACGTGCCCAAGGGCGTGCATGTCGAGATCCCGCTGCAGGCGTACTTCCGCATCAACACCGAGAACATGGGCCAGTTCGAGCGGACCCTGATCATCGCGGACGAAGACAGCTACGTGCACTACATCGAGGGCTGCACGGCGCCGATCTACAAGTCTGACTCGCTGCACTCGGCCGTCGTCGAGATCATCGTGAAGAAGAACGCCCGCGTTCGGTACACCACGATCCAGAACTGGTCGAACAACGTCTACAACCTCGTCACCAAGCGCGCGGTCGCCCACGAGGGCGCCACGATGGAGTGGGTCGACGGCAACATCGGCTCCAAGGTGACGATGAAGTACCCGTCGATCTACCTGATGGGCGAGCACGCCAAGGGCGAGACCCTGTCGGTCGCCTTCGCGGGTCCCGGTCAGCACCAGGATGCCGGCGCGAAGATGATCCATATGGCGCCGTACACGCAGTCGTCGATCGTCTCGAAGTCGATCGCCCGCGGTGGCGGTCGTGCCGGTTACCGCGGTGAGGTGCGAGTGGACGCCAACGCGCACCACTCCGCGAACACGGTGCGTTGCGACGCGCTGCTGGTCGACACCAAGTCGCGCAGCGACACGTATCCGGCGATCGACATCCGCGTCGACGACGTGCAGCTCGGCCACGAGGCTACGGTGTCGAAGGTCAGCGAGGAGCAGCTCTTCTACCTGCAGTCCCGAGGCATGCCGGAGGACGAGGCTATGGCGATGATCGTGCGCGGCTTCATCGAGCCGATCGCGCGCGAGCTGCCGATGGAGTACGCGATGGAACTGAACAAGCTCATCGAGATGGGCATGGAAGGCAGTGTGGGATGACCGTCCCTCTGACGATGATTGGAAGTGTCGGCTAGTGACGGCCCCTACGACCGCGCCCGTCGAGGCGCAGCACGACAACGCCCATGTGGACCCCGCCGCTCAGGTGGCCGATGCCGGATTCGTACCGGTGCAGACGCGCTCCGAGCGGCCGCACTCCTTCGAGCCGGCCGACTTCGGTTCTCCCTCCGGTCGCGAGGTCAATTGGAAGCACACCCCTGTGGCGAAGCTCGCCCCGCTCTTCGCGGTGTCGGAGGCGAACGACGGCGTGAGCTACACGTTCACCTCGGGTGAGCAGTATCTCGCCGCGCCCCTCACGGCCGCCGACGCGCCCCGTGGCGAGGTCTTCCTCGCCGAGGACGTGACTGCGGCAGTGGCGTGGCAGGGCGCGAAGGACGCGCTGCACATCCGGATCCCGCGGGAGGAAGAGGTCGCAGAGCCGATCCTCCTCGAGATCGCAGGACTCGGAGCCGACCGTCGCGCCGACGCGCACATCGTGATCGAGGCGCTCGAGCACAGCTCGGCCACAGTGGTGCTCCGGCACACGGGCGCGGCGCAGTACGCGCAGAACGTCGAGATCATCGCTCGCGACGGGTCCACGCTGTCCGTGGTGAGCCTGCAGCAGTGGCAGGACGAGGCGATCCACACGGCGGCCCACCAGGCCCGTGTCGGCGCCGACGCGACCCTCAAGCACTTCGTCGTCAGCTTCGGGGGCGGTATCGTCCGCGTGAACCCGAATGTCGAACTCGCGGGGAACGGCGCGGAGGGATACCTCTACGGTCTGTCCTACGCGGACGCGGGGCAGCACCTCGAGAGCCAGGTCTACCTGCATCACAAGGGCGCCCACACCAAGGGCGACGTGCTGTACAAGGGTGCGTTGCAGGGCGAAGGCGCGCACAGCGTCTGGATCGGCGACGTGCTGATCGGCAAGGACGCGACGGGCACCGATTCGTACGAGGCGAACCGCAACCTGGTGCTCACCGAGGGTGCGCGCGCGGATTCGATCCCGAACCTCGAGATCGAGACGGGCGACATCCTGGGCGCGGGCCACGCCAGCGCCACCGGTCGCTTCGACGACGAGCAGCTGTTCTACCTGCAGGCACGCGGCATCACCGAGGAGGAGGCACGCCGCCTGGTCGTGCTCGGCTTCCTCACCGACATCGTGCAGCGCCTCGGCATCCCCGCCCTCGAGGGCGAGTTGCTCGCCGCTATCGAGACGGAGCTCGCGGAGGTGAGCGCGTGAGCGCCGAACGCGTCTGCGGCGTCGCCGATCTCGAGACCGATACGCCTCTGCGGGTCGATCCCGCCGGCGTTCCCATCACCGTCATCAAGGACTCCGAGGGCGTCATCCACGCGATCGGCGACACCTGCACGCACGGTGACATCTCCCTGTCCGAGGGCTTCGTCGAGGGTGACACGGTCGAATGCTGGGCTCACGGCTCCGCGTTCTCGCTGCTCACCGGCAAGCCCCAGAACCTCCCTGCTTTCGAGCCCGTCCCTGTCTACGTCGTCGAGATCGACGGCGACGACGTGCTCATCGACCCGACTGTCACGAAGGAAGTCTGAATGTCTGTTCTCGAGATCCGCGACCTGCACGTCACGGTTGAGACCGAGGCGGGGACCACCCCGATCCTCAACGGAATCACCCTCACCATGAGCACGGGCGAGACCCACGCCATCATGGGCCCGAACGGCTCGGGCAAGTCCACCCTGGCCTACACGATCGCCGGTCACCCCAAGTACACGGTGACCTCCGGCTCCATCACCTTCGACGGCCAGGACGTGCTGGAGATGACGGTCGACGAGCGCGCACGCGCGGGACTCTTCCTCGCGATGCAGTACCCGGTCGAGATCCCCGGGGTCACGGTGACCAACTTCCTGCGCACCGCGAAGACCGCGCTCGACGGCGAGGCGCCCTCGATCCGCTCCTGGACCAAGGACGTCAAGGCTGCCATGGGCAACCTTCGCATGGATCCGAAGTTCGCTCAGCGCAACGTGAACGAGGGCTTCTCCGGCGGCGAGAAGAAGCGCCACGAGATCCTCCAGCTCGAGGTGCTCAAGCCGAAGTTCGCGATCCTCGACGAGACCGACTCCGGTCTCGACGTCGACGCGCTGAAGATCGTCTCCGAGGGCGTCAACCGCGCCAAGGAGTCCACCGGCCTCGGTGTGCTGCTCATCACGCACTACACGCGCATCCTCCGCTACATCCGCCCCGACTTCGTGCACGTCGTCGTCGCAGGGAAGATCGTGGAAGAGGGCGGACCCGAACTCGCGGATCGCCTCGAGGAAGAGGGATACGACCGCTTCCTCGACCCCGCCGCTCCGATCGAAGCGTAGGCTGATCGCATGACAGCCACCCTCACGGACCAGAAGTACGACGAGGTCACCGAGGCTCTCAAGGACGTCATGGATCCCGAGCTCGGGATCAACGTCGTCGACCTCGGACTCATCTACGATCTCGCATGGGATGACGAGAACGATGCTCTCGTCATCCACATGACGCTGACCAGCGCAGGCTGCCCGCTCACCGACGTGCTCGAGGAGCAGACGGCGCAGGCTCTGGACAACGTCGTCGACCGCTTCCGCATCAACTGGGTGTGGATGCCGCCGTGGGGTCCGGAGAAGATCACCGACGACGGGCGCGACATGATGCGTGCGCTCGGTTTCGCGATCTGACGCCGAGCAGCCCTTTGCCGCACAGCGGCCTCGGCGCTCTGGCGTCCCGAGGCCGGTCCGGCTGTGGCGAGTCGACACCCGGAGGAACATGCACGAGGTCACAGCGCTGACGCTCGCCGAGCTCCGCGAGCGCAGCAGTGAGAAGTGGCGGGAGTATCCCGCAGACGTTCTGCCGCTGTTCGTCGCCGAGACGGACTTCCCGTTGGCGCCCCCTGTGGCGGCTGCATTGCAGCGTGCGATCGACACGGGGGACACGGGCTACATCGCCTCTCGCAGTCCGCTCGCCGAGACCTACGCGGCGTTCGCGAAGCGCCGCTTCGACTGGGATGTCGATGCGGGCCGCATCCGCTCGACCGCGGACGTCAGCATGGGGATCGTCGAGATCCTGCGGCGGGTCGTGCAGCCGGGGGAGCGTGTGATCGTGACGCCGCCGGTGTATCCGCCCTTCTACGACCTGGTCGAGGAGGCGGGCGCGGAGGTCGAGCGCGTGCCCCTGCGCGACACCGGCACCACCTGGAAACTGGATCTCGACGGCATCCGCACAGCGTTCGAAGACGGAGCGCGCGCGATGCTGTTGTGCAACCCTCACAATCCGACCGGGACGGTGCACGACCGGAGCTCGCTCGAGGCCCTCGCGGAGCTCGCCGCGGAGTTCGACGCGATCGTCGTCTCCGATGAGATCCACGCGCCTCTTGCGCAGCCGGGCGCCGGTTTCACCCCGTTCCTCTCTGTCGGAGCCGCCGCCCAGCGCGTTGGCTATGCGGTCGTCAGCGCCAGCAAGGCGTTCAACCTCGCCGGTCTCAAGTGCGCGCTCATGGTGGCGGCGCACGAAGACAGCGCTGCCGTGCTGCGCGGCCTTCCCGTCGAAGTCGTCTGGCGCACCGGTCAGTTCGGGCTTCTCGCGGCTGTCGCGGCTTTCAGCGAAGAGAGCGACGCCTGGCTCGACGGCCTGTTGCACACGCTCGACCGCAACCCGCGTGCTGCTCGAAGATCTTCTCGTCAGGCACCTCCCGGAGGCCCGCTATCGGATTCCGGACGCCGGCTATCTGGCCTGGATCGACGTATCGGCTCTCGGACTCGGCGACACCCCCGCCCGACGCATCCTGAAGGAGGCGAAGGTCGCGCTCAACGACGGGAGCGCGTTCGGCGCCGAGGGTGAAGGTTACGTGCGGCTCAACTTCGGCACGAGCCCCGAGATCATCACCGAGGCCGTCGAGCGCATCGCGTCGCTCACGCGTCGATGAGCGGAGTGCAGAGCGCCGCATCGATCTGGGATCGGGAGCGCATCTGGGTCACAGCGGGTGCCTCGGCGCTCATCTTCTTCGCAGCGATCGAGGCCCTGGCGGTCACCACGGTGATGCCGGTCGTGAGCGACGCACTCGACGGCGATGCGCTGTACGCCGTCGCTTTCGCGGGAACGCTCGCGACGAGCGTGATCGGCATGGTCGCCGCCGGTGCGTGGTCGGATGCGCGCGGCCCTCGTGGCGCGCTCTATGTGGCCGTCTCGCTGTTCATCGCCGGCCTGCTGATCTCTGGATTCGCGACGACGATGCCGCAGTTCCTGATCGGGCGCCTCGTCCAGGGGCTCGGCACCGGTGGTCAGACGGTCGCTCTGTACGTCGTGGTGGCTCGTCTGTATCCGCCGCAACTGCACGGACGGGTGTTCGCCGCATTCGCCGCTGCCTGGGTCGTCCCGTCGATGATCGGGCCCTTCCTCGCCGGCGCCGTCGCCGAGTATCTCGACTGGCGCTGGGCCTTCCTCGGAGTGGCGGTGCTGACAGCCGTCGCGTTCCTCGTGATCGTGGTGCGCCTGCGCCACCTCGACCTCGGGCACGGCGCCCCGCAGGACCGGCGCGCGCTGCGCCGACGGCTGCTTCTGGCGGTGGTCGTGGCGGCCCTCGCGGTCCTCGTCGGCTTCTCGGCCGACATGGCGCCGCAGGTCGGCTGGCCTCTGGCGCTCGGGTCGCTCGTCGTCATCGGGTTCGCCGTCGTGCCCCTTCTTCCACGACGCACTCTTCGTGCGGCTCCCGGCCTGCCGAGCGTCGTGCTCACCCGGGGTCTGGCCGCGGGTGCGTTCTTCGCCGCAGAAGCATACGTGCCGTACCTGCTGATGGAACGGTTCGGATTCACGTCCACCTGGGCGGGCATCGCGCTGATGCTCGCGGCGTTCGCCTGGGCGGGAGCGTCCGACCTGCAGGGGCGGATCGGGGATCGCCTCGGCAACCGCCGCATCGCCGCCATCGGACTGGGATCGATCGTTCTGGCTCTGGTGTGCGTCCTGCTCGCGGCGCTCTTCGGCATCTCGCCGCTGCTCGTCATCGTCGGGTGGGGATTCGGAGGGGGCGGGATGGGTCTCCTCTATCCGCGCCTGACGGTGCTGACCCTCGCGTACGCGGGCGAGGGCGACCAGGGGTTCAACTCATCGGCGCTCTCGATCGCCGAGAACACGGGCTCGGCCCTGGCTATCGCCGTGGCAGGGCTCGGGGTCGCAAGTCTCGGCGGCGGAGCGGGAGCGTTCAGCGCCGTCTACGCGTTGTGCATCGCACTCGCGCTGCTGGCCGTCGTCCCCGGCCTCAGGCTCGGTCACGCGGCTGAGAAGCGCTGATCCCGGCGATAGCAACGACTCCCAGGTCGAAGACGCTGTCAAGGCCCGCGGTGGGATCGATCTCCTCTGCTGCTGCAGCGGCGGCGGCCCCGTGGCTCTCGGCATGCATGCGCAGCTGGGCGAGGGTGGTGTGCCCGAGGATGAAATGAAGCAGGGCGGTGGCGCGGTCAGTGCTCTGCGGGCCTAGCGACGCCTCGAGTGCGATCTGGGCGTGAGAGGAGCCCAACCGCAGAGCGTAGGTGCTGAGAACCAGCTCGGCACCGTCGCGGTACGCGAAGAGAGCATCGCGGATGCTGCGGGCGGTCGTGAGGACGTCGTCGTCGGTCACCGGGATCCGGGCCGTGATGCGGTCGGCCAGCTCTGCGAGTAGCTCCTGCTTGTTCGCGAAGTGCCAGTACAGGGCGCTCGGCTGCACCTCGAGACGTGCGGCGATGCGTCGCATGGACAGATCCGCGAGCCCGACCTCGTCGAGCAGCGCCAGGGCGGCACGGGCGACGCTGTCGCGATCGTGACGGGCCGGGTTGTGATCGGGGCTCATGGACTCACTATAGTGAACACCGTTCAAGTGAACAGTGTTCAGGAAGGAATCCGCATGCCAGACAGCGGCCGCAGCATCGCCCGCATCGCCCTCTTCGCCGCACTCATCGTGGTGCTGGGGATGGTGACGATCCCCCTCCCCGGCGGAGTGCCGATCACCGCGCAGACCCTGGGGGTGATGCTCGCGGGCACCGTTCTCGGCCCCCGGCGAGCGCCTCTTGCCGTGCTTCTCGTGCTCGTACTGGCGGCGATCGGCTTGCCCGTGCTCGCCGGGGGCCGAGGCGGTCTGAGCGTCTTCGTGGGTCCGACCGCCGGATACCTCCTGGGTTGGATCGCGGGAGTCGTCGTGATCGGTCTGATGACCCGCTCCGCGCGGATCACGTGGTGGCGCACGGCGTCGGCGGTCGTGGTGGGCGGCATCCTCGTCGTCTACCTCTTCGGCATCCCCGTTCAGGCGCTCGTCCTCGGCATCGATCTCGCTCCCGCCGCACTGTCCACGGCTGTCTTCGTCCCTGGCGACCTCCTGAAGGCTGCGGCCGCGACCGTGCTCACTCTGGCGCTGAGCCGGGCGTATCCGCCGGCGTTCGGTGATTCACCGCGCCTCGAGCGGGCGACGACAGATGCGCGGACTGCGGCCTGACACAGCGCACCGCGGCATCGCTCTCGACGGTGTCACGGTGCTCGGCGGCGGACACCGCATCCTGTCGAACGTGAGTGTCGGACTCGATGCGGCGCGCATCGCCGTGATCGGCGCCAACGGCTCGGGGAAGTCGACCTTCGCCCGCCTGCTCGACGGACTGGTCGAGCCGACGTCGGGAAGCGTCCATGTGCACGGGCTGGACGTTCGACGTCATCGAACCGAGATCCGCCGGCGCGTCGGCTTCGTGTTCACGGATCCGCAGGCGCAGATCCTCATGCCGACGCCGGCAGAGGATCTCGCCTTCTCGCTCCGCGGTCTGCCGCGCGACGAGGTGAGAGCCCGGGTGGCGGAGACACTCGCCCGGTACGGCCTGACGGACAGAGCGGACGCCCCGGCATCCGCTCTGTCCGGTGGGCAGAAGCAGCTGCTCGCCATCGCCTCGGTGCTGATCACCGACCCCTCTCTCATCATCGCCGACGAGCCGACCACTCTGCTCGACCTCCGCAACGCGCGCCGCATCGGCGACCTGCTGCTGTCGCAGGCCGCGCAGGTCGTGCTCGTCACGCACGATCTCGAGCTCGCGGCACGGTGCGACGCGGCACTGCTCTTCGACGGCGGCGAGATCGCCGCCGTCGGGGAAGCGGATGACGTCGTCTCGCACTACCGGAGACGGTGCGAGTGATCCAGCTGTACTCACCGGGGACGAGCGCCGTGCACCGGCTCGGAGCGGGCGTGAAGCTACTGATCCTGGCCACAGCGGCACTCGCGCTCTCCCTTGTGCCGCCCTCTGCGTGGAGCATCGCCGGGGCGCTGGCGGCTGTGATTTCGCTCTATGCACTCGCGCGCCTTCCGCTGCGCGTGCTGGTCGGGGAGATCTGGCGGCTGCGCTGGCTCGTGCTCGTCCTGGGCGGCGCGCTGCTCGTGTTCGTCGGCCCGGTCGCCGCGTGGATCAGCACGGGCCGCGTGATCGCGATCGTGCTGCTGGCGAGTCTGCTGACCCTCACCACGCGGATGGGCGAGCTGATCGAGGTGCTGCGCGGTCTGCTCGCTCCGGCGCGGCGATTCGGCATCGACCCGGAGTCGGTGACGATGACGATCGCCTTGACGATCACCATGATCCCGGTCGTCGCAGGGTTCGCCGCCCAGGTGCGAGAGGCTCAGCGTGCACGCGGAGCGCGTTCGGGTCTGCGCGGCGTCGTGCCGCTCATGGTGCGCACGCTCCGCCACGCCGACGAGGTCGGTGACGCGCTGGCCGCTCGCGGTGCAGTCTGATCGTGCGCCACGAGGCGCTGAGCCAGCAGCATGGCCGCGACAGCCGCTGTCGCTGTGAACGGGGTCGTGCCCACGACCAGGAGGAGTGCGACGGCGCCGACGCCGAGACCGACGGCGCCGACCGATCGGCTGATGCCGTGGGAGAAGGCGGGCGCCGCCTTCTCCTCGAAGCGTGAGAAGGAGACGGCGACCGCAGCGGTCAGGGCCAGCGCGGTCAGGAGCCAGAGGGGGCGGCCGAGCCACCACAGGGCACTGCCGGGATCCGGGAGCACCACACCGTGGGCCATCGCGAAGATCGCAGATGCTCCGGCCATCGCGAGAAGCACCGGCATGTGCCAGAGATAGATCGTCATGGTCCGGCGATTGACGAAAGCGCTGACCGCGGCGATGCGAGGACGCGTGCTGAGCAGCGCGATGCGCTCGCGGAACAGCGACAACAGGCTCAGATGCACCAGCCCGACCAGCAGCAGTGCGCCTGTCGGCGGATTGATGTTCGCGATGAGATCGGGGGAGTAGACACCTGTCGCGAAGGCGAGGACGAGGGTCGCCGCGGCGCCCGCCGCGATGAGGCCCCTGGTTCTCGGGCGGAAGGCGTCGACGCTGCCGTCGGCGAAGAAGAACCCGAGCTGTTGCAGTGCGAGCCAGACGAAGGCGAGATTGACGAAGCCGATCCCGTCGATCCCGGTCACCGACCGCGCGAGGTCGACGGCGAGTGCGAGGCCGGCGAGAACAGCGATCGTGCGCAGCGGGGCACGATCGTGCAGAGCGGAGAGCGCGGGAAGGAGCGCCTGGCAGAACAGGAACACTCCGAGGAACCAGAGAGGCTGCCCGTACCGGAACCCGGCGACGGCCACCAGATCCAGCGGAACGCCGGCCAGAGTCAGCACGGCGAGCGTGGCGCCGACGACTCCGATCACTATCATCGCCGGACGCAGGAGCCGATGGATTCGGGCGGCGACGAAGGCCGACGCGGTACCGCCGCGTTCGCGCTGTCGGCGGTAGGCGACGAGGCCGGCGAAGCCGCCGATCACGAAGAACAGCGGCATGACCTGCAGCAGCCAGCTCAGGGGCACGATCCACCAGGCTCCGTCGCTCGCGTTCGCGAAGACCGGGCCGGTGTCGGTGACGGTGACGCCCACCATGATGGCGTGCAGCAGGACGACACCGGCGACGCACACGGCGCGGACGAGGTCCACACCGGTGTCGCGGACGGGGATGCGGGGCGCGGTCGGGACTCCTGTCGACGGTGCGTGCACGATGGCCATGGTTCCTCCTCGGAAGCGGTGTCCTCGGAGACTATGGACGTGGTGTCCATGCAGACATCACACCGCGGTGCGGTTTCGCCCCCTACTGTGGAGGGACATCGCGCCGGAACAGGCCATGGCGGTTCAGGCGGAGGGCTCGACCAGACCCGTGTCGTACGCGAGGATCACGGCGTGCACCCGGTCGCGCAGGGAGAGCTTCGCGAGCACCTTGCCGACGTGGGTCTTCACCGTCTGCTCAGCGATGAAGAGGTCTGCAGCGATCTCGGAGTTCGATCGGCCTCTCCCGATCAGGACGAGCACCTCCCGCTCGCGTTCTGTCAGATCGTTCAAAGCCGAGTTCGCACGTGTTGTCCGAGGGCGTCGACCGGCGAACTGCTCGATCATGCGACGGGTCACGCTCGGGGCGAGGAGTGCGTCTCCGCCGGCGACGACCCGCACGGCGTGCACGAGCTCCTCCGGCAGTGCGTCCTTGAGGAGGAAGCCGCTGGCGCCGGCCTCGAGCGCGTCGTAGACGTAGTCGTCGATGTCGAAAGTGGTGAGCATGATGATCCGCGGCACGTGGGCGGCCGGATACGACGGACCCAGGATGCGGCGGGTCGCCTCGATGCCGTCCAGCTCCGGCATCCGGACATCCATGAGGATGACGTCGGGATCGAGTCGTGCCGACAGGGCGACCGCTTCGGCGCCGTCGGCCGCCTGGCCCGCGACGCGGATGCCCTCGTGCGCGCCAAGCAGGGCGGCGAAGCCGGCTCGCACCATGGCCTGGTCGTCGGCGATGAGGACGTTGATGGTCACGAGGTCTCCTGGCGGGTGGTGTCGGCGGTTTCGGTGAGAGGGAGCGAGGCGCTGACTTCCCAGCCGCCGTCCGGGGTCGAGCCGGCGATCAGGGTGCCACCGAGCAGTTCGGCCCGTTCGCGCATCCCGCGAAGGCCATGTCCCGGACCGGTCGAGGTGTGAGACGAGGCGGCGGGCGGCGGTGCGTTTCGGATGCGGATGCCGACGGCCGCAGCATCGGTCTGGATCCGCACGGTGACGAGTGCACCAGCGGCATGACGGACGGCGTTGCTCAGAGCTTCCTGAGTGATCCGGAAGGCGGCGATCTGCACGGTGGGCGGCACCCGCGCGCTGTCGCCCGTGATCTCCAGTCCCACGGTGACGCCGGCACGTCGCACGGTGTCGACGAGGGCCGGCACATCGGCGATGCCCTGTTGCGGGGCGAGCTCTGCCGTCTGATCCTCGGTGCGGAGCACCCCGAGCATCCGTCGCATCTCGGTCAGCGATTCCCGGGCGGTCGCGGCGATGCTGTCGAACTCCGTCGCGGCTTCTGCGCTGATCTCAGGCAGGCGATAGCGAGCGGTCGACGCCTGAACCTGCACCATCGACAGGCTGTGGGCGATGACGTCGTGCAACTCCCTCGCGATGCGGGTGCGCTCTTCGACCAAGGCGCGACGGGACTGCTCGAGCGCCGCATGCTCGCGTTCTCTGGTGAGCTCGGCGCCGATGCGCACCCGACCCGCGAGCAGCGCTGCGATCATGAACATGGCGGAGGCGACGGATGCCGTCACGATGAGGTCAGCGGTCACGCTTCCCGCGGCCGCCGCAGTAGCGACGATCTCAGGTCGCAGCAGCGGGGCGATGAGCGACGATACGACGCCGATGACGAGCGGGAACGCGCCGTGCCGAGCGCCGTGTCGGAAGGTCACGATGCCGACGAGGAGCACGAAGGTCAGCAGGGCAGGAACCGACCACGGCCAGGGCGCGGCGATCGCGAGCGTCGGCGACACGATCAGAGGCAGGACGAAGGCGGCCCCGCAGAAGAGGGCGACAGCCGGGCGAGGACGAGTGATCGCCAGCAGCGGCGAGACGCAGAGCGCGGCGCCCAGAATGAACGAGAGCGGCAGGGGAGTGCCGTACAGGACCGTCTGGACCGGCACCAGCACGGCGAACAGCACGACGACGGCCGCGCACACAGCGACGAGGGATGCTGTGCGGCGGCTGATCCGCGGTGTGCGCGGTGTGCGCGGTTCGCGTCTGCGGCGTCGTGCCATGCCTGTCATCCTGCCATCTGCACCGCAGCGGTGCGTCGCCGACGAGCTGTCGTCACGCGGTCGATCACGAGTCCGATGATGAGCGCGACCCCGATGCCGACCGCCGCGCTGAGCAGAGGCTGGTCCTTGATCCACGAACCGGCGAAGAGTCCGATCACGAGGCTCAGGGCGCTCCAGCTGATTCCGGCGAGCACGCTGAGCGGCAGGAACCGACGCCACCGGAACCCGAGGGCTCCGGCCGACATGTTCACGGCCACTCGTCCGACCGGGATGTAGCGGGCGCCGAGGATCAGTGCGGCGCTGCGCTGGTCGAGCGCGCGTTCTGCGTGTCCGAACGCGGCCTTGACGCGGGGTCGCCGCATCCACGAGAAGCGGGTCGTGCCCACTCGCCGGCCGATGGCGAAGGCGATGTTGTCGCCGATCACGGCGCCGAGTGCGGCGATCAGACCGAGGGGCGCGAGCATCCAGAGGTCGCCCGTGGAGACGGCGACGGCCGCGGCCGCGACGAGCACCGTCTCACTCGGCACCGGGGGGAAGAACCCGTCGATGATCGTGACCGCGAGCAGTACGAGGTAGAGCCACGGCGAGGCGACGGTCTGCAGGATGAGTTCGTTGATGACGTCCACATCTCGACGTTAGAAAGCCCGTACCGTCCGGGGCATCACTCTGAGGTATCGACCGCATCCCTCCCCGGAGTGACATCCGAGCCCGGGCGGTGGACCTCGAGGCGTGGGCCGAACGCACAGCCGCGGCGATCTATACTGGGAGGTCGGCCGCTCGGCCTGTCAACCACCCCCTGAACGATCGGACGTCCCGCTGTGCTCGCCGTGCACGAACTCGAGATCCGCGTTGGCGCACGCCTGCTCATGGAGAACGTCTCGTTCCGCGTCTCCGATGGCGACAAGATCGGACTCGTCGGGCGCAACGGCGCCGGCAAGACCACGCTGACCAAGGTGCTCGCGGGCGACCTGCTCCCTTCGGGTGGAAGCGTCACGAGGTCGGGAGAGCTCGGCTATCTTCCGCAGGATCCGCGCTCGGGCGATCCGGAGATGCTGGCACGCACGCGCATCCTCGATGCTCGAGGTCTCGGCTCACTCGCGCTCGGCATGGCCGAGTCGACGGTCGCCATGGGCTCGGATGATCCGGCTGTGGCGGAGAAGGCGATGAAGCGCTACGCGCGGCTCACCGAGCAGTTCGAGGGGCAGGGCGGGTACGCCGCCGAGGCAGAGGCGGCGTCGATCGCCAACAACCTCTCGCTGCCGGACCGCATCCTGGACCAGCCGCTGAAGACCCTCTCGGGAGGCCAGCGGCGCCGCATCGAACTGGCGCGCATCCTGTTCTCGGACGCCGACACCATGATCCTCGACGAGCCCACCAACCACCTCGACGCCGACAGCGTGGTGTGGCTGCGAGAGTTCCTGAAGAACTACAAGGGCGGCCTGATCGTCATCAGCCACGACGTCGAGCTCGTCGGCGAAACCGTCAACCGCGTGTTCTACCTCGACGCCAACCGCCAGATCATCGACACGTACAACATGAACTGGAAGAACTACCTGCGCCAGCGGGTGGCCGACGAGGAGCGCCGCAAGAAGGAGCGCGCGAACGCCGAGAAGAAGGCCACCACCTTGCAGCAGCAGGCTGCGCGCTTCGGTGCGAAGGCGTCGAAGGCGGCCGCAGCCCACCAGATGATCGCCCGTGCCGAGAAGCTCCTCGCGGGTCTCGACGAGGTCCGTCAGGAGGACCGCGTCGCGAAGCTGCGCTTCCCGAAGCCCGCCCCCTGCGGCAAGACGCCGCTCATGGCGTCGGGACTGTCGAAGTCGTACGGTTCGCTGGAGATCTTCACCGACGTCGACCTCGCGATCGATCGCGGATCGAAGGTCGTGGTGCTCGGCCTCAACGGTGCCGGCAAGACGACGCTGCTGCGCATGCTCGCGGGCGTCGATCAGCCTGACACCGGCCAGCTCGAGCCCGGCCACGGTCTCAAGGTCGGGTACTACGCGCAGGAGCACGAGAACCTCGACGTGAACCGCTCGGTGCTCGAGAACATGGTCTCCGCCGCTCCTCACATCACCGAGACCGAGGCCCGCAAGGTGCTCGGCTCGTTCCTGTTCACCGGGGACGACGTGCTCAAGCCCGCAGGCGTGCTCTCGGGCGGCGAGAAGACGCGCCTGTCGCTGGCCACGCTCGTCGTGTCATCCGCCAACCTGCTGCTGCTCGACGAGCCGACGAACAACCTCGACCCCGCGTCGCGTGAGGAGATCCTCGGCGCGCTCGCCCACTACGAGGGCGCCGTCGTTCTCGTCTCGCATGATCCGGGCGCCGTGCAGTCGCTGAATCCGGAGCGCGTCCTGATCCTCCCCGACGGCGTCGAGGACATCTGGAGCCAGGAGTATCAGGATCTGATCGAGCTCGCGTAGTCCGCTCGCACGCGGATGATCGCATGTCGTGCGAGCGGTGTCCGCGCTCGGTGGCATAGTCGTGAGGGTGACGCCCGAGCCTGAACCCGCCCGCCGATACACCGCTGACCGGCTGCGTGCGCTGCCTTCGCTCATCGGCAGCGCGCCGCCCCTCGACATGGCCGCTCTGCCGCGCGACCCGGTCACGCTCTTCGAGACCTGGCTGTCGGAGGCGATCGAGCTCGGCGTGGCTGAACCGCTCGCGGCGACTCTGGCCACCCTGGACGTCGACGGGCTGCCGGACGCGCGCACGCTGATCCTGAAGGGCGTCGACGACCGGGGATGGGCGTTCGCCGGTCCGCGGTCCTCGCGCAAAGCCGCTCAGCTCGCCGCGCATCCCGCTGCCGCGCTGAACTTCTGGTGGCAACCCCTCGTACGGGCCGTGCGCGTACGAGGACACGTCGTCGAGGCGGATCCGCACGAGAGCGCGGCCGACTTCGCCCGCCGATCGTCCGCGGCTCGAGACGGACTCGATCCCGGCGACTGGACGCTGTGGCGGATCGTTCCTGCGCGCGTCGAGTTCTGGCAGGGAGAGACCGATCGACGTCACTCCCGGATCGTCTACGGGGCCGCAGCCGATCGTTGGACGCGCGCAATCACGGGCAAAGCGGCTGACGACGCTCGGGAAGGGGCGCAGGAATGAACGGATTCCAGCTCATCGAGATCGGAGCGCTCGACGAATGGCGCGCGCACCACGGCGGCTTCGATGCCGCACGTGCGCGTGACGGGCGCCGTGTCGTCGATCACGAGCTGACGATGCAGTACATCGGACTCACGGCGAACGCTCTCCAGCCGGGCGAGGAGGCCGGGTACTGGCATGTCCACTCCCGAGTGGAAGAACTGTACGTCTTCCTCGAGGGGCGGGGACAGATGGGCTTAGACGATGAGATCGTCGAGGTCGGTCCCGGAACCGTGATCCGCGTGGGTCAGGGCGTCGCACGCACCTGGCGCGCGCGACCCGACAGCGCCGGTGAGCTGCGCTGGTTGTGCATCCGGGCCGGAGGAGACGAGCTGCCGCACCTGCCGGACGACAGCGCTCGTCTGCCCGAGAGGCCGATGCCGTGGACCGAGTGAACCGTGCGTGAGCCGCTCCCGCCCGCTCCGTCGCATCCGCCGTCATTCGACGACGACTTCGCGGGAGGGCTCGACACCGCGAAGTGGATCCCGCACTATCTCCCGCACTGGACCACGCCTGAGCGATCCGAGGCTCGCTACGGCGTCACAGCCGACGGGCTCGAGCTGCGGATCGAGGAGGATCAGCTCGACTGGCGTCCGGAGGACGCGCCGCTACGGGTGTCCAACCTGCAGACGGGGGAGTACTCCGGCCCGCTCGGCTCCCATCGGGGCACGCACCGCCATCGCCCCGACGGGCTCGTCGTGCGCACCGAGACGCCCTGCCGGTTGATGTTCGCGCCGCACCGCGGACGCATCGACATCACGGTCTCGGCCGGTGCCGACGAACGCTGCATGCTCGCCGCCTGGCTCGTGGGCACCGAGCATCTCTCCGAGCTCGATTCCGGGGAGATCTGCGTGTTCGAGATCGACGGGTCCGCGGTCGGGCCGACGACATCTGCCCGGACCGGCATCAAGGCGCACCACGACCCCCGGCTGAGCACCGACATGGCCGAGGTGCAGCTGCCCTTCGACGCACGCGAGGCGCACACGTGGACGGTGATCTGGGGTGACGGCGAGACGATCATCGGATGCGAGGGCGTCGTGCTGCGACGGATCCTCCAGGCGCCTGACTACCCGATGCTCCTTCTGATCGACCTCTTCGAGATCGGTCGGGCGAGCGGTTCGTACCCGAAGGCCGCGACTGTTCGACGGGTGACCGCCTGGACATCGTGAAGATCAGCGCGCGTCGAGCAGCTGGTCCTCGATGTCGGCGTCGCGGTCGCGGCTGCGCTTCTTCTTCACTCTGACGGGAGCGCCCTCGACGTCCTCGCGGTGCTTCACGATCTCGGTGCGGATGATGTAGCCGATGAAGATGAAGCCCATCAGCGCGAACAGGATCCACTGGATCGCGTACGACAGATGCGGACCGGGGTCGTCGGTGGGGGAGTCGAAGGAGCCGAGGGCCGGCGCCGCAGGATCTTCGCTCACCAGCTGCCCGTAAGCGCTCGTCACGACGTCACCACCGACGATGTCGGCGACGGCTGGCAGGTCGATCGTCGCCACCTGACCCGGGGGAGCGCCTCGCGCAGGTGCGGCTGCTTCGCCCTCGCGCAGTCGTACGACGACGTCGACCGTCCCGCTCGGCGGTGCGGCGACGGCGTCGGGCGCGTCACCCGAACCGGGGGCCACCCATCCGCGATCGACGACGAACACCCGACCATCGCCGGTCTGGAAGGGCACCAGCACTTCGAAGGCGCTCGTGCCGCCGTGCGGCCGGTTGCGGACCAGGAGCTGCTCGTCGGTGAGATACTCGCCGTGCAGAATCACGGGATGCCACTCGTCATCGGCGTGGAAGACGCCATCGGTGCCGATCAGATCGTCGAGCGGGACCGGTTCGGCATCGTAGTTCGCTTCCACGAGGGCGATCTGCTCGCTGCGCGACGCGTTCCGGTCGAACTGCCAGTGCGACAGGAACACACAGGCCACGGCGAAGCCGATCGCGACCAGCACGTACACGCTCCAGCGCAGCATCCGCTCTCTCATGCGGGAACCCCGTCGCGCACCGTCACCGGGAAGTCGCGCGCTGCCAGGTAATCGCGCAGGAACTCGACGTGGTCATCGCAGGCCAGCCAGATCTTCTCACGGTCGGCCGCGTGGATCCGCGGATTGCGCCACACCACGCGCTTCGTCGCCGCGTTCCGGCACCCGGCGCGCGAGCACACCAGTTCGTTCACTCGCGGTCCTGCCGGCTCTCGTGGATCGTGATGATCGAGGGATCGTCGTCTCCGGCCGGCGAGTCGGCGACCGCAGGCGCCTCGAGCTGCTGCAGCGGCGATTCGGCCGTGGTCTCGGTGCTGTCGCTGCCGGCGTTCGCGAAGACCACGGCGATATAGGGCAGCACGGCCGCGGCGATCGCGAACACCCAGGTGTACCAGCCGTACGGCTGGATGAACACCATGAGCCCGAAGCACAGGATGCGGATCGTCATCGTGAGGGCGTAGCGGCGCACACGATGGTCTGCCTCGTCCCGCGGCGACTGCGGAAGGGAGGTGACAGCGGGCACCAGGCGCTTGTTCTTCACGATGCATCCAGCCTACGCCGCCGAGCGCCCCGCGGCGCGCCCTGACGCGTCAGCTGTAGTCGACGAGGAAGGGGATCGTGAAGGCTCCGAAAGCGAGGAAGACCGCGAGACCGATGAGGATCTGGGCCACCATGAGGCCCACGCCGATGTAGCCGGTGATCAGACCGCCGATCGCCATGCCGCGACCGCCGAGCGCCGGGTTGTTCTTCGTCTGCTTGAGCCCCATGTGTCCGGTGATCACAGCCACGACCGAGGCGACGACCGGAAGCCAGAGCCAGAAGAGCACGAGTCCTGCGATGCCGCAGATCAGAGAGGTGATCGCGAGTCCGCTGTTGGGGCGCGGCGGGGCGTAGGCGACCGGTGCGTACTGCTGCGGGTAGCCGCCGTACTGCTGCGGTGCGGCTCCGTACGGCTGCACAGCGCCATAAGGCTGCACTGCGCCGCTGGGCTGGGCGGTGCCGTAAGTCTGCGGTGCAGTGCCGTAGGGCTGAGGTGCACTGCCGTAGGGCTGAGGCGCAGCGCCGCCGGGCGGCGGAACGGCTGCGTCAAACTGCTGCGGCGCGACGCCGTAGGTCGGAGGCGGTGGCGGCACGGCGGGCGCGGCAGGTGCCGGGGGCGCGGGAGGCGCCGGAGGCTGGACCGCGAACCGCGGGTCCGAAGCGTTCGGGGGGATGCTGCTATCGCTCACGTCGGCGCCTTTCGTCGGGTTCAGCGTTCCAGTCGGGTCTGGTTCTGTCAAACTTCGGCACCGGTCGGCTCACCGCATCCTCGATAGGATCGATCCGACCGGCCGTCGGCCGTTGCACGGTCAGATCAGGAGTGGAAATGAGTTCTCAGCGCGTGGTCCTCGTCACCGGAGGAAACCGAGGCATCGGCTTCGCGATCGCGGAGCGCTTCGTGCGCGACGGTTACAAGGTCGCGGTCACGGCGCGCAGCGGTGAGGGCCCCCAGGGCACCCTCACAGTGAGGGCCGACGTGACCGATGCAGCGTCACTCGACGCCGCCTTCACCGAGGTCGAGCAGCAGCTCGGACCTGTGGAGATCGTGGTCGCGAACGCCGGCATCACCAAGGACACACTGCTTCTGCGCATGAGCGAAGACGACTTCGACAGCGTGGTGGCCACCAACCTCGGCGGGACGTTCCGGGTCGTCAAGCGCGCGTCGAAGGGCATGCTGCGTGCGCGCTTCGGCCGGGTCATCCTGATCTCGAGCGTCGTCGGACTGTACGGCTCGGCGGGTCAGGTCAACTACTCGGCCTCGAAGAGCGCGCTGGTCGGATTCGCCCGCTCGCTGACACGCGAACTCGGTGGTCGCGGCATCACCGCCAATGTCGTCGCCCCCGGGTTCATCGAGACCGACATGACTGCCGAGCTTCCCGAGGAGACGCAGAAGCAGTACAAGGCGAGCATCCCCGCAGGGCGCTTCGCGACGCCCGACGAGGTCGCCGGCGTCGTCACCTGGCTGGCGGGAGACGACGCCGGCTACATCTCCGGCGCGGTCATCCCTGTCGACGGCGGTCTCGGGATGGGGCACTGACGCTCAACGAGCGATCGCCTCGTCGATGAGCTGTGCGAGGCGCGCAGGCGTCGAGAACTGCGGCCAGTGGCCCGACCCGATCCTCACGACCTCGACCTCGTCGATGGCACGGAACTCGTCGGCGTACGGTCCCCACTGGTCGAGCTCCGACTCGAGGGTCTCCTGATCGAGCCCTCCCATCAGCAGCGTGGCAGGGACGCGGTAGCGCGCGCCGTCATCTCCGAGCTCGATGGGATCGGTCGGCACGCGTGCGGGAACGCTGTGCACGAGAGACGCCGTGCGAGCACGGGTCGCGTCGTCGAGGTCATCGACGTCTTCTGCGGGGAAGAAGTCCCACCCGGGGAACGGGATGACTCCGTCGACGACATCGAACTCGCTGATGCCGTGGCCGGACGGCGGCGGAACGGTGTCCACGAAGATCACGCGCGACACCAGGTCTGCCCGAGCGTCGACGACGCCCCATGCGACGTTGCCCCCTCCGCTGTGCCCCACGACCACTGCCTGGCCGCCGACGGCGTCGACCGCGGCGACACCGGCGGCGACCCACTCGGCTATGCCGATGGCGCCTGATTCGGCGGACGGGGCGCCGAGACCAGGGAGAGTGAGGGGATGCACGCGGTGCCCGGCGCGTTCGAGCGGCGGGATCACCTCGTTCCAGCTGGAGGCGTCGAGCCAGAGTCCGGGGATGAGGATGATGTCCATGGAGCTGAGGGTAATCGGGGCTCCGGACATCCGCTACGGAAGCAGCGCGATGACTTCGCCAAGGTTCTGAGGGCCGATCACGAGGTTCGCGGCCGCGCGGACCGCGGGCTTCGCGTTGAAGGCCAGGCCGAGACCCGCGACCGCCATCATCTTCAGGTCGTTGGCGCCGTCGCCGATGGCGATCGTCGCCCGCGGCGCAATGCCGAGTTCGGCAGCCCAGGCGAGTAGAGACGATGCCTTGGCCTCGGCATCCACGATCTCCCCGTCGACCCGCCCTGTGAGCGCACCGTCGGCGACCTCGAGCCGGTTCGCCCGCCATCGGTCGACGCCGAGTCCGGGGGCGATGCCATCGAGGATCTCGTGGAATCCGCCCGACACGACGGCCACCACGCCACCGCGCCCGTGCACGGCCGCGGTGAGATCGCGCACACCCGGCGTCGGCTCGATGCGAGCGCGCACGCGCTCGAACGCCGACGTCGGCACCCCCTGCAGGGCTGCGACCCGGCTGCGCAGACTGTCGGCGAAGTCGACCTCGCCGCGCATGGCAGCCTCGGTGGCCGCCTGGACCTCTTCGCGCCGCCCGGCCTCGTCGGCGAGAAGCTCGATCACCTCGTTGCGGATGAGCGTGGAATCGGCATCGAGGACGACGAGGAAGCGCGCGGCAGTCACAGGTTCGAGCCTAGCGACCGCCGCGCGTCTCGCGCGTCGGATGACGTCAGCGGTCGACGAAGACGCCCTTGCCGACGACGGTGATCCCCGAATCGGTCACAGTGAATCCTCGCGCCAGGTCGCGCTCGCGATCGACGCCGACCGTGGCGCCGTCGGCGAGCACGACGTTCTTGTCGAGGATCGCGCGGTGCACACGCGCACCCGCACCGACACGGACGTGGTCGAACAGCACGGAGTCGGTGATGGTCGAGCCGCCGCCGGCGAGAGTCCACGGACCGACGACGCTGCGTTCGACGTGGGTTCCGGAGAGAACGCAGCCCAGGGAGACGATCGAGTCGATGGCATTGCCGATGCGCCCGACCGAATCCCGCACGAACTTGGCGGGCGGCGAGTTCACGGCCTGCGAGTGGATCGGCCATTCCATGTTGTACAGGTTGAAGACCGGCAGCGTGGAGATCAGGTCCATGTGGGCGTCGAAGAACGAGTCGATCGTACCCACGTCGCGCCAGTACGAGCGGTCGCGCGGCGAGGAGCCAGGGACCTCGTTCTGCTTCATGTCGTAGTAGCCGGCCTCGCCACGCTCGACGAAGTACGGCACGATGTCGCCGCCCATGTCGTGTCCGGACGTGGGCGACTCGCCGTCGGCCTCGACGGCGGCGATCAGCGCGTCCGCATCGAAGATGTAGTTGCCCATCGAGGCGAGGACCTCGTGCGGTGCGTCCGGCAGTCCTTCGATCTCCGTCGGCTTCTCGAGGAACTGCTTGATGCGGCCGGATTCCGTGTCGGCGTCGATCACGCCGAACTGGGAGGCGAGGGCCAGCGGCTGGCGGATGCCGGCGACCGTCGCCTTCGCGCCGGAGGCGATGTGCGCGTCGAGCATCTGCTGGAAGTCCATGCGATAGACGTGGTCGGCTCCGATCACCACCACGATGTCGGGCTTCTCGTCGTTGATCAGGTTGAGGCTCTGCAGGATGGCGTCGGCCGAGCCTGAGAACCACCGCTTGCCGAGTCGCTGCTGCGCCGGAACCGAGGTGACGTACGAGTCGAGCAGAGCGGACATCCGCCAGGTCTGCGAGATGTGACGGTCGAGGCTGTGGGACTTGTACTGCGTGAGGACCACGATCTGTCTGAGACCGGAGTTTATGAGATTCGAGATCGCGAAATCGATCAGTCGGTACTGTCCGCCGAACGGCACTGCAGGTTTTGCGCGGTCTGCCGTGAGGGGCATGAGTCGCTTGCCCTCGCCGCCGGCGAGGATGATGCCGAAGATCTTCTTTGGTGCGGACATGGCTCCACCCTAGAGGGCCATTCCCGTCGTGTACTAGCGTTTCGAACATGCGAGTTGAAATGATCACGAAGGAGTACCCGCCGGAGATCTACGGCGGTGCCGGGGTGCATGTCGCGGAGCTGGTTGCAGCCCTCCGCGAGCGCATCGACGTGAGCGTCCGCGCATTCGGCGCGCCTCGCGACGAGACCGGCACGTACGCGTACCGGTCTCCTTCGGAACTCGCGAACGCGAACGCGGCACTGCAGACTCTCGGCACCGATCTCGAGATCGTGTCGGCGATCTCGGATGCCGATCTCGTGCACAGTCACACCTGGTACGCGAACTTCGCCGGTCACATCGCCTCGCAGCTGCACGGCATCCCGCACGTGCTCACGGCGCACAGCCTCGAACCTCTGCGCCCGTGGAAGGCCGAGCAGCTGGGAGGCGGATACGCGGTGTCCAGCGGCATCGAGAAGCTCGCCTACGAGAACGCCGCCGCCGTGATCGCGGTGAGCGCGGGGATGCGCAACGACATCCTGCGCAGCTATCCGAACGTCGACCCGGCCAAGGTTCGGGTGATCCACAACGGCATCGACGTCGAGCGTTGGCGTCCCGTGCACAACCCCGAGTTCCTCGCGTCGATCGGCATGGACCCGAACCGCCCTTCGGTCGTCTTCGTCGGTCGCATCACCCGCCAGAAGGGCCTGCCGTATCTGCTGCAGGCCGCGAGCCGATTGCCGGCCGACGTGCAGCTCATCCTGTGCGCAGGCGCTCCGGACACGCCGGAGATCATGGCCGAGGTGCAGGAGGGGGTGCGTCTGCTGCAGCAGACGCGGGAAGGCGTCATCTGGATCGAGCGGATGCTGCCGCGCGATGAGCTCTCGGCCATCCTCACGGCCGCCACGACCTTCGTCTGTCCGTCGGTCTACGAGCCGCTCGGCATCGTGAACCTCGAGGCCATGGCATGCGGCGCCGCGGTCGTCGGCACCGCGACCGGCGGAATACCGGAGGTCGTCGACGACGGCGTCACCGGCCGCCTCGTTCCGATCGAGCAGGTGCAGGACGGCACGGGCACCCCGGTCGATCCGGAGACGTATGTCGCGGACCTCGCGGCGGTGCTCACCGAGGTCGCTGCGGATCCGGTGAAGGCCGAGGCGTACGGAGAAGCCGGTCGAGAGCGCGCCAAGGAGGAGTTCAGCTGGGGTGCGATCGCCGACACCACGCGCGCCCTCTACGAGGAGTTGACCGACTGAGCCGATAGGCTTGGCAGCATGCCACGCGCTCTGGAATTCACCGACGTCGTCGTGCGCCGCGAAGGGCGCAACATCATCGATCACGTGACCTGGCAGGTGCAGGACGACCAGCGCTGGGTGGTGCTCGGGCCCAACGGCGCCGGCAAGACCACGCTGCTCCAGCTGGCCGACACGCTCATGCATCCGACGTCCGGCACCGTCGAGGTGCTGGGGGAGACCCTGGGCCGCACCGACGTGTTCGAGGTGCGTCCGCGCATCGGATTCGCCTCCTCGGCTCTCGCCAAGCGCATCCCGCGTGACGAGACGGTGCTGAACTCCGTGCTCACGGCTGCGTACTCGGTTCTCGGACGTTGGAACGAGGAGTACGAGGGCATCGACGACCGTCGCGCGCTGCGCGTCCTCGCCGAGTGGAAGCTCGATCACCTCGCCGATCGCCTGTTCGGGACGCTCAGCGATGGCGAGCAGAAGCGCGTGCAGATCGCCCGCGCGGTGATGACCGACCCGGAGCTGCTGCTGCTCGACGAGCCGACCGCATCGCTCGACCTCGGCTCGCGCGAAGAGCTGCTCGCGCTGCTCAGCGGTTACGCCTCGTCGCCGTCGACACCGGCGATGCTCATGGTGACGCACCACGTCGAGGAGATCCCGGTCGGCTTCACCCACGTGCTGCTGATCCGCGAGGGCAAGGTCGTCGCAGCCGGTCCGATCGCCGAGGCGCTCACCGCCGAGTCGCTCACCGAGGCGTTCGGCATGCCGATCGTGCTCACCGCCGACGGCGGTCGCTACGCCGCGCGCGCAGCATCCTGATTCTGCTAGACTCGACCCTTGGTGCTCTCTGCACCGCAGACTTCCCCGACCCTGGCACAATCCAGGGCATCAGCTAAGGAATCCCATGAAGACTGACATCCACCCCGACTACCAGGCCGTCGTGTTCCGCGACCTCGGCTCGGGCGAGACCTTCCTCACCCGCTCCACCGTCACCAGCGACAAGACCATCGAGCTGGACGGTGTGGAGTACCCCGTCATCGACGTCGAGATCTCCTCGGCCTCGCACCCGTTCTACACGGGCAAGCAGCGCATCATGGACTCGGCCGGTCGCGTCGAGAAGTTCAACCAGCGCTTCAAGGGCTTCGGCGGCTCCAAGTAAGGACCGTCACGACGAAGGCCCCGTTCTCCTCGGAGAGCGGGGCCTTCGTCGTGATGTCGGAGGGTCAGATGTCGATGACGATGTGATCGCCATCTATCGTGCTCGGGGGATCGCCAGGTGCAGGGGCCGGTGCCGTCCGACGCGTCTGACGGTCGCGCTCCATGCCGGCCTCGTATGCCGACGGCATCCAGATCGCGTCGAAGGCGCCGCCGAGTCCACCGCCCGCGTTCTCGTACTTCTTCTCGAGCGGCGTCTTCGAGTATGCGATCACGACCATGACGATGACCGCGCTCGCGATCAGCAGGAGGATCGCGACGGTCACGAGGTATCCCAGCACGTCGCCCACGAGCCCAGGCTAGACGCAGGCCGCAGAGCGTGGCATCCCCCGTGAGAGGGATCCTCAGCGGATGCTGCGACCGTGCGCGAGGTCGATGAGGCGGGTCAGCACGGGGCCCGACCGCACGCCGTTGTGCTCGTGCTCGCTGGTCACCCACGTCTGAACGCCGGGCAACAGGGAAGCGGTCTCCAGCGAGAACTCGAGCGGCACGTACACGTCGTTGACGTACACGGCGGCGGCTCCCGTCGCCCCGGAGGCGGCGATGGCCTCGGAATCGTAGATCGCAGGCCATTCGAACTCGGCGAGTGCGAATGCCACGTCACGCCAGGGCCGGAAGGCGGGGACGGTCTCGGTCCACTCCCGACGGATGTGCTCGCCGGTGAACAGCGTCACGTCGTCGCGGAAGTCGTCGGGCTCGACCCGCTCGGCTGACCATCGTGTGGCCTGACCGCTCGCGTAGCTCGATTCGTGGAACGCGAAGTACATCGGGTTGCGGCCGCTGAACGGCATGGCGTGCATCAGGTCGTGTCGGAAGGCGTTCGATGAGGGATCCCGCTCGAGCAGCGACCAGAGCATCTGCCAGCCGTCGTTCGTGCCGAGCGCCGAGCCGACCGAGCGCAGGCGGGACGCGGAGACGACCTCGCCATCGGGCAGCACGATGCCGCCGGCATCCGCGCGGTCCACCAGACGACGCATGACGTCCCTGTGCTCGGGAAAGCGACGATAGTACTTTTCGGATGCCGTGCGCATCTTGTCGTAGCAGAGCGCATAGACATCGTCGGCCGGGCGGCTGACGGTGCTGAGGCCGCCGGTGATGAAGACGTCGTCGAGGGATGCGGCATCCGTGGTCAGATAGGCCAGAGTGGTGAATCCGCCGAAGGACTGACCGAGGACGCTCCACGAGGCTGCGCCCAGGTGCTCTCGAACGGCCTCGCAATCGCGCACGATCGCGTCGGCGCGCAGGTGGGTGAGGTGCTCGGCGACGAACGCCGACCCCTGTTCGAGATCAGCATCGCCGACGGGGGAAGACAGCCCGGTCCCGCGCTGGTCGAGCATGACGACACGGTAGTGCGCGAGCGCCTCGTCGAGCCAGGCCGGTGAGGTCGACGAATGGAACGGGCGAGGCGCCTCGTGACCGGGGCCACCCTGAAGGAAGACCAGATAGGGGAGTGCTTCGCCGCCGTCGCGCGACACGACGCGCGCGAAGATGTCGATCGTGCGCTGGTCGGAAGGATCCGACCAGACGAGCGGGACGGTGAGAGTGTGCTCTTCGACGGTCAGATCCAGCATGCGACGGACAACGGTGCTCACCCGTCGAGCCTAACGCCCCGGGTCGCAGTTTCTGCCGTCGTCGCCGACTACATCACGTTCCCGATGTAGGAGTACTTGACGAACACCTCGGCTGCCAGACCGGACTCCTCGAGCACGCCCTGCACGGCGTTCATCATGTAGTTGGAATCCCAGCCCATGTAGAGGAAGTGCGACTCGTCCAACTCGTCCCACTGTCCCTTCCACGCCATCTCGTTGTAGATCGGACCGCCGTGCTTGGCGCAGTACGACAGCGCCGCCTCTCGCGTGTCGGTCCACGCGCGGCGCATCACCCGGTTGAAGAGGTACCTGACATCGGGCACCTCCCACCGCTCGCCGCGGTACTCGACGTAGTCGAACTCGCGCTCCCATCCCGCGGGCCAGCCCCGACGACGGACCGCATCGAGGATGGGGGTGAGCCCGTCGTCGTCGATCTCGGGCAGCGCCGGTCGTGCCCAGATCCGCAGCAGTTCGGCGGTCAATCGGATCGTGCGCCGCGTGATCGCTGCGGAGTTCCAGACCTCGACGGAATCCAGCTCTCGCGTGGCGGGTACGGCGCTGCGTGCGTATGCCTCGACGCGCTTCACCGGATAGGCGGCGCCGAACACGCGCTCGGCGAGCCGCGGCTCGAGCAGCGTCAGGTTGCCGAGCGTCGGGGCGAGGGCGCGCAGGCTGTTCTGCTCGTCGTCGCCGTACTCGGACCAGGAGCGGATGCCGTCGCCCGACCAGCTGTCGCCGGGAACGGCGGGCACGAGCTTCTCCACGTCGTAATCCAGCGGCTCGTCGACTCCTTCGAGGCGCCCCAGCACATATGCCGCGTGGGGGAGCTCGGAGTACTTGAGCACCGCGCTGACGCGTTCATCCGACGGCGTGATGCGGGCCACGGCGCGCGCGAGCGACTCCCGCCCCTCGGCGCGGGCGCGGCACAGGCGCGCGATGAGACGCTCGTTCGGCAGGTTCACCAGGGTGCGACGCAGGTACAGGGCCTGGATCCACTCGAGGGTCTCGATGAACTCGTCGCGGTCGATGACTCCTCGCACGTGATCGCTGTACACGCTCAGCACGAGCGGATACGCGGCACGGCCGAAGGTGTTCACGAAGCGCAGCTGCTGAGCGATTCCGGCATCCGGTTCCTTCGACGGATCGAGCAGGACGCCGTAGATCTCCGCGAAGTGGCGCCAGATCTCGGCATCCGCCTGCAGATGCTCGACGTCGACGCGAGGGAAGGACTGACGGAAGGCGCTGTACACGCCGTGCTCGCCGTTCGCGGCGACTTCGCGCCCGGTCGTCATCACGAGGTAGTGCCGCCAGAAGGCGCCGATCGCCTCGCCGGTGTGCTGCTCGATGGGAAGCCAGAAGCGCGCTTCGACCTCGAGCTGCTCGGCGTGGGTGAGTCCCATCAGGATGTAGTTGTGGATGAGCTCGTGATCGCGCAGCGGCTCTCCGGTCGAGTTGAGGCTCTCGAAGATCTGCTGGGCGTTCGCCTCGGCTCCGAGCGTGATCGACACGTGCTCGAGACGCTGCAGACCGCGCCAGATGCGCGGCACCTCGCCGACCTGCACCTGGCTGCGGAAGAAGGCGTAGTTGTCGTCGAAGCGGGATTCCCGGTCGGCGCCCGCACGGCGATCGAGCACGACCGACTCGTAGAGGTCGGCCCAGGCGTCGTGGGGGCGCAGACGCGTGCGCGCCGGGTCGTCGGCGCGCACCAGAACCCGTCCGAGTTCGTGCGCGAGCGTCGGATCGCTCTCGCGCACGGCGTGCTGGAGAGCTGCGACCAGCAGCATCAGGGTCGTGATGCGCTGTTGCCCGTCGATCAGGATGAGGTCGGATGCCTCCGACGAATCATGCGCGGAGAGGATCGATCCGATGAAGTGGCGGTGCCCGTCGTCTTCGTCGGCGACGGCGCGGATGTCGGCGAGGAGCCGCTCGCATCCGCCGATGTCCCAGCGGTACTGACGCTGGTACACGGGCACCAGGATCGTGGTGGATCCGGCGGATAGCCACTCGATCGTGTTGACAGCCGTCGCCTCGACATTGGTGGCAGTGCTCATGCGAAAAAGTCTATGCGGATAAACCCGGCGACCATCCGGGGCGCTCCGAGGTCGCGCTGTTAGGCTTGCCTTATCAGGGCCTGTTAAAACGTGCTGGCCCCCGATGAGAGGATCTGGTTCAGATCATGGGATACATCAAGTCCGCCGCCCTCGAAGAAAAGGGCTTCGTCATCCTCGACAGCTACGGCGAGGAGGTCGACCCGCGGGAGTGGCTCGACATCGAGTACGTCGACTGGAAGTCGTCCGGTGACACGCGCTTCTCGCCGCTGGCCAGCGCCAAGGGCGAGATCGAGTGCAACGGCTTCTGGAACCACAAGCCGCCGCGCACCGACAAGGATGGCGTCTGGATCGACTCGCAGACCGCGCTCGCGCCGACCCTGACCGCCCGTGCCAAGGAGCCCGGCGCCAACGTCGGCCGCTGCCGCGTCATCGAGCTGCAGCCGACTCCGTACGGCGAGTGCCTCTACAACCTCCACCAGGACGACAACAACCGTCTGAACCCCGACGGCACCGGCTGGGTCGTGCGCGGATTCTTCAACCTGACGGACGACAAGGACAGCTACTTCGTCCTGCGTGAGAACCGCACGGACCCCAGCATCGAGTACCGCATCGCCCTCCCGGCCGGTGCGCAGCTCATCGTGGACACCCAGCGCCTGTGGCACGCCACCACGCACAACGGCACCGAGCCGCGCTACTGCCTGATCACGTCGTGGGAGTCGGGCCCCGAGCTCGACGCGTACATCGAGAAGTACCACGGCACCGACCAGCACGAGCAGGTCGAGGTGCCCCAGGAGGTCCTCGAGGCCGGCTACGCCGAGCAGGCTCAGCGTGACGCGGCCCGTGCCGCTTACTACGCGGCCAAGGGGCAGCAGGTCAAGCAGGCCATGAGCGAGGCCTGACCCTCTTTCGGGTCGCCGAGCCTGTCGACACGCACGAAGGCGGGAATCACATCCTTGTGATTTCCGCCTTCGTGCGTGAGAATAGGCGCATAACCGCATATCGCGCCACACTTCGTTGGTTTCAGGTCGTTGGGGAAGACGCACCTGATGAAACGGAGAGATCATGGCGACGGCTTACGCACGTGGAGTGGTGTTCATCCACTCTGCGCCTCGCGCGCTCTGCCCGCACCTCGAGTGGGCGGTGGGTCGCGCTATCGGGCGTGCGGTGAACTTCGACTGGGCGGACCAGCCGGTGCTGGATGGTGCCCGCCGGGCGGAGTTCTACTGGGATGGCCCTGTGGGCACAGGTGCGGCCCTCGCGACCGCCATCCGAGGGTGGGAGCACCTGCGTTTCGAGGTCACCGAGGATCCCACGCCGCGCAGCGACGGCGGACGCTGGATGCACACACCCGATCTCGGCATCCACTATGCCCAGACGGATGCCGCAGGCAACGTCGTGATCGGCGAAGATCGGATCCGTTACGCGATGGAGATCGCGGCGGGAAACATGGTCGAGCTGCAGCGCGAACTCGATATCGCGCTCGGCTCGGCCTGGGACGAAGAGCTGGAGCCGTTCCGCCACGCGAGCGATGACGCGCGTGTGGTGTGGCTCCACAAGGTCGGATGAACCATGGACCTGGAGTGGGAAGGCGTGAGTACCGGATGCCGGTGAGTCGCCCCGGACGCTGAGAAGACGTATCCCACTCCAACGACGAGAACCCCGCCTCTGCGCACAGGAGGCGGGGTTCCCTCGTCGTCGCAGCAGCTCAGATGACGGCGGTACGCGTCTGCTCGGCGGCGGCGCTGGCGGTCGCGCCGCCGAGGACCTCGTCCCATGCGCGGCGCAGCCGCGACATCGCCTCCGACATCCGGTCGGGGGTCAAGGTGATCGGGATGCGCACGCGGCGCTCCAGCACGCCTCCTGTCGAAAACCGCGGGCCCGGGGGGAGGATGAGCCCGTGTTCCCGCGCGGCCAGCGACAGAGTGGTCGAGATCGGTGCCTCCAGATCCACCCAGGCCGACAATCCGCCATGCGTGGGCGGCATCGCGAGGCCCATCGTCTCCAGCCCGGCGGCCGCCGCCGCGCGACCTGCGTGCAGGCGCGAGCGCACGTGCGCGGAGAGCGCCGGCATGTCTTCGAGCAGATCGACCGCGATGCACTGCTCGAGCAGTGCGGTACCGAGCTCGAATGACGGGCGTACGGCGAGCAGCCGCTCGATCAACGATCGCTCCGCTCTGATCCAGCCGATCCTCATTCCGCCCCAGGCGATCTTCGACATCGAGCCCACGGTGATCACACTCGGGCTGTATGCCGCCATCGGCAGTGGTGACCAGCCCCGGTCGATGTCGAGCTCCGTCGTCGTCTCGTCGACGATCAGACGTGTTCCCGAACTGCGAGCCGTCGTCGCGATGCGAACGCGCTCCGGGTCCGACAGAGTCGCACCTGTGGGATTGTGGAAGTCCGGGATGAGGTACGCGACGTGCGGACGACCGCGCAGGAGAATGTCCGTCAGATGCCCCTGATCCCAGCCGTGCCCATCGACGGGGGTCGGCAGGAGTCGATAGCCGTGGTGGCGCAGAGCCTCCAGTGCGTGCGGGAACGTCGGCTGTTCGACGAGTGCGCGCTCTCCGCGGCGTCCGACCGTGGCCAGCACGAGGTGCAGGGCGTTGAGCGCACCGGAGGTGATGATGATCTCATCAGGATCGGTGTCGACGCCCCGCTGCACGAAGCGCTGGGCGACGGCTTCGCGCAGCTCGGGCATGCCTCGCAGCGAGTAGCCGCTCGTCGCTCGCAGTGCGGCGAGCCGGGGGAGCGAGCGGACCGTCGCGTCGTAGAGGCCGGGAGTGGAATCCATCGATGCGATCGAGAGGTCGATCGCGGAGTCGTCATGATCTGCGGATGCGGATCCGCGTGCGTAAGGCAGCGCGACGCGTGTTCCCCCGCCGTGCAGACGGCTCACGTAGCCGCCCTCTTCGAGAAGGTCGTAGGTGCGCGTCATGGTCGAGCGGGACCGCCTGAGCTCGAGAGCCAGCGAGCGCTCGCTGGGCAGACGCTCTCCGACAGTGAGCCGTCCATCGAGGATCAGGGCGCGGATGTGCTCCGCGAGCGCCGCCGCGGTCGCACCTGCGACGGTCTGCGCGTCGAGCTGCTCGACGAGACGTGAAGCCATGCATCCATTCTGCCCCCGAAGTGGACTGAATTCACCAGGCCACTTTCCCTCGAGTGGCCCGCGGATTCGACGGGGCGACAGCGTGAGGATGGCCGTATGTCGACGTCCCGCACCCGAACCCCCCTGTCGAAGATCTTCCTGCCGATCGTCGTGACGAGCCGCCGTGACCTCGCCGAGCGTCTGCTCCAGCTCGTCGTCGGCCTGTTCCTGTACGGCGTGGCTCTGGCGTTGATGATCCGCGGAGGGATCGGTGTGTCGCCGTGGGACGTGCTGGCGATCGGAGTGTCCGGAACGGGCGGCATCGGCTTCGGTCTCGTCACCAATCTCATCGCCGCCGTGGTGCTCCTGCTGTGGATCCCGCTTCGCCAGCGGCTGGGGCTCGGCACCGTGATCAACGCACTGCTGATCGGCCCGAGCGCTGACCTCGCGCTCGCCCTGATACCGCCGATGCCGTCGATCTGGGTGGGTGCTCCGGTGTTTCTCCTCGGTCTCGTGCTCCTCGCCTTCGCGACCGGCCTCTACATAGCGGCTGACTTCGGGCCGGGTCCTCGCGACGGGCTGATGACGGGGCTCGTGCGCAGGACCGGCTGGCCCGTGTGGATCGTGCGCACCCTGATCGAAGGCACCGTGCTCGTGATCGGGTTCCTGCTCGGCGGCCCCGTCGGCGTCGGCACCGTGATCTTCGCTTTCGGCGTCGGACCGCTCATCGGATGGTTCCTGCCGCGCATCACCCGGATGCGACAGGAACGTTCGCGCGTGCTCGCAACGGCCTGACCCCTTCACGACGAAGCGGCCCCCGGATCCGATCCGGGGGCCGCTTCACGTGTCAGGCGCGCTCAGTCAGCTGCGCTCAGTCCTCCGCGCCGGCGAACGCGACGACCGCGTTGTGACCGCCGAAGCCGAAGGAGTTGCTGATCGCGTACAGCGTGCCCTCGCCGAGCGGCTGGGACTCGCCCGACAGCTTGAACGGCACTGCCGGATCGGGCTCGGTCATGTTGATCGTCGGCGGGGCGACGCGGTCACGCAGCGCGAGGAGCGTGAAGATCGCCTCGAGTGCTCCGGTCCCGCCGAGCAGGTGTCCGGTCGACGCCTTGGTCGCCGAGACGGGGATGTCCTTGAGGCGATCGCCGAACACGCGCTGCAGGGCGACGTACTCGTTCGGGTCGCCGACCGGGGTCGACGTCGCGTGGGCGTTGATGTGGGCGATCTGGTCGGGAGTGATGCCGGCCTCTTCCAGAGCCTGCGTGACGGCACGCGCGGCGCCGGAGCCCTCGGGGTCGTTTCCGGTGATGTGGTAGGCGTCAGCGGTCACACCGCCGCCGAGCACATAGCCGTAGATCTTGGCGCCGCGGGCCTTCGCGTGCTCCTCGGTCTCGAGGATGAGGACCGCCGCCCCCTCGCCCATCACGAAGCCGTCGCGGTCGATCGCGCCGGGGCGCGAAGCGGTGGCGGGGTCGTCGTTGCGGCGGGACAGGGCCTGAGCCGAGGCGAAGGACGCCATGGTGATCGGGTGGATCGCCGACTCGGTGCCGCCGGCGATCACGACGTCGGCGAGCCCCTCCTGCAGGTGATGGAAGGCGTGGAGGATCGACTCGGTGCTCGAGGCGCACGCGCTGACGACGGTCTGCGCATAAGCCCGCGCGTGGAACTGCAGCGACAGGTTGCCCGCGGCGGCGTTCGGCATGAGCATGGGCACCGTCAGCGGCATGACCCGGCGCGGTCCCTTCTCGCGCAGCGTGTCCCAGGCGTCGAGAAGCGTCCACAGGCCGCCGATGCCGGTGGCGAAGTCGACGCCGAGGCGCTCAGGCGCGACTTCGGGGGATCCGGCATCCTCCCACGCCTCGCGAGCCGCGATCAGAGCGAACTGCGACGAGGGGTCGAGGCGCTTCGCCTCGTGGCGGGGGAGCACCTCTTCAGGGCGGACGATCGCCTCGGCCGCGAAGGTGACGGGCAGCTCGTACTGCTTGACCCAGTCGTGCTCGAGCGTGCGGGTGCCGGACATACCGGCGAGCAGGTTGCTCCAGTTGTCGGGAGCAGTCCCGCCGATGGCGGACGTGGCGCCGATGCCGGTGACGACGATGCGCTTGGTCATGGTGTGGTTCCTTGTCGTACGGGTTACGTGCGAGATGAGGGCAGAGTGGAGGATGCCACGCCCCGCGGATGGCGGGGGTGGCATCCCGCCCGGATTACTCCTGGCCTGCGACGATGAAGCTGACGGCGTCGCCGACGGTCTTCAGGTTCTTGACCTCGTCGTCGGGGATGGTGACGCCGAACTTCTCCTCGGCGTTGACGACGATCGTCATCATCGAGATCGAGTCGATGTCGAGGTCGTCGGTGAACGACTTCTCGAGGGCGACCTCGGAGGCGTTGATGCCGGTCTCGTCGGTGATCAGCTCTGCGAGGCCAGCGAGGACCTCATCGTTGGTGAAAGCCATGTGGTCTTCCTCTTTCTTGCGGGTTGTTTTCGGAACCGTGGAACAGTCTAGAGAAGGTCGGGGCGTTCTCAGGGGAGGACGACGACCTGTGCGGCGAACACGAGCCCGGCGCCGAAGCCGATCTGCAGGGCGAGGCCACCGGAGAGCTCGGGGTGCTCGGCCATCAAGCGGTGGCTTGCAAGCGGGATGGAGGCGGCGGACGTGTTGCCCGTGGTCTCGATGTCGCGGGCGATCACCGTCGTGTCGGGGAGCTTGAGCTGCTTGGCGAACTCGTCGATGATGCGCATGTTCGCCTGGTGCGGGATGAACGCGGCGATGTCGGCCGGTTCGACACCCGCCTTGTCGAGCGCCTCCCGGGCGACCTTGGCCATCTCCCACACGGCCCAGCGGAAGACGGTCTGACCCTCCTGCCGCAGCGTGGGCCACGGCACCTGGCCGTCGCGGAACTCGGTCAGCGTGCCGTTCATGCCCACGGCATCCGCCTTCGAGCCGTCCGATCCCCAGACGGCCGGCGCGATGCCCGGCGTGTCGCTCGGGCCGATCAGCGCGGCGCCGGCTCCGTCGCCCAGCAGGAACGAGATGCTGCGGTCGGTCGGGTCGACGATGTCGGACAGCTTCTCGGTGCCGATCACGAGCGCGTACTTCGCCGCGCCAGCGCGGATGAGCGCGTCGGCCTGAGCCACGGCGTAGGCGTACCCCGCGCAGGCCGCGTTGATGTCGTAAGCGGCGGCGGGGTTCGCGCCCACGCGGTCTGCGACGATCGCCGAGACAGACGGCGACTGCTTCGGGTTGCTGATCGTCGCGACGATCACCAGGTCGACCTGGTCGGCAGGCACGCCCGACTTCTCGATGGCCTCGAGACCGGCGATGGCGGCGAGATCGATGGCGTCCGTGTCTTTGTCGGCGCGCACCCGCGTGATGATGCCGGTGCGCTGACGGATCCACTCGTCGCTCGAGTCGATCGGGCCCACGAGGTCGTCGTTCGGGACGGCGTTCTCACCGCGCGCCGCTCCGTAGGAGTAGATGCGCGTGTAGGCGGGACCGGTGAGCTGGTTGAGAGTGGCGCTCATGCGGCGTCTCCGTTCAGCAGCGCGACGGCTGCGTCGAGGTCTTCAGGGGTCTTCACGGCGACGGTGGGTACGCCCCGCAGCCCGCGCTTGGCGAGGCCGACGAGAGCGCCCGCGGGGGTGAGTTCGACGAGGCCGGTGATGCCCTGTTCGGCGAAGGACGCCATGCACAGGTCCCAGCGCACGGGGGACGACACCTGGTCGACGAGGAAGTTCAGCGCGGTGGCGCCGTCGGACACGGTGGAGCCGTCGCGGTTGGTCCAGAGCGTGACGTCGGGATCGGATGCCTCGACGCCGGCGACCGCATCGCGGAGGGCGGCGACGGCGGGCGCCATGTAGGGGGTGTGGAACGCGCCGGCGACCTGCAGCGGGATCACGCGGGTGCCGCGCAACGGCTCCTCGGCGAGGGCGGCGAGTGCGGGAAGCGCACCGGCCGCGACGATCTGCCCCCCGCCGTTGTAGTTCGCGGGCGTGAGGTCGAGTTCCGCGAGTCGTGCCAGCACGGCGTCCTCATCGCCGCCGAGCACGGCGCTCATGCCGGTCGGCGTCTGCGCGGCGGCATCCGCCATCGCCCGTCCGCGCACGCCGACCAGGCGCATCGCGGTGTCGGCGGAGATCACGCCGGCACCCGCCAGCGCGGCGAGCTCGCCGACGGAGTGCCCGGCGATGCCGTCGGGGCGGCGGCCCGCGCGTTCGAGCAGCTGGCGCTCGGCGATGAGGGACGCGGCGACGATCAGCGGCTGCGCGATGCGCGTGTCGCGGATGGTGTCTGCATCGGACTCGGTGCCGTGGAGGAGGAGGTCGACCTCCGCGGCCTCGGAGTAGGCGGCGAGCTGCTCTGCCACACCGTCGAGTTCGAGCCAAGGGGAGAGGAAGCCCGGGGTCTGAGAACCCTGACCGGGGCAGGCGTAGACGATCACCTCACCATCTTGCCAACGTTTGGGCGTGCGCGGTGGATGAACCATCACAAGATTCGCGAGAACGCTTGTGTGTGGCGCACAGAGTCAGCGTGCCGTACGACGCTGCGGAGGGCGCCGACGGATCTGATCGGCGGCCCCGATCGACCCGAGCACCAGTGCGGTCTGCAGGATCAGCGCCTCGCGGGGACCCGTCGCGTCCCACCCGATGACCTCGCTGACGCGCTTGAGACGGTAGCGCACCGTGTTCGGATGGACGAACAGCTCGCGTGCGGTGGCCTCGAGGGACCGGCCGTTGTCGAGATAGCTCCACAGCGTGGTGACGAGATCGGTCGAGTGCGCCTGCAGCGGTCGGTAGATCCGCTCGATCAGCGTCTGCTTGGCGAGCGGATCGCCGGCGAGGGCGCGCTCGGGGAGCAGATCATCGGCCTCCACGGGGCGCGGGGCGTTGCGCCAGGCGCGCGCGACCGCGAACCCAGCGAGCGCGGCGCGGGCGCTCTGACTCGCGTCGACCAGCGCCGCGACGGCGGGACCCAGCACGACGTACCCGGGGCCGAAAGACGGCTCGAGCCGCGTCGCGATCTCCTGGAAGCCGAGTTCGTCGTCTTCGCCGTCCTGACCGGCGACGCGGGCGCGTCCGAGCACGAGGACGAGCCGCGAACCCTGCACTCCGATGAGCACATCGACGCCGAGCTTCCTGGCGGTGCGGCGGACGAGATCGACGTCGAACTGCGGGGGAGTCGTGCCGACCAGCACGGCGACCTCGCCATGTCCGTGCCAGCCGAGCGCCGCGATGCGGCTGGGCAGCTCCTCGTCGGCCTCGCCCGTGAGGATCGAATCCACGACGAGCGCCTCGAGGCGCGCATCCCAGAGGCCTCGCGCCTCGGCGGCACGGGCGTAGACGTCCGCGGCGGCGAAGGCCACATCGCGGGAGTACAGCAGGATCGCCTCGCGGAGATCGTTGCCCTTGCCGGCGACGCGCTCCTCGGTCACCTCCACGGTGACGCGGATCAGCTGCAGCGTCTGCTGCAGGCTTACGCTGCGCAGCAGCTCGCGTGGAGCGGCGGCGAAGATGTCAGCGGCGATCCATGGCGTCGAGGTCGGGTCGTCGTACCACTGGATGAACGAGGTGATGCCCGCCTGGGCCACCAGCCCGACCGCGGAGCGGCGGGCTGGTGGCATGTCGGCGTACCAGGGGAGCGTGTCCTCCAGCCGCTTGATCGTCACCGAGGCGATGTCGCCGGAGATCCGGCGCAGCCAGGTGAGAGTCGCGGCCTTGTCCATGCCGGTGGGAGACGAGTCTGTCACCGATGGCTCAGCTTTCGCCGCCCGCGTTGCCGCTGGTGCCCGCGTTCACGTCGTGCAGGCTGTACTTCTGGATCGCCTGCGCGGCGAGCGAGCGGTCGACGACGCCGTCTTCAGCGAGTGCCTGCAGCGTGCGCACGACCATCGACGGCCCGTCGATCTTGAAGTAGCGACGAGCGGCGGCGCGCGTGTCGGAGAAGCCGAAGTCGTCGGCGCCGAGCGTCGCGTAGCGGTTCGGGACCCACGGACGGATCTGATCCTGCACGGCGTGCATGAAGTCGCTGACCGCGACGACCGGGCCCTCGGCGCCCTGCAGCTTCTGGGTGAGGTAGGCCGTGCGGGGCTCCTCCTCCGGGTGCAGGAAGTTGTGCTCGTCGGCGGCGAGGCCGTCGCGGCGCAGCTCGGTCCACGAGGTGACCGACCACACGTCGGCGACGACGCCCCAGTCGTTCTTCAGCAGCTCCTGAGCCTCCAGAGCCCAGGGCAGGCCGACGCCCGAGGCGAACAGCTGGGCGCGGGGGCCTTCACCTTCGCCCGCGGACACGCGGTGGATGCCGCGGACGATGCCGTCCACGTCGACGTTCTCAGGCTCGGCCGGCTGCACGTAGGGCTCGTTGTACAGCGTGATGTAGTACATCACGTTCGGGTCGGGGTGGTTGCCGCCGTACATGCGCTCCAGGCCGTCGCGCACGATGTGCGCGATCTCGTAGCCGTAGGCCGGGTCGTACGACACCGTCGCCGGGTTCGTCGACGCCAGCAGGTGCGAGTGTCCGTCGGCGTGCTGCAGGCCTTCGCCGGTCAGCGTGGTGCGACCGGCGGTGGCGCCCATGATGAAGCCGCGGGCCATCTGATCGCCGGCGGCCCACTGGGCGTCGCCCGTGCGCTGGAAGCCGAACATCGAGTAGAAGATGTAGATCGGGATCAGCGGCTCGCCGTGCGTCGCGTACGACGTGCCGATGCCGGTGAACGCCGCGAGGGCGCCCGCCTCGTTGATGCCGACGTGCACGATCTGTCCCTGCGGGCTCTCCTTGTAGGCGAGCAGGAGCTCCCGGTCGACCGAGGTGTAGTGCTGGCCGTTCGGGTTGTAGATCTTCGCCGTCGGGAAGTACGCGTCCATGCCGAAGGTGCGCGCCTCGTCGGGGATGATCGGCACGATGCGGTGACCGAAGTCCTTCGAACGCAGCAGGTCTTTCAGCAGGCGGACGAACGCCATTGTCGTGGCGATCTCCTGCGTGCCGGAGCCCTTCTTGGGCAGGGCGTACGCGGAGTCATCCGGCAGTGACAGGCCGACGTGCGTCGAGCGGCGCTCGGGCAGGAATCCGCCGAGGCTGCGGCGGCGCTCGAGCATGTACTGGATCGTCTCGTCCTGGGGTCCCGGGTTGTAGTACGGGGGCAGGTACGGGTTCTCCTCGAGCTGCGCATCCGTGATCGGGATGTGCATGGTGTCGCGGAACGTCTTGAGGTTGTCCAGCGTCATCTTCTTCATCTGGTGGGTCGCATTGCGGCCCTCGAAGTGCGGGCCGAGGCCGTAGCCCTTGACCGTCTTCGCCAGGATGACGGTCGGCTGCCCCTTGTGCTCGGCCGCGGCCTTGAACGCCGCGTAGACCTTTCGGTAGTCGTGGCCGCCGCGCTTGAGGTGCCAGATCTGGTCGTCGGTGTAGTCCGACACCAGGGCCGCTGCGCGCTCGTCCTTGCCGAAGAAGTGCTCGCGGATGTACGCGCCGGACTCGGCCTTGTAGGTCTGGTAGTCGCCGTCGGGCGTGGCGTTCATGATGTTGAGCAGGGCGCCGTCTGCATCGCGGGCGAGCAGGTCGTCCCACTCGCGGCCCCACACGACCTTGATGACGTTCCAGCCGGCGCCGCGGAAGTACGACTCCAGCTCCTGGATGATCTTGCCGTTGCCGCGCACGGGGCCGTCGAGGCGCTGCAGGTTGCAGTTGATGACGAAGTTGAGGTTGTCGAGACCCTCGTTCGCTGCGACCTGCAGCTGACCGCGGCTCTCGATCTCGTCCATCTCGCCGTCGCCGAGGAAGGCCCACACCTGCGAGGACGAGGTGTCCTTGATGCCGCGGTTCTCGACGTAGCGGTTCGCCATGGCCTGGTAGATCGCGTTGATCGGGCCGAGGCCCATCGACACGGTCGGGAACTGCCAGTAGTCCTGCATCTGGCGCGGGTGCGGGTACGACGGGATGCCGAACGGCGCCTGCGACTGCTCCTGGCGGAAGCCGTCGAGGTGCTGCTCGCTCAGGCGGCCCTCGAGGAACGAACGGGCGTAGATGCCGGGGGAGGCGTGGCCCTGGATGAAGATCTGGTCCGCGCCACCGGGGTTGTCCGCACCGCGGAAGAAGTGGTTGAAGCCGACTTCGTAGAGGGCGGCCGACGACGCGTAGGTGGAGATGTGCCCGCCGACTCCGATGCCGGGGCGCTGTGCGCGGTGCACCGTGACAGCGGCGTTCCAGCGGATCCAGGCGCGGTAGCGGCGCTCGACCTCTTCGTCACCGGGGAACTCCGGCTCGTTCTCCGGAGCGATCGTGTTGATGTAGTCGGTGGTCGGGACCATCGGCACACCCAGATGCAGCTCCTTGGAGCGCTTGAGCAGGCTCAGCATGATCTCGCGGCCACGTCCGTGGCCCTTCGCGTCGACGAGCTCGTCGAGCGACTGCTGCCACTCGCCGGTCTCTTCGGGATCGCTGTCGAGGGGGCCCTGGGAGTACGGATCCTGGTCGTGCACGGTCACGGGGTGGAACCTTTCGTCAAGCTGGCGGGTCACGCCAAGAATCGGAGAGCGACGCGGGCAGCCTTGTCGGGAGTGCACAACGCGCGCCGATGTTTACCCTATCCCCGATCACGGAGGAGCGGATGCCGGGGACGATCGCAGAGCCAGGTGTCACATCCGCGAACCGGGCGGTGTCTCCATGTCGAGGCCGGGAATACCGGACCCGTAGGAAAGGGAGACACGAACATGAACAGCAGCACGACACGCATCCCGGCGGCCGAGGTCACCGGTGTCTACGGCGCCATGGTGAAGATGTTCGCGAAGAAGATGATGGGCCGTGTGCCCGAATCGGTCGGGGTGCTCTGGAACCACCCGGCGGTGATGAAGGACGCCATGGGCATCGGGCGCAAGGCCGAGGGATGGAAGGAACTCGACCGGGATCTCGCCTCCTACGCGGCGATGGCGGCGGCGGCCACGATCGGCTGCAGCTTCTGCCTCGACTTCAACTACTTCATGGGCCACAACCACGGACTGGACGCGAACAAGATCCGTCAGGTGCCGCGGTGGCGCGAGGCCACCGTGTTCACACCGCTCGAGCGCAGGGTCATGGAGTACGCCGAGGCGGCGAGCCAGACGCCGCCGGCCGTGACGGACGAGCTCTCCGACGCTCTGCTCGCGGATCTCGGACCCGCCGCGCTCGTCGAGCTCGCCGCCAGGGTCGCGTTCATGAACATGAGCGCCCGCATGAACGTGGCGCTCGGCATCCGTTCCGAGGAGTTCGCGGACGCCTGCGGCCTGCCTCCGCTCGCCGAGCGATCTGCGCTCCGCGACTCGGCGCCGACGTCCGCGTAGGCTCGCCGTCATGGAAAGCGCCGAGACCGCCGCAGACGATCCGTTCGTCGTCCACCGCAACCTGCTCTTCACCGTGGCGTACGAGATCCTCGGATCCGCTGCGGATGCCGAGGATGTGCTGCAGGAGTCGTGGTTGCGCTGGGCGGCGGTCGACCGCGACCAGGTCGCAACGCCCAAGGCGTATCTCGTGCGCATCGTGAGCAGGCAGGCGCTCAACCACATCCGCTCCGTGTCGCGACGCCGGGAGGACTACGTCGGCGAGTGGCTGCCCGAACCGCTGCTGACGGCTCCGGATGTGGCGGATGACGTCGAACTAGCCGACAGTCTGTCGATCGCCATGCTGACCGTGCTCGAGACGCTGAGCCCGGCCGAGCGGGCGGTGTTCGTGCTGCGTGAGGTGTTCGACGTGCCGTACGACGAGATCGCGGATGCCGTGGCCAAGACGCCCGCAGCGGTGCGGCAGATCGCGCATCGCGCGAAGGACCACGTCGCGGCGCGGCGGCCGCGTGTCACCGTGGTGCGCTCAGAGCACGAGCGCGCGGTCGATCGACTCGTCGCGGCCCTGAACACCGGAGACATCCAGGGGCTGATGGATGTCCTCGCGCCGGACGTCGTGTCGGTCGCGGATGGCGGCGGCAAGGTCCGCGGCGCGGCACGCCGGCCGCTGATCGGCGCGGCCACGATCGTCCGCTACCTGGCCGGGAGCCTCGCGAAGGTCGTCGGAGCCATTCATGCGACTGCCACGACGATCAACGGCCAGCCGGGGATCCGGGTCGAACTGGACGGACAGCTGGCGGGAATCGTGACGGTGACGGTCGAACAGGGGCGGATCACCCGCATCTACTCGGTCGCGAACCCCGACAAGCTCGGCCGGGTCGATCACGAGGTCACGCTGGAGCGGTGACGCTCACGGCGGCGCTCGAGCATGGTTAGGATGATCAGGAAGGGCCTTTAGCTCAGCTGGTAGAGCGCCACGTTTACACCGTGGATGTCGTCGGTTCGATCCCGGCAGGGCCCACCGGATTCTCCGCACGCAACGATGGCGGCCTCGCGCAGCGGACTCTACACTCGCCTCATGGGACTGCTGACCTTCAGCATCAACGTCACCCTCGACGGATGCGTCGATCATCGAGAGGGAATCGCCGACGATGAGACGCATGCCTTCTTCACGCGTCTCATGGACGGTGCCGGCGCCATGCTGTGGGGACGGACGACATACGAGATGATGGAGAGCTCCTGGCCCGCCATCGCTCGCGGCGAGGAGGACGCCCCGCCGACGTTGCGAGAGTGGGCGCTCAAGCTCGAAGCGAAGCCCAAGTACGTGGTGTCGTCGACGCGCCACGATTTTCCGTGGAACAACAGCCACCACCTCGCCGGTGCTCTGCGCACGACCGTGCAGGAGCTCAAGGACAGGACCCCGGACGGCGTGCTCCTCGGCAGCGGCAGGCTCGCGACGGAACTCGATCGCCTGGACCTGATCGACGAGTACAGATTCCTCGTACACCCGAGGATCGCGGGTCACGGGCCGACGCTGTACGAGAGCGGGCTTGCGAGCACAAGACGACTCGATCTGATCTCGGCGGAGCCGCTCCGCTGTGGTGCGGTCGCCATGCACTACCGGCGCGCGGGCTGAACAGACTCTCGCCGAGTACGCCTGAGCAAAGGGCTCCCTCAGCTGAAAGCGGTGTCCACGGCGTCCTGGACGACACGGACGATACGCGCCGGCACGCCGTCGCGACCCCGGACCCGCATGCGCACGGGCGGAGGCTCGGGGAGGCCGAGCACGGGACGCAGCCCTTCCAGCCCGCGATCGACGACGGGAAGCAGGATCGCGCCGAGGCCCGAGCGGGCGGCCGATTGGCCGCCCGCAAGGTCGCCAACCTCGACGACGGTGTGAAAGGGTCGCCCGCTCGCGGCCATGAGCTCCAGAACAGCGGGGCGCATCACGCATGGCGGATCGAACTGGACGAGCGGAACCGGGCCATCGGAAGGCGCAGTCCATTCGGGCGACGCGAACCAGCCGAGCCGGAGCTTCGGCTGGAGGGGGCTCGCCGTGCCGATCTCGAGGACCACAGCGAGATCCAGTCGGCCTGCCTCAAGGGCTTCGGTCACTCTGGCGGTTCGATCCAGGCGGAGTCTCACCTCCGTGCCAGGCGCGGCATGCCGCAGCGAGGCGATGATCTCGGGGAGCATCTGTTCGGCGCCGTGCTCGGTGGACCCGAGCACCAGGGTGTCGGTCTCATGGGGAACCCGAACCGTTCGAAGCACTTCGTCGTGCACGTCGAGGATCCGGCGAGCTTCTGACAGGAGGATCTCGCCTCTCGGGGTGAACATCATGAGCCGTCCATTGCGTTCGACGAGCGGCGCTCCGACGACCTGTTCCAGGCGCCGGACGTGCTGGCTGACAGCCGATTGGCTGAGGTGGAGCGCAGCGGCCGCGCGGTGGAATCCGCCGCACGACGCGATGGCGAGGAAGGATCGCAGCGGAATGACATCCAAGGTGTCCATAGGGGAACTCTATTCCGATCTCTTTTGTCTATCGATCGCGATTGCTAATCGTTGTTGGACGGCGGCCGGTCGGCACGACGAGCATCGAAGACATGAACCTCCGCACGAGTCACGTGATTCTCATCGTCCTGCTATACGGGCTCGGGTACCCGCTCGGCGCGATGGCGCTGGGAGAACTGTCGGCGCCTTGGGTGCTGAGCATCCGGTTCGTGCTGGCCGCCCTCCTTCTCGCGGGCGTCGCCGCCCTCGGGCGCCGACGCTGGCCGAGGGGCCGTGAATGGGGGCACGTCGTCGTCGTCGGCGTTCTCACTCAGGCCGTGCAGTTCGGGTGCGCGTACGAAGGGATGAGGCTCGGCGTCCCGCCGACGCTGACAGCGCTCGTGATCGCGATGAACCCGCTCGTGACGGCCGTGCTCGCGGCGTCGTGGCTGGGCGAGCGCCCGACCAGACGAGGCATCGTCGGTCTCGCGCTCGGGCTTGCTGCGATCGGTGTCGCATTCGCGGGAAGGGTCTCTGCCACCGGCATCGACGCAGCCCTCGTCCTGACGCTGCTCGCTCTACTCGGGATGTCTGCGGGTGGCGTATATCAGCAGCGATTTCTCGCGGACGTGGATCCGCTGCCCGCCAGCGCCGTCGGCCAGTTCGTGTCGGCCATTCCCATGATCATCTGGGCCGCCGTCTCACCACCCGACCTCGGCGACCTGCCGCGCGCGCTCGTGAGCATGGGGGCGATGATCGTGTTCAGCGCCGCGGTCGGCACCACGGTGTACATGGCGGCTGTCCGTCGGAGCGGGGCGGCCCGGGTTTCGCTGCTCTTCGCGCTGATCCCCTCTGTCGCCGCACTCTTCGGATGGCTGCTGCTCGGCCAGATGCCGAGCCAAGGAGTGCTGCTGGGCCTCATCATCGGTGCGGTCGCGTGCGTGGTGGGCGGGACCGGAGCCGGAGGTGCTGCGCGCACGAAGGTCTCGCTTCCGCACTCGGCCGGAGCACCTGAGGTCTGAGTACCGCCGGCCGGTTTTGCATTCTTCCGGTCGCCATTGCTGGAGTGCGATACGCCAGCCCTGCGAGACTGGCCGCATGGCAATCATCGAGAACTCGAAACTCACGGTCGTCGGCGCGGGGAGCGTGGGTTCGAGTGTCGCCTACGCAGCCCTCATCCGAGGTTCTGCACGTCACGTCGCCCTGTACGACATCGCGACCGAGAAGGTCGATGCCGAGGTGCTCGACCTCGCGCACGGCACGCAGTTCACGGGCTCGAGCGACATCACCGGTGGCAGCGACCTGTCGGTGGTGCGGGGCTCGCACGTCGTCGTGATCACCGCCGGCGCGAAGCAGAAGCCGGGTCAGACGCGCATGGAGCTCGCCGACGTGAACGCCCGGATCATCCGCACGATGCTGCCGCAGCTGCTCGAGGCGGCGCCGAACGCCGTGTTCGTCATCGTGACGAACCCGTGCGACGTGCTCACCGTGATCGCGCAAGAGGCGACCGGGCTTCCGCCCGAGCGCATCTTCTCCTCCGGGACCGTTCTCGACACCTCGCGACTGCGATGGCAGCTCGCACAACGCGCCGGCGTGTCGACGAGCAGCGTGCACGCCTACATCGTCGGCGAGCACGGCGACACGGAGTTCCCGCTGTGGTCGCACGCCTCGATCGGCACCGTGCCGATCCTCGACTGGTCGACCCCGCAGCATCCGCCCTTCACTCTCGACGAGCTCGGGTCGATCGCGGTCGACGTGCGCGACGCCGCCTACAAGGTCATCCAGGGAAAGGGCGCCACGAATTACGCGATCGGTCTGTCGAGTGCCCGCATCGTTGAGGCGATCCTGCGCGACGAGCATGCGGTCATGCCCGTGAGCACCGTGTTGCACGACTTCCACGGCATCCACGGCATCGCCCTGTCGGTCCCGTCGATCGTGAGCGCGGCAGGAGCCGTTCCGGTTCGGAACACGCCGTTCTCCGACGCCGAACTCGCTCTGCTCCGGCGATCGGCCGACGCTCTCGAGGCCGCGGTGGGTGAGCTGCGATGAAGGTGATCATCAGCGGGGCGTCAGGCCTGATCGGCACTGCACTGAACGCATCCCTGCAAGCCGACGGCATCGAGGTGACGACGCTCGTGCGTCGATCGGCGCGGAACTCGCAGGAACAGCAATGGATGCCGGGGGAGAGGCCGCTCGACCCCGATGTGCTCGCGGGAGCGGAGGCCGTCGTCGCCCTCGGCGGCGCGAGCGTCGGGCGGCTGCCCTGGACCCGCGGATATCGCCGTGAGCTCGTGCAGTCGCGCCTGCAGACCACCAAGACCCTCACGACAGCGGTGCGGGCATTGGGAGCGGATGCACCGGCGCTGCTGTCGGCGTCTGCCGTCGGCATATACGGATCGGCGCCCGGCGCGGTGCTCGACGAGACGTCACCGGCTGGAAGCACGTTCCTCGCGCGGCTCTGCGTGGCCTGGGAGGACGAGGCCCGACGCGCAGAAGATGACGCCCGTGTGGCGCTGCTGCGCACGGCGCCCGTGATCCACCGACGCGGGGTGCTGAAACCGCTGATCCAACTCACGCGCTTCGGGGTGTCGGGGCCGCTGGGCCCCGGGACCCAGCTGTGGCCGTGGATCTCTCTCGATGACGAGGTGCGGGCGATTCGTCACGTCATCGACGAGAAGCTCGTGGGGCCGGTGAACCTCACCGGCCCCACGCCGGCCACTGCGAACGACACCGGTCGCGCTCTGGCCGAGCGCATGCACCGGCCGTTCTGGCTGCCTGCTCCGAGCTGGGCGCTGCGTCTGGCGCTCGGCGACGCGGCGGATTCGCTGCTGCTCGCCGACGCCGACGTGCGCCCCGCCGCCCTCAGCAGGTCCGGGTTCCACTTCGAGCACGAAACCGTGCAGGACGCGGTCGCCGCGTCGGTGTGAACTCAGTGACCGTGCGGGTCGAGCCGGTTCAGCGTCGCAACCACCTGGGGGTAGTCGCCACGGGCTTCGCCGTACCGGAGGAACTTCACATTCTCGACCTGGATCTCGGTGGCCTCCGGCTGCGTCTCGATCAACGCCATCACCTCGGAGATGAAGTCGTCGAGCGGCATCGCGAACTCGCTCTCCTCCTGCCCTGGCATGAGCGCGGTGCGCACCGCCGGCGGCTCGAGCTCGACGACGCTCACGGACGACCCGTCGAACTGGAGCCGCAGCGATTCGCTCAGCATGTGGATCGCGGCCTTCGTGGCGTTGTACGTGGGCGTGACGCGCAGCGGCGCGAAGGCGAGACCCGACGACACCGTCATGATGGTGGCCGCGTTCATCGAGCGCAGATGCTCGATGAACGCGGCGATCAGCCGGATCGGGCCGAGCAGGTTCGTCGTGACGGTGGCCTCGGCGGTGTCGAGGAAGCCGGCGGGTGTGGTCCAGTCCTCGACTCGCATGATGCCTGCCATCGTGATGAGCACGTTCAGTTCGGGGTGCTCGGCGAGGACCGTCGCGGCGGCCGCGCGGATGCTGTCGGCATCCGTCGTGTCCACCTGGACCGTGCGCAGACTCGGGGTCTCCCGGGCGATGCTCTCGAGGAGGTCGGTTCGTCGGCCGCCGATGATCACGGTGTTGCCTCGTGCGTTGAGCGCTCGAGCCAGGGCGAGCCCGATGCCGCTCGTCGCGCCGGGGATGAAGATGGTGTTTCCGCTGATGTTCATGCAACCAGCGTGTGACGGATGATCGGCGCGCGGCAGAGAGCGGTCATCCACGGACTGGCGGTCCCTGGATGCGACGCCGGAGTGGAGGGATACTTCGAGGATGGATCGTGATGCACTCGCCGACTTCCTGCTCCGACGACGGCAGGAGCTGAAGCCCGCCGACGTGGGGCTCAGCGCCGGTCCCAGACGCCGGACGTCAGGGCTCCGACGAGAAGAGGTCGCCATGCTGGCGGCGATGTCGACCGACTACTACGCACGACTCGAGCAGCGCCGTGGCCCACAGCCGAGCGTGCAGATGCTCGCCGCCCTCGCCAGAGCGCTGCGCCTCACCCCCGATGAGCGCGACTATCTCTATCGGATCTCGGGACACAGCGCACCCGACCGTGCGGCCTTCACCGACTACCTGCCGCCGTCGCTGCTGCGCGTGCTCGACCGGCTGCACGACACACCGGCTTTCGTGGTCTCGGCGATCGACGAGGTGCTCGTGCAGAATGACGCGTCCCGCGCTCTCATCGGCGATGCGACGGGTCGCGCGGGCATGGAACGCAGCGGAATCTACCGCTGGTTCGCGCATCCCGAGACGGAACGCGCACGCTACCCGGTTCCGCGATCATGAGCGCCAGGGGCGCACGTTGACGGCATCCCTTCGCGCCGCCCTCGGCGCCTGGGGCCTCACCTCGCGGGCCGCCGACATCGAGAAGGCGCTGCGCGCGGCCAGCCCGGAGTTCGTCGGCTACTGGGAGGACCACGAGGTTCGTCGACGGTTCGAGGATCACAAGGTCCTCGTGCACCCCGAGCTCGGCGAGATCGAGGTCGACTGTCAGGCGCTGATCACGCCTGACGAGTCGTGCGCGCTGATCGTGCTCACGGCGGCGCCGGGCAGCGAGGCCGCCGGAAAGCTCGATCTGCTCCGAGTCCTGGGGACGCAGCGGGTCGGCTCAGCCTGATCTCAGAGCTTCTCGAAGACCAGCGTGGCCTGGATGCGGTCGCCGCCGCCGAAGCCGGTGCTGCCCGACGACGACGTGGTGATCGTGTGCAACCGGTAGCCGAGGGCCGCCTGGGTGTTGATCGCGTACTCGAGCTCGGTGAGGTTGCCCGACCCGGAGCCGAAGAACTTCTCCTTGAGCACGACCTGCAGCACCACGTAGCTCATGCCCTGCGCGGCCGGGCGCGGCTGCGCACCGGCGACGGCTTCCGCCTGCGCGCGTTCGATGAACCCGCCGATTCCGGGTTCGGGAGCGGCGGCAGGCTGCACGTTCTCGGTCCAGTTCTGTCCGTCCCACCAGCGCTGGGTTCCGGTGCCGTCGTCGTACCAGCCGGCCTGAGTTGTGCTCACAGGTGTCTCTTCTCGCTTCGATTCGCCATGATCCTCAACGTCATGAGCTGATCGATTGTATGGCCTGGCGTCCTCACGCGCGGCGGGTGAGCCGCGGTACCCAGCACGGCACGCGACGGCGGTACTCGTCGAACTCGGCGCCGAAGCGGCTCTCGAGATCGGCCTCCTCCTGGGGCCTCACGAGCGTGTTCCAGATCAGCGAACCACACAGCGCATAGGCGACGACCAGCCAGGAACCGAGTGCCAGGCCGACGGCGACGCCCTGGGCGATACCGGCCACCGCCATCGGGTTGCGCACGTACCGATAAGGCCCGGTTATCACGAGGCGGCGGGCCATGTGCGACGGAAGCGGCGTTCCCTCGCCGACGACGAGTACCGACACGGCAGAGCGGATTCCGAGAGCGGATGCCGCGACGAACAGCAGTCCGCCCGCGACCCGCACGGGCACCGGGACGTCCATGCGCAGCATCCATCTCGCCTCGACAGCGGCGATGCCGACCGGCAGCACGCCCAGGAACAGCACCCAGAACAGCAGCATCTGGCGTACGGTCCGCGCGGCGAGGCGCGCGCGCCCCTCGTTGCGGGCGGTCCGGAACGCGAAGGGACCTCTGACGATCCACTCGACCGGTGCGCGACCGCAGACGATCACGATGCCCGCGGCCACGCTGCCCATCGCGGAGAGCGCCATGAGCAGCGCACCCCAGCCGGCCAGAGTCGTGACCGTCGAGTACACGGCCATCCCCGCCGCGACCAGCACCGTCCAGGGGACGGCGATCCACACCGCCTGACGGATGCCCCAGGCCACTAGAGCCGAGGCGAGCACGAACAGCGGGATGTCGCCGATCGCGATCACTCCTGCCGGAAGGTCGCCGAGCGTCGCGAGCCGCACCGCATCAGTCGTGAAGACGCCGATCCACCAGAGCGCCCCGGCGAGCGCCTGGAACCCGAAGTACGCCCGTGCCGTGCGTGGAGTGACCCTGATTCCGGCGACCGTGATCCGGTCGATCTCAGGACTCCTCGTGCGTCGCCGGATCGGCGTCGAACAGCCGTCCGTCCGCCCGCCCGAGTGCGGTGATGGCATCCACCTCGGCCGCGTCGAGCACGACGGCACCCGCGGCGAGGTTCGCGGCCTGGTGCTCCGCCGAAGACGCTTTCGGGATCGCCACGGTCTCGCGCGCGACGTGCCAGGCGAGCACCGTCTGGGCAGGGGTGATCCCGTGCGCGGCCGCGACCTGGGCGATCACCGGCTCCGAGAGCAGGGCGGCCGCCCTTCCGATCGGACTCCACGCCTCGGTGATGATGCCCCGCTCACGGTGATACGCCAGCTGCTCGCTCTGCGGGAAGTACGGGTGCACTTCGATCTGGTTCACGACCGGACGGACACCGGTCTCGCTCTCGATGCGCTCCAGATGCTCGGGGAGGAAGTTGGAGACCCCGATGTGACGCACCACCCCGCGCTGCTGCGCGTCGACGAGCGCTTCCCATGCCTGCACGTACTCTCCCTGAGAGGGATTCGGCCAGTGGATCAGATGCAGGTCGATCGCATCGACGCCGAGCCGTGATCGGCTCTCCTCGATGCTGGTGCGGGCCTTCGACGAGCTGTGGTGCCGGCCCGGGAGCTTGCTCGTCACGACGATCTCGCTGCGATCGACCCCTGACGCGGCGATTCCGCGGCCGACGGAGCCCTCGTTCTCGTAGTTGAACGCCGAGTCGATCAGGCGGTATCCGGCGCCGATCGCGGCAGCGACGGCATCCGCTCCCTCGTCGCCCCAGAGCGCGTACGTTCCGAATCCGACGGCGGGCAGGGAGAAGCCGTTGTGGGCGGTGAACCGGGGAAGTGCTGTCATGCCGTCAGCGTACGCTGGAGCCATGACGGCAGGGGAGAACGCGACGGCGGGTGACCGCATTCCTGATGAGGACTCCCGCTGTCCGTGCGGATCCGGTGACGTCTACGGCGGATGCTGCGGGCCGCTGCACCGCGGTGCAGCGGCGCCGACGGCCGAGCGTCTCATGCGATCGCGGTACACCGCGTTCGCGATCGAAGACGCTCGCTACCTGCATGTCTCATGGCATCCGTCCACCCGGCCGCGCTCGATCGAGTTCGAGCCCGGCCTGCACTGGCGCCGGCTCGCGATCGTCGACCGGGTCGCGGGTGGCCCGTTCGATGACGAAGGCGTGGTCGAGTTCGAGGCGTTCTGGCATCAGGACGGCACCCGGGGTTCGCTGCGCGAGCGCAGTCGCTTCGTGCGCGAAGACCGTCGCTGGCTCTATCTGGATGGCGAGGTGCAGTGATGCTCGGCATCCCGCACCGGCTAGATTTGACAGTGTGAACGCCTCCCCGGAACACCAGCGCATCCTGCTCGACGTCGCCGATCTCGATCGGCGCATCCTCCAGGCGGAGCGTGCACGCACCAAGCCCGTGCAGGGCCCCCGCATCACCGAGCTCGTCGCTGTCCGCCAGGACCAGCTGCGTGAGCTCACCGCCCTCACCGGAACCCGGGACGATGTCCGCATCGAGCTCTCGCGTCTGGAGTCCGACGTGAAGCTCGTCGAGCAGCGGCGAGCGCGCGACGCCGAGCGTCTGGCGACCGCGACCAACTCGAAGGAAGCGCAGGCGCTCGAGCACGAGCTCGACAGTCTCGCCAGGCGTCAGAGCGACCTCGAGGACGCCGAGCTCGACGTGATGGGGCGCCTCGAGGAGGCAGAAGCCGCCGTGGCCGCGCAGCAGGTGCTGCTCGAGGCTACGACCGCCGAGGGCTCGACGCTCACGACTCAGGCGAAGGCCGACGTCGCCGCGGCCACCGAGCTCGGTGCTCAGCTCGCGCGCGATCGTGCTGCCGTGACCGAAGCGCTCCCCGCAGCGCTGCTCGCCGAGTACACCCGTCGTGCGGGCAACAGCGCCGGCGCAGCGCTCCTCACCCGCGGCACCTGCGAGGGCTGCAACATGATGCTTCCGGGCACCGACCTCAACGACATCCGTCGTGCTCCCGAAGACGCCGTCGTCTCGTGCCCCGAGTGCGGATGCATCCTCGTGCGCACCGAGGAGTCCGGGCTGTCATGAGCATGCCCCGCTCACGACAGCGGTGACCTCGCGACATAGCGCCGAGAGCCGCATCGCGCTGATCGCGGTCGGCAGGTCCGGCTACCTCGCGGTCGATCTCGACGACGACGGCGGCGAGGTCGCTCGGCGCGCCCTCTCCGCGAGCGAACTGGCCACTTTCGTCGCGGCCCGCGAGCGCGAAGCGGCGCCTCGCTGGGTGATCCGCAGCGCCCGTGACGTGTACCCCGCGCTGCTCGACGCCGGAGTGCTCATCGGTCGCGCGCACGATCTGCTTCTCTGCCACGCGATCCTCCGTGACACCGACAAGGTCGCCAGGCCTCTGGCGCCGTCGGAATGGTGGGTACGTCGCGAGCCGGCCGCGGAGGCGCCTGCGCTCTTCGACGTCGCCGAGGAACGGGCCCCCGATGATCCTGTCGCGGAGATGCTCGCGCAGTACCGCGAGCAGCGACGAGTGATCGCAGACAGTAAAGATGGACGTCTGGCCCTCCTGTGCGCGGCGGAGTCCGCGGGCGGCTTGATCGCGGAGGAGATGCGGGCCGCAGGGCTGCCCTGGAACGAAGCCGTTCACGACCAGATCCTCACCGAGATCCTCGGAACTCGCCCGGTCGCCGGTGGTCTCCCGAGCCGGATGGCCGCCCAGGCCGAGCGGGTGCGCTCGATCCTCGGCGACGCCTCCGTGAACCTCGAGAGCCAGCCGAAGCTGCTGCGGGCCCTGCACCGCGTGGGCGTGCAGGTCGAGTCCACGAGCAAGTGGGAATTGTCAGAGCACAGCCACGCGGTGGTCGAGCCCCTCCTCGCGTACAAGAAGCTCTCGCGTCTGCTCAGCGCGAACGGGTGGGCATGGCTGACGGAGTGGGTCCATGACGGCAGGTTCCGGCCCGTCTACATACCGGGTGGAGTCGTCACGGGCCGATGGGCCTCGGCAGGCGGTGGTGCCCTGCAGCTTCCTCGGAACCTGCGTACGGCGGTGCGGGCTGATCCGGGCTGGACGCTGGTCGTCGCCGACGTCGCGCAACTGGAGCCGCGGATGCTCGCCGCGATGGCGGGGGATCGCGCGATGGCGCGCGCGGCCCAGGGGGCCGACCTCTATGCGGGGGTCGTCGAGTCCGGCGCGGTCGCCACGCGTGAAGAGGCGAAGTACGCGGTGCTCGGTGCCATGTACGGTGCCACCACGGGTGACAGCGGGCGACTCGTACCGCGGCTGCGGAAGGTGTATCCCCGCGCGATGGCGCTCGTCGACAAGGCGGCCAGGTTCGGTGAGGACGGGGGAGTGGTCTCCACCTGGCTGGGCCGGTCGTCTCCGAGGCCGTCCGAGGAATGGTCACGCATGCAGGCGGGCGCGACGGGTGCAGACGCCGATCCGGCGGACGTGGCGGTCGCCCGCCGGCGAGCGCGCGACTGGGGGCGGTTCACGCGCAACTTCGTCGTGCAGGGGACCGCAGCCGAATGGTCACTGATCTGGCTCGCCGAGATCAGGCATCGGCTGCGGCAGTTTCCCGAGTCTGCGGTTCCGGCACCGGCATCCGCGACGTTCTCCCGGCATCCGCACCTCGCTTTCTTCCTGCATGACGAGGTGATCCTGCATGTTCCGCTGGAGCAAGCGGATGCTGCGGCCGACGCGGTGCGAGAAGCTGCGGCCGTGGCGACCCGACGGCTGTTCGGCTCGTTCCCGATCGATGTGCCGCTGGATCTGCGCATCGCGGAGTCGGCGGAGAAGTGAGCGTCGTGCGCGCCGAACACCTGCGGCTGGCCCCCCGGTAGACTGGACGGGCGAATGGGTCGACTGGACGGTCGCGTGGCGGGCAACCGCACCGAGGAACGTCCGGGCTCCTCAGGGCAGGACGGTGGGTAACGCCCACCCGGAGCAATCCGCGAGAAAGTGCCACAGAGAGCAGACCGCCCCGCAAGGGGTAAGGGTGAAAGGGTGGTGTAAGAGACCACCGGGGGCCGTGGTGACACGGTCCGCCAGGTAAACCTCGTCCGGAGCAAGGTCAGACAGAGGATGTTGACGCGGCTCGCCGAGTCCTCGGGTAGACCGCTAGAGTGCCACGGCAACGTGTCGCCGAGAGAGATGGCCGTCGAAGGGGCGAAGAACCCCGGAACAGAACCCGGCGTACAGGTCGGCCCATTCGCACCCCCCCTACTGGATTCATCGCCGCACGCGCGGTAGCGTTCGTCAATGTCGTATCGCGCAGTGGTCGGGTCGGCACTTCTCGCTGCCCTCGTCGCCGTCGTGCTCACCGGATGCACGGCCCCGGAGCCGAAGCCCACCGAGACGCCAGCGGCGGTTCAACCGTCGCCGGAACCGAGCGTCGACCCCGCGCTTGCTGCGGAGTCGGAGCCTGTCGACACCGGCTCCATCGACGGTGCTGAGGGAGAAGCCGTCTTCTACGACGACGCACTCGTCGGTTACGTGGTCACGTACGGCGACATCATCAGCGCGATCGAGCAGAGGTTCGGCGTCGACCGGCTGGCGTCTCTCAACGGCGTCGCCCCGGAGACGATCGGGCCGGGGGATCGTCTTCTTCTGCGAAGGGGCGCCAAGGTTCCCGACAGCAGCGGATGCATCGAGCGGTCGGGGCTGGGGTTCTTGTACGGCAACGGCGACGATGGGCATCGGGTGTTCTGGATCGGCCCCGAATTGGTGGATCGCGGATCCAGAGACACCGCCGACGGGACCGTCGCGAGGGACTCTGCCGGACGCATCATGTCGTACACGGTCGCAGACGGCGACGGTGAGATCGCGATCGGCGACCGATTCTGTCTGGAGCCGCAATCGTTCATGGAGTACAGCGGCCTGGAGTGGGTTCTCCAGCCCGGCGACGTGCTGGTGCTGGCAGTGGATCCCGCCGACCTGTTCGTAGCCAAGCAGTAGCAGAGCCGGTATGGCGAAGGCCCCGCGTTCCCGGAGGAACACGGGGCCCGAGAGGTTTCGGATGCCTGCGGCTCAGTCGCCGGCGAGGGATGCCGCGCCGATGATCCCCGAGTTGTTGCGATGGATCGCGGGGACGATCGGAGTCTTCAGTTCGAGCAGCGGAAGGAAGTCGCCCGCGTTCTTCGACACGCCGCCGCCGACGACGAACAGATCCGGGCTGAAGAGGAACTCGATGTGCGAGTAGAAGGCCTGGAGGCGCTCGGCCCATGCCTCCCAGCTGAGGCCCTCGCGCTCGCGGGCAGAGGTCGCGGCCCACTTCTCCACCGAGTCGAACTCGCGGAAGTTCAGATGTCCGAGTTCGGAGTTGGGGACGAGCACGCCGTCGTAGAGAAGGGCGGATCCGATGCCGGTGCCGAGCGTGGTGAGCAGGGTGAGCCCGATGACGTCGCGGGCCGCTCCGTGGCGCGCCTCGGCGACGCCCGCGGCGTCTGCATCGTTGACGAAGACGATGTTGCGGCCCAAGCCGTCGCGGAAGAAGCGCTCGGCGTCGAAGTCGAGCCATTCCTTGGAGACATTGGCCGCAGAGAGCGTCTTGCCCCGCTTGACGATCGCGGGGAAGGCGACACCGAGGGGAAGAGTGGACTCGTGCACGTCGAGCGTGCGAAGCACCGTCTGGACGGCTGTCAGCACGTCCTGGGGCGATGCGCCCTCAGGAGTGGGGACGCGAACGCGGTCGGACGCCATGGTCCCGTGCTCGAGGTCGACGATTCCTGCCTTGATACCCGTGCCGCCGATGTCGACGCCGATCGCTTTTGCCATGGTCGCTAGCTTAGCGACAGGCGTCAGCGCCAGTAGGATCGATGACATCACGGGAAGAAGGAGCGCTGATGTCGACTGGCGATGAGAAGTACTGGTACAACCTGGCCACCGGACAGGTCGAGTTCGGCATGATCTCGCCGTCGGTTGACCGCGTAGGGCCCTTCGACACCGAGGCGGAGGCGGCGAACGCGCCGGCGCTGCTGCGGGAACGCGCCCGCGCGTGGGCGGACGAGGATGCGGCCGAAGACGCCGCCAAGAGCCAGGACGCAGAGTAGCAATGGACAAGCAGCGGGATTTCGTGCTCCGCACGATCGAGGAGCGGGGCGTCAAGTTCGTCCGCCTCTGGTTCACCGATGTGATCGGAACCCTCAAATCGGTGGCCATCGCGCCTGCCGAGGTCGAAGGCGCATTCGCCGAGGGCATCGGCTTCGACGGATCGGCCATCGAGGGACTGACCCGCAGCTACGAGTCCGACCTGTTGGCGCAGCCCGATCCCACGACCTTCCAGATCCTGCCGTGGCGCGGTGAGATCGACCCGACCGCGCGCATGTTCTGCGACATCACGACGCCCGACGGGCGCCCTGCGGTCTCCGACCCGCGGCACGTGCTCAAGCGCACCCTGGCCAAGGCAGCCGACGCGGGCTTCACGTTCTACACGCATCCCGAGATCGAGTTCTATCTGCTCAAGTCCTCGTCGTTCGGTCCGGAAGGACCGGTTCCGGTCGACTCCGCCGGATACTTCGACAACGTCCCCGGCGGCACGGCGCACGACTTCCGCCGGCGCTCGGTGCGGATGCTGGAGGACCTCGGCATCTCGGTCGAGTTCAGCCACCACGAAGGCGGCCCCGGCCAGAACGAGATCGACCTTCGCTACGCCGACGCGCTGACGATGGCCGACAACGTCATGACCTTCCGCACCGTGATCAAGGAAGTGGCGATCGAGCAGGGCGTCTACGCGACGTTCATGCCGAAGCCGCTCAGCGGACACCCCGGCAGCGGCATGCACACCCACATGTCGCTGTTCGAGGGTGAGCGCAACGCGTTCTACGAGGAGGGCGCGAAGTATCAGCTCTCCAAGACCGGACGTCACTTCATCGCCGGCCTGCTCAAGCACGCCAACGAGATCGCGGCGGTGACCAACCAGTTCGTGAACTCGTACAAGCGCCTGTGGGGCGGCGACGAGGCGCCCAGCTTCGTCACGTGGGGTCACAACAACCGTTCGGCTCTCGTGCGCGTGCCCATGTACAAGCCCAATAAGGGCGGTTCGACTCGTGTCGAGTACCGCGCCCTCGACTCTGCTGTGAACCCGTACCTGGCATACGCTCTCATGCTGGCCGCGGGCCTGAAGGGCATCGAAGAAGGCTACGAGCTGCCGCCCGAGTCCGAGGACAACGTGTGGCAGATGACCGACGCCGAGCGCCGCGCGCTCGGGTACTCGGCACTTCCCGCAAGCCTCGATCACGCGCTGGAGTACATGGAGAACTCCGAGCTCGTCGCCGAGACGCTGGGCGAGTCGGTCTTCAACTACGTCCTGCGCAACAAGCGCATGGAGTGGGAGGCCTATCGCGGTCAGGTCACGCCGCTGGAGCTGAAGAACAACCTCGAGCTCCTCTGAGGCGCGCATGGCCCGTTCGGACGAATCCGTCTCGCTCTCTGCCCTGGCGAGGCTCGGCTTCGCAGAACTGAGCGAGGCAGCCGCTTCGCTCGACGAGTTGGCCGCTCTGCTCGGCCTTGACAGAGCCGCTCTGCTCGATGGCGCGCAGGCAGCCGACCCGGATGCCGCGGTCGAGGGCATGCTGCGGGTGGCTCGGCGCGACGCTGCGCCCCTGAAGACGCTCTTCCTCCAAGCTGACTCGCGTCGCCGGGCCTGGCGCGTGTTCGGCGCGTCTCAGGGACTGGGCGGCTTCTTCCTGCGGCATCCGTCCGAGTTGTCGGTGTTGGCGACATCTGCCGAGCGGCTGCCGTCGGCAGATGAGCTGCGCTCGAGGATGCTCGAGGCGATCGGCGCTCGCGAGGGGTTCGCGGCATCCGCGGGTGATGACGCGCTCGTGGCTCTGCGTGTCGCGTACCGGCGAGAGCTCGCGGGAATCGCCGCGTTCGATCTGAGTCACGCGAGCGCGGTCGACATCGTCGGCGACGTGGCGGCGGCGCTTGCCGATATCGCCGGAGCAGCTCTGGAAGCGTCTCTCGCAGTCGCGCGCACTCAGGTCCGCGGGGCGTTCGGCGATGAGGAGATCGCGGCGACCCAGCTGGCGATCATCGGGATGGGCAAGGCGGGCGCCCGAGAACTGAACTACGTGAGCGACGTCGACGTGATCTTCGTCGGCGGCACCTCCGATGAAGAGGTGGTGTCCGAGGCCCGCGCGATCGACGTCGCGACACGCCTCGCCCGCGAGACCATGCGCGGACTGAGCGGCATCGAAGCCGAGCCGCCGCTGTGGGAGGTCGACGCCGCTCTGCGGCCGGAGGGCAAGCAGGGTGCTCTGGTGCGCTCTCTCGCCTCGCATCTCGCCTACTACGACCGTTGGGCGAAGAGCTGGGAGTTCCAGGCGCTGCTGAAGGCGCGGCCCCTGGCCGGAGACGCCGCGCTCGGCGCAGCCTACATCGAAGCCGTGCAGCCGAAGGTGTGGTCGAGCGCGGCGCGCGAGAACTTCGTCGACAGCGTGCAACGGATGCGCGAGCGGGTGATGGAGCACATCGACCCCGATGACGCGCCGTATCAGCTCAAGCTCGGTGCCGGTGGCCTGCGTGACATCGAGTTCACGGTCCAGCTGTTGCAGCTCGTCCACGGCCTCACCGATCCGACGATCCGCACGCGCGGGACGCTCGAGAGCATCGACGCGCTGGTCGAGGGCGGCTACATCGGGCGGGTCGAGGCGGCGACCTTCGCAGACGACTACCGCGTGCTCCGCCTCATGGAGCACCGCCTGCAGCTGCGCGAGCTGAGCCGCACCCACTTGATGCCGCGGACGCCCGCCGGACTCCGAGTGCTCGCACGCAGCACGGCTCTGGCCGAATCCGGCGAGGCCGTGTGGCAGCGCTGGGAAAGCGTGCGCAGGGAAGTCCGCGAGATCCACATCCGGCTGTTCTACCGTCCGCTGCTGAGCGCGGTGGCCGCGCTGCCCGAAGACGAGCGCACGCTGTCGACCGCGCAGGCGCACGACCGCCTCGCCGCCATCGGCTTCCGCGACCCGACCGGTGCGCTGCGGCACATCGGCGCGCTGACCACGGGCCTCAGCCGCAAGGCGACGATCCAGCGCCATCTCATGCCGATCATGGTGCGCTGGTTCGCCGACGGGAGCGATCCCGACTACGCGCTGATCGCCTTCCGGAGGATCAGCGAACGGCTCGGCGACACTCCGTGGTTCCTGCGGATGCTGCGCGACTCGTCCGGCGCGGCAGAGAGCCTGACCCGCCTGCTGTCGTCGTCGCGGTACGTCGGCGAGCTCATGGAGTGGATCCCCGAATCGGTCGCCTGGCTGGACAGCACCGAACTGCTCCGTCCTCGCAGCCGCGCGGCGATCGACGAAGAGGCGCGGGCGATCCAGACCAGGCACGACACCGTGGTCGGCGCCCTGCGCGCCGTGCGGGCGCTGCGCCGCCGCGAATTGCTGCGGACGGCCATGGGAGCCGTGCTCGACGTGCTCACGATCGAGGAGGTCGCGACCTCACTCACCGAGATCACCGACGCCACGATCCAGGCGGCACTGCGGGCGGTCTACCGCGAGGTCGTCCCCCCGGAGGACGGTGCGCTCGACTTCGCCGTGATCGGGATGGGAAGGTTCGGCGGCGCGGAGCTGGGATTCGGATCGGATGCCGACATCCTCTTCGTCTACGACGCCAACGGGGTCGACCCTGAACGTGCGCAGAAGCTGTCGATGCAGATCGTCGCGGGCCTGCGCGAGCATCTCGCCGACAACAGAGTTCCCCTCGATCTGGACGCCGACCTCCGCCCTGAAGGGCGCAGCGGTCCTGTCGTCCGTTCGATCGAGGCCTACGCGGAGTACTACCGGCGCTGGTCCCTCTCGTGGGAGGCGCAGGCTCTGCTGCGCGCGCGCGGCGTCGCCGGCAGCGCCAAGCTGACGAGCAGGTTCATTGCCCTCGCCGACAGCATCCGCTATCCCGAAGCCGTCGATCTTCAGGGCACTCGGGAGATCAAGCGGATCAAGGCGCGTGTCGAGGGGGAGCGGCTCCCGCAGGGAGCCGACCCGCGTCGTCACCTCAAGCTCGGACCGGGCACGCTCAGCGACGTCGAGTGGCTCGTGCAGCTGCTGCAGCTGCAGCACGCTCACCGCGTGCCCGCGCTGCGCACCACGTCGACGATCGCGGCTCTCGACGCCGCGGTCGAGGCGGATCTCATTCCGCCGGCCTCCGCCGACCTGCTGCGCGACGCCTGGCGCCTGTCGAGTCGTCTGCGATCGGCCATCACGCTCTTCACGGGCCAGACGAGCGACGTGCTGCCCACCGAACCGCGACAGCTCGACGCGATCGGCATCCTGCTCGGCTATCCGGAGCGCTCGGCCACCGTGCTCGAGGACGACTACCTGGGCGTCACGCGGCGAGCCCGGAAGGCGTTCGAAGCGCTCTTCTACGGCTGAGCGTTCGGTTTGCGATATCTTCGGCTCTCGCCCAAGCTGTCTCCATGACGATCTCAAGACTCGGCGTGATCTGGAATCCCTCGAAGATCGATGAGGAGCAGCTGCGCGCAGCCGTGGCGGAGTCGATCACCGGCGAGGTCACGTGGTGGGAGACCAGCGAAGACGATCCCGGCCGAGGGATGGCCGCCGCCGCCGTGGAGGAGGGCTGCGAGGTCGTCGTCGCCGTCGGCGGCGATGGAACGGTCAGAGCAGTCGCGGAGGTCTTGGCCGGAACCGACGTGGCCCTCGGCATCGTGCCGCAGGGCACGGGCAACCTGCTCGCGCGGAACCTGGGCGTGCCTCTCGACGATCTCAAGGCCGCGCTCGAGCGCGTGCGCGATGGAGAGCCGCGCAAGATCGACATCGGCTGGGTCGAGTTCGGGGGCGAGAAGCGAGCCTTCACCGTCATGGTCGGCTTCGGAGTCGATGCGCAGATGCTCGTGGAGACGAACGACGACCTCAAAGACCGTGCGGGCTGGCTCGCCTACGTCGAGGCGATGGGGCGGGCGCTCTCCGGCACCGAGATGACCGACATCACACTGACGATCGACGATGGCGACACCCAAGAGGTCCGCGGACACACCATGATCATCGGCAACTGCGGAATGCTCCAGGGCGGCATCCGCCTTCTTCCCGACGCGGTGCTCGACGATGGTCAGCTCGATCTGCTTCTCGTGAGCGCTGACGGCGCGCTGCAGTGGCTCGACACCGTGAGGTCGGTCGTGTGGGACAACGGCATCCGCCGCGTTCTGGGCGGCACGACCGAGGCCGTGAGCACGGAGTCGACGCGCCACGTCGCCGCGCAGACCGTCTCGGTGACGCTGGAGTCTCCTCAGCAGTTCGAGGTGGACGGCGAGGAGGTCGGCGAGGTCTCGTCCTTCGTGGCCACGGTGCAGCCGATGGCGCTTATCGTGCGATGACCTCGGGCGGCACGACCTTGCGGTCCTGAGCCGGGAACAGCACCTTCTGCACGATGATGATGATGCTCGCCGCCACGGGGATCGCGACGAGGGCGCCGGCGATGCCGCCCAGCGCTCCGCCGGCCACCGCTGCGATCACGACGAGGGAGCCGGGAACGGCCACGGCCTTGCTCATGATGCGGGGGGAGAGCACGTATGCCTCGATCTGCATGTAGACGAGGTAATAGGCGAACGCGATGATCGCTGTGACCGGGCTCACGACGAGGCAGATCAGCGCGTTGATGATCGACGCCGAGAGCGTGCCCACCAGCGGGATCATCGAGCCGATGAAAGCGATGAGCGCGAGGAGCGCCGGTACCGGGGCGCCGATGATCGACAGCATGACCAGGCTCAGCACGCCGTTGACGAGCGCCAGGCTGACCTGGCCGATCACGTAGCGCCCGACCGCGCCCGAGACGTCCTCGACGAGGCTGCTGAAGGTGTCGCGCTGGTAGGCGGGAACGAAGCGGGCCGCCACCTTCTTCATGCTCCGCAGCGAAGCCATGAAGTAGAGCGTCAGGATCAGCACGATCGTGACGCCGGTGAAGCCGCCCGCGATGCCGGTGCCGACGGCGAGCACGCCGCCGCTGATGTTGAGGAGGTTCGTCGGGTCTTTGACGAACGTCAGGGCGGATGCTGCGGCGTCTTCGAAGTTGGCGCCGAACTGGGCGGTGAGGTTCTGGTACCAGTCTGCGTGCTGGATGTCTTCGACCATCTGAGGGCCGTTGTCGATCAGGTTCGTGATCTGGGTCACGAGGATCGGGACGATCGCGAGGATGATGCCCGCGAACAGGAGGAGCACGATCGCGACGACGATCGCCACGGCCCCCGCCCTGGGCATCGAGAAGCGTCGCTCGAGGAAGGTGACGATCGGATCGAGCCCGAGCGCGAGGAACACTGCGAACCCGATGTAGACGAGCACCGTGCCGAGCTGGGTGACGATGCCGCCGACGGTCAGCGCGACGAGGACGCCGAGGGCGCCGAGAAGCCCGAAGATGAACGGGTTGATCCGGGCGATCGCCGCGGCGGCCGTCGTCGGCTGCGAGTGCGGACGCGTGCCCTGATAAGGCTGCACCGCGGTCGTCGGTTCAGGCGTGGTGATCGGTCGACGACGTCGCATCGTGCCCCCAGAGTGTCGGAACGGAACTGTCAGTTGAGCAGGCGGGCGCTCCTGAGTCAAGCCGGTTGCACCGCGCGTCGTGTCGGGTGTCTCCCGATACGACGAAGGCCCGCCCCGGATGATCGGGGCGGGCCTTCGTGCGATTCGATCAGACGCCGTAGTACAGCTCGAACTCGAACGGGTGCGGGCGCTGGGCCATCGGAAGGATCTCGTTCTCGTACTTGTACGAGATCCACGTCTCGATGAGCTCCTCGGTGAACACGCCGCCCTCGAGGAGGAAGGCGTGGTCCTCGCGCAGGGCCTCGAGCGAGTCCAGCAGCGAGTTCGGAACCTGAGGGATGTTCTTGGCCTCCTCGGGGGGAAGCTCGTAGAGGTCCTTGTCGACCGGCTCGTGCGGCTCGATGCGGTTCTTGATGCCGTCGAGACCGGCCATGAGCTGGGCGGCGAAGGCGAGGTACGGGTTGCCCGAGGCATCAGGCGCCCGGAACTCGATGCGCTTGGCCTTCGGGTTCGAGCCCGTGATCGGGATGCGGATGGCGGCGGAGCGGTTGCCGGCGGAGTAGACCAGGTTGACCGGAGCCTCGAAGCCCTTGACCAGACGGTGGTAGCTGTTCAGGGTCGGGTTGGTGAACGCGAGCAGCGCGGGTGCGTGCGCCAGGATGCCGCCGATGTACCAGCGCGCGATGTCGCTGAGCTGGCCGTATCCGGCCTCGTCGTAGAAGAGCGGCTTGCCTTCGCTCCACAGGGACTGGTGCGTGTGCATGCCCGAGCCGTTGTCGCCGAAGAGCGGCTTCGGCATGAAGGTGGCCGACTTGCCCCAGAGGTCAGCGGTGTTCTTGACGATGTACTTGAACTTCAGGATGTCGTCGGCCGCGTGCACCATGGTGTCGAAGCGGTAGTTGATCTCCTGCTGACCGGCCGTGCCCACCTCGTGGTGCGAGCGCTCGAGGATGAATCCGGCATCGATGAGCTTGAGCGTGATGTCGTCGCGCAGGTCGGCGGTCTTGTCGACGGGGGAGACGGGGAAGTAACCGCCCTTGTAGGGGGTCTTGTTGCCGAGGTTGCCGCCCTCTTCCTCGCGGCCGGTGTTCCACGCGGCCTCTTCGGAGTCGACCTTGTAGAAGCTCTCGCCGGCGGTGACCGAGTAACGGACCTCGTCGAAGATGTAGAACTCGGCCTCGGGGGCGAAGAATGCGGTGTCGGCGATGCCGGTGGACGCGAGGTACTTCTCAGCGTTCTTGGCGACCTGACGCGGGTCCTTCGAGTAGATCTCGCCGGTGCGCGGGTTGTAGATGTCGAAGACCATGACGAGCGTGCTCGCTTCGCGGAACGGGTCGACGTAGGCGGTCGTCACATCCGGGATGAGCTGCATGTCGGACTCGTGGATGCTGGCGAAGCCGCGGATCGAGGAACCGTCGAAGAGCTGGCCGTTGACGAAGAAGTCCTCGTCGACCGTCGATGCCGGGATGTTGAAGTGCTGCTGCACGCCAGGGAGATCGGTGAAGCGGATGTCAAGGAACTTGACGTCGTTCTCCTTGATGTAGCTCAGTACCTCGGACGAATCTTTGAACATGGACGACTCCTGTAATGCGGATCGAGGGCTTCACGGCCACTGTGCACAGTACGTGCGAACGATTTCCCCTTGGTGTCCGCTTTGTTTCGAGCATGTTACGCGCCGGTAGGCTGGAAGGGTGACGGATGCTGCGAATTCCTACCCCGGCGAACGACTCGGTCTCCCCGAGCAGGGCCCTGGGAGCATAGCCCGTCCCGGCCGCAGGATCGGCGCACTCGCGATCGACTGGGCCGCCGCGGTGATCATCTCGATCGCCTTCTTCCAGTACGACTCCCTGGCGACGCTGATCGTCTTCGCCGTCGTGCAGATCCTCTTCATCCCGACGGCCGGCGGCAGTCCGGGACACCGGATCCTGGGCATGCGCGTCGTGCTGTTCTCGGGCCCGGGGTGGGTGGGGCTGTGGCGCCCGCTCGTGCGGACGCTTCTGCTCGTGCTCGTGATCCCGGCCGTCGTGTGGGATCCGGATCAGCGCGGTCTGCATGACAAGGTCGCGGGCCTGGTGCTGATCCGGGCCTGATCCGCTTCGGGAGCCGACCGTCTACGCGGTCTCGGAGCCCGCTGAGGCGTCTTTGCCGCGATTGCGGCGGCGAGCGTCGCGGGGGGCCTTGCCGCCGACGAAAGAGCGAGCGGGGTCGACGACGTATCCCTGTCGCAGCGCTTCACGTCCGATCAGCATCCGAAATCCCATCTCGTCCCGATTGCTGAGCGTGACCTCAGCCAGCACCTCGCGGTCGTATAGGCGGATGAGGAGTTCGACGACGAAACGCGTCTGCGCGTGGCCTGAGGAGCTCCGCACGGTTCGGCGATCGTGCACAGGGCACTCGACCTCGATGGCGTCGTCCTGGCTGTGCTGCCACGGCTTCACCCAGAAGCGCACCCAGTCCTCGCCGTCGCGTTCGAACTCGCGAATGCCGAAAGCATGAAGTGAGGAGGTCCGCGCACCGGTGTCGATCTTCGCTTTCAGCCAGTCGACGCCGAGATCGGGCAGGCTCACCCATTCTCGCCACCCGATAAGAGTGTTTGAATGGGATGTCTTACTCACCCGTACATCCTGGCAGGAATTCTTTGTGAAGATCGCAGTGCTCTCCCGTGCGCCCCAGGCGTACTCCACTCAACGACTGCGCTCTGCCGCCTTGCAGCGCGGACACAACGTGAAGGTGCTGAACACCCTGCGCTTCGCGATCGATCTCACCGCCGATGCGCCAGATCTGCACTACCGGGGCCGCCAGCTCAGCGACTACGACGCGATCCTGCCGCGTATCGGCAATTCGATCACGTACTTCGGCACGGCTGTGGTCCGGCAGTTCGAGCAGATGGACGTGTACACGCCCAACACCGCGAACGGCATCTCGAGCGCGCGTGACAAGCTGCGCGCGAATCAGATCCTGTCGCGTCACAACATCGCGATGCCGCCGACCGCGTTCGTGCGCAACCGCGCAGACGTGCGGCCCGCGATCGAGCGCGTGGGTGGCGCGCCGGTCGTCATCAAGCTGCTCGAGGGCACGCAGGGGATCGGCGTCATCCTCGCTCCCCAGGTCAAGGTCGCCGAGGCGATCATCGAGACGTTGCACTCGACCAAGCAGAACGTGCTGATCCAGAAGTTCATCGCGGAGAGCCGCGGACGCGACATCCGTGCGCTGGTCGTCGGCGACCGGGTCGTCGCCGCGATGCGCCGTTCGGCAGCGGGAGACGAGTTCCGCTCGAACGTGCACCGCGGCGGCTCGGTCGCGGCCGTCACGCTCGACCCCGTATACGAGCAGACAGCCGTCCGAGCCGCGCAGATCATGGGCCTGCGAGTGGCGGGCGTCGACATGCTCGAAGGCGAGGACGGCCCGCTGGTCATGGAGGTCAACTCCTCGCCCGGCCTGCAGGGCATCGAGCAGGCGACGGGACTCGACGTCGCCGGCGCGATCGTGGACTACATCGCCAACCAGGTGAACTTCCCCGAGATCGACGTGCGCCAGCGCCTCAGCGTCTCGACGGGCTACGGCGTGGCCGAGCTCGTGATCCACGCGGGAGCCGAGCAGGTGGGAAAGCAGCTCGGTGATCTCGGTCTGTGGGATCGGGACATCACGGTGCTCACCCTGCATCGAGGCGTCACCGTCATCCCGAACCCGCGCAAGCACGTCCTGCTTCAGGACGAAGATCGGCTGCTCTGCTTCGGCAAGCTCGACGAGATGCGCTCGATGATCCCGGAGCGCCGTCGGCGCCGTGCCAAGGTGCGACGGCTCCCGAAGGAGTTCCTCGCGGACTGACAGAAGAAGGGCCGCTCTCGGAGGAGAGCGGCCCTTCTTCGTGGTCCCGGTTGTTTTCGATGGATCAGCGGGGACGCTGCGAACGCACCTTCGTCGGGTCGATGCCCTTCGGGATCGGCAGCGAGGAGATCGACTGCGAGACCGAGTCGATGCGGCGGATGACAGCAGCCATCGTGGTCTTGTCGATGGCCTTGGGAAGCTTCTTGATCGTCTTGGCGAGGTCCGCGATCGAGACGTCGTCGTCGCCGTGGCCCACGTACAGCACTGTCACGGGCACACCGTGCGCGACGCGTGCCGCCTTGCTGCGCTCGTCGTTGACCAGGCGGGTGAGGCGACCGCGGGAACCTTCGCCGACGACCACGACGCCGCCGCGACCGACCGTGCGATAGACCGCGTCCTGCGTCTTCGGGTTGATGCCGACCGGCGCCTCGGAGGCCTGCCAATTGCGGCCGAGGCTCGTGCTCAGCACATGACCGGTGGCGCCGGGCATCCCGTCGATCTTCTGGTACATCGCCGACGTCGAGAGCCGCGTCATCAGGAACATCGAGGCGAGCACGCCGAGCATCAGACCTGAGATGCTCCACAGGACCATGGTCCAGACGTTCACCGGGGGGATGAAGGCCCCGACGAGCAGGCCGATCAGCACGCCGCCGATGATGATGGCGATCTGCGCCCAGGGGAGCCAGGGGTAGATCTCGCGGGTGAACGTGAAGAGGGACTTGATCTGGGAGAAGAACCCAGGACGCTTCTCAGGTTCAGACGTACGGTTTGCCATGTATACCAGCCTACCGATTCCGGCATGCCTGCGATGTCCCGTTCGCGTCGGGCGGATTCGACTCCTCCTGCACATTTCGGCTTCCATGCGAATCGCTCCACATCCGCGGCTTTCCGGCTCCGAGGAGGCTGCCGATGCGCTGTCATAGGGGCATGACCACAGAGACGGAAGGCGGCACCGCACTGGTGCCGGGCGCCCACCGCACCATCCGTGTGCTGGGCGCCGACGAAGGGCCGTTCCGCGGGGCTCTCGTCACGGCAGGAGAGGCCGTCGCCGTGATGACGGACGCCGACGATCTCAGTGGGTGGGCCGGGTGGAGCTATGCGGGCAGCGACCATGTCGCCGGCCCTCTCGATCTCGTGCGCCGCGCCGATGGTCACGGCGTCCTGTTGCCGTGGTGCACCGAGACCGTCGACGCGTTCCTGGGGAGACGCGCCGCGATCGGGGCACCGCTCACCGCCGGAGAGGCGAGCACTCTCGTCGTGAGCCTGATCCGGGGAGTCGGTGAGGTTGTCGATGAGGGCGATCATGGGTGCTGGTGGCTCACCGACGGTGGCCGGCCGGTGTTCGTGATCGGCGAAGGCGACGACGTGCGCGATGCGGCTGCCGCGGTCGTCGACCGGGTTCACCGCGAAGGGAGCGACCGGGCGCTGGGGCGCCTGCTCGCTGCGGTGCGTGACGGACTGCGGGACGGCAGGGACCGACCGCGCATGTCGCCGATGCAGCTCGAGCGCTGGGAAGCCGAGCTGTTCGAGATCGCCGCGCCGCGAGCGCTCGACACTGCGATGCACGCCCCCGAGCGCGTGCGCGGTATCGAGATGCTCCGCGAGGGCGGCATACGTCCGCCGACGACCCGCCGGGCGTCGCGGAGCTCTGCGCGACAGGGCGTCTTCGGTGCGAGGCTGCGGCCGGCGGTGGCGGACGCTGCCGAGCGCGTGCATCGCGCGGGAAGCGCTCTGTCGGCTCGATTCCGACGGCGGGAGCGCGATCTCGCCCGCACGGCGTCGGGCACCGCCTCACCTCCGCCCCGTCGCAAGATCATGATCGCGGGGGCCTGCGCGGTCGTGGTGATCGCGGGAGGACTGCTGTGGCCGGGGGGAGCCACAGGGGAAGCCGCATCCTCAGCCGCGCCGTCGAGGAGTCCGGCGTCGGACGAGGGCCCGAACCCCACCGGATCGTCCGCGAACCCGAACGCGGACGACCCGGCGGAGTCACCGAGACCACCCGACCCACAGGGAACGTCTGACGATCCTGTGGTGGCGGCGACAGCACTGCTCGAGGAGATCGCGTCGTGCGCGGATCGGGGCGACACCACGTGCGAGGGCGCGGTGGCGAGTGGGGCAGCGGGAATCGTCGACGCCCTGGGTGAGGCCTCGGAGTCGGGTGCTCCCGCTACCGAGCTCGTCGACGCCTATGGTGACATCGCGGTGATCCGTCTCTCACCTGCGTCGGGAACCGCGGAGGAGACGGCAGGCGAACTCATGCTGGTGCTCGTGCGACTGGCAGAGAAATGGCTGGTCCGCGACGTCTACGGCGTCGCGGACCAGCCAGGGTGATCGTGTGATCAGGCTCCGAGAACGGCTGCGAAGTTCGCACCCTCGAGGCGGGCCTTGATGGCCCCCAGGAAGCGTGCGGCATCGGCGCCGTCGATGATGCGGTGATCGTACGAGATCGCGAGGTACACGTACGAGCGCACGGCGATCGCATCCGCGCCGTCGACAGTCACCACTCCGGGGCGCTTGAACACCGTGCCGGTGCCGAGGATCGCGGACTGCGGCAGGAACACGAGCGGCGTGTCGAACAGTGCACCGCGCGAGCCCGTGTTGGTCACCGTGAACGTGCCGCCGGCCAGCTCGTCTGGCTTCAGCTTGTTGTCACGCGTCCGGGCGGCGAGATCGGCGATCTCGTGCGCCAGCTGAGCGAGGTTCTTGCTCGCGGCGTCGCGGACGACGGGTGTGAGCAGGCCGCGCTCGGTGTCGACGGCGATCGAGATGTTCTCCGACGCCGGGTACACGATGCTGTCGCCGTCGACCGTCGAGTTGATGATCGGGAACGCCTGCAGCGCCTCAGCAGCGGCCAGCGTGAAGAACGGAAGGAACGACAGCTTGTCGCCCGTCTTCTGCTGGAACGAGACCTTCACGCTGTCGCGGTAGGCCGCCAGAGCAGTGACATCGACCTCGACGAACGTGGTCAGCTGGGCGGTCTGCTGCATGGAGGCGACAGCGCGCTCCGCGACCACCTTGCGCAGACGCGACATCTTCTGGGTCGTGCCGCGCAGCGGCGAGACCTTGAGAGCCGGGGCGGCTGCAGCGGGTGCCGCAGCCGCAGGAGCGGCCACGGTCGCAGCGGCGTTCAGCACGTCTTCCTTGCGGATGCGTCCACCGACTCCGGTGCCCTTGACGGTGGCGAGATCGACACCCTGCTGGGTCGCCAGGCGGCGCACCAGCGGCGTGACATACAGATTGTCGTTCTCTTCCGCGGCGGCCGGGGCTGCCGGAGCAGCGGCGGGCGCCGGGGCAGCAGCAGCGGGCGCGGGCGAAGCGGCAGGTGCAGGTGCAGCGGCAGGAGCAGGTGCAGCGGCAGGAGCAGCCGTGGGTGCCGGAGCGGCAGAGGGCGCCGGCTCGGCAGCGGGTGCCGGGGCAGCAGCGGGAGCCGTTCCGGAGCCGACACGTGCGAGGACGGCGCCGACGGCGACGGTCTCGTCTTCTCCCGCGACGATCTCCTGAAGGACGCCGGCCACGGGGGAGGGGATCTCGGTGTCGACCTTGTCGGTCGAGATCTCCAGCAGAGCCTCGTCGACGGCGACGGTGTCACCCACCTGCTTGAGCCAGCGGGTCACGGTGCCCTCCGTCACGCTCTCACCGAGCTCGGGGAGCACGATATCGGTCGCGTCGCCAGCGGGTGCTGAAGCCGGAGCGGCATCTGCGGCCGGAGCGGCCTCGGGTGTTGCCTCAGCCGGGGCCTCGGCTGCCGGGGCGGCAGGCTCGGGGGCGGCCTCCGCTGCCGGGGCAGCGGCAGCGGGCGCGTCCGCAGCGGGCGCGGCACTGCTGCCATCGCCGATGCGGGCGAGCAGAGCGCCGACCTCGACGGTCTCGTCCTCGGCGACCAGGATCTCCTCGATCACACCGGTGACGGGCGACGGGATCTCGGTGTCGACCTTGTCGGTCGAGATCTCGAGCAGGCCCTCGTCCGCCTGCACTGTGTCACCGACCTGCTTCAGCCAGCGGGTGACCGTACCCTCTGTGACGCTCTCACCGAGAGCGGGGAGGACCACGGATGTGCTCATGACGGAGTCTCCTTCAAGATGTTGTATGACGCGTGTCTAGCTTAGTGAACTGCGCACCGATTGGTGCTCAGAGGGCGTGAAGCGGCTTTCCGGCCAGCGCCAGGAAGGCCTCGCCGAGCGCTTCGCTCTGGGTGGGGTGTGCGTGGATCAGGGGCGCGATGTCCTCGGGGTGCGCCTCCCACACGACGGCCAACTGGCCCTCGGTGATGAGTTCGCCCACGCGATCGCCGAGCAGGTGGACCCCCAGCACAGGGCCGTCCTTCAGGCGGACCACCTTGACCAGGCCACCGGTGCCGATGATCTCGCTCTTGCCGTTGCCGGCGAGGTTGTACTCGTACGAGGCGACGGCATCCGCTCCATGCGCGGCGACCGCCGATTCCTCGCTGAGGCCCACCGACGCGACCTCTGGACTCGAGTATGTGACCTTCGGGATCTGCGAGTCCGGGATGTTCACCGGCGACAGGCCTGCGATGCGCTCGGCGACCGCGATGCCCTGCTGAAAGCCCCGGTGCGCGAGCTGAAGGCCGGGGACGATGTCGCCCACCGCCCAGACGCCCGGGACGCCGGTGCGGAGATCCTGATCGACCGTCACGAAACCGCGGTCGAGAGCGACGCCTGCCTCTTCGAAGCCGAGGTCGGCGGTGACCGGCCCGCGGCCGACGGCCACGAGCAGGTAATCGGCGGTGAACTCCTTACCGTCCTCCAGCGTCACGGTGACGGAGTCGTCGTCCTGCACGGCTGAGGCGAACCGGATGCCGAGGGAGTACTGGATGCCGCGACGCCGGAACGCCCGCTCGAGTCCCTTGCTTAGCGCGATGTCCTCATTGGGGACCAGGTGAGGCAGCGCCTCGATGATGGTGACCTCGGCGCCGAAGGATCGCCACACGCTCGCGAACTCGACTCCGATGACTCCGCCGCCGAGGATCAGCACGCGTTCGGGGATCACATCGAGGGCGAGCGCCTGCTCGCTGGTGAGGACCCGTCCGCCGATCTCGAGCCCCGGCAGGGTGCGACTGTACGACCCTGTGGCGAGGACGACATCGGATCCGACGTAGACGTCGTCGCCCACGCTCACCGATCGATCGGTGTTCAGGCGCCCCGTGCCGGCGACGGTGGTGATGCCGCGTGCCTTGACGAGTCCTTCGAGACCCTTGAACTTCTTGGCGACGATGCCCTCTCGATAGGCGCGCACGCCGGCGGGGTCGATGCCGTCGAGCGTCGCCGAGATGCCGACGTGCGCGGCGTCTCGGACGTGCTCTGCGACCTCGGCGGCGTGCAGGAGCGCCTTGGTCGGGATGCAGCCTCGGTGCAGGCAGGTCCCGCCGACCTTGTCCTTCTCGATGAGCGCCACGGATTTGCCGAGCTCGCTGGCGCGGAGAGCAGCGGCGTAGCCGCCGCTGCCGCCACCCAGGACGACGATGTCGAAGGTGTGTGTGGTCATGATCTTGCCTCCTGGTGGGATGCGTCTGCGAAGGCGATGATCGATCGGACCATCGCCCCCGTGGGGCCCTTCTCGATGAAGCCGTAGGGTGCGCCGTTGTGCTCGCTCGAGCCGGCGATGTCGAGGTGCACCCAGGGGATGCGGGGTGCGTCGTCGGCGTCGGACGTGCGGCCGATGAAGCGCTGCAGGAACAGGCCGGCATAGGATGCGCCGCCCATCCGGTCACCCATGTTGGCGTTCTGCAGGTCGGCGATGGGCGAGTCCATCGCATCCTCCAGATACGCCGGAAGGGGCATGTGCCAGGCCGGTTCGTCGACAGCATCCGCGGCGGCGAGGAACTCCGCCACCGTCGCGTCGTCGCCGAACACGCCGGTGTGACGGTGGCCGAGAGCGGCGACGATGGCGCCGGTCAGGGTCGCCACGTCGATGATCACATCTGGATGCTCCCGGCTGGCGGCGACCAGCCCGTCGGCGAGCACGAGACGGCCCTCCGCATCGGTGTTCGTCACCTCGACCGTGGTGCCGTCGAGCATGCGCAGGATGTCGCCGGGGCGGATCGCCCGGCCCGACGGCATGTTGTCGGTGATGCACAGCCATGCCGTCATGCGCACGGGAACGCGGAGAGCTGCGACGGCCCGGAGGGCGGCGAGGGCAGTGGCGGCGCCCGCCATGTCGAACTTCATGCCGACCATGGAGGCGGCGGGCTTCAGCGACAGACCTCCGGTGTCGAAGGTGATGCCTTTGCCGACGAGGGCGATGTGCCGCAGCGCCCCGGCGGGGGAGTAGTCGAGGCGCACCAGACGCGGCGGGCGGTCGGAGCCCTGTCCGACGCCGAGAATCCCGCCGAAGCCCTGCTCGGCGAGCGCCTTCTCGTCGAAGATCTCGACCGAGACGTCGAGTCCGTCGACGCTGTCGGCTGCGCTCTGCGCGAGCTGCGCGGGGCTCTGCCATTCCGCGGGCACGTTCACGAGGTCCTTGACGAGTGCGACGGCGGCGCCGACCGCGTTCGCCCGGGAGATCGACTCGTCGCTGACGTCGGCGTGGAGCACGACCTTGCGGGCGCGCGGCTTGGGCGGGTCGGCCTTGTAGCCGTCGAAGCGGTGACCGCCCAGCACGGCGCCTTCGGCCGCGGCATCCGCGAATCCCTCGAGGCCGGAAGCAAGAGAGAGCGAGACCGTCTCGAACCCGGTGAGGGTGCGCAGGGCCGCGCCGACGGCGTTCCGCACCGCGGCGGCGGTCGGCGATGCTCCCGCTCCGACCACGGCGAGCGGCACGGAGGTGACGTCGGGAGCGTAGACGCGGGTGAAGGCTGAGGCGGCGCCGGTGAAGCCGACGGCGGCGAGGCTCTCTGCGAGGCCGGGGTATGCGGCGAGGGATTCGATCGAGTCCGAGATGTCGGGCACGACGAGCACTGCGGCATCTGCAGCGCTTCCGGGGAACGGGTCTGTGGTGCGTGAGAGCGCGGGAAGCGTCATGACTCCATCCTAGAGAGCCGGTGCACCGGGCTCGGCCGTACCCGGCCGTGGCGTGTTCGCTGTCAGCAAGACCGGCGCCGCCCCCAAGACCGACACGGCTCGTAGCATGGAAGCATGCCCAACCCTTCAGACATCCACGAACGCGTCGCGAACGCCCCGGCGGTGCCGCACGGCCTTCCGCTCGTCGTCCTGCTGACCGGTTTCACCGATGCGGGCAGCGCGGTGTCGGGGCTCATCGACCACCTCCGTGAGAGTGCGGATCTGCAGCCCGTCGTGGTCTTCGACAACGACGCGCTGCTCGACTACCGGGCTCGCCGCCCGGTCATCTCCTTCGACCAGGATCATCTGGCCGAGTTCCGCCCGCCGCGTCTCGAACTGTCGCTGGGCACTGACGCGCTGGGACAGAAGTTCCTGCTGCTGGCCGGCTACGAACCCGACTTCCTCTGGAACGAGTTCGCACGAGTCGTCCTCGCCCTCGCCGATGAACTCGAGGTGTCCGGCATGAACTGGGTGCATTCGATCGCCATGCCCGTGCCGCACACCCGGCCCATCGGCACCACGGTCAGCGGCAATCGACGCGAGCTCACCGTGGCGCATTCGGTGTGGCGGCCGCGCACCCAGGTGCCTGCGACCGCGGGCCACCTGCTCGAGTTCCGCTTCGCAGAGCGAGGCGATCGGGTCGTGGGCTTCGTGCTGCTCGTACCGCACTACCTGGCAGAGACCGAGAATCCGGATGCCGTGATCACGGCGGCCGAGCGGCTGATGGCCGCCACGGGACTCGTGCTGATGCTCGACGAGGTGCGGGGCCGGCGCGAGGACTACCTGGCGCGCGTTGACGAGCAGGTCATCGGCAACGATGAGCTGCAGCAGATGGTGCACAATCTCGAACGCCGCTACGACGCCTACATGGCTGGACGCGATCCGGAGGACGGCTCCTACGACGAGGGCGGCTTCAACGAGCGCGACCTTCCCAGCGCCGACGAACTCGCGGCCGAACTCGAACGCTACCTCGCATCGCGCCCGTCCGGCGACGACGACAAGCAGGGCCGCGGCTGAGTGACAAGCAGGGCCGCCACTGAGTATTGCGGGGCAATCCCGAGCGAATGCACCCGCACTCCGATACGTGTGCGATACTAGGTGTCTGACCCGTTGTCAATCAGTCTTTTCGGAGGCTGGACTTGACAAGGGTCTTACTAGTGTCCGAAAGTCCCGGGGCGATGCAGCTGCCCCGTGAAAGGCGAAACGTGACTCCTGCCACGACAAACAAATCCCGGACGAAGAAGACCGCCGACGCGCCTCAGACCGACGAGCAGGTCGACGCGGTCGAGGAGAAGGCCGTGCCCAAGACGGCGGCGCAGCGTGCCGCCGCGAAGCGTGCTCCCGTGAAGAAGAAGAAGTCCGACGACATCGTCGAAGACGACGATGCACCCGCCGCGCCGGCCGAGGATGCCGACGACGACGACGAGGACGCCAAGCCCAAGTTCACCGAGCCGCTGCCGACAGGCGCGATCGTCATCTCGTCGAACGATGACGAGGACGTCCCGGTCTACTCCACGCAGATCACGGGCGCGACGGCCGACCCCGTCAAGGACTACCTGAAGCAGATCGGAAAGGTCGCGCTTCTGAACGCGGCTGAAGAGGTCGAGCTCGCGATGCGCATCGAGGCGGGTCTGTTCGCCGAAGAGAAGCTCTCGACGATGACGGCAGCCGAGAAGACCAGCCAGCTGGGTCTCGACCTGCAGTGGGTCGCCCGCGATGGTCAGCGTGCCAAGAGTCATCTGCTCGGTGCCAACCTTCGTCTCGTCGTCTCCCTCGCCAAGCGTTACACGGGCCGCGGCATGCAGTTCCTGGATCTGATCCAGGAGGGCAACCTCGGTCTCATCCGCGCGGTCGAGAAGTTCGACTACACCAAGGGCTTCAAGTTCTCGACCTACGCCACGTGGTGGATCCGCCAGGCGATCACGCGAGCCATGGCCGACCAGGCCCGCACCATCCGAATCCCGGTGCACATGGTCGAGGTCATCAACAAGCTCGCCCGCGTGCAGCGTCAGATGCTGCAGGACCTCGGCCGCGAACCCACGCCTGAAGAGCTCAGCCGTGAGCTCGACATGACGCCTGAGAAGGTCGTCGAGGTGCAGAAGTACGGTCGCGAGCCGATCTCGTTGCACACGCCTCTCGGTGAAGACGGCGACAGCGAGTTCGGTGACCTCATCGAGGACACCGAAGCGGTCGTGCCGGCTGATGCGGTGGGCTTCACGATGCTGCAGCGCCAGCTCGAGCAGCTGCTCGACTCCCTCTCCGAGCGCGAAGCCGGCGTCATCCGGATGCGCTTCGGCCTGGGCGATGGCCAGCCCAAGACGCTTGACCAGATCGGAGACACGTTCGGCGTGACGCGTGAGCGCATCCGTCAGATCGAGTCGAAGACGATGGCGAAGCTGCGCCACCCGAGCCGGTCGCAGTCGCTGCGGGACTACCTCGAATGATGTCGGGCGCACCTCAGGCGCGCTCGGCAGGTATCCGCTACGTCTTCCCCGTCCTCGCGGGAAAGCTCGCGCGGTTCGCCACGCGGATGCGCGGTGGTGGATCGGCGTTCCCCGGCTATCTGACCAACCGGCTGGCGCCCACACTGCTCCCGACGCTCGCCGGACAGTTCCGATACGGCGTGGTCTTCGTGCTGGGCTCGAACGGGAAGACCACGACGACCCACATGATCAGCGAGGTGCTGCGCGCACACGGGCTGAAAGTGTTCACGAACCCCACGGGCGCGAATCTGCCTCAGGGCGTGACAAGCGCTCTCCTCGCCGACGCCACCCTGACGGGCCGCATCAAGGCCGACGTCGCGGTGCTCGAGATCGACGAGGGCTACGCGGCTGATCTCGCCGACCGGCTCTCACCCGCGGTGATCCTGTCGTTGAACGTGCAGGTCGACCAGCTCTACCGCTTCTACGAGACCGAACGCGTCGCAGACATGATGCTCGAGGCCTCCCAGCGCGCGTCGGCACACGTCGTCGTGAATCGCGACGACCCGTATCTGAGCAAGATCGATGCGAGCGCCATGCGCGGAGAGGTATCGTTCTTCGGCGTATCGAGCGAACTCGTCGCCGCATCCGCCCACGGCCTCGCCAACGCGGCGGATACGCGCAGCGGCATCGCGGGGATCCTCGACCACGAGGCGTACGCCGAGGTGATCAGCGCCGAGGGGCGCAAGGTGGTCGTGCGTGTGGACGGCACGGATGCGCCGATCACGCTGCCCGCCCGAGGTCTGCACTACGCGGCTGACGCTGCGGCGGCATTGACGGTGGCCTCGCGGGTTCTCGGCGCCGACTTCGCTGTCGACAAGGCGGCGAACGGTTTCGCGAAGATGGCTCCGGCATACGGACGCGGTGAGGTCATCCCGCTGCGCCGCGACCCCGCCGGCGAGCAGGTCGAGTTCGTGATGTTCAAGAATGCGCCGAGTCTGCAGATGAATCTCGACGCTCTCGAAACCGCGCCCGAGCGCGCTCTGATCGCGATCGACGAGGGCACTCCCGACGTCTCCTGGCTCTACGACGTCGACTTCGACGTGCTGAAGCGCATCGACGTCGTGACCGGCGAGAAGGCGTACCAGCTCGCCCTCAGCCTCGAGCATGCCGGTGTCGAGATCGGCGTCGTCGAGCCCGACATGGAGAAGGCCGTCACGCTCATGCGCGCCCTGACGCCCTCGCCGTCAGGCACCCAGACCTGGTTCGTCAACTACGAGCTGATGATGATCGGGCGACGGCTGCTCGGTCACGGAGATCAGGAGATCGCCCGCCGATGACCGACACCGTGCGTATCGTCCAGCTCTATCCCGTCGAGCTCGGCATCACCGGAGACCGCGGCAACGTCCGCGCTCTGCAGGTGCGTCTCGAGCGAGCCGGGGTCCCCGTCGATGTGGTGCATGTGGGTATCGGCGACCCGCTTCCCGCCGACGCGGACATCCTCGTGTTCGGGAACGGCCCGCTCTCGGCCATGCGCCTGGTCGCAGACGATCTGCGGGCGCGCTCGGCGGAGCTCGAGACCTTTGTCGCCGCCGGCGGTTCGCTGTTCTCGATCGGCGCTTCTGCAGAACTGCTCAGTGAAGGCGTCGACCTGCTCGACGGCGAGAAGCTCGAAGGCCTCGGCATCTTCCCGTTCCGAGTCGCACGCACTCGCGAGCGCAACGTCGGCTACATCATCGCCGACACCGTCGACGGCCGGGTCATCGGTTTCGAGGACCACGCGTCGCGGTGGATGCTCGGAGCGGATGCCGTGCCGTACGGCGCCGTCGTGGCGGGCAAGGGAAGCTTCGCCCGCGCCGGAGGCGTCGGTGATGAAGGCGGTAGCGGCGCAGGCGAGATCGTCCGGCGCGGAGAGGCCTACGCGTCGAACGTGCAGGGTCCGGCGCTGCCGTTGAATCCGCAGTGGGCGGACGCGATCCTCTCGGCGGTGACCTCGCGTCGCGGTATCGAGTGGTCGGCCGGCGAAGCTCACGCTCATCTGAACGAGTACGCCGACGGCGCTCGTGCGGCGATCGAGCACCTCATCCACAGCAAGGACTTCCGTACGATCGGACTCTGATGCTCTCCAGCAGTGCGCTTCCTCGCGCGGTGATCTCCCGGTCGGCGCTCACCGCGTCGGCCGCCGCGGCCGTCGCGGCCGGAGGCCGCATCGCGGATCTCCGGCGTGACGCGTGGGGGCACGGCGTCCTCACGGTCGGGCAGGCCGCGCGTGTCGCCGGCATCGCGCACGTGCTGGTCGATTCGCAGAGCGAGGCCGAGGCGCTCGCTCTCGAGGGGATCGATGCAGTCGTCGACGAGGAGCCCGACATCGATTCGACGCTGCTGTACGGACTGCCCGATGCCGACGGCGTGCTCGCCAGCCGCCCGATCCTGCGTCTCGCCGGGCGCGTGCTGTCCACGAAGCGGCTGAAGCCCGGCGATGCCGTGTCGTACGGGTACACGCACCGTGCGTCCGAGCACACGGTCGTCGCACTGGTCACAGGCGGCTATGCGCAGGGGATCGTGCGGGCGCTCGGGAACAACGCGCACGTCGAGGTCGACGGCGTAGAGCGGCCCATCATCGGCCGTGTCGCCATGGACGTGTGCGTCGTCGACCTGCAGGGGCACGAGGCGGCCGTCGGCAGCGAGGTCACCTATTTCGGGGGCATCGGACCGGCCGCTCCAGCGCTGGCGCGTTGGAGCGCGGTCACCGGCCTCACCGTCGCCGAGCTCGTGGCAGTGACCGGTTCGCACGCACAGAGGGAGTGGGAAGCATGAGCCGGCCCGAGCTCCGCCTGAGCAGCGAGCAGTTCATCGCGAACATCGAGGCCGTGCGCACCCGCATCTCGCCGTCGGTCCTCATGCTGGTCATGAAGGACGATGCGTACGGGCACGGCATCACATGGGCCGTGGAGACCGCGCAGCGCGCCGGCGTCGACTGGTTCGGCAGCTACGACGTGGCAGGCGGAGTGGAGATCAGGCGCATCCTCCAGCGACCTGCGGACGTCTTCGCCTGGGCCACCTCGACGGATTCCGAGATCGACGAGGCGCTCATGCAGCGGATCGATCTCGGCGTCGGCACCGCGGAGTACCTCTCGCGGGTCATCAGCCGGGCGACGGTTCTCGGTATCCGGGCGCGCGTGCATCTGAAGATCGACACCGGTCTGCACCGCAACGGAGTGCTGTTCGAAGACTGGCCGGCGACCATCGACGCGGTCCGAGAGGCTGAAGAGGCCGGCGCGCTCGAACTCGTGGGCGTGTGGAGCCATCTCGCCGAGGCGAGCGACGCGGAGGACGACGATGCCCAGCAGGTGTTCCTCCGCGCGATCACGACGGCGGCAGAATCAGGGCCGGCGCCGCAATGGCAGCATCTGACGGCGTCCGCAGCCTCGTGGTGGCGCCCCGAACTCAGGGGGACCCTCTCGCGCATCGGCGCTTTCTGCTACGGCATCCGCTCGGCCGACGGTCCCGAGCTCGAGGGTGTTCTTCCGGTGGCCGAACTGACGGCGACCGTGATCGACGTGGTCGACGAGGGCGCGGTGATCTCGATCGGGTCCTTCGACGGTCTGCCGTCCACGCTGGCGGGGATGCCCGTGGGTACTGAGCGGGGCACGCGGATCGTCGCGTCGATCGACCTCACGACATCGCTCGTCGAAGGCGGGGGACTGGAGGTCGGCGACCGCGTCTGGATCTTCGGCACGGGAGCGCACGGCGAGGCGACTGCCACGACGCTCGCGGAGCGGATCGACACGGTCGGCGAAGAGATCCTCACCCGACTCACGGCGCGTGTACGGCGAGTGGCCTCGGAATGAGCCGACGGTTCAGGAGCCGGCTCCTGAACCTGACGACGGACTCAGGCCTCGATGAGGCGGGCAGTCTCGTCGTGCCAGCTGGTGGCGATGCTGCGGAGCTTCTCTTCGTACTTGCGGCCGTGGTGGGCGCAGAAGAGCATCTCGGTGCCATTGACCTCGGCGGCGATGTACGCCTGTGCGCCGCACGAGTCGCAGCGGTCCATGGCGGTCAGCCGGAACTCTACGGCGGAGGCCTCACGTTCGGTCGTTGCATTCATCTCGGTGCCTCCTTGAGTGTCGGGTTCGCTGTCGGGACTTGATCAATACAACCACGCGGAGCCTGGGTGCATGCCCGGATCACGGCGTGTTTCGCTCAGCGCGTACGTCCGGGGCCCCAGGTGGCTCCGTCAGGGGAGTGTCTGCGGCTCACAGCGGGGTCCGACGAATAGACTCGGAGATTGTGACAGCCGAGTATTCCGCCCATCATCTTCAGGTTCTTGAGGGGCTCGAGGCCGTCCGCAAACGCCCGGGCATGTACATCGGGTCGAACGGATCCCCGGGCCTCATGCACTGCCTCTGGGAGATCATCGACAACTCCGTCGACGAGGCGGTCGCCGGCAACGGCACGAGGATCGACATCATCCTGCACTCCGACGGCAGCGTCGAGGTGCACGATCGCGGTCGCGGCATCCCCGTCGACGTCGAACCTCGCACCGGCCTGACGGGCGTCGAGGTCGTCTTCACCAAGCTCCACGCCGGCGGCAAGTTCGGCGGCGGCTCCTACGCGGCATCCGGCGGCCTGCACGGCGTCGGCGCGTCCGTCGTGAACGCGCTGTCCGAGCGCCTCGACGTCGAAGTCGATCGTGGGGGCAAGACCTACGCCATGTCGTTCCGTCGCGGCGAACCGGGCAACTTCGACGACAAAGGCGGAGAGAAGCATCCGGATGCTCCGTTCACTCCGTTCCAGGAGAAGAGCGAGCTTCGCATCGTCGGCAAGGCGCCCCGCGGCGTAACCGGGACGCGCATCCGCTACTGGGCTGATCGTCAGATCTTCACGAAGGACGCCGCGTTCCAGCTCGGCGAACTCGAGACGCGGGCGCGGCAGACCGCGTTCCTCGTCCCGGGGCTCGAGCTCGTCGTCCGCGACCAGCGGGCCGAGGAGCAGAACGAGACCTCTTACCACTACGAGGGCGGGATCTCGGAGTTCGTCGAGTATCTCGCGTCCGACGCTCCCGTCACCGACACCTGGCGCATCCAGGGCGAGGGGACCTTCAAGGAGACCGTCCCGGTGCTCCAGGCGGACGGACACATGGTCTCGACCGAGGTCGAGCGGGTCTGCGGCGTCGACATCGCGCTGCGCTGGGGCACGGGCTACGAGACGACCACCAGATCGTTCGTGAACATCATCTCGACGCCGAAGGGCGGAACCCACCAGCAGGGCTTCGAGCAGGAGCTGCTCAAGGTGCTGCGCACGCAGGTCGAGCAGAACGCTCGCCGGCTCAAGGTCGGGGCCAATGACAAGCTCGAGAAGGACGACGTCCTGGCGGGGCTCACCGCTGTGCTCACCGTGAACGTTCCCGAACCGCAGTTCGAGGGCCAGACCAAAGAGGTGCTCGGCACCCCCGCTGTGCGTCAGATCGTCGCGCAGGTCCTGCGCAAGGATCTGGGCGAGCGCTTCAGCTCCACCAAGCGCGACGACAAGAGTCAGGCGACCCAGCTGCTCGACAAGATCGTCGCGGAGATGAAGGCACGCGTGTCGGCGCGCGCGCACAAGGAGACGCAGCGGCGCAAGAACGCCCTCGAATCCTCGACCCTGCCGACCAAGCTCGTGGACTGCCGCACGAACGAGGTCGAGCGCAGCGAGCTGTTCATCGTCGAGGGCGACTCGGCTCTGGGCACCGCGAAGAACGCGCGCAACAGCGAGTTCCAGGCGCTGCTGCCGATCCGAGGCAAGATCCTCAACGTTCAGAAGGCGTCAGTGGGGGACATGCTCTCCAACACCGAGTGCGCATCGATCATCCAGGTGATCGGCGCGGGCTCGGGGCGCAGCTTCGACATCGGCGCGGCGCGCTACGGCAAGGTGATCCTGATGAGCGACGCCGACGTCGACGGGGCGCACATCCGCACCCTGCTGCTGACGCTGTTCTTCCGCTACATGAGGCCGCTGATCGAGGAGGGGCGCGTGTTCGCCGCCGTGCCCCCGCTGCACCGTGTGATCGTGATGAACCCGGGCTCGAAGCCGAACGAGACCATCTACACGTACAGCGAGCAGGAGATGCACGCCCTGCTGACGAAGCTGAAGAAGGCCGGCAAACGCTGGCACGAGCCGATTCAGCGGTACAAGGGTCTCGGCGAGATGGATGCCGAGCAGCTGGCGTCAACCACCATGGACCGCGGAGGGCGCCTGCTGCGCAGGGTGCGCATGGAGGATGCCGAGGCCGCCGGCCGCGTCTTCGAACTGCTCATGGGCAACGAGGTCGCGCCGCGCCGGGAGTTCATCATCGAGTCGTCCGACCGGCTCTCTCGCGAGTCGATCGACGCCTGACCTCCCGGCGATCCGCGGAGCTGCGGGCGCCCGGCCTGCGTGTTCGCAGGAGCCGCACCGCGCCTCCTGCGAGGATGGGGCGATGATCGCGATCGTCTCGGCGCCGTCGAACCTGGGCCTACGCCCTCCGCAGCGGGGCGCTGTTCCCGGCACGGCCAAGGCGCCGGAGGCGCTGCGGGAGGCCGGGCTGCACGCCTCCCTCGCCCGACGTGCGTTCGATGCCGGAGTCGTGCTTCCCGGGCGCTATCTGGATGACGAGAGACGTCCAGCGGGCACGGTGCGCAATCAACCGGCGCTGATCGATCATGCCCGTCGTCTGGCGCGCCGGCTCGTCACCCTTCGTCGCGAGGGCCATGCGCCTCTCGTGCTCGGCGGTGACTGCAGCCTGGTGGTCGCTGCCGGTCTCGCCTCGAAGGTCAGCGGTGGCGGGGGCCTCGTGCACGTCGATGGGCACACCGACTTCCGCCACCCAGGCAACAGCGATTCCTACGGCGCGCTGGCCGCTGAGGACCTCGCCGTGGCGATCGGACGTCATCTTCCCGGGATCGCCGACATCGACGGGCTCGGCCCGTACTTCGATGCCGCGGCCCACGTCGGATGCCGTCGTGAGGATGAGGAGATCGCCGAAGTCTCCGACGCCATCGCCCTGATGATCCCTGCAGATCAGGTCATCCTCTACGGCGCAGCACGCGCCGCATCGCGAATCCTGTCGGTGCCGGGACTCGACTACGGGTTCTGGCTGCAGATCGACGTCGACGTGCTCGATCCTGCGCACATGCCGGCGGTCGACAGCCCTGACCCCGGCGGACTGTCGCCCGATGAGCTGGTCGATCTCCTGCGCGTGCTCGCTCCCCGGGCCTGGGGAGCCTCTGTGACGGTGTTCGACCCCGACCTCGACCCCGACGGCGCCCACGCGCGAACCGTGGCCGCCATCGTGTCCGAGGGACTCGTGCACCTCGGCGAGGAGGCCGCTGCTCCGACCGTGTGATGGCCGGCGCCCGTGAGGACGACGGGATCAGACGATCGTGCGGCCGATCGATCCGATCACGCCGTCGATGGACTGGCCCGAAGCGTCTCGGCGGGCACCCGGCTCGGGCAGCTTGCGCACGGCGCCGGTCGGGTCGACGGCGAGAGCCGGAGAAGGTCCGACCCACGCGACCGTCAGGCGGTCCTCGCCCTTCAAGAACGCGTGCGCCCTGACGCCGCCCGTGGCACGTCCCTTCGCGGGGTACTCGGCGAAGGCGGAGACCTTGGCCCGGCCGGGGTCGGTGCCGGGGAGGATGCTCTCTCCGCCCGAGACCGTGGCGACGACGGCATCCGCGTCAGGGGTCACGACGCCGAAGAACAGCACCGACGCACCCGCGCCAAGCTTGATGCCGGCCATGCCGGCGGCCGGAGCTCCCTGCGGGCGCACGGCGGATGCCGTGAACCGCAGCAGCTGCGCATCGGTCGTGACGAACACGAGTTCGGCCTCGTCGGGTGCCTCGGCGGAGCCGACGACTGTGTCGCCGGCCTTCATGCCGATGACCTCGATCTCCGGGCGTACCGGCAGCGTCGAGGGGACGATGCGCTTGACCGTGCCCTGGGCCGTGCCGATCGCGACCGGCGTCTCGCTGTCGAATCGCACGAAGTCGACGATCCGCTCGCCTCGCGCGGTGATGCCGAGATAGTCGCGCAGCGGCGTGCCGGCGGCGAGCTGCACAGAGCTGGAGGGCACCGACGGCAGGTCGACGGGGGAGAAGCGCACCACGCGCCCGGCGCTGGTCAACGCGCCGAGCTCGGCGCGCACAGTCGTCTCGACGGTCGTGAGGATCGCATCGTGCTTGCTGCGGCGGGCGGGTGCCGAGAGCTCCTGGCCCTCGGCGAGGTCGACCCGCACCGCTCGACCGGTGGTCGACAGCACGAGAACGGTCGGTGCGTCGGCGATCTGCAGGTCGGGTGCGCCCTTCGCCGCCCGCGGCCTCGGCGGAGCGGCGTTCATGAGCAGCGTGCGCCGCGGGGTGCCGTATGCGTCGGCCGCGGCGTCGAGCTCGCTCGCGACCGCCGCACGCAGCCGTGCCGGGCTGCCGAGAAGCTCTTTCAACGCGGCGATGTCGGCGAGCAGGGCGTCGCGTTCGGCCTCGAGCTCGATGCGGGAGAACTTGGTCAGACGGCGCAGGCGCAGCTCGAGGATGTACTCGGCCTGCAGCTCGCTGAGATCGAACACCGACCGGAGTCGGGCGCGGGCCTGTTCGGAGTCATCCGAGGAGCGGATGACCTGGATGACCTCGTCGATGTCGAGGATCGCGATGAGCAGACCCTCGACGAGGTGCAGGCGCTCCTCGCGGCGGGTGAGCCGGTACCGGCTGCGGCGTGTGATGACCTCGAGACGGTGCATCACGTAGACGCTGAGCATCTCCTTGAGGCCGAGCGTGCGCGGCTGCCCGTCGACGAGGGCGACGTTGTTGATGCTGAAGGAGTCCTCCAGCGGGGTCAGCCGGTATAGCTGCTCGAGCACGGCGTTCGGATCGAAGCCCGTCTTGATGCCGATGGAGACGCGCAGGCCGTGGTTGCGGTCCGTGAGGTCGGTCACATCGCTGATGCCCTGCAGCTTCTTGGACTGCACGGCGTCGCGGATCTTCTCGATCAGACGCTCGGGTCCGACCATGTAGGGAAGCTCGGACACGATGATGCCCGTGCGACGCGGTCCGATCTGCTCGACCGACACCTTGCCGCGGACCTTGAGCGCGCCGCGGCCGGTGGTGTACGCGTCCTTCACGCCGTCGAGGCCCATCAGGATGCCGCCGGAGGGGAAGTCGGGACCGGGCACGAACTCCATGAGCTCTTCGGTCGTGGCGTCCGGGTTCTCGAGCAGATGCGTGGCTGCGGCGACGACCTCGATGAGGTTGTGCGGTGCCATGTTTGTCGCCATGCCCACCGCGATGCCGCTGGCGCCGTTGACGAGCAGGTTGGGGAAGGCCGCGGGGAGGACGGCGGGCTGCTGGAACTGACCGTCGTAGTTGGGGATGAAGTCGACGACGTCCTCGTCGAGGTTCTCGGTGAGCGCCATGGCGGGCGACGCCAGCCGAGCTTCGGTGTAACGGGCGGCAGCGGGGCCGTCGTCGAGCGATCCGAAGTTGCCGTGACCGTCGACCAGCGGAACGCGCAGCGCCCAGTCCTGCGCGAGTCGGACCAGGGCGTCGTAGATCGCCGAATCGCCGTGCGGGTGCAGCTTTCCCATCACCTCGCCGACGACGCGGGCGCTCTTCACATGACCACGATCGGGGCGCAGGCCCATCTCGGCCATCTGATACAGGATGCGGCGCTGCACAGGCTTGAGACCGTCGCGCGCGTCGGGCAGGGCGCGCGAGTAGATCACCGAGTAGGCGTACTCGAGGAACGAGCCCTGCATCTCGCTCTCGAGGTCGATGTCCTGGATTCGCTCCGGGGCGAGCTCGGGCGGCGGGGTTTTCGGCATGGCCATCCTGGAAATGTTGCAGAGGCTGAAGGGCGCGGGGAGCCTGTGACAGACTGGCTCGGATGTCCCTCATGCTACCGTCCGAGTCGCCCACGGCCCGGAGCATCGTCGGGGTGGCGGGCGACCTGTTCGCCGCTCTCCGCGGCGAATCCGCGACGCTGCCGCGGGCCGAGTCCGTCGTGCTCGTCCTGATCGACGGCCTCGGGGCGATCAGCCTGCGCGCGCATGCGGGTCACGCTCGGGCGCTGACGGCAGGAATGGCGAAGAAGGACGTCGCCTCCTCGGTGTTCCCGTCGACCACAGCTGCGGCTCTGACGAGCATCCTGACCGGTGTGTGGCCGGGCGAGCACGGACTCGTCGGTTACAGCGTGCTGGACCGCTCCCGAGGCGTCCTCGTCAACCAGCTCTCCGGATGGGAGAGCTCCGGCGTCGATCCCGCGTCCTGGCAGGTCGCGCCCACGGTGTTCGAGCAGGCGGCAGCCGACGGACGCCCTGTGTTCGCGGTGGGCGTCGCCGCTTATGCGGGCAGCGGGTTCAGCAGGGCCACGCTGCGGGGGGCCGAGTTCGTCTCCGCCGCCTCGCCCGCCGATCGCGTCGCGACCGCGTACGACCTGGCCGAACGGAACCCCGGATCCCTGGTGTACTGCTACCTGCCCGAGGTCGACAAGGCCGGCCACAGACACGGAATCGCGTCCCGCCAGTGGGTGTCGGCACTGGAGGACGTCGACGCCGCCCTGGCGCGCCGCGTTCCTCCCGGCGTCGGGGTGATCGTCACCTCCGACCACGGGATGGTCGACGTACCGGGGCACAAGCAGGTGGTGCTCGAGTCCGAGCATCTCGTCGGCGTGAGCAGCATCGGCGGCGAGCCGCGCATGCTGCACGTGTATCTCGACCCCGACGTCGATGCCGCCGAGATCCTCTCGCGCTGGCGACGAGATCTCGACGGCGCCGCCGACGTGGGAGGCCATGCCGAGACGATCGCGTCGGGTCTGTTCGGCCCGACGGTGACGGATGCTGCGGCGTCACGGATCGGCGACCTGCTGGTCGTCGCGCGGGGCAACGGAGCGGTGTACGACGGCACGGCGGCTGATCAGCGCAGCCGGGGCATGGTCGGCCAGCACGGTGGTCTCACACCGGAGGAACGACAGGTGCCGTTGCTGCGATTCGGGGCGTTCGCCCGCTGAGCCGCCGTCGCTCGGTCTGTCGCCGACGTGCGGCAGTCACTCGAACGCGACGGTCACTCGTCGGTGCGCGCCCCGAAGACGATCTCGTCCCACGACGGCATCGCGTTGCGACGACGACGGCGACCGTTGTCCGGTGCAGGCTCGGGAGCGGGCGGAGGCTGCTCCTCGTCGTCCTGATCGTTCTCCAGCGCGTCGAACAGAGCGATCGGGCTGGAGTCCTCCACCTCGACGTCATCATCGAGATCGATGATGGGGGAACTCTCGCGCTGGCCACGCCGGCGTCGCAGGGCCTCGAGCAGGTCGGCGGTTTCAGGGCTGGTCGTCTGAGACTCAGGAGCGCGCTTGATGGCGGCATCCTGCACAGCCGATGCCGATCTCTCCGGCAACGAGGGATCCTCGATCTCGGCTTCGGGTGTCGGCACCAGACGCGGACCGAAGGCGCCGGAATCGAAACGGCTGTCGTCCTTGTACGGGGATGCTGTGCGCTCGGCCTCAACCGCGCGCAGCCGAGGGATGAGACCTTCGGGCAGCGACCCCTGCCTCGAGAGCTGGGTGGCGTCGGCGTTCAGCGGCGCGAGTGCGCTACGGCGGGGATCGAAGCTCCATCGTGCGTCATGCTCGACCTCGTTCGCGGTGAACTCGAGCTTGATGATCCATCCGCTTTCGTCCTTCCAGCTCGCCCAGCGCTCCGCCGTCGCCTCGAGATCGGCGAGCTTGGCTCGGATCGCCGTCCCGAAGGTGGGCTGTGCGTCGGGTTCGACCTCGCTGCCGATGAGAACAGGGACGGCGAGGGCCTGTCCGATGATGTGCTCGCGCTCGGCGAGGACCGGACCCTCGAAGCGGATGACGTCGTCGACGCCGATGCCGAGGAGTTCGGCGACCTCGGGAGCCGTGAGTCCGGCGCGGATCTGCGCCTGGATGTCGCGCGGGCTGGCCGCGAGTTTCTGCGCGACCGGCTCGCCCTGGCGTGTCGCGCGACGGATCTCGCGGTGCAGCACGTCGTCGATGGGCAGCGCAAAACGCGCGCCGGATTCGGTCGCGAGTACGAGGACTCCTGCTTCAGTGCCGACGATGGTGACGTTTTCCATGCGAATGCCCCTCAGGAATGGGTGTTCGCCCATGGTGTCACGCCGGTTCCACAGCAGGCGGGAATACCCTGGGCGTGCCGTCAGTTTGCTCAGTCGCACGAGGCGACATTTGCGAAATCTCTCGCGGTCGTGCAAACTATGGCCGCCGAACCCTGCGGCACAACTCCCACCACTCGCACCATGAAAGTGGAGAACTACCCCATGGCAACCGATTACGACGCTCCCCGAAAGAGTGAAGACGACTCCGAGTCGATCGAAGCCCTCAAGGAGCGTGTGCCGGACAAGCTGTCAGGCTCGTCCGGCGATGAGGACTCGGACAACCCGTCCAGCTTCGACCTTCCCGGTGCCGATCTGTCCGATCTCGAGCTCGATGTCGTCGTGCTGCCCGCGCAGGATGACGAGTTCACCTGCATGAGCTGCTTCCTGGTGAAGCACCGCTCTCAGCTCGACCACGAGGGCTCGTCCGGCCCGATCTGCAAGGAGTGCGCTGCCTGACCGCAGCGTCGATACACGCGTCACGCGCCCAGGACCTCACGGTTCCGGGCGCGTCGTCGTATCCGGGCGCACTCCGAGGGCGAGGCGCGCGGTCAGGAGTCGGCGGACGCCGACTCGCGTGCCGCCCGAACAGCCGCGGCGAGGCGGTCGGGTGTGCGAGACGAAATGGTCCACGATTCGACGGGATCGTCCTCGTCGATGTTCGGCACGACGATCAGTCCGTCGATCCCGCCGCGGATCAGGTGCCAGCCCCGCGCGGGCAGTCGCGGACCGCGCGCCTGCCGCGCCTCGTCTCCCGTGAGCACCTCGGGTTCGCCGAGGAATCTCGCGTCGATGTGGGCGCGTCCGGCGCGCAGCACGGAGCCGTCCACCGCCACCACGGGGGTGAGCCAGACGAACATCGCCACGAGGGCTGCGGAGACCGCGCCCCCTGCGACCAGGGCGATCGTTGAGCCGACTGGCACGAATACGAGCGACACCATGGGGCCGGCGAGTGCGACGGTCACCAGAAGCCGGAGGCTCGGCGACAGCCGTTCGCGATACTGCGGACGTGTCTCAGCGGTGCGGTTCTGCATTAGCCTCATGGGGTGACTGAATCGGTTGACGTCCCCATTATCGCCCCTGTGCTCGATGGACTCGCTGTCGTGCCCGGTTACGCGCACCCCGGCGATGCAGGCGCCGACCTCGTCGCAGCCGTCGCCGTGCACCTCGAGCCGGGGGAGCGCGCGCTGGTCGAGACCGGAGTCCGCATCGCTCTGCCTGAGGGCTTCGCGGCCTTCGTGGTGCCGCGCAGCGGCCTGGCCGCCAAGCACGGCATCTCGATCGTGAACTCGCCCGGGACCGTCGACGCGGGGTATCGCGGAGAGATCAAAGTGAGTCTGATCAACACCGATACCCGCAGCGCGTACGATGTCGCCGTCGGCGATCGCATCGCCCAGCTGATCATCATGCCGGTCACCCGAGCGACGTTCATCCCCGTCGAGGAGCTCCCCGAGAGCACCCGCGGCGAGGGCGGATTCGGGTCCACCGGATATCAGGCAGCACCCCACCAGTAACGAAGCAGGACAAGGCTGATGACTGACAACAACGCCACACCCTCGAAGTCGGCACCGCACAACCGTGCGACAGAAGGGCCGTTGGACGACTCCGAGGCGAACCCGGTCCGCCCGTACATCGATCTCGGCGGCATCAAGATCCTGCCGCGCGAGGGTCTCAACCTGCGCCTCGAGGTCGAGGAGCAGACCAAGCGCATCGTCGCCGTCGGACTAGACTACGCCGACTCCTCGCTGCAGGTGCAGCCGTTCGCGGCGCCGCGCTCCGGCGGCCTGTGGGACGAGACGCGCGTGCAGCTGCGCGACCAGGTCAAAGCTCAGGGCGGCCGCGTCGAGGAGCGCGAGGGGCCGCTGGGCAAAGAGCTGCTGGCCGAGGTGCCCGCCGCGGCCAGTGAAGGATCCGAACTGCGGCTCGCCCGCTTCGTCGGCGTCGATGGCCCGCGGTGGTTCCTGCGCGGCGTGATCGGCGGCGCCGCAGCATCCGATCTCGAAGCGGCGGCCAAGGTCGAGGACCTGTTCCGGTCGATCGTCGTCGTCCGCGGCGGCGCCCCGATGCCGCCCCGTGATCTGATCCCTCTGAAGATGCCGGCGACGCCGGGCTCAGCGTGAGCACTCCTGATCCCGACGCGGAGCGCGAACCGTCCGCCTCTGAGATCTTCGGAGCGGCCCTCGGCGGCGCTGCTCGCAAGGCGGGCATCGACCCCGACGCCGACGTCTCGACGGGCCAGATGGTCTGGGGCGTCATCGGCGGCTGGCGGGGGATCGTGGAGTCGGTGCTGCCGCTGCTCGCTTTCATCGTCACGTACACCGTCAGCAGCAACCTGGTTCTGGCCCTGATCCTGTCCGTGGGTTCCGCGGCGATTTTCACGATCGTCCGCCTGCTGATGAAATCGCCGCCGGTCGCAGCGCTCTCCGGCCTGGTCGCCGCGGTCATCGCCGCGGGACTGCCCCTGTTCACCGGCCGTGCCGCCGATCAGTTCGTCATCGGGTTCATCACCAACATCGCTTACGGCACCGCATTCCTCGTGTCTGCCGCCGTGCGCTGGCCGCTGATCGGCGTCGTCGTCGGATTCCTGATGGGCGAGGGCGTCTCCTGGCGTGCGGATCCGCGCAAGCGCCGGACCTTCTTCTGGCTCTCGGTGGCGTGGGCCCTGCTGTTCCTCGCGCGCCTCGGCGTGCAGCTGCCCTTCTACTTCTCAGGTGACGTGGCGACTCTCGGCACCGTGAAGATCATCATGGGCATCCCGTTCTTCGCGGTGCTCCTCGCGACCACCTGGGTCGTCGCCCGGCGGCTCTATCCGCGTGAGTCGGATGCCGGACCTGTGTCTGGCTCGTGATAGATTTATCTTGATATCAAGATAAATTGCAGGCTTCCGCCCACGGCGCTGCGGGAGCAGACTGGTTAGGTCTGCCTTGCTAGCCGACGGGGCTCGCTGGCGAGCAAGATGGAGGCGCCTGTCGCTCCCATCCGAATAGAAGGAGACGGATTCGTGTCCACGGTGAACAGCTTCGGTGCCCAGAGCACCCTGACGGTCGGCAGCACCGACTACGAGATCTTCCGCATCGACACGGTGCCCGGTTTCGACAAGCTTCCCTTCAGTCTCAAGGTTCTCCTTGAGAACCTGCTTCGCACCGAGGACGGCGCGAACGTGACGAAGGCGCAGATCGAGGCGCTCGGGTCGTGGGATGCCGCGGCCGAGCCGAACACCGAGATCCAGTTCACGCCGGCCCGTGTGGTCATGCAGGACTTCACCGGTGTTCCCTGCATCGTCGACCTCGCCACGATGCGTGAGGCCGTCACGGCTCTCGGCGGCGACGCCAACAAGATCAACCCGCTCTCGCCGGCCGAGATGGTCATCGACCACTCGGTCATCGCCGATCTCTTCGGCACCGAGAACGCGCTCGAGCGCAACGTCGAGATCGAGTACGAGCGCAACGGCGAGCGCTACCAGTTCCTGCGCTGGGGCCAGACGGCCTTCAGCGACTTCAAGGTCGTCCCGCCGGGAACCGGCATCGTGCACCAGGTGAACATCGAGCACCTCGCGAAGGTGATCTACGACCGGAACGTCGACGGCGTTCTGCGCGCGTACCCCGACACCTGCGTCGGCACCGACTCGCACACCACCATGGTCAACGGCCTCGGCGTGCTGGGCTGGGGCGTCGGCGGTATCGAGGCAGAGGCCGCCATGCTCGGCCAGCCCGTGTCGATGCTCATCCCGCGCGTCGTCGGCTTCAAGCTCTCGGGTGAGATCCCTGCGGGCGTCACCGCGACCGACGTCGTCCTCACCATCACCGATCTGCTGCGCAAGCACGGCGTCGTCGGCAAGTTCGTCGAGTTCTACGGCGAGGGCGTCGCCTCCGTGCCGCTGGCCAACCGCGCCACCATCGGCAACATGTCGCCCGAGTTCGGCTCGACCGCGGCGATCTTCCCGATCGACGACGTCACCCTCGACTACCTGCGCCTCACCGGTCGCAGCGACGAGGCCGTCGCTCTCGTCGAGGCGTACGCCAAGGAGCAGAAGCTCTGGCACGACGCCGCGCACGAGCCCACGTTCAGCGAGTACCTCGAGCTGGACCTCGGCACCGTCGTGCCGTCGATCGCCGGCCCGAAGCGCCCGCAGGACCGCATCCTGCTCTCGGAGGCGAAGTCGCAGTTCGAGCAGGACATCCTCAACTACGCGAGCCCGTCGACGTCGGACTCGATGGTCGACCTCGACTCGAAGCACTCCTTCCCGGCATCCGACCCCGGATCGGTGCCCGGCGAGGAGGAGACGACCACCCGGCCGGTGCACATCAACAGCGGCGCTCCGGCGAACGCTTCCACGCCCGTTCCGGTGACCACGCCGTCGGGGGAGAAGTACATCCTCGACAACGGCGCTGTGACGCTCGCGGCCATCACGTCGTGCACCAACACGTCGAACCCGTCGGTGATGATCGCCGCCGGTCTCGTGGCACGGAAGGCGCTCGAGAAGGGCCTGAAGCAGAAGCCGTGGGTCAAGACCACGCTCGGCCCGGGTTCCAAGGTCGTCACGGACTACTACGAGAAGTCCGGACTCGACAAGGACCTCGAGGGCCTCGGCTTCTACACCGTCGGCTACGGATGCACGATCTGCATCGGCAACTCGGGTCCGCTGATCGAAGAGGTGTCGGAGGCGATCAATTCGCACGACCTCGCGGTCACCGCCGTGCTCTCGGGCAACCGCAACTTCGAGGGTCGCATCAGCCCCGACGTGAAGATGAACTACCTCGCCAGCCCGCCGCTGGTCATCGCGTACGCACTCGCAGGGTCGATGCACTTCGACTTCGAGAACGACGCGCTCGGCAAGGGCACCGATGGCGAAGATGTCTTCCTGAAGGACATCTGGCCCACCCCGGCCGAGGTCCAGGAGCTGGTCGACTCGTCGATCTCGCGTGAGCAGTTCATCAAGCAGTATGCGACCGTCTTCGACGGTGACGAGCGCTGGCGCAGCCTGCCCACTCCGGAAGACGACATCTTCCAGTGGGATGAGAACTCCACCTACGTGCGCAAGGCGCCCTACTTCGACGGCATGACGATGGAGCTCACCCCGGTGCGCGACATCGAGGGCGCGCGCGTCATGGCGACCCTGGGTGACTCGGTCACCACCGACCACATCTCGCCCGCCGGAAACATCAAGGCCGGCACGCCCGCCGCTCAGTACCTCACCGAGCACGGCGTGGACCGCAAGGACTTCAACTCTTTCGGTTCGCGTCGAGGCAACCATGAGGTCATGATCCGCGGAACGTTCGCGAACATCCGTCTGAAGAACCTCCTGGTCTCGGCCGTCAACGACGGTCAGGTCGTGGAGGGTGGCTTCACCCGTGACTTCACCCAGCCCGAAGGACCGCAGTCGTACATCTACGACGCCTGCATGAACTACGCCGAGCAGGGCACGCCGCTCGTCATCTTCGGCGGCAAGGAGTACGGCTCCGGCTCGTCACGTGACTGGGCGGCCAAGGGCACGAGCCTGCTGGGCGTCAAGGCGGTCATCACCGAGAGCTTCGAGCGCATCCACCGCTCGAACCTCATCGGCATGGGCGTCGTCCCGCTGCAGTTCCCTGCAGGCGAGAGCTGGGAGTCGCTGGGCCTCGACGGCACCGAGATCGTCTCGATCGCCGGTCTCGAGGAGCTCAACAACGGTGTCACGCCGAAGACGGTCCGCGTGACCGCGGCTCCGAGCGAGCACTCGCCCGAGGGCAAGCAGGTCATCGAGTTCGACGCGGTCGTCCGCATCGACACCCCCGGTGAGGCGGACTACTACCGCAACGGCGGCATCCTGCAGTACGTGCTGCGTTCGCTGGTCTGATCAGCGTCGCACCTCAGCGCCCCATCCGGCTCCGGCCGGGTGGGGCGCTTTCCATCGGCCCGGACCGGTCGTCCGGACCACCGCGCTCACGGAGGATTCCCGGGGCGGCGCGATAGGATCGCAGAGGCGCCCGAACCGGAACTCGGATGCCGCGCACGGAGCCTGTGAGGAGGCGCAGATGCCCATTCTTCCGAGCATCTCAGGTCCCCGAGATCTGGACGGACTGTCCACAGACCAGCTGACCGAGCTCGCCGGAGAGATCCGCGAGTTCCTCGTCGAGAACGTCTCCCGCACGGGCGGACACCTCGGTCCCAACCTCGGTGTGGTGGAGCTGACGATCGCCCTGCACCGCGTGTTCTCGTCGCCGGACGATCCGTTCATCTTCGACACCGGCCACCAGTCGTACGTGCACAAGCTCCTCACCGGTCGTCAGGACTTCTCAGCTCTGCGAGTGCGTGGCGGCCTCGCCGGGTACCCGCAGCGCAGCGAAAGTCCTCATGACGTCGTGGAGTCCTCGCACGCGTCGAGTTCGCTGAGCTGGGCCGACGGCATCAGCCGCGCCCTCACCGCGACAGGGCGCGCAGATCGGCACGTCGTCGCGGTGGTCGGCGACGGCGCCCTCACCGGCGGCATGACGTGGGAGGCGCTCAACAACATCTCCGACGACAACGACCGCAATCTGGTGATCGTCGTGAACGACAACGGCCGCTCCTACGCCCCGACGATCGGCGGCATGTCGCGGTACCTGAACAGAGTGCGCACGGCCGCGGCCTACAAGGACCTGCACCGCAAGTCCGACCGCCTGTTCCGTGCGTTCGGCCCCGTCGGACGTGCCGTGTTCCGCGGCGTCCGTGGCGGCACGCACGGGTTCCTCTCGCGCTTCACGAACAACGAGGCGCTGTACTCGAATCTCGACATCAAGTACCTCGGCCCGGTCGACGGTCACGACCTTCCTGCTCTTCTGGAGACGCTCGAGCTCGCGAAGTCCTACGGCGCCCCGGTGATCGTGCACGCCATCACGGAGAAGGGCCGCGGCTATCAGCCCGCACGCGACGACGAGGCCGATCAGTTCCATGCCGTCAACCGCATCGACCCCATCACGGGCGAACCGCTCTCCAGCAGCGGTCGCGGCTGGACCGACGTGTTCTCCGAGGCGCTCGTCACCGTGGGAGAGCGCGACCCGAAGGTGATCGCGATGACCGCGGCGATGCTGCGTCCTACCGGTCTCGCACCGTTCGCGGAACGATTCCCCGATCGCGTGTACGACGTGGGCATCGCCGAGCAGCATGCCGTCGCATCTGCGGCCGGTCTCGCCTTCGGCGGCCTGCATCCGGTCGTCGCGCTGTATGCGACCTTCATGAACCGCGCGTTCGACCAGGTCCTCATGGACGTCGCCCTGCATCGCGCGGGTGTCACCTTCGTCCTCGATCGAGCCGGCGTGACGGGCCCCGACGGCCCGAGTCATCACGGCATGTGGGACCTGGCGATGCTGCAGATCGTGCCGCACATCCGCATCGCGGCTCCGCGCGACGGTGCGCGCCTCGCCGAGGCTCTCGACGAGGCCGTGCTGATCGACGACGCGCCCACCGTCATCCGCTTCCCGAAGGGCGAGGTGGCTGCCGAACTCCCCGCGATCGAGCGCCTGGACGACGGGGTCGATGTGCTCGCCCGCGGCGAGTCTGAAGACGTGCTCATCATCGGCATCGGACCGTTCGCCGCGCTCGCGATGGAGGTCGCCACGAGACTGCGGGCCCAGGGGATCGGCGCAACGGTGATCGACCCTCGGTGGGCGATCCCCGTTCAGCCATCCGTCGTCGAGCTCGCCGCTCACCATCGGCTCGTCATCACACTCGAGGACGGCATCCGCGTCGGGGGCATCGGCACGCGTGTGCGCCAGGTGCTCCGCGAGGCGGGGATCGACACTGCCGTCGACGAGCTCGGTCTTCCTGACGAGTTCATCGACCATGCGTCGCGAGACCAGGTGCTGACAGATGCCGGACTCACCGCTTCGAAGATCGCGCAGGACGTGGTCGCGCAGGTGCTCGGCACCCGAATCCCGGTCGCGCGCAACGCGGGAGAGACGGGCGCGATCGATCTGCCGCTGCACGAGCGGCGCTGAGTCGAGCCTCAGTTGAGCGCGTGCAGGGCCGCGACAGCCTGAGCGCCTCGGTCGGCGTCGCGCAGCGCGGTCGAGAGCAGATATCCGTCGGTCAGAGCGTCACCCGTGACCATCACGCGCACGAGTTCCACGCCGCACGCGCGACGCACCTCATCGGCGCTGGCCGCGATCACCCGCGTGTTGATCTCGTCGTTGTGCGGCAGCTCTGGGCCGTCCATTCCGCGGATCACGTCTCGCAGGGCGGCCCCGACGATGTTCGAGGCGCGTTCCTTGACGTTCACGACGTCGAGCTCGAACACGCGCAGATCTCGACCTGTCGGGATCGGCCGCCATTCGAACGAGGCGTGCACGCGGTGCTGATGTCCGCTCGCACCGCTCATCTCACGCGCGGGCAGGTCGGTCGCCCGGCAGCGCACGTCGATCAGGCGATACCAGTAGAACAGCGGGAAGGCTCCGTGCGATCCCGGGTCGAGCACGACGACTTCGCCGACCGCGCCTCCCCGGTTGGTGGGCCGTCGCTGCGGGCGGTTGCGGATGATCGGCTTGCCGTTGCGCGTGCGGATCGCAGCCCAGCCCTCATCGACGGTGACGATGAAGAGCTTCAGCATCGCGGGAACGACCAGCAGGATCGTCAGCACCGCCGTCCCGGTCTTCAGCAGACTCGACAGACCTTTGCCGCCCAGCATCGCGAAGATCATCTCCATGACACCACTGTGCCGCCTCGGAGACCCTCCGAGTGCCGTGGAGACGACGCATCCGCCGCTGTTCATGCGCTGTTCCCTCTGCGTTCCCCGGAACGCCGCAAGGCGGATACGCCGCGGCTCGGAACCGCATCGCGGCCTCAGTCGAGCTCTGCGAGCGTCTGTGTCACGATCGTCTCGACGGCTGCGTACGCGCGCTCGCGCTCGAGATCGACGAGGCCGACGCGGGATCGCCGGTCCAGCACATCGTCGGCCGTCATCGCGCCCTCTTCTCGCACGGCGTACGCGACTTCCGCCGCGCAGAGATCGATGCCCTCGGCGATCGGCTCGGTCGGCGCCTGCACCGCGCGATCGACGAGTCGCAGCGACGAGGTGCGGCTCGGCGGCGCGGAGAGACTGCGCAGCTGCAGGGCGAGATCCACGGCGTCTTCGGCCATCCGCCGGTACGTGGTCAGCTTGCCGCCGAGCACGGTCACGAATCCCGAAGCGGATGCGGTGACGAGATGTCTGCGTGAGATGTCTGCCGTGGCGTCCGTGCCGCTGTCGACCAGGGGTCGGAGCCCTGCGAACGACCCGCGCACCTGGTCACGCGCGATGGGGGTCGTGAGGACTCGGTTGAGGCTCGCGAGCAGGAACAGGATCTCGGATTCCGTCGGCTCCGCCACGCGGGGGACGGGACCGGGAGCGTCCTCGTCGGTCAGGCCGACGATCACCCGTCCGTGCTGCTGAGGCAGCGCGAAGACGTAGCGACTGATCGATCCCTCATGAGGGATGGTGAGCGCGACCTGCGGGGAACCCAGATCACGGGCGTCGAGCACGATGTGCGTACCGCGGCTGGGACGGATGTCGATGCCGTGGTCGAGGCCTCCGGCCCACACGCCCGTCGCATTCACGACGACGCGGGCACGGATCTCCGCCCGCTCGCCTGTCACTGCATCCTCCGCCGTGGCCCCGTCGTCGCGCAGCGCGAGGGCGCGCACACGGGTGAGCACCCGTGCACCGAGGCTCGCCGCCGTGCGTGCGACGGTGACGACGAGTCGCGCGTCGTCGACGAGCTGTCCGTCGAACGAGAGCATGCCGCCACGCAACCCACGTGGGTCGAGAGCGGGCGCGAGTCGTCGTGCCGTCATGGCCGACACCGGCTTCGGAGCGGGCAGAACCGTTCGCGGTGTGCCGGCGCGGATTCGCAAGAGATCGCCGAGAGCCATGCCGACCGCACCGGCCGTGCGCTGGCGCAACGTGACGGCGGGGCTGAAGGGCAGCAGCTGTCCGAGCGGACGGATCAGGTGGGGCGCGATCGTGATCATGAGCAGGTGCCTCTCGAGCGCACTCTCCCTGGCGGTGGCGACATCGCCCGTGGCGAGGTAGCGCAGCCCGCCGTGCACGAGCTTCGAGCTGAACCGGCTCGTGCCGAAAGCGAGATCCTCCGCTTCTATCAGGGTGACGCTGAGCCCCCGGGCGGCGGCGTCGAGCGCGACGCCGACTCCGGTGATCCCACCGCCGACGACGAGCACATCAGCGGTGTCCTCCGCGGCGCGGGCGAGTTCCGCCTTCCGTCGCGCGACGTTGAGCGCGGATGACGAGACGGTCATGGCCGGAGCAGGCCGTCGAGAGCGCATCGGAGCTCCCGCTCCCAGGCCGTCTCGGAGATCAGATCCGTGACGGTGCCGTGCGAGAGCACAGCCGACTGGGCGATCAGCAGAAGCATCACGGCCATCTCCTCTGGCACCCCGGCTCTCACCGATCCGCCGGACTGCGCGGCGCTGATCGCCGCGGCGAGCCAGCCCAGGATCATGCGCTGACTGGATCCGACTCGGTGCAGCGTGTATCGCGTGAACGCCTCGGGCTCGTCATCGAGAAGGCGTCCGTAGAGGGAGTCGGAGCGGAACATCGCGATGAACCGCATGACGTCGTCGACGAGTGCGGATCTCGAGGGGACCGGAGCCGGGAAGGAGTTCAGGATTCCGGCGACACGCCGCAGGAGCGCCGCCCTGACGACGTCGTCTGAGTCGTTCCAGTTCCGGTAGATCGTCGGACGGCTGAGGTCCGCACGCCGCGCGAGCTCGGCGACGGTCAGGCCGTGCACGCCGCGTCGCTCGATGAGCTGGTCGGCGGCATCGAGGATCCGGGACTGCGTCGCATCCCATTGAGGTTGACGTTCTTCCATGATGTGTCACACTGTAACGCATGGGCCACGATGCGGGCAGGGTCGATGACGACTCGGCGATGAGATGGAACGGCTGGGGCGACCCGGCGAAGGCGAGAGATCTGCCGCTTGCTGTCCGGAGTCTTCTGCCGCTGCTGCTGGGGCGCACACGAAGGCCAGAGCACGCCGTCGAGATCGAGGATGTGCGCCTGCCGCCGTCTGCGCTGCGCGACGATGATCTGGACGCATTCCGCCGAGCCGTCGGCCGAGAGCACGTCGACGTCTCGGTGGAGGCCCGCGTCCGGCACGCGGGCGGTCGGTCGACACCTGATCTGCTGCGTCGTCGGATCGCGACACAGGATGCGCCGGATGCGGTCGTCCGCCCAGCGGACCACGATGAGGTGACGGTGTGCCTCGAGATCGCCGGTCGGGCCGGCATCGCCGTGATCCCCTTCGGCGGTGGCACGAGCGTCGTCGGCGCACTCACCCCGGAGCGTGGCTCCCACCGTGCTGTAGTGAGCCTCGATCTGCGCCGCCTCACCGGTGTGCTTCGACTGGACGAGGTCAGCGGCGAGGCCGTGCTCGCTGCGGGCACGTCTGGACCCGAAGCCGAATCGGCATTGGCGGCGCACGGCCTCGAACTCGGTCACTTTCCGCAGAGCTTCCGTTACGCGACGATCGGTGGATTCGCCGCCGCGCGTTCGTCGGGGCAGAACTCCGCCGGCAACGGTCGCTTCGACGCGATGGTCACCGGCATCCGCGTCGCAACGCCGACTGGCGAGATCGATCTCGGTCGAGCACCCGGCTCGGCTGCCGGGCCCGACCTGATCCGCGTCTTCCTCGGGTCGGAGGGCATCTTCGGCGTGATCACAGAGGTGCGGGTGCGCGTGCACCCGATTCCTCACGGCCGTGTTCTCGAGTCCTGGTCGTTCCCCGACTTCGCCAGCGGTGTCGAGGGACTCCGTCGGATCGCTCAGCAGGGCGCGGGACCCACCGTCATCCGCCTGTCTGATGAAGCCGAGACGGCGGTGAGCCTCGCCCAGGTCGGCCGGATAGGCAAAGCGCTCGCGAAGGGAGCCGGAATCGTCACGGTGTACGAGGGCGACGGGATTCCCGAGCGGCGTGCCCGCACCCGAGCACTGCTCGAAGCGACGGGAGGCGTCTCCGCCGGGGAAGGGGCCTCGGAGGGGTGGCTGAAGGGCCGATTCGAGGGGCCGTATCTGCGCGACGCGCTGCTCGACGCCGGCGTCTTCTGTGAGACGCTCGAGACCGCCACGACCTGGTCGAACCTGCACGCGCTGCGCGCGGCCGTCGAGAAGGCGCTGAAGGGCGGATTCGCGGATGCGGGAGCCAGATCGTACATCATGTGCCATGTCTCGCACATCTATCCCACCGGAGCCTCTCTGTACTTCACGGTGCTGGCCGGGGTGCGCTCCGACATGCTGGCCACGTGGGAGCCGATCAAGGCCCGGGTCAACGACACGATCATCGCCGGCGGCGGTACGATCAGTCATCATCACGCCGTCGGACGGGATCACGCCCCCTGGCTGGAGAGGGAGATCGGAGAGACCGGCATCCGCATCCTCGCCGCGATCAAACGGGAGCTCGATCCGCAGTGCATCATGAATCCGGGCGCCGTGATCGCCGTCGAACGGACGAGCTGAGTGACCGAGCACATCGCGGTGCTCGCGAATCCCTTCGCAGGCAAGGGACGCGGTCGCAGGGCGTCGGCCATCGCTGTCGCGCACCTGCGGGCGCGCGGAGCCGAGGTGCGGGTGTATGCGGGGGCCTCGGCAGCCGATACGGCCCGACTCGCCGCCACGGCGATCGACGAGAGTCCGCGCACGCTGGTCGTGGTCGGCGGTGACGGCACTCTTGCCGGCGTGCTCGAGGTGGTTTGTGCGGCTACGGTCCCTGTCGTCCTGGTGCCGGCAGGTACGGGCAACGATCTGGCTAGAGCACTGCGGCTGCCGCGCGAAGACGCCGCGGCCGCGGCCGAACTCGCCCTCACCGGGGAGCGCAGGGCCATCGACGTCGGCGAGGTGCGCACGACTTCAGGTGCCCGGAAGTTCCTCACGATCGCGGCCCTCGGATTCGACGCGAAGGTCAGCGACCGCACCAACCGGCTGCGCTGGCCGCACGGGGCGCCGCGCTACTACCTCGCACTCCTGATCGAGCTCGCCCGCCTGCGTCCCATGCTGTTCACACTGTCGATCGACGCGGAGCCGCCGAGGATCGCTCCCGGCACGCTGATCGCGGTCGGCAGCACGTCTAGCTACGGCGGCGGAATGCCGGTGTGCGCGGGCGCCCTCCCTGATGACGGTCTGCTCGACGTCGTCCATGTTGCACCGCTCGGGCGGATGCGTCTGCTGCGTCTTTTCCCTCTGATGCTCCGAGGAAGGCATCTCGCACGTCCGGAGGTGCTCCATCGACGGGCACGGACGGTGACGGTGTCGGCGCCGGGCCTCGTCGTGTACGCCGACGGCGAGCGGACGGGCGAAGACGAGTGCACGATCTCGCTGCTGCCCGCCGCAATCACCCTGATGGTCCCGAAGGAGAGCCATGACTGAGTTCGACGAGGACGTCGTCATCGTGGGGTCCGGATTCGGCGGCTCGGTCGCCGCCCTCCGGCTCGCAGAGAAGGGCTATCGGGTGCGGGTGTACGAGGCCGGCCGGCGCTTCGAGGACGAGGACTTCGCGAAGACAAGCTGGAACGTGCGTCGCTACCTCTGGGCGCCGGCCGTCGGATGCTATGGAGTGCAGCGCATCCACCGGCTGCCGCACGTGATGATCCTCGCCGGGGCCGGCGTCGGCGGTGGATCCCTCAACTACGCGAACACGCTCTACCAGCCGGGCTCGGCGTTCTTCCAGGACTCGCAGTGGCAGCGCATCGCCGATTGGGAAGCCGAGCTCGCACCGCACTATTCGACCGCGAAGCGGATGCTCGGCGTCGTCGAGCACTATCCGCACACGGGTCCCGTCGAACGCATCATGAAAGGCGCGGCAGAGGATCTGGGAGTCGGATCGACGTTCCGCCACGCGCCGGTCGGGGTGTGGTTCGGCAAGCCGGGGGAGCGCACCCCCGATCCGTTCTTCGGCGGTGAGGGGCCGGAGCGCACCGGCTGCACGCTGTGCGGCAACTGCATGGTCGGATGCCGGATCGGCGCCAAGAACACCCTGATGAAGAACTATCTCGCCCTCGCCGAGCGACGGGGAGTCGTCATCGAGCCGCTGCGGAGCGTGACGGAGGTGCGTGAGCTGCCCGGCGGTGGCTTCGCCGTGACGACGCAGCGCAGCGGCGCGTGGATCCGGCGCTCCTCGCGCACGGTGAGAGCCCGTCAGGTCGTGCTCGCGGCGGGGACGTGGGGAACGCAGCAGCTGCTGCACCGGATGAAGGCAACCGGCGCGCTGCCCCGGATCTCGGACGCGGTCGGACGCCTGACGCGCACCAACTCCGAGGCCCTCGACGGCGCGATCGCCGCCAAAGTCCCGGAATCGCTGCAGCTGGCGCGGGGCGTGGCGATCACGACGTCGTTCCACGTGGACGAGCGGACGCACGTCGAGAATGTGCGGTACGGACCCGGCTCGAACCTCATGGGGGCGCTCGCGACCGCACTCGTGCCCGGCGATCGTGGACTCGCGGGGCGTCTGGGGAGCCTGGTCACCCAGGTGTTCACGGCGCCCGTGCGGCAGTTCCGTCTCGGGAACCTGCGCCGCTGGAGCGAACGCGGCATCATCGCGCTCGTGATGCAGACCGCCGATAACTCCCTCACGCTCTCACTGCGGCGAAAGTTCGGCCGCCTCGTCATGACGAGCGCTCAAGGACACGGCGAGCCGAATCCCAGCCACCTGCCGCAGGCGCACGTCGCGGCGGCGGCGATCGCCGCGCGGGTCCAGCAGGACGGGGGCGAGCCGGCCGAAGCGCGCGGGTCGTGGCCCGAGGTGTTCGGCATTCCGCTGACCGCGCACTTCCTCGGTGGTGCCGTGATCTCCGCCGGGCCCGACGCGGGCGTCATCGACCCGTACCATCGGGTCTGGGGCCACCCGGGCCTCCACATCGTCGACGGCTCCGCCGTGCCGGCCAACCCCGGAGTGAACCCGTCGCTCACGATCACCGCGCTCGCGGAGAGGGCGCTGTCGCACTGGCCCCGCGCCGGCGAGCCCGACCTGCGCCCTGTGCAGGATCCCGGGAGATGAGCGTGGAGCGTCCGCGATGAGGACGGAGGGTGGCGAGCGCTGCCGACCACACGACGAAGGGGCCGCATCGATCGATGCGGCCCCTTCGTGTGCTGTCAGCGGCTTTCGGTGCCGCGGATCTGCGGGGTGTGGAACGAGCCGCCGAAGGCGCGCTCCGAGGCGCCTTCGCGGTCGAGGTAGGGCGATGCGCCACCGTCGATGAACGGCCATCCCGCGCCGAGGATCAGGCACAGATCGATGTCCTCGACCTCGGGCACCACGCCCTCGTCGAGCATCAGCTTGATCTCTGTGGCGAGTCCGTCCTGCACGCGCTGCAGGATCGTCGCCGCCGTCGCCGGCGTCTTGCCCACGGCCGGCTTGACGACCTTCTCGGCCTGCTTGGTCCAGCCCGTCACGCGGCCGCCCTTGTCCTTCTCGACGACCGCATCCAGAGCCGCGAGCTCGTGGAAGTTCTCGTTCGCGTAGAAGCGGTCGGGGAACGCCTTCACCATCGTGTCCTGCACGTGGGCCGCGACCTTCCAGCCGACCAGATCGATCAGCTGGAACGGACCCATGGGCAGTCCGAGCGGGCCGAAGGCCTTCTCGACATCGGCCACCGGCGTGCCCTCGTAGACGGCACGCGCGGCTTCGCCCATGACCTTCGCGAGCAGACGGTTCACGACGAAGCCGGGGGCGTCGGCGGTGAGCACGGCGTTCTTTCCCAAGCCCTTCGCAACCACGAACGCGGTCGACAGCGCGGCATCGGCGGTCGACGGGGTCTTCACGATCTCGATCAGCGGCATCACCGCGACCGGGTTGAAGAAGTGGAAGCCGACGAGGCGCTCGGGGTGAGCCAGCTGCGATCCGATCTCCTCGACCGAGAGCGACGAGGTGTTCGTCGCGAGGATAGCGTCCTCGGCGATGATCTTCTCGATCTCGCCGAACACCTGCTGCTTGACGCCGACCTCTTCGAACACGGCCTCGATCACGAAGTCGCAGTCCGAATAGAGGCTCTTGTCGGTCGTGCCGGTGACCAGTCCGCGCAGCTTGTTCGCCGAGTCGGCATCCAGCCGGCCCTTGGCTTCGAGCTTGCCGATCTCCTCGTGGATGTACGCGACGCCCTTGTCGACGCGTGCCTGGTCGAGATCGGTGATGAGCACGGGCACCTGCAGCTTGCGCACGAACAGCAGCGCGAACTGGCTGGCCATCAGACCGGCGCCGATGATGCCGACCTTGGTGACCTTCTTCGCGAGCGCCTTGTCGGGGGCGCCGACCGGACGCTTCGCGCGCTTCTGCACGAGGTCGAACGCGTACATCGACGCGGCGAACTGATCGCCGGTCACGAGCTCGGCGAGCGCCTCGTCTTCACGGGCGAAGCCCTCGGCCTTGGTCCCGCTCTTCGCCTTGTCGAGAAGCTCCAGGGCGGCATACGGCGACTTCGGCACGGTGCCGATCTTCGACTCGAGCATGCCGCGCGCCATCTTGATCGCGATCGGCCACTTGGTGAGGCGCTCGATCTTGCCCGGCTCGTTCTTGCGCTCGACCTTCTTGCCGCCGAGGACCGCATCGGCCCAGGCGAGCGAATTCTCGAGGTAGTTCGCGGCGGGGAAGGTGGCGTCGACGACGCCGAGATCGAACGCCTGCTGCGGCTTCAGCATCCGGTTCTGCTTGAGCGGGTTCGAGATGACGACCTCGAGCGCGTTCTCGATGCCGATCAGGTTCGGCAGCAGATACGCGCCGCCCCAGCCAGGGATGATGCCGAGGAAGACCTCGGGGAGGGCGATGGCTGCTGCGGAGGCGTCGACCGTGCGGTAGGTCGAGTTCAGCGCGATCTCGAGGCCTCCGCCGAGCGCGAGGCCGTTGACGAACGCGAACGACGGCACACCCAGCTCCGACAGCTTGCCCAGAACCTTGTGGCCGAGCTGCGCGATCAGGCGGGCGTTGTCTCGCGAGCCCACCTTGCTGATGTCGGACAGGTCGGCACCGGCGGCGAGGATGTACTGCTTGCCGGTGATGCCGACCGCCTGGATCTCTCCTGCAGCGGCACGGCCCTTGAGGCCGTCCAAGGTCTCGCCGAGCTCAGTGAGCGTGGCAGGGCCCAGGGTGTTCGGTCGGGTGTGATCGCGCCCGTTGTCGAGCGTGATGAGGGCGAGCACCTTGCCGGAGGCGAGCCGGATGTCGCGCACGGGGGAGTGCGTGATCACCTCGCCCTCGGTGAGCGCCTGGATGGGGGAGAAGTCGATCTCGTCGTAGTTCGTCATCTCGACTACTTCCTCTTCTTGCCGTCGTAGTGCGGGTTCTCCCAGATGACCGATCCGCCCTGGCCGAGGCCGACGCACATCGCGGTCAGGCCGTAGCGGACGTCGGGTCGCTCGGCGAACTGCGCCGCGAGCTGGATCATCAGACGCACGCCGGATGCCGCGAGCGGGTGGCCGAGCGCGATCGCGCCGCCCCACTGGTTGACCCGGGGGTCGTCGTCGGCGATGCCGAAGTGGTCGAGCAGAGAGATCACCTGGATGGCGAACGCCTCGTTGAGCTCGAACAGGCCGATGTCGGAGATCTGCAGACCGGCCTTCTTCAGAGCCTTCTCCGTCGACGGGATCGGGCCGATGCCCATGATCTCCGGCTGCACGCCGGCGAACGCGAACGAGACCATGCGCATCTTCGGGGCGAGGCCGAACTCCTTCACGGCGCCGCCGCCGGCGAGCAGCGACATCGTCGCACCGTCGGTGAGCGGCGAGGAAGTGCCGGCCGTGACACGGCCGTGCGGACGGAACGGCGTCTTGAGGGCCGCGAGGTCCTCCATGGTGGTCTGGGGACGCCGGCCCTCGTCTTCGGAGGCCAGGCCCCACGCGCCCTCGGCGTCCTTGATGGCCACCGGCACCAGATCGGGCTGGATCTTGCCGGCGTCGTACGCGGCCTGCACCTTGTGCTGGCTGAGCATGCCGAAGCGGTCGGAACGCTCCTTGGTGAGGTGGGGGAAGCGATCGAAGATGCGCTCGGCGGTGACGCCCATGTTCAGCGCACCGGGGTCGACCATGCGCTCCGCGACGAACCGCGGGTTCGGGTCGGCGTTGCCGCCGATCGGGTGGTGGCCCATGTGCTCGACGCCGCCGGCGAGGGCGAAGTCGTACATGCCGACGCCGATCGACGCCCCCATCGTGGTGACGCTCGTCATCGCACCGGCGCACATGCGCTCGACGGCGAGACCAGGCACGGTCTGCGGGAGACCCGCGAGGATCGCCACCGAGCGTCCGAGGGTGAGGCCCTGATCTCCGGTCTGCGAGGTCGCGGCGATCGCGACGTCGTCGATCCGATCGGCCGGGACGGCCGAGTTGCGTTCCATCAGGCCGATGGTCGCCTTAACGGCGAGGTCATCTGCGCGGGTGTTCCAGTACATGCCCTTTTCGCCGGCGCGCCCGAAGGGGGTGCGCACTCCATCGACGAAGAAGACGTCCGAGATCTCGGCCACTCTGCCTCCAAGTTTGTGCGGTGCCCTCAGTCTAGGAAGGGCGCGGAGGCGGGAAGAATCGGTTGGATCGAACCTACGAAGCGGGTGGTGCGGGCTCGTCAACCGATTGCGTCGCCTCTACAAAGGCGTCGGCGATCTTCTGTGCAGTCTGTGCAATCTGCCAGGGGCGCGCGCCCAGTGCAGCGAGAGCTGCGCCGAGCTCGTCGGCAGTCGTGCCGGGCAGATCCCAGGCGATGCGCCGCAAGAACTCGGGGGTCAGCAGGTTCTCAGTGGGCATCCCCAGTTCCTCGGCTGTCGCCTCGACGACGGGACGGGCCGCCTTCAGCCGAGCATCCGCCTCCGGATTGCGGTCCGACCACGCGCGCGGTGGGGGAAGCGTGTCGCTCGGCACGCGCTCGCGGGGGAGCTCCTCCGTCGCGCGTCCGTCGACGATCGCCTGCCACCAGCGATCGATCTGCGTACGACTGGCTCGTCCCTGGAACTCCTTGATCCCGGCGAGGGCCGACTTGCTCTGCGGGTTGCCGAGAACGGCAGCGACGAGCGAACGATCGGGCACCAGGCGGCCGGGGGAGACGTCCTGCTCCTGCGCGAAGGCCTCGCGGGCGCGCCACAGTTCGCGCGCGACGGCCAGGTTTCGCGAACCGCGAACCTGGTGAAGTCCGCTGAGACGCCGCCAGGGGTCCTCGCGAGGAGGCTTCGGCGGGCGGCTCAGCGTCGCGGCGAACTCCTCGGCGGCGAACCCGGTCTTGCCCTGCTCCTCGAGCTCCGCGGTGAGGACCTCCTGCACGTCGATCAGGTGCAGGACGTCGAGCGCCGCATACTCGAGCCAGGCTGCAGGCAGCGGCCTGGTCGACCAGTCCGCTGCGGAGTGCTCCTTCTTCAGCACGATGCCCAGCGTGTCCTCGACAACGGCGCCGAGTCCCACCCGCTCGTGTCCGAGCAGGCGGGAGGCGAGTTCGGTGTCGAAGATGGTCGCCGGCTCCAGGCCGAGCTCACGCAGGGAGGGAAGATCCTGGCTCGCGGCATGGAACACCCACTCGGCGTCGCCGATCGCCGTCTGCAGAGGAGCGAAATCCCCGATCGGGGGCGGATCGAAGAGGAAGACGCCGGCGCCCCGGCGGAAGACCTGCACGAGGTAGGCGCGCTGCGAGTAGCGGAACCCGGATGCTCGTTCGACGTCGACCGCGACGGGTCCCGTCCCGTCTGCGAGTGCGGCGCAGGCCGCGAGGAACTCCTCGGCATCCGAGATCACGGAGTATTCAGTCACGTGCAGCCTTTCGCGCGCCGATCACGGCGATGCCCTCGGAACCGGGCGGAAGACCCGCCAGCATTCCGACCAGTTCGGCCCACGCTTCGACGTGCGGTCGGAAGGGGCCCTCTGGTGTCCAGGACGCCCGCAATTCTATCTGGGCGCCGTCGCCTTCCACGGCGAGGCCGCCGAATCCCTTCGAGAGGGTCTTGGTCGAGGTGCCTGACGCCGAGTGGTAGACGGCGCCCCGGGAGTCGAGCGCGTCGACGAGCCACGACCATGCGACATCGGCGAGAAGCGGGTCGGTGCCGATCTCGGTCTCGAGCGGCGCCTGCGCGAACAGCACGATCCGCCAGGGACCGTCCCAGGCCGCCGGGCCGTCGGGATCGTGCAGCAGCACGAACCGTCCCGTGCCGTACACGGACTCGCCGTCGTCGTCCGGACGAACGTCCGCCGCGAGGGCGATCGCGAACGGCGCCAGCCCCTGTGGTGTCGGGATCTCGCGGACGGTGATGTCGGCGCGGAAGGCGGTATCGCGAAGCTCCGCCACGGCGGCGTCGAATTCGCTCCCGGCATCGGGGTGTCCTGTCACGGCAACAGGCTAGAGTCAGGAAGCGATGAAGAGTCTCAGGCACGCCGTTGCGCTCCTTGTCCCCGCGCTGCTGGCCTTCGGGGCGGCTGTCGCCGCTCTGCTCGTGTTCGGCACGGCTCGCAGGGTGGTGAGCGTCGGCAAGCGCGTGCCCGATGTGGTGATCCGCTCGGTCGACACCGGCGCTCAGACGATCGAGTTGCAGCGCACCCTCGACACGGAGCTTCCCGGACGCTACGGGCTGTTCACGACGGGGACCTATGGCTACGTGAAGCTGGGCGCGGTGCTGAGCGCCGACGCGACGACGGTGCGGCGCAAGCTCCTCACGCAGATAGAGCCCGGCGCAAAGGTCGACCGCGGGGCGTTGTTCAGCGGCTGGTACTACTCGACTCCGAGTGAGCTGCATGTGCCGTGGGAGAACGTGCTGATCGGCTCGCCGGCCGGGCCGTGCCCCGCGTGGTACTTTCCCGGCGCTTCCACGACGTGGGTGATCCAGGTGCACGGACGGGGCACGATGCGCGCCGAGTGCTTGAGAGCCGTTCCCGTGCTCCACGCCGCCGGGCTTCCCAATCTCGTGGTGTCGTACCGCAACGACGGCGAGGCTCCGCGCAGCAGAGCGGGCGCCTACGCCCTGGGGTCGGCCGAGTGGCGCGACATCGATGCCGCGATCTCCTACGCGCTGCGTCACGGGGCGGAGAACATCATCCTGATGGGATGGTCGATGGGCGGTGCGATCTCGCTGCAGACCGCGGTCAACTCCGCGAACCGCGACCGGATCGTCGGCCTCATCCTGGAGTCGCCGGTCGTCGACTGGCGCACGGTCCTGCGTTTCCAGGCGCGGGAGTCCGGTCTGCGCGCGCCGCTGCCTGCTCTCGCCATGGGGGCGCTCGAAGTCCCGCTGATGGCGAAGCTGAGCGGCGCGGACGACGCGATCTCCTTCGATCGGCTCGACATGGTGGCACGCGCGGAGGAGCTCTCCGCGCCGATGCTCATCCTGCACAGCGACGACGACGGCTTCGTGCCGTCCGACGCCTCACACGCCCTCCAGCAGGCGCGCCCCGACCTCGTCACGATGCCGCACTTCACCGTCGCGCGGCACACCAAGATCTGGAACTACGACCAGAACGGGTGGACCGCCGCGATCGACGGCTGGCTCGCCGAGCAGGGATTCAGCGCTTCTGCGTGACCTGATTCTTGGCGCGCATCAGCATCCCGGTCATCCCGCCGATGCGCAGGGGAGATACGGCCTTGGTCAAACCGATCGTCTGCGGGTAGTCGGAGGGGATCGCGAGGACCTCGTCGGGTGTGAGGCCCGTGATGCCCTGCACGAGGATGCTGGCGAAGCCGCGCGTCGTGGGCGCCTCAGCCGGCGCCGTCGCGTGCATCGTGACGATGCCGTTCTCGATCTCCAGGTGGATGTAGACCGGCGACTGGCATTCGGCCACGCGCTCGTACATCTCCGGGTGCGCCGCGACCTCGTCGGAGACAGGAGGCAGCTCGTCGGCGAACTCCAGCAGGAGCAGCAGACGATCGGCCTCCGGGGTCTCCAGGAAGGTGTCGCGGATCTCGGCGAGAGAATCGGGAACGTGCGAGGTGCTCATCCCTGTCATTCTCACACGGTCAGAGCGAACCGGGCTCCGTGCCCGTGACGATCGGCACCCGCACGGCGCTGCCCCATTCGGTCCACGAACCGTCGTAGTTGCGGACGTTCTGGAAGCCCAGCAGGTGCTTCAGCACGAACCACGTGTGGCTCGAACGTTCGCCGATGCGGCAGTACGCGACGACCTGATCGCCGTCCGCGAGGCCGGCGCCTTCGCGGTAGATCACCTCGAGTTCGGTACGCGGCTTGAATCCGCCGTCCTCTGCGACGGCCTTGCCCCACGGCACCGACTGCGCCGTCGGAATGTGGCCGGCGCGCAGCGCGCCCTCTTCGGGGTATGCGGGGGCCGTCGTGCGCTCACCGCTGTACTCCTCGGGAGAACGGACGTCGATGAGCGGATTGCCCAGGTGCGCGAGCACGTCGTCCTTGTACGCGCGGATGACGGAATCGTCGCGTTCGACGACGGGATACTCCGTCGGAGGGCGATTCGTGGTCTCTCGGGTGATCTCGCGGCCCTCCGCGATCCAGCGATCGCGACCGCCATCGAGCAGACGCACGTCCTCGTGCCCGAACAGCGAGAACACCCACAGCGCGTACGCCGCCCACCAGTTGTTCTTGTCGCCGTAGATCACGACGGTGTCGTCGCGTGAGATGCCCTTCCTGCCGAGGAGCGCAGCGAAGCCCTCGCCGTCGACGTAATCCCGCACGACGGGGTCGTTGAGCTCGGTGTGCCAGTCGACCTTCACGGCGCCGGGGATGTGGCCGGTCTCGTAGAGAAGCACGTCTTCATCGGACTCCACCACGACGAGGCCGGGCGCGTCGAGGTGGGCGGCGAGCCAGTCGGTGGTGACGAGCCGACCGGGTTCGGCGTACTCGGCGAACTTGGCGGAAGACGAATCGAACTCGATGGCCACAGGGATCTCCTCAGACGGTGAGCGCGCGTGATGACGCAGGCGATGACGGCGTAGTGTTGAGCCGTCCCTTCGACGATAGATCCCCGCTGCACCCCCGGCACCGGATTCGTAAGACTTCGACACAGGAAAATCCGATGACTGACACCGCGAGCAGCCCCCGCGTCGTGCACCTGACCGAGCGCCAGCCGACCGTCACGGGTCCCGAGATGCTGGCGAGCCTCGTGCCTCCGCCCCAGTTCGACGGCGCCACCTTCGACAGCTACCGCGCGGACGCCGCTCACCCCTCGCAGGAGGAGGCGAAGGAGACCCTGATCCGCTTCGCCGGTCGCGGTGCGCCGGTCAAGCGCGGGGGGCTCTTCAGCCGGGCGAAGAAGGAGCCCGACGTCAAGCCCGGGGTGTACCTCGACGGAGGGTTCGGCGTCGGCAAGACGCATCTGCTCGCGTCGATCTATCACGCCATGCCTGCCCGGAGGAAGTACTTCGGCTCGTTCATCGAGTACACCGCGCTCGTGGGCGCGCTCGGGTACAAGAACACGGTCGATCTGCTCAAGGGGGCGGACCTGCTCTGCATCGACGAGTTCGAGCTCGACGATCCTGGCGACACGATGGTGATGACCCGTCTGCTCGGCGAGCTCGTGCCCACCGGCACCAAGCTCGCTGCGACGTCGAATACGCCCCCGAACGCGCTCGGCGAGGGGCGTTTCGCCGCCCAGGACTTCCTCCGCGAGATCCACGCCATGTCCGACAGCTTCCAGACGCTGCGCATCGACGGCGTCGACTTCCGTCAGCGGGCGCTCGACGGACACGCGGTGGTGTCGTCCGCGGAGGAGTACGCGCGCACGATCGACGCGGTCGCGGCTCAGGGCACGGCATCCGACGATTCCTTCTCCGCGGTGATCGCGCATCTCGCCCGCGTGCACCCCTCGCGGTACCTCCGGGTCATCTCGGGCATCGAACTGGTCGGGCTGCGCGATGTGAGCGTGCTGACCGACCAATCGGAGGCGCTGCGCTTCGTCGCCTTCGTCGACCGCGTGTACGACGCGCAGATCCCGATCGTCGCCACCGGAGTCAGCCTCGATCAGGTCTTCGCCGAGGAGATGCTCGGGGGCGGATACCGCAAGAAATACCTGCGCGCGATCTCGCGTCTGAACGCGCTCACGCACGCAGAACGCTGAATGTGCGGCCCGTGTAACGCGATGTTCACATGGCAGGGCCCGCTGTAACCTCGACGCAACAAACTTCACGCTTTCCGGAAATCGGGCATCGCCACACTGAAGCTCACAGTTCCCGAATGTGAGGTTTACACATGGATGCACCCGGCAACATCTCCTGGGCGATCACAGCCACAGCCCTTGTGCTGCTGATGACCCCGGGCGTCGCCTTCTTCTACGGAGGGCTCGTCAAGGCCAAGAGCGTCATCAGCATGATGATGATGAGCTTCGGCTCGATCGGCCTTGTCGCGGTCCTCTGGATCCTCTTCGGCTTCTCGATGAGCGCGGTGGAGAGCCCCACCCAGTTCGCCGGCAATCCGTTCGCCGACTTCGGCCTGTCGAGTCTCGCGGCTGGTGACGGTTCGAACGTCGCGCTGCTCGGAGTGGCGTACGGTGCGACCTTCGCGATCATCACCGTCGCCCTGATCTCCGGCGCGATCGCCGATCGTGCGAAGTTCGGATCCTGGCTGATCTTCGCCGGCGTGTTCGCCACGGTCGGCTACTTCCCGGTCGCTGCCTGGGTCTGGGGCGGCGGCTGGATCATGAACCTCGGTCCGGCGCTGTTCGGTGAGGACGCCGGCATCAGCGTCATCGACTATGCTGGTGGCACCGCCGTGCACATCAACGCCGGCGCTGCGGCGCTCGCTCTCGCGATCGTCCTCGGCAAGCGCATCGGTTTCCAGAAGGGCATCCTGAAGCCGCACAACGTGCCGCTCACGCTTCTCGGCGCGGCCCTGCTGTGGTTCGGCTGGTTCGGCTTCAACGCCGGCGCCGAGTGGCTCGCGGAGGACATGGGCGGCGTCGGACTGATCGGCCTGAACACGCTGGGCGCCACCGCCGCGGCCATCCTCGGCTGGATCCTCGTCGAGCGCATCAAGGACGGCAAGGCCACCTCGGTCGGCGCGGCCTCTGGTGCGGTCGCCGGTCTCGTCGCGATCACCCCGGCGTGCGCCAACCTGACGCCCGGCTGGTCCCTGCTGCTCGGTGCACTCGCCGGCATCATCTGCGCTCTCGCGGTCGAGCTGAAGTTCCGTCTCGGGTTCGACGACTCGCTGGACGTCGTCGGCATCCACCTCGTCGGCGGCCTCTTCGGAACGCTGTACCTGGGTCTGTTCGCGACCGGCACCGGTCTGTTCGTCGGCGGTGACTTCCGTCAGCTGGCCGTGCAGGCGATCGCCGCGATCGGCGTCCTGGTCTACTCCTTCGTCGTAGCCTTCGTCATCGGCTTCGCGATCGAGAAGACGATCGGGTTCCGCATCACGAACGAAGACGAGATCGCCGGCGTCGACCAGGTCGTGCACGGCGAAGAGGGATACGCCCTCGTCGAGTGACCTGACCGCAAGCGCCCCGGACACCGCGAGGGTCCGGGGCGCTTCTGCGTGCGGCGGCTAGGGTGAGCGAGTGGCTAAATCGAACGGCATCGTGTCGGCACTCCTCGACATCCTGCTCGCCGTCGTCCGACCAGGGCGCACGCAGGAATCGAATCCCCAGCGGCCGCGGGCGCATCTGCGGAAGGAGACGACGACGGATGCCGTCGTCGATCCCGGCCGCGCCGCGGGAACCGCGACCATGAGCATCGATCCCGACGGCATCCGCGATCTCCGGCTCGCCTACGCGCCCGATCGCGATGGCGCGCCCGATGCCGGCGAGGTCATCTGGACCTGGGTGCCCTACGAGGAGAACGACGGCCGAGGCAAGGATCGCCCGGTTCTGGTGATCGGGCGTCAGTCCGCAGAACGTGTCTACGCGGTGCGGATGACCAGCAGGGCGCACGACGGCGACAGAGACTTCCTCTCGATCGGCAGTGGCGCCTGGGACTCGCAGGGACGCGAATCGTGGGTCGACATCGAACAGCTCTACAGCGTGCACGAGCAAGGACTGCGCCGTGAGGCAGCCGTTCTCGATCGGCCGCGCTACGGCCGCGTCGCCCAGGCGCTCAGCCGACGATACGGCTGGTCAGCCGCGGGCTGAGAGACGGGAAGGCCTGCAGAACCATCTCGACGAGCTGACTCTTCGGACGCGTGAGCGGGTCGGTCGCGGGCACCCCGAGGTCGAGTTCGATCTCGTCGATCGCAGCCGAGAGCTGTTCGTCCGTGAGGTTCTCGTGGTTGACGGTGATGCCGATCACGCGCGTATCGGCGAATGCTTCGATGAGAGCGACTTCGCTCGCGACAGAGGGCATCGGCATCATCGGGAAGTCGCCGAGGACCCGGCGGCCCGGCGCATGCTGGACGATCACGGCTTCGGGACGGCTGCCCCGGAGTATGTGCGCGGACGTCAGGTAGGCAGGATGGCTGAGCGCGCCCTGCCCCTCCACGACGATCACGTCGGGGTCTTCGCCCTCGAACGCCGCTACGACCTGGTGCTCGACCTCGCCCGAGCAGAACTGCGGAACGAGGGCGTCGAGCGCTACGCCGTAGCGCCCGCCCTGAATGATCGTCGTCTGTCCCGTGCCGACGAGCACGGCGCGGATGCCGTGGTCGTTGAGCGCCTGGACGAGAAGGGTCGCGGTCGTGCGCTTGCCGATGGCGCCATCGGTGCCGAGCACGGCGATCCGTGGGCAGGCGACGTCGAAGATCCGGCCTGTGAACAGGTGCAGATCCTTCGTGTCCTTCGGCCGGCGCACATCGGTGATCGTGACGCCCGCGGCCAGGCTCGCGGCGACGAACTCGACGTCGTCGCCGAGGAACTCGTGCAGGCCGTTGATGATGTGCATGCCCCGGGCGATGCCGTCGAGGAGCACCACGCGCTGTTCCGCGGAGAGAAGCCCGTCGGCGGGTGCGACGCCGCAGATCAGGTAGTCGGGCACGCGACCGGCGTGGACGACGGCCTGGGCCAGGTTCGCGAGGATCGGGATGCCGTTGGGCGATCCGTCGAGGAACTCACCCGCGTCCTGGAATGCGCAGGTGCTGTCGATGACGCTGAGGATCTCGTACTTCTCGGAATGCCTGACCAGGCCGTTGGCGGTCTTTCCGTCCTGCTCACCGAACTGGCCCTCGCAGTAGACGACGGCGGTGGAGCCGGCCGGAAGGATGGACGGCTCGAGAGAGCCGAGGGGAGTGTGAACGGGCATGGTGTGCTCCTAGGATCACCCAGAGGAGGCGACGGAGAACGAAATGGCCGATGCGGGCCCGTTGGTCGACAAGAAGTCTTCCCTGACGTCGGCAAGATACCGACGCGCTCACCGTAGCAGTCGCGGCTGGGACCCAGCCGCGAGGGTCCGAGGCGTCAGCCTCAGCGCCTCGCCGGGAGGCGGCTGAGGGTCCAGGTGAGAACTGCAGCGAGCAGAAGGGCGACGAGCAGTGCGAGGACCGTCATGGACAGCTGCGCGGGACCTCGATCCGGCAACAGGAATCCGTAGGGAACCCAGCCGTCGGTCGCGCCGCGCAGCAGTGTCACGGTCAGCCACAGCAGCGGATAGGGGAGCACGAGCCAGATCCACCGCCAGGGGAGGGGCGGCCTGTCGGCGATGAGGGCCCAGTCGAGCACCAGCAGGACCGGGAGAACGAGGTGGAGGGTGGCGCTGACCCACACGGGCGCGGAACCCGTTCCAGGGACCACGAGGTTGTAGATGGCGGCCACGATGATCATGCAGGCCACTGCGATGCCACGGGCCGCGTGCATCGCGGTAGGTGTCTCTCGGTTGCCGAGGGCCTGAGCGCCTGTGGTGATCAGGAGGACGCCCGTCAGCAGACTCGTGAGATTCGTGAAGTAGCCGAAGTAGTCGAGGGGACTCGCGCCCTGCGCGGGAATCCCGATCACGTAGGTGTAGAACAGGATGCCGATCACCGCGGTACCGAGGGCGACCCGTGCGATCGCGATCGATCTCGAGGTCGTGGGCCGATGAGTCACGGGTTTCACCCTACGACCTCGCGTTCATGCCCGACTATGCACTCGCTCGGCGGTCAACCGCGCAGAGCGTCGCTGAGCCACCTCGCGTAGAGAAGCCAGGGGTCACCCTGCGCGCGGAGGCCGACTATGTGGGCTCGCAGATCGTCTGCGAGCGTGAACCATTCGCCTCCTTCACGCAGGGCGGCGAACTCGCGGTGGCGCTGCTGTTCGATGCCGCGTCCGCCGCGTTCGAAGGCGAGCAGCTCGTCATGGCGGATGCTGGCCAGGCGCTGCCGTGGGCGACGACTCGTCCCGATCTTCACGCGGCGGTCGTAGCGCAGGTAGTACACGACCTCGATGACCGGCCGCGGGAGTTCGAAGTCAGGGGCGTCGCCGTACCGCCAGCCGCAGGCCGAGCACACCCAGGCATCCTCTACGCGGGTGCCGTGCGGCTGGCCGCAGAGGTTGCACGGTCCGGGAAGACGCTCGTTCACCAGGTTCACGCTATGCAGGGCCTCCGACACCCCACGCGAGCCGGCGGTGGAGAAGGCGTCGTCGCAGGGCGCGGTCGGCGGTTACCCGATCTCCCGCAGCTCCGACGTCCGGTCGCCGCCTGCGTCGCCGGTGTTGACCGTGCCCTGGGGCTCGAACAGGACCGCCTCGACGTCTCCGTCTGCCTTGGGGCAGTGCTCGACGCCGCGCGGCACGACGAACACGTCGTGCGGATTCAGCACGACGTCCCGGTCGCGAAGCTGAATCGTCAGCCGCCCGCTCATCACCATGAACAGTTCATCGGTGTCCGGGTGGGTGTGCCAGACGAACTCTCCCCGCAGCTTCACCACCTTGACGTCGTAGTCGTTGATGCTGACGAGCCGGTGAGGCTGCCAGGGGTCAGAGATCGTCGAGAGGGCTTCGTCCACGTTGCGAACGTCGTCTGTCATGGCCGAAGTCTAACCAGGGGAGGTTCTGCGGACCGCGCTGCGATCGGAGCCGAGGGCTCGCGGTCCCGCCTAATCTGAAGGCATGGCTTTTGTCGACCGAAGCGCTCGGCTGTCTGCGGGGGAGATCACTGCGCTGCCCCGCCCGGCTCTCAGAGCAACGCCCCGGAGCGAGTGAACAGTGTTCGAGTCGTTGACGCGAGAGTTCCGGTGGCGTGGACGGACGGTCCGGTGGGATCGTGCCGGGTCCGGGCCAGCCGTCGTCTTTCTTCACGGAACGCCCTGGTCGTCACAGCTGTGGGCGCCGATCGCTGCCACTCTCGCGGGTCAGTTCACGGTCTACCTCTGGGACATGCCGGGTTACGGCGCCTCCTCCAAGGACGCTTCTCATCCGGTCGATCTCGGTGTGCAGGGCGAACTGTTCGCCGCTCTGCTCGAGCACTGGGGCGTCGAACGTCCGCATGTGGTCGCGCATGACTTCGGAGGGGCGGTGGCTCTGCGTGCGCGGCTGCATCATGGAGCGGAGTATCAGTCGCTGTGCCTCGTCGACGTGGTCGCGCTCTCGCCATGGGGATCTCCGTTCTTCAGGCTGGTCAAAGAGAACGTCGCCGTATTCGAACAGCTGCCTCCGGACGTGCATCGTGGTGCGCTCGAGGCCTACATCGGCGGTGCGAGTCATCGCGGGCTGCGCCCCGACGATCTGAGCGTGCTCGCCGAACCATGGCTCGACGCGACCGGTCAGGCAGCTTTCTACCGGCAGATCGCCGAAGCCGACGAGCGCTTCACCGAGGACGTCGAGCCGCACTACGGCGACATCGATGAACCGGTGCACATCATCTGGGGCACGGAGGATTCCTGGATCCCGAGTGACCGGGCGCAGCGTCTCGGCGAACTGATCCCCCACGCGTCGGTCGTGCTGATCGAGGAAGCGGGACACCTCATTCAACTCGATGCGCCGGCGGCACTCGCCGCAGAGCTCGGCAGATGGTTGAGTCGGGTCGACCGATGAAGACTGTGTCGGGCTATGCGCACACGCCGCTGTCGCGTCTGCCTGCCTCATCCCACCGAGCCCGGTCCGCCTCAATTCTCCTGCGGACGTAGGAAGACCCAGATGACGGCGGCTGCGGCGAGACAGATCCCGCCGTTCACCCAGATCGCTGTGGTGACTCCGGAGAGCACCGCGTCCGACGACGCGACGTCGCTGCGCAGGACCACGACGGCCAACACGGCGCTCATGACGGGTGTGCCGAGTACGATTCCCACCTGCTGGCTCATGGTGGCCAGTCCTGTGCCCAGACCTTGGTCCTGAGCTCGGAGTCCCGACGTGGCGGTGACCATGAATCCGACGATCACGACGAGGTTCGCCACGCCGCCGATGAAGGTGACGCCGAGCAGCAGCCAGGCGGATGCCGCGGCATCCGACAACAGCGCGAGCGGCATCGTCGCGGAGCCCTGGACGACGAAGCCGCCCACGATCGCCGCCTTGCTGCCGAAACGCGCGATGATCCGGGGGCCGACGAGACCGCCGATCACCGTCCCGATGCCCAGAGCCGCGAACGAGAGCCCCGCAGCGAGTGGGGTGTACCCGAGCACCTTCTGCAGATAGATCGTGAGCAGGAAGACGAGCGAGGTCTCTGTCGCGAAGGCGAGGACTCCGGCCACGTTGCCCCATGCGACGTTCGGTCGGACGACGATCGGCAGCGGCACCAGGGGGAAGGGCGATCTGCGTTCGATGAGCACGAACGAGCCGAGAAGGAGGACGGCGAGGGCCAGGGAGATGAGGGTGATCGATCCCGTCCACGATGACTCCGCCGCGGAAGTGAGCCCGAACACCAGGGCGAGCAGTCCGAGAGTCACGGTGATCGCGCCCGGGATGTCGAGCGCGGTCCGCCTGGTCCTGCGGCTCTCCTGCAAGACCACGGGAGCGACGACCAGCACCGCGGCGGCGATGGGCACGTTGATGAGGAACGCCCAGCGCCAGGAGAGGAGGTCGGTGAGGAATCCTCCGAGAATCGCCCCTGTGGTGAAACCGGCGGCCATGAGGGAACCGTTCAGTCCCAGGGCCCTGTCTCGGGCCCGCCCCTCGGCGAAGGTTCCCAGGAGCAGGGACAGCGCTGCCGGAATGACGATCGCCGTGGCGAATCCTTGAGCGACCCTGGCGGCGAGCAGGAGCTCGGCGGTCGTGGCGAGACCACCGAGGAGAGATCCGGCGCCGAGGAGGACCATTCCGATCAGGAACATCCGACGGCGGCCCGCCAGATCAGCGATGCGACCCATGAGCAGGGTGAAACCGGCGGCGCAGAGCGCGAACGAGGTGGCGATCCACTGCAGATTCTCGATGGTGAACCCGAGGTCGGCACCGATGGCGGGCAGCGCGACGTTGAGCACGGAGAAGTCGACCGCGAGCGTGAAACTCGCTGTGAGCAGCACGACGAGCGCGATCCGCTGCTTGCCCGTCATCCCGGGCGGGTGCTCCGGGGAATCGATGTCCGCGGTGAGGGAGTTGTTCGTGGTCATGACGTGCCTTCCTGAAGTGGACCTGTTCGACAGGATCTCGGCACTGGAGACTGTCAACCACGCCCGCTCGTGCCTAGCACCGGCAGGGACAGGCACCGTGTTCGAGGAGAGCAGATAATGAGGTGATGACACACGCAAGCGAGCTCGGCGAGTTCCTCCGGTTGCGCCGCGCGGCCTTGCAGCCGGCCGATGTCGGTGTCGTGGGTTACGGCATCCGACGCGTGCCAGGGTTGAGGCGCGAGGAGATCGCGATGCTCGCGGGCGTGAGCACCACGTACTACACACGCCTCGAGCAGGGGCAGAGCGTCAACGCCTCGGAGTCGGTCATCCAGTCCATCGCCCGAGCGCTGAACCTCACGGCGGACGAGCGCATCCACCTGTTCGACCTGGCTCGGGCGCGGTCGGCTCCGCGGCGCAGGCCTCCGACGAAGCCCGATCGCGCACGCCCCGGCACGCTGACACTGATCAACTCCCTGCCGAACACGCCCGCGGTGATCATCGGCAGACGCAGTGAAGTGCTCGGATGGAACGCCCTCGGACATCGGCTCGTCGCGGGACATCTCGACGTCGACAGCCCGGCGCATCCCGAGACTCGCCCTAACACCACTCGCATGATGTTCATGGACGACCACACGCGCGAGCTCTACGGGCGCTGGGACGAGGAGGCCGAACGGGCCGTCTCGTCGTTGCGCGTCCTGGCCGCGAAAGACCCCGACGACATCGAGATGACCGCGCTCGTCGGTGAGCTGTGCCTGAAGAGTCCGGAGTTCGGTCGGCTCTGGGCAAGGCATCCCGTCACCGCCTGCGTGTCGGGCGCCAAGTACTTCCAACATCCGGATGTGGGGGATTTCGAACTCGCGTTCGAGGTGCTGAGCCCGCCCGATGAACCGATGCATCGCGTGCTGCTGTTCACGCCCGAACCCGGATCGGCGGCCGAGAGGGCAGTGCAGCTCTTGGCTCGAGAAGTCGAGCTCGCGGAGGACGCCGAGCAGTGGCCGCGGGGGAGAGCGGGCCTCAGATCAGACCGCTGAGCCACTCGACCACGTGCCTTGAGAACCCGAGATGTCGGTGCAGATCCCGAAGAAATCGCAGCGTGGATGCAGGAACGCCCCCGGAAGGACCGGGGGCGTGATGGTGGGCGATACCGGACTCGAACCGATGACCTCTTCCGTGTGAAGGAAGCGCGCTACCAACTGCGCCAATCGCCCATACCTTGCGGGTACGTCAACCGATACTACCCGACGCTCAGAGGCTCAGATGACCAGAAACCGAGACACGCGCGAGATTCGGTTCTGGTTTTGACAACAGCCGAACGTCGGCTAATGTTTATCAAGTGCTCGGGGCAATAACCCGGGAACAATGCGGATGTAGCGCAGTTGGTAGCGCACAACCTTGCCAAGGTTGGGGTCGCGAGTTCGAGTCTCGTCATCCGCTCAAGTGCAGGGGCTCTCTTCGGAGGGCCTTCAGCACGTGGGGTCAATCCACACGGTGGCGTGGCCGAGCGGCTAGGCACCGGCCTGCAAAGCCGTTTACACGGGTTCGAATCCCGTCGCCACCTCGCATAAACTGAATAGCCCACTTGGGCGCGATTGGCGCAGCGGTAGCGCGCTTCCCTGACACGGAAGAGGTCACTGGTTCGATCCCAGTATCGCGCACAGAGAAAACCCCCGGTTCTCCCGGGGGTTTTTGCGTTTCACAACGGTGCCGACCGGTGCGGGCAAGCGGCGTTTGGGTCAGCTCTGACGGGCGCGGAGGACCGCCTGATCGCATGCGGGGCGGCATTCGGCGATCAGGCGGTTTCCGACAGCCCGAGACTCAGCTTGCGTCCGGCATCCGCGCTGATTCCCATCTACGGAGCTCTTCCGCGATGCGCGGTGACTGCGTGTGGTGCAGATAGTGACCGCCGACGAGAGAGACCACGGTGCCGTCGGCCACGGCTGCGGCCTGACGATCGTGCAACGCCAGCCAGTCCGGGCTCGCCTCGTCGTCTTCGCGGACGAAGAGCAGCAGCGGCAGGTCTTCGGGGAACTCCGTGCCAAGCGCGCGGGAGAAGCTGATGCGGATGCGCGCCATCTCGTTCAGGTAAGTGGGTGCGAGGGAGTTCCGATTCGCGAGGAGCGCCATCTGGACCTGTGACTCGTGGGAGAACACGGACTCGTCGTACTCGGCTCCTGCGAAAGCGGCGGCGAGGCGCACCAGGCCCAGATTCTTCGCGGCGCCGAGAAGTCCGGTCGGGAACTGCGTATCCATGTGGGGCTGGCCGGGCACGCTCGAATCGATCCCGACGAATGCGGAGACCTCGTCGGGGAAGCGCTCAGCGAACTCGATCGCATACAGCCCGGCGATGGAATGTCCCATCAGCGCATAGCGATCGATGTCGAGTTGTGCGAGCGCGGCATGCACCTCGGTGACGATGTTCTCGGTCGTGCGCTCCCGATCGGTGCCGTCGCTGAGCCCGTAGCCGAAGGGCTCGACGACGATGACCCGATGATCCTCGCTGAGTTCGGCGACGAGCGGAGCGAAGTCGAGGGCGGGTGAGGCAGTCCCGAATCCGGGCAGGAGCACGACGTCCTGCGGCCCATCCCCGGTGATGACGACGTTCATCTCCTGGCCGTTCACCGAGATCAGCTGTCCGTAACCGTCGATCCGCTCCTTCTCGATCCCGGTCGCCACGACATTCACGATCGTGGTGGTCGTGAGACCCACAGCGACCACGGCCATGACAGCAGCCACGGCGACGAGCGCCTTCTTCTTCGCAGATTTCTTCATTTCAGACTTCTTCATCTCAGACCTGTCCCGGCACACGAACTGCGCACCATCGTTCCAGCGTGCGCTGGCTGCGGGGATGTCGCATCGCCCTCCGGTGGACATCGGTGTACCGCGTTCGTGGTACGGGAAAGTCATCCTGCAGGTGGAATCGCCGTGCTGTCGACCGGGGAATACTGGAGGGATGCCGCCTCGCCTCCGCTCCGGACCCGTCGGGCGCGTGACCGATCTGATCACGGTCGGGGTCATCGTCTTGTTCGTCGTGCTGCCGTACCCGGAAGCGGTGTTCCGCACCGCCGCTCCGCTGTTGCCGGTCGCCCTGCTTCCGGCCATCGCGATACTCTTCCGGCACGGCTGGCCCCTGACCGTCCTCGCGCTGAGCCTGACATGCGCCATCATCCTCTCGTTCACGGGCCAGGTATCGCCGAGTTCGCTCATCGCCGTGGCCGTCAGCGCCTTCGCGGTCGCCGATCTGCGCGGCCGGATAGCGGGCGTCATCGCGGTGTCGACCGCGGCGGGTGCGGTCTTCCTCTCCAGCGCCGCTCCGCTGGGCGGTGACTTCTTCGATGCGCGCACCCTCCAGTTCGTCTTCGTCATCGCCCTGGCGGGCGCGCTGGGCGATGCGACCCGTTCCCGACGCGAGTTCGCGCAGGCGATGACGGAGCGCGCGGAGCGTGCCGAACGCGGACGTGACGACGAGGCTCGGCGCCGTGTGGCCGAGGAGCGTGTGCGCATCGCACGCGATCTGCACGACGTGGTGGCTCATCAGATTTCTGTGATCAGCTTGAGCGCCGGGGTGGCGAGCTCGGCTCTCGACGCTCGACCGGAGCGCGCCCGAGAGGCGCTGGCGACGATTCGGAGTGCTTCTCGCACCGTGCTCGCCGACATCGGCGGACTGATGGCTCTCCTGCGGTCGGATGACCGCGGCGATGCCAGCGATCTGCATCCGCAGACGGGTCTCGCGGGAACAGCCGATCTGATCGCGCAGTTCGCTGATGCCGGGATGCCTGTAGAACTGCACGACGAGTCCGGCGGAGCGCTCGTCTCACCTGCGAGCGACCACGTCGCCTATCTCGCACTGCGAGAGGGCTTGACGAACGCCCACAAGCACGGCGACGGCGCAGCGGTCGTCGTGCGGCTGAAACGTCAAGACGGCGCACTCCACCTCGAGATCCGCAATGGTCTGGGACACCGTGGCGCCTCCACCGCAGGCGGGCATGGACTGCTGGGTCTCAGGGAGCGGGTGGCCGCCGTGCGGGGCGATGTGCGCGCGGAGCGCGCGGATGACGGGTTCCTGCTCACGGTGCGACTTCCCGTGGCAGGGGCGGGCATGATCTCCGTTGTCGTCGCCGACGACCAGCCGCTCATCAGGCAGGCCGTCCGCGACATTCTCGGCGACAGCGGCATCCGGGTCGTCGGCGAGGCCGCAACCGGCAGGGAAGCGGTCCGCGCGGTCGAGCGCGATGCTCCGGATGTCGTGCTGATGGACATCCGGATGCCGGATCTCGACGGCATCGCCGCCACGGCGGAGATCTGCGCGAGCCACGACGGGGCGCACACTCGGGTGCTGATCCTCACGACCTTCGAAGAGGACGAGTACGTCGTGGCGGCGCTCCGTGCGGGGGCGAGCGGCTTCATCGGGAAAGGCGCCGAACCGGAGGACATCGTGCGTGCGGTCCGCACCATCCATCGGGGTGAGGCGCTGCTTTCATCCACGGCCACGCGCGCCCTCATCGAGCGATCGCTGCACAGGAGCGACGTACCTCCGGCGACGTGGGGAAAGGAGCGCCTTGCGGCCCTCACCGTGCGCGAGCGCGAGGTTCTCCTGCTCGTCGCCGGGGGACGGACGAATCAGGAGATCGCCGATGTGCTGACGATCTCGCCTCACACCGCGAAGACCCATGTGAACCGGATCATGACGAAGAGCGATGCTCGTGATCGAGCCCAGCTCGTCATCCTCGCCTACGAGTCCGGTCTCCTCACGCCTGGCGACGGATCAGCTGCCTGATACCCGTGCAGGGGACGTCACGACCGATTCGAGGAGGTCATGCGCGGCTGACCACCGCACTGTTCACCGCTTCGACCGCATGCGCGCACCGAGGAGCACGGCTCCGACTCCGACGAAGAGCAGGACTCCCGCGGTGCCGATCGCAGCGGTCGGGACGTCCGCACCCGTGGTCGCGAGAGCTCCTCTCACGACCGTGCCCGGGGGAGTCGCGGTGACGGTGGTCATCGGTCGCGGGGCTATGGCGATCTCGGCGTCCGCGATCTCCGCTTCGACCGTGATCTCCGCGTTTCTGGGTACGGTGCCCAGCACGGTCCCGTGCCAGGTGATCGACCCGGGGTGCGGCCCGCTGGACGTCGCGCCGTAGACGTAGGTGAAGGTCACCGTGGCGCCGGGCAAGACCGCGCCCTTCCACTCCACCCCGCTCGGGATCGTCGTGGCCGATCCGGCGTCGGCCGCAGCGTGTGACAGCTCCACATCAGCATGCGAGGTAGAGAGCACATCGGCGGCGCGTACGTCGAGTACCGCGTTGCCGGTGTTGGTCATGGTGACGGTCACGAGCCCACTCGCCTCGCCATCTGTCGCCAGGTCTGGCGTGATGGTTCGGCTCGCAGAGAGAGCCGGGATGAGCCTGGTCGCCGACACGGCGCCGCCGGAACTGGCGAAGAAGGCGAGAGTCGACGGGCCCCCGACGCCGTCGCCGCCGTTCTCGTGCCCAGAGAGGGGACCGGTCACGATCCGGGTTCCCGCGCCGAAGACCTCGCGTGCAGGGGTCGGGAGAGCAGGGTTCGACGCCTCGAAGAACGCAGCTCCTGTGGAGACGAGGTCGTAGGCCTGCTCCACGACGATGTACCCGTCCGGCGGATCCGGGACAGTGATGCCGAACACCCGTCCGCCGTCGTGGGACTCCTGCTCATCCAGGGTGTACTCGACGCCGGGTCGCCATGCGGCGGACTGATCGGTGAATCCGGCGAGCGACGACGGAAGCTCCTCGACGCCGAAGATCCGAGTGGCGCCCGTGACCGGTTCAAGGGTGCCGTTCCAGGTGTCGACGCCGCCCACGCCGATCCATTGACCGCCGTCGGCGTGGAAGCCGGGTACAGCAGGCACGACGGAGCGCGCGAGGAAACGCAGAGAACCGGACGGGCTCGGCGACCACGTGCCGACAGTCCCCGAGGAGTTCCAGGGGATGGCCGAATACGAGGCGCTGAGCGGGAACGAGACGCCGGACGACGTCGCTTCGGCGTCGACCAGCGTCTTCCCCGGTCCGACCGAATCGGCGCTCACGAAGACGCCGAGAGTCGCCCGGAGATCGACGAAGGAAGCGGCGGCGGTCGAGTACGTGATCGTGATCCCGTGGCCGTCGGGCGAGACGGCGTACGTCGCGAGCTCCACACCGTCGTCATCGTGCAGTGCTCCTGCTGCGGCCGCTGCGGTGAGATTCGGGGACAGATCGAGGTGCACGGTCCCGCCGGGCACCGGGGCGGGCTCGGTCAGTTCGACGCGCAGCGCCCACGTCGGATAGGCGGTCGACGGCCACGATGCCTCCCCGGGGAAATACGGCTCGAGAGACACCTCAGTGATCGGCGATCCCGTCACTGCGGAAAGCGCAGATGGCTCAGACGCGGATGCCGTCTGCACGAGCGTCGTGAACGGTGCGCAAGCGAGAAGGAGGACTCCGCTCATCGCGATCGCGAGGCGGGGAAGCGTGAAGCGCATACGAGCCATTCCGTGGTGAACGTGCGGGGCGGGTGCACCCGCATTCACCGTATCGACTCCGAGCGGCCTACTCGCCACGGTTGACCCCGCGGGGCATCGGCGGAGGTCGGGGTCACCTGGAACACTGATCGCATGACCGTTCTGCGAATCAGCATCCTCTTCCTCCTCGCCGCCGTCGCGGAGATCGGTGGTGCATGGCTGGTCTGGCAGGCCGTGAAGGAGAACCGGGGGTGGCTGTTCGCGGTTCTCGGGGTGATGGCACTGGGAGCCTACGGATTCATCGCCGCCCTGCAGCCCGACGCCCACTTCGGTCGTGTGCTCGCCTCGTACGGCGGGATCTTCATCGCGGGATCGCTCGCATGGGGCATCATCATCGACGGTTTCAAACCCACGACGTGGGACTGGGTGGGGTCGGCCGTCGCGCTCGTCGGAGCCGCGATCGTCATCTTCGCACCGGCGTCCCAGGCAGATGCCGCGGCCTGAAACGACGCTGTCAACCCCCTCGCGCACACGCCGCCGCCACTCCAGCCTGGACGACACGACCGTGCTGCAGAGGAGGCGGACATGTCAGACCCCCGTGCGATTCCCGACGACGAGCGTCCGATGATCCCCGAGGACCTCGTGCCTCGGCAGGAGAGCGACGATCCCGTCGACGCAGAGCGTGCGGATGCGACGTCCGGTGGCGCCGACAGTGACGACGGTGAGCATGGCGGCGACGACACGATCGACGTCGAGGACCTGCCGTAGCGGCCCGTCACCCGAGTCCGATGCGTGAAGCGCTTCGCGGCGAGCGGCTGATCCTCGCTGCCAAGGCCGCGGGTGCGGCATCCCTCGCCTGGCTCCTCGCGCCGTACGTGCCTTACGCCGACGCCGAGTACTCGTACTACGCACCGCTCGGGGTGCTGGTGAGCATGTACCCGACGGTGGCCGGTTCCGCGCGTGCGGGTGCACAGTCGCTGGCCGGACTCGGCATCGGCATCGCTCTGGGCCTCGGGACCCTCGGCCTCGTCTTCGTCGGATTGCCGGCGGTGATCGCCCGTCGCCCTCGTCATCGGAGCCGGGATCGTCATCAGCGGCATCCGCGCGCTGGGCGCCGGAGGTGACTGGGTGGCGATCGCGGCGCTGTTCGTGCTGCTTCTCGGCGGGCCGCACGCCGAGGAGTTCTCACTGTCCTATCTGCTCACCATGGCCTTCGGCGTGCTCGTCGGCGTGCTGACGAACGTCCTGGTCGTCCCGCCGCTGTACCTCCGCCGCGCGTCGGAACGGCTGACGGCGCTCCGCGATGCCGTCTGTGCGGATCTGCGCGACGTCGCGGACGCGCTCGATCGGGGAACGATCGATCCCGGATGGCTCTCCGACGCGGGCTCGAGGCTCGGCGGCATGCTGAACGACGTGTCGGACGAGGTCCTGCTCGCGGAGGAGAGCAGCAGGGCAAACCCGAGAAGCCGTCGGCGTGCTGACGAGCGTCGGTTGAACGAGCGACGCATGGCCGCGCTCGAACGTTCGACGAGAGCGGCCACCGAGCTCGCCGACTTGCTGGCGCGCGGCTCGGCCGAGCATCTCTTCGCCGACGAGCAGACCCGCAGCGAACTCGCCTCGGCCGTCAGGGCCAGCGCTGACCTGGCGGAGTCGCCTGCCGCGGATCCTCGAGCTCAGGAACGGCTCAGGTCAGCGGTGGGGAAGCTGGACGACGCACTCGCCCAACTGGGGCGCCGCAGCGCGCAGACGGACGAGGCGCCCCACGCCCACGCGTACGCCTACGCCGCAGCCCTCTGCGTGCGCCGCATCGTCGACGCCTCACGCGACTTCATCGCGGCGACGGCGTGAACGTGCCGGAGTGGACGTGCCGGCGTCGTGGCGCGCGTGAGGCCGGTGCGCGTGAGGCCGGTGCTCGTCAGGCGAGTAACCTGGTGAGGACCCCGAGATGGAGTGCTCAGTGCCTGAAAATGCCCAGCCGAAAGACGGCTTCGCCCTGTTCTCTGACCGATCCGTCGTCGCGATGCGCGTCAACGGCGTCCTCAAGGACCTCGCCGCCACCGTGACCGATGCCGACGAGGTGGAGCCGGTCACGATCGACAGCCCCGAGGGGCTCGGCATCCTGCGCCACTCCACTGCGCACGTGCTCGCGCAGGCGGTGCAGCGGATCAACCCGCAAGCGAACCTCGGGATCGGCCCGCCCATCACCGACGGCTTCTACTACGACTTCGGCGTCGAGCAGCCGTTCACGCCCGAGGATCTCAAGGCGATCACCAAGGAGATGCAGCGGATCGTCCGCGAGGGACAGCGCTTCGTGCGCCGTGTCGTGACCGACGACGAAGCACGCGCCGAGCTCGTGGACGAGCCGTTCAAGCTCGAGCTCATCGGACTCAAGGGCGCGAACGCGGATGCCGCAGAGGGCGCCTCGGTCGAGGTCGGTGAGGGCGAGCTCACGATCTATGACAACACCACACGCGACGGCGAGGTCGTCTGGAAGGATCTCTGCCGCGGCCCGCACCTGCCGAACACGCGCATGATCGGCAACGGCTGGGACCTCACCCGCATTGCCGCGGCGTACTGGCGCGGCAGTGAGAAGAACCCGCAGCTGCAGCGCATCTACGGCACGGCGTGGCCGTCCAAGGACGAGCTGCGCGCATACCAGGAGCGCATCGCGGAGGCGGAGCGCCGCGACCACCGCAAGCTCGGCGCCGAGATGGACTTGTTCTCCTTCCCCGACGAGATCGGCTCCGGTCTCGCGGTGTTCCACCCCAAGGGCGGCATCATCCGCTACGAGATCGAGGAGAACCTGCGCAAGCACCTGCTGCGCAACGGATACGACCTGGTGAACTCCCCGCACATCACGAAGAAGGACCTCTTCATGACGTCGGGACACCTGCAGACCTACGCCGACGGCATGTTCCCGCCGATGCACCTCGACGAGATCGTCGACGACGAGGGGAACGTCACCCGTCAGGGCCAGGACTACTACCTGAAGCCCATGAACTGCCCGTTCCACAACCTGATCTTCCGGTCGCGAGGTCGTTCCTACCGCGAGTTGCCCCTGCGTCTCGCGGAGTTCGGCACCGTCTACCGCTACGAGAAGAGCGGCACGCTCTCGGGCCTGACCCGCGTGCGCGGACTGACGCAGGATGACGCGCACATCTACGTGGCTCAGGATCAGGTGAAGGAGGAACTCACCACCAACCTGAACCTCGTCCTGGATCTCCTCCGCGACTACGGTCTCAACGACTTCTACCTCGAGCTGTCGACGAACGAGGAGGGCAACCCGAAGTTCCTCGGCGAGCCCGAGCAGTGGACGACAGCGATCGAGACGCTGCGCGAGGTCGCGGTCGAATCCGGGCTCGAACTCGTCGCCGACCCGGGCGGAGCGGCCTTCTACGGTCCGAAGATCTCGGTGCAGGCGCGCGATGCGATCGGACGCACCTGGCAGATGTCGACGATCCAGTTGGACTTCAACCAGCCGGATCGCTTCGAGCTGGAGTACACCGGTCCCGACGGGCAGAAGCATCGTCCGGTGATGATCCACCGCGCGCTGCTCGGCTCCGTCGAGCGCTTCTTCGCGATCCTGCTCGAGCACTACGCGGGCGACTTCCCGCTGTGGCTGGCTCCGAGCCAGGTCGTCGGCGTGCCGGTGGCAGAGCAGTACGGCGAGTACCTCGACGATGTGATCGGCCAGCTCCGCGCGGCAGGTGTGCGCGCAGACGTCGATCACTCGGACGACCGCATGCAGAAGAAGATCCGCAACCACACCACGGCGAAGGTCCCTGTGATCCTCATCGTCGGTGAGCAGGATCGTGCGGCAGGCACGGTGTCGTTCCGCTTCCGTGACGGAACGCAGGAGAACGGCGTGCCGGTGGCGGATGCCGTGCGCCGGATCGCCGCGGCGATCGCCTCGCACGCGCTGGTGCTGAAAGCAGGGGACCTGGCGTGACCTCAGGTCATGAGGAGTTGGAGGACGCCGGCCGTCTGGTCGGCGTCCCCGACGAGTTCCAGCGGCTGTGGACCCCGCACCGGATGGCGTACATCCAGGCGGGGCCCGAGCCGCTGCGCGAGGAGTGCCCGTTCTGCGAGGCGCCGAAGTTCCCCGACGCCGAGCGGCTGATCGTCGCACGAGGCGAGACCGCGTACGTGCTGTTGAACCTGTTCCCGTACAACTCGGGGCACATGCTCGTGTGCCCCTATCGGCACATCGCGACCTACGATCAGGCGACGGCCGAGGAGGTCGCCGAGATCGGCACCCTCACGCAGACCGCCATGCGCGTGCTCAGAGAGGTCTCGCGCTGCGACGGCTTCAACCTCGGGATGAACCAGGGTGCGGTCGCCGGCGCCGGCGTCGATGCCCACCTGCACCAGCATGTGGTGCCGCGATGGACGTCGGACGCCAACTTCTTCCCGATCATCGCGAAGACCAAGGCGCTGCCGCAGCTGCTCGGCGAGGTCCGCGAGGCCGTCGCCCACGCGTGGCCGATCACCGGTCGTTGAGCGAGCGCCAGTCTGGGCGCTTCGCTCCTCGCTCAACGACCAGCGTTCAGCGCACCTGGCGCGCCTCGAACTGCAGGCGCGGGTTCGCGTAGAACTCCTGCGCCTCGATGAGCTGCAGCTCCCGCTCGCCCGACTCGAGGGTCAGGGAGAGCAGGTCGAACACGCTGGACGCGGTGCGCTCGAGGGCGGTCTTGGCGCTTCCCGTCTCGACATAGTGAGCGGTGAACAGTGCCGCCGTGACATCGCCCGATCCATTCGCCTTCATCGGCAGCCGCGGGGTCTGCACGATCCAGGCCCCGGCGTCGTCTGCGACGAGCATCTCGATCGTGCCCTCCTCGCGGTCGGGGCGCTCGACGCTGGTCACGAGCACCGTCTTCGGCCCCATCGCCATCGCGAGGTCGACCGACGCGAGCGTCGACTCGAGCGTGTCGGGCTCCGTCTCGGTGAGGAATCCCAGCTCGAACTGGTTCGGCGTGATGATGTCGGCGACCGGCACGACCTTGTCGCGGAGCAGGACCGGGATCGCGGGGGCGACGAAGCATCCGCTCTTCGCGTTGCCCATCACCGGATCGCAGGCGTAGACCGCCTCCGGGTTGGCGGCCTTCACCCGGGCGACCGCGTCGACGATCACCTCACCGATTCCCTCGCCGCCCTGGTAGCCGCTGAGGATCGCGTCGATCTGACCGAACACACCGCGCTCCTCGATGCCCGTGATGACCTCGGCGACGTCGGACGGATCGATCAGCGGTCCGCGCCAGGCGCCGTAGCCGGTGTGGTTCGAGAAGTTGACCGTGTACACGGGCAGCACCTCGACGCCGATGCGCTGCAGCGGGAAGACGGCGGCCGAGTTGCCGACGTGGCCGTACGCGACGGCCGACTGGATGGAGAGGACCTTCATTCCTCGATCCCTTCGTGAGGGCGCGGGCCGATGTCCGCGCGGGGTGTGATCATCGCAGTGCCGCGACGAGGTCTGCGACGAGCATGTCCGCGTCGTCGTCCGAGAGGTCGTGCACGGTCAGGCGCAGGTGCCGAGACGGCTCGTTGCGATCGCCGAGCGCGAACTCGTCGCCGGTGCGCGCGAGCCATCCGCGGCGCATCAGGCGCTCGGTGACGACGCGGGCGGGGAGTGGGAGCGGGATCCAGAGGCTCAGCCCGTCGGATGCCGGCGCGTCGATGCCGTGCGCGCGGAGCCGGGCGGAGAACGCCTCGTTGCGCGCGGCGTAGTGGGCGGCGGCGGCGGAGACCTCGGCGGTGACCCGAGCATCCGTGAGCTGTGCGAGGGCGAGCCGCTGCAGCAGGTGGCTGACCCACGTCGTGCCGGGGCTGAGCCGCATGGCGAGCCGGTCGGCGGTCTCCGGGTCGGTCGCCGCGATCGCGAGGCACATGTCGGGTCCGAGGAACTTCGACACCGAGCGCACCAGTGCGAACCGCCGGTGCGCCGGCCCGATCAGCGACTCGTACGGGCGCTGCGACAGCATCGAGAAATGGTCGTCCTCGATGATCAGCACGTAGGGATGGTCGGCGAGCACGGCTCTCAGCGCCGCGGCTCGGGCCGCCGTCATGCTCGCACCGGTCGGGTTCTGGGCACGTGGCGTACAGATCACGGCGCGGACGCCGGCATCCAGCGCTGCGCGGAGTCCTTCGACCGTCATCCCCTCCTCGTCGACGGGGACGGGGACAGCCCGATAGCCGCCGAGGCGGACGGTGTGGATGCTGGCCAGGAAGCAGGGGTCTTCGAGGGCCACCGCGTCGTCACGCATGAGGGCCTGAGCCAGCAGACGCTCGACCGCATCCACGGCCCCGCTGGTGACCGTGACGCGGAAGTCGGCCCCGAGATCGGCAGCGATCCAGTTGCGCGCCCAGGCGTCGAGCGACTCGTCGATCACGGGTTCGCCGTACAGGACGGGGCGACCGGTCACGGTGGCGAGCGCGGGTGTCGGGTCGGGGATGAGACGGGGGTCGGGGTTGCCCGTCGCGACGTCGCGCAAGACGGTGTCCGCCGCGTAACCCTCTTGCGCCACGGAGTGGTGGCCGGCGATGACGGTGCCTGCACGGCCACGGGAGACGACGAGTCCGGCCTGGGCGAGCTGCCGGTAGGCGGCGACCGCGGTGTTGCGGTTGACGCCGAGGGTCGCCGCGAGCTCGCGTACAGGAGGGAGCACGGTTCCCGGGGGGAGGGCGCCGCGGTCGCGCAGGCCGCGCACGCTGTCGGCGATCTCCGCCGCGGTGGTGCCTGTGATGTCGTCGCTCATGTGCCCTCGTGTCGATTCTAGGTTGTTCCGGACGGTGCTACTGTTTGGCATAGATCAAAACCTGGATTGGTTGCACCCGAGGAGCTCCCCATGACCGAACAGACCACCACCGGATCCTCGCGCGTCAAGCGCGGACTCGCCGAGATGCTCAAGGGCGGCGTCATCATGGACGTCGTCACCGCCGAGCAGGCGAAGATCGCCGAAGACGCCGGCGCCGTCGCCGTCATGGCGCTCGAGCGGGTTCCCGCCGACATCCGCGCTCAGGGTGGCGTCTCGCGCATGAGCGACCCCGACATGATCGACAGCATCATCGCGTCGGTGTCGATCCCCGTGATGGCGAAGGCGCGCATCGGCCACTTCGTCGAGGCGCAGGTGCTGCAGGAGCTCGGCGTCGACTACATCGACGAGTCCGAGGTGCTCTCGCCCGCCGACTACGTCAACCACATCGACAAGTACGACTTCACCGTGCCGTTCGTGTGCGGTGCCACCAACCTCGGCGAGGCGCTGCGTCGCATCAACGAGGGCGCCGCGATGATCCGCTCGAAGGGCGAGGCCGGCACGGGAGACGTCTCCGAGGCCATGAAGCACATCCGCAAGATCCGCGGCGAGATCGCAGCCCTCACGGCTCTGCCGAAGGATGAGCTGTACGTCGCGGCCAAGGAGCTGCAGGCGCCCTACGAGCTCGTCGCAGAGATCGCCGAGACCGGCAAGCTGCCCGTCGTGCTGTTCGTCGCCGGCGGCGTCGCGACGCCGGCGGATGCCGCCATGATGATGCAGCTGGGCGCCGACGGCGTGTTCGTCGGCTCCGGCATCTTCAAGTCGGGCAACCCTGCCGAGCGCGCCAAGGCGATCGTCAAGGCGACGACCTTCTTCGACGACCCCAAGGTCATCGCCGAGGTCTCACGCGGACTCGGCGAAGCCATGGTCGGCATCAACGTCTCCGACCTCCCCGCACCGCACCGTCTTGCCGAGCGTGGCTGGTAAGTCCGCGAAGGTCGGCGTCCTCGCGCTGCAGGGCGACGTGCGTGAGCACGCCGCCCTGCTCGTGAGGTTGGGTGCCGATGTCGTGCTCGTCCGACGCCCAGAGGAACTCGCGGCCGTCGACGGCCTCGTGATCCCGGGCGGTGAGTCGAGCGTGATCGACAAGCTGTCCCGCATCTTCGGGATGCAGGAACCCATCCGGGCGGCGATCGCCGACGGGATGCCGGTCTTCGGCACCTGCGCCGGGCTCATCATGCTCGCCGACACCGTCACGGACGCGATCGATGGGCAGGAGTCGTTCGGCGGGCTCGACGTCGTCGTGCGCCGCAACGCGTTCGGCAGACAGGCGGAGTCGTTCGAAGCCGAGCTCGACGTACCGGAGCTCGGGGGAGCGCCGGTCAAGGCCGCCTTCATCCGCGGACCCGTCGTCGAGAGCGTGGGGCCCGCGGCATCTGTCCTCGCAGCCCTGCCCGACGGCCGCGTGGTGGCCGTCGAGCAGGAGAATCTGCTCGGTCTGAGCTTCCATCCCGAGATCACGGGAGAGACGCGCTTCCACCAGCGTTTCCTCGACCGCCTCGCACCGCGCTAGGACGGCTCGGGCGTCCCGAGAAGCACCGGGATGACTATCGAATCCGTCGGAGCGTGAACGGCTCGCCGGGCGCGAGTACTCGGATGCGGTCGGGATTGACGACGACACCCGGCAGTGTCTCGGGATCGGCGTTGAACGGAGCGAAATCCGCGGAGTCGACGCTGCCCCAATGATGCAGGAGCAGATCGGCGTCGGGGTAGGCGTTCGCCATCTTCACGGCGCCCTCGAAACCGAAATGCCAGTCGCTGTCCGAGAAGTCGAACAGCAGTGCGTCCGGCGACGGCATGGCCAGATGGTGCTCGGGGATCAGGCGGGAGTCGCCCGGCGCCCAGATCACGCCGTCAGGTGTCGTGATCCAGAACCCACAGGAGTCCTCATCGTGGAACACGCGCTGCCCGGGTTCAGGGTGCGCGTTCTGCCACGCGTGATCAGCGGGCGTCACCTTGACGCGCACCTCGCCGACGGCGAACTCGTCGCCGATGTCATGGCCCTCCGCACGCATACCGGATCCGCGCATCTGCTCGGCGACATATCGCGTCGAGTGGAAGCGCCCGGTGACTGCGCTCAGGGCCGTGCACGTCGGGACGCTGAAGTGATCGTTGTCCGCATGTGTGACCAGGACCGCATCGAGTCGAGGCACGTCGGCTGCTCGAAGCGGGAAGTCGATGAGGACCGGCATGTCGAACCCCTCGAGCAGCGGATCGACGGCGAGCAGGGTTCCCCGCGCGTTGATGAGGAAACCAGCCATTCCCAGCCAGTGCAGCACAGTGCGATCGAGGGCATCGAATGCGGAAGCGGGTATCGGATCGGTGTCCGGAGCCATCGCCTGTCCGCGGGGACTGCGCTTGATCCGTGCACGAGGGTTCGTCATCGTTCCTCCTGAGCGGTGCATCCATGCACCTACGGGAGATGGTAGTCGCGGAGGTCGCGTCGTCGGCGTTCCACACCACGAGGACCATGCCGCGCCTGGTTCCGAGGTCACGGTCTGCGAGGCGAGCGTCGCAGACTTCGTGCTCATCTTCTAGACTGGACGATGCCCTTGGCCGAGCGCCGGGGCGGATACGACGAGCGGAGACTTATGTCCGGGCATTCCAAATGGGCCACGACCAAGCACAAGAAGGCGATCATCGACTCGCGTCGTGCCAAGTCGTGGGCGAAGCTCATCAAGAACATCGAGGTCGCGGCCAAGCTCGGCGGTCCTGATCTGGCGGGAAACCCGACGCTCTTCGACGCGGTGCAGAAGGCGAAGAAGACGTCCGTCCCGAAGGACAACATCGACCGTGCGGTCAAGCGCGGTGCGGGCATCGGCGGCGAAGCCGTCGAGTACACGTCGATCATGTACGAAGGCTACGGCCCCAACGGCGTCGCCCTCATGATCGAGTGTCTGACCGACAACAAGAATCGCGCGGCCGCCGAGGTGCGCACGGCCCTCAGCCGCAACGGCGGCACGCTCGCCGACCCCGGCAGCGTGGCCTACAACTTCAGCCGCAAGGGCGTCATCGTCGTCGGCTCCGAGGGCACGACGGAAGACGACGTCATGATGGCCGCCCTCGAGGCGGGGGCCGAGGAGATCGAGCCGCACGCCGAGGGCTTCGAGATCGTCACCGAGCCGACCGACCTGGTCACGGTCCGCACCGCGCTCCAGGACGCAGGCATCGACTACGAGTCGGCCGACGTCGAGTTCGTCCCGAACCTCAAGGTGGAGATCGACGCCGACACCGCGCGCAAGATCTTCCGCCTGATCGACGCTCTCGAAGACAGCGAGGACGTGCAGAACGTCTTCAGCAACTTCGACCTGACCGCAGAGGTGCAGGCGGAGCTCGAGAACGACGAGTGACTCTGCTGCGTGCCTGCGACCCAGTGCCGATGACCGCGCTTAGCCTGGGGGAGTGACCTCCTCCTCGCTGCGCGTCCTCGGCATCGACCCCGGGCTCACGCGCTGCGGCGTGGGAGTCGTCGACGTCGATCGATCCCGCCGCGGCACGCTTGTGCACGTCGGTGTGATCCGCACCCCCGTGGATGCGCCGATCGGCGAGCGGCTCGCGCTGGTCGCCGCCGGCATCCGCGAGGTCCTCGAGATCCACGAGCCGGATGCTGTCGCGGTGGAGCGCGTGTTCGCCCAGCAGAACAGCCACACCGTGATGGGGACGGCTCAGGCCAGCGGGGTCGCCCTGCTGCTCGCCGCCGAGGCGGGGCTCCCCGCAGCCACGCACACGCCGAGCGAGGTGAAGGCGGCGGTCACGGGCTACGGCGCCGCGGACAAGAAGCAGGTGCAGGCGATGATCGCCCGCATCCTGCGCCTCGACGCGCCCCCTCAGCCCGCCGACGCGGCAGATGCCCTCGCGATCGCTCTGTGCCATGCCTGGCGACGAGGCGCGGCCGGACCTCCGGGGCAGGACGCGCTCACGCCGGCGCAGAAGGCCTGGGCCGACGCGGAGCGTGTCGCTCGAACGTATGTACGATCCCGCGCCTAAGCTGGACCCATGATCTCCTCCCTGCACGGCACCGTGCTGCACACGACGTCGGATCAGGTCGTCATCGAGGTCGGTGGCGTCGGCTTCTCCGTCGCCGTGCCCGCCGACGTCGCGCACACCGCGTCGATCGGCGAGCGGATGCTGCTGCACACCAGCCTCATCGTGCGTGAAGACGCGCTCTCGCTGTACGGGTTCGCCGACCGCGACGAGCTCGAGATCTTCGGGCTGCTGATCAGCGTCACGGGGGTCGGCCCGAAGTCCGCTCTCGGCGTGCTCTCGCACCTCACGGTGGATCAGATCGCCGAGGCGGTCACCGCCGAGGACGACGCTCCCTTCCGGCGGGTCTCCGGCATCGGGCCGAAGACTGCCAAGCTCATCGTCCTGCAGCTCGCAGGCAAGGTGCAGGCTACGGCGCCTGCGGCGAAGACCACCGGGGCATCCCGCGGCGACGTGGTCGACCAGGTCGCCGCCGCGCTCGTCGGCCTCGGCTGGTCCGAGAAGGTCGCGGTCGAGGCGGCCACGCAGACCGCCACCGACGCCTCCGAAGCCGAGCGCGCCTCCGTGTCCTCGCTCCTTCGTCGTGCTCTCGCGACACTGGGACCGGCACGTGTCTGAGGCCCGCGACGCCATGGAACCGGTCGACGAGGCCGAACTCGCGATCGAGGGGGCGCTCCGACCGGGCAGTCTCGACGAGTTCGTCGGGCAGATGAAGGTCCGAGGGCAGCTCCAGCTGCTGCTCGACGCCGCGGCGATTCAAGGCCGCTCCGCCGACCACATCCTGCTGGCGGGCCCCCCGGGTCTCGGCAAGACCACTCTCGCCATGATCGTCGCGCACGAGAGCGGGCGTCCGCTGCGCATGTCGAGCGGGCCGGCGATCCAGCACGCCGGCGACCTCGCCGCGCTGCTGTCTAGCCTGACTCCGGGCGAAGTGCTCTTCATCGACGAGATCCACCGCATGGCGCGGTCCGCCGAGGAGATGCTGTACCTCGCCATGGAAGACTTCCGCATCGACATCATGGTCGGGAAGGGGGCTGGCGCCACGAGCATCCCGCTCGAGCTGGCTCCGTTCACCCTCGTCGGCGCGACGACGCGCTCGGGCCTTCTGCCGAACCCGCTGCGCGATCGCTTCGGCTTCACCGGCCACCTCGAGTTCTACGACGAGGGCGAACTCGAGCAGGTGATCGCGAGATCCGCGCTCGTGCTGGGCGTCGATCTGCCGTCCGATTCCCTCAGCGAGATCGCCCGTCGCTCACGAGGTACACCCCGCATCGCGAACCGGCTCCTGCGTCGTGTGCGCGACTACGCGCTCGTGCACGGCGGGGGAGCGGCATCACTCTCGGGCGTACGAGCCGCCCTCGAGCTCTACGACGTAGACCCGATCGGTCTCGATCGTCTGGACCGCGCCGTGCTCGACGCACTGGTCCGCCGGTTCCGAGGCGGCCCTGTCGGCCTCAGCACTCTCGCCGTCGCGGTGGGCGAAGAGGCCGAGACGGTCGAGAGCGTGGTGGAGCCCTATCTGGTGCGCATCGGCTTCCTCGGTAGAACGCCCCGCGGCCGGGTCGCGATGCCCGAGGCCTTCGCGCACCTCGGACTCGCGCACCAGGCCGAGGGCGGACTCTTCGATAACCTATAATCGCTGGAGACTTCCGTCTCATCCCCCGAAGTGCAGGCCGCTGTTGGCGTGTGCGCGAATGAAAGGCATCCGTCATGGATCCCACACTCCTCATGCTGCCGGTCCTCGGCGTCCTGATCGTCTTCATGTTCGTCAACAGCCGCAAGCGGCAGAAGCAGATGAAGGCCGACCAGGAGGAGAAGGCGACCAAGACGGTTCCCGGCGCCAAGGTACTGCTGCAGGGCGGCCTCTACGGCACGATCGTCGCGTACGACCCCGAGAACCTCGATGAGCCGGCGCTCGTCGAGATCGCACCGGGCACCATCATCGAGGTGCACAGCCAGGCGATCCTCCGGGTCGTGGAGCCGACGGTCGCGGACGACGCGGATGCCGCAGACGAGCCGGATGCTGTGGACGACTCCGCAGCCGACGAGCAGGCCCCGTCGATCGAGACCGCCGATGAGACGCGTGCGCGTCTCGAGCGCGACGCGGACGACAAGTAATCTTCTTCAGGATCTGCGCGCCGCAGCGGCGCGCCGGCATGTCAGAAAGCTGAGCACGTGGCTTCTTCCTCACCTGTCCGTCACGCCTGGAGGGTCCTTCTCGGGCTTCTTCTGGTGACGGGCGTCCTCTTCGGCATCAACGCGCTCGGCGTGTACGTGTTCCAGAAGAGCTCTTGGACTCCAGAACTCGCCCTCGACCTGCAGGGCGGAACGCAGATCGTCCTGCAGGCGCAGACCGAAGACGGCGCCGCTCCTTCGCAGGAGCAGATGGATCAGGCAGCGGCGATCATCCGCCAGCGCGTCGACGCCTCGGGTGTCAGCGAGGCCGACATCACCACCGAGGGCGGACAGAACATCGTCGTCCAGATCCCCGGTGTGGCCGATGAGGCCACCCGCAACCGGATCAAGTCGAGTGCGCAGCTCGAGTTCCGCGCCGTGCTCGAGACGACGGCCGCCGCGACCGCGTTCACGGGCGAAGACGGCAACCCCACGCCGTATCCGACGCCAGACGACTCGCTCAACGCGACACCTACCGCCACGCCGACCGACGCGAGCGACACCGCGTGGATCACCGACAAGCTGCAGGCCGAGTTCCTCTCCTACGACTGCGCGAACCCCTCCACCGACCCGGCCCGCGCTCCCAAAGACCAGCCGCTCATCGCGTGCGACCCGAGCGGCGCCGCGAAGTATCTGCTCGGACCGGCAGAGCTCGATGGCACCGCGATCACCGACGCGACGGCGGGCCGCGACCCGAAGTCGGGTGCATGGCTCGTGCAGCTGACCATGACCGCCGATGGCGCCGACGCGTTCGGCAAGGTCAGCACGCGCCTGTACCAGAACAAGCTCGCCAGCCTCTCGCCGCGCGATCAGTTCGCGTTCGTGCTCGACGGCAGCGTGATCAGCGCTCCGCAGATGAACGGACAGATCCTCGACGGGCGTCCCAGCATCTCGGGAAGCTTCACCCAGGAGTCGTCGAAGACGCTCGCCGACCAGCTCAAGTTCGGCGCGCTGCCCTTGAGCTTCGAAGTGCAGAGCTCCGGCACGGTGTCGGCCACGCTCGGCACGCAGCAGCTGCAGATCGGCCTCATCGCCGGTCTCATCGGCCTCGTGCTCGTCGCGATCTACTCGCTGATCGTCTACCGAGCCCTCGGTGCCGTGATCGTCGCATCGATCGCGGTGATGGGCGTGCTGACGTACATCATCATCTGCATCCTCGCCTGGCGCATGGGCTTCCGCCTGTCGCTGGCCGGTGTGGCAGGTCTGATCGTGTCGATCGGATTCGTGGCCGACTCGTTCATCGTGTACTTCGAGCGAATCCGAGACGAGCTCCGTGACGGCAAGTCGATCACGGCGGCCGTGGAAGACGGCTGGGGCCGTGCCAAGCGCACGATCTACATCTCGAAGTCGATCAACATCCTCGCCGCCGTGGTGCTCTACATCCTGGCCGACGCGACGGTCAAGGGGTTCGCGTTCACGCTCGGCCTCACGACCATCATCGACGTGTTCATCTTCGTGATCTTCACGCATCCGGTCATGCAGCTGCTCGTGCGAACCCGGTTCTTCGGCAACGGCCACCCGCTGTCCGGACTCGACCCCGAGTCGCTGGGCGCGGTCTACCGCAGCAGGTCCCAGTACCGCGAGGTGGTCACTGCCACCAGCGGCCGCGGTGCGAAGAACGTCCGTTCCCGGGCCGAGGCCGACCGCCGCCAGACCATCGCCGAGCGCAAGCGCGCCGAGGCCCTGGCATCCGCCGGCAGCACCACCGACGAGAGTCCGCGCAGCAAGGCAGAGGAGGGGGAGAACTGATGGCTTCCATGAACGACTTCGGAAACAATCTCTACTCGGGCAAGACCTCCTTCCCGTTCGTCGGCAGGCGCCGGCTGTGGTTCATCATCGCGATCGCCCTCGTGGTCGGATCGGTTCTCGTGCCGGTGTTCCGCCCCGTGCAGTTCTCGATCGAGTTCACCGGCGGTTCGCAGTTCACCGTCACGGCGCCCAAGAGCACCGATCAGTCCAAGGCCACCGAGGCTGTGCACTCGGTGGTGCCGGGAGCTGCGACCAAGGTCGTCACGGTCAACGAGAAGGACATCCGCGTCCAGACCGACCAGATGAGCGATGACGAGACGCAGAAGGTGTCGAATGCTCTCGCCGACGCCTACGGCGTCGAGCCCGACAGCGTCACCTCGTCGTTCATCGGCCCGGCCTGGGGTGAGAACGTCACCAAGCAGTCCCTCTGGGGTCTGGCGATCTTCCTCGCTCTGACCTTCCTGATCCTGGCGCTGTACTTCCGTACGTGGAAGATGTCGGCTGCGGCGATCATCGGCCTGCTCGACGTGCTGGTCATCACGATCGGCATCTACGCTCTCGCCGGCTTCGAGATCTCCCCGGCCGCCGTGATCGGCTTCCTGACGATCCTCGCCTACTCGCTCTACGACACGACGGTCGTGTTCGACAAGATCCGCGAGAACACCACGGAAGACGGCGACAAGTCTGGACGCACCTTCGGGGAAGCGGTCAACCTCGCGGTCAACCAGACCCTGGTGCGCTCGATCAACACGTCGGTCGTCGCGGCCCTGCCGGTCGGTGCGATCCTCTTCATCGGGTCCTTCTGGCTCGGAGCCGAGACGCTCACCGACATCTCGCTGTCGATCTTCGTCGGTATCCTCGTCGCGACGTACTCGACTCTGTTCGTCGCCGCCCCGCTGTACTCGCTGTTCCGCGAGGGGGAGCCGAAGATCAAGGCGCGCGATGCCAAGATCCTCGAAGCGCGCAGCAAGGCGACCGTCGACGCGTGACCGTCCGCGTCCTGCGGGGCTCAGCCCCGCAGGACGCGAGTAAGATGTAGAAGTTCGGGAGGTACGCGGATGGCGGAACCGCAGTCGTCGTCGCAGGGATCCAGTCTGCGACGTCTGGTTCCCCGCATCTTCTCCCGCGCGTCCCGGATCAACGACGTCGACAACCTGATCCGCACGGTCAGGGCGAACCATCCCCGCGGCGATTTCGCGGTGATCGAGCGTGCGTACGCCGTCGCCAAGCAGAAGCACGAAGGCCAGAAGCGCCAGAGCGGTGAGCCGTACATCACGCACCCGCTCGCGGTCGCGCAGATCCTCGCAGAGCTCGGCCTCGGACCGCGTGCGGTCGCTGCAGCTCTTCTGCACGACACCGTCGAGGACACCGGTTACGCACTGAGCGAGCTGACGGCCGAGTTCGGCGACGAGGTCGCCATGCTGGTCGACGGGGTCACGAAGCTCGACAAGGTCAAGTACGGCGAGAGCGCGCAGGCCGAGACGGTCCGCAAGATGATCGTCGCGATGTCGAAGGACATCCGCGTCCTGCTCATCAAGCTGGCCGATCGCCTGCACAATGCGCGAACCTGGGGCTTCGTCCCGCCCGAGAAGGCGGCGAAGAAGGCCAAGGAGACTCTCGAGATCTACGCGCCGCTGGCGAACAGGCTCGGCATCCAGGCGATCAAGTCCGAACTCGAGGATCTGTCGTTCGCCGTCCTGCATCCGAAGATCTACAACGAGATCCAGAGCCTCATTGCGCAGCGCACCCCGCAGCGCGAGAAGTACCTTAATCAGGTCGTCGAGGAGATCGACGAGGATCTGCGCGATCTTCGCATCCGCGGAACCGTGGTCGGGCGCCCGAAGCAGCTGTACTCGGTGTATCAGAAGATGGTCGTCAGAGGTCGCGAGTTCGACGACATCTACGACCTCATCGGCATCCGCGTCATCGTCGCCTCGGTGCGCGACTGCTACGCCGTGCTCGGCGCCATCCACGCCCGCTGGACACCGTTGCCCGGCCGGTTCAAGGACTACATCGCCACGCCGAAGTTCAACCTGTATCAGTCCCTCCACACGACCGTCATCGGCCCCGCGGGTCGCACGGTCGAGATCCAGATCCGCACGCAGGAGATGCACCACCAGGCGGAGTACGGCGTCGCGGCGCACTGGATGTACAAGGAGCGGATGAACGGCGGCAAGACCGAGGTCCGCGCCGCCGACGCCGACATGGCCTGGCTCGCGCACATCTCGGACTGGCAGGCCGAGACGGCCGACCCCGGGGAGTTCCTCGATTCGCTGAGATTCGAGATCGGCGCGAAGGAAGTGTACGTCTTCACGCCGAAGGGCCGCGTGATCGGTCTACCGGCGGACGCCTCACCGGTCGACTTCGCCTATGCCGTGCACACCGAGATCGGCCACCGCACGATGGGCGCCAAAGTCAACGGACGCCTGGTGCCGCTCGAGTCGGAGCTCAAGAGCGGCGACGTGGTCGAGGTCTTCACCTCCAAGAACCCGGATGCCGGACCCAGCCAGGACTGGCTCGGGTTCGTCAAGAGCACGCGCGCGCGCAACAAGATCCGCGGCTGGTTCACGAAGGAGCGTCGCGAAGAGGCGATCGAGCAGGGTAAAGAGGCCATCGCCCGCGCGATGCGCCGTCAGAACCTGCCCCTGCAGCGCTTGATGAGTCAGGATTCGTTCGCCGAAGTCGCCAGGCAGCTGCGCTACGAAGACGTCTCCGCGCTTTACGCCGCAGTGGGCGAGGGGCACGTGTCGACCCAGTCGGTGCTCGAGAAGGTCACCGCTCTCGTGGCGGCGAACGACCCGGCGACCGGTCCCATCGACGTTCCGGGGCACACGCAGGCCCGCGAGTCCCGCTCCGGCGATTCCGGCATCCTCGTCCGTGGCGCATCCGACATCCTGGTCAAGCTCGCGAAGTGCTGCACTCCTGTGCCGGGCGACCAGATCGTCGGCTTCGTGACCCGCGGAAGCGGCGTCTCGGTGCATCGCGCTGATTGCGTCAACATCAAGGCGCTGAGCGGCGATGCGGAACAGGAACGGTTCGTCGACGTCTCCTGGGCCCCGACGACGAAGAGCGTGTTCCGCGTGCAGATCCAGGTCGAGGCCCTCGATCGCTCGGGTCTGCTGTCGGACGTTACTCGTGTGCTCAGCGAGCATCACGTGAACATCCTCTCCGCGACGGTGTCGACGACCGACGAGCGCTTGGCGCTCAGCCGCTTCGTGTTCGAGATGGGCGATGCCGTCCACCTCGACCGTGTGCTCAACGCCGTCCGACGCATCGACGCCGTCTACGACGTGTATCGGGTCACGTCTTCCTGAAGCCCAACGCGGCAAGCGCCTCGAGCGCCTGACGGCGCCCGGGAACCCGGTGCAGCGATTCGATCTCCTGCTCAGCCTGCTCGACCGCCGCAGGGAGCGCGTCGGCGAGCAGACGCGCCCATACGAGGAAGTCGGGTCCGCGCCGGGTGCCGAGCAGCAGATCGGTCATGGTCCGCGCAGGGGTCGTGACCCGGACGCCGCTCAACAGACTGATCTCAGCAGACTCGACACGGCGGTCGTGGAACGTGACCCGCCGGTCGACGTCGATGCGCAGACGCTGTGCGCTGGTGCGGCTCACGTGGTGCCGTGCCGGGGGCGGAGCGCCGCCCGCATGCACCCAGGCCGCCGTCGGGCCGCTGGCGGCTGTGCCGGCGGGTATCAGCGAAGCGATGGCCTGGGCGCGCAGGGCCGCCCCCTCCACGAGATCGGCCGGAATGTACCCTTCGCCGAGCTCGACCACGTGTCCGTCGAGGCGCGCCGCGCTCAGCTCGCTCACGCTCAGCCTGCCGCCGGGCATGTACAGGAACGCGGGATGCATCACGCCAGTGTGGCGCAGTGCATCCCGCGTTCGGATGTCCGTGCGGAGATCTGTGGAGAAGTTCAGCCGCCCAGGGCGCTGAGCCAGGTGCGGCGCGCCTCGAGAGCATCCGCCGCCGCCTTCGCGGCCTTCTTGTCGCCGGCCTTCTCGGCCGCGGCGAGCTCGGCCTCGAGCTTCTCGATCGCCTCGAGCAGCTGCGAGCTCATGTCGTTGGCGCGGGCCTTGGTCTCGGGGTTGTTCTTCTTCCAGTCGACCTCTTCGCGGGCCTTCAGGGACTGCTCGACCACGCGCAGACGGTCGTCGAGCGCGCGTTCCTTCTCGCGCGGGAAGATGCGTCCGATCTCGTCCCACTGGCGCTGGATGCGGGTAAGGAGAGCCCGGGCGCTCTTGATGTTCGCCTCGTCCGCGACCGCCTTCGCCTCTTCGAGCAGGGCCTGACGGGCCTCGATCTTCGGCGCGGAATCGGCCTCCTCCGCTGCGGCCTGCTCGGCGCGTGCCGAATACAGCGCGTCGCCGGCGGCCTTGAACCGAGCCCACAGAGCGTCGTCGACCTTGCGTCCGGCGCGGCCCGCCGACTTCCACTCGTCGAGCAGGGTGCGGTACGCGGGGATGCCGTCGACGCCGCGAGGCGCCAGGGCCTCTGCGCGTTCGACCAGACGGGTCTTGGCGTCGCGGGCGGACTTGTGCGCGTCGTCGAGCTCGGCGTAGAAGGCGCGGCGGTGCTTGTCGACCGCGGCCCGGGCGTCGCGGAATCGCTTCCAGAGCTGCTGCGAGACGCTCTTCGACAGGCGAGGGCCGTTCTGCTGGTGGGCCTGCCATTCGTCGAAGAGATCGCTGAGCTCGGCCGTGACCTGCTTCCACTGCACCTTCGACAGGTCGCGTGCGGCGATCGCCTCGGCGCGCTCGACGAGAGCGGTCCGCTCGGCGATCGCCTTGTCGACGAGCTCCTTGGCAGCCTGTGCCTCCTGCGCCGTCGCCTCTGACAGGGAGGCGGTGAGGGCGTTCAGACGATCGCGGAGACCGGCGAGATCGCCGACGGCGGCGGCGTCGGTCGCCTCCTCCAGCAGATGCGCGGCCTGCTTCGCGAGATCGCTCGCCGATGCCCCACCGGCCTGGTGCCGCTGCTCGAGCGTGTGCACCTTGAAGGCGATGTCATCGTACTTGCGCACGAAGTAGGCGAGAGCCTCGTCAGGGGTGCCGTCCGGATACTGGCCGACGACGCGCCAGGCGTCGTTCTCGAGAACCTCGACGGTGCCGTCTTCGGACACGCGACCCCACTTGGCGACCTCCTCAGGGGAGGAGGTGGGCGCGACCGGCGCCGCAGGCGTCTGCGCGGCAGCGGGTGCCTTGGCAGGCAGCTTGCGCGGCAGCGGAGCCGTCGGGGGAGCGGGAACGGGGGGAGTCGGCTTCGAGGGCTCGGTGGCAGACACTATTGATCTCCTTGCGCGGACGACCGCGGGAGGCGGAAAGGACGAGCTTCAGCCTAGTACGCGCGGGCCGATCCGTCGTGGACGCGGATCTCACATCCCTTGTTATCGATCTGTGAGCAGATCGTTCGATCGAGGAAACACGCCACGACCACTGCGGGAAACACGGCTTTCCTATCGTCGCAGTCATGAACCAGACAGCATCCGAGATCGTGGTCGTCGGCGCCGGCATGGTCGCGCACCGTTTCGTGGAGAGTCTGCTGAGCCGCACGGATGCCGCGGTGCGCGTTCACGTGTTCGGCGATGAGGGCCGCGGCCCCTACGACCGCGTCGGACTCACTGGTTTCTTCTCAGGAGCGACGGGTGACGACCTGACACTCGACAGGTCCGTCTTCGATGACGAGCGGGTGCTGCTGCATCCCGGCGATCGGGTCATGCAGATCGACCGAGCGGCCCGCACGGTGACGACGAGCACGCGCCGCGTCGTGCGCTACGACACACTCGTGCTGGCCACCGGCTCGTACGCTGCGCGCGTCGCCGTCGACGGCGCCGACCTTCCCGGCTGCTTCGTGTATCGCACTCTCGATGACGTGCAGGAGCTGAAGGACTTCGTCGAGCGCCGTCGTCGGATGCTGGACCGGCCGCTTCGCGGCGCCGTGATCGGCGGCGGTCTGCTGGGACTCGAGGCGGCAGGCGCCCTGCAGGGCATGGACGTCGACGCGACCGTGGTGCAGTACTCGGATCGCCTGATGTCGCAGCAGCTCGACGTCGCGGGTGGGGCGATGCTGCGCCGACTGCTCGAGAGCCGAGGCATCAACGTGCGCACCGAGTCGCGCACGACGCGGCTGGACCCCGATCGCACTGGCGCGGTGGCCGCGCTCGAGTTCCAGGACGGCTCGATGCACGAGGCGGACGTCGTCGTGTTCACGGTCGGCGTGCGACCTCGCGACGAACTCGCCCGTTCCGCCGGCCTCGAGGTCGACGCGCGCGGCGGCGTGCTCATCGACGAGCGGTGCATCACCAGCGACCCCGACATCCTCGCGATCGGCGAGGTCGCGAACTTCGACGGCAGGTGCGTCGGGCTCGTCGCCCCCGGCTATGCGATGGCCGAGGTGGCCGCGACTCGTCTGCTCGGTGGAGAGGCCTCCTTCCCGGGCTACGACGACTCGTCGAAGCTCAAGCTCTCCGGCGTCGACGTGGCGAGCTTCGGCGACGCGATGGCCACCACGCCGAACGCGCTCGACGTCGTCTACGCCGATGCGGTCGCCGGTGTCTACAAGAAGCTCGTGCTGTCCGACGACGCGCAGACCCTTCTCGGCGGCATCCTCGTCGGCGACGCCTCGGCCTACGGCTCGCTGCGTCCGCTGCTCGGGGCGAAGCTCGGTGCCGACCCGGCCGCCTACCTGCTTCCCGAGGGCGGGAACGAGGCGCCGGGCGGTGAGCTCCCCGACGAGGCGGTCGTCTGCTCGTGCTCGAACGTGTCGGCCGGCCGCATCCGTCAGGCCGTGCATGAAGAGGGATGCATGGACGCAGCGGCGGTGAAGGGGTGCACCAAGGCGGGGGCGACCTGCGGCTCGTGCGTGCTGATGGTCAAGAAGGTGGTCGGGCAAGAGCTCACCAAGCTCGGTCAGACCGTGTCGAACGCGTTGTGCGAGCACTTCGACATGTCTCGCCGGCAGCTGTTCGACGCGGTGCGCGTCGCCGAGCTCACGACTTTCAGCGCGATCGCCGAGCGGTTCGGCCGCGGTCGCGGTTGCGACATCTGCAAGCCGGCGATCGCCAGCATCCTCTCGGTGCTCGTCGGGGCGCATGTGCTCGACGGCGAGAACGCGACTCTGCAGGACACGAACGACCACGTCATGGCGAACATGCAGAAGGACGGCACGTACTCGGTCGTCCCGCGCATGCCCGGTGGCGAAGTCACCCCTGAAGGGCTGCTCGCGATCGGCCAGATCGCGAAGGATTACGCGCTCTACACGAAGATCACCGGCGGACAGCGGATCGACATGTTCGGCGCCCGACTCGAGCAGCTGCCGGCGATCTGGGGTCGGCTGGTGGACGCCGGGTTCGAATCCGGCCACGCCTACGGCAAGTCGCTGCGCACGGTGAAGTCCTGCGTGGGATCGACATGGTGCCGTTACGGTGTCCTGGACTCGGTGGGCATGGCGGTGAAGCTCGAGCTGCGCTACCGCGGACTGCGGGCGCCGCACAAGCTCAAGCTCGGCGTCTCCGGATGCGCACGCGAGTGCGCCGAGGCCCGTGGAAAGGACGTCGGCGTCATCGCGACCGAGACGGGCTGGAACATGTACGTCGGCGGCAACGGCGGGTTCGCGCCCAAGCACGCCCAGCTGCTCGCCTCCGATCTCGACGACGACGGCCTGATCCAGGCGATCGACCGCTTCTTCATGTACTACATCCGCACGGCGGACCGCCTGCAGCGCACAGCGCCGTGGCTCGACGACCTCGAGGGCGGGCTGGACGAGCTGCGTCGAGTCATCTTCGACGACAGCCTGGGGATCTGCGCCGACCTCGACGCGGCGATGGCGCGACACGTCGATCGCTATGAGGACGAATGGGCTGCGACGCTGCGCGACCCCGAGAAGCTGCAGCGGTTCCATTCGTTCGTGAACGCCACAGACACGCCCGACCCGTCGCTCGCCTACGTCGCCGAGCGCGGGCAGATCCGCCCAGCCACATCAGAGGAACGACGCACCGGCGGCGTCCTCATCGCCGGAACTGCACTGGAGGTACGCCGATGACGCTCATCACAGAGGACACGATGGTGCGCGTCTGCTCCCTCGACGACCTGGAAGTCGAACGGGGGAGGGCTGCGCTGATCGACGTGCAGCAGATCGCCTTGTTCCGGCTGCCAGACGGCAGCGTGCACGCCGTCGACAACTTCGACCCGTTCAGTGGAGCGAACGTCATCTCGCGCGGCATCGTCGGCACGCGGGGAGCATCGGCGACGGTCGCCTCGCCGTTGCACAAGCAGGTGTTCGACCTGATGACGGGCACCTGCCTGGATTCGCAGGGCAAGCAGCCAGTGAGCGGTGCGGATGCCGCGCTGCGCGTGTGGCCCGTGCGGATCATCGGCGGCGACGTGTACATCGAGGTGGAATCGTGAGCCGCACACGCGTGGGCCGCGTCGATCTCATCGGAGGCGGCCCCGGCCCCGCCGATCTCATGACGATCCGGGCCTACCGACTGCTCCGCGACGCAGAGGTGATCGTTGCCGACAGGCTCGGCCCGTTCGACGAGCTGCGGTCCGAGATCCCCTCCGACGTGCTGGTGATAGACGTGGGCAAGCGGCCGGGTCATCACCCGGTGCCGCAGGAGCAGATCAACGCCCTGCTGGTCGAGCATGCCAGGGCGGGCAGACGCGTCGTGCGGCTGAAAGGCGGCGACCCCTTCGTGTTCGGACGCGGAGGCGAAGAGGTGCTCGCGTGCCAAGCCGCAGGCATCCCCGTGAGCGTGACACCCGGCATCAGCAGCGCGATCTCCGTCCCGCAGGCGGCGGGCATCCCTGTCACGCACCGGGGCGTCTCGGCCGGAATCCACGTCATGAACGGTCAGGGAGACATCACACCGAGCGCCCTCGCCTCGATGGCGGACCCGGCGGTGACCACGGTCGTGCTGATGGGCGTGGCCGCGATCGGCCGGATCTCGGCATCCGCTCTGAATGCCGGAGTATCTCCGTCGACGCCGGTCGCCATCGTCGAGAACGGCTCCACGCCGCTTCAGCGCACGATCCGCACGACCGTGGGCACTATCGTGGCGGATGCAGAGGAGGCCAACGTGATCAATCCCGCCGTGATCGTCATCGGTGAGGTGGCCAGGGAAGGGCTGCTGCTCCCCGCTGATGTCCTGGCCGTGGGTACCGCGTGACCCGCCCGCGCGTCCTCGAACACGCACTCGCCGGCTGCACGATCATCGTGGCAGCCGATCGTCGTTCCATCGACCTCGCCACGGCTCTCGAGCGCCGTGGCGCCGTCGTGCACCGCGCACCTGCGCTGAGCATCGTGCCCAATGTCGACGATGCCGAACTCCTGCGGCGCACACGACTGCTGATCGAGTCGCCGCCCGACATCGTGATCGTCACGACGGGCGTCGGATTCCGCGGCTGGATGGATGCCGTGCACGAGCACGGCATCGACGAGAAGCTGGGCGCGGCCTTCGACGGCGCCCAGTTCATCGCCAGAGGGCCCAAAGCGCACGGCGCGATCCAGCAGGCGGGCTTCAGCGCCGACTGGGTCGCCGAATCCGAGACCTCGGCCGAGGTCGGCGAGTATCTGCTCGCGACCGGTGTCGCAGGAAAACGCATCGTCGTACAGCACCACGGCGCAGGATCGGACGGGTTGGACGAACTTCTCGCCGACGCAGGCGCCGATGTACTCAGCGTCGTCGTCTACCGCTGGGGGCCGCCGCCGAATCCCGACGTGGTCCGGAGGTCGGCGCTGCAGGCGGCCGCGGGCGAAGCGGATGCCGTGCTCTTCACATCCGCCCCGGGAGCCGCGTCGTGGCTCGCCGTCGCCGAGGAGGCCGGGGCTCTGGACGGCATCCGTCGCCGTGCGGCATCCGGACGTCTGCTGATCGCCGCCGTCGGCCCTGTGACCGCTGTCCCGTTGCAGGAGGCGGGCCTCACCCTGACGATCGCCGACCGCGGCCGGCTGGGCTCCCTCGCGCGTACGGTCATCGCGTACTTCGGCGGAGGCAAGGCTCCGTCGGTGTACACCGACGAGGGCCGCGTCGAGGTCCGAAGCGGAGGCGCGATCGTCGACAACAGATTCGTCCCGCTCTCGCGCACGGGCTCCGTGTTGCTGGAAGTGCTCGCCGACGCCGGAGGACGCGTGCTCTCGCGCGCAGAGCTGAGCGCGGTGCTGCCGGGCGGCGAACGCAACGCGCACGCTGTGGAGGTGGCAGTGGCGCGTGTCCGCGAATCTCTCGGAGCAAGAGACCTCATCCAGACCGTCGTCAAGCGCGGGTACCGGCTCGCGGTCTCCGACCGCTGATCCCTGATACAGGGGGAGACCCGCGAGCAGCAGCCCACCGATGAGGTTGCCGACGACGGTCGAGATCTCGTTCCAGATCTCACAGGCGCGGACGGCGCCGTGTCAGCGCAGGATCACTCCGCAGGCGTCTCGACCGGTGTCGGCTCGGGGGCCGGGGCGTCCGTGGGCGCGACTGTCGAGGTCGGCGTGGGCGTCGGCTCGGGAGCGGTGGCCTGAGCGTGCACGAACTGGCTCGCCACGGCACCGGCGACGATGAGGCCGCCCAGGATGCCGGCGATCGTGTTGTCGCGTACGCGACGACGGATCCGACCGTCGTGCCAGGACGTGCGCGCTGCGTGCAGTCGAGCGCGCTCCGCCTCCGTGCGCGCCTGCTGTGCGCTCTTCGAACCGCGTGCGGCCATGCCGTGTGCTCCCTTACTGGACGTGAAACGACGACGTCGCCTGAGAGCCTATCGTCGCCGGCGTCGGAGGCCGGCATTAGCCTGGAGTGCATGACCTCCGCCGCCGCGCTCCTCTCCGGGCAGACGCCGCTCGCCGTGCGTATGCGGCCGATCTCGCTGGCCGAGGTCGCCGGGCAGAAGCATCTGCTGCGCGCCGGCTCGCCGATCGTGGCGCTGGCCGACCCGGCCGCCGCCTCGCCGGGAGCGGTGTCGATCATCCTGTGGGGACCTCCCGGAACCGGCAAGACGACGCTCGCTCAGGCGATCGCCCGCTCGTCCGGCAGGCGGTTCGTCGAACTCTCGGCGATCACGGCGGGCGTCAAGGACGTGCGCGAGGTCATGCAGGAGGCGATCACGCAGCGCGACCTGTACGGGCAGACGACCATCCTGTTCCTCGACGAGATCCACCGGTTCACGAAGGCCCAGCAGGACGCGCTGCTCCCGGGTGTCGAGAACGGCTGGGTGCTGCTCATCGCGGCGACGACCGAGAACCCCTCGTTCTCGGTGATCTCGCCGCTGCTGTCGCGGTCGCTCCTGCTGACCCTGCAGCCCCTCACCGACGACGACATCGGCCTCCTCATAGACCGCGCCGTCACTGATGCGCGCGGACTGAACGGCGCGGTCACGCTCGCCGACGAGGCGCGATCGTCGCTGATCCGGCTCGCTTCGGGCGACGCACGCCGCGCTCTCACCGGGCTGGAGGCCGCGGCCGCGGTGGCGTTGTCGAACGCAGGAGACGACAAGAATCCGGCCGTCAGCGGCGACGACGTCGCGCAGGCCGTCGACAAGGCGCTGCTGCGCTACGACCGGCAGGGTGACGAGCACTACGACGTGATCAGCGCCTTCATCAAGTCGATCCGCGGATCCGACCCCGATGCGGCTCTGCACTATCTGGCACGCATGATCGAGGCAGGGGAGGACCCGCGCTTCATCGCGCGGCGACTGGTCATCTCGGCGTCGGAAGACGTCGGGCTCGCCGATCCGCAAGCGCTGACGATCGCTGTCGCCGCGGCCGACGCCGTCGCATTCATCGGCATGCCCGAGGGGCGGATCCCGCTCGCCGAGGCGACGGTGTACCTCGCGACGACAGCGAAGTCGAACGCCGCCTACGAGGGCATCAACGCGGCGATCGCCGACATCCGCGCGGGTGGATTCGGACGCGTGCCGGTGCATCTGCGCGATGCGCACTACCCGGGGGCGAAGCGACTCGGGCACGGGCGCGGATACGTGTACCCCCACGACAGCGAGTTCGGCATCCTTCCCCAGCAGTACCTCCCCGACGAACTCGAGGGTCGCCGTTACTACGAGCCGAAGAACCTCGGAGCCGAACGCGACATCACTGCGCGGCTCGAGAAGATCCGCCGCATCCTCGACGACCGCTGATCCGTTGAGAGGCTCGGCCCACCCCCTACAGTGGGCACATGTCACGCAGTCCGATCCGGATCCCGCCCGACCGCGACCTCTCGATCGACTTCGTGCGTGCGATCTGCCTGCCGATCGTCGTGCTGCTGCACGCGTTCCAGATGGGGATCGACGGCGAGCCGCTTAGGGCGTTCAACGCGCTGGCCGAGTGGAAGCCGCTGGCAGGCATCACATGGATCGGCATGATCATGCCGACGTTCTTCATCGCGGGCGGCTTCGCCGGCATCACGACATGGCGACGGCTGCGTCACCGAGGGGAGACAGCGGGGGAGTACATCCGAGTGCGCGCGCTGCGACTCGCCCGCCCTGTGCTGCTCGCCATGGTCGGCGTTCTCGTGACGATCGGTGCGATGGCCGCGCTCGGAGCCGATCCCGAGTTCTTGCGCAGCTTCGCTTTCCGGCTCGCCGAGCCGCTGTGGTTCATCGCGGTCTACGCGATCTGCACCTCCTGCGTGCCGCTGATGGCGCGGTTCCACCACCGTGCGGCGTGGGCGACCTACTTCACGCTCGCCACTCTCGTCGTCGTGATCGACCTGGCAGGCAAGTACCTGGGCGTGCCGCTCGGCGCGTTGAACTGGCTGTTCCTCTGGCTGTTCGTGCAGCAGCTCGGCTTCGGCGTGCGAGACCAGTGGTACTCGCGCCGGCCCGCGTGGCTGCTGCTCGCGCTCGCGCTGGTGGCCTACGCGCTGATCGGCGTGGCGGTGTTCGGTATGGGATACGACCCCGACATGATCGCGAACCTGAACCCGCCGACCGTCGTCCTGCTGCTCCTCGGACTCGCTCAGGTGTATCTGTTCACGTTGCTGCAGCCGGCGATCCGCGCGCTCATGCGTCGGCGAGCGGTGCTCGTCACCATCGGAGCCCTCGGCATCTACGGCATGGTCGTGTACCTGTGGCACACTGTCGCGATGGCCGTGGTCGTCGGCGTGCAGCTCGCGCTCGGGCTGCCTTTCCCGATCGTGCTGAGCACAGAGTGGTGGATCACGCGCGTCCCGTGGCTGCTCGCGATCTTCGCAGTGATCACGGTGTTCTGCGTGATCATCCCTCCGATCGAGAAGCGCTGGCCGGCAGAGCGCCCTCGGATCATGCCGCTGTGGGCGGCCGCGCTGTGCACGCTGCTGCTGGTCGCGGCGGTCGGCTGCGTGCTGACGCAGGGTTATCTGACGCCGTGGACGGTGGTCGCGGTGTGCGCGCTGGCGGCGTCGATCGTGTGGCTCACGGCAGGAGGACCAGGGGCTGCGCAGGGCGAGCGGATGCTCGAAGACGCCGGAGTCCGCGGCATCCCGCGGGAGTGATTGCCGATCTGTTAGACTTGATCGGCTCGAAACCGAGTTTTCGGGCATCTCCTCGTTCACACCCCACCTTGCTGGCGCCCCGGCGTGCGCTCCAAGGCAGAACGCGGTGATACGTCCGCGAGTCGCGAAAGTCGCGACCGCGTCATCGGAAGGACAGCTTCGTGACCACGAAGTCCCAGGACCGCCGCAAGGTGCGTCTCAGCCGCGCCCTCGGCGTCGCTCTCACCCCGAAGGCCGCACGCTACCTCGAGAAGCGTCCCTACGCTCCGGGCGAGCACGGCCGCACCAAGCGCAAGGCAGACAGCGACTACGCCGTCCGCCTTCGTGAGAAGCAGCGTCTGCGCGAGCAGTACGGCATCCGCGAGAAGCAGATGCGCAACACGTTCAACGAGGCCCGCCGCACCGAGGGCCTGACGGGTGAGAACCTCGTCGAGCTCCTCGAGATGCGTCTCGACGCCCTCGTGCTGCGTTCGGGCTTCGCCCGCACCACCGCGCAGGCTCGCCAGCTCGTCGTGCACCGCCACATCCTCGTCGACGGCCAGCTCGTCGACCGCCCGTCGTTCCGCGTGAAGCCGGGTCAGCTCGTCCACGTCAAGGCCAAGAGCGAGGGCACCGAGCCCTTCCAGGTCGCAGCAGCCGGCGGTCACGCCGAGGTCCTGCCTCCCGTTCCGGGCTACCTCGAGGTCGAGCTCGACAAGCTCCAGGCTCGTCTGCTCCGTCGCCCGAAGCGCGCCGAGGTCCCCGTGACCTGTGAAGTGCAGCTCGTCGTCGAGTACTACGCAGCTCGCTGATCCAGCGTTCCGCACAAGAGGCGTCGGGGTGACCCGACGCCTCTTGTCGTTTCCGCATACGATGGAGGCACCGCGCCCTCGCGGGCACAAGGCAAGGATGACCACATGAAGAACGTGCTCTGGTTCCTGATCGGCGTGATCGGCGGCTTCGTCGCGGCGCACTTCATGAACAAGGACCCGCGCGGTCACGACCTCCTGGCCGAGCTCGACGCCAGAATCAACGGATTCACCGCGATCATCGGCGACGCGTATCGCGAGCAGGAGGCGCGGCTCACCGAGCCCGCTGACGACTGAATCGCGCTCTCGCGCGGCACCTCACTCCCTTTCACACGCAAGGACACCCGGCACAGCTATGAAAACTGCGGAGATCGCGCAGCGCTATCTCGACTTCTTCGAGAAGAACGACCACCTCATCGTCCCCTCGGCATCGCTGGTGAGCGACGACCCGTCGCTGCTGTTCACCGTCGCAGGCATGGTGCCGATGATCCCGTACCTCACGGGGGTCGTTCCCGCGCCGCATCCGCGCATCGCGGATCTGCAGAAGTGCATCCGCACCAACGACATCGAAGAGGTGGGCCGCACCGCTCGCCATGGCACGTTCTTCCAGATGCTCGGGAACTGGTCGTTCGGCGACTACTTCAAAGAGGGAGCGATCCGCTACGCCTGGGAGCTGCTGACCTCGTCCGAGGCAGATGGCGGTCTCGGTTTCGACGAGAAGGATCTCTGGGTCACCGTCTACGAGACGGATGACGAAGCCGAAGCGATCTGGCGGGACATCATCGGCCTCAAGCCCGAGCGCATCCAGCGACTCGGCCGCGCAGACAACTACTGGAACACCGGCCAGCCGGGACCTGGTGGACCCGACAGCGAGATCTTCTTCGACCGCGGGCCCGCCTACGGCAAGGACGGCGGACCGGCCGCCGACGACTCGCGGTTCCTGGAGATCTGGAACCTCGTGTTCATGCAGGACTTCATCGAGAACATCCGAGGCAAGACCGAGTTCGACATCGTCGGCGAGCTGCCGATGAAGAACATCGACACCGGCATGGGCCTCGAGCGCGTCGCGTTCCTCAAGCAGGGCGTCGAGAACATGTACGAGACCGATCAGGTCCGTCCTGTGCTCGACCGCGCAGTCGAGCTGTCCGGCCGCACCTACGGGGCCGTTCACGAAGACGACGTGCGTTTCCGCGTGATCGCCGATCACGTCCGCTCCTCGCTCATGCTGCTCTCCGACGGCGTCCGACCGTCGAACGAGGGCCGCGGCTACATCCTGCGCCGCCTGATGCGCCGCACCGTCCGCGCCATGCGTCTGCTGGGCGTCGATGAGCCCGTCTTCCCTGAGCTTTTCGCGACATCCCGCGACGCCATGAAGACCGCCTACCCGGTTCTCGAGACCGACTGGTCGACGCTGTCGGCATCGGCCTTCGCCGAGGAGGAGACTTTCCGTCGCACGCTCGCTGCGGGCTCGACGATCCTCGACCTCGCCCTGGACGAGACCAAGAAGGGCGGCGGATCGCAGCTCAGCGGCTCTGAGGCGTTCCTGCTGCACGACACCTACGGCTTCCCGATCGACCTCACCCTCGAGGTCGCCGAAGAGGCGGGCGTCGCGGTCGACCGTGCGGCGTTCGACTCGCTCATGCAGGAGCAGCGGCAGCGCGCCAAGGCCGACGCCCGAAACCGCAAGCGCCAGCTGGCCGACGTCGCGGTGTACCGGGATCTCCGCGCACTCGGCGAAACCGGATTCGACGGCTACACGGCTCTCGAAGTCGAATCCCGCATCCTCGGGATCCTCGTGGACGGCCAGTCGGTCGCGAGCGCCTCCGAAGGGGCGATCGCCGAGGTCGTGCTCGCTGAGACCACGCTGTACGCCGAGTCCGGTGGACAGGTGGCCGACAAGGGCACGATCGTCGGTCCCGGATTCGAACTCGAGGTGCTCGACGTCCAGCGCCCCGTTCCCGGTCTCATCAGCCACACGGTCGAGGTCAGCCGCGGCACGGTCGCGGTGGACGACGCCGCGACCACAGTGGTTGACGCGGCGAACCGCCGCGCCGCCCGACAGGCCCACTCCGCCACGCACCTCGTGCACGCCGCCCTTCGCGACACTCTCGGCAAGACGGCCACGCAGGCCGGCTCGCTGAACCGCGCCGGTTACATGCGCTTCGACTTCTCGTGGTCGCAGGCCCTTTCGGCCGACACGCGCACCGAGATCGAGGAGATCACGAACCGTGCTGTGCAGGACGCCCTCGAAGTGACCACGCGCATCGTCTCGCTCGACGAGGCGAAGGAAGCCGGCGCGATGGCGCTGTTCGGAGAGAAGTACGGCGACGTCGTGCGCATGGTCGACATCGGCGGTCCCTGGTCGCGCGAGCTGTGCGCCGGCACGCACGTCTCCACGAGTGCGGAGATCGGGCTGGTCAGCATCGTCGGCGAGTCCTCCGTCGGTGCATCCAACCGCCGCATCGAGGCCCTCGTCGGTCAGGACGCGTTCCGTGACCTCGCCGCCGAGCGTGCTCTCGTCTCTCAGCTGAGCACCTCTCTGAAGACCCCGCGCGAGCAGCTGCCGGAACGCATCGCAGACCTCGCCGCGAGCCTGAAAGCCGCCGAGAAGCGCATCGCGCAGTTCGAGGCGAAGGAACGCGCCGGTCAGGTTCCCGCCATCGCGGACGCAGCGGTGCGCGTCGGCGACTTCCATGTCGCTGCGCAGTCGCTCGGCGAGATCGCCTCTGCAGACGACGTGCGAGATCTCGTGCTCGGAGTACGTGACCGTCTCGGCTCGGCGGCGGCGGTCGTCGCTCTCGGCGCCGTCGTGAACGGCCGGCCCGTCGTCGTCGTCGCCACCAACGACGCGGCGCGCAAGGCCGGCGCCAAGGCCGGCGCCCTCGCGAAGCGCGCTGCAGGCATCCTCGGCGGCGGCGGCGGCGGACGCGACGACGTCGCTCAGGGCGGTGGGACGGATGCCGCGGCTCTGCCTTCGGCGCTCGACGCCGTCTCTCAGGAGCTACACGCAGCGTGAGCGGGTTCCGTCGCGGCGTGCGGCTCGGGATCGACGTCGGCAAGGCGCGGGTCGGCGTCGCTCGCTGCGATCCTGACGGCATGCTCGCGGTGCCGGTCGAGACCGTGCCGCGCTCGGAGTCGTCGATCGATCGTCTCGTAGAGCTCTCGGTCGAGTACGAGCCGCTGGAGTTCGTCGTCGGTCTGCCCGTCAACATGCGAGGAGACGACACCGCGTCGACCGTGGACGCTCGGGAGTTCGCTGCCGCGGTGCATGAACGCACCGGCATCCCTGTGCGTCTCGTCGACGAGCGGTTGAGCACGGTGACCGCTCACGCCGCCCTTCGTTCTTCGGGCAGAACCCAGAAGAACTCTCGTAGCATTGTGGATCAGGTCGCCGCGGTTGTGCTTCTGCAGCAGGCGATCGACACGGAGAAGAGCACGGGAAGAGCTCCCGGCTCCATGATTCCGCTCGATGAGGAGTCCCGCTGACCATGCCCGAACGTGAGAGTGCGTCCCCCCAGCACGATCCGGACGCCCGCCTCGGCGACCTGTTCGAGAACCTTCCCGATCCGTCGCCGCAGATTCCCGTCGTCGACGACGCGCCCCCAGCCCCGGGCTCCCGTCGCGCCGCACGCGAGGCCGCAGCGGCTGCGTCTGGCGCCGCGGCTCCGACCGCTCACGCCTCCGCGTCTTCCGAGAGGCCCGCGAGCGCCGAGCAGCCCGCGTCGGTCGAACAGAATCCTCCTGCGGAACCGACGATCGCTGCCGAGCCGTCGCCGCCCGCCGAAGCAGCGGTCACGTCGTCAGCGCCGCTCCCGGCATCCGATGCGATGCCCGTTCAGGCGACCGCTCAGACGGAGCAGGAGGCAGCGACGCCAATCGACGCCGCTGCACCGGCGCCGACATCGACACCGACGCCAGCCGCTCCTGCTCTCGGCGGCGGGCTCGACGACCTGTTCCACGACGACCACGACGAGCATCCCCGCACGCCGAAGAAGAAGCGTCGCACGGGCTGCCTCGTGGCTCTCATCATCGTGCTCGCCGTCCTCGGCGGGCTCGCAGCGGGTGGCGCGTGGGTGTGGAACACCTATGGCGACAAGATCAGCGACGCGATGGGCTGGGGCGACCCGAAGGACTGGGAACCGGGTCTCGCGACAGGCGAGGCGATGGTGACGATCAGTGAGGGCGACACAGGACAGCCGGTGTCCGCCGCGCTCTACGAGGCCGGCGTCACGCGCACCGAAGACGTGTTCTACGACTATCTTCTCGAAGAAGACCCCAACGCGACCTTCTACCCGGGTGTGTACAGGCTGCAGAAGAAGATGACGGCCGCCGCCGCGCTCGAGGCTCTGCAGAACCCCGACAACAAGCTCGAGAACACCGTGTCGGTCGCGGAAGGCGGCACGATCGCGTCGATCCTGCCGAGCATCGCCGACACGATGGGCTTCCCGATCGAGGAGTTGCAGGCTGCCGTCGCCGACCCCGGTGTGTACGGAGTCGCCGCGCAGTCTCTCGAAGGCTGGCTGTTCCCGGCCGTGTACACCTTCGACCCAGGAGTGACCTCGACGCAGGTGATCCAGCGCATGGTCGACCGCACGCGCGAGTCGCTCGCCGCTGCCGGCGTGCCGGATGCCGACGCCGAGAGGATTCTCACGATCGCGTCGATCATTCAGCGCGAGGGCCGCACGGACGACTTCGCGAAGGTGTCGCGCGTGATCCAGAACCGCCTCGACATCGACATGAAGCTGCAGATGGACTCGACCGCGCAGTACGGTTACGGTTCGCTGCACGAGGGCGTCGTCTCGAGCTCGAAAGAAGCCCTCGAGGATCCGAACCCGTGGAACACCTACGTCAACACCGGGCTCCCCGTGACGCCGATCGCGAGCGCGAGCGACGCCGCCATCGACGCGGCCATGCACCCGACAGACGGCCCCTGGCTCTACTTCGTGACGGTGAACCTCGAGACCGGTGAGACGGTGTTCTCCACCACCTACGAAGAGCACCAGGCGGCGATCAAGCAGTGGGACGCCTGGTGCAAGGCGAACCCAGACGGCGGCTGCAGCTGATGAGCCGCTCGCGGCTGGCGGTGTGGGGCGACCCCATCGCGCACTCGAAGTCCCCTCTGCTGCATGCGGCCGCCTATCGGGTTCTCGGATTCGACTGGGAGTACGACCGCCGGCAGGTGACGGAGGCCGAATTCGCAGGTGCGGTGCGCGATCTGGACGACTCCTGGCGCGGCCTGTCGCTGACGATGCCTTTGAAAGACGAGGCGTTCCGCGTCGCCGACTCCCACGATGCACATGCCGAGCTGACCGGAGTCGCCAACACGCTCCTACTGGGCGAGCGGATCGAGGGGTTCAACACGGACGTCGGGGGAATCGTCGACGCGCTCGGGGAGAACGGCGTCGTCGCGCCGGACGCGGTGCGACTTCTGGGAGCGGGGGCGACGGCGGCATCCGCTCTCGTCGCCGTGAGCGACATGGGGGCCGGCCGCGTCGATGTACGGGCGCGCAGACCGGATCGAGCCTCGGCACTGGTCGCTCTGGGCGAGAAGCTCGGCGTCACGGTCACCGTGTCGACGTTCGACGAGCCCGCCTCCACGGTCGAGCTGACGATCGCCTCGCTTCCCGGTGGGACCGCGCTCGATGAGAGCGTCGTGCGCCCGCTGGCCGATCATGGCGGGGTGCTTTTCGACGTCGCGTACTCGCCGTGGCCGTCGGCGCTCGCGAGCGCGTGGACAGGTGGTGAGGCGATCGCAGGACTCGGGATGCTCCTGCACCAGGCCGTGCGGCAGATCCGCGTCTTCGCACACGGCGACCCCGCGGCCGTGCTGCCCGATGAGGCCGCCGTGGTGGCGGCGATGCGCGCGGTTCTGTAGCGACGGGACGTCACGCGGGACGAGACACGTCCGAACGCGTGGGAGACTAGAGCAATGCTCCGCGTGCTCACGGCCGGCGAATCGCACGGTCCAGAACTCATTGCCGTCATGGAGGGCCTTCCCTCCGGCGTTCCGGTGTCTTCCGTGGCCATCCAGGCCGATCTCGAGCGCCGCAAGCTCGGCTACGGCCGCGGCTCGCGCATGAAGTTCGAGCAGGACGAGCTCACGATCTCTGGCGGCGTACGCCACGGCAAGACCCTGGGCAGTCCGATCGCCCTGCGGATCGGCAACACCGAGTGGCCGAAGTGGATCGAGGTCATGAACCCCGAGCCTGTCGAGCTCACCGACAAGTCCCGGGGTCGCAGCGCCCCGCTGACGCGTCCGCGCCCGGGGCACGCCGACCTGGTCGGCATGCAGAAGTACGACTTCGACGAGGCACGGCCGATACTCGAGCGCGCGAGCGCGCGAGAGACCGCCGCCCGTGTCGCTCTCGGCGCGATCGCCCGCGCCTTCCTCGGCGAGCTGGGCATCCGCCTCGTCAGCCACACGCTCTCGATCGGCCCCGTCCAGGTCCCCTACGGCTCGCCGGTGCCGACGCCCGACGACGTCGACGCGCTCGACGCCGATCCGCTGCGCTGCTTCGACCCGGCCACGTCTGCTCTGATGGTCGCCGAGGTCGACGACGCGAAGAAGGACGGCGACACGCTCGGCGGCATCGTCGAGGTGCTCGCCTACGGCCTGCCCCCGGGGCTCGGCTCCCACGTGCAGTGGGATCGGCGCCTCGACGCGCGTCTCGCGCAGGCGCTGATGAGCATCCAGGCGATCAAGGGCGTCGAGGTCGGAGACGGCTTCGAGACCACGCGTCGCCGCGGATCCGCCGCGCACGACGAGCTGTTCGCCACCGATGACGGCATCACGCGCGGCTCGGACCGTGCGGGTGGCACCGAGGGCGGAATGTCGACGGGCACGGTGCTGCGGGTCCGCGCCGGCATGAAGCCCATCGCCACCATCCCGCACGCCTTGCGCACGATCGACGTCTCCACCGGCGAAGACGCCACAGCGCATCACCAGCGCTCCGACGTGTGCGCGGTGCCCGCCGCGGGCGTGGTCGCCGAGGCCATGGTCGCGATCGAGCTGGCGAACGCCGTGCTCGAGAAGTTCGGCGGCGACAGCGTCCGCGAGACCCGCCGCAATCTCGAGAGCTACCTCGAGGCCATCCCGGCCGAGCTGCGCACCGCTCCGGCTTCCGAGGCGGCGCTCATCGCGCATGACGAGCGAGCCTGATCAGCTGACGCTGGTGCTGGTCGGCCCCATGGGGGCCGGCAAGACCAGCGTCGGCCGACGCGTGGCGCGAAGACTCGGTGTGGCATTCATCGACACCGACAAGCGGGTCGCGCGGGAGCACGGACCGATTCCCGCCATCTTCGCCCAGCACGGTGAGAAGCACTTCCGCGAGCTCGAACGCGAGGCGGTCAGCGCCGCACTCGACGAAGGCGGCGTGGTGTCGCTCGGCGGCGGCGCGGTGACGGATGCCGGAACGCGCGCGCTCCTGCGGGCGCATCCGGTCGTCTACCTGACGGTGACGCCCGACGCCGTCGCGGAACGTATCACCGGCAGCGGTCGCCCGCTGCTCGCCGGCGAGGATCCGCTCGCACGGTGGACGGAGATCTTCGCGCAACGGCGCGACCTGTACGACGAGGTGGCCACGGTGACCTTCGACACGTCCCGCCGCCCGATGCAGCGGATCGCGGAGGAGATCGCGGCATGGAGGAGAGAACAACGATGAGCACGACCACGATCACCGTGACCGGTACCGATCCCTACGACATCATGATCGGTCGCGGCATCCTCGACCGCGTCTCGGCCGCGCTCGCGCCGACGGTGCGCAAGGTGCTCGTCGTGCACCCGCCGACGCTCGCCGCGCGCGCCGCCGAGTTGCGGGATCGACTGCTCGCCGACACCGAGAACGGGCCGCGCGACGTGCTGTTGGCAGAGGTCCCCGATGCAGAGCAGGGCAAGCGCATCGAGGTCGCTGCGTTCTGCTGGCAGGTCATGGGCCAGGCCGACTTCACCCGCACCGACGCCGTGATCGGCTACGGCGGGGGAGCGGTGACCGACCTCGCCGGCTTCGTCGCCGCCACATGGCTGCGCGGCGTGCAGCTCGTCCAGGTGCCGACAACCGTGCTCGGACTCGTGGATGCCTCCGTGGGGGGCAAGACCGGCATCAACACCGCCGAGGGCAAGAACCTCGTGGGTGCGTTCTGGTCGCCGCGTGCCGTGATCGGCGATCTCGATGAACTCGGCAGCCTGAGCCAGAACGAGGCGACGGCCGGCTTCGCCGAGGTGGTCAAGGCCGGATTCATCTGGGCGCCGGAGGTCCTCGACATCATCGAGGCCGATACCGCACGAGCTGTCGACACGACGACTCCCGAGTTCCGTCGTGCTGTGGAACTCGCCATCGGCATGAAGGCAGAGGTCGTGTCCGACGACTTCCGTGAGTCCGGCCAGCGCGAGATCCTCAACTACGGCCACACCCTGGGGCACGCGATCGAGCACGCGGAACGGTACAAGTGGCGGCACGGCGCGGCGATCTCGGTCGGCATGATGTACGCCGCCGAGCTGTCGCGGCTCGCAGGGCGGCTGTCGGATGACTCGGCCGAACGCCACCGCAGCATCCTCGAATCCCTGGGTCTGCCCACGTCCTACCGGGCCGGTGCCTGGCCGCAGCTGCTCGCGACCATGCAGCGCGACAAGAAGAGCCGGGGCGGAATGCTGCGCTTCATCGTGCTCGACGAGATCGGCAAGCCGACCGTGCTGCAGGCGCCGGACGAGTCGCTGCTGTTCGCCGCGTACCAGGAGATCGGCGCATGAGCATCGCCGTCCGGCGGATCGAGGCGGACGAGTGGCGCGAGGTCAAGGCGTTGCGGTTGCTCGCGCTGGCGGACCCCGCCGCGCCCATCGCGTTCCTCGACACGGTCGAGCGCGCGAGCGCTCAGCCTGACGCGTTCTGGCAGGATCGGGCAGCGAACGCCGCCGGAGACGCGGCTGCGGCGCAGCTCGTCGCGGTGACGGACGCCGGCGGATGGGTGGGGACCGTCACCGTGCTGCCGCATCGCGAGCGCCGCGACGCAGGCCTCATCGTCGGCGTGTTCGTCGCGGAGGGACATCGCGGCGCGGGCGTCATCGACGCGCTGCTCGATGCCGCTGCCGAATGGGCGCTCGGGCAGGGGCTGTCCGATCTCATTCTCGAGGTGCATGTCGACAACGAGCGGGCCCAGGCGGTGTACGCGCGCTGCGGCTTCGTCCGTTCGGGTGAGATCGAGACTGCGGGATTCGGGCGCGAATGGGTCATGCGTCGCGCACTCGCTCGGACCGGTAGCGTGCAGGCATGACCGCTCTGCGTCGGCTCCTGCTCGTCAACGGCCCGAACCTGAACCTGCTCGGGACACGTGAACCCGGGATCTACGGATCTGCCACGCTCGCCGATGTCGAGAGGATCGTCGCAGACGCTGCCGCGGCCGCGGGATTCGATCTGCGCGCGATCCAGAGCAACCACGAGGGCGTGCTGATCGACGCGATCCACGCTGCACGTGAAGATTGCGCCGGTATCGTCATCAACCCCGGCGGGCTGACGCACACATCGGTTTCGCTTCGCGATGCGCTGACCGGGGTCGGGCTTCCTTTCGCGGAGGTGCACATCTCCGACGTCCACGCACGCGAGGAGTTCCGGCACTTCTCCTACCTGCACGACGTCGCCGCGGTGCGCGTGATCGGGCGAGGCGTCGACGGCTATGCGGACGCGGTGAGGGAGCTCGCCGCACTGGTCTGAATGCGCCGACGGCTCAGCCCGTCAGCGGCGCCCACACGATCGCCACGCAGATCAGCAGACCGATCAGCGTGACGAGCGTCATGCCGAGAAAGCACCCGGCGAGCGCACGCAGGCGCGGCGATCGCTCGGTCACCGTCAGACGCACGGTCACAAGCGCGACGAGTCCCGAGACCAGGAGCGATGCGGTGACGAGTGCCACGGGGGCGGCGCTGCTGCCATCGGCCACGATCGCGATGAGAGGCACCAGGCTCACCGCGGTGAACAGCGCCGCCACGATGATCCAGATCGCGCCCGACGACGTGCGCAGCGCGGGCTGATCGGTGACCATGGTCGGATCCGGCGCGCGGGCGGCTCCGGTTCTCCGCCGGGCAGATGTCCTGCTGAACATGCACGCACCTCCTTGAACGGCTCAAGGATGAACCGCTCGTCGAGCGGCGTCAATGGGGTCGCTCGCACGAGTTCCGGAGGCTAGCGTTCTGTCAGCCGGTGCGTCGGCCGCGACGCCTCCCGGCGACGGAGAGGAGGCGCGCATGAGCGTGCGACTGAACAAGGAAGCACTCGAGCTGGCCCGCCGGCTGATCCGCGACGGGAACGTCGTGCGCGACGAGAGAGACGACTGGAGCGAGCACGCGCCCAGCACCGACGACGAGAACGCGTTCATCGACGAGCACGGCATGGACGAGTTCGCCAAGTGGCACCTCGGCGAGGACACGGCGGAGACGGCCGGCACGAAGGGGCGGTGCAAGTTCCCCTACGGCGACTTTCGCCGGGTGCACCGCTGTGCGGTGATCTCGGGGGAGAGCCGAGCCGGGCAGTACGACCACGCATCGATCGAGAAGGCGCTCCGCGACCTGCTCGCGGAGATCGACGAGGGACGTTCCTGAGGTCGTGCTCGCCATGAACCGGTCATACCTGTGAGTCCTGTCCCGCTCATCCCGTAGAATCGACTGTCGGCTCCACCGAGCCCGCAGACTCAGGAACGGAACTCTCAGCGCATGGCATCTACCGCAGACATCAAGAACGGCGTCGTCCTCAGCATCGACGGACAGCTCTGGAACGTCATCGAGTTCCAGCACGTCAAGCCCGGCAAGGGCGGCGCATTCGTGCGGACCAAGCTGAAGAACGTCGTGTCTGGCAAGGTCGTCGACCGCACCTACAACGCGGGCGCGAAGATCGAGATCGAGAGTGTCGACCGCCGCGACTTCACCTACCTGTACGCAGACGGCGACGGCTTCGTGTTCATGGACAGCTCGGACTACGACCAGCTCACGGTGGGAGCCGCCACCGTCGGCGACGCGAAGAACTTCCTGCTCGAGAACCAGCAGGTCACGATCGCGCTGAACAACGGCAACCCGCTGTACATCGACCTGCCGGCATCCGTCATCCTCGAGGTGACCTACACCGAGCCCGGCCTGCAGGGCGACCGCTCTTCCGCCGGAACCAAGCCGGCGACCGTCGAGACCGGATACGAGATGCAGGTTCCCCTGTTCGTGGAGACCGGGACGAAGATCAAGGTCGACACTCGCACCGGCGAGTACCTCGGTCGCGAGAAGTAAGGCGTGGGCGCTCGGACGAAGGCGCGCAAGCGCGCACTCGACATCCTCTTCTCCGCCGATGTTCGCGGCGACGATGTGTCGGTGACCCTCGCGGCCGAGGCGAAGCGGGCGGCCAGCGAGCCCGCCCGCGAGGCCTCCTGGCTGTACGCGCGTGAGGTCGTCGACGGGATCATCGACCACCGCGACGAGGTCGATGAGCAGATCACGACGCACAGCCGCGATTGGAAGCTCGAGCGGATGCCTGCCGTCGATCGCGCCCTGCTGCGCATCGGAGTGTGGGAGATCCTCTACAACGACGAGGTCCCGACCGCTGTCGCGATCGATGAGGCGGTCGAGCTCGCCAAGGAGTTCTCGACCGACGATTCCGGAGCCTTCGTGCACGGCGTGCTGGCCCGCGTGGCACGCGCCGTCTGATCATCCCTGGTTCGGCACCGCTCCGATGATGTCGGATGCAGCGGGAAGGATATCGGCATGCCCGCGCCACATGTAGATCTTCGTGATCTGATGCAGATCACCGACGCGGGCGGGTACACGCGCGGACTCGCGTACTTCCGCGAAGGCAATGTGCTCGATCTCATCTGGCATGAGGATCGGCAGGAGCTCGAGGCGTACGTCAAGGGCAGCGCGGGAGCGCAGTACCTGAGCGAGGTCACGTTCATCTCGTCGAGCGGCAAGAGACGAGTGCGTTCGACTCGGTGCACGTGCCCGGTGGGATCGGCGTGCAAGCACGTGGTCGCCGCTCTGCTCGCCTCGAACGTGCACGAGTACAACCAGCAGGCCGGGGTGGCCTCCACGGCGCACACGTCCGAGCCCGCGCTTCCGGCCCCCGCACCCGCGGCACCCTCATGGCGTGCTCTCACCGGGCCGACATCCGCCGAGCATTTCCAGCCGCTCGGCCTCGGAGTCGAGCTCCGCCATCGCGAGCCGAGGGGCGACAATCACTGGGCCCCTCGCGCGGTGCGGCCCGCCACCCCGCGCGACCTCGCGAAGCCGACCGGCGATCTGCAGCTCGCGATCCGTCCGCTGATGCGCAGCCAGCAGACCGGAGCCTGGATCCAGGGGCACGCCGGGTGGGACACGGTGCGGCGGGATGTGGCGAAGTTCGGCCGTGCGCAGAGTCGATGGTTCGGCGACCTGCTGAGCATCTCGCGCGATTCGCTGCTCTCGGGCAATGCCGGCGAGTGGCTCGTGCTCGACCAGATCGAATCGACCCTGCTGTGGGCGCATCTCCGAGCGGGCGCGGCTCTGGGCATCCCATTGATCAGCGCGCACAAGAGCGCCTCGGTGCGGCTGGCAGACGCCGCGGAGATCACGGCGACCATCATCCGCGACGACGACGGCGCTCTGTCGATCTCGGCGGAGATCACGATCGACGGTCGGGCCGTGCCGGCGCCGGAGGTTCATCCGGTCGGGCGACAGCGGCGTCTACGCGGCGACCCTGCGCGGGAGCACGATGGAGATCGCCCTCGTCGAGCATGCCCTGTCGGCGCCCGTGCACACCCTGCTCTCGGCGCGACAGGCGATCGCTGTGCCCGCCGCCGATGAGAAGGCCTTCGTGGCCGATGCGTATCCGCTGCTCGCGAGGAGCGTGCCGGTGCGCACTCACGGCCCGGTCGAGCTTCCCGACGTCCCCGCACCCCGGCCGCAGCTCACGGTCGCCTTCGAACGCGGAGACGTGGTCAGCTACGCCTTCCGGTGGAGCTACCGGGGCTTCGGGACCGTCCCCTTCGAATGGACGGGAGCCGCAGTACGCGACGCGGATGCGGAAGCGGCGAAGCGTGCGGAGCTCGAGGCGGTCTGGCAGGATCACAGCACCACGCGGTTCCGAGCATCCGGATCGTTCCACGACATCGACGCCGCTGCCTTCGTCGCGCACGTCGTCCCCGCCTTCGAGGCGGTGGGCGTGGTCGTCGAGACCACCGGGACACGCAAGGAGTACCGCGAGCTCACCGGCGACCCGGAGGTCAAGGTCTCCACCCTCGAGTCCACCGACGCCGACTGGTTCGACCTCGGAATCATCGTCACGATCGACGGCCGCAACATCCCCTTCGGCCCCCTGTTCACGGCGCTGAGCAAGGGCAAGAAGAAGCTGCTGCTCGTCGACGGCAGCTACTTCTCGCTCACGCATCCGGCTCTCGACCGTCTCCGTGAGCTGATCGACGAGGCGGGCGAGCTCGACGAGTGGGAGACAGGCCCGCGCATCAGCCGCTACCAGACAGATCTCTGGGAGGAGTTCGAAGACCTCGCCGACGAGTCGGAATCGGCGGTGAGCTGGCGCTCGATGGCAGACGGGCTGCGCCAGGCGACGGGTGTTCCGCCGACCACGCTGCCACGAGGACTGCACGCGGACCTGCGGCCGTATCAGAAGACCGGCTTCGACTGGCTCGCGTTCCTGTGGCGGCATCGGCTCGGCGGCATCCTCGCTGACGACATGGGTCTCGGCAAGACGCTGCAGCTGCTCAGCTTCGTGCAGCACACGCGTGAGGCGGGGGAGAAGCGGCCGTTCCTCGTGCTGGCGCCGACCTCGGTGCTCAGCACTTGGCGCTCGGAATCGGCCCGGTTCACGCCCGGCCTGCGGGTCGTGCTCGTCGAGAGCACCAGTGGCAAGAGGTCCGGGCGACTCGCGGATGCCGCGGCATCTGCCGACATCGTGGTGAGCTCGTACACCGTGGCGCGTCTCGACGAGAAGGAGTTCGGAACGGTCGAGTGGGCGGGGCTCATCCTCGACGAGGCGCAGTTCGTCAAGAACCCGAAGACGAAGCTGCATCGGGCGATCTCCACGTTCCGCGCCGACGTGACCTATGCCGTCACCGGCACGCCGATGGAGAACAGCCTCTCCGAGCTGTGGTCGCTCCTGAAGCTCGCCGCCCCCGGACTGTTCCCCTCGGCCAGGAAGTTCCGCGATCGCTACATCCCAGCCCATCGAGAAGGGCAAGGTCCCCGAGAACGAGGAGGGCGGCGAGTACCGCCAGCGTCGGCTGTCGCAGCTGCGTCGCCGCATCCGCCCCCTCATGCTCAGGCGCACCAAAGAACTCGTGGCCGCCGACCTGCCGCCCAAGCAGGAGCAGCTGCTCGAGGTGGAGCTGAGCCCCGCGCACCGCGCCCTCTACGACGTCGTCCTGCAGCGGGAGCGGCAGAAGGTTCTCGGTCTCATCGACGATCTCGACAAGAACCGGTTCATCGTGTTCCGCTCGCTCACGCTGCTGCGCATGCTGAGCCTGGCGCCCGGCCTCATCGACGAGAACGATGCGGAGATCGGCTCGAGCAAGCTCGACACGCTGCTCGAACGCGTGATGGAGCTGCAGGCGGAGGGGCACAGGGCGCTGGTGTTCAGCCAATTCACGTCGTTCCTCGATCTCGCTGCAGCGCGACTCGACGAGGCAGGCATCCCGTACGCGCATCTCGACGGCTCGACCCGTCGCCGCCAGGACGTCATCGACGGCTTCAAGGCGGGCGAGCAGCCGGTGTTCCTCATCAGCCTCAAGGCCGGAGGGTTCGGGCTGACCCTCACCGAGGCCGACTACGTCTTCCTGCTTGACCCGTGGTGGAATCCTGCTGCAGAAGCTCAGGCGATCGACAGGACGCATCGCATCGGCCAGACCAGCCAGGTGTTCGTCTACCGCATGATCTCGGCCGGCACGATCGAGGAGAAGGTGCTCGAGCTGCAGCAGCGCAAGGCGCGCTTGTTCACGGCGGTGATGGATGACGACGAACTGTTCGCCCAGTCCCTGACTGCTGAAGACATCCGCGGCTTGTTCGAGGACTAGCGCGGCGCCGTGACCTGCTCCGGCGCCGGCATCTGCTCCGGCGCCGGGAAGAGGGCGGCGTCGAGCACCGGCTGCGGCGGCTGCAGCCGCATGGACTGACGCCTGCGGGCGCGGATCGTCAGCAGCGTGGCGCCGACCGCGATCGCCGCGAACAGCACGAGCCACGGAAGAGCCACGCCGAGGGCGATCAGCACAGCGCTCCAGAAAGCGACGAAGCCGTTCCAGCCGACGAGCAGCGCCTCGCCGAAGTCGTCCGGCGCCGTCTTCACCGGCACGTACTCCGACATGAGGCTCAGCGTGATCGTGGACATGGCGACCTGGTCATCGAGCGCGCGGGCCTGTGCCTCCAGACCCTCCAGCTCGGTCTGCCGTTCGGCGATCGCCGATTCCAGCTCGATGAGGTCGGAGGTCGCCGAGGCCGTTCCCAGCCATTCGTTGTAGCGCGCGATCGATGCCCGGAGCGTCGTGATCCGGGCATCGAGGTCCCGCTGCGTGCCGCCCACCTCTGCGGAGTCCAACGTGGTCTCCTTCACTGTGCCGAGGCTTGCGAGCTCGCTGCGCACGTCTTCGAGGGCGTCGGCGGGGATGCGCAGGGTGAGGTCGGCGGATGCCTGGCTGCCGTCTTCGGCTGCGTGCTCCGTGCGCGCGCTCACGCGGCCGCCGGCATCCGTCACGATCACCGTCGCCGCACCCGCGGCGTCGATCGGATCCTCTGCGACGATCGAGATGCGCCCCGTGATCACGACCGCGGTATCCGGCTCGTCGGGATCGGCCTCGGCGGGGACGTCCTGCGCCGGAGCCTGCCCGGCGTTCTGGACCGAACCGCCGCCGGACGATGCCGCACAGCCGGCGAGGCCGAAGGCGCCGAGCGAGACGAGGACGAGTACTGCGAGGACCCTCCGTGTCATGTTCATGCGGGCAGGCTATGGGGCGAAGTCCGCATGGACGCCGTGAGATCGGTCACGAACCGGTCAGGGTTGCGTAACGACTGCGCAACGAGGTTAGTCACGGCCCGTCTCCGGTGGTGCCCAGGAGGCCGCCGGTAGACTCGATGGGTCCACTTCGAGAGGAATGCAATGCGGATCACGGGACTCGGCCACGCGGGAATGTTCATCGAGACGGTCGGTGGCAACATCATCTGCGACCCCGTGCTCGGCCCCTCCTTCTTCGGCTCCTGGTTCCCGTTCCCCGACAACCGGGGTCTCGACTGGGAGAGGTTCGGACGCGAGGCCGACTTCCTCTACATCTCGCACCGGCACCGCGATCACTTCGACCCGCGACTGCTCGAGCAGTACATCCGCAAGGACATCGAGGTTCTGCTCCCGGAGTACCCGACCGACGATCTCGAGAAGGACATCCGTGCTCTCGGGTACACGAACATCACCTACGCCCCGGCTGGTGAGATCATCCAGCGCGGTGAGCTGAAGCTCATGATCACGCCGCTGCGCGCGCCCAGCGACGGGCCGATCGGAGACTCGTCGCTGAGCGTCGACGACGGCACCGGTTCCGTGCTGAACCAGAACGACTCGCACCCGCTCGATCTCGACCGGCTCATGCACTTCGGCAAGCCCGACGCGTACTTCACTCAGGTGTCCGGGGCCATCTGGTGGCCGATGGTCTACGACCTGCCGCTCGACGCCAAGCAGAACTTCGCACAGCTCAAGCGCGACGCGCAGAACAAGCGCGCGATGTACTACATCGAGAAGGTCGATGCCGCGCACGTCTTCCCGATGGCGGGGCCGCCCATGTTCCTCCGAGACGACCTGTTCGATTTCAACGGCGTGGGCCGCAACGGCGAGTCGATCTTCACCGATCAGAAGCAGTTCCTCGCGCATATGAAGGAGCTCGCGCCGCAGTACGACGGGCGGCTCTTCATCCCCGGCACTGTGGTGACTGTGGCCGGCGGCGAGGTCACCACGCAGCAGTCGCTGTACTCGGATGCCGAGATCGAGCACATCTTCGACGAGAAGTGGGACTATCTCGAGGAGCAGCGGGCGAGCCGTCAGCAGGAGCTCCGCGACGAGGAGGCCACGCGCGCCGAGGTCATCCCGCCCGCGGAGATGCTCGATTCCATCAAGACCTGGTGGGAGCCGTTGCTGAAGAAGTCGCGCACGATCCGTCTCGGTGTCGGCGGCAACGTCCGCTTCAGGATCGGCGATCTCGACATGGTCGTCGACTTCCCCCGCGCCAAAGTCCGCGAGTACGCCGGCGAGGAGTGCATCTACTGGTACACGATCCCCGCCGACCTCGTGTCGACCAACATCCGCGACCACGAGATCGACTGGTCGAACTCGATCTTCCTGTCCATGCAGTTCCAGGTGGGCCGCAGCGGCAAGTTCAACGAGTTCCTCACGACCTTCCTCAAGTGCCTCTCGGTCGACCGCATCGAGTACGTCGAGAACTGGTACCAGGAGCAGACGGACCAGACCGAAGACGCGGAGATCGGCGACTGGATCGTTCAGCGTCGCTGTCCGCACCTGCGCGCCGACCTCACCAAGACCGGCAAGGTCGACGAGGACGGCGTCCTGACGTGCAGCATGCACGACTGGAAGTGGGATCTCAAGACCGGTCGGTGCCTCTCGACGTCCGGTCACCCGATCCGCTCTTCGCGGATCATCGAGACCGGCAGGATCGCCGACGAGGACCTTCAGCCGACGTCGTGAACCCGCCTCGAGCGACCCGATAGACTGGGAACACCGAAGCAACCTTTAACACCGTCCAGAGAGGCGGAGAAGGGAGCGGCTGATGAGCGCACGTACCGTGCTGCACGAAGCCGATGTGGCGCGGGCGCTGACCCGCATCGCGCACGAGATCCTCGAGTCGAATCGAGGCGCCGAGAACCTCGTCCTGCTGGGCATTCCGACCCGCGGAGTCACTCTCGCCCGCCGTCTGGCCGTTCTGATCAGCGAGATCGCGCAGACGTCTGTTCCCTCCGGGGCGCTGGACGTCACGCTGTTCCGCGATGATCTGGCCAAGCACCCGACCCGCTCGCCGCATCCCACCGACATCCCCGCCGGGGGCGTCGACGGCAAGACCGTCGTCCTGGTCGATGACGTGCTCTTCTCCGGGCGCAGCATCCGCGCCGCTCTCGACGCGCTGCAGTCGATCGGGCGCCCCGCCATCGTCCGCCTCGCGATTCTCATCGACCGCGGGCACCGCGAACTGCCGATCCGCCCCGACTTCATCGGCAAGAACATCCCGTCGGCCCGCAGCGAGCGCGTCAACGTCCGTCTCTTCGAAGACGACGGCGCGGAGGGGGTGACGATCGAAGCATGAGACATCTTCTCGACACCCGGACGCTCGACCAGAGCACCGCTCTGCGGATCCTCGACATCGCCGAGGACATGTCCGACACGCAGTCGCGCGAGGTCAAGAAGCTCCCCACGCTGCGCGGCAAGACCGTCGTCAACCTCTTCTTCGAGGACTCGACGCGCACGCGCATCTCCTTCGAAGCCGCCGCGAAGCGGCTCTCCGCAGACGTCATCAACTTCGCGGCCAAGGGCTCCAGCGTCTCCAAGGGCGAGAGCCTGAAAGACACGGCGCAGACCCTGGAAGCCATCGGAGCGGACGCGGTCGTCGTGCGGCATCCCTCGTCCGGCGCTCCCCAGACGCTCGCCACGAGCGGCTGGATCTCGGCCGGCGTGGTGAACGCCGGCGACGGAACACACGAGCATCCGACACAGGCTCTGCTGGACGCCTACACGATCCGCAAGCGGCGCTTCGGAGCCGACAGCCGAGGCCGCGACCTCAGTGGCGTCCGCGTCGTGATCGTCGGGGACGTCCTGCATTCCCGGGTCGCGCGCTCCAACGTCTGGCTTCTCACGACACTCGGCGCTCAGGTCACCCTGGTGTCGCCGCCGACCCTCGTTCCTCAGAACGTGTCGTTGTGGCCGGTGCGGGTGCTCTACGACCTCGACCAGGCACTGGCCGAGGGGCCGGACGCCGTCATGATGCTCCGCATTCAGCTCGAACGCATGAACGCCGCGTATTTCCCCACTGAGCGGGAGTATTCACGTCGATGGGGGCTGGACGCATTGCGCGTCGACGGGCTGCCGGACGGTAGCATTGTGATGCACCCCGGACCGATGAACCGGGGCCTGGAGATCTCCTCCGAAGCCGCCGACTCCGCACGCTCGACCGTGCTCGAACAGGTGACGAACGGGGTGTCCATCCGCATGGCGGTGCTGTACCTGCTCCTTGCAGGAGAACGAGACGAAGAACGAGGGGGAGACCAGTGAGCGAGACCCTCGTCATCACCGGCGCACAGCTTCTCGGTGCCGAGAGCGCCGACATCATCGTGCACGACGGCGTGATCGCCGAGATCGGGTCCGGTCTCAGCAGAGCGGGAGCCCGCGTCATCGACGCGAACGGCCTGGTCGCCCTTCCGGGGCTCGTCGATCTGCACACCCATCTGCGTGAGCCGGGGTACGAGGCGTCCGAGACGATCCTCACCGGCACGAAGGCCGCGGCATCCGGCGGGTTCACGGCAGTGTTCGCGATGCCCAACACGTCGCCGGTGGCCGACACCGCCGGGGTCGTGGAGCAGGAGCTCGCGCTCGGCGAGGCGGCCGGCTACGCCACCGTCCAGCCCATCGGCGCCGTCACGGTCGGACAGAAGGGCGAGCGTCTCGCAGAACTCGGAGCCATGGCGACATCCCGCGCCCAGGTGCGGGTGTTCAGCGACGACGGCTTCTGCGTCTTCGATCCGCTGATCATGCGCCGCGCGCTGGAGTACGTGAAGTCCTTCGGCGGCGTCATCGCCCAGCACGCGCAGGACCCCAGGCTCACCGAGGGCGCGCAGATGAACGAGGGAACGGTCTCCGCCGAGCTCGGGCTCGCAGGCTGGCCGGCCGTGGCCGAGGAGTCGATCATCGCCCGCGACGTCCTGCTCGCCGAGCACGTCGGCTCGCGCCTGCACGTGTGCCACCTGTCCACTGCAGGATCGGTCGACATCATCCGCTGGGCCAAGAAGCGCGGCATCGACGTGACTGCCGAGGTCACCCCGCACCACCTGCTGCTCACCGAGGAACTGGTTCGCGGCTACGACGCGAGGTACAAGGTCAACCCCCCGCTGCGCCGTGAGGAAGACGTGATCGCGGTGCGCGAAGGCCTCGCCGACGGCACCATCGACATCGTCGCGACCGACCACGCACCGCACCCCAGCGAGCACAAGGCCTGCGAGTGGCAGGCGGCAGCGAACGGCATGGTCGGGCTCGAGAGCGCGCTGCGCGTCGTGCACCAGTCGATGGTGCAGACGGGCCTGATCGGCTGGGCGGACGTCGCCAGGGTGATGAGCGCCGCACCGGCGCGCATCGGACGCCTGTCGGGCCACGGCACGCCGCTCGAGATCGGGCAGCCGGCGCACATCGCGCTGTACGACGCCTCGGTCGCCGGTGTGTTCACCGAGGCCGACCTGCATGGCCGCAGCGCGAACTCGCCGTACCTCGGTCGCGATCTGCCTGGCCGCGTGCAGTACACGCTGCACGGCGGCGTGCTGACCGTCGACGACGGAGCGGTCGTGGCCGAGCTCGGCGCGACAAGCGAACGGGGCGGGTCGAAGTGACGCGCGAATTCGCGATCGGAGCCATGATCGCGCTGGCAGCCCTCGTGCTGCTCGCGATGCTTCTCGCCTGGCGCGCCAGGGTGCGACGGGACTCTGCGCTCACGGCGCCGCTCGGCGTCCCGGAGCACGCCGAGGTCGTCGATCGGCACGAGGTGCTGTACGTGTCGACCACGAAGCACGACCAGCCGCTCGAACGACTGGCGATCTCGCCGCTCGCATACCGGGCCAGGGGAGAGGCAGCCGTGACCGACCGGGGCCTCGCGCTCTGCCTCGACGGCGCGCCCACTGTGTTCCTCGCCTCCTCGCGCCTCGTGGGAGTCGACCGCGCCACGGTCACGATCGACAAGGTCGTCGAACCGGGCGGACTCGTGCGCATCGTCTGGAGCGCCTCCGACGACACGGTCGTCGACTCGTACATCCGGATCGCCGACGGCGATCCGCAGAACTTCATCGCAGAACTGCGGCGGCTCGTACCCGCCGCCGACGACACAGGAGCCACGTCATGACCTTCGATAAGGCAGTCCTCGTCCTGGAAGACGGAACCCGCCATGTCGGCCGCGCCTACGGCGCCCTCGGCACGACTCTCGGAGAGGTCGTCTTCGCAACCGGCATGTCCGGCTATCAGGAGACGCTGACCGACCCGTCCTACGCCGGACAGATCGTCCTGCAGACCGCGCCGCACATCGGCAACACCGGCATGAACGACGAAGACCCCGAATCCCGACGCATCTGGGTCGCCGGCTACATCGTGCGCGACCCCTCGCGCGTCGTATCCAACTGGCGCGCCAACGCCTCGCTCGACGAGATCCTCGTGCAGGACGGCGTGGTGGGCATCAGCGGCATCGACACGCGCTCGATCACCCGCCACATCCGCTCGGCCGGATCCATGCGCGGCGGCATCTTCTCGGGGGAGGCGGCGGCGACGGATGCCGATGAGCAGCTGCGCATCGTCCGGGACGCGCCGGAGATGGCGGGTCAGAACCTGTCGGCGCAGGTCTCCGTCGAGGTCGCGACCGTCACGACCGCGATCGGTGAGAAGATCGGCAACCTCGCCGTCCTCGACCTCGGCGTGAAGCAGGCCACGATCGACAACCTCGCCGCGCGCGGTTTCGAGGTGCACGTGCTCCCGCAGTCCTCGACCTTCGCCGACATCACGGCGATCGACCCGGTGGCCGTGTTCTACTCGAACGGTCCCGGCGACCCCTCGGCATCCGATGCCCAGGTCGCGGTGCTCCGCGAGGTCCTCGACGCCGAATTGCCCTACTTCGGCATCTGCTTCGGCAATCAGCTCTTCGGCCGCGCTCTCGGGCTCGGCACGTACAAGCTCACGTTCGGTCACCGCGGCATCAACCAGCCCGTGCTCGACAAGTCCACCGGACGCGTCGAGATCACCTCGCACAACCACGGCTTCGCCGTGGAGGCGCCACTCGACGGCCCGTTCGAGAGTCCGAACGGCTACGGCCAGGTCGAAGTGAGCCACATCGGTCTCAACGACCAGGTGGTCGAGGGCCTTCGCGCGCTCGACATCCCCGCCTTCTCGGTGCAGTACCACCCCGAGGCCGCCGCGGGTCCCCACGATGCCAACTACCTCTTCGACCGGTTCCGCGACCTGGTCATCGCAAGCCAGAAGGACGCCAAGTAATGCCCAAGCGCGACGACATCTCCTCCGTCCTCGTCATCGGCTCCGGCCCGATCGTCATCGGTCAGGCCTGCGAGTTCGACTACTCCGGCACCCAGGCGTGCCGGGTCCTCCGCGAAGAGGGCGTCCGGGTGATCCTGGTCAACTCCAACCCCGCCACGATCATGACCGACCCCGACTTCGCCGATGCCACCTACATCGAGCCGATCACCTGGCAGGTCATCGAGACCATCATCGCGAAGGAGCGTCCTGACGCCATCCTTCCGACCCTGGGCGGGCAGACCGCCCTGAACGCCGCGATCGAGCTGCACAACCACGGCATCCTCGAGAAGTACGACGTCGAACTGATCGGCGCGAGCTTCGAGGCGATCAACAAGGGCGAGGACCGTCAGATCTTCAAGCAGCTCGTGCTCGATGCCGGCGCTGACGTCGCCCGCAGCGTCATCGCGCACACGATGGACGACCTGCTCGAGGGTGCAGCCGAACTGGGCTACCCGCTCGTCGTGCGTCCCTCGTTCACGATGGGCGGTCTCGGTTCGGGCTTCGCGTACGACGAAGAAGACCTCCGCCGTATCGGCGGCGCCGGTCTGCGCGATTCTCCGACCACCGAGGTGCTCCTGGAGGAGTCGATCCTCGGATGGAAGGAATACGAGCTCGAGCTCATGCGCGACACGGCCGACAACACGGTCGTCGTCTGCTCGATCGAGAACGTCGACCCCGTCGGCGTGCACACGGGCGATTCGATCACCGTCGCCCCGGCCCTGACGCTCACCGACCGTGAGTACCAGAAGCTCCGCGACATCGGCATCGACATCATCCGCGCCGTCGGCGTCGACACCGGTGGCTGCAACATCCAGTTCGCGGTCGACCCCTCGAACGGCCGCATCATCGTGATCGAGATGAATCCGCGAGTCTCGCGCTCGAGCGCCCTCGCCTCGAAGGCGACCGGCTTCCCGATCGCGAAGCTCGCGGCCAAGCTCGCGCTCGGCTACCGCCTCGACGAGATCCCCAATGACATCACGGGGGTCACTCCGGCGAGCTTCGAGCCCACGCTCGACTATGTCGTGGTGAAGGTCCCGCGATTCGCCTTCGAGAAGTTCCCGGCTGCCGACGCCACCCTGACGACCACCATGAAGTCGGTGGGCGAGGCCATGGCGATCGGCCGCAACTACGCCACGGCGCTGCAGAAGGCCCTGCGCTCTCTGGAGAAGCGCGGCTCGAGCTTCCACTGGGGTCGTGAGGACCGCTCGATGGAGCAGCTTCTGGAGATCTCGAAGATCCCGACCGACGGCCGCATCGTCACGCTGCAGCAGGCGCTGCGCAAGGGCGCGACCATCGAGCAGGCATTCGAGGCGACCGCGATCGACCCGTGGTTCATCGACCAGATCGTGCTGATCAACGAGGTCGCCGAGACGGTCCGCACGGCGGCCGAGTTCGATGCCGAGACGATCCGCTACGCCAAGGAGCACGGATTCTCCGATGCGCAGCTCGCCGAGCTGCGCGGGATCTCGGAGCCGGAGGTCCGCGGCATCCGGCATGGCCTCGGCATCCGCCCCGTCTACAAGACGGTCGACACGTGCGCGGGCGAGTTCCCGGCCCTCACGCCGTACCACTACTCGAGCTACGACTTCGAGACCGAGGTCGCGCCGTCTGACCGTACGAAGGTCGTCATCATCGGGTCCGGCCCGAACCGCATCGGCCAGGGCGTCGAGTTCGACTACTCCTGCGTGCACGCCTCGTTCGCGCTGTCGGATGCCGGCTTCGAGACCGTCATGGTCAACTGCAACCCAGAGACCGTGTCGACCGACTACGACACCTCCGACCGTCTGTACTTCGAGCCGCTGACGCTCGAAGACGTTCTCGAGGTGCTCGACGCCGAGGCCGCGAGCGGCACGATCCTCGGCGTCGTCTGCCAGCTGGGCGGCCAGACCCCCCTGGGCCTGGCGAAGGGCATCGAGGCTGCGGGCTACGCCGTGCTCGGAACGAGTCCCGCGGCGATCGACCTGGCCGAGGAGCGCGAGCTCTTCTCGCGTCTGCTCGACGAGGCCGGACTCGTCGCACCGCGCAGCGGCACGGCGATCGACGTCGACGGCGCCGTCCGCATCGCCGAGGAGATCGGCTACCCGGTGCTCGTGCGCCCGAGCTTCGTGCTCGGCGGACGCGGCATGGAGATCGTGTACGGCACCAACGCTCTGCGCGACTACTTCGTGCGCACGGCGGGCGAGGTCATCATCGAAGAGGGCAAGCCGCTTCTGGTCGACCGCTTCCTCGACGACGCGATCGAACTCGACGTCGACGCGCTGTACGACGGCACCGATCTCTTCATCGGCGGAGTCATGGAGCACCTCGAGGAGGCCGGCATCCACTCCGGTGACTCCAGCTGCACCCTGCCGCCGGTGTCCCTCGGGCGCACCGACGTCGACCGCGTGCGCGAGGCCACCCTCGCGATCGCGAAGGGGGTCGGCGTTCGGGGTCTGCTGAACGTGCAGTTCGCGATCAGCGCCGGCGTGCTCTACGTGATCGAGGCCAACCCGCGCGCGAGCCGCACGGTGCCTTTCGTCTCGAAGGCCCTCGGCATCCCGATGGCCAAGGCCGCGAGCCGCATCATGGTCGGCGCCACGATCGCCGAGCTGCGTGCCGAGGGCATGCTGCCCGAGCAGGACGGTTCGCGCGTGCCGCTCGGTGCACCGGTCTCGGTCAAGGAGGCCGTGCTGCCGTTCAAGCGGTTCCGCACCGCCGACGGCAAGACCGTCGACTCGATCCTCGGCCCGGAGATGCGCTCGACCGGCGAGGTCATGGGCATCGACCGCGACTTCCCGACCGCGTTCGCGAAGAGCCAGGCCGCCGCCTACGGGGGCATGCCGACCTCGGGCACGGTGTTCATCTCGGTAGCCGACTCCGACAAGCGCGCCGTCATCCTGCCGGCGCACCGTCTGCAGCAACTCGGCTTCACGATCGTCGCCACCGAGGGCACCGCCGAGATCCTCTCTCGCAACGGCATCGCGGTGACGGTCGTCGAGAAGTACAGCGAGACGCAGGAATCGGGTGCGAAGAACGTCGTCGACCTCATCAACGAGGGCGCGATCGACATCGTCGTGAACACTCCGTCGGGCGGCGCGACGCGCGCCGACGGCTACGAGATCCGGGCGGCGGCGGTCGCCGCCGACAAGGCGCTGTTCACCACGATGGCCGTGCTCGGCGCCGCGGTGAGCGGTATGGACGCCGCCCACGAGGGCTTCGAGGTCCGCAGCCTGCAGGAGTACGCGGAGGACCGGAAGGCGATGGTGGGAGCGTGAGCTTCGGAGAACGGGCGAGGGCGGCTCTCGCCGCGCACGGTCCGCTGTGCGTCGGCATCGATCCCCACGCTGCGCTGCTCGACGCATGGAGTCTGCCGCAGAGCGGCGAGGGCGTCCGCGAATTCGGCCTCAGGACGGTGGACGCGGCCGCTGGGCGCGTCGCAGCGGTGAAGCCGCAGGTGTCGTTCTTCGAGCGCTTCGGCTCCGCCGGATACGTCGCCCTCGAGGAGGTGCTCGCGGCCGCCCGCGCTGCCGATCTCCTCGTGATCGCCGACGCCAAACGGGGCGACATCGACACGACAATGGACGCCTACGCGGCAGCATGGTTCACACCGGGCTCGCCGCTGGAGGCAGACGCGCTCACGGTCAATCCGTTCCTCGGCGTCGGCGTGCTCGACGGCGCCTTCGCTCTGGCATCGCGTCACGGCAAGGGCACCTTCGTCCTCGCCGCCACGAGCAATCCCGAAGCGGCGGCGATCCAGCGCGCCCGCACAGCGCAGGGGCCGACCGTGTCGGCATCCGTCGTCGCTGATGTGTCTGCGCGCAATACGGCGGACACGGCCGATGGCGAGTGGGGGAGCCACGGCTTCGTCGTGGGTGCGACCGTCGACTGGGCGGATGCCGGAATCGCAGCGTTCACTCCGCCGGCGCCCATCCTCGGCCCCGGCTTCGGCACCCAGGGTGCGGGACCCGCTGATCTGCGCACGCGGTACGGTCAGGCCGCACCCCAGGTGTTCGCCAGCGAGAGCCGGAGCATTCTGAAGGCCGGGGCGACGGGGATCGCCGATGCGATCGTCGGCGCCGCGGAGGCGTATCGGGAGGCGCTGCGGCATGGCTGAGAACCGTTCTGTTCCCGAGGTCGACCGCGCGGCGGCGGCACGGCGTGCTGTGGAACGCCGACGCGCCAGAGCCTCGCTCAAGCGCGACCTCACCATGCGCGTGGTCTCCCCGCAGAAGGTGCTGGACCACGCGACCGCCGATGCCGAGTCGGTCGAAGGCTCGATGCGCATCACCGACTTCCTGCTGGCGCTGCCCGCTATCGGCGCAGGCAAACGCGATCGGATCCTGTCCGAGCTGCAGATCTCGCCGGTCAAGCGCCTGGGCGGACTCGGCGTCCGCCAGCGCGCCGTGCTCCGGGGCTGGCTCGACAGCCGCTTCCCTGTGCTGGAGCCTCGTGGCGGCCGCAGCCGTCTGCTCGTGCTGGCCGGCCCCACGGCTGTCGGCAAGGGCACGGTCGCCGCGCACATCCGCGAGCACAACCCCGAGATCCATCTCTCCGTGTCGGCCACCACGCGCGCGCCGCGCCCGGGGGAGATCGACGGGGTGCACTACTACTTCGTCGACGACGCCGAGTTCGACCGGCTGATCGCCGACGGCGAGCTGCTCGAGTACGCGGTGGTGCACAACAAGTCCCGGTACGGCACTCCGCGCGCGCCGATCGACGCCGCGCTGTCCGAAGGCAAGACGGTTCTGCTCGAGATCGACCTCCAGGGCGCCAGGCAGGTGCGACGCGCGGAGCCGGCAGCCACGCTCATCTTCCTGCTGCCGCCGACGTGGGACGAACTCGTGCAGCGGCTGGTCGGCCGAGGCACCGAGAACGCGGAGGAACGGGCCCGCCGGCTCAAGACCGCGAAGGTCGAACTTGCGGCGCAGAACGAGTTCGATCACCTCATCGTGAACGAGGACGTCGCCACGGCCGCCGCGGAGGTCGTAGAATTGTCCCTAGGCTCTGCGCGCTGACACGTCGAACCGGGTCCCCGAGCCATCTGGGTCCCTGAGCTTGTCGAAGGGTCGCGCGCCCATTGCACCGTCTTCGCGACGCACCCGTCGCCTGATCAGGAGGTCCCACCATGGCCGGACACCACAACAAGGGCATCATCGATCCCCCCATCGACAACCTGCTCGACCGCGTCGACTCGAAGTACGAACTCGTCATCTACGCCGCCAAGCGGGCCCGTCAGATCAACGACTACTACTCGGATCTGCACGAGGGCAACCTGTTCGACAACGTCGGTCCGCTCGTCGACTCGTCCGTCGAGGACAAGCCGCTCACGATCGCGCTGCACGAGATCAACGAGGACAAGCTCCGCCTTCGTCACGCAGAGTGATATTCGTGAACCGCACCTCTGACTCTGTCGGAGGTGCGGTTCACTATGTATGCGACCCCTTTTTCCGATCCTGTTCTGGAGCCCTGATGAGCGCGCTGCGTCTGTTCACATCCGAGTCCGTCACCGAGGGCCACCCCGACAAGATCTGCGACCAGATCTCCGACAGCATCCTCGACGGGCTCATCGCGAAAGACCCCGGATCCCGTGTGGCGGTCGAGACGCTGGTCACGACGGGCCTCGTGCACGTAGCGGGAGAGATCCGCACGGAGGCTTACGTCGACATCCCGACGATCGTGCGCGACGTGGTGAACGGCATCGGCTACACATCCAGCGACACCGGCTTCGACGGGTCCTCGTGCGGAGTGAGCATCTCGGTCGGCGAGCAGTCCGGTGACATCGCGAGCGGCGTCGACAACGCGCAGGAGCATCGCGACGGCACGTCCACCGATCCGCTCGACGGCCTCGGCGCCGGCGACCAGGGCATCATGTTCGGCTTCGCCACCGATGAGACGCCGCAGCTCATGCCGATGGCCGCATGGACGGCGCATCGCCTCGCCGAGCGCCTCACCGAGGTGCGCCGCTCCGGGGAGCTGCCGTTCCTGCGCCCCGACGGAAAGACTCAGGTCACCCTGGGTTACGACGGGTTCACGCCGAAGACGGTCGACGCCGTCGTTCTGTCCACGCAGCACCACCCCGACATCTCTCAGGACGAGCTCAAGGCACTGGTCCGCGCGCACGTGATCGAACCCGTGCTCGCGACGACCGGTCTCGATCTCGACGACGTCACGTTCTACATCAACCCCGCTGGTCCCTTCGTGACGGGCGGCCCGAAGGGCGACGCCGGGCTCACCGGACGCAAGATCATCATCGACACCTACGGCGGGGCGTCGCGTCATGGCGGCGGCGCGTTCAGCGGCAAGGATCCGTCGAAGGTCGACCGGTCAGGCGCCTACGCCATGCGCTGGGTCGCGAAGAACGCCGTCGCCGCGGGGCTCGCAGAGCGCCTCGAAGTGCAGGTCGCGTACGCGATCGGCGTCGCTCGACCGGTCGGCCTCTACGTCGAGACGTTCGGCACCGGAAAGGTGTCGGACGAGAAGATCACACGTGCGATCACGGACGTCTTCGACCTGCGTCCTCAGGCCATCATCGAGCAGCTCGACCTGTTGCGGCCGATCTACGCGCAGACCGCGGCGTACGGCCACTTCGGCCGCGATCTGCCGGACTTCACGTGGGAGCGCACCGACCGCGCTGAAGAGCTGCGGCGCGCCGCCGGACTCTGATGGAGAGCGAGAGCCGGCGCATCGCGCGCGTGCTCCTCGATTCGCCGCTGCCGCAACTCGACCGGCTCTTCGACTACGCACTGCCGTCTGAGCTCGGCGACGTGCCCCTGGGCGTGCGCGTGAAGGTGCCCCTGCGCACCGCGGGGCGTGTGATAGACGGCTACGTGGTCGATATCGGCAGCGAGGACGACGCAGACAGGCCGCTGTCGGAGGTCGACAGCGTGGTGTCGACGGTCGCCGTGCTGCCCGAGCGTCTGCACCGGCTGGCCCGGCGTGTGGCAGACCGCTCTGCCGGCTCAGCCTCCGACGTCCTGCGTCTGGTCATCCCGAAGAGGCAGGTGCGCGTCGAGAAGGCCTGGACGGCGGATGCCGACGCGGTGGTGCCCGAATCCTCTGCCCTCGAGACGGCGGAAGCGGTCGTCGGCGCCTATGAGGGACTCGGCGCCGTGCTCGATGAGCACGGCAGAGCCGCCGTCGAGGCGATCCCGCTTCCGCATGGAGAGGTGCAGGGATGGGCTGCGCTGCTCGCTGCCGCTGCGACGCGCGCGCTGGCCGCAGGCGAGTCGAGCATCCTCGTCGTGCCCGACCATCGCGACCTCGACCGCCTCCTGGCAGCTCTGGAAGAGCTGCTGCCTGCCGAGGCGATCGCGCGATACGACTCGCGTCAGTCGAATCCCGACCGGTACCGTTCCTTCCTGCGCAGCCTCGAGGATGCGCCGTGCGTCGTCGTCGGCAACCGCTCGGCGGTGTACGCGCCCGTGCGCGCGGGGCTGGTCGCGCTCTGGGACGATGGCGACCCACTGTTCGGCGAGCCGCTCGCGCCCTACGCGAACGCACGCGACGTCGCCCTCATCCGGCAGGAGCAGGAGGGATCTGCGCTCCTGTGCGTCGGTCACACTCGCACCACCGACGTCGAGCGTCTCGTCGCGCACGGCTGGCTGCAGGACGTCAGAGCCGCTCGGCGCGTGCTTCCGAGGGTCGTGCTCAGCACCCCGCAGGAGATGGACCAGCCGACGGCCCAGCGGATGCCGTCATCGGCGTTCCTGTCCGCTCGGAACGCGGCCGCCGAGGGGCCTGTTCTCGTACAGGTCTCGCGGCCCGGTTTCGCGCCGTCGCTCGTGTGCGCCGAGTGCCGTGCGCCTGCGCGATGCGCCCATTGCGGTGGTCCGCTCGGCGCGAAGCACCGCGGAGCTGTGCCGGTGTGCGGCTGGTGCGGCAGGGGAGCGCGGGCCTGGTCCTGTCCCTCATGCTCGTCGACGAAACTGCGACTGGCCTCTTCGGGCAGTGAACGCACGGCCGACGAACTGGGAAGGGCATTCCCCGGTGTGCGCGTGATCGTCGCAGACAGCGCGCACCCCGTCGAGCACGTATCCGACAAGCCGGCACTGGTCGTCGCCACTCGCGGTGCAGAGCCTCTGGCGGAGGGCGGCTATCGCGCAGTGGTGCTGCTCGACGGGCCGCGGATGCTGCAGGCTCCCGATCTGCGCATCGGCGAGTCGTGCCTGCGATGGTGGTCCAACGCCGCGGCTCTCGCGGCACCGGGAGCACCCGTTCATCTCGTCGGGGTCGACGGGGGAGTCGCTCGCGCTCTCGCGACCTGGAACCAGTCCGGCTACGCCCGTGCCGAGCTCGCAGAGCGCGCCCCACTCCACATGCCGCCGGCCGCGCGGGTCGCGCTTCTCGAGGGCACCCAGGTCGCCGTCGCTCGCGCGCTCGACGGGCTCGCCGACATCGGGCTGCCCAAGGAGGCGGTGCTCGGACCCGTGCCTGTCGAGTCCGACGACGTGCCGCCGAGGGTCAGGGCCCTCGTGCGGTTCGACTACGGTGCCGGAGCCCGCGTCGCCGCGGCCCTCCGAGCAGCAGTCGTCGCCGAGGCGGTCGCGGCGCGCCGCGGCAAGGGTCGCACAGCGCGCATCGCGCTCTCAGTGCGTCTCGATATCCTCGATCCAGAACTCTGATCCCTTTCCGGAGAACCTTCATGCGCCTCGTCTTCGCCGGCACGCCCACGGCTGCCGTTCCCACCCTTCGTCGGCTCGCAGCCGAGCACGACATCGCGGCGGTCGTCACGCGCCCCGACGCGCCGCTCGGGCGAAAGCGCGTGCTGACCCCCTCGCCCGTGGCCCAGGCGGCCGAAGAGCTCGGGCTTCCGATCATCAAGGCCGCGCGCCTCGACGACGAGGCCACGGCCGCGATCACCGTGCTGGGTGCGGATCTCGGTGTCATCGTCGCGTACGGCGGGCTGGTACGCGAACCCCTGCTCTCGGCGCCGGCGCACGGCTGGATCAACCTCCACTTCTCGCTCCTGCCGCAGTGGCGGGGAGCCGCTCCGGTGCAGCGCGCCCTGATCGCCGGCGACACCGAATTGGGGGCGAGCGTGTTCCAGCTCGTGCCCGCTCTCGACGCCGGAGACGTGTTCGCCACGCGAGTCATCGAGGTGACGGCTGAGGCCACCGCGGATGCGGCGCTCGATGCCCTCGCGGTCGGCGGCGCCGAACTCACCGCAGAGGTGGTCTCGTCGATCGCGGACGGCTCTGCCTCGGCGCTTCCTCAGGAGGGCGCACCGACCCTCGCCCCCAAGCTCGCACTCGAGGACGGGCTGCTCGATTGGAGTGAGCCGCTCGAACGGGTGTTCGCGCGGTTCCGCGGCGTGACGCCAGAGCCGGGCGCGCACACGACGGTCGACGGCATCCGCGTGAAGGTGCTCGCCGCGTCGCCGAGCACGCAAGAGCAGCTCGAGCCGGGTGAGATCGTCGCGACGAAGACCGCTCTGCTGATCGGCACGGCGACACGGCCACTCGCCGTCAGTCGTGTGCAACCGGCGGGTAAGGGCGCGATGAGCGCCGTGGACTGGTGGCGCGGCCAGCGCGCGGTCGAAGGTCTGCGAGCGGGCGCATGAGCGGGGAGCAGCGCGGAGGCCACCGCCCCGGTCCGGCGCGAGCCGGACGGAGTCGCCCCGAGCGCGCGGTCCAACCCGCCAGGCGAGTCGCCTACGACGTGCTGCGGGCCGTGTCCGCCTCCGACGCGTACGCGAACCTCATGCTCCCGTCCGTGATCGCCGAGGCGGGACTCGACCCGCAGGACGCCGCGCTCGCGACCGAACTCACCTATGGCACTCTGCGCCGCCGAGGCACGTACGACGCCATCATCTCCGCCGCCGCGGATCGCCCGGCATCCGAGATCGATCCCGCCGTGCTCGACGCCCTGCGTCTGGGGGTCCATCAGCTGCTCGCGACCCGCGTCGCACCGCACGCGGCGGTGAACGAGTCTGTAAACATCGTGGCGGCGTCCCAGGGTCGGGGAGCGTCGAGCTTCGCGAACGCGGTTCTGCGCCGGATCTCCCGGGAGAGCGCCGAGCACTGGCAGGAGCGCATCGAGTCGGAGGCCCGTTCCGACGATGAGCGTCTGGCTCTGCGCACCGCTCACCCCGTCTGGGTGATCAGGGCGCTGCGGCGGGCTCTCGCCGCGGAAGGCCGCGCGCCGGAGCTCGATGCGCTCCTCGACGCCGACAACGCCTCGCCCGAGGTGACCCTCGTGGCTCTGCCCGGACTCGCCGAGACGGGGGAGCCCAGGCGCCCCTATGCGTCGACGGCGTTCGCGTCGCCCGGCGGTGATCCTCATCGTTTCGTCGCGGGATCGGGTGGGCGTGTTCGCGTGCAGGACGAGGGCTCGCAGCTGGTCGCGCTCGCGCTGGCCGCCGTCGAACCGATCCGTGCGGGAGAGCGCTGGCTCGACCTGTGCGCGGGCCCTGGGGGAAAGACCGCACTGCTCGCCGCGATCGCTCATGAGAACGGCGTCGTGCTGGAGGCCAATGAGGTCGTCCACGCCCGCGCCGGCCTGGTACGCAGCGCTCTGCGGCCTGTGCCCGGCGAGGTCGTCGTGCACGAGCAGGATGGCCGTGCACTCGCGAGCAGCCGCCCCGGCGCCTTCGACCGCATCCTCGTGGACGCCCCCTGCACGGGTCTGGGCGCGCTGCGCCGCCGCCCCGAGGCGCGCTGGCGGAAGTCGCCGGCCGATGTGGCCGAGCTCGTGCCGCTGCAGACCGGACTGCTCAACGCCGCTCTCGACGCGCTCGCGCCTGGCGGGATCGTCGCCTACGTGACCTGCTCGCCGCACCTGGCCGAGACCACGGGCGTGGTGCAGGAGGTGCTGCGCGAGCGACCGGGTTTCATCGAGCTCGACGCACGCGCGGTGGTGGCGGACCTCGCCCAGACTCCGATCGACCTCGCCGAAGACGGCTCAGGGCGCGTGCAGTTATGGCCGCACCGTCACGGCACCGACGCGATGTTCCTCGCACTCATCCAGCGGCCCGCATCCGATACCCAGGGAGACTGACACCATGCACCTGCACCACCCGCTTCCTCGTGCGCCCCGGATCAACCCGAGCATTCTCGCGGCCGACTTCGTGAACATGCAGCGCGACCTCGCGAAGATCGCCTCGGCGGACTTCGCGCACGTCGATGTGATGGACAACCACTTCGTCCCCAATCTGACGTTCGGCCCGCAGATGGTCGAGCGCATTCAGGCCACGAGCCCGGTTCCCCTCGATGTGCACCTGATGATCACGGATCCTGATCGCTGGGCACCCGGCTATGCGGAGCTGGGAGCAGCGAGCGTCACCTTCCACCTCGAAGCCGCCGCGGATCCCGTCGCACTGGCGAGGACGCTGCGCGGAATCGGCGCACGCGCCGGCGTCGCGATCAAACCGGGCACCGCGGGGGAGAGCCTGTACGACATCATCGACGAGTTCGACCAGATCCTCGTCATGACGGTCGAGCCGGGCTTCGGCGGCCAGCGTTTCATGACCGAGACGATGCCCAAGCTCCGCGGGCTGGCCGATGAGGCGAAGCGTCGCGGATCCGACGTGTGGCTGCAGGTCGACGGGGGCATCTCCGACAGCACGATCGAGATCGCCGCGGCGGCCGGCGCCGACACGTTCGTCGCCGGATCCGCCGTCTACGGAGCGGATGACGTGGAAGCGGCCGTCATCCGGCTGAGGGACCTCGCCAGAGCGGCTAGCCTGGAATCGTGAAGACTTTCGACGAACTGTTCGCCGAGCTCAGCCACAAGGCGCAGACTCGCCCCGAAGGCTCGGGCACGGTCGCCGAACTCGACGGTGGAGTCCACACGATCGGCAAGAAGATCGTGGAGGAGGCCGCTGAGGTGTGGATGGCGGCCGAGTACGAATCCGACGAGGCCGCGGCCGAGGAGATCTCGCAGCTGCTCTATCACCTGCAGGTGATGATGATCGCGAAGGGTCTGTCCCTCGCCGACGTCTACCGACATCTGTGATGCGCTCCGCCCCACTCGTCTCGACCTGAAGGCTGTTCATGCTGCGCATCGCTGTTCCCAACAAGGGGTCTCTCTCCGAGACCGCCGCCGACATGCTCGCGGAGGCCGGCTATGCCGGACGCCGCGATCCCAAGACCCTGCACATCGTCGACGCCGAGAACGACGTCGAGTTCTTCTTCCTCCGTCCCCGTGACATCGCCACATATGTGGCCTCCGGCGCCCTCGACGTCGGCATCACCGGCCGCGACCTGCTCCTCGACGTGCAGCAGACGGCGACCGAGATCGAGCAGTTGGGGTTCGGCGGTTCGACGTTCCGCTTCGCGGGACCTCCCGGGCGCTTCTCGTCGATCGACGACCTGAACGGCGTGCGCGTGGCGTCGGCCTACCCTGGGCTCGTCGGCGCCTTCCTGCGCGAGCACGGCGTGACCGCCGAGCTCGTGCAGCTCGACGGCGCGGTCGAGTCGGCGGTGCGACTCGGAGTCGCGGATGCCGTCGCCGACGTCGTGTCGACGGGCACCACCCTGCGTCAGGCGGGACTGGAGATCTTCGGTCCGGTGATCCTCGAGTCCGAGGCCGTCCTGATCAGCCGTCCCGGCGAGGCCGAAGGCACCGACACCCTCCTGCGCCGTCTGCGCGGCGTGATGGTCGCCCGGCGCTTCGTGCTGCTCGATTTCGACCTGCCGGCGGAACTCGTCGACCAGGCCACGGCGATCGCGCCCGGTCGCGAGTCACCGACCATCTCCCCGCTGCGCGACCCGAAGTGGGTCGCCGTGCGCGTCATGATCCCGCGCCGAGGCGTCAACCAGGTGATGGACGACCTCTACGCGCTCGGCGCCAGGGCGATCCTCGTCACCGCCATCCACGCCGCGAGACTCTGATGACGCTCGCCAAGCGCGTGATCCCGTGTCTGGACGTCGCCGAAGGACGCGTCGTGAAGGGCGTGAACTTCGAGAACCTCCGCGACATGGGCGACCCCGTCGAGCTCGCACGGCACTACGCCGCGCAGGGCGCCGATGAGATCACGTTCCTCGATGTCACGGCGACCGTCGACGCCCGTGCGACGACCTACGACGTGGTGCAGCGCACGGCCGAGCAGGTCTTCGTGCCGCTGACGGTCGGCGGGGGAGTGCGCACGGTCGACGACGTCGCCCGGCTGCTCTCGGTGGGCGCCGACAAAGTGGGGGTGAACTCGGCTGCGATCGCTCGTCCGGCTCTGATCGGCGAGATCGCCGACCGCTTCGGTGCGCAGGTGCTCGTGCTGTCGCTCGACGTCAAGCGCGCCGACACGACGCCGTCCGGCTTCGTCGTCACGACGCACGGCGGCCGCCGGCAGACCGATCTCGACGCGATCGAGTGGGCCCGCGAAGCGGCCGAACGCGGAGCCGGAGAGCTGCTCGTCAACTCGATCGACGCCGACGGCACTCGCGACGGCTTCGATCTCGAGCTCGTGGGGCTCATGCGCGAAGCCGCATCCGTTCCCGTGATCGCCTCGGGCGGGGCGGGAGCTGTGGAGCACTTCGCTCCGGCGATCAAGGCCGGTGCGGATGCGGTCCTCGCCGCGAGCGTCTTCCACACGGGTGCACTCACCGTGGGCGATGTGAAGGACGCGCTGCGCGCGGAAGGAGTGCTGGTCCGATGAGCATCGAAGACAGAATCGCTCAGGTCGTCTTCAACGCCGACGGTCTCGCCCCTGTGATCGTCCAGCAGTTCGACACGCGCGAAGTGCTCATGATGGCGTGGGTGAACGACGAGGCGCTCCGCCGGACGCTCACGTCCGGACGCGCCGTGTACTGGTCGCGCTCCCGGCAGGAGTACTGGCGCAAAGGAGACACGTCCGGCCACATCCAGGTCGTGCACGAGGCCAGACTCGACTGCGACGGCGACGCGATCCTGCTGATCGTCGATCAGACCGGGCCCGCCTGCCACACCGGCACCCGCACCTGCTTCGACACGACCGACCTCGAGGCCGTCGCCGGAACAGGCGTCTGATGGAACTCGCTCGACGGGGTCGCTCGATCGCAGTCTCCGGATTCCTGCTCGGCGGCGCGATCGGCATCATCTCCTCCACGCAGACCTGGCTCACGGTCCAGCGCGCAGACGCCGGCTCCGACATCCTCGTCCCCGGTGCATCCGCGCTGCCGTTGCTCGCCCCGCTCAGCCTCGCCGTGCTCGCTCTGGGCGCTGCGCTTTCGCTCACCGGGCGAGTGCTGCGCCTGATCTTCGGCGTCCTGGCCGGCGCGGTCGCCATCCTGATGGGCTGGAGCACGCTTCAGCTGCTGCTGTCGACGCCCGTCGGTGCGGTGTCTTCGACGATCACGGAGACGACCGGCCTCGCCGGCCCCGAGGCGCTCGAAGGCGTGATCGGCGCGATCATCCCGTCGGCCTGGCCGCCCATCGCACTCGCGGGCTGGGTGATCCTCCTGCTCGCCGCCGTCGTCGTGCTTCTCACCGGACGAGGCTGGAAGAGCGGCGGTCGCCGCTACCGGACAGATGCCGAGACGCAAGGAGCAGCGGCCGGTCCTGTCGACGCGATCGATTCCTGGGACGAGCTGTCGCGTGGCACCGACCCGACACGATGACCCCGATAGACTGAATCAGATCCCGCAACGCCGTCCCCCGGAGGAGAACATGACCAACTCGATCGCTGACCCCGGCCACGGACACTCGCCTGCTGCCTGGGCCGCCGTGATCATCATGCTCCTCGGATTCTCGCTCGGCACGCTGTTCTTCTGCCTCGAGCAGCCCACCCTGGTGTGGGCATCCGTCGTGCTCATCCCGGTCGGCGCCCTCGTGGGCTGGATCCTGTCCAAGGCCGGTTACGGCGCGAAGGGCCCCAAGTACCAGCCGAAGGCGCACTAGTGGTCCTCGCCGACCTGACGGCCGGCGCTGTCGCAGACGCCGAGCGTCGCAAGCTCACCCGGCCGCTGGCCGAGGTCGAGCGCGCCGCCCTCGCGCGACCGGACGCCAAAGACGCCCTCGGCTTCCTGGCGCCCGCCGATCGTGTGAAGATCATCGCCGAGGTCAAGCGTGCGAGCCCCTCACGCGGCGACCTCGCCGAGATCCCCGATCCTGCCCTGCAGGCGTCGCTGTACGAGACGGGTGGAGCCTCCGCCATCAGCGTCCTCACCGAGGAGCGTCGTTTCGGCGGCAGCCTCGCCGATCTCGAGGCCGTCACCGCTCGTGTGTCGCTGCCCGTGCTCCGCAAGGATTTCATCGCGACGCGCTATCAGGTGCTCGAGGCCAGGGCCGCCGGCGCCGACCTCGTCCTGCTGATCGTCGCGGGTCTCGAGCCCGCCGTGCTGAAGGAGCTCTTCGGCTTCATCACCGAACTCGGAATGACGCCTCTGGTGGAGACGCATTCGGCTGACGAGCTCGAGGCGGCGATCGATCTCGGCTCGCCGCTGATCGGCGTGAACGCCCGGGACCTGAAGACGCTCGAACTCGACCGCGACCTGTTCGGTCGTCTGGTCGATCGCATCCCCGACTCCGCGGTCAAGATCGCCGAGTCGGCGGTGCTCACGCCCGCCGATGTCATGCACTACCGCTCAGCGGGGGCGGACGTCGTCCTGATCGGAGAGGCGCTCGTCACGGGCGATCCGGTCGCCACCCTCAAGAGCTTCCTGGAGGTCCAGTGAGTCTGCGTGACCAGCACGGTCCGCTGTTCGGCGAGTACGGCGGGCGGTACATGCCCGAGTCGCTGATCGCGGCCATAGACGAGCTGACCGAGGCGTACGCCGAGGCGATCGTCGACCCCGGGTTCCGTGCGGAGCTCGCGCATCTCCTGAGCTCCTACGCGGGCCGGCCGTCTCCTCTCACGGAGGTCGCGCGCTTCGCCGAGCACGCGGGCGGCGCTCGCGTCTTCCTCAAGCGCGAAGACCTCAACCACACGGGTTCGCACAAGATCAACAACGTGCTCGGACAGGCTCTGCTCACCAAGCGCCTGGGCAAGACCCGTGTGATCGCCGAGACTGGCGCCGGTCAGCACGGCGTCGCGACCGCGACGGCGGCTGCGCTGTTCGGCCTCGACTGCACGATCTACATGGGTGAAGTCGACACCGAGCGTCAGGCGCTCAACGTCGCCCGCATGCGTCTGCTCGGTGCAGAGGTCGTCGCGGTGACCTCGGGTTCGCGCACCCTCAAGGACGCGATCAACGACGCCTATCGCGACTGGGTCGCCTCGGTCGAGACGACCAACTACATCTTCGGCACCGCGGCCGGACCTCATCCGTTCCCGGCCATGGTTCGCGACTTCCAGAAGATCATCGGCGAAGAGGCTCGTCAGCAGCTTCTCGATGAGGTGGGTCGGCTGCCGGATGCCGTGATCGCCTGCGTGGGCGGCGGCTCCAACGCGATCGGCATGTTCGACGCCTTCCTCGACGACGAGGACGTCAAGCTCTACGGCGTCGAAGCGGCGGGCGACGGCGTCGACACCGCCAAGCACGCTGCCTCGATCGAGCGGGGCCGCCCGGGCATCCTGCACGGCGCGAAGACCTACGTGCTGCAAGACGAGGACGGGCAGACCATCGAGTCCCACTCGATCTCTGCGGGGCTCGACTATCCGGGCGTGGGTCCTGAGCATTCCTGGCTGGCCGACATCGGCCGCGCCGAGTACATCCCGGCCACAGATGACGAGGCCATGCAGGCGCTGCGGCTGCTGAGCCGCACCGAGGGGATCATCCCCGCAGTGGAGTCCGCGCACGCCCTGGCCGGCGCGCTGCGCCTCGGCAAGGAGATGGGACCGGATGCCGTGCTCGCCGTGTGCCTGTCAGGTCGCGGTGATAAGGACATGGACACGGCGGCGAAGTACTTCAAGCTCTATGACGAAGGAGCCTCCGCATGAGCGCCGACGTCAGCGTCGGAACCGGCCGCGTGGAAGCGGCGATCCAGAAGGCCGAGGCCGCGGGTCGCAGCGCGTTCGTGGGCTACCTGCCGGTCGGGTTCCCCGACCTCGAGACGAGCATCCAGGCTGCGATCGCCCTCGCCGAGAACGGCGTGGACATCATCGAGCTCGGTCCGCCGTACAGCGATCCGGTGATGGACGGCGCTGTGATCCAGGAGGCCACGACTGCGGCGCTGGCGAACGGCTTCAAGATGAAGGACCTGTTCACGGCCGTGCGCGCGATCTCCGCCGCGACCGACGTGCCCGTCCTCGTGATGACGTACTGGAACCCCGTGTTCCAGTACGGTGTGGACCGTTACGCCGACGACCTGCTCGCGGCCGGCGGCGCCGGCCTGATCACTCCGGACATCACGCCCGAGGTGGCAGGGGAGTGGATCGCCGCAAGTGAGCGCACGGGCCTCGACCGTGTGTTCCTCGCCGCTCCGACATCGACGGATGCCCGCCTCGACCTCGTGGTCGCGGCGTCCACCGGATTCGTCTACACGGTCTCGACCATGGGCATCACGGGCGAGCGAGCCGAGCTCGATCGAGCCGCGCGCACTCTCGTCGGGCGTCTGCGCGAGCACGGCGCGAAGCGCGCCTGCGTGGGCATCGGCATCTCCACCGCCGAGCAGATCGCCGGCGTCAGCGAGTACGCAGACGGCGCGATCGTCGGCACTGCACTCGTCCGCGCTCTCCGCGACGGCGGCATCCCCGCCCTCGCCGAAGTCACCCGCACACTGGCCACCGGCACGTCGTCGGCGCGCCCCGTACACGAGAACTAGAATCGCACTCATGTCCCTCGCGCTCCACAGCACCTTCACCGGCGTGCTCGCCAGCATCCCGAGCCCTCCCGTCGCCTATTTCGACCTGGGTCCGATCCGCATCCACTTCTACGCGCTCTGCATCATCGCGGGCATCATCGCCGCTGTGCTGCTGACGAACCGCCGCCTGACGCGGCGTGGGGCTGAGCCGTGGGTAGTGATCGACATCTCGATCCTCGCCGTGCCGCTGGCGATCATCACCGCGCGGTTCTACCACGTGTTCACGCACCCGAACGACTACTTCGGGGCGGGCCACAACACGTGGAACCCCTTCCAGCCCGGCTCGATCTGGGCCATCTGGGAGGGCGGCATCGCGATCTACGGCGCGCTGATCGGCGGAGCGATCGGCGCCTGGCTCGGCTGCAAGTGGACAGGCATCCGCTTCTGGACCTTCGCCGACGCCCTCGCGCCCGGCCTGCTGCTCGCGCAGGCGATGGGACGCTTCGGCAACTGGTTCAACCATGAGCTCTTCGGCCTTCCCACCGACCTGCCGTGGGGCCTGGAGATCGAGTCGACGAACTCCGCATTCCCCCCTGGCCTGCCCGAGGGCACACTGTTCCACCCCACCTTCCTGTACGAGGTGATCTGGAACGGTCTGGGAGTCATCGTCCTGCTCTGGTTGAGCCGCAAGGCGACCGCACTGCAGTGGGGCCGACTGTTCGCGATCTACCTGATCTGGTACAGCGCCGGTCGCATCGTGTGGGAGTCGATCCGCATCGATCCCAGCGAGATCTACTTCGGGCTTCGCAGCAACGTCTGGGCCGCGATCCTCGGCGTCGTCGTGGGCCTCGTGATCCTCGTCGTGCAGAGCCGCAGGCACCCCGGCCTCGAGCCGTCGCCGTACCAGCCGGGTCGCGGCCGGAACGATGTCGACGCTGTTGTAGACTCGCAGAACAATCCCTCTGACTTCGTGGACCTCAGCGAGCCTGATGCCGAAGAAGTCCCCGCAGGAGCCGCAGCCACAAGCACCGCTCCCACGGAAGCGGAAGGCTCCCGCTAAGCCGCCGTTCCGTGCGGAACCCCATGCATTCGCCCGGCCAATGACGTCCCCGGGTCTCCCCGACTGATCTGAGGACGGTTCAGGTGTATTTCCAGCCTCCCTACGGCGCATCCGGCGCCTACCCCCCGAAGCAGGGCATGTACAACCCCGCGTTCGAGAAGGACGCGTGCGGCCTCGCCATGGTCGCGACCCTGCGGGGCGAAGCGGGCCACGACATCATCGCCCTGGCGCTGGAAGCACTGCGCAACCTCGAGCACCGCGGTGCGATCGGATCGGATGCCGGCACCGGAGACGGCGCGGGCATCCTCACGCAGATGCCGGATGCCTTCCTGCGGGCCGTCACGGGCTTCGAGCTGCCGCCGGTCGGCGAATACGCCGCAGGTCTGGCATTCCTCCCGCGCGACTCGAGCCAGCGCCGTCAGCAGAAGGCCGGCATCGAGAAGATCGCGAAGGCCGAGGGACTGCGCGTGCTCGGCTGGCGCGAGGTCCCGACGGTGAACGAGCACCTCGGCAAACTCGCCGATGAGGCGCGGCCCGCCTTCGAGCAGCTCTTCGTGAGCGCCGGGGGAGCGACCCACGCCGATGCTCCGCTCACGGGCATCGCCCTCGACCGCGTCGCCTATCGCCTGCGCAAGCGTGCCGGTCACGAGCTCGGCGCCTACTTCGTCACGCTGTCCGCGCGCACGCTCGGCTACAAGGGCATGGTCACGACCCTGCAGCTCGAGCCGTTCTACCCCGACCTTCAGGACGAGCGCTTCGCGAGCGAGCTCGCCGTGGTGCACTCGCGCTACTCCACGAACACCTTCCCGTCGTGGCCGCTCGCTCAGCCTCTTCGCATGCTCGCGCACAACGGCGAGATCAACACGGTCGGCGGAAACCGCAACTGGATGCGCGCGCGCCAGTCGCAGCTCGAGTCCGAACTTCTCGGCGACATCGAGCCGCTGCTGCCGATCTGCACCGACGGCGCGAGCGACTCCGCCTCCTTCGACGAGGTGCTCGAACTGCTGACGCTGACGGGCCGCAGCCTGCCGCACGCCATCATGATGATGGTTCCCGAGGCCTACGAGAAGCAGTCCGACATCTCGCCCGAGCTGCGCTCGTTCTACGAGTACCACTCGAACCAGATGGAGCCGTGGGACGGCCCTGCGGCTCTCATCTTCACCGACGGCACGGTTGTGGGAGCGACCCTGGACCGCAACGGTCTGCGTCCCGGGCGCTGGACCGAGACCACCGACGGACTCATCGTCATCGGCTCCGAGACCGGTGTGCTCACGTTCGAGCCCGAGCGCATCAAGCGCCGCGGCCGCCTGCAGCCGGGCAAGATGTTCCTCGTCGACACGGCGCAGCGCCGGATCATCGATGACGAGGAGATCAAGCACGATCTCGCCACGATGCACCCGTGGCAGGAGTGGCTCGACGCCGGGGCGGTCCGCCTCGCCGAGCTGCCCGAGCGCGAGCACATCGTGCACCCGCCCGCCTCGATCACGCGTCGTCAGCGCACCTTCGGCTACACCGAGGAGGAGGTGCGGATCCTTCTGACCCCGATGGGCCAGAACGGCGTCGAGCCTCTTGGCGCGATGGGATCCGACACCCCGATCGCCGTGCTCAGCAAGCGTCCGCGTCTGCTGTTCGACTACTTCACGCAGCAGTTCGCGCAGGTGACCAACCCGCCGCTGGACTCGATCCGTGAAGAGGTCGTGACGAGCCTCAAGCTCGGTCTCGGCCCCGAGGGCAACCTGCTCACGTGGGGCCCCGAGCACACCCGCACGGTGTCGCTCGACTTCCCGGTGATCGACAACGACGAGCTGTCGAAGATCCGGCACATCGACAAGGCGCTGCCCGGCCGCTCGAGCGCGACCGTCAAGGGCCTGTATCACTTCGACGTCGGGCCCCAGGCTCTCGCCGAGCGCCTCGACGAGATGTGCGCCGAGGTCGACGAGGCCATCGAACGCGGCGCCGAGTTCATCATCCTTTCGGATCGCGACTCCAACAAGGACCTCACGCCGATCCCCTCGCTGCTCATGGTCGCCGCGGTGCATCATCACCTGATCCGCCGCGAGAACCGCATGAAGGTCGGTCTGATCGTCGAAGCCGGTGACGTGCGCGAGGTGCACCACGTGGCCACGCTGATCGGCTACGGTGCGTCGGCGGTGAACCCGTATCTCGCGATGGAGACCGTGGAGCACCTCGTGCGCACCGGCTACATCACGGGAATCACGCCGGAGAAGGCCGTCCGCAATCTCATCTACGCGCTCGGCAAGGGCGTGCTGAAGATCATGTCGAAGATGGGCATCTCGACCGTGTCGTCGTACGCCGGCGCTCAGGTGTTCGAGGCGATCGGGCTCAGCCAGGAGGTCATCGACGCCTACTTCACGCGCACCGAGTCGAAGCTCGGCGGCATCACGATCGAGGACATCTTCGCCGAGAACCAGGCGCGTCACGACTACGCCTACCCCGAGGATGCCGCTGCGCGTGCGCATGAGCGTCTCTGGACGGGCGGCGAGTACCAGTGGCGCCGTGACGGCTCTCCGCACCTGTTCAACCCCGAGACCGTCTTCAAGCTGCAGCACTCGACGCGCGAACGCCGCTACGACATCTTCCGCGAGTACACGAAGATGGTCGACGACCAGGCGTCGGAGCTGAAGACTCTCCGCGGTCTTTTCACGTTGCGCACGGGGCACCGCAAGCCGGTGCCGCTCAGCGAGGTCGAGCCGGTCTCCGAGATCGTCAAGCGGTTCTCCACCGGGGCGATGAGCTACGGCTCGATCTCCAAGGAGGCGCACGAGACCCTCGCGATCGCGATGAACCGGATCGGCGGGAAGTCGAACACCGGTGAGGGTGGAGAAGACGCCGACCGACTGGTCGACCCCGAGCGTCGCAGCGCGATCAAGCAGGTCGCCTCGGGCCGCTTCGGCGTCACCAGCCAGTATCTGACCGAGTCGGATGACATCCAGATCAAGCTCGCGCAGGGCGCCAAGCCCGGTGAGGGCGGACAGCTGCCTCCTCAGAAGGTGTATCCGTGGGTCGCGCGCACACGCGGCGGAACTCCTGGTGTCGGTCTCATCTCGCCGCCTCCTCACCATGACATCTATTCGATCGAAGACCTCAAGCAGCTCATCTTCGATCTGAAGCGAGCCAACCCCGAGGCGCGGATCCACACCAAGCTGGTCAGCCAGTCGGGTATCGGCGCGGTCTCGGCGGGAGTCGCCAAGGCCCTCAGCGACGTCATCCTGGTCTCCGGCCACGACGGCGGAACGGGCGCGAGCCCGCTGAACTCGCTGAAGCACGCCGGCACCCCGTGGGAGCTCGGCCTCGCCGAGACGCAGCAGACGCTCATGCTCAACGGCATGCGCGACCGCGTCGTGGTGCAGGTCGACGGTCAGCTCAAGACCGGCCGTGACGTCGTGATCGGTGCCCTGTTGGGGGCGGAGGAGTTCGGCTTCGCCACCGCGCCGCTCGTCGTCAGCGGCTGCATCATGATGCGCGTCTGCCATCTCGACACCTGCCCTGTCGGCGTCGCCACGCAGAACCCGGTTCTGCGCGAGCGCTTCACGGGCAAGCCCGAGTTCGTCGTGAACTTCATGGAGTTCATCGCCGAGGAAGTCCGCGAGATCCTCGCCGAGCTGGGCTTCCGCTCGATCGACGAGATCGTCGGACGCGCCGAGCTGCTCGGCGTCGACGCGGCCGTCGAGCACTGGAAATCCGAGGGACTCGACCTCACGCCGATCCTCGAGGGCCCCGCCTTCCCGGCGGGAGAGCCTCGCCGCAGCGGCCGCGCGCAGGACCACGAACTCGAGAAGCACTTCGACGTGCAGCTCATCGACATCGCGAAGGATGCTCTGCTGAACGGCGAGCACGTCGTGATCGAGCTGCCGATCGCGAACACCGAGCGCGCCGTCGGGACCATGCTCGGTCACCAGGTGACCGCACGCCACGGTGCCGCCGGTCTTCCGCGCGAGACGATCGACGTGACCCTGCACGGCACCGCCGGGCAGTCCCTCGGCGCCTTCATGCCGTCAGGCATCGTGCTGCGCCTGGAGGGCGACGCGAACGACTACGTCGGCAAGGGACTCTCCGGCGGCGACATCACGATCCGCCCGCCACGCGGCTCGTCGATCGCACCGCACGAGAACGTCATCGCCGGCAACGTCATCGGCTATGGCGCGACGTCGGGCTCGATGTTCCTCTCCGGCGTCGTCGGCGAACGGTTCCTCGTGCGCAACTCGGGCGCCACGGCGGTCGTCGAGGGCGTGGGCGACCATGCGCTCGAGTACATGACCGGCGGCGTCGCGGTGATCCTCGGTCCGACGGGACGCAACTTCGGTGCCGGCATGTCCGGGGGAGTGGCCTACGTCCGTTCGCTCGACACGGCCAAGATCAACGCCCAGTCGCTCGGCAGCGGTGAGCTTCTGCTCATGCCGCTGGACCGTGCAGACCTGGAGGTCCTGCGCGGGCTCGTCTCCGAGCACGTGGAGCGCACGGCGTCTCCGCTCGGCTCTGAGATCCTCGCGGACTTCGAGAAGATCGCATCCGAGTTCGTGAAGGTCCTCCCGCGTGACTACGCCGCCGTGCGCAGCATGCGCGAGGAAGCAGTGGCCGAGGGGATCGACCCCGACGGCGATATCGTCTGGAACCGCATCCTGGAGGTGACCGGTGGCTGATCCCAAAGGTTTTCTGAAGGTCACCGAGCGCGAGCTTCCCGCCCGCCGCCCGGTCCCCGTGCGCATCCTCGACTGGAAGGAGGTGTACGAGCCCGGTGACCAGGCCGTGCTCCGCCGCCAGGCGAGTCGCTGCATGGACTGCGGTGTGCCGTTCTGTCACCAGGGATGCCCGCTCGGCAACCTGATCCCGGAGTGGAACGACCTCACCTGGCGCGGCGAAGGCCGGGCCGCGATCGATCGACTCCACGCGACCAACAACTTCCCGGAGTTCACGGGTCGGCTGTGCCCTGCGCCCTGCGAGAGCGCCTGCGTTCTGGGCATCAACCAGCCCGCGGTGACGATCAAGCAGATCGAGGTCTCGATCATCGACGAGGCGTTCAGCAAGGGCTGGGTCGAGGCGCAGCCGCCTGCTCGTCTGACGGGCAAGACCGTCGCGGTGGTCGGTTCGGGACCTGCAGGTCTCGCAGCCGCGCAGCAGCTGACGCGCGCCGGCCACACGGTCGCGGTCTTCGAGCGCGACGATCGCATCGGCGGCCTGATCCGCTACGGCATCCCTGACTTCAAGATGGAGAAGTCGCAGCTCGAGGCACGCCTGCGTCAGATGCAGGAGGAGGGCACCCGCTTCCGTGCGGGAGTCGAGATCGGCAAGGACATCAGCTGGGCCGACCTCCGCGCCCGGTACGACGCCGTCGTGGTCGCCACCGGTTCGACCGTGCCCCGCGACCTGGCGATCCCGGGCCGCGATCTCGACGGTGTGCACTTCGCGATGGAATACCTCGTGGAGTCAAACCACGCGGTCGCCGGCGACAAGGTCCCCGAGCAGATCACCGCCGAGGGCAAGCACGTCATCGTGATCGGCGGCGGCGACACCGGCGCCGACTGCATCGGCACCGCGCACCGTCAGGGCGCCCTGAGCGTCACGAACCTGGCGATCGGCAAGCAGCCGGGCGCTGATCGCCCCGGCCACCAGCCGTGGCCCATGATGCCGACCGTCTTCGAGGTGTCGTCCGCGCACGAGGAGGGCGGTGAGCGCATGTACCTCGCGTCGACCGTCGAGTTCCTCTCGAACGAGGTCGGCGAGGTCCGCGCCCTTCGCGTGGCCGAGACCGAGTACATCGACGGACGTCGCGTGCCCAAGAGCGGCACCGAGCGCGAGATCCCCGCTGATCTCGTTCTGATCGCGATGGGGTTCACCGGTCCCGAGCAGGACGGCTTCTCCGACGACGTGCGCCCTCAGTTCACCGACCGCGGCAACTTCCAGCGCGACTCGTCGTACCAGTCGACCATTCCCGGCGTCTTTGTGGCTGGCGATGCCGGCCGCGGTCAGTCGCTGATCGTGTGGGCCATCGCGGAAGGTCGGGCCGCTGCAGCGAATGTCGATCGGTTCCTGATGGGCGAGACCGTCCTCCCCGAGCCGGTGCGCCCGACCGATGTCGCGATCGGGCTTCAGCCCGCGTAGGCTGAGCCCGGCATCGTCGCCTGATTTCTATCCCCCTCTACCCTGGAGAATCTGTTGAGACGCGCGAAAATCGTCGCCACCCTGGGCCCCGCAACGTCCACGTATGAAACCGTGCGAGCCATCATCGAAGCGGGGGTCGACGTCGCCCGGCTGAACCTCAGCCACGGTGACTACTCCGTGCACGAGAACAACTACGCGAACGTCCGCCGCGCGGCCGACGACGCCGGCAGGGCCGTTGCGGTCCTCGTCGACCTGCAGGGCCCGAAGATCCGCCTCGGCCGGTTCGAGAACGGCCCCTACGAGCTCCAGGCCGGTGACATCTTCAAGATCACCACAGAAGACATCATCGGCAACAAGGACATCTGCGGCACGACCTTCAAGGGCCTGCCTCAGGATGTCAAGCCCGGCGACTTCCTGCTCATCGACGACGGCAAGGTGCGGGTGGAGGTCGTCGAGACCGACGGCGTCACCGTCACCACCAAGGTCATCGTCGCCGGTGCCGTGTCGAACAACAAGGGCATCAACCTGCCCGGCGTCGCCGTCAACGTCCCCGCTCTGAGCGAAAAGGACGAGGACGACCTGCGCTGGGGCCTTCGCACCGGTGCCGACCTCATCGCGCTCTCGTTCGTTCGCAACGCCTCGGACGTCGACCGCGTGCACGAGATCATGGCCGAAGAGGGCGTCAAGGTGCCCGTCATCGCGAAGATCGAGAAGCCGCAGGCAGTGGACGCGCTCGAGGGCATCGTCGACGCCTTCGACGGCATCATGGTCGCCCGTGGCGACCTCGGCGTCGAGCTTCCTCTCGAGGCCGTCCCGATCGTACAGAAGCGTGCCGTCGAGCTGGCCCGTCGTATGGCCAAGCCTGTCATCGTCGCGACCCAGATGCTCGAGTCGATGATCAGCAGCCCGGTGCCGACCCGCGCAGAGACCTCCGACGTCGCGAACGCGGTGCTCGACGGCGCCGACGCGGTCATGCTCTCGGGCGAGACCAGCGTGGGCGACTACCCGGTCATCGTGGTCGAGACGATGGCTCGCATCATCGAGTCGACCGAGGAGCACGGCCTCGAGCGCATCCCCCCGCTCAACACGAAGCCGCGCACGCAGGGTGGAGCGATCACTCTCGCCGCTCTCGAGGTCGCAGAGTTCGTCGACGCGAAGTTCCTCTGCGTCTTCACGCAGTCGGGCGACTCTGCTCGCCGCCTGTCGCGTCTGCGCTCGCGCATCCCGATGCTCGCCTTCACGCCGGAGCCCGACATCCGCCGTCGCATGGCGCTGACGTGGGGCATCACGTCCACGCTGGTCGACGTCGTGCAGCACACCGACGCGATGTACCACCAGGTCGACGAGCACCTCCTCGGCAACGGCCTCGCCGAAGAAGGGGACAAGGTCGTCGTGATCTCCGGTTCCCCTCCCGGCATCATCGGCTCGACGAACGACCTCCGCGTCCACAAGGTCGGCGACACCATCCGCGGTGCCGCGCCGATCTACAAGGCCGGAATCTGACGTCACGGATTCGAGGGGGCGGGGCTTCGGTCCCGCCCCCTTCGTCGTCCCCGCGATAGGTTGCAGTCATGGCTGCACATGGACGTCGCCTCGACATCGGCGGTCTCGCATTCCGGGCGATCGAGAGTCCGCGCCCTGAGGGTTCGACGGCGCCAGCGGCTGTGCTGATTCACGGCATCGGGGCGTCGCATCGCTACCTGGCGCGTCTGCACGAAGCGCTCAACGCCGACACCGCCGTCGTGTCGATCGATCTGCCCGGATTCGGCGGCCTGCCCAAGCCGGCCGCCGACATCGGCATTCCGCAGATGTCGGCCGCACTGGGTGAGGTCATCGCCCAGCTGGGTCATGACCAGGTCGTGCTCGTCGGGCACTCGATGGGCGCGCAGTGGGCGATTGAGACGGCAGTGCAGCGCCCCGAGTGGGTGAGCATGGTGGTCGCGATCGGCCCGGTCGCCGACGAGAGGCACCGCACGCCGTTGTCCCAAGCGAGGGCTCTCGCACTCGAGACGCTGGGGGAGACGCCGTCGATCAACTCGATCGTGTTCACCGACTACCTCCGCTGCGGCGTGCCCTGGTATCTCACTCAACTGCGGCACATGCTGGCGTATCCGACCGAGGACAAGGCTGCCACGCTCAGAACGCCGGTGCTCGTGATGCGAGGAGGACGCGATCCCGTGGCCGGGCGCGACTGGTGCCGGCGCATCGCAGCCCGCACTCCGGTCGCGCGCTTCGTGGAGATTCCTGGAGGACACCATGTCGTGCAGCAGTCCTCTCCGAGAGCCGCCGCATCCGCGATCCTCTTCCACGCGACGCGCGTCTGGACGGACCGATGAACGCCCTGCGGAATCTCGGCTGGTGGGCGGCCGACTACGCGTACGCGGCTGTGTGGCAGGTGCGGGCCTTCTTCGGGCGCACGGATGCCGGATCCTTCGCCAACGGTGACGCCGCGCCGATCGTCGTGCTGCCGGGGGTCTACGAGACCTGGCGTTTTCTGCAGCCGCTCGTCGAGGCCCTGCACGATCGCGGGCACCCGGTCCATGTGCTCGAGGTACTCGCTCACAGCCGTCGGCCGATCACGGAGATGGCGACACAGGTGACCGACTACCTGCAGCAGCACGACCTGCGCGACGTGATCCTCGTCGCGCACAGCAAGGGCGGATTGGCCGGGAAGCAGGTCATGCTCGGGCCTGCGGCCGACAGAGTGCGCTCGATGCTCGCGATCGCGACTCCGTTCGGCGGGTCGCGCTACGCGCGGCGGATGCCGGTGCGCACGCTCCGAGCGTTCTCGCCCGACGACCCGTCGATCCGCGCCCTGTCGACGCAGGCCGACGTGAACGCCAGGATCGTGTCGGTGTACGCGCGCTTCGATCCGCACATCCCCGAGGGCAGCGAGTTGCCGGGCGCGAAGAACGTCCTGCTCGACACCGGAGGTCACTTCCGGGTTCTCGCGCATCCGCGCGTGATGGCAGAGCTGGCTGCTCTCGCCTCATGAGGGGAGAGAGCCTGTGCAAAGGCTCGACCTCTCTGGTGCCGGCGGTGGGACTCGAACCCACACGCCCTTTCGGACAAAGCATTTTGAGTGCTCCGCGTCTGCCATTCCGCCACGCCGGCTCGTGTGTCGCACCTTCGACTTTAGCGCAGGGGGAGAGGTGGAACCGCCCGGCGTGCGGCCTGCGGCTTGCACTCGGTACGGCTCTACTAAGATGGACCCGTGACCGAAGAACAGGTTGAGCAGCCCACGGCATCCGCCCCCCGACGCGTCGTCGTCGCCGAGGACGAATCGCTGATCCGTCTCGACATCGTCGAGATCCTCCGCGACAACGGTTTCGACGTCGTCGGAGAAGCCGGCGACGGCGAGACGGCGGTGGCACTCGCGACCGAACTGCGTCCCGATCTCGTCATCATGGACGTGAAGATGCCCCAGCTCGACGGCATCAGCGCAGCCGAGAAGCTGCACAAGGGCAACATCGCTCCCGTCGTGCTGCTGACCGCGTTCAGCCAGAAGGAACTCGTCGAGCGCGCCAGCGAGGCGGGCGCTCTGGCGTACGTCGTCAAGCCGTTCACGCCGAACGACCTGCTGCCCGCGATCGAGATCGCTCTCGCGCGTCACGAGCAGATCATCACGCTCGAGGCCGAGGTCGCCGACATGGTCGAACGCTTCGAGACCCGCAAGCTCGTCGATCGCGCCAAGGGACTGCTCAACGAGAAGATGGGCCTGAGCGAGCCTGAGGCCTTCCGCTGGATCCAGAAGGCGTCGATGGATCGTCGCCTCACCATGCAGGACGTCGCCAAGGCGATCATCGAGCAGCTCGCGCCGAAGAAGTAGGTGGTGCGTCCGCTCGACGCGGAGCACTCGCTTCGCGCGGTACGCACAGGGGACGGCGCCGCACTGGCGCGCGCCTACACGGCGAACCGCACGCATCTCGCGCCGTGGGAGCCCACGCGATCCGCGGACTTCTTCACCGAGGAATGGCAGGAGAACCACGCGAGGCAGTGCGTGGAGGACGCCGCCGCAGGGCGCAGCATCCGATTCCTGATCGAATCCCACGACGGTGAGATCCGTGGCCGCATGAACATCAACAACATCGTGCGTGGCGCGTTCTGGAGCGCGGATCTCGGCTACTGGATCGACTCCTCGAGCACCGGAAGAGGTCTCGCCACCCGGGCGGTCGCTCAGGTGCTGGACTATGCGCGCTCCGAACTGCGACTGCACCGCATGCAGGCTGCCACTCTGCTGCACAACCTCGGTTCGCAACGCGTGCTCGCGGCCAACGGCTTCCAACAGATCGGAACGGCTCCGGAGTATCTGAAGATCGCGGGGGAGTGGCAGGACCATCTGCTGTTCCAGCGGATCCTCCACCCCACCGGTTACCGGCGAACGCACGACGCGTCCTGAATCGATCGCTGATCCTCGACCTTTTCGCAGGCGACGTCAAGGGGGCGGCGCGCACGGCGACGTGCGCCTATCATCGACCCCACGTCGCCTGGCGAGGTGACGCATCGAGCAACGCGAACCGAGGGTTCTGATGAAGCGCATCGTGATGAGCTTCGGTGACTTCCTCACCGGAGATGACATAGCCGACGCGGTCAGCAGGTATTCGCTCGCCCTGGCGAAGGCGCACCAGACGGAGATCGTCGAGATCCCTTATCGATCGACCCCCAGTCGGGTGGATCGAATCGAGTTGCGGATCGGCTGGCTGGTCGACATCGGCGTCGTCCGTCACGAGAACGCGGGCCGGGAGCTGCTCGAGCCCGAGACGGTTCAGCATCTCCATGCCACGACGGACTCACTCGAACACGTCGGTTCCCTGGGCGAGGGCTCGTCCCGATCCTGGACGAAGTGGGAATACGACCTCTGAGCGGACTCAGCCCGCAGGCGCGTGTTCTCGACAGCGACGAGTCCGGCTGTTCACTCCACGGTCTTGATCATGTTCGTGATGCGGATGGTGGAGCATCGACGGCCGTGGTCGTCGGTCACCACGATCTCGTGCACGGTGATGCTGCGCCCGAGGTGGATGGGCGTGCAGACACCGGTCACGAGGCCCGACGTCGCCGACCGCGTGTGGGTCGCGTTGATGTCGACGCCGACCGCGAGGCGGCCGGGTCCCGCATGCAGGTTCGCGGCCATCGAGCCGAGCGACTCGCCCAGCACCACGTAGGCGCCGCCGTGCACGAGGCCGACGGGCTGCGTGTTGCCTTCTACCGGCATCGTGGCGACGGAGCGCTCGATGGAGAACTCGGTGAACTCGATGCCCATCTTCTCGGCGAGTGCGCCCATGCCCCGGGCCGTGGCCCACTCGAGTCCTTCGCTCATCGCGACATCGCTCATGAATCCTCCTCAGCGGGTGTCTGCCGTCCTCGTTAGGCTGACAGGGTGACGGACTCCGCAAAGCCTACCCTCATGGTCGTCGACGGCCATTCGCTCGCCTATCGCGCATTCTTCGCCCTTCCGGTCGAGAACTTCACGACGAAGGACAACCAGCACACGAACGCCATCTACGGCTTCCTGTCCATGTTCGTGAACCTCATCAAGGCCGAGAAGCCGACGCACATGGCGGTGGCGTTCGATACCTCACGTCATTCCTTCCGCACCGACGAGTACCCCGAGTACAAGGCGACGCGTTCTGAGACCCCGCAGGAGTTCCGCGGCCAGATCCCGCTGCTGCAGGACTGCCTCGCGGCGATGTCCATACCGGTGCTCACCAAAGAGGGCATCGAGGCCGACGACATCCTCGCGACGCTCTCCACGCAGGGCGCCGAGCAGGGATACGACGTCCTCGTCGTCTCCGGCGATCGCGACACGATCCAGCTCGTGACCGACGATGTCACCCTGCTGTACCCGTCGGTGCAGGGCGTGTCGCAGCTCAAGCGCTACGACCCCGTCACGGTGCAGGAGCGCTACGGAGTACGGCCAGAGCAGTACCCCGACATCGCCGCGCTGGTCGGCGAGACCAGCGACAACCTGCCAGGAGTGCCGAAGGTCGGCGAGAAGACCGCCGTCAAGTGGCTGACCCAGTTCGGCTCACTCGACGAACTGCTCGAGCGCTCCGCCGAGATCAAGGGCGTCGCGGGCGGCAACCTGCGCGACCACATCGACGACGTGCGCCGCAACCGCAAGCTCAACCGGCTGCTCACCGACGTCGAGCTTCCCGTCGCACCCGGCGACCTGGCGGTGACTCCGATCGACGCCCAGGCCGTCCGCGACATCTTCGCCCGACTCGAGTTCCGCACGCTGCTGCCTCGCGTCTTCGAAGCCGTCGGTGCGGGGGAAGTCGCCGACGACCCCGCATCCGCGGTGGTCCTGCCTCAGCCGGTCGAGCTTGCAGCGGCGGACTTCGCCGCCTGGGCCGAGTCGCAGACGAGCGACGTCGCACTGCGCATCACGACTCACGGCGGGGCCCCCGTCCGCGTGGGAGCGGCGACAGAGACCGAGGTGCGTGAACTCGACTGGAACGACGAGGCGGTCCACGCACTGCGCGGATGGCTCGAGTCCGAGAGCCCCAAGGTTCTTCACGATGCGAAGCCGCAGGTGAAGGCGCTGCTGCGGCTCGGCATCCGTCTCGGCGGCCTCGCCTACGACACCAGCCTCGCCGGCTGGCTGCTGCGACCGAGCTTTCCCGACAAGACGCTCGCCGATCTCGTCGAGCGGTATCTCGGCGAGAAGCTCCCCGAAGCAGACCCCACGCAGCTGGTTCCAGAGACCGAGGGGGCGACACCGTCGCAGGAGGCGTGGTTCGCGCTGCGGGTGGCTGCCGCGCTCCGCGAGGACATCCCCGAGTCCGTCGCGCAGGTGCTCACCGACATCGAGCTTCCGACACTGCTCACCCTGGCCGACATGGAGGTCGCGGGCGTCGCGGTCTCGCACGATGTGCTCTCCGGCTTCTCGGGTGAGCTCGGCGCCCGTGCCGAGCTTCTCGCACAAGAGGCGTTCGCCCTGGTCGGGCGCGAGTTCAACCTCGGCTCGCCCAAGCAGTTGCAGGAGGTGCTGTTCGACGACCTGCAGCTGCCGAAGACCCGCAAGACGAAGACCGGCTACTCCACCGACGCGGCTGTGCTCGCCGACCTGCAGGAGAGCAACCCCCATCCGTTCCTCGGGCTGCTGCTGCAGCATCGCGAAGCCACCAAGCTCCGTCAGATCATCGAGTCGCTCGACACCGCCATCGGCGACGATCACCGGGTCCGCACGACATACGTGCAGACCGGCAGCCAGACCGGCCGTCTGTCGAGCACCGACCCGAACCTGCAGAACATCCCCGTGCGCACCGAGGAGTCCCGGCGCATCCGCAGCGCGTTCCAGGTCGGCGAGGGCTACGAGGCGCTGCTCACGGCCGACTACTCGCAGATCGAGATGCGCATCATGGCGCACCTGTCGGGAGACGAAGGCCTGATCGAGGCGTTCAACAGCGGCGAGGATCTGCACCGATTCGTCGGCGCGCGCGTCTTCGGCGTCGAACCGTCCGATGTCACCGCCGCGATGCGTACCAAGGTCAAGGCCATGTCGTACGGACTCGTCTACGGGCTCAGCGCCTTCGGCCTGTCCAAGCAGTTGCGCATCGAGCAGTCAGAGGCCAAGCAGCTCATGATCGAGTACTTCGCGCGCTTCGGCGCGGTGCGCGACTACCTGCGAGCATCCGTGCTGAAGGCGAAGGAAGTCGGTTACACCGAGACCCTCTTCGGCCGTCGCCGACCGTTCCCCGACCTGTCCAGCCCGAACCGCGTGCTGCGCGAGAACGCCGAACGTGCGGCGCTCAACGCCCCGATCCAAGGCAGTGCCGCAGACATCATGAAGATCGCGCTGTTCCACATCCACGACGACCTCCGCACCGAGGGTCTCGCGTCACGTGCGCTGCTGCAGATCCACGACGAACTCGTGGTCGAGGTGGCACCGGGGGAGTGGGATGCCGCCGAACGGATCGTCCGCTCGCGGATGGGCGATGCCGCCGATCTCACGGTCCCGCTCGACGTCCAGGTCGGCCGTGGCCATGACTGGAACGAAGCCGCACACTGATCGCGGGCACCGAGTTTCCGAGATACTGCGACGGGGTGCCGCGGGCTAGTCTGGAGGGATGACTTCCGCACCGCGCACCCCGTCAGCCATCGACAAGGTCGCCGACGAGTGGGTCGACACGATCGTCGCTCTCTCTCCGATCCTCGCAACGTACATCGGCCGCACCGAGGTGAACGATCGCTTCGGCGACTTCAGCCCTCAGGGCCATGAGGAGGTCGTGGCGGCGACCCGTGCGACGCTCGCGAAGCTGCAGGCTCTCGAACCCGTCGACGCGATCGACGAGGTGACCAAGACCGATCTGTCGTCGGAACTGAGCCTCGATCTCGAATTGCACGAGGCGAAGTGGCATCTGCGCGATCTCAACGTCATCGCCTCGGCCGCACAGGACGTCCGCAGCGCTTTCGACCTCATGCCGACCGAGACAACGGACGACTGGGCGGTCATCGCCACGCGTCTCGCCGCTGTTCCAGATGCTCTGCGCGGGTACACCGAGACGCTGCGGGCCGGCATCGCCACCGGCGTCACGCCTGCGCGACGCCAGGTGGCGGAGGTCGCGACCCAGATTCCTCGCTACACGGCTGACGACGGCTTCTTCGCCGCGTTCGTCGCCAACGGCGGCCCCGCGGAGGGGAGCCTGCCCGCATCTCTCGCACGCACGCTCGCCGACAATGCGGCGGCTGCGCGTGTCGCCTACGACGAGCTGCGCAGCTTTCTTGCCGAAGAACTCGCACCCGTGGCGAGCGAGACGGATGCCGTGGGCCGCGAGCTCTACGCGCTGAACTCGCGGCGCTTCCTCGGCGCCACGATCGACCTCGACGAGACCTACGAGTGGGGGCGCGAAGAGCTCGCCCGGATGGTCGCCGAGCAGACGGCGATCGCGAACGAGATCCTCCCCGGTGCTTCCGTGGAAGAGGCCGTCGCCCACCTCGAATCCGACCCCGCCCGCAAGCTGATCGGCACCGACGCGCTGCAGCGCTGGATGCAGGAGACGAGCGATCGCGCCGTCGCCGAGCTCGGCGCGTCGCACTTCGACATCCCGGAACCCGTCCGCACGCTCGAGTGCATGATCGCGCCGACGCAGGAGGGCGGGATCTACTACACCGGCCCGACCGACGACTTCTCCCGCCCTGGCCGCATGTGGTGGTCCGTGCCCGAGGGCGTCACCGAGTTCGACACCTGGCGCGAGCTGACGACCGTCTATCACGAGGGCATCCCAGGGCACCACCTGCAGATCGGCCAGGCCGTGTACAACCGCGCCGAGCTGAACTCGTGGCGCCGACTGCTCGCCGGCACCTCCGGTCACGCGGAAGGCTGGGCGCTGTATGCCGAGCGCCTCATGCAGCAGCTCGGTTATCTCGACGATCCGGCCGATCGTCTGGGCATGCTCGACGGGCAGCGCATGCGCGCGGCCCGCGTCATGCTCGACATCGGCGTGCATCTGGGCAAGCCGCGGCTCGACGGCACCGGGGTGTGGGATGCCGAGTACGCGCTCGACTTCATGCGCAAGAACGTCAACATGTCCGACCAGTTCGTCCAGTTCGAGGTGAACCGATATCTGGGCTGGCCGGGGCAGGCTCCGTCGTACAAGGTCGGTCAGCGGATCTGGGAGCAGGTGCGCGATGCATACCAGGCCGAGCGCGGTGCGGGCTTCGACATCAAGGAGTTCCACAAGCGGGCGCTCGACATGGGCGGTGTCGGCCTCGACACCCTGCGCACGGCCCTCCTGAACAAGTAGGGGAATGGCCGGAGCCGACTCGGTGTTCATTCACCTGAATGGAAAGGGATGACATGGACATCGAGTTCGGGCTGGACACCTTCGGAGACATCACCCGCGACGCTGACGGCGTGCTGCTCAGCGGCGCGCAGACGATCCGCAACATCGTCGCGCAGGCGGAGCGCGCCGACGCCGTCGGCGTCGACTTCTTCGGGGTGGGGGAGCACCACCGTCCCGAGTTCGCGGTCTCCGCTCCCGAGATGGTGCTGGCAGCGATCGCCGGTCGCACCGAGCACATCCGTCTCGGCACCGCGGTGACCGTGCTGTCTTCTGACGACCCCGTGCGCGTCTACGAGCGCTTCGCGACGCTGGACGCGGTCTCGAACGGGCGCGCAGAGGTGGTGCTCGGACGCGGTTCGTTCATCGAGTCGTTCCCGCTCTTCGGTTACGACCTGCGCGACTACGATGCGCTCTTCGAGCAGAAGCTCGACCTGTTCGTGCAGCTGCTGAAGGAAGAGCCCGTGACCTGGTCGGGCACGATGCGCGCCTCTCTCGAGAACGCGAATGTGTTCCCCAAGACCGAGAAGGGGCTGCGCACGTGGGTCGGCGTCGGCGGCAGCCCCGAGTCCGTCGTCCGCGTCGCCCGTCACGGCCTCGGTCTCATGCTCGCGATCATCGGGGGCCCTGCCGGGCGCTTCAAGCCCTTCGTCGATCTCTACCACCGCTCGGTGGCGTCGTTCGGCACGGCCTCGCACCCCGTCTCCGTGCACTCTCCAGGACACATCGCCGACACCGACGCCGAGGCGTGGGATGCGGCGTACTCCGGCTTCGAGGCGATGAACAACACCATCGGACGTGAGCGGGGCTGGCCCGCCTACAGTCGCGCCCGGTTCCAGAACGACGTCGGCCCCGAAGGCGCGCTCTACGCCGGCTCGCCCGACCGGGTGGCTGCGAAGATCGCCGACACCGTGAAGCTGCTGGGTCTCGGGCGCTTCGATCTCAAGTACGCGACGGGCACACTGTCGCACGAGGCGATGATGCGCAGCATCGAGCTGTACGGTACCGAGGTCATCCCGCGAGTGCGCAGGCTCCTCGCCGACTGACGTCGCTGCGCGTCGTCGGCTCTACGATGAAGGGCATGGCCAACACAGCGCTGCCGAGCCGTGCGTCCCTCGCTCAGAGACTCGATGACGTGCCGTTCACCAGGCGACACCTGCGCCTGCTCACGGGATCGGGGCTCGGCTGGGCGCTCGATGCGATGGACGTCGGGCTCATATCGTTCATCCTCGCGGCGCTCACGCAGCAGTGGGGACTCACGAAGCCCGAAGCGGGATGGATCGCCTCCGTCGGCTTCATCGGCATGGCGCTCGGCGCCACGCTGGGTGGCCTCCTGGCGGATCGGCTAGGCCGTCGGCAGGTGTTCGCGTTGACCCTCCTCGTCTACGGTGTCGCGACGGGGGCGAGCGCGCTCGTCGGCGGACTCGCGATGCTTCTCGTCCTCCGCTTCTTCGTCGGCCTGGGGCTGGGCGCTGAGCTCCCTGTCGCGTCGACGTATGTCAGCGAGTTCGCGCCCGCACGCATCCGGGGCCGACTGATCGTGATCCTCGAGGCGTTCTGGGCGGTCGGCTGGACGGCCGCCGCGCTGATCGGCTACCTCGTTATCCCGGCATCCGCCGACGGCTGGCGCTGGGCGTTCGCCCTGGGGGCGATCCCCGCCGTGTACGCGCTGATCATCCGCTGGGGGATGCCGGAATCGCCGCGCTGGCTGGCGCTGCGCGGCCGGATCGCCGAAGCCGAGAAGGTCGTCGTCTCCTTCGAGCTCGACGCGGGCATCGTCGCCGGTCCTGCCATCCGGAAGGAACCGCCGTCCCGGGCGATCACGGCCACGATGCGCTCGCGGGTGACGACGCTCTGGCACCCGGAGTTCCGGCTCCGCACCCTGTGCCTGTGGCTGGTCTGGCTGTGCGTAAACTTCGCCTACTACGGGGCGTTCATCTGGATCCCCAGCATCCTCGTCGATGCCGGCTTCGATCTGGTGCGGTCGTTCGGATTCACGCTGATCATCACGCTCGCGCAGCTACCTGGCTATGCCGTGGCCGCCTGGCTGATCGAAGTGTGGGGTCGCCGCAGCACGCTCTCGGTGTTCCTGCTGGGATCTGCCGTCTCCGCGGTGTTCTTCGGCACGGCGACCTCAGCCGGGGCGATCATCGCCGCGGGCATGGCGCTGTCGTTCTTCAATCTCGGAGCGTGGGGCGCGTTGTACGCGGTGACCCCGGAGATCTATCCCACTTCGCTCCGCGCGACCGGCGCGGGTTGGGCGGCAGGTGTGGGGCGGATCGCGTCGATCATCGCGCCGCTCGCCGTGCCCGCGATGCTGGTCATCGGCGGCGCGCCGCTCGTGTTCGTCGTCTTCGGTGTCTGCTTCGTCGTAGCGGCCGCCGCGGCTTGGGGGCTCAGCGACCGCAAGGGACAGGCGCTCGACGACCGCTGAGCGGGCATAGGCTGATCGTGTGAGTGATGTGCGTTATGTGGCGATCGGCGACTCTTTCACCGAAGGTGTCGGCGACGAGCTGCCCGACGGGCACGTCCGTGGATGGGCCGACCTCACCGCGCAGGGGTGGGCGGATGCTGCAGGGCACCCGATCAGGTACGCGAACCTCGCGATCCGGGGCAGGCTCGCCTGGCCGATCGTCGAGCAGCAGCTCGAGGCCGCTCTGGCGCTGCATCCCACGCATCTCTCGTTCAACGGCGGCGGCAACGATGTCCTGCGCCCCCGAGCCGATGTCGAGCACATCGCCGACGCCTTCAGCCGGGTGCTTCGTCGCTGCGATGACGAGGGCGTCACGCTGATCCTGCTCTCGGGGGCGAATCCGAGCGGGCAGCTGCCGATGGGCAAGGTGTTCCAGAAGCGCGGAGATCTCCTGTCGGAGGCGGTGCTCCGACGCGTCGAGAATCGGCCCGACGTCATCACCGCGCTGAACTGGCCCGACCGCGAGCTCTCCGAACCGCAGTACTGGTCCGAGGATCGGCTGCACATGAACGCCGCGGGCCACCATCGAGTGGCCGCCCGGGTGCTGCACGCGCTCGGTTTCGAGCCGCACGAGACCTGGTGGGCGCCGAGCGACACCGGCCGGGCCGGCCCCAGCGGCTATGCGTACTATCGGGAGTTCGTCGGCCCTTGGGTGAAGCGCCGCGTGACCGGTACGTCGTCAGGCGACGGCCGTACCGCGAAGTACCCGGCGTGGGTCGAACTCTCTCCGCGCCCGGTATGACCGACATCGAGATGCGGCGCATCCCCGCCGGTTCCGTGACTCTTCACGACGAACGCAGGAAGATCCAACGCGTCGTCGAACTCGCGGATTTCGAGATCGGAGTCTTCCCGGTCACCGAGGAGCAGTTCGCAGAGATCCTGCCGGTGCCCTCCCGGCACCCCCGGCGTCCGGCGGCTGACGTGAGCTGGTTGCGCGCCGTGCACTTCTGCAACGCCGCATCCGAGTGGGAGGGGCTCGACCCGGTGTACCGATTCGACGGCGAAGACGTCTCGTGGGACGCGACGGGTGACGGCTATCGGCTTCCGACCGAGGCGGAGTGGGAGTTCGCGTGCCGCGCCGGATCTGCCGGTCCGCACTACGCGCCACTCGCGGATGCCGCATGGACGAGCGCGGATGGCGTGCCGGCACCGCAGGATGTGGGCGGGAAGCTGCCGAATCTGAACGGTCTGTTCGACATGCTCGGGAACGTGTGGGAGTGGTGCTGGGACTTCCTGGATCCGGCGCGATACGACGACTACCGGGTGTTCCGCGGCGGGGGATACGCCGATGACGCCTGGAGCGTTCGGGCCGGCGTACGCCGCGGAGGCGCGCCGCGCATGCATCACGAAGACGTCGGCCTGCGCGTCGCCCGTGGCGCCTTCGACACGCGCGACGCGGCCCAGGGGTGGTCTGCGCGAGCGGACCGGGAGCGCGCCGCCTTCGACGGCCCTGTGCCGTTCGGCTGGACGCCGCTCGCCCGCAGGTAGGCGGCTACGCGGTCATCTGCTTGATCATGAAGAGATTCGGATCCTCCGAGGGGGCGAACCCGTATCGGGCGTAGAGTCCGTGAGCGTCAGCGGTGGCGAGCATGATGCGCTTGAGACCCAGTGGCTCGAGATCTGCGATGACGCCTGCGATGAGCATCTTGCCGACGCCGTCCCCTCGGACACCGGGGTCGACGAACACGTCGCAGAGCCAGGCAAAGGTGACGGCATCCGTCACGACCCGTGCGTAAGCGACTTGCTCGCCGTCGGCGTTCCACACGCCGTAGTTGCGCGAGGCATCGATCGCCGCTTCCTGTGTCTCTCGGGCACGTCCTTCGGCCCAGTACGCCTGCTTGCTGAGCCAGGCGTGCACGCGGGGGCGATCGATGAGCGACGGATCGTTCGAGAACGTGAAGGAAGTGCGCATCGCATCATCCTATGAGCAGTCAGCGTGGTGAGAAGTCAGCGGTGACGTTCGGGATCGAGGCCCATGCGGATGCGCGTGCGCTTGCGCTCGATCAGGATGAAGGCGGTGCCGACGAGCCAGATGGGAACGGGCATCAGGAAGGCGATGCGGAAGGCCTCGAACGTGTAGGTGGCCGGTGTTCCCGCTCCCTGGAGGTCGAGAGCGAGACCGATCAGGAAGATCGCGATGAGCGCGGCGATGAATCCGCCGGCGTTGGTCACACCGGTGGCTGTGCTCAGCCGGTGCGAGGGATTGTGCGTGCGGGCGTGATCGAAGGCGATCATGCTGGCGGGCCCTCCCGTGCCGAGAGCGATCGCGAGCAGATAGAGCATCCACGACGGCGCCGGGCCCGGAAGCGCGATGACAGCGACCCAGGCGACGAACTGCACGCCCACGGACGGCAGGACGAGCGCGTAGGAGCGGTGATAGGGAAGACGGCGGGAGAGGTCGCCGATCACGGGGCCGAGCACCATGCCGGCGACCACATACACCGAGATGATGCCGGCGGCGTGCGCGGTGTCGAGGCCCTGGGCGGCGGTGAGGAAGGGCATGCCCCAGAGGAGGACGAAGGCGGTGCCGGCGAAGGGCGACGTGAAGTGCGACCAGAAGGCGAGGCGGGTTCCGGGGTGAGCCCAGGCAGCCCGGATGCCGACGCCCGTGTCGATCGCCGAGGTCACCACCCGGACCAGCCCGGTGTCGGTGTTGACAGTGACATCGGCGCCGCGCTCGGGCGGGTGGTTGCGGATGACGAGGAACACCAGGATGCTGAACAGCACGCCCAGACCGGCGATGCTGCCGAAGGTCACGCTCCAGCTGGTCGCGTGCAGGAATGCAGCCAGCGGGACCAGGGCGACGAGCTGGCCCGCCTGCCCGAGGATTCCGGTGAACTGCACCATGAGCGGTCCCCGCTGAGCGGGGAACCACGTGGCGACGAGTCGCAGCACGGCCGGGAAGATCGCTGCGTCGCCCGCACCGAGCAGAATGCGGGCGATGATCGCGATGCCGATGCTGGGGGAGAGGGCCATGGTCAGCTGCCCCGCGGCCATCAGCACCATGCCGATCGTCATGATCGGGCGCGAGCCGTGACGGTCGAGCAGTATCCCGATCGGGATCTGCATGCCGCCGTACACCGCGAGCTGGACGACCGCGAACAGTGCGAGGGTCGATGCATCGGCCTGGAAGCGATCGGCCGCCTCGACACCGACGGCGCCAAGGGAGGTGCGGTTCGTGATCGCGAGGACGTAGGCGGCGACGCCGACCGACCAGATGAGCCAGGCGCGCCACCCGGGAGTCGTTGCGGGGGAGACGGAGACCTGCTTCACCCCTCCACGCTACTCCTGAGCGGTGACGAGCTCGGCGGGATCTCCGCCTACCCTGGAAGTACCAAGACAAGAGGAGTGCGGATGCCGCTGGTCACCGTTCGAGAAGCCGACCTGAGCGGTCCCGACGCGCGAGTGGCGGGCGACCTGATCCGCGCCTACCTGGTGCAGACCGAGAGTGAGAAGCTTTCGCATCTGGGCACAGGGGCGACGGTGCTCTCTGAGGCCCACGAGCGCGAGGTCGCGGATTTGGATGGTGTCCACGCCGGGGCCGCCGTGCTGCTTGCCGAGGTCGATGGCGTGCCATCAGGAGTCGTCGTCATCCGCACCTCTGAGTCCGAGTTGAAGCGGTTCTGGACGGCGCCCGGAGCCCGAGGACTCGGAGTCGGCTCCGCGCTGCTCGATGCCGCGATCGCGTCGTGCCGAGGGGATGTCCGGCTGTCGGTGTGGGAGTGGCGTGCGCCGGCACTCCGTCTGTACGAGTCCCGGGGGTTCGTGCGCGTCGATTCGTGGGAGGACCGCGCAGGACTGGTGTGCATGGTCAGGCGCGCAGCTTGACGCCCATGATCTGAGTCGGGTGCGTCTCCGAGACGCGAGCGTGCGGATCGATGACGGTCCAGCCGAGAGATGCGTAGAGCCGCTGCGGTGCCACGGCATTCGGATAGCAGGCCAGCAGTGCGCTGTCATAGGGGAGATCGGCGAGCACTTCTTTCATCAGTGCCCGTCCCACTCCTGATCGGCGGGCCGATGCCTTCACGACGAGCTCTGCAATCGCGAACTGCTGCTGATCCAGCCAGAGAGTGCGGTGCGGCTCGGCGAGAGTCTCGTTCAGACGGTTCCACCACCAGTCGCCGGGGCCGATCCCTGTTCCGAGGACGAAGCCGAGGACTTCTCCGTGCTCGGATGCGTGGAAGAGCCGGAACTCCGGCTTCTCCACGGCGTAGCGACGTACTCGTTCCGGGAACTCGACGAGACTGCGGACTGGGTCCTCTTCGTAGGGAGGTTCGGCGAATGCATCCGCACAGAGCCCTGCGATGGCGAGCAGTTGCTTTTCGTCACCGTCCCACTGCTCGATCTTCATCGATCGATCTTCGCACGGTTGGGCGGGCGGATACTCAGTTCAGGCGCTCGCTGAGGTGGACGGTGACGTCGTCGCCGTCGGTCTTGCCGAGTCGCTTGCGAATCGCGGCGGTGATGGGCAGCTTGTGCGTGCCGTCGCCGAGCGCCATGAACGCGCCTCGGAAGGGTTCCCCATCGACCGTGCCGGCGACTTTCACCAGTCCGCGAGTGCCGAAGATCTCCGCGGAGTCGGGAAGCTGTACGCACGTCCACGTGTCGCCGTCGCGAACTTTGCCGAGGGTCGCTGTGAAGGTCAGGTCAAGAGGTCGAACAGCCATGTCATTCCTTCTTCCGGGCGGTCAGACGAACAGTCCGACGAGGATTCCGATCAGGGTGAGTTTGATGATCCAGTCGAGCAGGTGGATTCCTGCAGTGGGAACGGCGGTGTTCTCGTGCACGACGCCCCCGAACAGCAAAATGAGAGGCAGAACCGACAGCGCCAGTCCGAGAAGGGCGCCGGCTGCAGGTCCGTGCCAGCCGGCAGCCGTCATGAGTCCGGCGATCAGGAACGACGCCAGCAGGCTGCGCGCGACCACCGAGAGCATCTGGAGGGCGACGGGGATACCGGGGCGGGGCGTACTGGTGCGTGTGACGAGACGCGAGACCGGCGGTATCGCGTAGAGGACCGCGCTGGCGATGAATGACGCGATCGTGGCGATGAGTATGCCCAGGGCGATCATGGCTCCTCCTTGAGTACTTATTGGTACTTAAACTGTACGACTCGCTCAAAGTACCGTCAAGTACTAATATGACGTGCATGAACACTGCGCTTCGGACTCGGGGACGCCCGGCCGGCCTAAGCGGCGACGCGCTGCTCGACGTTGCCCGCGAGGTGTTTCTCGAATTCGGGTACGGCGGCGCGTCGATGGACGAGGTCGCAAAGCGGGCGAAGATCTCGAAGTCGTCGCTGTATCGAGAGCACTCGTCGAAGAAGGCGCTCTACACGGCCGTCGTGCACTCGTGGGCGCATGCGGGACGAGGCGCGATGCGTCCGTCCCTGGAGAGGCTGCGGGGGAGTGGAGACCTTCGGCGCGGGCTGATCGAACTCGCAGAGACCATGCGGGCCGGCATTCTGAGCCCGCCCGTGCTCGAGATGCGTCGACTCGTGACCGCGGAGGCTCAGTCGCAGCCCGAGGTGGCGCGGGTGTATCTCGAGGAGAGCTGGAACACGAACATCCGCAATCTCGGGGAGACGCTGAAGGAGATCGCCGGCAGGGGAGCGCTGCGCATCGGCGACCCGGATGCCGCCGCCGGGCAGTTCACATGGCTCGTGATCGGCGCACCACTGAACGCCAGGCTCCTGGGGGCGGAGATCGATGAGCCGCCCGTGGAACAGGCCGTGGATCTCTTCCTCGCGGGGTATGCAACCGCCTGAGCGCTCGGGGCGCGTCAGGAGAATCCCTCGTCGGGAGCGCCGGATGTCGGTCGGGGACCGGAGGCAAGGGGAGGCACGACAATGACGGACCTCGTTCCGTGCCACCCTTGGACGCATGAGGGGGCTAGCGACGCCGACATTGCTGGGGGAGCAGGTCACGCTCCGGGAGTACCGCGACGATGATAGGCAGCTCGTTCTGTCTGTGGTTCATGATCCGCTTATTCCGCTCATGACCACTGTGCCCCAGACAGCCTGCACGACAGAGGTGCAGGCCTACATTGAAAGGCAACGTCGTCGTGCCTCGAATGGAGATGGCTTTCAGTTCGTCGTCGTCGAGAACGCGTTGGGTCGCGCGGTTGGCCAGGTGGGCATCACCTTCCGTGAGCAGAATCACGAGCGCGCAAGCGTCGGCTATTGGATCGCCCCGCAGTTCCGAGGCCATCGATACGCGGCGGGGGCTTTGCGGACACTTGCCGACTGGGCGCTTCACAGCCTTACCGTGGAACGATTGGAACTCTACGTCGAGCCCTGGAACGAGGCATCGTGCCGCACGGCCGAGTCGGCCGGATTCGAGCGCGAAGGATTGCTCAGGCGGTGGGAACGCGTCGGGTCAGAGCGCCGCGACATGTACATGTACTCGCTCGTGCGGCAATGACTTGCTGTCCCCGCTGTTCCCGCAGCCCGTGCTCGTGTGCGATCCCGGACACCGATGTTCGTCAGCTGTTCGAGGCTGGCACGTACCTCAGGACGTTCGTCTCCCGGCGCTCGAAGCCGACGGATTCGTAGAGCCTCAAGGCCGACTCGCGTGATGGCCGAGAAGTGAGATCGAGTGTGCGGAGGCCCCGACGAGTCGACTCCTCAGTGATCGCTTCAAGGAGCAGACGAGCGATGCCGCGCCCGCGTGCGTGGTGGCTGACGACGACGTCCTCGACGATGCCCCGCAAGCCGGTCACCAGAGGGAAGGTCACGAGTGTCGCCATTCCGAGCACCTGTCCAGCTTCGCGCGCAACGAAGAGATCCACGCCTGGTGTGTCGATCATCGCCTGCACGCGATCGGGATCCAAGATGGCGGTCGATGACAGCTGGGAGAGGAGAGCATCCACCTGTCGAAGGTCGTCGATCGTCAGAGTCTCAACGATCGCAACGTCGATGTCGTCCGTCATGTCCGCGAGCTTACAGAGCGTGGATGATCGCCTCGCGGGTATGCGATGACTCGACAATCTATATACCCGGAGATCAGCCTCGCGCCCACGTGATGTCCGCGCGGCTGGCTCGCTCTCGACTGGTTCCGGCCGACCTGATCTCGCCGGCACTGTGGGTCGAGACTCCGAACGCGGTCATGCTCGTGACTTCCCAGTGCGCCGGAACGCTGAACTCACCGGTGATGCCGCTGCGATCGAAGGCGCGGAACTGGTGGGCGTCGAGCCCGAGATGAAGACCTTGGATCGTCATGTGGGCGACAGCCTGGCCGAGATCGTAGCGAGCGAACTCCGAATACTCCCAGTCGTCCGTGCCTTCGACCGTCGTGTGCGCGAGGTTCACGAAGAGCACAGAAGCAGACGGCGCCCACTGCGATGAACTCCGCGCCAGATGGCGGACGATCCGCCGATGAGCGTCGCCTCCGCGCCTGCCGACGATGAACTGCCAGGGCTGCGAGTTCCCGGCCGAGGGGGCGTGCCGCGCCGCGTCCAGCAGCGAGTCGATCTGACCGTCAGAGACCTCGATCGTGGGGTCGAAACCTACCGGGCTGAATCGGCCGACCAGCGCTGGGTGTACGTCGGGGATCACGGGCGGGTCGCAGATCGTCATCACACCACTATGCCGCGCCCCGTAGCGACGGGGGAGCAGCTCGGGCGTGGCGCACACACTTCGTAGGCGGCCGATGGCGTTCGGAGTGGAAGAATGAAGGCATGCCGTCTCGGGTCGTCGCCGTTCATTCCAGCCCCATGCACGGCTTCAGCAAGCGGACTCGCGAATCGATCACCCTTCTCGAAGGAGTTGGCGTCGAAGGTGACGCGCACTCCGGCGCAACAGTGCAGCACCGTTCTCGAGTGACCGCCGACCCGTCACAGCCGAACCTGCGGCAGGTGCATCTGATGCACGAGGAGCTGTTCGACGCCCTGAGAGAGAGTGGCCATACGGTCGAGCCCGGTGATCTCGGCGAGAACATCACCACCCGGGACATCGATCTTCTGGCCCTTCCCGTCGGCACCCGCCTGCACCTCGGCGACACGGTGGTGACGATCACTGGTCTGCGCAATCCGTGCCAGCAGATCAATGACTTCCAGCCCGGTCTGCTCAAGAAGCTTGTCCGGACCGACGGCGAGGGACGCGTCATCCGACTCGCCGGAGTCATGGGAATCGTCTCCCGTGGTGGGCGGGTAGTCCCGGGCGACACGATCGATATCGAGCTGCCTCGCGAACCCCACTTCCCATTGACGCGCGTGTAAGTACACGCCGGACCGATTCCGATCGTCGACGCTGTCGCCGCAGTGCGGCGCCTGGTCTGGATCGAATCCCTGAGTGTCACGGGCGTGGCCAGAAGATCCCACGACCTCGATGTGGCTCACCAAGACTCCGGCGACGGTATTCCGCAAGGTACGGCACGCTCGAACGCTCCGATAGCCCTGGAACGAGCCTCCGTAGTTGGCATCGTCCACTAGAGTCCAGGGATGCCGATTCACCGCCGTCATCCGGCCATCGCAGGGGAGTGGTCCGGCCGTGAGCTCGTGCCATCGCGTCTGGCCGCCGAGGCCGATACCGAGGTCTGGCTTGCTCTTCCACCGGAGGGGTCGGGAGAGCAGATGTGGGAAGCGCTGAACGGCTTGTTCGTGGGTCCCGGAATCGTCGAGATCCGAGCTGTTCCGGCGCTCGCATACGACGTGGCGTTCGGCGACAGGGTGAGCATCGTCCGGTCTGCAGAAGGATCTCCGGTTGTAAACGGGATCCACGAGCGTGGTCCGTTCGGAACGTTCCGCCTCTGGCTTGGCGAGAGCGTTAACCTCACGAGTTCGTGGAGATCTGTCGCCGAAAAGTATGCAGAGCTCGGCTGTCTCGTGGACGTCTACTCCGAGAAACTGATTGCGATCGCCTGCCCTGGGAATCGAGCGGTCAGGATCCGTGAGATTCTCGAGGCGCAAGCTTCAGAGTCTGAACTCATCTGGGAGGAGAGCTCGCTTTCGCCACCTACGGACTAGAGGCGACTGACTCAGCTCCCTCCTTGACGGGCCATCGCAAGTCGAGCGGAGCTGTCAGTTCAGTCGTCGCTCGCGACGAACAGATTGAGCTTCGTTCGATCGGGAGAGACTCCTACGAACTCGAGGAAGCCCGTCGTACCGATCGCGTCGCCCCAATCGTGCTGCGCGACCGAGCGAATATCCGGCAATTCATAAATGGTCCAGGCAGAGGGGAGCAACTCGTCGATCATGGTCCTGACCCTCGTGAGAAATGCTGCGGGAACACCGCCATATGCGCTGGCCCACGCTTCGATCTTTCGGACTGCCTCCGAACGCTCTATGTCAACGAAGGTCTCCGCGGAGATGGCTTCGAGCCAATAAGGCCCATGTATTAGGCCGCCGGGAGCGGGGGAGGCGATTGCGGGCTCAGCAAAACTGTGGTCATACCAATCGTCTGCCACCAGTGCGGCGAGTAGTTCGAAGTCGCTGCTCCGGTGACCGCTCGAGGAACTGACGCTGAAGCGACGGGAATCGATCCAGCGGAAATCTGCTCCGGTCTCCCGAAAACTCAACCCCGGAGAGTCGATGTAGATCAGCTCAGTCATCGCAGAACCGCTAGTTGTAGTTGAAGCAGCGATCGGGCGCCGGCGTCGTCTCCGGCTCGCCCAGGTACAGGATGAACCAGTTCTCCGCGGTCGCCAGGTCGATGTGCGCGTCGAGCAACGTGCAGGCGTACAGCACGCCATCCTCGCTTCGAAAGTCGGCGTCGATCCAAGAGATACCGCAGGGTGACTCAGGTCCCGTCGTCAGCGTGATCCGGTTCTGGGACGCGGCGTCGTCCTGCTCCACCCAGGTGCCCGAGAAGTCTACGGTCTCAGATCCGCGCAACTCGTCCGCCGTGCGCGGCGTGTGGCCGCCACAACCCAGATCCACTGGCCACGCACTCGCCCGGAACGTACCATCGTCGGCGAGCTCGAGTGTTGCGGGCAGGTCGCTTCCCGCACGCCATGTTCCGTACGCGTCCTCCTCAGTGAGGCTGAAATCGGAATCCGTGCAGGCTGTCAGCATGAGCATGGCAGCGATGCCGGCGCCTACGGCACCAAATCGACGACGGCGCCATTTGGACGCGAGGTTGGTCACAAGCCCATCATGCAGTATTGGTCAGGTTCCTGATTGGGGAGAGGCCTCTGCTGGGGAGGCCTCTACGCCGCTCATCATGGGACGACAGAGCTGAGCTGACATAATGTGCATTATCGGTTACAACTCATTTCGCGGGAATACCTGATTCCCGGAAGCGGCTGGCGATGTCGCGCACGGCGGATAGCGTGCGAACGGTGGCCTCTCGATCGGCTGACGTGATCGCTTGAGTGATGCGCGATGCCACATGCGACGTCTTGATGCGCCCTGCTTGCAGCGCGGAAAGCCCTGAGGCGCTCAGCGTCACGCGATCTCCATCGATCATGACGAGCCCGGCGTTCGACATCCGCTCGAGCGTCACGTCGAGGTCGCCCGCCCGGACAGCGAGCGCGCCCTGCAGATCGGTCGTCGTCAGCGAGGCTATGGCGAGGATGTTCGCTGCAACCCATTCAGTCACTGACCCGAACGGTCCACCTTCGAGCACGCGCTCGGTGAGCAGCGCGTCAAGCACTCGTTCAGTACGGCCGATCTCCTGCTGCAGTGGTGTGGACATGCGCCCTCCTATATCGTTGGTGTAACCAACGTATCACATTGTTGGTACCACCAACGGATGGATTCGAATGTCTTTCACAGACCTGCCGACGTGGATGCTGAGCCAGGCGCACCAGCGAGCCCACAGTATCCTCGCCGCCAAGCTCGGCGAGGTTGATGCACGAGGCTACGACTATCGAGTTCTCGACGTCCTCGCTGCGAGCCCCACTCCCCTGTCTCAGGTGGCGATCGGCTCGTTGGCTCGACTCGACCGCCGCGACGTGACCGTCACGCTCGCTGCGCTTGAAGAGGCGGAGTTCGCCGAACGCAAGCCTGATCCTGACGATGCGCGCCGCAACCTCGTCACTCTGACAGCCACTGGGCACAACCGGTGGGAGCTCCTGGCCGCGTTGGCAGCGGATGCGCAGGAGGATATCCTCGCTCCGCTCGACGCAGAAGCGAGAGACGCGTTCCTCGGCGCCCTTCGGCTCCTCGGCGGAAAGAGTCCAGCATTCGATGACTCTGGAGCGGACGCCATGGAATGAAGAAGCCCGTCCTCGCCGTCTCGACAGCTACTCTGCGGTCACGCACGCCGACGTGATCGTCATGTGCAGCATCCCGTCGATGCTGGTCCTGTCGCGGATGCTCATCCGCGCCACCGGAAGCGTCTCGCTGTAGCGGATGTCCTCCTGCATCGCACGATCAGCGTCATACCCGGCCGCAGTCCATACGTCGAGAATCTGAGAGACGGAGCGTGCATTGTCGCCGGTGCCGAAATCGAGGATCGTCTCCCGTTGAACTCCGTCGCCTTCCAGACATGACGCCGATATCGGCACCGCCGAGGAAGCGTCGATCGGCACTCCGGTCCCGTCGACGACCGTCCCGATCGACGCCTCGAAGGAGTCGGCGATGAGATCGCTCACGGCGGCATCCACGTCCTCCGACGACAGCGGTGTCGGCGTGATCGTCGGGGTCGGCTCCGATGAACTGCGAAGACCTGCCGGGTTCGACATGCCGCACTCACGTCGGCTGTCATCGAACACAGGCAGAACGATCGGGGGCGCGCCACCAGCGCCCACACTCGACGAGTCGGTCGCATAGCGCAGGACCCACTTTCCGTCTTCCTCCCTGAAGGCATACGTGCCGTTCGCGAAGGGCTTGTACCCGTCGTCTCCCCAGGAACGCCCCACGTGCGTAACGACGACCGGACCTTCACGGTGAAAGACGACTCCGTTTGACGCGAACAAGAACGAGCGCTCCACGGCGACGTAGCCGGTGTCGCACCCCTGATACACCAGTGGGGTCACCGTCATGTCCGATGTGACCAGCAGCGCGAAACCCGCCAGTGCAGTCGCGCACGACGCGGCGATGCCGCCGAGGATCGACATGGGCAGCATCCATCGCGGTACGCCGACGCTCCAGATCCCGACCGTCAGGGCGAGCAGGGCGACAGCCATAGACGACGCGATCAACGACGTCCCGTCGGCAGAGCCGATGAGAACGGACGCCGCACCAGATGAGCCCTCTTCGACGCTCACCACGCTGACGAGCACAGCGGCGGCGACGACGAGCACTCCGCCAGCCCACCGGGCCACACTCCGACGAGTATTCATGTACCGTGCCGCGTCGATCAGCCTTCTCCCGGCCGTCCCCACGATCCGCCGCCGGGAGGCGTCGGACACACTGCATCCACTGGCGTCGCCCCGACCTCCGCGCGGATCGCGGATCCCTCCGGCGTGGTGACGTAGGTAAACGCGATGCCCTCGAACGAATCGCCTCCGGGCGTCACCCCGGTCGTGACATTGTCGTACCCGCCCTCGTCTGTAAGGGGCGCGGGAAAGTTGGGGACCAGTCCAGGAGTAGGATGCTCCTTCATCCAGTTCAGCGCTTCCACCGTCGACATGCCCTCGACGCTCCAGTAGCCGGTCGCTGTCAGCGTCGGGGTGCAGACCCATCCTTGGAACGACATGGTGAACTCGTCGCTGGTGCTCTTCTCCGACCGCACGGCGCTGGGCGGCACGGGAGTCGTCTCGAGCCACATGTCGGCGCGCTGCTGCGCCTCGAGCTCGGCGGCTGATGCCTCCGCCGTGGCGCTCGGCAGCGGCGACGGTTCGCTCGAAGCCGTCGACGTCGGCGCGGTCGACGACGCACAGCCGGTCAACAGTCCGATCAGCGCGGCAGCACCGATGACCAAGATCCCCCCACGAGTTCTCATGGCTCGGACCCTACACGATCCGGTCAGCCCCCGACATACTCCGCCAGGTGCTCCCCCGTCACCGTCGACCTCGCCGCGACGAGTTCCGCGGGCGTTCCCTCGAAGACCACGCGCCCTCCGTCGTGCCCCGCACCGGGACCGATGTCGATCAGCCAGTCCGCATGAGCCATGACGGCCTGATGGTGCTCGATCACGATCACCGTCTTCCCTGATTCGACCAGTCGGTCCAGCAGGCCCAGGATGTTCTGCACATCGGCGAGGTGCAGACCGGTGGTGGGCTCATCGAGGACGTAGACGTCGCCCTTCTCCCCCATCTGAATCGCCAGCTTGATGCGCTGCCGCTCGCCTCCCGACAAGGTCGACAACGGCTGACCGAGCGACAGGTAGCCGAGCCCCACATCCTCGAGTCGGCCGAGGATCGCGGCGGCCGCGGGCAGCTTCGCCTCACCCTCCGAGAAGAACAACCTCGCTTCGGCCACCGGAAGATCGAGGACTTCGGTGATGTCCTTGCCCGCGAGCTTGTACTCCAGCACGCTCGCCTGGAACCGCTTGCCGCCGCAGTCCTCGCACGGCGTCTCGATCGTGTCCATGAAGCCGAGTTCGGTGATGATCACCCCGGCGCCCTTGCAGGTGGGGCATGCGCCCTCCGAATTCGCGCTGAAGAGCGCCGGCTTGACGCCGTTGGCCTTCGCGAAGGCCTTGCGGATCGGCTCGAGGAGCCCGGTGTAGGTCGCCGGGTTGCTGCGGCGCGATCCCTTGATGGCGCCCTGGTCGATCGCGACGACGCCGTCGCGCTTCGACACCGAGCCGTGGATCAGCGAGCTCTTACCCGAGCCGGCGACGCCGGTCACGACGGTGAGAACGCCCTTCGGGATATCGACGTCGACGTTCTGCAGGTTGTTGACCGCGGCGCCGCGGACTTCGATCGCGCCGTCGCCGGTGCGAACCGCACCCTTCAACGCGGCTCGGTCGTCGAGGTGCGTTCCCGTCTTCGTCCCGCTCGCCTTGAGTCCCTCGACCGTGCCCTCGAAGCAGATCTCGCCGCCGGCGCTCCCGGCGCCCGGTCCCAGATCGACGACGTGATCGCCGATCACGATGGTCTCGGGCTTGTGCTCGACGACCAGAACGGTGTTCCCCTTGTCTCGAAGACGCAGAAGCAGGGAGTTCATCCGCTGGATGTCGTGCGGATGCAGCCCGATCGTCGGCTCGTCGAAGACGTAGGTCACATCGGTGAGCGACGAACCGAGATGGCGGAGCATCTTGATGCGCTGCGCCTCTCCTCCGGACAGCGTGCCCGAGGGGCGTTCCAGTGACAGGTAGCCGAGACCCAGCGTCACGAACGCGTCGAGATTGGCGCTCAACGCTTCGAGCAAGGGGCCGGCGCCGGTGAGTGTGAGCCCGCGAACCCAGTCGGCGAGATCCGTGACCTGCATGCGGCACGCGTCCGCGATGCTGATCCCGTCGATCTTCGACGATCGCGCGCCCTCTGTGAGCCGGGTGCCGTCGCACTCCGGGCATGTCGCGAAGGTCGCGACGCGCTCGACGAAGGCTCGGATGTGGGGCTGCAGCGCGTCGAGATCCTTCGAGAGCATCGACTTGGTGATCTTGGGGATCAGACCCTCGTACGTCATGTTGATACCGGAGATCTTGACCTTGGTGACTTCTCCGTAGAGGAAGAGATGCCGCTGCTTGTCGGAGAACGACGAGATCGGCTTGTCAGCAGGATAGAAACCCGACTCCGAGAAGCCCTTCACCATCCAGCCGTCGGCCGTGTACCCCGGCACCATGATCGCGCCCTCGTTCAGCGACTTCGACTCGTCGACGATCTGAGCCAGGTCGAGGTCGGAGACCGCTCCCCTGCCTTCGCACCTGGGGCACATGCCGCCGAGGTAGATCGCGTCCTTGACGATCTTCTTCTCGCCGCCGGGACCGGTCATCACGCCGCTCGCCTTCTGCGTCGGGATGTTGAACGAGAACGCGGTGGGGCCCCCGATGTACGGCTGCCCGAGCTTTGAGAAGAGGATGCGCAACATGGCGTTCGCGTCGGTCACAGTGCCGACCGTCGAACGCGGATTCGCTCCGAGCCGCTCCTGATCGACGATGATCGCCGTCGTGAGCCCCTCGAGTACGTCGACGTCGGGGCGCGGCACCGATGGCATGAAACCCTGTACGAACGCGCTGTACGTCTCGTCGATCATCCGCCGCGACTCGGCAGCGATCGTGTCGAAGACGAGCGAGCTCTTGCCCGACCCCGACACTCCCGTGAACACCGTCAGGCGTCGCTTGGGGATGTCGACGCTGACCTCTTTGAGATTGTTCTCCCTCGCGCCCTGGACCCGGATGATGTCATGGGCGTCTGCTGGGTGTTCGACGGTCATCGTCATCCTCTTCTTGTTCGTGTCAGGCGCTCTGCTGCAGACGCACCATATTGCCAGCCGGATCGCGGAACGCGCAGTCACGCACGCCGTAGGGCTGATCGATCGGCTCCTGCACGATGTCGGCGCCCCGGGATTCGATGGCCGCGAAGGCCGCGTCCACGTCGTCGGTCGCGAGGACGATGCCGCCGAAGCTGCCCTTCGCCATGAGACCGAGCACGGTGGCGCGCTCCTCGTCGTTGATGCCCGGGTCGACGGCGGGCGGCGTGAGGACGATCGCGGTGTCGGGCTGCCCCTGTGGGCCCACGGTGATCCAGCGCATCCGGTCGTAGCCGACGTCCTTGCGGACCTCGAACCCGAGCACGTCGCGGTAGAAGGCGACGGATGCGTCGGCATCCGTGTGCGGGAGGAAACTGGCGTTGATGGTGATGTTCATGATGATCAGGCTAGGTGCGCGTCGGTGCGCGGCGCTTCTTGATTCCTGATCGGTCTGATGACCTGCTTCGCCAGGAACGTCGGGATGCCGTCGACGTCAGCGGCTCGCGCGCGGTAGACGCTCGGTGAGACGCCGACCAGCTCGCTGAATCGCGTGCTGAAGGTGCCCAGCGAGGAGAACCCCACCTCGAAGCACACGTCGGTGACGCTGATGTCACCTCTGCGCAGCAGCGCCATCGCGCGCTCGATGCGGCGGGTCATCAGGTACGAGTACGGAGACTCGCCATAGGCGTCTCGGAACGTGCGGCTGAGATGCCCCGCCGACATGTGCACTCCCCGCGCGAGCGCCTCGACGTCGAGCGGCTTCGCATAGTCGCGGTCGATGCGGTCGCGCACCTTGCGCATCAGCACCAGCTCACGCAGCCGCGCATCATCGACAGGAGTCACACGTCGATCCTGCCATGTCGCCGCATGTACTCATATATCGCTCTGCGACACCCCGCCGCAGGTCTCCCCCGCTTCGTCGCAGCCGAGGGCTACGCTGGGGCACATCCCTCACAGGATCTTCCCAGAAAGGGTCTACACATGTCCGAATCCCTCGCCGCCGACGCCAAGGCCGCCTTCAAAGCGATCCGCGTCTCGCTCGCCGTCTCGGGCGCATTGTCGCTCATCGCCGGCATCGTCCTGCTGGTCTGGCCGGTCAAATCGATCGTCTTCGTCACCGGCATCTTCGCCGCCTATCTGATCGTCGCGGGTCTCGTCTACATCGGGCTCGGCATCTTCTCGAGCTCCAAGGGCGGATGGGCCCGTGCCGGGCACATCGCCCTCGGCGTGCTCTACATCGTGGCCGGCGTGATCGCCTTCTCGAACCTCAAGGAGGCAGCGGTCACCTTCGCCCTGATCACGGTCGTGTTCATCGGCATCAGCTGGCTGTTCGACGGCATCGTCTCACTGACGCTGCTCGGGAACGACGGATCGCGCACGTGGACGCTGCTCTACGCGATTCTCAGCATCATCGCGGGTGTCTTCGTGCTCTTCAACGTGCTCGCCGCAGGCATCTGGCTGTGGATCTTCTTCGGCACCTCGCTGGTCGCGCTCGGCATCGTGCAGATCATCCGCGCGATCACGCTCGGGCGTGACGCGAAGGCTGTGAAAGACGCCGTCACCGGCTGACACTTCGCCGTCGACGCAGATCGGCCCCGAACTGTTCGCAGTTCGGGGCCGATCGTCTCTTTCAGCGGATCATTCCGCGACGAAGCCGCTGACGTCGCCGACGAGACGGGTGTTGTCGACGGGAACCGGGTCGATCGCCGCCTTCGCGACCTCGGCCGCGAACTCCGACACGTTGTAGAGCTTGCCGGCCGACTCACGTCGCTCGGAGATGGCGCCGGGGTTGGCGCGCTCGAGAAGGGTCGCCGTGATCGTGCCCTCGATCATGTCGCCCGAGACGACGGTGAAACCGATGCCCTTCTCGGTGAGACCGGGGATGAGCTCGCGCAAGGCGTCTTCCCCGGCACGCTTCGAGAGCGCGACGGGGAGGTACTCGGGCATCGTCGGGGTCGTGCGGATGAAGTGCGCCTGGTGGCTCGTCACGAACACGACGCGCGCCCCCTCACCGAGAAGCGGCGTGGCCGCGTTCAGCACGTTCAACTGGGCGTCGCGGTTGAGAGTGAGGGCGTAGTCCTCGGCCATACCGGACTCCATGCCGCCGGAGGCGTTGAGCACGAGCACATCGAGCCGGCCGAACTCGTTCTTCACGGCGGTCGAACATCTCCGCCACGGATGCCGGGTCTGTGAGGTCGGCGCCCACCACGAGCACACGGCGGCCGAGCTCGCGCAGCTCGTTCGCGAGCTTCTCGGCGCGCGGAGCCTTGTTGCGGAAGTTGATGACGACGTCGGCTCCGGCCTCGGCGAAGTAGCGCACGGTGTCGGCGCCGATGCCGCGCGACGAGCCGGTGACAAGAGCGACCTTGCCGTCGAGGGAACCTGCGGGAAGAACGTCGGACACGGTGACTCCTTGAGATGCGCTGATCGCCGCGAGAACGCGACCCACTCACATTACCAACGGCCGCCCGGGGTACCCTCGGCGGCGCTCAGCACCGTGATAGGTTGACCGCAAAGGAGGCCGCATGAACGATGTCACGACTTTCGTAGAGTTCATCGACCAGTGGGCATGGATCGGGTGGCTGGTGCTGATCGCCGTCTTCCTCGTGATCGAGATGCTGTCGTTGGACTTCACCTTCCTGATGCTGAGCTTCGGGGCGGCAGTCGGCCTCATCACCGATCTGATCGGCATCCCCGTCTGGGCTCAGGTGATCATCGCCGCGGCCGCGGCGGCCCTCTTCATCCTCTTCATCCGGCCGCCTTTGCTGAAGAGGCTGCATCGCGGTGAGGACCCCACGAAGTCGAACGTCGATGCGCTCATCGACCTGCGCGGCCTCGCACTGCAGGAGATCACGCAGGTCACCGGTCAGGTCAAGCTCAGCAACGGCGACACCTGGACTGCCCGCACAGCGTCTCCCGTCGCCATCCCCACTGGAGCCACGATCGCCATCACGGCGATCAACGGCGCCACCGCCATCGTCCGTCCCGTCAACGACTAGGAGAACCAGTGGACGACTCCAACTTCATCCCCACCGCGATCGGGTGGATCCTCGCGATCGCCGTCATCATCTTCGTGGTGGTGACGCTCGCACGCTCGATCCGCATCATCCCCCAGGCGACCGCCGGCGTGGTGGAGCGGCTCGGCCGCTACCACAAGACGCTCATGCCGGGTCTGAACATCCTGGTGCCGTTCATCGACCGTCTGCGTCCGCTGATCGACATGCGCGAGCAGGTCGTGTCCTTCCCGCCGCAGCCCGTGATCACCGAAGACAACCTGGTCGTCTCGATCGACACGGTCGTGTACTTCCAGGTGACGGATGCTCGGGCGGCGACCTACGAGATCGCCAACTACCTCGGCGCTGTCGAGCAGCTCACGACCACGACACTCCGCAACGTGGTCGGCGGTCTGAACCTCGAAGAGGCGCTGACCAGCCGCGACAACATCAACGGCCAGCTGCGCGTCGTCCTCGACGAGGCCACGGGCAAGTGGGGCATCCGCGTCGGACGTGTCGAGCTCAAGGCGATCGATCCGCCCGTCTCCATCCAGGATTCGATGGAGAAGCAGATGCGCGCCGAGCGAGACCGCCGTGCCGCGATCCTGACGGCCGAGGGCTCCAAGCAGTCGCAGATCCTCGAAGCCGAGGGCCAGCGCCAAGCCGCCATCCTCCAGGCCGAGGGCGACAAGCAGGCCGCCGTGCTGCGCGCGCAGGGTGAAGCCGAAGCCATCCAGAACGTCTTCACCGCCATCCACCAGGGGCAGCCGGACGACAAGCTCCTCGCCTACCAGTACCTGCAGATGCTGCCGAAGATCAGCGAGAGCTCCTCGAGCAAGCTGTGGATCATCCCGAGCGAGCTCACCGAGGCGCTCAAGGGCATCGGCAGCGCGTTCACGCCGAAGCCGCCGACGGGCACGCCGGGCGCGTGACGCACCCGTACTTCGCGAAGACACGCCACCCTCGAGTCCTCGCCCACCGCGGTCTTCTCACCGCGGCAGGCGAGGACTCCGGTGTGTGGGAGAACAGCGCGGCCGCTTTCGCCGCGGCTCACGCCGTGGGAGTCGAGTACATCGAGACCGACTGCCATGTGTCCGCCGACGGCGACGTCGTGCTCTTCCACGACCCCGACCTCACCCGTCTGAACGGCGACACGCGCGCCGTCGCCGAGATCGGCACGCGCGAGCTGCGCGCCATCTTCGCAGACCACGGCGGACTGCTCACGGTCCGCGAGGCCCTCGATTCCTTTCCCGGGGTCCGCTTCAACATCGATGTCAAGACGGATGCCGCTGCGGAGCCGCTCGGAACGCTCGTCGCGCCGCACGCTCATCGAGTGCTCGTCACGAGCTTCTCGGATGCACGACGGCAGGTGGCGATCGCTGCGGCCCTTCGCGGCGGCGCCGCCATCCGCCCTGCGACATCCGGTGGCAGCCGCACCATCGCCGCAATGGTGGCTCTCTCCGCTCTGCACCTCTCCCCCGGCCGCGTTCTCCGCAGCCTCGACGCACTCCAGATCCCCGAACGGCAGCGGGGCATCCGCGTGCTCACCCCCGCCCTGATCCGCGCCGCTCACCGACACGATGTCGAGGTCCATGTGTGGACCGTGAACGAGGCGTCCGAGATGACACGTCTGATCGAGGCCGGTGTCGACGGCATCGTCTCCGACCGTGCAGACCTCGCCCTCGAGACGCTCGCCGCTCCTTAGGTCGTCGCGCTGGGATTCACCTGTGAATCCGCGCGAGAACACGTCTTCTCGGATGAGAAGCACAGGCTCGAGCGTTATACCTGACAGCGACGAGAGGACCACACAATGGCAGATCGCAGCCTGCGCGGCATCCGACTCGGCGCCCAGAGCCTACAGAGCGAAGAGGGCGTCGTTTTCATGGAGCGCCGTGAAACCACCTACACCTGTGACACATGCGGTCACGTCACGAACCTGATGTTCGCGGCTGACGCCGAGCCGCCCCAGACCTGGGAGTGCCGCTCCTGCGGCGCCGAGGCGCGCCTGAACGTCGACGGCCACGCCGTCACGCTCGAGGTCACCGATGAGAAGGCCGCACGTACGCACTGGGACATGCTCCTGGAGCGCCGCACCCGCGCCGAGCTCGAAGAGCTTCTCGAAGAGCGCCTCGCGGTTCTCCGCGCGCGCCGCGGTGCCGGCGAAGACCCGACCCGGCAGAAGATCGGCGCCTAAGCGCGCCGGGAGCGCCACCACCCGATGAGAAGCGCTCCCATCCCGCCCCATAGCAGCAACTGCTGAATCCAGGGGCTCAGCACGACACCAGCCGTGAGGCCGGAGCGAAGCTCGACATCTTCGAGCATCGCCCCGGCCTCATCTGCATCCAGGGCCGTCACGGTCGTCCCGTCGGGGCGGATGATCTGGCTCGTGCCCACCGTCGAGATATTCACCACGCTGCGACCCGTCTCGATCGCGCGCATACGCGCGAACGCGAGTTGCTGCAGGTTCTCATCCGTCCCGCGGAAGTCCGCGTTGTTCGTCTGGAACACGAGAACTTGAGCCCCGTCCGTCAGACTCTGGTGCACCAGGTCGTCGTAGATGACGTCGAAGCAGATCGCCAAGCCGACCTTCACTCCGTCGACGTCGACGATCGGCGGGTTGACTCCCGGCGTGTACTCACGGCCGATCAGCCCGATGAGGTCGGGCACGATCGCGTAGTAGAACGCCCGATCCGGCACGTACTCGCCGAACGGCACAGGATGCCGCTTGTCGTGTGTCTGCTCGGCTGTGCCGTCCGGCATCCACAGCATCGAGGTGTTGAAGTAGAGGTCGTCACGACCCGTGGCGGCGTTCGCCAGCAGTGGGGCACCGATGTTGTTCGCGACACGAGTCATCCGGCGCGCGGTGGCCGAGTCCTGGAACGGGTCGTAGTCGAGCGACCCCTCCGGCCACACGAGCAGATCGACGTCTTCTCCGTACAGCGGCTCGGTCGCAGCGGTCTGGGCATCGATCACCGAGTAGGGCTCGCGCTGGTCGAAGTATCCGGTCGGGCCGTTTCCCTGCACGGCGGCGATGCGCATGGAACCGGCCCCCGCTGTCGGGAAAAGCGGTGTGAACAGCAGGACGGCCACGACCGCAGCGGGAGCGACGAGGCGCATGGGACGCCGCCAGACCCCGAGACGCGTCGTCTCGATCAGCATCGCCACCAGCAGCACCATGAGGAAGCTCAGCCCGCTCACGCCCAGCCATGACGACACGGGCGCCAAGGGGCTCTCAGCCTGCGTCATACCCAGGCGCGCCCAGGGGAAGCCGCCGTACGGCCAGTTGCCTATGAACAGCTCACGGCCGACCCAGAGCGCCGCCACGACGGCGGGGAGCACGACGAGTCGCCCCGCACGGCCGGGGAAGGCTCGAGGCAGCCAACGGTAGGCCAGGGCGATCGGGATGAGCGCGATCGCCGTCAGGCCTCCCTCGACGACGCTCAGCGCCGCCCACGGGATCGGGCCGAGATAGCGAGAGGTCCACGAGACGAGCAGCGCGAAGAAAAGGATGCCGTACACGAGCCCGACCAGGAGCGCCCCGCCTGCACGTCGGCCGATCAGCGCCAGGAGCAGGAGAGCGACCGCGGGGAACGCGAGGACCCAGATCGCCGGTCCGGGGTAGGAGGCGTACATCAGCAGAGCGGCAGCGGCGGCGGCGGGCAGCGCCAGAGGAAGAGGAAGCAGCGCGCGCGGGCGCACGGACGTGTCGGACATCGGAACCCCGGTCACATCGACGAGTAGGCGACGATGCCCCGACGGATGCCGTCGAGGGCGACTCGGGCGTTGCGGGCGAGGGCGGCGTCTTCGGCGACGATCGAGAGCTGATCGAGGAGGTCGATGGTCTGCTTCGCCCAGCGGACGAAGTCCCCCGCGGCCATGTCTGCGTCGATCAGCACGCGGTCGAGCATGCCGCCGCGCGCCCAGGAGTGCATGGCGCCGGCGAGGCCCGGGGCCAGCGGTTCGGTGCCGGGCAGATGGTGGTCCTTCTCGAGGTCGTCGAGCTCGGCCCACAGCGTCGTGGTCTTGTCATACGCCGTGCGGAACGCGCCGCGTGGGAGGTTCCGCTCCCCCGCGTTCGCCTCGTCGCGCCGCGGCTCGTACACGAGGCAGCAGGCCATCGCGGCGAGAGACGGCGCGTCAAGACCCGTCCAGAGCCCCTGGCGCAGGGACTCCGCGACGAGAAGGTCGCGTTCTCCGTAGATGCGGCGCATCGTGCGCCCGGCATCCGTGAGCGACGTCTCACCGTCGACCACGGTGAGGTAATCCAGCGTCTCGAGCACCTCCACGACCCGGTCGAAGACACGAGCGACCGTACCTGTACGGGTCTCGATCTGACGACGGATGCGGTCGGTCTGCCGCTTGAGCTTCCAATAGCGCTCCGCCCAGCGGGCGTGATCCTCGCGGTCGGGGCAGCGATGGCATCCGTGGCGCTGCATCTGGCCTCGAAGCGACTGGATGCGTTTCATGCGTGTGTCGCGTGCACCGCGCGGCGCATGCGCATCCTGACGGTTCTTCTTCTCGAGGTCGCTGAGCTCACGACGGATCGCACCGTACTCGACGAAATCGCCGTGTTCGCACTCCATCGCCTTCTGGTAGCCGGCGAGCGATTCCTCGGCGTCACGCACCTGCCGCGCCAGGCCCACCACGGCACGGTCGGCCTGGAACTGCGCGAACGACGACTCGAGGATCTGGCGGGCCCTGCTCTTGCCGAACAGATCGATCAGATTGACCGCCATGTTGTACGTCGGACGGAAGCTCGAGTTCAACGGATAGGTGCGGCGAGAGGCGAGCGCTGCGACCGCCTGCGGGTCCATGCCCTCGGTCCACTGCACGACCGCATGGCCCTCGACGTCGATGCCGCGGCGTCCCGCGCGTCCGGTGAGCTGCGTGTACTCCCCCGACGTGATCGCGACGCGGGCCTCGCCGTTGAACTTCTCCATCTTCTCGAGCACGACCGTGCGCGCCGGCATGTTGATGCCGAGCGCCAGCGTCTCGGTCGCGAACACCACCTTGACGAGCTTTCGCCGGAAGAGCTCCTCGACGACCTCTTTGAAGGCGGGGAGGAGTCCCGCGTGATGCGCCGCGACGCCGCGCTCGAGGTCGTCTAGCCACTCCCAGTACCCGAGGATCCCGAGGTCCTCGTCCTGAAGGGAACGCGTGGACTCCTCGACGATCGCGCGGATCTCTGCGCGCTCCTCGGCCGAGGTCAGTCGGAGGCCCGAGCGACGCACCTGCTGCACGGCCGCGTCGCAGCCGACGCGGCTGAAGATGAAGAAGATCGCCGGCAGGAGATTCGCGCGATCGAGCAGGTGCACCACGTCCGGCCGGTCGACGCGCTCGATGCGTCGGGCATCGGGCCTGCGCCCGCCACGCTGCGGCCGCTGCGCCTGCCTGCCGGCGTGCCGATCGCTGCGATACGACTGGGCACGTCGGTTGTTGTCGTAGTTCGAGCCGGTGGAGGAGCGGATGCGCATGAGCTCCTGATTGACCTTCGTCGTGGCGAGGCCCGCGCGTTCATCAAACAGCGGCAGCAGATCGTCGCGCACGAGCACATGCTGCTCGAGGGGAACCGGGCGGATCTCGGAGACGATCACCTCGGTGTCGCCGCGCACGGTGTCGAGCCAGTCGCCGAACTCTTCGGCGTTCGACACGGTCGCGCTGAGCGACACCAGACGCACATGCTGCGGAAGGTGGATGATGACCTCTTCCCACACCGCCCCGCGGAAGCGGTCGGCAAGGTAGTGGACCTCATCCATCACCACGTAGCGAAGGTCGCGCAGCGCTGCGGAATCGGCATAGATCATGTTGCGCAGGACTTCGGTGGTCATCACGACGATGCGCGCGTTGCCGTTGATGTTGGTGTCGCCGGTGAGGAGCCCGACCTGATCGGCACCGTACACATCGACGAGTTCGCGGAACTTCTGATTCGACAGAGCCTTCATCGGCGTCGTGTAGAAGGCCTTGTCGCCCGGTGTCTGCATCGCGAGATGGATCGCGAACTCGCCCACGATCGTCTTGCCCGCTCCCGTGGGGGCGGCGACGAGCACACTGTGTCCTCGTTCGAGAGCGTGACAGCCGGCGACCTGGAACGGGTCGAGGTCGAAGCGCTGACGTGCGGCGAAGGCGCTGGTATGCGGGTGCTCGGACGCCTCCCGCGCCGCAGCGTAGCGCTCGGCGGGCGAGCTCACGAGACGTCCGGCAGCAGGCCCTCGACCTTGGCGCGCTTGGCGCGACGCCGGTCGAAGAGCAACGAGACCAGGGTCGCGGCGAAATACAGGACGATGAGGATGCCGGCGAGGAGGAACATCGAGAAGATGTCGGCGGCCGGGGTCGTGATCGCGGCGAAGAGGCAGGCGATGAGAATCGCGATCCGCCAGCCTTTGAGAATCGCCTTGCCGCTCATCACACCCGCGACGTTCAGAGCCACGAGGAAGACCGGCAGGACGAACGAGACACCGACCACGAGAACGAATTTGAACATGAAGTCGTAGTACTGACCGGCGTCGAAGTAGTTCACGCCGCCCTCCGGAACGAAGGTGGACATGATCTCGATCACGTGGGGAGCGACGAGAACCGCAACGTAGCCGCCCGCGAAGAAGAGCGGGATCGCGGCTCCGACGAACCCGAGGGTGTATCGGACTTCTTTGCGGGTAAGCCCCGGCATGATGAACGCCCAGACCTGCCACAGCCAGATGGGCGCGGACAGCAGCATGCCGATCGCCAGCGCGATGCGCATGCGGAGGTCGAACCCGGAGGAGACGGCCGAGAAGACCAGCTGGGCGAACGTAGTGTCAGTCCCGCGCTCTTCATCGAGGATGCGGATCGGACCGGTGATGTACCAGATGACCTGGTCCGTGACGAAGAACGCGATGATCATGCCGACGGCGAGGCCGATCACGGCGATGATCAGCCTCTTCCGCAGCTCGACAAGGTGCGCCGCAAGCGTCATCCGCCTCTCGCGGGGCGGGACGACCTCGGGCGCAGCGGAACTCTTGGCCACGCCTATGAGGAGCGCGGCGGCGTGTCGGTGCTCGGCGCCTCTGCCGACGTCGTGGTGCCCGAAGCGGTGTCGGAGGGGGTGCCATCTGCTTTGTCGGCGGCATCCTCTGCCTTCATCGCCTTCATCTCACCTCGGAACACACGAGCCGACTGGCCCATGCTCTTCGCCAGCGCAGGAAGCTTCGCTGCCCCGAAGAGCAGCAGGATGATGATGAGGATGATCCACAGGTGCGGACCGGCGAATAGATTGCCCATGAGAAAGTCTCCTCGTTGATTTCTGTCAGTCTAACCGGCGTCGCTGCCGTCAGGTCGGTAGTAGAGCGCGAGTCCGGCTGCGGCCCAGTCGTGGGTTGCCGCTCGGGCGATGCCAGGCTCGACGACTTCGAGCGCGCCGCCGAACCTTGCCGCGAGGCGTTTGATGCTGCGGGGATCGGCCAGGTGCAGCCGTGCCGTGACGATGCCGCCCTGCGCCTCCACGCCGTCGACCGAGAAGAAGGCGCCCAGAAGGGGCGCAAGACGCTCGGGAATGCGCACCGTGACCTCGCCGTCGTCGGCAGCTGCGGAGAACGCCTCGGGGACGGGCTCTCCGCGATGGGTGATGGCGATGTCTGTCAGCTGCGGGTCGCTCACGCGATCGAGATGGAAGGTGCGCATCGCCTGACGCAGATGGCACCAGCCCTGCAGGTACCACTGGCCGTTGGTGATGAGGATCTGCACGGGATCGACTGTGCGCGTCGTGGGCTCGGCATCCGGAGCCTTGTAGGTGAACGAGACGGCGACGCCGCCCTGCACACCAGTCGCGACCACCGTGCGCACCTCGTCGATCGCCGTGGGCGCCACCACGACCTCCGCCGGGGCGTCGGCTGCTCCTCGGGAGAGCTTGGCTATGAGGCCCTTCACGAGACCGGTGTCGGAGACCGCGGGCACCGCGGCGACCATCTGGAGGCCGGCGAGCAATGCGGCGGCTTCACGGGCGGTGAAGCGTGGAACTCGTCGAAGCGCCACATCGTTGGTGATCTCGATCACGTCTTCGTCGTCGAGCAGATCCCAGTTGATGTCGAACATCTCCTGCGGCTGCTGCCAGAATCCGGAGTCACCGGGCAGGCCGATGACGGTGAGCTTCTCGACCATGGACCGCATCTCTTCGCGGCCGACGCCGAACTCTGCCGCGGCCTCGTCGAGTGAGACCTGACCGTGCTCGAGCAGATACGGCACGAGGGTCAGATAGAGCCGCACGCGGTCGGCAGCGAGCAGAGGCTTCGGTTGCGCGCTCATCGGTCCACCTCCGCGTTCGCCTCGACGACGGCGTGCAGACGCGCGATCACGGCATCGCGCAGCGCGATCGGTTCGACGACACGGACTTCTGGGCCGTAGGAGGCCAGTTCGTCGGCGAAGATGTGGACGTCGACGAAGGGCACGGTGATTCCCTGGACAGCCGGCTTCGCGCGGCGCCCCAGCCGCAGGGACGCCTCGGTTCCCGGTGTCACCTCGAGAAGCGCCGAATTGCTCGCGGCGACCTCCTCGAGTCCGGCGATGGCTCGATCCCCCGCTCCTTCGCGCAGTGCAGGGTCGAAGGAGGCGGTGGTGATCTTCACCGCACCGACGATGCGGCTCAGCAGGAACGTGCGATCTCCCCCGGCCTCGACATCGACACCGAAGACGTGCCAACGGGCCTCGTAGTCGACGAGAGCCAACGGGCGGATGCGGCGGGTGCGGGCAGCGTCCTCCCCCGGCTTCAGGTAGTCGAAAGTGACGACGCGGCTCTTCTCGATCGCCTCCTGGAGCGGCGCGAAGGCGGCGTCCCTCGCCGTGATCCGGGGAGCGAAGCCGATGATCGGCTCGTCGCCGTCGATACCCAGAGCTCGGATCTTGCGGACGCCAGCCTGGGCGTCTCCCGAGACCGATTCGGCGCTCCACACGCTGCCGGCGAGCTGCAGCACGGCCAGCTCGGCCGGAGTGAAGTCGATGTCGCTCGGCAGATCGTACTCCGCCTGAGGGATACGATACCGGGCCTCCCGGAGGTCGTTCGGGTCGCTCGCCTCGCCGATGGTCTCGACGGGAACACCCAGCTTGCGCAGCTCGTCCTTGTCGCGCTCGAACATCTTCTCGAGTGCATCCGAACGCGCCCCTGCATCCGCTCGCTGCCGGTACCCCGAGACGTTGTCGAGGATCTGCTGCTTGGTGAGCCCGATCTCCGTGGCCATCAGCGCCACGACGAGATTCGTCAGACGCTCCTCCGCGGGAATCCCGGCTGCCATCACTGCTGCTGCTGAGGTGCCGCTGTCGTGATGCCGAGGATGTCGACCACGAGAACCTGCGCGGGCGACGAGTCCGCCGCGGGCGTGACGATCATGATCTGCGAGCCGACGGTCGCCCCGACCATCTCGGGAAGCGGCGACGTGACGAGAGACGTGGAGCCCCAGCTGGTGCCGGCGACGCTCTTGTCGTCCCAGTTCAGCACCGTGTGGTTGACGACCACGAAGTCGCCCTCCTTCACCTTCGGGCCGTCACCCTTGATGAGCGTCTGCACGACGGCCTCCTTGGGGGCCGCGGAATCCGGGATGATCACGCCGGGTGTGCCGTCGGGTGCGCGCACGACGGTCGGCAGACCGCGCGCGTCGTTGAACTGCGGGGTGCCCTCGGCCTTCGGCAGGAACACGTGCCCGATGTCGAAGACGATCACGATGCTCCCGGCGTCGGCCTGGGCGCCCATGTCCTTCGGCGTCAGCAGACCGACGACGCGGCTCCCACCGGTCGCGCACTGCAGAACCTTGCTGAGCGCCGGGGACACCTGGCTCCAGTAGGCGATGTCGTGCGGCTGCGTCGTCGAGGCGTCGTAGCCGGTGGTCTGCAGCTTGTCCCCGGTCTCCCCGTCGTACGTCGTGACGTTCGCGATGAAGGGCTGGTTCGCGCTCACGACGGCGGTGCCGTCGCCCACGACGGCGTCGACGAACGTCGAGGACTTCGCCGACACGGGGGCGTAGACCTCGACCTTCGGCTCGGAGCCCACGTCGCCCGAGGTGCTGACCGAGTCCGCCAGGGTCGTCGAGGCGTTCGCTGTGCGGTCGCAGACTGCGCCGTCGAAGGAAGGCGTCGAGGAGCAACCCGTCAGGGCGAGGACGGCAAGGCTGAGGGACGCCAGAGCGGCGGAGGTTCTACGCACGGGCTCAAGCATATTCCGTCGCGTCGCCGGTGTCGCGCGCTGCGGCGGCGAGGCGTGCTCCCTCGGCGGCCTTCGCGGCCTCGCGAGCGCGCTTGCGCAGGTTCTTGTCGTTGATCTCCCGATCGCCCACTGCACCCGGCGTCCACAGCTCGACGTCCTCGTCTCCATAGCTGCTCTTCGACGCACGCCGCTTCACGGATGGAGCGATGGCCCCTGGCGCGAGACGGCGGGCGGTGAGCAGGAATCCCGTGTGCGCGACCATCCGATGATCTGGGCGCACTGCGAGGCCTTCCACGTGCCAACCGCGCACCATGGTCTCGGACGCATCGGGATCCGTGAAGAGCCCGGTGGCGCGGATGTACTCGGCCACCCGCGAAAGCTGGGTCGCTGTCGCGATGTAGCAGAGCACTACTCCCCCAGGTGTGAGGGCGTCGGCGACGACGTCCATGCACTCCCAGGGCGCCAGCATATCGAGCACGACCCGGTCGACGGTTCCCGCCTCGAACTGTGCGGGCAGCTGCTCGGCGAGGTCGCCCACCACGACTTCCCATGTCTCAGGCGTCTCTCCGAAGAACGTGGCGACGTTGCCCCGCGCCACGTCTGCGAAGTCGTCTCGACGCTCGAACGACACCAGCCGACCGGCCGGACCGATCGCTCGCAGGAGCGAGAGCGACAGAGCACCGGACCCGACGCCGGCCTCGACGACGACCGCACCGGGGAAGACGTCGGCCTGCATGACGATCTGGGCGGCGTCCTTCGGGTAGACGATCGCAGCGCCTCTCGGCATGGACATCGCAAAGTCCCTCAGCAGCGGGCGCAGAGCGAGGTAGTCGTGGCCGGAGCTGTTGGCTACGACAGAGCCGTCCGGCAGTCCGATGAGATCGCGGTGCCGCAGGACGCCGTGGTGCGTGTGGAGCTCGCCGTCCTCTCGGAGCGTCACGGTGTGCAGACGCCCCTTCGGCCCCGTCAGCTGCACACGATCGCCTTCGCGGAAAGGTCCGCTCGGTCGCTTCGCTGTGGATTGGGTCATCGGGTGGCTCCTGTCAGAGACGTCAAGCGGGTGAAGAGATCGGCGATGTCGGATGCTCCGCGCTCGGCGAGAGTGGGCCACAGCTCATGGGCGCCGACGCCGTCGAGAGAGACGATATGCGGCACGCCGAGTGCCACTGCACCAGAGGCGATGCCGGCGCGGAGGCCGGTGGGAGAATCCTCGATCACGACAGTGTCGGAGATGTCGACGCCGAGCAGGGCGGCGGCCTGGAGATAGGGCTCGGGATGGGGTTTCGAGTTCTTCACATCATCGCCGGCGACCACGATGTCGAAAGCCTCGAAGTCGATGAGATCGACGACTCCGAGGGCCATGCGCCGCAGCGACATGGTCACGAGGCCCGTGCGGATACCGGTGGCCCGCAGGTCATGCAACAGCTCCCGAGCGCCGGGGCGGAACGGCACGCCCTGCGTCCGCAGCGCCTCCTGGACGGCATCCGTCAAGCGCGAGATGATCGCCTCCGCGGCCATGTCCACTCCGGCGTTCTGCAGGATGATGGCGCTGTCGATCAGGCCGTTGCCGACAAGCTGCAGAGCGTCGTCGTGGGTCCAGTTGCCGCCGTAGGACTCGACCAGGGCCGTCTCGGCAGCCATCCAGTACGGCTCGGTGTCGACGAGTGTTCCATCCATGTCCCAGAGGACTGCGCCCGGCTGTCTGCTCACTGAACCATGTTAGCCGTGGCTGCACCGGGCCCCCTCGCCGCGGACTAGCCTGGAGGGATACCCCGTCCACGGTCATGAAGGGAGCACACGATGGATGTTCTCGGTTCCCGCATCATCATCGCCGCCTTCGACGGCTGGAACGACGCAGGCGAAGCCGCGAGCGGAGCCATAGCGGCGCTGCGGTCGATGACCGACTACGACCTCGTGCACTCGATCGACCCCGAGCTCTACTTCGACTACCAGTACACGCGCCCCGCCACGAAGATGGACGGCGAAGGGCGACGTCAGCTGACCTGGCCCGAGGCCGGTCTCTGGCGCCCGCGCGATCCGGCGACAGGTCCCGAGTTCTGGCTGCTCACGGGTGTCGAGCCCGCACGCACCTGGCAGTCCTTCGCCGCGGAGTTCATCGACGTCGCGCTTCGCGATGATGTCACGGGGCTCGTGACGCTCGGAGCGATGCTGTCGGATGTACCGCACACCCGGCCCATCTCGATCTTCGCGTCAAGTCAGAACGACGACGTGCGCGAGGCGTACGGGCTCGAGCGATCGCTCTACGAGGGGCCGGTCGGCATCCTCAGCGTGTTCGAGCACTTCGCCGAGAACGCCGGTATCCCGACGGCCAGCCTGTGGGCCAGCGTGCCGCACTACGTCGCCTCTGCCACGCCTTCGCCCAAGGTCACCCTCGCCCTGCTGGACCGCCTCGAGGAACTCACCGGGGTCGACGTGCCCCGCGACAATCTTCGCACCGAGGCCGCGGCCTGGGAGGCGTCGATCGACGCGGCCGCGGCTGACGACGAGGACATGGCCGAGTACATCCGCCAGCTGGAGCGCACCCGTGACACCTGGGACTCGCCCGAGGCGTCCGGCGATGCGATCGCGCAGGCGTTCGAGCGTTACCTGAAGCGGCGCGGCGACGGGCCGGGTGACCTCAAGCGGTGAGGACCCCGGTGCCGAGCAGCACCAGCAGCGCGGTTCCGAGCAGCACGCGGTAGATCACGAACGGCAGGAAGCTGCGCTTCGAGATCCAGTTCATGAAGAACGCGATGACACCCAGAGCGACGACGAAGGCGATGCCGGTCGCCGCCAGCGTCTCGCCGAAGGAGAAGTGCTGGTTCGGTGCGTCCCAGCTCTTGTACACCTGATAGAAGCCGCTGCCGAAGACGGCCGGGATCGCGAGAAGGAAGGCGTACCGTGCTGCGGCGGCGCGCTCGTAGCCGAGGAACAGCCCCATCGTGATGGTGCCGCCGGAGCGCGAGACCCCGGGGATCAGAGCAAGCGCCTGGGCCAGACCGTAGCCGATGCCGTGCGGGTAGGTCAGATCGTCGAGAGTGCGGCGCTTGGCGCCGACGTGATCGGCGATCCCGAGCAGGATGCCGAACACGATGAGCATGATCGCCACGATCCAGAGCGAGCGCAGCACGCTCTCGATCTGGTCCTGGAAGAGCAGACCGAGGACGACGATCGGGATGCTGCCGATGATGATCATCCAGCCCATCCGAGCATCGGGATCGTTGCGGGGCACCTTGCCGGTGAGGGATCGGAACCAGTGCGAGATGATCCGCACGATGTCGCGCCAGAAGAACACGACGACCGCGGCTTCCGTCCCGATCTGCGTGATCGCGGTGAAGGCGGCGCCCGGGTCTTCTCCGGAGGGCAGGAAGCTGCCCACGATACGCAGATGCGCGCTGGAGGAGATGGGCAGGAACTCGGTGAGTCCCTGGACGATGCCGAGGAGGAGGGCTTCGAGCAGGTTCATACGGGGCCTTCTGTGCGGGCTGCGCCGGCGGGAGTCGGGCGCTCAGTACGAGCGCAGCAGATCGGCCAGCACCTGCTGACCGAAGACAAGCGAGTCTACGGGTACTCTCTCGTCGACGCCGTGGAACATGCCCGTGAAATCGAGATCGGCCGGCAGCCGCAACGGTGCGAAGCCGTAGCCGGTGATGCCGAGGTAGGCGAGCGCCTTGTTGTCGGTTCCGGCGCCGAGGAGGTACGGGATCACCGGCACGCCAGGGTCGTGCGCACCGAGGGTCGCGACCATGGCATCGACCAGTCCGCCTTCGAACGGCGTCTCCATCCCGATGTCCTGCACGACGATCTCGATGGCGATGTCGTCGCCGACGATGTGCTGCAACTCGGCGAGGACGTCGTCCTCGGTGCCCGGGATCACGCGCACGTCGATGAGGGCCTCGGCGCGCTCGGGGATCACGTTGTGCTTGTACCCCGCGCTCAGGACCGTCGGGTTCGTCGTGGTGCGGAACGTGGAGCGCAGGAAGGCCTCGGCAGGTCCGGCTGCGGAGGCGAGGGCATCGGGGTCGTCCGTCGAGCGGCCGGTGAGCTCGCTGAGTCCTTCGAGCAGGGCCCTCGTGGTGTCGGTGAGCTGGATGGGCCAGCGGGTGCGGCCGATCGCGGCGACGGCTTCGGCGAGCTTGGTCACCGCGTTGTCGTCGTGGAGGCGGCTGCCGTGACCGGCCCGTCCCTTGGCGACGAGACGGATCCAGATCATCGCCTTCTCGCCGACCTGAAGCAGGTATGCGCGCCGGTCGTCGACCGTGATCGAGTATCCGCCCACCTCGCTGATCGCCTCGGTCGCACCGGCGAACCACTCTGGTTTGTTCTGGACGACGAGCGCGGAGCCCTCGACGCCGCCGTTCTCTTCGTCGGCGAAGAACGTGATGATCAGGTCGCGCTGGGGCTGCTCCCCCGAGCGGATGATGTCGGCGACGGCCGTGAGGATCATCGCGTTCATGTTCTTCATGTCGACGGCTCCGCGGCCCCACAGCATCCCGTCCTGAACGATGCCGGCGAACGGGTCGACGCTCCAGTCCTCTGCGACCGCAGGGACGACGTCGAGATGGCCGTGCACCACCAGTGCCGGCTTGCTGCTGTCGCGCCCCGCCACGCGGGCCATCACATTCGTGCGGCGCGGGATGGGCTCGTAGTACTCGACCTCGAGGCCGAGCTCTTCGAGATACCGGCCGACGTACTCCGCCGCCTCGCGTTCACCCTTGGCGTTGCCGCCGCCGTAGTTGGAGGTGTCGATGCGGATCAGCTCGCCGGCGATGCGGACGACCTCGGGGAGCGGCTGAGCAGTCATGACTCCAGGCTATCGAACCCCGGTGGCGCGCCCGGGAGTCGGGGTCGGTTTCAGAGAGCCCCCGCGCTCGTGCTAATGTAAATCTTCGTTCGGCAACGAACATCCAACACCTGCGCGGGTGGCGGAATGGTAGACGCGCTAGCTTGAGGTGCTAGTGCCCGATAGGGCGTGGGGGTTCAAGTCCCCCTCCGCGCACAAGACGAAGAAGAGCCCCGATCCAGACGGATCGGGGCTCTTCTTCTTTGTGATGGCCATGCAGCGGAACGGATGCGCTCCCGCCTATCGATGCAGCCAGGTCCGCGATCGCACGCCGCCGCTGAGCAGTCGTTTGGCGGTGTACATCTCCTCGTCCGCCGCGGAGATCAGCTCGTCTGCGCTGGGCCGAGGATCGTCGGCGCCCGTCCACGAGATCACGCCCACGCTGGCGGACAGCGGCATCCCCTCCGCAGCCCCCGCCAAGGGCGCGGACACGGCGTCTCGCACACGACCGGCGAGCCCGCTGGCGTCGTCGCGGTCCACATGATCCACCACGATCACGAACTCGTCTCCGCCCAGGCGCCCGATCGCGTCACCCGAGCGGCAGACGCGCACCAGACGCTCCGCGACGGTGCGGAGCACCTCGTCGCCGGCACTGTGGCCACGCAGGTCGTTGATCGCCTTGAAGCCGTCGAGATCGAGGAAGATCACGGCAGAGCTCCGCTCCGAGAGATCCGCGGTGGTCAGCAGCTCGGTCAGGCGGGCGGACAACCCCGCTCGGTTGAAGAGACCCGTGAGGCCGTCGTGAGACGCGTCGTGGCGAAGCCGGTCCTGCAGGCGCAGATGTTCCACGACGCGTTCGGCTTGGCGCGCGAGGGCGACCAGCGTTCCCGCCTCATCCGGACCGAGTGTGCGCGGCCGACGGAACCAGCAGCAGATCTCGCCGATCACCCGTCCGTCCTGCCGCACGACGGGCGTCAGGATCAGGGATTCCACCCCGGCTCGGTTCAGGGCGTGAGCTGAACCCGGCAAGGTTCGCACGATGTCGTCGGGATCGTGGCAGATCACCTGATCGGAGCCAGCCCTCAAGCCCTCGTCCTGGTCGACGCCGAAGGGAGGGTCACCCCACGTCGAGACGCCCCCACCGTGGTCTGCAAGTCGCACCACGGTCCACGCCGATTGCGTCGCCTGTCCTGCAGCATCGATGAGAACGCGGCCGAGATCCTCGAGACCGCGGGCCACGGCGAGCCGCCCTGTCGCATCCTGCAGCAGGGCGAGTTCACGGTGCGCGGCATCAGCCGTGCGACGAGTCTCCACAAGCTCACGTTCGAACGCAGACCGCCCGATCGCGTCCATGGCGACGATCACTATGCGCGCACTACCGGCGTCATCGACCCGCCGATCGGCATTCACGAGGAGCGGATGACGACTCCCATCCGGGCGCCGTATCTCGAGGACGAGTTCACGCACGCGGCCCTTCTCCACCAAGCGGGGCACCACCTGGGTCTCGTAGAGCATGCGTGCCGCCGGCGGCATCCACTCGGTGAGATTCCGGCCGACGAGCGAGTCCTCCCCCGCGCCCAGCCAGTCGAGCGTCTTGCGATTGTGGACGAGCACGACGCCCGTCATGTCGACGGCGAGGATCGCGGCCGGGGCAGCGTCGACGAGATCCGCGGCCGACTCGCCACCGGTCACAGGGCGTTCCTGATGACCTCGGTGACCAGAGCAGGCTCTGTGAGCAGAACGAAATGCCCCGCGCTGTCGAGCTGCACGAGGTCGTTCGAAGGGATGCGGGTGCGCAGGTACTCCCCGATGTGGGGCGGGCAGATGATGTCGCCCCGAGACTGGACGATCGTGCAGTGCACAGGGATCTCGTCCAGCCGACGCCGCACATCGCTGAAGAAGACGACGCGGGCGAAATGCACGGCCACGCGCTGAGCCGTCGTCGCGAAGAGCGTACGCACCCTGTCGACGACTTCAGGACGATCGTCACGGGCGGTGACCGCCGGAGCGAGCGACGAAGCCCAGCTCGGCTGGTTCGTCTCGATCGCGGCGAGCAGGCCGAGCACGTCATCTCGGCTGAAGCCGCCGACGTAGGCCTCGTCGTCCACGTACCTCGGCGACGGGCAGACCATCACGATCTCGCGGAACAGCTCAGGACGACGGATGGACGCCAGGGCCCCGATCATCCCGCTGATCGAGTGGGCGACGAGCACCGCGCTCTCGGCCGCGACGGCATCGAGGACCTCGATCAGATCGTCGGCGTAGCCCTCGAGCGCATCGTAGCGGCGCTCGTCATAGGAGCCGAGGTCAGAGGCGCCCGACCCCACGTAGTCGAACAGCACGACACGATGGTCCGCTGCGAACGTCTCGGCGATCGGCCGCCAGATGGACTGATCGGTGCCGTATCCGTGAGCGAAGACGATGACATCGGCGTCGACCGGCCCCAGGATCGTCACGGCGTTGCGCCGCATGATCTCCTCGGCCGATAGCTCTCCTGGTCGATCCGCGAGTACGTCCGTCACGGCATCCGCCCTCTCATCTGCTGTCACGCTGAGACTACGGCACAGACATGCCCGGGAGAGCCGTTCGCCACGATGGGCGCCGCTAGGCCGCGCCGACGCCGAACACCAGCCCGAGCACGTACGTGATCGCCGCCGCCCCGAACCCGATCGCCAGCTGGCGCAGAGCCCGGCGCAGCGGCGGGCCACCGGAGAGGATCCCGACCATCGCCCCTGTCGAAAGCAGGGCTACGCCGACGAGGATCAAGGCCACGATGACCGCCGTGGTCCCCTGCAGCCCGAAGAGCCAGGGCAGCACCGGCACGATCGCTCCCGAGGCGAACAGCAGGAAGCTCGAGATCGCCGCGGTCCAGTCGCTGCCCACGATCTCGTGGTCGTCGGCTCCGTGGGTGCGCACGGGACCCGTCGTCGCGTACTGCGCCCCTGCTCGCGCGGCCGTCACGATCTTGCGGGCTCGGCTGAGCGACTCCGCCTCGTCCATGCCGCGGGCCCGGTAGACGAGGGCCAGCTCGTTCTCGTCGATGTCGAGATCCGCCGCGGACGCGGCGGCATCGTCGTTCGCCTCGGTGGACGCCAGGAGCTCACGCTGCGACCGCACGGAGACGAACTCCCCTGCTCCCATCGACAGCGCGCCGGCGAGGAGGCCCGCGATACCGCTGAACAGCACGAAGCCGCTGCTGACGCCGGTCGCGCCGATGCCGAGCACGAGCGCGAGATTGCTGACGAGGCCGTCGTTCGCTCCGAAGACGGCCGCCCGGAACGAACCCGACAGACGCCGCCGTCCGCGTGCGGCGAGCCCTCGCACGACCTCGTAGTGCACCTTCTCGTCCGCCCGCATGGCTGGCGAGGCCCAGGCCTCGGTGTCGTACGGAGAACGAGCCTCAGCGCTCTGCGCGAGCGCGAGCACGAAGATCGACCCGAACTTCCCGGCCATCCACCCGAGCATGCGCGAGCGAAGGCCGGCCCGAGGCAGACGGGCGGGCTCCGCGCCGAGAAGATCGAGCCAGTGCTGCTCGTGACGGCGCTCGGCCTCGGCGAGGTTGAGAAGGATCTCGCGTTCCTCGCCTTCCCGACGGGCGGCGAGGCGCTGGTAGACGGTGCCCTCGGCGCGCTCCTCGACGAGATAGCGCGCCCAGCGGCGACGATCGGCGGCGGTGGGCGCTGCGGCAGCGGGCGCTGTCATGCTCTCCTCCAGGATTCGGGCAACCGTTCAACGCTATCCGGGCGGATGCCGGGTCGCCGAGTCCGGACGAGGATTGCCAGGTTTTCGGGAATCCGAACCCGTCGGCGCGATCGAGCGCCCGGCCGTCAGGGAGCAGGACTTGTGGTCAGGAGCGCACGCGCTTGCGGAGCACCTCGATGCGCGACTGCAGCTGCGTCACGGTGGCCTGTGCGACGGCCGGGCCGCCGCAGATCCGACGCAACTCGGCGTGCACCGAGCCGTGCGGCTCCCCCGTCTGCCTCGCGTAGAGTCCGACGAGGCTGTTCAGCAGCTGCCGCTGCTCTTTCAGAGTGCGGTGCAGCGGCGTCGGCAGCGTGGTCGTCTCGGTCGGATCGGCCGTCGACTCCCTGACTTCCCGCAGGCGCGACTGGCGAGCGGCGCGCTGCATCAGCAGCTCGTGCACGTGCTCGGGTTCGAGGAGACCCGGGAATCCGATGAACTCCTCCTCTTCCGGCGTGCCGGGTTCGGCGAGCTGCCCGAAGTCCTTGCCGTCGAAGACGACGCGGTCGAAGTGGGCGATCGACGAGATCGCCTGGTAACTGAACTCCTGAGTCAGGGCGTCCGAGGCGTCGTCTTCGCGATTGGCGCTCTCGAGCAACGAGTCGTCGAGCCCGTCTGCGTCTTTGTCATTGCGGTCGAGGGCGTGATCGCGCTGCTTCTCCATCTCGTTCGCGAGGCCCATCAGCACCGGAACGTTGGGCAGGAACACGCTCGCGGCTTCTCCGCGCCGTCGCGCTCGCACGAACCGGCCGATGGCCTGGGCGAAGAACAGCGGAGTCGACGACGACGTCGCGTACACGCCGACGGCGAGTCGCGGCACGTCGACGCCCTCGGAGACCATGCGCACAGCGACCATCCAGCGGTCGTCGCTCGCGCTGAACTTCTCGATGCGCTGCGAAGCGGAGGCGTCGTCGGAGAGCACGATGGTGGGCTGGCGGCCGGTGATGCCGTGCAGGATCTTGGCGTAGGCGCGGGCGACCGTCTGATCGGTCGCGAGAACCAGTCCCCCGGCATCCGGGATGTGGTGGCGGATCTCCGTCAGCCGTCGATCCGCCGCCGACAGCACGGCCGGCATCCACGAGCCCTCGGGGTCGAGAGCCGTGCGCCATGCCTGCGAGTTGACGTCCTTCGTGTTGTCCTGCCCCAGATGCGCCTCGAGTTCGTCGCCCGCGCTGGTGCGCCAGCGCATCTTGCCCGCGTACATGTGGAACAGCACGGGTCGCACCACGCCGTCGGCGAGAGCGCGACCGTAGCCGTAGCTGTAGTCGGTGCTCGACACCCGTGCGCCCGACTCGTCGGGCAGGTACTCAACGAACGGGATGGGCGCGGTGTCACTGCGGAAAGGCGTGCCGCTCAGCAGCAGGCGTCGCTTCGCGGGTCCGTAGGCATCGCGGATCGCGTCACCCCAGCTCAGCGCATCGCCGCCGTGGTGCACCTCGTCGAGGATCACCAGGGTCTTGGCGTCTTCGGTCAGGTGCCGGTGGACGGACGACTTCGCCGCCACCTGCGCGTAGGTCACGACGACGCCGTGGTACTGCCGTGCGGGAGCCCAGCGGCTGTTCTTGAAGTAGGGGTCGAGCCTGATGTGCACGCGCGCAGCGGCATCCGCCCACTGCGTCTTCAGGTGCTCGGTCGGGGCGACCACGATGATCCGGTTCACCTCGCCGATGCGCATCAGCTCGACGGCGAGGGTGAGGGCGAACGTGGTCTTGCCTGCTCCGGGGGTCGCAGCGACGAGGAAGTCCCGCTGATCCGCCTGAAAGTACTGGTCGAGCGCCTCCTGCTGCCAGGCCCGCAGCTTGTTCGCGGTGCCCCATGGGGCGCGCTGAGGGAAGGACGGAGAAAGCATCCCTTCAACGATAGGCGGTGCTGCAGACAGAGAGCACACGCTGCCGTCGTACGCCTGCGCCGGGTAGGCTCGTTCCCTGCGCCGCCGCGATCCCTGGATGGCGCATGTTCGCGAAGGAGAGCTGGATGACCGACCAGGATTCGACCCGGACGCCGTTCGTGGCCAACGAGACCTCTCATCCGTGGCGGCGCTTCGTCGCGATCGGAGACTCGTTCACCGAAGGCATCGGCGATCCCGATCCCTCGGCGCCCGGCAGCCACCTCGGCTGGGCCGACCGGGTCGCGGAAGTGCTCTCGCAGCAGGTCGACGACTTCGCCTACGCGAATCTCGCGGTGCGCGGCAAGCTCATCGCTCAGATCGTCAGAGACCAGATCGAGCCGGCCGTCGCGCTGCGACCGGATCTCATCTCGATCTGCGCCGGCGGCAACGACGTCATCCGCCCCGGTACCGACCCCGATGCGATCGCCGTCCAGCTCGAGGACGCGGTGGCACGTCTCGCGTCGACCGGTGCCGCCATCCTGCTGTTCACGGGGATCGATACGGGCTTCACACCCGTCTTCCGGCCGTTCCGCGGCAAGGTCGCGATCTACAACGAGAACGTGCGGGCGATCGCGGATCGGCACGACTGCATCGTCGCGGATCAGTGGGCGCTCAAGGTCGTGCAGGATCCGCGGTTCTTCGACGACGATCGCCTGCACTACAACGCGCTCGGCCACCACGAAGTCGCGCGCATGGTACTGCGCGCCCTGAACGTCCCGAACGATCTCGAAGCGATGCAGCCGGAGCCCATTCCCGTGCGCACCTGGCGCGAGGCCCGTGCGGAAGACCTTGGCTGGGCCCGCGAGCACCTCGTCCCGTGGGTGCTGCGCCGCCTGCGGCACCAGTCCTCCGGCGATCACGTCGCCGCCAAGCGCCCCGACGCTGCTCCGTTCATCCGGTTCGAGACTGATCAGAGCTGACGACGCAAGCCCGTCAGCGGGACAACGCCCACAGGGCGACCGCCGCGGCCGAAGCGACGTTGAGGGAGTCCACTCCCCCGGTCATCGGGATCGTCACGACGCTGTCTGCTGAGGCGAGGGCCGCGCCCGAAAGACCGTCGCCCTCCGAACCCATCATCAGCGCCACCCGGGCGGGGCGGTCGCGCGCGTAGACGTCGAGGGGCACGGCGTCTTCAGCCAGTGCGAGCGCGGCGAGCTCGACCCCGGCACGGCGCATGTCCTCGACGCCGGCGTCCCAGTCCTCGATCCTCGTCCAGGGCACCTGGAACACCGTGCCCATGCTGACGCGGACGCTGCGGCGGTAGAGCGGGTCTGCGCAACGCGGCGACACGAGCACGGCATCCGCACCGAGCCCTGCCGCCGCCCGGAAGGCGGCGCCGACGTTCGTGTGGTCGCCGATTCCCTCCAGGAGCAGCACCAGCGAGGCATCGGCGACGATGTCGGCGACCGACGGAAGCGTCGGTCGGTGCATCGATGCGATCGCTCCGCGGTGCACCGCGAACCCGGTGACGCTCTCGGCCACCTCATCCGGAACGACATAGACGGGGACATCGTGCTCGACGAGCAGAGAGCGGATGCCGTCGACCCAGCGTCGCTGCACCATGACCGAGCGCGGACGGTGCCGCGCGGCGACGGCACGCTCGATGACCTTGGCCGATTCTGCGATGTAGAGCCCACCTGCCGGTTCGGAGACAGCCCGCAGCGCGGTGTCGGTGAGGTCGCGGTAGTCGTCCAGCCGCGCATCGTCTGCGGAGGCGATCTCGATGAGTTCCATAGACCTCCACTGTGACATGCGCGGCGAGCCGGTGACGGCCGCGCCCCGTAGACTCGCTGAGGGAGGTTCCGTGACCGCGATGACGGATGACGAGCTCGACGCTCGCATCGAGAAGGCCGCAGATCTTCTCCGTGGACGCAAGGTCGCCCTGCTCACGGGCGCCGGCATCTCGACCGACTCCGGGATCCCCGCCTATCGCGGCGAAGGGGCCCGCACCAGGTCCGACCCGATGACCATCCAGAAGTACCTCGGCGACGAGTCCGCCCGGCGGCGATACTGGGTGGGCGGTCACCTCGGCTGGCGGGCCTTCGCGCAGGCCGAGCCGAACGCGGGGCACATCGCCCTCGCAGAGATGGAAGCGGGAGGCGTCGTCAGCGGCGTCATCACCCAGAACGTCGACGGTCTGCACCTGCGCGCCGGCAGCTCGCACGTGATCGAGGTGCACGGCACCATGCGCCGCGTGCTCTGCCTGCACTGCGGTCAGGTCTTCGACCGCCGCGACATCGCTGGGCAGATCGAAGAGCGCAACCCCTGGATCGCCGTTCCCGAGAACGTCGTGCTCGCACCGGACGGCGATGTCCTGCCCGAGAGCACAGACGGGTTCATCGTGCCGGTGTGCACGGTGTGCGAGGGGATGCTCAAGCCCGACGTCGTGTTCTTCGGCGAGTACGTGCCGCAGGACAGGTTCAAGGCCGCCGAGTCGCTGCTGCGCGCGAGTTCGGCGCTGATCGTCGCCGGCTCCTCCCTCGTCGTGAACTCGGGAGTCCGGCTCGTCGAACGCGCGCGTCGTCGCGGCATCCCCCTCATCATCGTCAATCACGAGCCCACTCGCGCCGACACCTGGGCGGACGTCACGCTCGCGTCCGGCACGAGCATCGTGCTCCCCGCCATCCAGGAGCTTCTGCAGTGACCCTCATCACCCTCGTCCGACACGGCCAGACCGACTGGAACCTGGCTCGCCGCATTCAGGGAACGACCGACATCCCGCTGAACGAGACCGGCCGGGCCGACGCACATCGGGCAGCCGACCAGCTGAGCGGATCCGTCCACCACACCATCTACGCGAGCCCGCTGCTGCGCGCCCGAGAGACCGCGGAGATCATCGCGGCAGAGTTGGGACTCGGCGCTCCGGCGCTCGTGCCGGAGATCCGGGAGCGGGAGTTCGGCGAGGGCGAAGGGATGCTCGTTCCCGAGTACCTCGAGAAGTACGGCGACTGGCACGCCCCGGTTCCCGGCGCCGAGTCGCTAGAGGAGGTCGGCGAGCGCTCACTCGCGGCCCTGCACCGCATCGCCCGTGAGGCGCGCCGACGTTCAGCCCCCGTGGCCGAGTCGGTGATCGTCGTCGCTCACGGCGGTGTCATCCGCTCCCTCATCGATCACGTCTCCGGCGGCACGCTCCCGAAGATCGGCGACATGCTGGCCAACGGCTCGGTGCACCGCTTCGAGGTATCGCCCGCGTCGGTGCGCCTGCTCGAGCAGGCGCGCGTCTTCTGACGATGGGTCACGAAGGGGCGGTGTCCGCATGGCTGCGAGCCACGGCCATTCGCTTCGACGAGGTCGACCCCGACGACGTTCCCGACGCGCAGCTCGAACCCTTGCTCGCCTTCATCGGCGACTCTCGCGTCGTCGCGCTCGGCGAATCGATGCACCGCAGCCACGAATTCCTCGCCTGGCGGGCACGGCTGCTGCGATTCCTCGTCGAGCGCGCGGGCTTCAGCGCCCTCGTCCTGGAGAGCGGCTTCGTCGAGGGCTTGTCGGTCGATGGTTGGGTGCGCACCGGAGAAGGCAGTCTCCGCGAAGTGCTGAACGAGGGCGTCACCTACCATTTCGGGAAGTGCCAGGAGGCCCTCGACCTCGTGGTGTGGATGCGCGACCGTGCCTTGGCGGGCGAACCCGTGCGCTTCTACGGCATGGACGTCCCCGATTCCGCCGCGTCGGCGCTTCCCGCTGTGCAGGAGGTCGTCCGATTCCTCGATCGGGCCGATCCGCCCTACGCGGATCACCTGCGCGCGACTCTTCTCCCGGCGTTCGACCACCTGCCCGCCGATCGATCAGGCCTCGCCCGCGCGGCGACGGCGATCCAGTCCTACCTCGCACTCCCGGGTGACCGGCGCCACGCGATCACCGCGGCGATCAACGGCATGACAGAGCGCCTGCGCGCACGCGCGACCGACTACGCCGCCGCCGGAGCCGATCCCGAACATGTCGCGATCGCCATCCGCGCGTCGGAACTGGCCCGAAGCACAGATGCGTTCCTCGCGGCCATGTCCGAGGGCCCCACGCGCACCTGGTCACCGGCGAACATCCGGGACGTGGCGATGGCCGACACGGTGGAGTGGATCCTGCACCGAGAGGAGCGCGTTCTGCTGTTCGCCGCCAACGGGCACGTGCGCAGGACTCCGTATCTCGCTCCCCCGTTCGTCAGCGACCCGCTCGCCACGGTGGGCACGCATCTGGCGGCACGGCTCGGCGATGATCTGCGGGTGATCGGTACGACGTTCGGCGGAGGCGAAGCATGGCTTCACCGTCCGAGCCCCACCGACCCGCCGGGGCACTCCACGCCCTTCGTCGAACAGCTGGCTGCGCCGCGAGGGGACACGCTGGACGGGGTCCTCGCGGCTGGCGGGTCAGGGACGTTCTTCGTCGATCTGACCGGAGCCCCTGAACCGATCACCGCGGCCGCGGGCACCCACAACGGTCCCGAAGTCGAACTCGCCGACATCGGCGCTGCGTTCGACGGCATCCTGCACGTCGAGAGCCTGTCGCCATGGCACACGTGGATCGACGAACGAGGGCACTGGAGCTGATCAGCCGTGGCGGGCGATGATCGATCGAGCGTGACGGAGCACGGGCTCGTCGATCATCCGGCCCCGGAAGCGGAACACGCCGCGCTCGGCGTCAGCGGCGTCGATCACCGCGCGCGCCCATTCCACCTCACCGGCGTCGGGACGGTAGGCGTTCCTGATCACCGCCACCTGCGAGGGGTGGATGCACGCGGTCGCACGGAACCCTGACGATGCGGCGTCCGTCGCTTCGCGCTCGAGCCCCGCCAGATCGTCGATCGCGATGTGCACGGCATCGATCGCCGTCTTGCCGTGCGCGCCGGCCTCGAGCAGCACCCGCGAACGCGCATACCGCGCGATGTCGCGATAGCCGCCCTCCGCCGTACGGCTCGATGTCCCGCCGAGCGATGCCACGAGGTCTTCTGCCCCCCACATCATGGCGGTCACCCGGGGGTGTGCGGCGATCCGATCGGCAGCGCTGACACCGCGCGCGGTCTCGCACAGCGCGATGAGCGAGAAGCTGTCGTCGAAGACGTCGAGAGCGTCGGGGTTCTCGGCCTTCGCGACCATCACCGTTCGGAAGCCGGTCCGAGCGAGGGCCGCCAGATCGGCCGCGAAGGCGTCTGTCTGCGGTGCGTTCACCCGGACGATGACACGGGCGGGATCGACGTCGGCATCGACGAGGTTGATCCGCGCGGCCGCCTTCGCCGCCGGCAGCACCGCGTCCTCGAGATCGAGGATCACGGCATCCGCCTTCTCGAGGGCGCCGTGGAAGCGATCAGGGCGGTCGGCAGGGCAGAACAGCAGCGCGGGACCGAGGTCGAAGCTCATCGGTTCTCCTGTTCAGGCAGGCGGTGTACCAGCACCGTGCGGATCGCGGTCGCGACGACTACGTCGTCTTGGTTGCGGCCGGTGTGGGCGATCGTGACGATCCCCTGCGTCGGACGCGAGGATGAGGGCCTCTTCGCCGTGATCGTGCTCTCGGTGTACAGGGTGTCGCCCGCGAAGAGCGGATGCGGAAACGCGATGTCCCCGAAGCCGAGCTGGGCCACGAGGGTGCCCTGCGTGAGCTGCGCCACGGAGCTTCCCACCATGGTCGACAGCGTCCACATCGAGTTCATCAGTCGCTGGCCGAACTCCTGCGAACGCGCGAAGGCCGCATCGAGGTGCAGCGCCTGCGTGTTCATCGTGAGAGTGGTGAACAGCACATTGTCGGCCTCGGTCGCTGTACGGCCGGGCCGGTGCAGATACCGGGCGTCGACCTCGAATTCTTCGAAGTAGAGGCCCCGCTGGACGATCTCCCGCGCACTCATCTCGGCTCCCTCCTGTGGCTCTGCCCCGCGCATCCTGTCACGCTACCCGGCGAGGCCGAGCGACCGCGCGATCACGAGCAGCTGCACCTCGGTCGTGCCTTCGCCGATCTCGAGGATCTTCGAGTCGCGGTAGTGGCGCGCCACCGGGAACTCGTTCATGAAGCCGTTGCCGCCGAAGATCTGCGTGGCATCGCGTGCGTTGTCCATCGCCGCCTCCCCTGCGACCAGCTTCGCGATCGCCGCCTGCTCGGCGAACGCTCGACCCGAGTCGCGAAGACGCGCCGCGTGATGCCAGGCGAGTCGGGCCGTGTGCACGCGTGCCCGCATCCGCGCCAGTGTGAACTGGGCGTTCTGCCGAGTGCTGAGCGCGCTGCCGAAGACGGTCCGGCTCTTGGCATACTCGACCGCTGCCTCCAGGCATCCCTCTGCGGCTCCGGTCGCCAGCGCGGCGATCGCGATGCGCCCCTCGTCGAGGATGCTGAGGAAGCTCCGGAAACCGGTGCCCCTCTCGCCCAGCAGGTTGCCGGCGGGCACCCGGGCGCCCGCGAATGTGAGGGGGTGGGTGTCGGAGGCGTTCCAGCCGACCTTGTCGTACGGCGCCTCCACCGTGAATCCGGGTGTGCCGTTCGGGACGATGATCGTGGAGATCTCCTTGCGGCCACCTTCGACGCCCGTCACCGCCGTGACCGTGACGAACCGGGTGATGGGCGTGCCCGAGTTCGTGATGAACTGCTTCGAACCGTCGATAACCCACTCCTCGCCCTCCAGCCGAGCAGTCGTGCGCGTGGCGCCGGCGTCGCTGCCCGCTTCGGGTTCGGTGAGCCCGAAGCCCGCCAGCGCACGCCCCGCGAGAAGATCCGGAAGGAACTCGCTCTTCTGTGCCTCCGTGCCGAACCGGTAGATGGGCATGGCGCCGAGGCTGACCCCGGCTTCGAGCGTGATCGCGAGAGACTGGTCGACGCGGCCGATCGCTTCGATCGCGATGCCGAGCGCCATGTAGTCGCCGCCCTGGCCGCCGTGCTCCTCGGGGAACGGGAGCCCGAACAGGCCCAGCTGACCCATCTGCGCGACGACGTCCATCGGCAGAGTGTGCGTGCGATCGGCCTCATAGGACTGCGGTGCGATGACGGTCTCGGCGAAGTCGCGCACCATCGCTGCGAGCTCGAGTTCCTCTTCGCTCAGGTCGTCCATCATCGGTCCTCCTCCGTCGTCCCCGGTTCGGGGATCTCCGTCACGCGGGCGACCGGCTGGGCGCGCCGCACCTGGTCGCCTGCGGCGACCAGAAGGTCGACGACGCCGTCGTGCGGCGCCACCACCAGATGCTCCATCTTCATGGCCTCGATCGACACGAGCGGATCGCCCGCATGGACGGCCGCGCCGTGGTCGACGTGCACGGCGACCACGCTTCCCGGCATGGGTGCGCGAGCCTCCGGATCGGTTGCCGCAGCTGCCGTATCGCGTGCAGCCAGACGGCGCAGCATCCGCTGACGTCGGTCGAGAGGCCGCAGCCGGGCGGATCGACCGTCCGACGCGACCCACACGGCGCCCGCGTCATCCGAGACGGCCACAGCGGGCGAGGACGGCGCAACGGCAGCCTCCGCCAGGATGAGCTCGTCGTCGTCGGTGAGGTAGGCCGCTGGTCCGACAGCGCTGTCGTCGCGCTTCGACGCCCACACGGCTCCGGCTCGCAGGTGCACGGCGTCCAGCCCACCACGGTTCGACTCCCACCGCTCCTGGAGCAGCAGGTGGTGTCGTACGGCGTCGAGCATGGAAGACGTCGGAGGCTCCGTCGCCATCGGGAGCAGCGACTCGATCAGTCCCGTGTCGAGATCACCGGCCGCGACCCGCTCGTTCCGGCACAGCGTGCGCAGAAACGAGATGTTCGTCTCGACACCGAGCACTACGGTACGGCCGAGCGCCTCGTCGAGCCGGCGCAGGGCGGTCACTCGGTCGTCGGCGACGGCGATCACCTTGGCGATCATCGGATCGTAGAAGCCGGTGATCTCGCTGCCCGTCTCGATGGCGGAATCGACGCGTACGCCGGGCGGAATCTCGAACGCCAGGATCCTGCCCGTGGACGGGAGGAAGCCCCGCTCCGGAGCCTCGGCGTAGATGCGCGCCTCGACGGCGTGCCCTGCGACACGCGGCTCGATATCGAGAGGGAATCCCGAGGCTACGCGCAGCTGCAGCTCCACGAGATCAAGCCCGGTGACCTCCTCCGTCACAGGGTGCTCCACCTGAAGACGCGTGTTCATCTCGATGAAGAAGACTTCGTCGGGAGCATCCGCGTCGACGAGGAACTCGACCGTTCCGGCGCCGACGTAGGACACGCTCTCGGCAGCCCGCACCGCGGCGTTCAACAGCCTTTCCCGCGTGCTGTCCGGGATCCCCGCGGAGGGGGCCTCCTCGATCACCTTCTGGTGGCGGCGCTGCAGCGTGCACTCGCGCTCGCCGAGAGCGAGCACAGTGCCGTGCTCATCGCCGAAGACCTGCACCTCGATGTGACGAGGCCGTTCGATCAAGCGCTCCAGGATCAGAGAGTCGTCGCCGAAGGCTGACGCCGCGATCCGTCGAGCGGTCGCGAGCGCCGCTGCGAGGTCTGGCGCCACGGACACGACCTCCATGCCCTTGCCGCCCCCGCCGGCGCTGGGCTTGACGAGCAGGGGGAACCCGACGCTCTCTGCCTCTTCGGCGATCTCGATGTCGGAGAGGCCTTTCGCATCGAATCCGGGGACGACGGGGACTCCGTGTCTGGCCACGTGCTCGCGCGCCTTCGCCTTGTCGCCCATGATCTGCAGGGCGTCGATGGACGGGCCGATGAAGACGATGCCGCTCTCGGCGCAGGCCTCGGCCAGCCCCACGCTTTCGGAGAGGAAGCCGTATCCGGGATGGATCGCCTGTGCTCCGGTCGCGCGCGCCGCTGCGATCACGGCATCGATGTCGAGGTAGGACTCTGCTGCCGGTGCGGGGCCGATGCGCACGGCGGCGTCGGCCTCCTCGACGTGAGGGGATGCGGCATCCGCATCGCTGTACACGGCGACGCTGCGGATGCCGAGCTCACGCAGAGTGCGGATCACGCGGCGGGCGATCTCGCCGCGGTTCGCGACGAGGACGGTGTGGAACAGCGTCGGTTCCGGGGTCATGTAGCTCATGAAGCTGCATCCGTCGGTTCCGGGGCCGTGGTCGGGGTGACGGAAGCACCCAAGGCAGAAGGCATCGTGAAGCTCATGAAGTCACATCCGGAAGAGGCCGAAGCGGGGTTCGGGCAAGGGCGTGCGGGAGACGACATCGAGTGCGAGCCCCAGCAGATCGCGGGTGTCGGCGGGGTCGATGATCCCGTCGTCCCACAGTCGGGCGGTGGCGTAGTAGGGCTCGCCCTGCTGCTCGTACTGCTCGCGTATCGGCGCCTCGAACTCCGACCGCGCCTCGACGCTCCAGCCCCCACCACGGGCGGTGAGCTGATCCTCCTTGACGGTCGCCAGCACGGAGGCCGCCTGCGCGCCTCCCATGACCGAGATGCGGCTCGCCGGCCACGTCCAGAGGAACCGCGGCGAGTACGCACGACCGCACATCGAGTAGTTCCCTGCGCCGAACGATCCGCCGATGATCACAGTGAGCTTCGGCACTCTCGTGCTCGCGACCGCAGTCACCATCTTGGCGCCGTCCTTCGCGATGCCGCCCGCCTCCGCGACGGAGCCGACCATGAATCCCGTGATGTTCTGAAGGAAGAGGAGGGGGATGCCGCGCTGATCGCAGAGCTCGATGAAGTGGGCGCCCTTGAGGGCCGACTCGCTGAACAGCACGCCGTTGTTGGCGACGATGCCGACGGGGTGTCCGTGCAGCCGCGCGAAGCCTGTGACGAGAGTCGTGCCGTACTCGGCCTTGAACTCGCGAAAGGACTCCCCGTCGATGAGGCGGGTGATGACCTCGTGCACGTCGTAGCCGGCGTTCACGTCCACGGGGACGACGTCGTACAGCGGCGACGACTCTTCCGGAGCCCTGCTCGGCCAGATCTCCCACGCCGGCGCGGCAGGAGCAGGAAGCGTCGAGACGATGTCGCGCAGGATCTCGAGCGCGTGCTCGTCGTCTTCGGCGAGATGGTCCACCACGCCGCTACGACGGGCGTGCAGTTCGCCGCCCCCGAGCTCCTCCGCCGTGACGATCTCGCCGATGGCCGCCTTCACCAGCGGCGGTCCGCCGAGGAAGATCGTGCCCTGTCCGCGCACGATCACCGTTTCATCGCTCATCGCGGGCACGTACGCACCGCCCGCTGTGCACGATCCGAGCACCGCCGCGAGCTGCGAGATGCCGGCGGCCGACATCCGGGCTTGGTTGAAGAAGATCCGACCGAAGTGCTCGCGATCGGGGAAGACCTCGTCCTGCTTCGGCAGGAAGGCCCCGCCCGAGTCCACCAGGTACAGGCACGGGAGACGGTTCTCCATCGCGATCTCCTGCGCGCGCAAGTGCTTCTTGACCGTCAGCGGAAAGTAGGTGCCGCCCTTGACTGTCGCGTCGTTGCAGATCACCATGACGTGCCGACCGTGCACGAGGCCGATGCCGGCGATCACTCCGGCACCAGGCGCCTCTCCCCCATACAGGCCGTCGGCGGCGAGCGGGGCGATCTCGACGAACGGGCTGCCCTCGTCGAGCAGCCGCGCCACACGGTCACGAGGCAGCAGCTTTCCGCGGGCGACGTGACGCTCTCGCGACGCGGCGGGTCCGCCGAGCGCCGCCTCGGCGAGCCGGGTGCGCAGCTCTGCGGCCAGCGACTCCTGGGTGGCTTGCATGGTGGACTCCTCCTCGAGCCGCGTCCATCCGCGAAACACTGTGGCGCGTCGCGTGCGTCTTCGGTTAGTGTTCACTAACCCGATGATTCAGGTTAGCGAGGATTAACTGAGATGACAAGCCCGCTCACCGCCCGAGATCGCGCGAAAGCCGAGAGAAGCGACGCGATCCTCCGCGAGGCCGCGCAGCTGTTCGCCGCCCGCGGATACAGCGGTGTGAGCCTCGAGGACATCGGCACGGCGGTCGGCGTCTCGGGCCCTGCGGTCTATCGCCACTTCGCCGGCAAGCAGGCGCTTCTCGGAGCAGTCCTCGTGAAGGTCAGTCAAGATCTCGTGTCCGGCGGCACGCGTGTCTCCGCCTATGCCGACTCGGACCAGGAGCGGATGCGGTCGCTCATCCGCTTCCACGTCGACTTCGCACTCGGCAACGCCGACGTCATCCGGGTACAGGATCGTGATGTCGCCCACCTCGCCGAGACCGACCGCGCCGAGGTCCGTCGTCTGCAGCGGGCGTACATCGATCTCTGGATCGCAGCTCTCGCCCCGCTCGTAGACGCGCACGAGGACGAGCTCCGTCTGCGCGTGCAGGCGTGCTTCGGTCTCATCAACTCGACACCGCACTCGACCAGGGCTGCCGCCAGACGCCACTCGGCCACCGCGACGGTCCTCGCCGCGATGGCCGATGCGGCGTTGCGCGCGACTACCTGAGCAGCATCGCACGTCCCGGCTCTTCGAGCACGTCTGCCACGTCCTTGAGGAAACGCGCCCCCTCGGCGCCGTCCACGAGACGGTGGTCGAAGGACAGGCTCAGCGTCATCACCTGTCGAAGCGCGATCTCACCGCGATGCTCCCAAGGCTGCCGTCTGACCGCTCCGACTGCGAGGATGCCCGATTGCCCCGGCGGCAGGATCGGGGTGCCTGCGTCGACGCCGAAGACGCCCACGTTCGAGATCGAGAAGGTTCCCCCAGCCAGATCGGCCGGGGAGGTCTTTCCCGACCGCGCCGTCTCCGCGAGCGCCTTGAGTGCGTCGGCGAGTCCGACGAGCGTCATCTGCTCGGCGTCACGGATGTTCGGAACGATCAATCCGCGATCTGTGGCGGCGGCGATGCCCAGATCGACGTAGTTGTACTGCACGATCTCCCCCGCCTGCTCATCCCAATGCGAGTTGAGCCCCGGCGTGCGCGCCAGCGCCAGGCATGCCGCCTTGGCCACCACGGCGAGTGGACCGATGCGATGCTCCGCCAGCGCGCGATCCTCACGCAGGGAGGCGATCAGTTCCATCGTGGCTGTCACGTCGACCGTCAGGAACACCGTCACATGCGGTGCCGTGAACGCGCTCTGCACCATCGCCGCAGCCGTGTGCTTGCGCACACCCCTGATCGGGATGCGAAGTTCGCGTTCTCCGGGTGACAGCGCCGCCGCCGATTCCGGAACATCCACGGAGGAAGAAGCGGCGTCAGTCGAGATCCCGACTCGTTCGGCGTAGGCGTCGATGTCCGCTCGGGTGATGACGCGGTCTCCGACCTCCGCTGCCACCAGCACCAGATCCACACCCAGACGCTTCGCGTAAGCCCGCACAGGCGGCGTGGAGCGAGGGCGCTCGATCGCCGTCTCCACGGTGGCGGTGGGTCGCGCATCATGGGGTGCGGCTTCGAGCACTGCGGTGTCCGCCGCCGCGGTCACGCCTGCCCGTCGGGCTCGACGAGCGGGTCGCCCACCCTGCGAGGGCGCAGCGCCGTAGCCGACGAGATTCGGCTGCGTCTTCTCGGCAGCGTCAAACCCTTTCGGAGCATCCTCGTCGGCGCCCTCGACATCGAAGGCGATCAACGGGGCTCCGACGGCGACGACCTGCCCGGCGACGGCGTGCAGCGACGACACCGTGCCTTCGTACGGGGACGGCAGCTCGACGATCGCCTTGGCGGTCTCGACTTCTGCGAGCGTCTGATTCAGCGTCACCGTGTCGCCGGGCGACACCAGCCACTGCACGACCTCGGCCTCGGTGAGGCCCTCCCCCAGGTCGGGAAGACGGAATTCGGCGATCATGCGTCTGCTCCCGTCAGGCTGTTCGGACGGTCGAGGACCCGGTCGACCGCGTCGAGCAGACGATCGAGGTCGGGCAGGTGGTACTTCTCGAGTTTGGCGGGCGGATAGGGCACGTCGTGCCCGGTGACTCGCAGCGGCGCAGACTCGAGGTACTCGAAGCAGCGCTCGGTGATGCTGGCGATCACCTCTGCGGCGACGCCCGCCTCGCGGGACGCCTCGTGCGCGACGACCACGCGACCGGTCTTGCGCACCGATGCGGCGACCGAGTCGTAGTCGACGGGCGAGAGCGAGCGCAGATCGATCACCTCGAGCGAGATGCCGTCGTCTTCCGCGGCCTCTGCGGCCTGGAGCGCCGTGCTCACCATGGCGCCGTACGCGATGACGGTCGCGTCGCTGCCGGCGCGGACGACACGCGCGAGACCCATCGGAGCGGCATCCGCCAGGGGTGCTTCCAGATCGACCTCGCCCTTGTGGTGGTACAGGCGCTTCGGCTCGAAGAAGATCACCGGGTCGTCACTGGCGATCGCCTGGCGCAGACTCCGGTAGGCGTCCTCCGGGTTCGACACCGCGATCACCCGAAGGCCGGCCGTGTGGACGAAGTAGGCCTCCGGTGATTCGGAGTGGTGCTCGGCCGCGCCGATGCCGCCCGCCCAGGGGATGCGGATCGTGATGGGCATCTTCACCCGCCCCTGAGTGCGGTAGTGCAGCTTCGCCACCTGTGACACGATCTGGTCGAACGCCGGATACACGAAGCCGTCGAACTGGATCTCGACGACCGGACGATAGCCGCGGAACGCGAGGCCAACGGCTGCGCCGACGATACCCGACTCCGCGAGGGGCGTGTCGATCACCCGTGCGGCCCCGAACTCGTCGAGCAGCCCGTCTGTGATGCGGAACACTCCTCCGAGCTTTCCGATGTCTTCGCCGAGGAGCACGACCTTGTCATCGTCGAGCATCGCTCGACGCAATCCTGCGCCGAGCGCCTTTCCCAGAGTGAGCTCAGCCATGATCAGGCCTCGCCCTCGAACGAGGCGAGGTAGGCCGCGTACTCGTCGCGCTGCCGCTGCAGGTCGGTGTGGGGTTCGGCGTACACGCCGTCGAACACGGCGAGCGGCGGGCGGGTCACCATCCCGAGGCACGCGGCGCGCATCTCGCGCGCGGCGGTGTCGGCGGCGGTCTGTATCTCGGCGAGCTGCTCGTCGTCGAGTTCCCCGAGGGATCGCAGGTGCGCCTCGAGGCGCGCGATCGGGTCGCGTCGGCGCCACGACTCCAGGTCGGCCTCGGAGCGGTAGCGCGTGGGGTCGTCGGCCGTCGTGTGCGGACCCATCCGATACGTGACGGCTTCGATGAAGGCCGGGCCCTTTCCGGAGCGCGCGTGCTCGAGCGCCCAGCGCATGGCCGCCATGCAGGCGAGGACGTCGTTGCCGTCCACGCGCAGGCTCGGGATGCCGAAGCCGGGTGCGCGCCCCGCGATGGGGAACTGCGACTGCACGGCCACAGGCTCGGAGATGGCCCAGTGGTTGTTCTGACAGACGAAGACGACAGGCGCCTGATACGACGAGGCGAACACCATCGCCTCGTTGACATCTCCCTGACTCGATGCGCCGTCGCCGAAGTAGGTCACGGCGACCTCGTCGGCCTTGTCGTGCTTGATGCCGATCGCGTACCCGACGGCGTGCAGGGTCTGCGCTCCGATGATGATCTGCAACGGCGCGACCCGCAGCTCACGCGGATCGTATGCGGCGCCTTCCTCTCCGCGCCACGCGCGGACGAAGTCCCCTGCACGTGCGCCGCGCGCATAGATCACGCCGGTCTCCCGGTAGCTGGGGAAGATGTAGTCGCGCGCTTCGATGGCGCGCGCCGTGCCGATCTGCGTCGCCTCCTGACCGTTGCACGGCGCCCACAGGCCGAGCTGACCCTGTCGCTGAAGTGCGATGCCCTCGGCGTCGATACGGCGCACGACGACCATGTCGCTCAGCAGAGCGCGCAGCTGGGACGGGTCGACATCTGCGACGTACGCGTCGAGCCGAGGGTTCGCGATGCGCGCGCCGTCGGGCGCGAGGATCCGCTCGGACAGCTCGAGATCCTGAGCGGTGTCCACGATCGGGGTGAGTTGCGGTGACATCTTCGTCCTCCTCTGTCGCGAACGCCCTCGTGGGGCGTTGCACGTCGTCCACCGGCTTCTTCACCGGTAACCTGAGGGTACGTCCGCTCAACACCTCGCTCAAGCAACTGCACACCGCTTGAGCATGTTGCTCAATCTGGAGGGGTATGCGGGTGCTACCCTTTGGCACTATGCCCGGACTTGACCGCATCGATCTGGAGCTCCTCGCTGCTCTCGCCGATGATCCACGCACCACGATCGTGGCGCTCGCCGAGAATCTCGGCCTGTCGCGCAACACCATCCAGGCGCGGATGACCCGTCTCGAGCAGACCGGGGTCTTCCTGTCATACGAGAGGTCGTTCTCCCCCGACGTCCTCGGGTTCCCGCTGCAGGCCTTCGTGAACATCGGGGTTCGGCAGACCGAGCTCCCCCGCATCACGGCGGAGCTGGCGCGCATACCCGAGGTCCTGCAGGCGCACGGGCTGAGCGGCTCCGTGGACCTGCTCGCGCGCGTCGCGTGTCGAGATGCTCGTCACCTGTTCGACACCGACGCCCGCATCCTCTCGATCGAGGGCGTCGAGCGCACCGAGACGTCGCTCGCGATGGGCGAGGTGATCCCCTTCCGGGTAGCCGGGCTCATCGGCCTCGCGCGACGGGAATCCTGAGGAACCGGCGGATCGCCCCGGCCGCTTCGGCGGGAGTCTCGTAGTGGATGAGGTGGCCGACATGGGCGATCTCGACGAGCTCCGCGTCATCGAAGCGGTCGGCAAGCTCGCGCTCGGCCTCGATGGGAGTGATGTCATCACGTTGCGCGGCGATGAGCAGCGTCGGCACGGGGATCTTCGGAGCGAACTCACGGACGTCGTGCGACACGCTGGCGACGAAGGCATCCTTGAGGACATCGCGGTCGGCGAACAGCGAGAAGTAGGTGTCGTGCTGGTCGTGGATGAAACGACGGAGTTCGGGATCCTTGGTCTTCGCCATCGTGATGCTCATGATCCGCACGATCACGCGGTTGCGCAACAGTGCAGTGCCCGCCTTCTCGGGCAGGCGAGCACCCATCGCGTAGTAGAGCACCGCGAGACGAGTCATCAGCCCCTTCGGGCCCTCGAGCGCCGGAGCGCCGATCGGGTTGATGAGGATCAGCTGTGGGGTGTCGAGCCCTGCGGCCACCGCCGCCGCGGTGACGATCGACCCGAACGAGTGACCGAGGATGATCGCGGCCGGCGCCACGGTGGCCGCGAACTCGGTCAGCCACGCCGCGTACTCGTCGAGGTCGTAGGTGTGCCCAGTCGACGGCGCGCTCTCGCCGAACCCCGGCAGATCGGGGGCGATGACGTGCGCCTCAGGAAGGAAGGCGAGGACGGACTCGAGACCGTGGTGGTCGCCGCGGAAACCGTGCACCGCGATGATGGTCGGACGCTCGTCGGGGGCCCCTGAGTCTGTCGGAGAACCGTACTCCCAGTAGGCGGTGATCGCGCCGCGGACCTCGACCTCGTGACGCTCGACCGGCAGACGGCTCAGTCGATCGGCGTAAGGCGAGGGCACGGTCATCCCTCGAGTCTATTCAGTCGCCGTGTGCCTTCCTGGCAATGTCCCACGCCCGCTCTAGCGTGAGGGCATGTCATCCGATCCCGCGCTTCCGAGCTGGCTCAGCCGCGTCGCCGTCTTCGATCTGGAGACGACCGGGGTCGATGTCGAGACGGATCGCATCGTCACGGCGCATGTCGGCGTTCTCGATGCGAAAGGCCGCGAGATCGCCTCGCGCGATTGGCTGGCCGATCCGGGCATCGAGATTCCCGAAGGGGCGACGGCGGTGCATGGCGTCACACACCGCGCATGCACGCGCTCACGGTCGGCCTGTACTCGAGGTCGTCGCCGACGTCACCGGCGCGCTTCGCTCGCTACTCTCGCAGGGTGTACCGGTGGTCGCGTACAACGCCTCCTACGACTTCTCACTACTAGCTCACGAGGCGATGCGGCACGGCGTCGAGCCACTCAGCGCGCCTTCTCCGATCATCGATCCCCTGGTGATCGACAAGGCGTACGACCGGTACCGCCCTGGCAAGCGCACGCTCGAAGTGGTAGCCGCGCACTATGCGGTCCCGCTGGAGGGTGCTCACGATGCCTCAGCGGATGCAGTCGCTGCAGGCCGCGTCGCCCAGGCGCTGGCCCGCCGGTTCCGCATGCCGGAGACCCTCGAGGCGCTGCACACGCAGCAGATCGGGTGGGCACGATCTCAGGCCGCGAGCCTGACCGAGTACTTCATCAGCATCGGTCGCATCGAACCGGAGGAATCGCTCGACGGCACCTGGCCGGTGCGCCGCGCGCAGTGAAGCGAACGAGGAGATTCACCGACATCGGCCCTCTCTGCAGACGTTCACGACTCCGCTCACGCTTCTCCGGTGGGTATTTTCCTGCACCTACTCGATCCGCACGGCCGCACGTCGTGCCGCGTCATTCGGCGTCAGGTGATGGAAATCGATGTCCGTCGACATGACCTGATCCACACGAATGAGATCGGAGTAGCCTGATCCCGCAATGGTCGGATGCCACGGCAATGTCCCGAGCGACGTCCTCGTCACGAGTCACGGCTGCCGAGGGCTGCAGCGTCATCCGCCGGGAACGGACGTCGCGCTCGGCTCGGGAGTCGGGCCGCCGGACACCCTGAGGACGATCGCGGTTCCGACGCGCGCTGAGCTACCGATGGCGGGGGTGGTGTCGATAACGACAGCACCCCCCGGCGCATCCGAGGGAACGGCGGCGACGACGAAACCCGCTCCGTGCAGCGTGAGAGTCGCGGAGCTGACCGTCATCCCTCCGACGGCGGGCACGGTGTTGTATCCCGACGCGACCGCGACGCCGATGGCGCTTCCCGGCGCCACCCGCACCCCGGGGGCGATCTGCTGGGCGATCACCGTCTCGACGGCTGCGGGCGCATCCACGCGGTCGACGGCTCCGAGCTGCAACCCGGCCGCGCGCAGCGTCGCATCGACGCCTGCGAGCGTCCCGTTCAAGAGGGGAACCTCAATCGTCAGCGTCTCGATCTGCTGCGGGGTCGGGGCCGCAGGGAGAACTGGGGGCTCCTGAGCGGTCGCCGGCGCCGACGGCGTGGCGGACGACAGCGGAGCGATGGTGGGTGTCGATGTCGTCGACCCGCTCGCCGCGATCACACCCCATGCCGCGATCACCACGAGCACCACGGCGACGAAGGCGCTGACCGTCACTGCGAATCGCTGGGCCGCCGGTCTCGCCTCCGCGTCGTCGGCGTCCGCGCTCGGGTCCGACAATGACGGCAGAGGGTTCGACGGCGCCGCGCCATGCGGATACCGCAGCGTCGAGGCCAGCGTCTCCACGTCGTCGACGTCGTCCGCTGCCCGAGCGCGGTCGCCGATCGGACTCGGATCCGAGTCGCCCCGGATCTCAGCGATGCGCGGAACACGAGAGGACTCGACCGCCGCGTCCAGCGCGAGACGGAAGTCGTCTGCGCTCCGATAGCGGTGCGCGGGCGTCTTCGCCATCGCCTTCGCCACGACTCTGTCGAGCACGGCTGTGCTCGCGGCGAGCGCGGACGGCACCGGAGGGGGCGCGACGACATGCGCCATCATCGTCTCGCGGGCGCTCCGCCGGAGGAACGGAACTCTGCCCGTCAACACGAAGCTCAGAATCGCACCGGCCTGGTACAGATCACTCGCCGCGCGGACCGGCTTTCCGAGCGCCTGCTCCGGCGACATGTACTGCACGCTGCCGATGATGCCGACGTCGTCGGCCTCGCCGTCGTGTCCGGAGAGGAGGACATCGCCGCCGACGGTGCTCCGCCCGGTCGCATCGGCGAGTCCGAAGTCCACGATGCGCACCATGTCGGAGGTGATGGCGGCGTTCGGCGGGGGCGGTGCCAGCTCGAGAATGATGTTCTGCGGGCTGAGATCGCGGTGGATCAGATCGCTCCGGTGCGCGGCGGAGAGGCCGGAGAGCACGCCTGCCAGCACGGCCGACGCCTCTGCGGCGTCGAGCGGCCCGTGCGCGGCGATGCGCTCTTGCAGGGTGGCACCGGTGAGCAGGTCGAACGCGATCCAGGGCGTCAGAACGCCAGCAGCGTCGTGCAGACCCGAGCCGTGCACGCCGACCACATTCGGATGCTGAATCCGCTGAACCTTCATCGCCTCAGCGAGGAAGGCCTGACGGTGCGCTGCGTCCGCGCAGAGATGCGGATGCAACAGCTTCACCGCGAACCTGCCGCCGATCACCGTGTCGTCGGCGGCGTAGACGGCGGCAGAGCCACCGACGCCAAGAAGCTCCCTCAGACGGTAGCGGCCCCCGATGAGGGCCGCCGTCGCGTCCGCTGCCCCTGTCACGCGAGAGTCCCTCCTCAACCGGCCAGCATCACGACGGCGCCGGCGGCGACCGCTGTCGCCGTCCCCATGGCGATGAAGAGCCCCACGCTCCGCGCCGACGGCGGCTCCGTGCTGTCCGACCAGGCGATCCCCTCGGGAAAGAGATCCTCGAGCTCGCCGTCGGTGAACGCCGCCCAATGGCGGGGGCGCGTGTGCGCTCTCATCCGAATCGACCGTTCACGTAGTCCCAGGTCCTCTCGTCCTGCGGCTCCGAGAACATCGCATCCGTGTCGCCGTGCTCGACGATCGCCCCCGGAGTGCCCAGCGAGGCCAGGAAGAACGCGGTGTGCTGGGACACCCGCTGAGCCTGTTGCATGTTGTGGGTCACGATGACGATCGTGACCTCCTTCTGCAACTCGGTCATCGTCTCCTCGATCACCCTCGTCGACGTCGGATCGAGTGCGGAGCACGGCTCGTCCATGAGGAGGACCTTCGGCCTGACGGCGAGCGACCGGGCGATGCAGAGGCGCTGCTGCTGACCACCGGACAGACCTCCGCCCGGCTGCTTCAGCCGATCCTTCACCTCTTTCCACAGACCAGCAGCGGTCAGCGAGCGCTCGACGAGACCGTCCTTGTCGCTCCGCGATGCGCGCACCCCGGTGAGCTTGAGGCCCGACACGACGTTGTCGTAAATGGACATGGCCGGGAACGGATTCGGCTTCTGGAAGACCATGCCGATGTGCCGCCGCGCATCCTGCAGCTTCTTGTCCCTGTCGTAGATGTCGTCCCCGTCGAGCAGCACCTCCCCGGCGAGGGATGCGGACGGGACGAGTTCATGCATCCTGTTGAGGATGCGGAGGAAGGTGGACTTTCCACAGCCCGACGGACCGATCAGAGCCGTCACCTTTCCCGCCTGCATGGTCAGCGAGACCTCCTCCAGCACCTTGTGACTCCCGAACCACGCGGAGATACCTCGCGCCTCGAGAACGGACAGCGGTTCGCTCCTCGACGCGGTCGCGACGGAGGTGTGGGGAAGGCACTCGGTCACATCGTCGCTCATGGCCGTCGGGAGCTCGCCGGGCACGAGGGGTGCGGACATCGGAGCCGCGGTGAGACCCAACGGCGGCGCAAGAGCACCGACGGCAGGCAGCACTTCTGTGACATCGTCGGGTGCCCCGTCGGGTGCCCGGTCGGGCCGACCCGACACGGAATCGATCGGCGGGCGGACGACATCCGCGTCGTCGTTCATGGTCTCTCGGGTTGTCGTCATGTGAGTGTTTCCTTGCAGTCGAAGCGTGCCGGAGGCCGCTTGAGGCGATCAGAGCAGATTGGGCAGAGCGTTCATCGCCGCGTCGGCGACCCCGACGCCGAGCAGGAGCAGGACCGGCACCGCGATGAGCCAGGCGTGTCTTCGCCCCCAGTTGCGCCAGAGCCATACGACCCCGATCGCGGCCCCGACGAAGAAGACGAAGAGGAAGAACGCGACGAACCACACGGCGGTGTTCTGTCCCATGGCACGCTCCTCCGGCGGAAGGGCGGGGTAGGCGAGCACGCGCGACGGCGTCTCCTGAACGGGACTGATCAATTCGGCGTCGACGTACAGCACACCCGACGGGAACAGCGCCAGCCCGTCGGCGGTCTGCAGTTCGAGCCGCCCCTCCCCCCGCCGCACGGGCTCCGGGGTCGGATCCCCCGCCCGCCGCAGACCGATGACCCGGTAGGTGTGCGTCCCCTGCCCGGTGGTGATGACGATGTCGTCACCCGGCGCCAGCCGATTGATCTGCGCGAACGGCCCGCCGTAGGTGCTCTGGCGACCGAGGATCACACTCGTGCCCGCCTGACCGGGCATCACCGAGTCGCGCCTGTGCCCCGGCCCGGTCCTCATGACCTCCGAGGTCGTGCCCTCCATCACGACCTCGCTGAGTCCGATCGCCGAGGCCTCGATCAGGGCGACCGGCGTCCCCGCGAGCACGAGTCGGTCTTCGCTCTCGAGCTGCCCGACCGGGACCTCCGCCTTCGCGAGTGCGCTGCGGAGTTCCGCGTACGCCAGCGTCTGCGCTCGGTGATGCTGCGCTCCGGAGAGCAGGACGGCGTGTGTGACGAAGCTGAGCAGAAGCAGCGACACGATCAGGATCGCGGCGCCCGCCCACCATCGTCCGTCTCGGGGAGCGAGCCGTCGCGGCTCCGGTGCAGCCAGGCCTCTCCTGCGCCGTCCGGGGCCACCGGGGGCACCACGTCCTGGCCATCCCCGCAGCCGCCGCGGGCGACGGGTGAGGCCGGGCTGTTCGTCGCCACCACGCTTCGAGGCCGCCGATCGAGCGGGCTTGCGCCGCGCCGGTGGCGCCGTGGTGTCGGACTGCGCTGACGAGTCTGTGCGCTCGCCCGACGACGACACGACCCCGTCGTGCTCTGAGGCGCCGTCGCTGCGAGTGCCCGGGAGGTCGGCGGTCTCGATGCTCATGCCGACCGGCCTCCGGTCTCCGGTGCTCTCAAGACGCGCACGAGGCGCAGGCCGGCCACGAGAAGCGCGATCAGGATCACCGCGCCCAGCACCCACCAGAGCCACACGGGCGCACCCTGCAGCCCGGTGTCGGCGAGCGAGCCTCCTCGTCCGATCAAGACGTCGGCGAGCGCGATCCGCTCGCACCAGCCGGTGAACTGCAGCGTGCGCGTCCCCGGCAGCGGGTCCTTCGGAAGGGCGACCTCCGCGCGCACCGTGCCGGAGTCGTCGGCTGCGAGCGAGCCCACGATCGCGGGATCATCGAACAGCACGACCTGCACCTGCTCTCCGGCGCCGAAACCGGATGCCGTGGCCACGATCGTGTCGCCGTCGAGGTACACGGTCCTGTCGAGCTCCGCGGCTTCCCCGCTCGAGGCCGGACGGGTGGGCACGGCCGGCTCCTTCGGGGTGCACGTCGCGATGCTCTGCGCACCCGCCGGCCCGCCGCCCCCGCCAGCGCCGCCGGGTTTCGTCGTGCCCCCCGTCGAGACGGGAGGAGGCAGCGGGAGGCCGGACTGCGTCGAGGGGACGACGACGCTCACGCTGCTGTCATCCGTTCCGGGAGCCGGATCGTCATCCGCACCACGAGCCGTGTCCACGGCGGAGAGGACCACGCTGCAGACCAGGAGGACGACTCCGAGCAGAGCGACGAGAGACCGGTGCACATCGATCCGTCGGGGCCGGTGGCGTGTCGGGGACGAGGGGATGGTGAGAGCGCTCACAGCAGCTCCTTCTCTCGGGCGTTGGCATCGTCATGTTCAGCACGGATGCGATCGGCGTAGTCGACGAGTTCTTCTGCGAGGAGCGCCCGTGACCGGCGACGTCGCCAGACGGTCACGCCGATCGCCGCAGCGAGGAGCGCGATCACGCCGACGAGGCTCCAGGGCACGGCCCAGGTCACTGCGGAGGAGATCAGCGCAGCGGGGAGGGGATCACCGGCGGCCGCGCCGTCTGCGGGCACCGGTGTGACGGTGACCTCCGCGAACAGGAGGAGCGCGGGCGGAACACCGGGCAGCTCCGCGCTCACATGGGCCACCCCGCCGGGAACGAGGTTGCGCACGGGCTCCAGCTCGATCGTGCCCAGTGCCACGCCGAAGGGCCCGGTCAGGGTGGCGACAGGTCGAGCCGACACCCTGGTATTGCCCAGATTGCTCACCTCGAAGCCGACGCGGCCGATCCCGCCGGTGAAGGGCGCGAGCGCACCGTCGTACGCCGTGACGAGTCCGTTGACCCCGAACCCGGGAGAGAGTGCTCCGTCGACGCGGAGATAGATGCGGGCACCGACGCGGTTCTCGCGCTGCACGGTGGTGCCCTCGCCGCCGGTGGTCGATGCGTAGGAGGCGACGATCCCGGCGGAATGATCGCCGGGCCTCGCATCGTGCGGGACGGTGATCGTGAACGGGATGTCCACGCGTGACCCCGGCTCCACCGTCACCGTGACTCCCAGTTCTGCCACGCACGCGGCCTCGGGCTCGTCATCCGTGTCGGGGCACGACGCCTGACCCTCGTCGACGCTGGTCCAGGCGCCGAGATCCGTCGACGCCTGCTCTGCTCCGATGAGTGTGAACGCGGCAGTGTCGTAGTCGGTTTTCGCATCCGCCGCGTAGACGCGGAACGACTGAGCGGAGGCGGATTCGTTCGTGACGGCGACCCAGTCCGTGACGACCGATCCGGGGGCCACCTGATACTCGAAAGCGAGCCGGCCGTCCGGGCCGGCGGAGCCCGACGGCGTCACTCCCCAGGTGACGGCGTCATCGTCGGCGGCATGCGCCGCGGGCGGCGCGACGAGAGCCGAGCACAGCACGATGAGGGTTGCGGTGAGGAGGCACGCTCCGCGCGACCGCGCGGAGGCGCGTCGGCGTGCGGACGGATGCGGCGGCGCCCCCCGATCCGATGAGGGTGCGGCCGCAGAGGGGCTCAGGCGGTGATCGATCACGGGGTGCTTTCGCTAGGAGGGGCGCGCGGTGAGCTCGACGATGCGGTCCACGGGGGCTGGGGACCGCACCGTCGAGGTTCAGATGAGCGTCAGGGTGAGCGTTCCGGAGTAGTTCCCGGCGGGCGCGGTCGCTGGCACGGCGAGGGTGAGCTCTGCGGAGACGGTCGTCTTGGCGTTCGGATCGGCGGATCCGGCTCCCGAGGCGAGCGGCGCATCGGAGGCCAGACCCGAACCCGACCCGGCGACCACCGCAGCGCCAGCGGTGCCGGATCCCGAGACCTTCGCCGGAGTCCAGCCGAGGTTAGACGCGGCGATCGTGTTCGCACCGCTGGTGAGCGGCGAGATGTGGCCGTTGAGAGTCCATCCGGCATCCGCACTGCGGCGGTCGTCGTTCACAGTGATCTCTCCGGTCGACCCCTTCGCGGTCCAGATCTCACCTTCCCCGCGGCTCGTCGCACCGGTCAGGCTCACCGCGGCGGGCTTCACCGAGATCGTGAGTCCCGTCGGTGCGGAGGTCGATGCTTCGGGAACGCTCACGGTGACGCCGGAGCCGGACGAGTCGGCGACGGCGGACGTCGTGAGCGCGACGGATCCGCTGGATCCGAGGTGGCCGGCGTCGCCCGCGTACGAGACGTCGAACGTGTACGCGGTCGCCGGTGTGAGTCCAGACACCGACACCGTGGCGGTGCCGCCCGACACCTCGGCGGTCTGCGAGATCGAACCGCTTGTGAACGTGACGGCCCCTGTGGCCACGGACGGCGTGATCGCCGCGCTCAGCGTCACCGACGTCGCGGTGACCGCCGAGTACTCCGCTGCGAGCGCCGTCTCGGCCTTCGGGACCTCGGCGCCGGAGACGACGCTCAGTGCTCCGGTCTCCGTGTCCCACTTCAGGATCGCGTCCCAGAATGCGATGCCGTTCTGATGCGGCTTGATCCCGAGTTCCCCCGAGGCGACGGTCACGTACATCCGGAAGTATCCCGACTGACTGAACCCCGCGTAGTCCGAGAACTTGTAGATCCCGCCGATCGGATCCGCATCGCTGTCGATGAAGGAGGGAAGGCGTCCGTCCAGGCCGTGCCCGGCCGACGCCGGGTCTGTGGGATACAGCACGTCGCTGTTGGAGAGGTAGGCGTTGTCGAAGAGCAGGGATTCCTGCGCCCTGAGGTTGTAACCGGCGGGCGCGGGCAACGCGCCCGGAGCTGTGGTCACGGATGCGATCGGCCGCAGGTCATTCCACGTCGCGCCCGGCTTGAGCGTCACGATCAGGTCACCGAGGTCGAGCGACGTGCCAGCGGCAACGGCTGGGGCGACCCTCTCGGTCCAGAAGACTTGGTTGGTGTAGTCGGCGGGTGCAGTGACGGCCTGTGCCGTCGGCGCGACGATCAGCGCCGCTGCGGCACCGATGATAGCGGCGATAGTGGTCCCGGCGAGCGCCTTGCGTCTCCGGGCCTGTGGTCGAGACATGATGGGTGGATTGCCTTTCGCGATGGTGTCGTGTCGGTGCGTGGTCGGAGAAGTCGTCGTGATGCAGGTCCGCCTGCGAGGGGGTGCGCCCCGGGCGAGCGCACCCCCTCGGGTCCGCATCCGGCTGATGCGGACCCGATCCGACTCAGTTCGAGCGGTAGGCGGTGCCGCCGACGTAGGTCTTGCCGTCGAGCGGGGTGACTCCTGCGGCCGGGATGGTCCCGAAGCCGAAGTCGTTGATCACCGAGACCGTGGTCGAACCCGGGCGCTTGGCCGTGAGGACCTTGGCCGAGCTGCCGATGAACAGGTTCACCAGGTCGCTGTTGTACACCGCGGAGCCCGAGGTGATCGCCGCGTTCTCGACGATGTTGAACACCACGCGGTTCACGGGGAACGAGGCGTTCAGGTTGTCGTCCGCGTCGAGGGGGGTCGCTGTGCCGATGTTGCGGAGCACCGCGTTGTGGCGGCGGTCGGCGACCGTGACTCCGTAACTGGTCGACAGCGTCGCCGCCTTGCTCTGCGCGATGTGCTGCGCGATCGAGAACGGCACGAGCGCGTTCGGAACGGCGGCGGTGACGCTGCCGTCGTGCTCCTGCACACTGTGCGATCCCGTGGCGTCGGTGTAGGTGTCGGCGACGCGGCTGGCGTAGGCGCCGCCGATCGCGGTCTGCCAGAACGACAGCGTGCCCGAACCCGCCTGCGGCTTGAACGGGACGATTGCTGCACCGGTGCCCTGCTTGCCCACGACGAACGTGGTGTTCGCCGTGTTCTCGAGGGTCACGCTCGCCGCGGTCGGGTCATAGCCGTAGATGTTCTTCAGCGTCAGGTCGCGGATGCCGTCGCCGTCGGTGTCCTGCCCGACGGTCGTGCCCAGCGGGATGCCGTTCGGCACGGACGTCGACGGTGCGGTGACGTAGGTGACGGCGTCGACGGCGAACGGGACGTACGCGTACGTTCCCGCGAAGTGCCACGTGCCCGCGCTCGACGACCGGGCGACCTCGACGTCGTCGCGGCTGAGTGCGCCGGACGAGGTGAGGGTGGTGCCGCCGTTGGTCAGCGAGACGGAGGTGCCGTTGATGGCGGCGGTCAGGAGCGTCTTGCCCTGTCCGGAGCCGTTCGCGACGGGCACCGTCACCAGCGGCGAGACCTCGCCGGGCGTGACCGAGGTCCCCGCCGACGTGGCGTCGTACGAGGCGATGAGCGGCTGGCCGGAGCCGTTCGTGATGACCGACGCGAAGCCGTTCGACACGTCCTGGGTCGTGTCGGAGCCGAACAGGTCGACCACGGGGTTGGTTCCCGGTGCCGGGTTGGCGCTGGCGGCCGGCGCGACGCCGAATGCGAGACCCGCCACCGTTGCGGTGGCGATGGCGCCGAGGAGCGCCTTGCGAGAGATGGACATGATGATCCTCACTTTCCAGTGTGGTATTGTGTCGCTCTGTTGCATAGGCCCCCGTCACCACGCGCTAACCCGGTGGCGGGGGTCCCTCTCTTCGGGCGGGCGACACTTCGCCCTCTGAGAAGCCTTGTGGAGTTGTCGTGCGTGCTGCGGTGCGCGGTTCCGTCATCCCCCCAGCGCGCGACGACGCAGCAGGAACGGTGAGGACGCGAGGCCGGCGAGACCGGCGACGAGCCCTCCGCCCAGCGCGATCGACCCGGCGAATGCGCCGGTCGCCTCGGAGGCGGTCGCAGCGGTGGCCGTGACCTGCCCGCCCCCCGTCGGGGCGGCGGATGCCGACATCGGAGGGGCGACCGCCGCCGCCGCGGCACCTGGTGGAACCTCGACGGGCTCCTGCGGCGGGCGGGTGAGTATCCGCGCCGCGGCATCCGCCGTGGCCACCCGCTGCGCGTCGGTGAGCGGGACGTATCCCTCCGGCAGCTGACCTGGCCGCTCCCCTCGCTCCTGCCCGGCTCCGCCGGCGTAGGTGAGGAGCGCCGAGTAGTCGGCCCTGGCGGCGTCGTCGAGACCGGTGTCCGCACGATTCGCCGCCGCATAGAGCGTCAGTGTGAGCGGGTAGGCGTCCCCGGGGAGCGCGGAGAAGTCCGTCGCGCCTCCGCCGACCGGGTCGTACCCGGCGCCGGCCACCGCGGCGGCGAGCGTCTCGTCGGAGGGCGCGATGAACGTGCGGGCCTCGAGAACGGTTCCGGCATCCGTGATCTGGGCGACGGGAAGGGCGATGCTCGCCGACGCCAGATTGTAGTCCGCGGCATCGGGCGCAGTGGCGACCCCCATCGCGAAGCGCTCGCTGTTGGCGAGAGGCGGAGAGGGCGCCGACCAGCGCCCGCGATCCCTGTCCCACTGGTTCGCCTGTCCTGCATCGACCCTGACCACGCGGGAGGCGTTGGCCTCGAAGCTGCCCGAGTAGGGGCTGAACGACGTCGAGTCGATGGTCTGACCCAGGAACGCGCTCTCCGCCTCGGCGGCCTCAGGTGCGACGCTGCGGTCCGCCTTGGGGAAGGTGTCGAGAGAGTCGGCGAACAGGTCGAAGCCGCCGTCGAGGGCGTCGGGGTTCGCGGACGGCAGGTAGTAGGGGTTGATCCGCATGCCCCAGGGATCGGGTTCGCCGTTCAGGAACGCCCGTGCGTCCGCATCGCTGCGGAGGTACTCCCACAGCAGGGCGATGGCGTCGTCACCCTGCGGCCCCACGACGATGAGCTGCGGGCTCACCTGGTTGAACCCCGGGTTCTTGAGAGCCGCCCACTCCGGATCCTGCTGGAGCGATGGCGGATTGTCGAGCTTGTCCCTGCTCACAGAGGCGGCGCCGGCGCCGCTTCCTGCGAACGGGATGTCCGCCTCGTACGACTGCGTGAGCAGTTTGGCGATCAGGCGGGGCGTGAGCTTCAGCTCGTCGTGGATGCGGGTCGGCGTCGTGAAGGTGAAGGCGAAGACCAGGCCCGTGTTGGCGAGCGGAGCGTAGACGATGTCGGCATCCGTGAGCAGTCCGGGGTCGGCGGCGCCGATGGTGCCCGAGGCGAGCCGCCGGGAGACGATGGCCAGCTTGGCCTGCCCGGTGAGGAGCTGTTCCCTGGTGAGGTTTCCGCTGTTGGTGTTCAGACTGTAGGCGGTGCCGGTGTCGGCGCAGAGAGCCTGCTGCCATGACGAGTAGGCGTCGGCGATGAACTCGCTGCCGGCCGCGCGCCTCTCTCTGGCCCCGGCCGCGCACGCAGGGCGGGTGGCATCGAAGTCGAGCGGGATCACGATCCGATCGTCGAAGAACGAGCAGTCGGGGGCGACCGGCGACCCCTCCTGACGGCTGGTCTTCTGCCCGAAGACGTGGCCGTTGTCGGTGTCGCAGATCTCCGTGATCTCCGCACTCTCCGGGCGCACACCGGAGTGCTGGCCGCGGGGAACGATGACGAGCCAGCAGCGCTCGCCCGCAGCATCCCCGCATCCGAGATAAGGCTGCGTGACCGCGGACTGCGTCGCGAATCCGAAGACGGCCCTGCCCTCGGCATCCGCGGGCTGGAACACCAGCTCGTTCGAGCTCGACGACGTGAAGAACGGTTCGAGGCCGTCGGTGCTCACGGTCGCGTGAGACCCTCCCGGCTGGACGTTGAGCGCGGGAGCGCTCACCTGTCCGGTGACCGCGCGGAACGGATACGGGGTGAACGTCGACTCCGTGACAGCGTCCGGGATGTCTGCCTGGCCGCGGGTCTTGGAGTACTGGCCGATGACGTTCTGCACGTTCGTCGCCCTCGACAGGCTGCCGAACTGGCACGTCTCCCAGAAGTCCGCCGCGTTCGGATCGGCGCCCCAGCACTGCATCGCCTGCACGTAGTTGCCGATCGCGGATCCGCCGCCGAGATAGTCCGTTCCGGAGCTGAAGCCCGAGACGGTCACGGAGATCGACTGGTCGCCGAGCCCCGTGGTCGTGTCGACCGAGACGGAGAGGTCGCGGAAGTCGTCCCAGTGTCCGGAACCGGCATCCGCCGCGTTTCCGTCGCTCGTAAGGGCCGCGTGATTTGGCTGCGCTGCCCGCACCTCCGCCGCCGTCGCGGTGGCTGCGGAACCGACGGCCACCTCCCCGCTCGCCCAGGCCACGGTGATCGACGAATCCGCCTCACCCGTCGCGGCGACGGCACCTGGAACGACGGAGACGCCGTAGAACGGGCCGAGCACGCTGCCTGCGATGACGGCCAGCGCGGTGACGCGCCGAGAAACCCGGAGACGAGTCATCGCCGACCTCCGCTCGCGGCGATCGTCGGGGGGAGCATCGTCCGCCTGCCACGCCTTCCCAGAAGCGGCGGCAGCATCGCTGCGGCGAGCACTCCCGCCCCGGCACTGAGCGTCCCGAGTGCGGGCAGAGGGCCAGGACGGCTCGCGGGGAGCGACTGCGGGCTCGCGTTCACGAGTGTGAGCGCACCGCCCGTGGCGATCGTGTCCTCGTCGACCGACTCTCCTGTTTCGCCCGCTCCCCCCGCGTCCGCGGGCCCCGCGTCCGCCCCAGCGGATCCGCCCGTAGCAGTGTCGGTGCCCTTCGCCCCTCCCGTTCCCGTCGTGCACTGGACGGGGCCCTTGCGGTCGCAGTCCGCGGGGAACGGAGCCGCCTTCGCGAGGGCGTTACCGTTCGGGTCGCTCGGGTCGAGAGTGGGGTTGTTGCAGCTGGCGATGGTGAAGTCGGTGATCGCCGGGTCCCTCCCCGGGATGAGCTGGATGCGGGTCTGCCCGCCCTTCACGAGGTTGACGGGCAGCGGCGAGTACCCCAGGGTCTCCGCCTGCTGCTGCCCCTCGCACAGGAAGTACGACGTGAACGCCGACAGCGTGCGCCCGTTGTCCTCCGTGAACCCGGACTCGACCTTGGTCGGAAGGATGATGTATGAGTAGCTCGAGAGTGGATAGTTGCGGGGATCGGTGTCTGCGTACACGTTGGTGAGGTCCTGGGTGAGGTAGTTCTGCGATGACGGATCGTTGTTGATGACGGCGCGCAGCAGCGCGACGGCGACGTTGGATGCGGTCGGCTCGGTGTAGTACCCGGCGCTGTTGAGCATCTTGACGACGGGGAAGCCGCTGTTGAGCGCATAGGAGTATTCGACGAACGTGATCGACCCCACCGCCGCCCCCTGCGCGACGTACCCGGCGACTCCGTTCGCTCCGGACTTCGAGACGAAGCCGCTGCCTGCCACGGTCGGATAGTTGCTGGTCACACCGCAGTGGCCGTTCACGAACGGCCGTCCGACCTTGCCGCAGTACGCATCCCAGATCGCGGGGTGCTGCTGCCGCATCCAGATCGTGAACTGCGCGCTCGTCCCCGATCCGTCCGAGCGCACGACGGGGACGATGGGGATCGCGGGGAGAGCCAACGCCGGGTTGTCCGCGAGGATGGCCGGGTCGTTCCACACCGTGATCTCGCCGGTGAAGATCATCGCGAGTACCTCACCCGAGAGTCGCAGGTTGGTCACCCGCTTGCCGCCGATCTGCAGGTTGTACATGAACGCGGTGCCGCCGGCGACGATGGGCATGTACGCGAATCCACGGTTGGGCGGTGTGTCTGCTTCGTTGCTGTTCGCGATGCCGTAAGGAATCTCGCTGACGCCGTAGTGCGCGGTCCCGTTGGCGAACGAGTTGCGCCCCTGAGTCGAACCGGACTCGGAGTAGGTGATCGTCCACTGGTAGTTGGCGTAGACGTTGCGGATCCACTGCTGAAGGGCGTTCGCCGACCAGGTGGATCCTTCACCCTTGATGGGAGCGCACACTCCGCCCGTGGACGGTGCACATGTGCTTCCCGCAGCCTGCGCCGGCGCCAGTCCGCCGAATACTCCGACGATGAGAAGCACGACGCCGACGAGCGCGACAGCGATGCGGGCAGGGTGCCAGGTGCGCAGGGAGGGTCGGGCGTTCATCTTCTGCTCCTCGAAAATCGATCCGTCGACGCTTCGTCTGTGACCGGCGCGTCCGGGGAGCCGTCCACGGCGTCGAATCGGCGGGCGATCCGCGCCGACGCCGCGCGCGCCCTGGTCAGGCCGCGCGCCGAGAGCACTCCGGCCCCCTTGCCCCCGACCAGGCGGGCGAGGAGGAACAGCACGAAGACCAGCACCATCAGAACGGCGGCCGCGCCGAATCCTCGAGCGATCTGCGTCGGCTCCGGCGACTTCACGAGCGTGAAGGTCGCAAAGGGGAGAGACACCATCGGTCCGGAGAACGGGTTCGCGTTGAAGAACGTGGTGTATCCGGCGGTCAGCAGCACCGGGCTGGTCTCGCCTATTCCTCGCGCCGTCCCGAGCACGATCGCGGTCATCAACCCCGACTTGCTGGTCGGCAGGACGACGTGCCAGATCGTCCGCCACTGCGACGAGCCCATCGCGAGCGACGCCTCCTTCAGCGTGGCCGGAACCAGCCTGAGCACGACGTCGGCGGAGCGGATGATGATCGGAAGGATCATGATCGTGATCGCGAGAGACGCGGCGAAACCCGACTTGTCGAAGCCGAACAGGAGGATGTAGGTCGCGTAGATGAAGAGTCCGCAGACGATGCTGGGTAGCGCGGTCATCGCCTCGGTGACGGTGCGCACGATGGTGGCGAACGGGGAGGGGAACTCCGCGAGGAACACGGCGCAGAGCAGGCCGAGAGGGATAGCGATGGACAGCGAAAGCCCGATCATCATGAGAGTTCCGAGCGCGGCGTGTGCCATGCCACCGGCGGTCAGCGGATCGAGCGGCCCGGCGAGCGAGAGGTCCTCGACCCAGAAATTCGGCTTCAGGAAGGCGTCGGCGCCGCGCACCAGGGTGAACACGACCACGACGGAGAGGGCGAGCAGGAGCACCACCGCGGCCGAATGGATCACGACCGCCGCGAATCGATCCCAGACCGCGACGCGACCGTCGTCGAAGCTGACGAGGAGGAGGAAGAAGGCGAGGAAGAGAGCGTAGGCGACGAGCACGAAGGCGAGGGGACCCTGCAGCGGCAGGACCTGCGTTCCCGCCCACGCGGTCGTCGCGATCGCTGCGGCGGCGGCGCCGACGAGGCGCAGCACGTCCTCCCGACGGATCGCCGCGAGGTTCCTGCGTTCACGGGGACTCGTCCGATGGGGCAGACGCCCGTCCTTGCCTGGCACCTGGGTGCGGGTGACCCTGCCGGGCAGGGTGGCGCGGCGACGTACACGGTCGGTGATGATCTGCTCACTCATGGCGTCCTCAGCTCGACGATCCGGATCGCGATCGCGAGATCACGAATCCCGCGATCACGTTGACGATGAGCGTGCACAGGAACAGCACGAGTCCGGCGGCCATCAGAGCGGACAGCTCGAACTCGGATGCCTCGCCGTAGCGCAGCGCGATGAGGGAGCTGATCGAGTTCGTGCCGGTCGCGAGCACATGCCAGTTGATGACGAAGACGGGCGAGATGACCAGGTACACCGCGATGGTCTCGCCGAGAGCTCTCCCCAGCCCGAGCATGATCCCGCCGATCATCCCGCCTCGCCCGAAGGGGTACACCACGGCACGGATCATGCCCCACTTCGACGCCCCCAGCGCGAGGGCGCCTTCGCGCTCGCCCACCGGGGCCTGGGAGAACACCTCCCGCATGATCGAGGCGGCGATCGGGGCGACCATCATCGCCACGACGAGCCCCGCCAGGAACGCACTCGCGGTAAACAGCGTCGGCGTCGCGAGCGGGTCGTCGGCGTCGAAGGCAGGAACCGAGAAGATGGGGATCCAACCGAGATAAGTGCTGATCCACTGCGCAACGGGGAGCACCTGCCCCTCGAGCCAGAACATCCCCCAGAGTCCGTACACCACCGAGGGGATCGCGGCCATCAGGTCGACGACCCCGATGAGTCCCTGCTTCACGGGGCCCGGAGCGTATTCGGAGATGTAGGTGGCGGTGCCGACCGCGAGGGGGATGGCGAACACGATCGCGATCCCCGCGATCGTGACCGTCCCGAAGAGCACAGCAGCTATGCCGAAGTCACCGGAGTTCGGCTCCCATCGCTGGGTGGTGAGGAAGCGCCATCCGGCATCGTCGATCGCCTCGAATCCCCGAAGCAGCAGGAACAGCCCCACCAGCGTCATGATCGTCAGCACCAGGATGCCGCCGCCGTGGGCGCCGACCCGGAAGAGGTTGTCACCGAACCCGCGCCGGCTGGTCAGCGCCCGACGGGGGTCGACTCGGGCCCCGCGGGGGGCGGCGGAGCCCTCCAGCCCGAGATCGCTGATGATCCGGCGCGCGTCGTCGAGCTCGGCGATCGAGCCGTCGCGGAGAGAAGTCGACGTAGAGCTGTGCTCTGTCGCTCCTCCCGGGAGTCCGCGCTGCTCCTCTTTCGACGTCATGTCTGCATCCTGAGGCGTGCGACTGCGCACTCCCAAGCCCGCCGAAGGCGGACGTGAGGAGACATCGAAATGAACAGTTGGTGTCCCCCGCGTCGGAATCCGCGGAATTGCAGGGGATCCACCGCGATCACTGTCATGCGGCGTCATCCCGACGCCCACGGAGGCGCTCGCGGAGGCCACGATTGATGCGAGGAAGATTACCCGAACGGACGGTGCTCTGGTCGAGATGGCAGGACGAGGCGAAGCGGGTGAAGGCAGCGCGAGAACGGCGAGGACGCTCGTCGCCGTGGTCGTCCCTGTCGCGGTCGCGGGCAATCTCGGGAGCTACCTCGTCGCGCTATGGCTCCACTCGGAGAGGCACCCATCGGCCGACCCGGTCGCCGCGTGGAGGCTCGTCACCGCGGCGACTCTCATCACGGTTCAGGCGCTCTGGCTCGTGTGGTGGCGTCGGCAGCCTGTGGGCACCGTGGTGGCCTCGCTGTTCCTCTGGCAGCTGGCGGTCGTGGTGAGCGGTCCGGATGCGCTCTCCGCGCAGCCCGGCACGATGCTGGCCGTCTTCGGGCTCGCCGCGGAGAGGACCGGCGCTGTACGGGCGGGTCTCGTCGGGATAGGGAGTCTCCTGGTGCTCTTCGGCGTCGCCCTGTCCCCGCTGGAGGGAGCCGCGCTCCGCGCACCGACTGCCTCGAACCTCATCTCGGGCGCTCTGGTCGCCGTGGGCACGGTCGCCCTTCCCGCGCTCACCGGCGCGTGGTACGCGCAGCTGCGGGACCGGGCTGAGCGGATCGCCGACCTCAGCCACCAGGTCGTCAGCGGCGAGGCCGGCCGCACCGCCGAGGCGGTCTCGGCCGAGCGTCGGACGCTCGCGCATGAGCTCCACGACACTTCGTCCGCCCATCTCACCGCGATCATCACACTCAGCACCGCGGCGAGGGAGGTACCACTGCCCGCGGATCTCGCACCCCTGATCGCGCAGATCTCGGCCGACGGACGCGCCCTGTACCAGGGCTATGAGCGGATGTTGGGAAGTCTGCAGCAGGAGGATCGGACGACGCCCGGCGCCCATCAGCCGGGTTTCCGACCGGGGCAGCATGATCTCGGCGAGCTGCCGCTGCTCGTGAACGAGTATGCGCGGACCACGGGGATGGACGTGCTCCTGGAGGTGAATCCCGACGTGGCAGAGATCGACCAGCGACTCGGCCCCGTGCGCAGCCACACGGCGTACCGCGTCGTCCAGGAAGCCCTGAACAACGCGCGCAAGCACGCGGCCGGAGCACGTGTATCGGTTCTCCTCAACGATGACGGGGAGAGCCTCCTGCTGCGGATCGAGAACGACGCACCTCCGCCGTCCGTCGAGGTGACGGGACAGGAGAGCGTGCGCCAAGGACTCCGGCTGGGTATCGTGGGGCTCCGCGATCGCCTGGTCGCAGCGGGCGGGAGCCTGCGCACGGGCCCTCGGAACGCCGGGGGGTGGGCCGTGCAGGCGCTCCTGCCGCACCCCGGCCGCGGGGACTCCCGCACGTCATCGCCGCATACCGCGGCATCCCGAGCAGACGAAGGGATCAGCGCATGATCCGGACCCTCCTCGTCGACGATGCACGCGCCGTCCGCAAGAGCGTGCGGACGCTGCTGGACACGACCACCGACATCCGCGTCGTGGGAGAAGCGTCCAACGGCATCGACGCCGTCAGCCTCGCCCGCGAACTCAGACCTGATGTGGTGCTGATGGATCTGCGGATGCCGGGAGGCGACGGACTCGACGCGATCGAGGCCATCAGCGGAATCGGCGTCGCGCATCCGATCCCCGTCGTCGCGCTCACCACCTTCCATCTCGACGAGTATCTCTACGGTGCGTATGAACGAGGCGCCGTCGGCTTCCTGCTGAAGAAGAACCCCGGCGACATCCCGGCAGCGCTCCGCGCGGCCGTCAACGCGAACGCCCTCCAGTCACCGCGCATCCGGGAGCGCTTCCTGGCGGACTACGCCCGTGGGGGTGCACGGGCGAGGAGAAGCCGCACATCGGTGACGGCGGAGAAGGACCGTCATGAGAACGATCGGAGCGTGTCGACGACCCTCACGGATCGCGAGCTCGAGATCGTCGCGTTGATCATCACCGGACGCACGAACAGCGAGATCGCAGGTCAGTTGCACATGAATGTGAACACGGTGAAGTGGCACGTCGGGAACATGCTCGACAAGACGGGAGCGGGCAACAGGACGCAGCTCGCGATCTGGGTGTCGTCTCGCGGGTTGAACCCGGCGGGTTGACCGGCGAGATCAGTCGCGCGGCACGGCCGAGTACTCTCCCCACGCCTTCGGCTCGGCGAGGGAGCCGAGGGCGAGCTTCACATGAGCCTGCAGTCCTGTCCGCTGAGAACCGAGCCAGATCCGGGGCGAGACGATAACCGGCTCCCGATCGTTCGCCAGCCACCATCCGAGGTGTCCCGACCGCTGATCGCGCACGTACACTACCTGCAGTTCGGAGATCGCGCTGAATATCCGCGTCGCATCCCATCGCGCATCCTCCGCATCCGCGGAGTCTCTTGCGCGCACCAGAAGCGACACGCCGTCGCGTCGCAGGTACTCCCAGTGGGCGCCGAGCGGCGGGAACGATCGCGCGCGCTCGACGAGCGGATGCAATGCGGTGTCGGTCGGCCGCATCGCGAGGATTCGTGAGCGCCGTTCACGGCGTCCTGCGGTGAGAGAAGGATCGGCGGAGTCGAACAGCACGAGACGCGCGCCCGCCGCCGACGGTTCAGGATAATTCGGGTTCCGGTTCATGTGATCCGCCTCGGTGTCTCCGACCTTCATCTCAGTCGCAATGGCGGTCGCCGAGGCGACGGGACCGCGTTCGCACTCGTCGCCGACACGACCCGGCGGGCCAGGAATGACATCAGGTAATCACAGTTCAAACCGGTCCTGTAGGCCTCCCCCACCTTTCGGGTAGCGCGATTCTGCTGCATCTGGGCGCTCCGGCCGCCAGGCGCGGGAGAGAACGGTACGGCGTGCGGGAGCATTCCCACCCGATCGGGTGGGAATGCTCAACCGGGAGAAGCGACCGGAAGCATGTACCGGCCGCGACTGGACGCGGCGATGCCGTTGCCGCCGCGGGCGCAGGTCAGAGGCGTCGCCCATTCACCTATCCGGTTACGGACTGCGGGCAAATAGGGGTGCTCGTCGAGGAATGCTCGCACCACGCTCGACTATGGCTGGTCGTAGTATCCAGGCGCGGTCCTATGCCTGATCCAGAGCGTTCTCAAGTAGGGCGGGCGGGACTTGAACCCGCGAATCGTTGGGTTATGAGCCCACTGCCTTAACCAGCTTGGCCACCGCCCCGTACCCCTCCAGCCTAGCGGGCGCTCCCGCTCAGACGGGAGTCGCCTGAGTGTGGGTCTGCGTGTGCCCGAGGTAGATGTCAGCATTCGCGATGAGACCCGCGCGCTCCTCGTCGCTGAGCGTTCGACGCACCTTCGCGGGCACTCCTGCGACCAGCGAACCGTCAGGAATCTCTGTGCCTCCGAGCACGACCGCTCCGCCCGCGACAAGACAGCCTGCACCGACCACCGCTCCGCTGAGGACGACGGAGCCCATGCCGATCAGCGAGCCGTCGCCGATCGTGCACCCGTGCACGACGGCGTTGTGGCCGATCGACACCTTCTCCCCGACCACCACGGGGTGCTCGGCATCCACGTGCACCGACGCGTTGTCCTGCACGTTGCTGCCCGCACCAATCGTGATTCCGGCCGAATCTCCGCGGAGCACGGCGTTGTACCAGACGCTCGCGCCGTCAGCGACCGAGACGTCGCCGACGATGCGCGCGCCCTCGGCGACGAAGGCGTCGGCGGCTATCGACGGCACACGATTCGGCAAGGTCAGGACGGATGCTCCGGCGGCGATGCTCATAAGGCGAGACTACCCTCAGTCCCCTGTGTTTCCGCGGGTTTCACGGCCGGTAAGCCCAGCCTGTGCTTGCTTGCGGAATGTTCCAGGCTGAGTAGCGTTGTCTTCAACACGACCGATCAGACCACTCCGGAGGAGCCCAAGATGAGCAAGGCACAGACCGTTTCGACCACCGCCAGCGACCCCACCGTCGCCGCAGCCGCCGCGCAGTTCCTCTCCCCCCTCGTCCTCGGCCTCGAAGCCCTGACCGTCAACGGCAAGCAGGCCCACTGGCACGTCCGCGGAGCGAACTTCGTCGGAGTCCATGAACTCCTCGACACGATCGTCGCTCATGCGGGCGACTTCGCCGACACCGCCGCAGAGCGCATCGTTGCTCTCGGCCTGCCGATCGACGCTCGCCTCAGCACCGTCGCGGAGAAGGCCGGCGCGACTGCGGTTCCCGCGGGCTTCGCCCAGTCCGACGACGTGATCCGCGCCGTCATCTCCGACATCGACGCCATCCTCGCCGACACGCAGGCAGCGATCGACGGACTCGACGAGATCGACCTCACCAGCCAGGACGTCGCGATCGAGATCAAGCGCGGCCTCGACAAGGACCGCTGGTTCCTCGTCTCGCACATCGCCGCCTGACCCGGTCGTCGTCGAAGGGCGCAGGATCTTCGGATCCTGCGCCCTTCGTGCGTCCCGACGCCGCGATCAGGCGCCGTGGGTCATCCGCCCCGTGAGGAGCGTCGCGGTCACAGGCATCTGTCGCAGCTCCGGGCCGTGCGCGCGGAGCGGGTCGGCACCGCACAGCACGATGTCGGCCGGCTCTCCCGGACGGATCGAGGTGCGTGTGCTCGCGATGAGCGCCTGATCGACCGTCAGGCGCTCTTCCGCATGCCACGGCTCGCGGTCGTCATCTGTGCGCTCGACGGCGGCGCCGATCGCCTGCCACGGATCAAGCGGCGCCACCGGCGCATCCGACCCGAACAGGAGGCGTGCACCGGCATCGCGCAGCGACCCGAGCGGGTAGCCGATCGACGTCTGTCCCGCCCAGTGCACACCCACGAGGTCGCGGTCGTCCAGAGCATGCTGCGGCTGCACACTGGCGGCGACTCCGAGGCGCGCGAAGCGCGCGAGATCGGCATGGCGCACGAGTTGCGCGTGCTCGATCGTCCCGACCGCCCCTGTCGTGGTGAAGGCGTCGAGAGCGGCCGTGACCGCTCGGTCGCCGATCGCGTGGACGGCCACCGCGAGACCCGCCCCGGTCGCCGTGACGAGCAGGTCTGTGAGCTGTGCGGGCGGCACGTTGATCACGCCGAAGTTGTCGTCCTCACCGGGATAGTGGTGCGAACAGGACGCCGTGCGAGTGCCGAGCGAGCCGTCGGAGATGATCTTGAGGGGGCCGACATGGATCAGAGGGCTCGCATGTTCGTCTCCCGTGCGGAGCCCCGCGGCGATGGCCCGGTCGAGGTCGAAGGGATAGATCGCGAACTCGACACGATGGGCCGCGAACCCCGCGGCGACGCGTCGAGGCCAGGCATCCGCGTTCCACGCCATGTCGAAATCGACCAGACCCGTGATGCCGCGCGCTGCTGCTCGCTCCCCCGCATCGCGCACCGCGTCGTCTCCGCGGCGCGGGTCGGCGGCGTTGAGACGCCGCGAGATCTCGAAGGCGTCCTCCTCCCGCAGCACTCCGTCCGGCGCGATGAAACCCTCGCGACGGAGGGCCGCGGTGTTCAACCATGCGCTGTGCACGTCGGCGTTGATCAGGTAGGCCGGGGTCGCGCCCGTCGCGCGATCGATGAGCTCGAGCGTCGGGACGTCGGGCCACAGGGCATCCCGGAATCCGGCCCCCACCAGTCGTCCGTCCGGCAGGGGCGAAGAGCCCCGCATGAGCTCTGCGGCCTCCGCGGCAGAGCCAGCAGCGCCCAGAGGAACACGCTCGACGGCCAGCGCCCATTGCACGGTGTGCACGTGGTTGTCCCACAATCCGGGTACGGCCCAGGTGCCGTCCGCATCGAGAACCTCCCCGACCGGGCGCAGGGCCCCGGTCGGAGCGATGTCGATGATGCGGCCCTCGCCGATCACGATGTCGACGGGTTCGTCGTCGATCAGGAACTCGCGGCCGGGGCCGGCGACGCGCACCCCGCGGATCGTGCCGATCTCCGCGCCGATCACCGGCGTGCCTCGGCGAGGGCGTCGTGGGCGCGACGCATCTCCGACGCGAGCTCGGGCTGCCCGTAGGGTCCATCGGCTTCGAGTTCGGCGATGATCGTCTCGACGGTGTCGGCCGGCTTGTTCTGGCTCAGCTTGCGTTTGGCGACCACGCGAGTCGGCGAGAGGCGGAACCCCACGGTCCCGGCGGCCAGACGCTTGACGAACCCTTCGTCGTTGGGACGCTCCCACATGAGTCGGGGGCCCGGCATCCGCCCCTCGAATCGCTCGACCAGACGATCGAGGATCTCGAGGTTCTCCTGATCGCCGAGGATCTCGGGGGTGCCGGAGAGATGCACCGCGGTGTAGTTCCACGTCGGAACGGCTTGCACATCGCCGTACCAGCCGGGAGAGATGTAGCCGTGCGGACCCTGGAAGACGACGAGCATCTCTCGCTCGCCCATCCCGTGGATCTGATCATCGGGGCGACCCACATGACCCACGATGGTGAGGTCATCACGGTCGTCGTCGAGCAGAACCGCGTAGTGCGACGCGACGAGTCCGTCGGGCCCTGAGCTCATGATCGTGGCCCAGGGATTCGCTTCGATCACGCGCCGGATCTCGGCGATGTCGGCGAGGGTGAAGCTGGGATTCTGGCGCATGATCCGAGCCTAGGCCTGGCAGCGCGGGCACCAGTACAGCTTGCGGGCGCCGATCTCCTCGAGGACGATCTCGGTGCCGCAGACGCGGCACGGCAGACCCGCACGGTGGTACACCCAGTGCCGGTCGTCGCGACTCGCCATCGCCGCACGGTACTGCTCCGCGGAGAGGTCGTCCATGGTCATCATCTGCCCGGTTTCGACGCCGATCGCGAGCAGGCGGACCCAGTCGCGCCAGAGCTCGCGCACGATCTCCTCCGGGACGTCCCTCCCCGGTGTGTGCGGGTTGAGTCGCCGACGGAACAGCATCTCGGCGCGATACACGTTGCCGATGCCGCTGACGACGCTCTGGTCCATCAGCAGGAGCGCGATCACCGTCTGCTTCTTGCGAACGGCGCGCACGAAGCGTTCCTCGTTCTCGATCGGATCGCCCACGAGCGGGTCGGGGCCCAGCTTGGCGACGGTCGCGAGCATCTCCTCCGGCGTCTGCAGCACGCAGGCCGTCGGACCGCGCAGATCCGCGACCGTGATGTCGGTCATCAGACGCAGCCGAACCTGACCGACGATGGGTGGAGGCCACTCGAGCCCCTCATCCGCGAGCCCCTTCGTCTGCTCCGACATCCGGACGTGCACGCGCGCGCGGCGAGGAGCCCCGATCGATGCGAGCGAGTTCTCCCCCGCATCGTCGAGTATCACGTCGTCGAGGTCGGTCCCCCGCTGGTTGGTCTGCCCCATGCGTCCGTTCGCCGAGGCGATCGTCGGGTCGATGAGGATCTCTCCGGCGAAGTCCCACGCTCCGTAGAGCCCGAGGTGCACGCGCAGCCACACATCGCCCTCGGTCTCGAGGAACATCTGCTTGCCGACGGCCTGCACGCTCACCGCTTCGCGGCCGTCGAGCACGGCGGCTCCCTCGGCGAACCGCCCCTGCGGGCTCGACGCGCGGAGGGCCTTGCCTACGAAGTTCCGGTCGAATTGCCGCGCGATCCGGTGGACGGAATGCCCCTCGGGCATGTCAGGCCCTGGGGTCCGGCAGCAGCGATCCGTCGTGCTCGAAGTCGGCGATCTGGCCGATCCGCCGCACGTGGCGCTCCTCGTTGGAGAACGGGGTCGCGATGAACGTGTCGATGAAGCTGGTCACCTCATCGAAGGTGTGCTGCCGCGCACCGATCGAGATCACGTTGGCGTCGTTGTGCTCCCGTGCCAGCTCGGCGGTCGAGATGTTCCACACCAGCGCAGCGCGGATGCCCTGGACCTTGTTCGCGGCGATCTGCTCGCCGTTGCCGGAGCCGCCGAAGACCACTCCGAGCGCCTCGACGCCGGCCGACTGGTCGGCGACGACGGCCTGGGCCGCACGGATGCAGAACGCCGGATAGTCGTCGACGGCGTCGTACTCGATCGGGCCATGATCGACGACCTCGTGTCCTGCCGACCGAAGGTGGTCCTGCAGCTGCGTCGAGAAGTCGAGACCGGCGTGATCGGTGGCGATGTGGATGCGCATGGTTCCCATCCTATTGAGGGTGTCGGATGCCGAATCCGGCGTTACGGGACGAGACCGGCGGCGGCGGGTTTGAAGCCCAACCGCGCGTTCTCGCAGTCACCGGGGCGAGAGACGTCGTACCAGGGGCCGAGTTCGGTGAGATGCGGCCGCTCTGCAGCCGGCGTGCCCTCGATGCGCTCGACGACGAGGTCGATGAGCCCCGCGACGAATGCGGGGTGCGTGCCGGGCGTCGGGGTGCGGACGGCACGGATGCCGGCTTCCTCCGCGGTCTCCATCGCCTCGGTGTCGAGATCCCAGAGCACCTCCATGTGGTCGCTGACGAACCCGAGCGGAACTATCACGACCGCCTTCGCACCGGTCTCGGGAAGTGTCGAGATCACGTCGTTGATGTCGGGCTCGAGCCACGGCTGGCTGGCCGGGCCGGAGCGCGACTGGAACACGAGCTGCCATGGCACAGTCGATCCGCCCGTGACGGCGGCCAGTTCGCCCATGATGTGCTCGGCGACGGCCCGGTGCTGGGCGGCGTACGCACCGCCCACACCCCAGTCGACATCGCGGGGTCCGGAGCGCTCGGCATCGCCCGTCGGAATCGAGTGGGTCGAGAACAGCACCCGGATGTCCTCCGCGGCGATGCCGTCGGCGAGCAGAGCGCGCACGGCGTCGTCGACTCCTTCTTGGAAAGGAGCCACGAATCCGGGGTGGTCGAAGAAGAGACGCACCTTGTCGGCGGTGACCCGCTGTTCGAGGTTCGCGTCGATGATCGCCTTCGCGATGTCCTCTCGGTACTGGCGGTCGCTCGAGTAGGAGCTGTATGCGCTCGTCGCGAGCACCAGCAACGTGGAGTGCCCGTCATCCGCGGCCTGTGTGAACGCGTCGGCGAGATAGGGATCCCAGTTGCGGTTTCCCCAGTAGACGGGCAGGTCGAGTCCGCGTGCGGCGATCTCGGCCTCGAGTGCGGCTTTCAGCTGCCGGTTCTGCTCGTTGATCGGGCTGATGCCGCCGAAGTGACGGTAGTGGTGCGCGACCTCTTCCAACCGCTCGTCGGGGATGCCGCGTCCTCGTGTCACGTTGCGCAGGAACGGGATGACGTCATCCTGCCCCTCCGGACCACCGAACGACGCGAGGATCAGCGCGTCATATGCCACCGGAGTCTCCACGTGAGGCGCACCACCTGCGGCAGCGGGAGAGGCGAAGGGCACGAGGGTCTGATCGTTCGCAGTCACTTCTCCATCCTTTCATCCTCGCGCGTGCGCGGACGCCCGTCGGGTCCTGGCGTAGGCTGTCATGGTTGCCGTCGGCGCCAACTGCGCCCGAACCGCGGCCACGTCCCCTCACCCCTGGGAGTACAGCAGTGCCTGGAGAGAACCTCACCCGCATCGAAGCGCAGGAGCGCCGCGACGTCATCGACACCCAGTCGTACGAAGTCGCCCTCGATCTGACGAAGGGTGCCGAGGTCTTCGGCTCTCGCAGCGTTGTGCGATTCACCGCCACCCCCGAGAGCTTCACCTTCATCGATCTGATCGCCCGCGAGGTGCGCGAGATCTCTCTGAACGGAGAGCAGCTCGACCCGAACGAGGTCTACGCCGATTCGCGGATCGCTCTCACCGGTCTGCAGGCCGAGAACGTCCTCGTCGTCGATGCGGACTGCCTGTACACGAACACGGGCGAGGGCCTGCACCGCTTCGTAGACCCCGTCGACGATGAGGTCTACCTGTACTCCCAGTTCGAGGTGCCCGACTCCCGCCGCGTGTTCGCGGTGTTCGAGCAGCCCGACCTGAAGGCGACGTTCCAGTTCACCGTGACGGCCCCGGCCGCGTGGAAGGTCGTGTCCAACTCGCCCACGCCCGAGCCCATCGTGCACGACCCTTCGTCGGGCTCGGGGACCGGAGAGGTCGCGACGTGGGGATTCGAGCCCACTCCGCGCATCTCCTCGTACATCACGGCGCTCGTCGCCGGCCCCTACGAGGCGACCTTCTCCGAGCTGACCAGCGCATCCGGCCGGGTCATCCCGCTGGGCGTCTACGGGCGCAAGAGCCTGTGGCAGCATCTCGACGCCGACTACATCTTCAACAAGACCCGCGAGGGCTTCGCCTACTTCGAGTCGAAGTTCGGCGTGCCGTATCCCTTCGCGAAGTACGACCAGCTCTTCGTGCCCGAGTTCAATGCGGGTGCAATGGAGAACGCGGGCGCGGTGACCTTCACCGAGACCTATGTCTTCCGCAGCAAGGTGACGGATGCCGTCAAGGAGCGCCGCGTCGTCACGATCCTGCATGAGCTCGCGCACATGTGGTTCGGAGACCTGGTCACCATGAAGTGGTGGAACGATCTCTGGCTGAACGAGTCGTTCGCCGAGTGGGCCTCGACCATCGCGACCGCCGAGGCCACCGAGTGGACCGAGGCGTGGACCACGTTCAACGCCATGGAGAAGACCTGGGCCTACCGTCAGGACCAGCTTCCGTCGACGCATCCGATCACGGCCGTGATCAACGACCTCGAAGACGTGCAGGTCAACTTCGACGGCATCACGTACGCCAAGGGCGGATCGGTGCTGAAGCAGCTCGCCGCCTGGGTCGGGATCGAGGCGTTCTTCGCCGGTGTCTCGCAGTACTTCCAGAAGCATGCCTGGGGCAACACCGAGCTCAGCGACCTGCTCACCGAGCTCGAAGCCACAAGCGGTCGCGACCTGAGCACGTGGTCGAAGAAGTGGCTGGAGACGGCCGGCGTCAACACCCTCGAGCCGCTCATCGCCGAGGCCGCAGACGGCACGATCTCGCGCTTCGCGGTCACGCAGACCGCTCCTGCCGACTACCCGACCATTCGCCCGCACCGGCTCGGCATCGGCTTCTACACGCTGCAGGGCGGCTCGCTCGTGCGCACGCACTTCATCGAGGTCGATGTCGACGGCGACCGCACCGAAGTGCCTGAGCTCAACGGGATCCGCCGCCCGGATCTCGTGCTGCTCAACGACGAAGACCTGGCGTACGCCAAGATCCGGCTCGACGAGCGTTCCCTCGCCACCGCCATCGCGCACCTTGCCGACATCCGTGATCCGCTGGCGCGCTCGCTCGTCTGGGGTGCGGCCTGGGACCAGACCCGCGACGCCGAGAGCGCAGCGTCCGACTACATCGATCTCGTGCTCGGCAACATCGGACGCGAGACCGAATCGACCACCGTGCGCACCACGCTCGCTCAACTGCGCACGGCCGCGACGCTCTATGTCGACCCGGCGCAGCGTCTCGCGGCGCGGCAGAAGATCGCCGACGGCCTGTGGTCGCTGGCGGAGGGCGCCGAGGCCGGAAGCGACAGCCAGCTGCAGTTCGTCACAGCTTTCGCGAACTCCCTGGTCACACCCGAGCATGCGGGCATCGTGGGTCGCCTGCGCTCCGGCGAGGAGACCCTTCCCGGTCTCGAGATCGATGCGGACCTGAACTGGCAGCTGCTGGTCGGCCTCGCGACGATCGGCTCGACGGATGCCGCCACCATCGACGCCGCGCTCACTGCCGACAACACGGCCAAGGGCGGAGAGTTCGCGGCTCAGGCTCGGGCCGCGCTCCCCGACTCCGCATCGAAGAAGACCGCGTGGTCATCGCTCATCGAGCGCGACGACGCACCCAACACGATCGTGCGTTCGGCGGCGCTCGGCTTCGTCCACCCCGCCGGGGCCGACGTCCTCGCCGAGTTCGTCCCCGCGTACTTCGACATGCTTCTTCCGATCTGGGAGTCGCGCTCGTACCAGATCGCCCAGTACCTGGTCGTCGGACTCTTCCCGACCGCTCTCGCCGACATCGATCTGCGCGATGCGACCCGTGGTTGGCTCGCGGCAAACCACGACGCTCCCCCGGCTCTGCGTCGTCTCGTGATGGAGAACCTCGCCGACGTCGAGCGTGCGCTCGCGGCGCAGGCGCGCGACGCCGAGGACTGACCCTCCGACAGGCTCAGCGACTCAGGCTCTGAGTCGCTGAGCCTGTCGAAGCATCCAGCCCGCGCAGAGGCCTGATCGCTAGGATCTGTGGTGATGATGTTCCCCTTCGCAACTACCGACCCGCCTGTCGACGCACCGCTTCCCGAGTGGTTCCAAGCGCTTCCCGACTGGCTTCAGACCGTGCTCACGGTACTCATCCCGGTCGGTTGGACTGCACTCACGATCGCGATCATCATCGCGAGCTGCGTGATCATCGCACTGGTGCTGCGCGTCCTCATCCGCCGCGTCGTGCATCGCATCGTCGACAGCGCGAAGAGCAAGGCCGCAGTCGACGACACCCAGGCCCTGGAACGGTCGCCGCTCGCCGACATGCGGCTCGTGCAGCGCACCCGCACGCTCGGCAGCATCCTGCAGAACATCGTCAACGTGATGCTCGTCGTGATCGCCCTCGTGCTGATCGTCAACGCGATCGACAGCGGACTTCTCGGCTCGCTGACCCTGCTGACGGCGGCCGTGGGCGCGGGACTCGGCTTCGGGGCCCAGAACATCGTCAAAGACGTCCTGAACGGCATGTTCATCGTCGCCGAGGACCAGATCGGCATCGGCGACGTCGTCGATCTCGGCCTCGCGAGCGGGGCGGTCGAGTACGTGAGCGTGCGCATCACGCAGGTCCGTGACGTGAACGGCACTCTCTGGTACGTCCGCAACGGCGAGGTCACCCGCATCGGCAACATGTCGCAGGGGTGGGCGCGCGTGATCATCGACCTCGGGGTTCCCGCCGATGTCGACCTCGATGCCGTCGAGCACACGATGCTCGAGACCGCACAGGGACTCGCCAAGGATCCGAAGTGGCGCACGCGCATCGTAGAGAAGCCCGAACTGTGGGGTCTCGAATCCATCGGCGGCGATGCGCTCGTCGTGCGCATCGTGATCAAGGCGCGGGCGAACGCCAAGGACGACGTCTCGCAGGAGCTTCGCAAGCGCCTGCGTACGGCGCTCCACGAGCAGGACGTCGCGATCCCGAGCATGGTCGGCGTGATCCCGACCGGCCTCGAGGGCGCACAGCGCGTCCGCGGCGCGAATCCGCCGAAGACCAGGCCCAACGCGATCACCGGCGTTCCGGTGATCCCCGATCGCGGCATCTGGCGCCGAAAGAAGTCCGGCGACGGCGCAAGACCCGGTGACGAAGGGACCCCGCAGCGATGACGTTCTACGACGAGGTCGGCGGTCACGCCACGTTCGAGAAGCTGGTCGGAGTGTTCTACCGCGAGGTCGCCCTCGACCCCGTGCTGAAGCCCATGTACCCCGAAGAGGACCTGGGCCCGGCCGCCGAACGGCTGACGATGTTCCTCGCACAGTACTGGGGCGGACCCACCACGTATGGCGAGACACGGGGGCACCCCCGTCTGCGGATGCGGCACATGCCCTTCCACATCGACCCCGACGCTCGCGATCGTTGGCTCACGCACATGCGCACCGCCGTCACGGAGACGAAGTTGTCGCCTCTGCACGAAGCGACCCTCTGGGACTACCTCGAACGCGCCGCCTATGCCATGGTGAACACATTCGAGCCGTCGGGCATCGGGCCGGCAGCGTCCGGCCGCCCCACTCTCGAGACCCGAGCACGTCAGGAATCAACGGAGAACGCATGACGAAGTCAACCCTGTCCACAGACGTCCTGGTGATCGGATGGGGGTTGGCCGGGCTGGTCGCCGCCTGCGAGGCGCTGGATGCCGGAAAGCGCGTGATCCTGATCGACCAGGAGCCCCGCACGAACCTGGGCGGACAGGCGTGGTGGTCGTTCGGCGGACTGTTCTTCATCGACTCTCCCGAGCAGCGCCGCATGGGGATCAAGGATTCCCTGGAGCTCGCCACGCAGGACTGGTTCGGGAACGCGGGTTTCGACCGGCCGGAAGACGAATGGCCGCGCCGCTGGGCGGAGGCGTACCTGAACTTCGCCGCAGGCGAGAAGCGCGCCTGGCTGCGCGAGCGCGGTGTCGGGTTCTTCCCTGTCGTCGGCTGGGCTGAACGCGGCGGTTACGGCGCCCTCGGCCCCGGCAACTCCGTACCGCGGTTCCACATCACGTGGGGCACCGGCCCCGGAATCGTGGTGCCGTTCGCCGCACGCGTCGAGCAGGGTGAGCGACAGGGTCGGATCACGATCCTCCCCCGGCATCGCGTTACGGGACTCGTCTCCGCAGATGGAGCGGTCGCCGGTGCCCGTGGTGACGTGCTCGCCACCAGCGCCGCCGAGCGGGGCGAGGAGTCCTCGCGCGACGTGATCGGCGGTTTTGAGATCGCCGCAGGAGCGACCGTGATCGCCTCCGGTGGGATCGGCGGCAACCACGACCTCGTGCGCGCGGCCTGGCCCGAGCGGCTCGGTACGCCGCCCGCGCACATGCTGAGCGGAGTGCCCGCATACGTGGACGGCTCGATGCAGCCCGTGGCTGAGGCGGCGGGGGCGCGGCTGATCAACGGCGACCGCATGTGGCACTACGTCGAGGGCATCACCAACTGGGATCCGGTGTGGCCCTCCCACGGCATCCGCATCCTCCCCGGGCCGTCGTCGCTGTGGCTCGACGCCACCGGCAAGCGGCTCCCCGTGCCGCTGTTCCCCGGATTCGACACGCTCGGCACGCTGGCTCACCTGCGCACGACCGGCCACGACCACTCCTGGTTCGTCACCTCCCGGCAGATCGTCGAGAAGGAGTTCGCGCTCTCCGGGAGCGAGCAGAACCCCGACCTCACCGGCAAGGATGTGGGGCTGCTGCTGAAGTCACGACTCGCGAAGGGGCCCACCGCTCCTGTGCAGTCCTTCCTCGACGAGGGCGAGGACTTCATCGTTGAGAACGATCTCGAGTCGCTGCTCGAGCAGATGCGCCGTCATCCGGGCGGAGACGCTCTCGACATCGACCGCGTGCGCAACGAGGTTCTCGCACGCGATCTCGAGATGGACAACGATTTCACCAAGGACGCGCAGATCGGGATGCTCCGCTCGATGCGCGGCTATCGCGGCGACAAGCTGATCCGCACCGCTTCACCGCACCGCCTGCAAGACCCCGCAGCCGGTCCTCTGATCGCCGTCAAGCTGCACGTGCTGACGAGGAAGTCGCTCGGCGGCATCCACACCGATCTCGACGGGCGTGCACTCGACGCCGACGGCACCGTCATCCCGGGACTGTTCGCGGCCGGCGAGGCGAGCGGCTTCGGCGGCGGCGGCGTGCACGGATATCGGGCGCTCGAGGGGACCTTCCTCGGTGGATGCCTGTTCTCGGGCCGCCAGGCGGGTCGCGCGGCGGCGGGCTGAGCTCAGTCCGCGCTGCCGGTGCCACGCACCGCGGTGAGGCCGGTCGCCACCGGGCCGCGCGACAAGACGTGACCGCGGCGGAAGGCCAGACGGATCCAGCGCCCAGAGCGCATGACGGGGACGTCCTCCTCGCCTGAGATGAAGCCGAACGCGTCGGCGGCGAAGGCCACGCCACGGGGAAGGTGACCGAGGTCTTCGTCGAGCTCTCCCCAGATGGCGGCACGCAGCGCACGCACCGCCTCTTCACCGGCCCCGGGAGTAGCACCTCGTGCCACGGCGCTGATCCCCCACTGGGCGCGCTGGGCGATCAGAGAGGCGGCGAGCGTGCCCGTGGCCTCCCAGCCCTGTCGAGGAGGCGCGATTCCCGCCCATGAGGGCGACAGGCCCGATTCGGGCAGCTGCAGCATCCGCTCGTCCGCTCCTGGGGTCAACTCGGCGACGACGATGTCGCACTGCAGCTCAGGATCGGCATGCACGACGCGCATCGCCAGGACGGTCGGGGTCTGATCGAAGAGCCCGTGCGGGGCGAGAGCCGCGGCCGTGAGCGCGAGGACGCCGTTCGCCCCTTGCAGACGCACTCCTTCATCGGAGATGCGCCGAGCCCTCCCCACGAACGTGAGGACGTCCTTGGACGTTTCGGCATCGGCGAGGACGAGAGGGTGCGGCACGCACTCTAAACTAGCAACGCCAGCGGCCGCAGCAGTCGCGAGGAAGCGCACATGCGACGTCACGACCGACCGGAAGGGCATGAATGACCGCCGATCAGCACGCGATCCGCACCGTCGAGCAACTGCTCGCGGTGCTGGATCTCGACACGACTCAGGCGCGCACGACCGAGGACATCTTCACCGGTTCGTCGCATCCCATGCCGAGCGGGCGCATCTACGGCGGGCAGGTGCTCGCACAGAGCCTGCTCGCCGCGGAGCGCACCCTTCCTGAAGATCGGGCCGTGCACTCCATGCACGGGTACTTCCTGCGTCCCGGTGATGCGTCGCAGGGCATCACCATCGCCGTCGATCGCATCCACGACGGACGCTCCTTCTCGACGCGGCGTTCGCAGGCCTACCAGAACGGCGTGCCGATCTTCTCGATGATCGCCTCATTCCAGGATCAGGACCCGGGTCTCGAACACGCGGTGCCGATGCCTGCGGGCATCCCCGCCCCGGAGACGCTGCTCCCGGACGAGGAACGAGTCGATGGTCTCCCCGAGGGCACAGCCCGAATGCTGAGCGACAGGGCGGCCGACGTCCGACACATCGAGTCTCCGCTGTTCCGGCCGAGCGACGACGCTCAGGTGCCGCAGCAGGGCGTGTGGATGCGCATGCGTGCGCCGCTGCCCGACGACCAGCGCCTGCACCGGGCGGCGCTCGCCTATCTCAGCGACATGACCATTCAGGAGTCGATCCTGCGCGCCCACGGCGCGTACTGGGCGCTTCCCGGTCTCAAGGTCGCGAGCCTCGACCACGCGATGTGGTGGCATCGGCCGGCACGCGTCGACGAGTGGCTGCTGTACCTGCAGGAGTCGCCGAACGCCCGTGGCGGACGAGGGCTCGCGCAGGGGCGGATCTACACGCGAGACGGCGATCTGGTCGCCACGGTCGCGCAGGAGATCATGATCCGCGTGCCGTCCTGACCGAGCGACCGGGCGCGCCAGCGCCTCGACCGCCTCGCCGTCAACGGTGCGCGTACTCGATCGACGGGCCGGTGAAGGGCTCCCACACGTCGCGCATCTCCTGAGTGAGCCGCGTCGGGCGTCCCGTGCCTGCGTCGACGAGGACGATGATGGCGGTGGAGCGCGCGTACAGCTGCCGGGACTCGGATGCCGGGTCGTTGTGCACCTCGTAGCAGACCTCGACGCTCGATCCGCCGAGCTTTCCGAACCACATCTGCACCTCGAGCGGACGCCGCTGGTACGGCACCGGCGCGAGGTACTCGATCTCCTGACGCGCGATGAGCGTCAGGATGCCCTCCTCGATCCCGGAGTCGAGCACTGCTGTCGACGGCGCCTCCTCCCCCGGGCCGGCCCGCCAGAACGCGCGCACGCGCGCCTCTTCGAGCAGCTTGAGCATCGACGTGTTGTTCACGTGGTTGAACGCGTCGAGATCGCCCCAGCGCAGCTGGATCGGGATGTGCAGCCGAGACGTCTTTGCGGACGGCTCGGCTGCCGCGTCCGAGGCCTGCACGTCAGTCACGCGTCAGCTTGCGGTGCGTCGACCGGTGCGGCTTGGCCGCGTCAGGGCCGAGTCGCTCGATCTTGTTCTGCTCGTACGCCTCGAAGTTGCCCTCGAACCAGTACCACTTGTCGGGCTGCTCGTCGGTGCCCTCGTAAGCGAGGATGTGCGTGGCGATGCGGTCGAGGAACCACCGGTCGTGGGTGATGACCACGGCGCAACCGGGGAACTCGAGCAGGGCGTTCTCGAGCGAGCTGAGGGTCTCGACGTCGAGGTCGTTGGTCGGCTCGTCGAGGAGAAGCAGGTTGCCGCCCTCTTTCAGCGTGAGCGCGAGGTTCAAGCGGTTGCGTTCGCCGCCGGAGAGAACGCCGGCCTTCTTCTGCTGATCCGGTCCCTTGAAGCCGAACTTCGACACGTAGGCACGGGAGGGGATCTCGGTCTTGCCGACGGTGATGTAGTCGAGTCCGTCCGACACGACCTCCCACAGGGTCTTGTTGGGGTCGATGTTCGAGCGCGACTGGTCGACGTAGCTGATCTTGACGGTCTCGCCGATCTTCAGGTCGCCGCCGTCGAGCGGCTCGAGTCCGACGATCGTCTTGAACAGCGTCGTCTTTCCCACACCGTTCGGACCGATCACGCCCACGATGCCGTTCGGCGGCAGGCTGAAGCTGAGACCGTCGATGAGCGAGCGACCGTCGAAGCCCTTCTGGAGCTTCTTCGCCTCGATCACGACGCTGCCCAGTCGCGGACCCGCGGGGATCGTGATCTCTTCGAAGTCGAGCTTCCGGGTGCGCTCCGCCTCAGATGCCATCTCCTCGTACCGGGCGAGACGTGCCTTCGACTTCGTCTGGCGACCCTTGGCGCTGGCACGCACCCACTCGAGCTCCTCCTTGAGTCGCTTCGCAAGCTTGGCGTCTTTCTTGCCCTGGATCTCCAGGCGCTCGCCCTTCTTCTCGAGATAGGTCGAGTAGTTGCCCTCGTAGCCGATCAGACGTCCGCGGTCGACCTCGGCGATCCATTCAGCGACGTGGTCGAGGAAGTACCGGTCGTGGGTGATCGCGATCACCGCGCCCTTGTACGCCTGCAGGTGCTGCTCGAGCCAGAGCACGCTCTCGGCGTCGAGGTGGTTGGTGGGCTCGTCGAGCAGAAGCAGGTCCGGCTTCTGCAGCAGAAGCTTGGCGAGTGCGACGCGACGCTTCTCTCCACCGGAGAGCGGTGCGATCGCGGCGTCCGCGGGCGGAGTGCGCAGTGCGTCCATAGCCTGATCCAGCTGGGAGTCGAGGTCCCAGCCGTCGGCGGCGTCGATCTCCTCCTGGAGGGAGCCCATCTCGGCGAGCAGCGCGTCGAAGTCGGCATCCGGATCGGCCATCAGAGCCGAGATCTCGTTGAAGCGGTCGAGCTTCGCCTTGATCGCGATGCCGTCCTGGATGTTCTCGATGACGGTCTTCGACTCGTCGAGTTCGGGCTCCTGCATCAGGATGCCGACGGAGAATCCAGGAGACAGCTTCGCCTCCCCGTTGGAAGGCGTGTCGAGGCTGGCCATGATCTTGAGGATCGTCGACTTTCCGGCGCCGTTCGGGCCGACCATGCCGATCTTGGCTCCAGGAAGGAACGCCATGGTGACGTCGTCGAGGATGAGCTTGTCGCCCACCGCCTTACGCGCTCGAACCATCGAGTAGATGTACTCAGCCACCGAAAATGCTCCTTCTGTCGGCGTCGAAGATCGACACTCCAGCCTACCGGCCCTGTGCTGTGCCGTTGTCGTGAGCGCCGAGCGGTCACCAGTCGATTGCGCGCGTGCTCCCGACGAGACAGCGTCCTTCAGCGAGCTGCGGCAGAACCACGGTGACGGGTTCACCCGTCGACGGGCCCACCTGGCCGACCAGGCATTCCGTCTCGCCCCATCGCACGGAGAACTGCAGAGTCTCAGCGGCGTTGCCGACGGTGGACTGATCCTGCGTCACCTGCATGGCTGCACGGTCGAAGCCCGCTGCGATCAGCGCATCGATGTAGGCACGCCCGGATACGCGTTGGTCCGTGGACCACACCTGCGCGGTGACAGCCGTGAACAGCGGAAGGTTGTCGGCGGCGGAGCCGTCGGCGACGAGCACCGGGCCCTCCGAGCTCGGGGGTGCGGTCGGACTCTCCTGTGCGCCGTCTGTCGTCGTCGGCGTCGGCGTGGACGTCGGTGCGCAAGCGGACAGAACGAGAATCATGGCAGCGGCGGCACCCGACAGCACGATGCGCGATGCGGAGGAGGCCGGTCGTCGTAGCACGAACCGAGTCTACGGGCCGCCCTCCCCCGAACCTGCACATGCGCCGCGTCCGCGCGACGTTCAGTTGAGCACCGTGGTCTCGTCCTTCACCTCCTCGTCACCGGTCGCCCATGACACGTCGATGTCGTCGAGCAGGTTCTCCTCGTCGTCGCTCACCTCGCCGGTCATGGGATCGGGGTACAGCTGTCCGGACTGAGCCGGGGCTGCCGCGACATCGCCGCGCGTGGGCGAGCCGTCGGCATCTCCGAACTCGCGACTCGCCGTGATGACCCTCGAGCGGGGCATGTAGCTGCTCGTCCCCCAGCGAAGATCGTGGCCGATCGCCTCCGCATCGATGTCGACGCTGGTGCCGTGCTTTCCGTTCGCCTCCCAGTTCCGGATCTTCAACCTCCCGGTGACGATGACACTGTCGCCCGTGTGCAGCGAGGCGCGCACATGCTCCGCCAGCTGACGGAACGCGGCGACGCTGAACCAGTTGGTCTCCGCGTCGATCCAGGTGTTGGTCGCCTGGTCGAACCGGCGGTGCGTACTCGCCAGGCGGAAGTTGGTGACCGGTGTGCCGCCGGCCGTGCGCCCGGTCGTCGGGTCTGTGGCCACCTTGCCGACGATGGTCAGGATCTCCGTCATGTTCTTCTCCTCTGCAAGCCGGGGCATGCCCGGATCGCTCCAGGATGCGCCGCATGGCGGACCCCGGGTGGGCGCTGACGCACCTTCTGTGGAGAAGCCGTCGATCTTCACCGGCTGTGCAGGAACAGTCCAGGTGGGAGGGCATAACCCGATGTCGGAGGCCCCCCGTAGCGTCGGATCAGGAAGGAGTCACCGATGTCCGACAAGCTGATCCAGTCCGCGCCCGAAGTTCCCTACGCCGCTCCGCGATTGCGTTCCTCACGAGAGCATCTCGTGCGGGCGTCCGCTCACCTGTGGCGCGTCCAAGACGCGTCCGGCCGGCTTCTCGGACATCTTCGGATGATCGCCGACCCTCTGGGCATCCGTTATCGCGCCGAGCGACTGCATCTCGCCACCGGGCAGTTCCGCCTGGTCGGCGACTTCTGGCGGGCCGACGACGCCGTCGCTGCGCTGCGCAACGGCTGAGCCCCGTCGAAGCAGTCGTCGTGCCCCCTGCTGGATTCGAACCAGCGACCGACAGATTAGAAGGCTGTTGCTCTATCCACTGAGCTAAGAGGGCGTGCCGTTCAACCGTACCGTGCTCCACGCGCCCGATGTCGGCACCGTCGATAGGATGATCGAATGGTATCTGCGTCCGAGAACGACCGACTGGTCTGGATCGACTGTGAGATGACCGGCCTCGACCTCGCGGTCGACGAGCTCGTCGAGATCGCGGTCGTCATCACTGATTTCGAGCTCCGTCCCGTCGATCCGGGCTTCCAGGTGGTGATCCGCGCGAGCGAGGCTGCGCTCGAGAACATGAACGACTTCGTGACGAACATGCACACCTCGTCCGGCCTCATCGAGGAGATCCCGCTGGGCGTCTCCTTGGAGGAGGCGCAGGCGCAGACACTCGCGTACATCAAGCGCTTCGTGCCGCTGGAGCGCAAAGCTCCGCTCGCCGGCAACACGATCGGCACGGATCGGATGTTCCTCGCGAAGTACATGCCCGACGTCGACGGCTGGCTGCATTACCGCAACGTCGATGTGTCGAGCATCAAGGAGCTGTCTCGCCGCTGGTATCCGCGAGCGTTCTTCCACGCCCCCGCGAAAGACGGAGGGCATCGCGCCCTCGCCGACATCCTCGAGTCGATCCGCGAGCTCCAGTACTACCGTCAGGCCGTCTTCGTGACAGAGCCCGGCCCGACGAGCGAGGAAGTCCGCGAGATCGCCTCCTCCGTCGTGTCAAAGTTCGCTCCGAACATGTAATAGACTCGTCTGGTTGCCCGATGCGTCGGGCACATGGTGGCTATAGCTCAGTTGGTAGAGCACCGCGTTGTGGTCGCGGGGGTCGCGGGTTCGAGTCCCGTTAGCCACCCCAAGCGAAGCCCCGGCTCATCGAGCCGGGGCTTCTTGCATTTCCGACACTTCGGGAATACCCCCACTGGGTATGGGGTTCTCGTCAGCATGGAGAGCCACGAGCAGATGCACAGCGAGCACCACCAGCACGCGACACCTGAGATGCAGGAGCATGCGCACCACGCGGGGCACGAAGGTCACGCCGGGCATGCGGGCCACGCCGATCGGTTCCGGCGGCTCTTCTGGATCATGCTGCTGATCGCCGTTCCCGTCGTCACGACCTCTCCGATGTTCGGGATGATCCTGGGCTACGAAGTGACCGGTTGGGCGCGATGGATCGCACCGGCACTCGGCACCGTCATGTACGTGTGGGGCGGCGCCCCTTTCCTCACCGGCGCTGTGGATGAGATCAGGTCCCGCCGACCCGGCATGATGCTTCTGATCGGACTCGCGATCACGGTCGCCTTCCTCGCTTCCTTGGGCGCGAGCCTCGGAATCCTGCATCACGAACTCGAGTTCTGGTGGGAACTCGCACTGCTGATCGTGATCATGCTCCTCGGTCACTGGATCGAGATGCGTTCGCTCGCACAGACCACGTCCGCTCTCGACTCGCTCGCCGCACTGCTCCCCGACGAGGCCGAGCGCGTCGACGGCGCGAACATCGTGCGGGTGAGCCCCGCGGATCTGCAGATCGACGACGTCGTCATCGTCCGCCCGGGGGGCCGGATGCCGGTCGACGGAATCATCGTGCAGGGTTCCGCACAGCTCGACGAATCGATGATCACCGGCGAATCCCGCACAGTGCGCAGGGCCGTCGGCGATCGAGTGGTGGCCGGAACCGTGGCGACCGACTCCGGCCTTCGGGTGCGGGTCACTGCCATCGGTGCCGACACGGCCCTGGCCGGCATCCAGAAGCTCGTCGCCGACGCTCAGGCGTCGTCCTCACGCGCCCAGCGCATCGCCGACCGGGCCGCTGCGTGGCTGTTCTGGTTCGCGCTGGCCGCAGCAGCGGTCACCGCTCTCATCTGGACGGTGCTCGGGATGCCGGACGATGCCGTCATTCGGGCGATCACCGTGCTCGTGATCGCCTGCCCTCACGCCCTCGGTCTCGCGATCCCTCTCGTCGTGTCGATCGCCACCGAGCGAGCGGCCAAGGCCGGGGTGCTCGTGAAGGATCGTCTGGCGCTCGAGACGATGCGCACGGTCGACACCGTCCTCTTCGACAAGACGGGCACCCTCACGAAGGGCGCGCCTGCTGTGACCGGCGTGGCGCCCGTCGAGCCGTTCGGGGAGGACGAGCTGCTGGCGCTGGCCGCTTCCGCCGAGCACGACTCCGAACATCCGCTGGCCAAGGCCATCGTCGCCGCCGCCCAGGAGCGCGGCCTGGACGTCCCCGCCTCCGCCGACTTCTCCTCCTCCCCCGCCATCGGTGTGAGCGCCCGCGTCGGCGGGCGCGTCGTTCAGGTGGGCGGTCCGAACCTCCTCCGCGAGATCCGCGCCGCGGAGCTGCCCGTGGCCGACGACTGGCGCCGCGAAGGAGCGATCATCCTCCACGTGCTCGTCGACCACGTCGTCGCCGGGGCGCTGCGTCTTGCCGATGAGATCAGGCCCGAATCCCGGGAGGCCGTGCGGTCACTGCATTCCCGAGGAATCCACGTGGTCATGATCACAGGCGATGCGGCCGCGGTCGCCGAGCACGTCGGCACGGAACTCGGCATCGACCGCATCTACGCGGGCGTGCGTCCTGAAGACAAGTCGTCGAAGGTTCGCGAGCTCCAGGCGGAGGGGCGCACGGTCGCGATGATCGGGGATGGCGTGAACGACGCCCCGGCCCTCAGCCAGGCCGACGTCGGCCTGGCGATCGGCGCGGGCACGGACGTCGCCATCGCCTCAGCGGGCGTGATCCTCGCGGGAAGCGATCCGCGCAGCGTCCTCTCGGTGATCGACCTGTCCACGGCGAGCTATCGGAAGATGACGCAGAATCTCTGGTGGGCGGCCGGCTACAACCTCCTGTCGGTTCCGCTGGCGGCCGGCGTGCTGGCGCCGTTCGGATTCGTGTTGCCGATGTCGGTCGGAGCGATCCTGATGTCGCTCTCCACGATCGTCGTCGCGCTCAACGCGCAGCTGCTGCGCCGGCTGGACCTGCGGCCGGCACCAGAGCGCTGAGAGCGTCAGCCCTTAGAATCGACGAGTGTCTTCCGCCCTCTGGGGCACGCTCCTCGCCGCGTGCATCGTCATCAGCTTCACGCCAGGAGCCGGCGCGATCAACACCATGTCGAACGCGCTCAGCCAGGGCTGGCGACGCTCGATCTGGGGCATCATCGGCCAGCAGCTCGCTCTGATCGTCCACGTCATCATCGTGGCGGCGGGAGTCGGCCTGATCGTCTCTCAGTCCGAGTTGCTGTTCAACATCATCCGATACGCCGGCGCCGCCTATCTCGTCTATCTCGGCATCCGTCTGATCCTTGCGAAGCCCACGCTCTCTTCGACCGACGACGACCCCGTGGCCGACGCACCGAGCGAGGGCCGCTGGTCGATGGTGCGTCGGGGCCTGTGGGTGAACCTGCTCAACCCGAAGGCGATCGTGTTCTTCCTCGCGTTCATCCCCCAGTTCGTGCGTCTCGACCAGCCGCAGCTGCCCCAGTACTTGACCATCATCGTCACGACGATCGCTGTCGACATCGTGGTCATGTGGGGCTTCTTCGCGGCAGCAGCGCGACCGTTCCGCCGGCTCGCTCGCTCGGAGCGAGGACAGCGGACGCTCAACATCGTCTTCGGATGTCTGTTCATCGTGGTCGCCGCGCTCCTCGCGCTTGTGCACTGATCCGCGGGCTTAGACTCACGCTGTGTCGATCCGGATCCTCGTCGTCGATGATGAGCCGCAGCTCGCCGAGCTCGTCGCCAGGCATCTCGAGCGAGAGGGCTATCGCGCGGCGACTGCCGATGACGGCGTAGCGGCGCTCACCCTCGCCTCTGGCGGCGACTTCGACCTCGCCGTCGTCGATGTGAACATGCCGGGGATGACCGGGTTCGAGGTGTGCCGCCGTCTGAAGCAGATCGACGGATCTATCAGAGTGCTGATGCTGTCGGCCCGCGATGCGGTCGATGACCGCGTCCACGGACTCGACTCCGGCGCTGACGACTACCTCACCAAACCGTTCGAGTTCGCCGAGCTGTTCGCTCGACTCCGCGTGCTCACGCGGCGAAACGGCAGCGCGCAGCTGCACTGGCGTGCGGGTGACCTCGCGCTGTCGGTCGATCGCGGGGCCATCACAGTGGGAGAGGCGAACCTGCAACTCAGCAGGCGCGAATTCGACCTGCTGAAGACGCTGGTGCAGCATGCTGGGGAGACGGTCTCGAGACCAGCGCTGCTCGCCGAGGTCTGGGGTTCGGAGCACTTCGAATCGAACGTCGTCGATCAATACGTCGGCTACCTTCGCCGCAAGCTCGACTCGATGGGATCGGCAGCCCAGATCGTCACCGAACGCGGAGTCGGCTTCCGACTGCTTTCGGGAGGAACTGACTGATGAGGCGACGGATCTCACTGCGGGCCCGCATCACGATCGGTTCCACCCTCGTCGCCGTGCTGCTGCTCGCCGGCGCGTCCGCCATCGTGTACGCGCATCTCACCGGGATCGTGGCCGACAAGGAGCGGGCGATCCTGCACGGCATCACCGAGGTGTATCGCGGGGCGATCCAGGAAGATCCGAATGAGCGCTTCCCGCCCCCGGGGGTCAAGCAGCACGTGGCGATCGTCGCGCCCGACGGAACCGAGCGCATGAACACCTTCCCGGCTGGCCTCCTCGACCGCGCCACGGAGATCATCGCGGAAGGTCCTCGCCTGCAACACGTCCGCGCCGGCAGCAAGACCTTCTTCGTGTACGTCGATCCCGTCGAGACCGCGGACGGCACGTGGTACGTCCTGGCCACACGAGACACGGACATCGCCGAGGACGTGCTCTCCGACGTGGTCCGTCTGATGGTGCTCGTGCTGGCCGCAGGGGCGCTCGTATTCGCCGCGGGTTCGTGGTTCGTCGCAGGAGCCGCCCTGCGCCCGGTGGATCACATGCGACGCAGTGCGCAGACGCTCGTCGTCTCGCGCCGCGGCGAGCTGCTCCCCGTCGGAGACGCGCACGACGACCTCGCCGACCTCGCCCGCACGCTCAACGACCTGCTCGAACGCATGCGGGCTGCGACCGACAGGGAGCGGCAGATGGTCTCGGACGCGAGCCACGAGCTGCGCAATCCCCTGGCCGTCCTGCAGGCGCAGTTCGAGCTGATCGATGGATCGGATGCCGCCGCCGACGCCACCGCCATCCGCGAAGCGCGCGCGACGCTCGCCCGTCTCACGAGGATCGCCGACTCGCTCCTGCAGCTCTCTCGCATCGACGCCGTCGGCGATGCCGGATCGGCCACGGCAGAGCATCTCGTCGACGCCGTCACGGATCGTATCGACCGGTTGCGTCTGCAGAGCTCCGAGCGGACACCGGGGCGAAACGTCGACCTCGACTTCGTCATCGACGTGGCAGACGACCGAGTCCGGCTCCGCGTCCGTGCCGACGACTTCACCCGGATCATCGACAACCTCGTGGACAACGCGCTCTCCGCCGCAGAATCGGAGGACGTGCGGATCCTCGTCTCGCTCGCGGTGACCTCCGACGGTGCACGCCTCGCCGTCAGCGACGACGCAGGAGGTTTCGACCCGGAGGTCGCCGATCGCGCCTTCGAACGATTCGTCCGCGGCCGAGCACCGTCCTACTCCGGCAGCGGGCTCGGTCTCGCGATCGTCGCAGGGCTGGCTGAGAAGAGCGGCGGCGAGGCCCTCATCGAGAACCGTCAGGGCGTCGGCGCCACCGTCGTCGTGACCTTCGGCGTCGCCGACGACTGAGACGGGCCCCGCGCAGAGCGATCCGCGAAGACCCACGAGCGATATGCGGCGAACCGGACGGCGGAACCGGCGATCAGTCCGACCACGTTCGCCGACACGTTGTCGGCGACAGGCGTCGTGAAGGCGAGCAGATAATGCGACACACCCAGGCAGGCGAGAGCCACCCCGCTGCCGAGGAGACTGGCGACCAGGAACTCGAGTCCTTCACGCGTGGCATCGGATCTCCGCTGCTCGCGGAACGTCCACCATCTGCTTCCCATCCAGTTCACGGCGATCGCGCACACCGTCGACGCGCTCTTCGCGATCATCGGCCACGCCGCGGACTGGGACGGGTGCAGGAGCAGCAGATTGAACAGACCGACGTCGACGATCAGGCCCACACCGCCCACCGCGGCGAACTTGGCGAGCTGTGCGAGGACGGACGGCTGTCGTGTTCTCATGCGTTCAGACACGAGCGGCCTCGATCCGGAGTGTCTGCGCCTGCCGACGAGAACCGAAACGTCGGCCGATGCCCCAGCGGGTGACCTGTCCGAGCGCCTCGAGCACGATCCGTCCCGACATCTTCGACTGCCCGTGCAGTCTGTCGTCGAAGGTGATCGGCACCTCCGTCACTCGGCATCCGCTCCGCACCGCTCGATCGAGCATCTCGATCTGGAAGCAGTAGCCCCTGCTCTCCACCTGCACCGGCACGATCCGTTCCAGAGCCTCGGTCCGAAAGACCCGGTAGCCTCCCGTGATGTCCTTCTGCGGCAGCCGCAGCATCACGCCCGCATACGCACTCCCCGCTCGCGAGAGGAGGAGACGACCGGGCGACCACCTCTCCACCGTTCCGCCAGGCATCCACCGCGAGCCGATCACCACATCGGCGCCGGTCAAGGCGTCGAGCATGCGAGGAAGGTCCTCCGGACGGTGCGAGCCGTCGGCATCAGACTGCACGATCACCTCGTAACCCGATGCCGCCGCCTCTGCGAAACCGGCGATGTATGCGGGCCCGAGCCCCTGTTTCTCCGCACGGTGTAGGACGTGCACCTGCGGGATGCGGGAACTCAGCAGGTCGGCGAGTTCACCCGTGCCGTCGGGAGACGCGTCGTCGACGACGAGGATGTCGGCCGTGGGAACGCTGCTCCGCAGTCGCCCGACCACTTCCGGCAGGGTCTCGATCTCGTTGTAGGTAGGCAGAACCACGACGGTGCGCGCGATCATGATGTTCCCTTCTGGAACTCGTAGACGATGGTGCGATGGACGTCTGTGCGGGAGACCTGGGTGAATCCGGCCCGCAGCAGAGCGGCGATGTCGTCCTCGGCCGAACCGGAGGAACCGGTCTCGAGCAGCCAGACGGTGCCGTCGTCCAACGTGGGCGCGGTGTCGGAGACGACATCCATGCGATCCCACAGGCCATCGGTCTGCTCGGCGGGAGTGATCAGCTGCGGATCCTCGAGTCCGGCGAAGGCTTCCGGATAGAGGCGGTAGATCAACCTCGGCGCTCGGGATGGACGGGTGCCGGTGCCGAAGAGGATCGTGTCGCCGGGATCGCTCCGTGCGGCGACCTCCGCCGCCACAGCACGTCCGTCCGCCCCGCCGTCCTTCGCGAACTGAGTGCGCTGGTGCACGAACTCGGGTACCAGGACCACGGCGCTGATCGCGATGAGAGATGCCCCTGCCAGCGCACCTCCCCGGACGCCGAGCCGCTGCGCGACATCGACGAGCGCCCACGCCCCGGAGGAGATGAGGAGCGCGACAGCACCCAGACTGATCGAGAGATATCGCGGGTTGTACGTGGGCGACACGAAGACGTCGAGGACCACGAGCACGGCGGCCGGGGCCAGCAGCCAGACCAGCGTCGGCAGCGCACCCGGGATGGAGCGGCGGCGCCGCACCACGACGAGCACGCCGATCAGGAGAAGAGGAAGGAGAAGGGCCGCAGGGGCTGGATGCGCGAACCACGGCGTCACGAACCAGCCGCGGGGCGACATGTAGCCGCGATGCGCGAGAAAGGCCACCTGCCCCCGCTGGGTCGACGCCGCCAGGATGATCGGGGCTGCGAGAACCACAGCGATCAGCATCGATCCGATCCAGCGCCGAGCGACGCGGCCATGGAACGCGCGCCACGTGAACAGCCACGCGGCGTGCACCATCGGCATCAGCAGCAGATAGAGGAACAGGGTGCCGCCCGCCGCCACTGCCGCGCCGTACAGCACCCAGATCACACGACCGGATCCGCGATCGACGGTGTGCACGAACAGGACGGTGACCCACACGGCGGCGGCAGCGGCGAGGGCGTAGCCGCGCGCCTCCACCGCGAGCACGCCGGCGCGCGGGATCAGCGGGATGAGCACGCCTGCGAGGATCGCCGTGCGGGCGTCGTACCAGCGTCGGCCGAGGACGACGACCCCCGCGGCCAGGAATCCGATCCCGATTGCGCTGGGCGCCCGTGTCGACCATTCGCTGCTGCCGAAGAGGTCTATCCACACATGAAGCAGGGCGTAGTACAGACCGTGCACCGCGTCGACTGTGCTGAGCTCTGCCGTGAGGCTTTCCCACGACCGCTGCGCCGACAGCACGCTGGCCGCCTCATCGCCCCAGTAAGAGGGGACGCCCGCTCCCACGTAGGCCACGAGCCCTGCTGCCAACCCGATCCACAGGGATGCTCGCCTCGTCGGACGCGGCGCCGGCCCGGCACCGCGTCTGACGACGACCGGACGATCCAGAGTGACCATGCAGACAGCCTTCTCCGCGTACTTCGCCGTCAGCCCGGAGAAGCGGCATCGAATCATGAGAGAACTCACATGATCGCCGACGGCAATAGGCTGGACGATGATGGAGATGGATGCGGAGAGCTTCGAGGAACTCGTGATCGCCGAGCTCGACCGGCTGCCGGACGACATGGTGGACGGTCTCGACAACGTCGTGTTCGTGGTCGAGGATCGGCCGGAGGACGGAAGCCTGGATCTTCTCGGCCTCTATGACGGTCTCGCGCTCACAGAGCGCGGCGGGTACGGCATGGGCGAGCTTCCGGATCGCATCGTGATCTACCGCGAACCCCACCTGTCCGAGTGCGACTCCGAGGAGGAGCTCCGCGAGGAGGTGCACACCACACTGGTCCACGAGATCGCGCACTTCTACGGAATCGACGACGAGCAGCTGCACGAGATGGGGTGGGCATGAGCACGCCGCTGAGCACGCCGGATGTCGACGAGGAGCTCGGCCTGAGCGCCGCGCCCGGAGAACCCTGGCAGGTGGTGGTGTGGAACGACCCCGTGAATCTCATGAGCTACGTCGTGCGCGTGTTCCGCACCTACTTCGGCTATTCGCACGACCGCGCGACGCAGCTCATGCTCGCGGTGCACCACGACGGACACGCGATAGTGGCGACCGGACCGCGCGAGACCATGGAGGTGCACGCCCAAGCCATGCATGACTTCGGACTCTGGGCGACGGTGCGGAAGGTGCCGCAGTGACCGCCGACCTCGTGCGGGTGCAGATCGCTCCCGCAGAGGAACTGCAGCTGCATCGACTGGTCCAGGACTTCCGCGATCTCATCGGCGCTGATCGGGATCTCGCCGATCCTGCACTCGCACGGCTGACGCCCAGCCCGTATCCGAACGACGTCGAGGCCGCACGTGAGTTCCGCACAGCCACGGAGGCGGACCTGCTCGGCCGGCGCGACGCGGATGCCGCGACCGTGAGTGCCGCTCTCGCCTCGATCGAGGATGATCTCGCCGGGATGTCCGATGACGATGCCTTCGCGGAGCGCGAAGTCGCCATTCCGGTGGAAGACATCGACGCGTGGCTGCGCACGCTCACCGCCATCCGGCTCGTGATCGCGACACGCCTCGGAATCGACAGCGAAGAGGACCACGATCCGGTCGACGCGCGGTTCGGCGTGTACGACTGGCTGGGCTATCGCCTCGAGCTGCTGATCGAGGCCGCAGAAGAGCTGGGCGTGTGAAGCGGATTCACGGCACGGTCACGACGCGGGTCGCGAGCGAACGCGGATCATCGCGTTCGATGTGCCGGAGCTCCTGTTGCGCCCATCGGTCCCAGTGGGGTCGATAGGTGTCGCCATCACGGGCGAGCGCGCGGGCCTTGCGCCCTGCCTCCCCGGATTCCACCCAGATGCCGATGTCTGCGATCGCGGCCGTCGTCGGGGTCAGGATGCCGCTGCCTTCGACGATCACTCCGAGTGCGGGGTTGACGGCGAAGCTCTCCGCCTGAACGCCGCGCTCCCAGTCCCAACGATGCCAGGTGCTGTGATAGCCGCGCCCGTGAGGTTTGAGGATCCGTTCCAGCGCGTGTTCGACGCCCGCATCCAATCCGTCCCAGCCGGGATAGATCGAGTCGAGGGCGATCAGCTGCACGCGGCCGGCGAGCGGCCATCGATCGGCCAGCCGACGGGCGAGAGAGCTCTTCCCTGCACCGCTTCGTCCGTCGATCAGGACGACAGGATTAGCCGCCGCCAGCGCGCGCACGTCGGCATCGATCAGCGTCGCCGCGCGCTCCAGCGCGACGGCGACAGGATCGTCACTTCTTGAGTGCACGGATGATGCGGCTGATCCCGCGACCGGCGACCCACACGAACGGGATGGCGACAGCGAGCAGCGAGACGAGGTTCGGCTCGAAGCGGAGCCCCTCCTCGCGGCGGATGTACACGCCCAGCGGGATCGCGACGCCTCCGCCGCCTCCGCCCTCGCCTTCGGTGCCGTCGGCTCCGCCGGACCCGCCACCGAAGCCGGTCCACGTCAGGGCGACGGGCGTGAACTCCGCCCCGTCGACCGTCTGGGTCGCCCCGTAGGCGCTGTTGACGCCGAACGAGCCGGCGTTCTTCCCTAGTTCAAGTGCAATATTGGGCATGAGTCCACGCTAACCCAGGAGGCGCCCGCGCGAGAGGTCAATCCAGGCCGCGAGCCTTCGGATGTCTGGCGGCGCCGCGTCCCTCATCCCGGCCGAGGTGCCGCGCCCTGGTGATCGTCGACGTGCCGAAGCGCGCCACAGCCGTGTCGACAGCGCCCTCGACCTTGCGCCAGTCCTCGTCGTCATCCCAGAGCGCGATGCCGCCGCCTCCGGCTGGTCTCAGCTTCTCGGCGCGCACGCCGACCAGGCGCACAGGATCCCTGCTCGCGATCTGCTCGAAAAGCGTCTGCGCGGCTTCGCCGATGCGCTGCCCTACGGCTGTGGGCTCGGCGAGGGTCTGCGACCGGTTCACTGTGCGGAAGTCGTCGAATCGCACTTTGATCGCGACCGTCCCGGCTTCCCACCCCGCACGACGGAGCCTGGCAGCCACGCGGTCGGCGAGTCTCAGCAGCTCGGAGCGCAGGAACACCCGGTCGGTGATGTCGACGTCGAACGTCTCCTCATGACCGACGCTCTTCTCGACGCGCTCCGTGTCGACCGCGCGGGCGTCCTGCCCGCGGGCCAGCTGCGCGATGCGCGCGCCGAGGGCGGGCCCGACGGCACGATCGAGCATGTCTTGAGACGACTCCCTGATGTCGAGAATCGTGCGGATGCCGCGCGACTCCAGCGACTCCGCAGCCTTCGGGCCCACCCCCCACATGGCCCTGACGGGCCGGGGAGCGAGGAAGTCGAGGGTGTCGGATGCCGCCACCACGAGCATCCCGTCGGGTTTCGCGATCGTCGACGCCATCTTGGCGACGTGCTTGGTCGCGGCCACACCGACGCTGCACGTGATGCCGACCTCGTCTCTGACGCGCTCTCTGATGATCCGCGCGATCCGCGCGGGACTCCCCCAGAGCCGGCGCACGCCCTGCACATCGAGGAACGCCTCGTCCACCGACAGCGGTTCGACCAGCGGTGTGATGGACTCGAAGATCGCCATCACCTGGCGCGAGACCTCTTGGTAGCGATGGAAATGCGGCATCACGATGCGCGCCGAGGGGCACAGGCGGATCGCCTGCGCGACGGGCATCGCCGCGTGCACGCCGTAGCGCCGAGCCTCGTACGAAGCACTGGAGACGACCGATCGGCCGTCCGGCGCACCGATGATCAACGGAAGGCCGCGCAGACTCGGGTCGTCGAGCACCTCGACCCCCGCGTAGAACGCATCCATATCGACGTGCAGGATACGGGTGCCCGAGTCGTCGGCGTCGGCGAGAGAGACGAGCCGCCCCGATCCGTCACCGTGTCCCATGCACTCATTCTCCCCCGCGCCACCGACACTGCGCCTGATACGAAGAGGTCCCGCACGGCCTGCGGCGGTGCGGGACCTCTTGAGATGCGAGCGCTACTGCGCGGCGCGCTCCAGGATCAGCTCGCGCACGCGCGCGGCATCCGCCTGACCCTTCATCGCCTTCATGACTGCGCCGATCACTGCGCCGGCTGCCTGGACCTTGCCGTCCTTGATCTTGGCGAGGACGTCGGGCTGGGCAGCGAACGCGTCATCGATCGCCGCGATCAGGGCGCCGTCATCCGAGACCACGGCGAGACCGCGACCGTCGACGACCTCCTGCGGAGTGCCTTCGCCCGCGATGACGCCCTCGAGGACCTGACGTGCGAGCTTGTCGGTCAGAGTGCCCGCATCGACGAGCTTCTGCAGAGCGGCGACGTTCTCGGGGCTGACCAGCTCGGCCGCGTCTTTCTCCTGAGAGTTCGCGAGACGGGTGATCTCACCGGTCCACCACTTGCGCGCAGCGGCGGGTGCGGCTCCGGCGGCGATCGTCGACTCGACCACCTCGAGCAGACCCCCGTTGCGGACATCCTGGAACTCGAGGTCGGTGAAGCCCCACTCGGCCATCAGCCGACGGCGACGAGCCACCGGCTGCTCAGGGAGCGCGGCGCGCAGCTCCTCGATCAGCTCGGGCGCCGGACGCACCGGAAGCAGGTCGGGCTCGGGGAAATAGCGGTAGTCGTCGGCGTCCGACTTCGGGCGACCCGGCGAGGTCGTGCCGGTGTCCTCGTGCCAGTGGCGGGTCTCCTGCGTGATGGTTCCGCCGTCGGCGAGGATCTGCGCCTGACGCTGGATCTCGTACCGGACGGCGCGCTCGACCGAGCGCATCGAGTTGACGTTCTTCGTCTCCGTGCGCGTGCCCAGCTTCTCCTGGCCGCGCGGGCGCAGCGACACGTTCGCGTCGCAGCGCAGGTTGCCGCGCTCGAGACGCGCCTCGGAGATGCCGAGGCTGCGCACGATGTCGCGGATCGTCTGCACGTACGCCTTCGCGACCTCGGGGGCGCGGTGCTCGGTGCCGAAGATCGTCTTCGTGACGATCTCGACCAGCGGAACGCCTGCGCGGTTGTAGTCGACGAGCGAGTACTCGGCGCCCTGGATGCGACCGGTCGCACCGCCCATGTGAGTCAGCTTGCCGGCGTCCTCTTCCATGTGCGCGCGCTCGATCGGGATCTGCACGATGGTGCCGTCTTCGAGCTCGACTTCGACGGATCCCTCGTACGCGATGGGCTCGTCGTACTGCGAGATCTGATAGTTCTTGCCGAGATCCGGGTAGAAGTAGTTCTTGCGCGCGAACCGGCTCGATTCTGCGATCGAGCAGCCCAGAGCGAGGCCCAGGCTGATCGACGAGCGGATCGCGGTCGCGTTCACGACGGGCAGAGAACCCGGCAGGCCCAGATCGACCGGGGCGATGAGCGTGTTCGGCTCGGCCGCGTGATACGCCTCGTTCGCCGGGTTCGGAGCACCCGAGAACATCTTCGTGTTCGTGTTGAGCTCGACGTGCACCTCGAAACCGAGCACCGGCTCGAACATCTCGAGCGCCTTGTCGAAGTCCATCAGCTTCGCCGTGGCCATCAGCGGTTCCCTCCGTTCAGCTGGGGTGCTCGGGTGAGGAGCGGGGCTCCCCACGAGTCGAGGAGCAGAGCCTCGAGGGCCGCGCCGACGCGGTACAGACGTGCGTCCTCACGGGCGGGGGCGAGGAACTGGATGCCGACGGGCAGCCCGTCGTCTTCGGAGAGTCCGCTCGGGATCGAGATGCCGGGCACACCCGCGAGGTTCGCCGGGATCGTGGTGAAATCGTTCAGGTACATCTGCAGCGGGTCGTCCAGCTGTTCCCCCAGCTTGAACGCGGTGGTGGGAGCGGTCGGCGTCGCGATCACGTCGACGTCGGCGAAGGCGGCGGCGAAGTCCTGCTGGATCAGCGTGCGGACCTTCTGCGCACTGCCGTAGTAGGCGTCGTAGTAGCCGGCCGACAGGGCGTAGGTGCCGAGGATGATGCGGCGCTTGACCTCGTCGCCGAAGCCCGCGTCGCGCGTGGCGGACATGACGTCCTCGACGGTGGGGCTGCCGTCGGGCGTGATGCGCAGTCCGAAGCGCACAGAGTCGAACTTCGCCAGATTGCTGGACGCCTCGGCGGGAAGGATCAGGTAGTAGGCCGCGACGCCGTACTCGAAGTGCGGGGCTCCGATCTCGACGAGCTCAGCGCCGTGTGCTTCGAGCAGAGCCAGTGACGCGCGGAAGGACGCCGCGACACCGGGCTGGAACCCGCTGTCGGGGAGCTCGCGGATCACGCCGACCTTCAGCCCCTTCAGCACATCTCCGCGCGCGCCCTCACGGGCGGCATCGGCGAACGACGGCCAGGCGTCGGTCAGCGACGTGGAGTCCTGCGGATCGTGCCCGCCGATCACATCGTGCAGCAGACCCGAGTCGAGCACCGTACGTGTGACGGGACCGACCTGATCGAGACTCGACGCCAGAGCGATCGCGCCGTAGCGGCTCACGCCGCCGTATGTCGGCTTCACGCCGACGGTGCCGGTGACGTGCGCCGGCTGACGGATCGATCCGCCCGTGTCCGAGCCGAGGGCGAGAGGCGCCTCGAACGCGGCGACAGCAGCGGCCGAGCCGCCGCCCGAGCCGCCCGGGATGCGGTCGAGATCCCACGGGTTGCGGGTCGGACCGTAAGCGGAGTGCTCAGTGGAAGAGCCCATCGCGAACTCGTCCATGTTCGTCTTCCCGAGCGGGATGAGACCCGCGGCGCGAGAGCGGGCGACGACGGTCGCATCGTAGGGCGATCGGTATCCCTCGAGGATCCGTGAGCCGCTCGTGGTCGGCTGGTCGGTTGTGACCAGGACGTCCTTGATCGCGAGCGGAACGCCGGCGATCGGACCGAGCTGCTCACCCGCGGCGCGGCGGGCGTCGACATCGGCGGCCGCCGCGAGAGCGCCCTCGTTGACGTGCAGGAAGGCGTGGATGTCGCCGTCCACGGCGGCGATGCGGTCGAGATGCGCCTGCGTGGCCTCGACGCTGGAGACCTCGCGGGAGGCCAGCTTGTCGGCGAGCTCGGCCGCGGTCAGACGGATGATGTCGCTCACTGCTCTTCTCCCAGGATCGCGGTCACGCGGAACCGGCCGTCGGCCTGATCGGGCGCGTTCTGGAGCACCTGCTCGTGAGTGAGGGTGTGCCCGACCTCGTCGGGCCGGAACACGTTGCTCAGCGGGATCGGGTGGCTCGTGGCGACGATGTCGGCAGTGGCGACCTCGGACACCTTGGCGATGTTGTCGACGATGGCGTCGAGCTGGCCCGTGAGCCGCGTCACCTCGTCGTCGTTCAGCTGGATGCGCGCGAGCACGCCGAGATGGCGCACAAGATCAGGGGTGATTTCAGACACCCGGCCAGTCTACTTGGCGGCCGTCCTTCACCATCGCACGGCATCGACCGCCGTAGGGTGTAACTCGTGAGCACGTTCCAGCCTCCTCGCCCTTGGGTCTCCAGCTACGCCGCCGGGGTCCCGGAAGATCTCGCTCCTGTCGACGGGTCGCTGATCGACATCGTCGCGGCGTCGGCACGGGAATACCCGGATGCCCCGGCCCTGCAGTTCTTCGGTCGCGAGACCGGTTATGCGGCGCTCCAGGACGCGATCGACCGGGCCGCCGCGGGTCTTCGGGATCTCGGTGTCAAGACCGGAGATCCCGTCGCGATCGTGCTTCCGAACTGCCCGCAGCACATCGTCGCCTTCTACGCGGTACTGCGCCTGGGCGCCGTGGTGGTGGAGCACAACCCGCTGTACACCCCGAGGGAGCTGCGCAAGCAGTTCGAGGACCACGGCGCGAAGCACGCGATCGTGTGGAACAAGGTCGTTCCGACCATTCAGGAGTTCCCCGCCGATCTGGCGGTCTCGAATCTGATCTCGGTCGACGTCACGCGTGCGATGCCCCTTCCTCACTCGCGTCGCGCTGCGCCTGCCCGTGGCGAAGGCGCGCGAGTCCCGCGCGGCGCTCACCACGAACGTCCGCGGCACGGTGACGTGGGAGAACCTGGTGCGGAGCGCTCCCCTGCCCGCCTCGCACCCGAAGCCGAAGACCGACGACCTCGCGATCATCCAATACACGTCCGGCACCACCGGGACTCCCAAGGGCGCGTCGCTCACCCACCGCAACCTGCTCGCGAACGCGGCGCAGGCCCGAGCCTGGGTGCCGTCGATCCAGCGCGGCAAAGGCTGCGTCGTCTACGCGGTGCTGCCGATGTTCCACGCCTACGGACTGACGCTGTGCCTGACCTTCGCGATGTCGATGGGCGCCCGCCTGGTGCTGTTCCCGAAGTTCGACCCCGATCTCGTGCTCGACGTCATGAAGAAGCATCCCGCCACCTTCCTCCCCCTGGTTCCGCCGATCGCCGACCGCCTCCTCGCCGCCGCGAACGCGCAGGGAGTCTCGCTGGAGGGCGTCGAGGTCGCCATATCGGGAGCGATGGCCCTGCCCCACGATCTCGTGGTGCCGTTCGAGAAGGCCACGCACGGGTATCTGGTCGAGGGATACGGTCTCAGCGAATGCTCGCCGGTGCTCATGGCGAACCCGGTGGCGGACAACCGCGTTCCCGGCACCGTCGGCCTCCCCCTTCCGGGGACGGAGTGCCGAGTGGTGGATCCGGAGAATCCGGCCGTCGACGTGCCTGCAGGCTCGGCAGGGGAACTCCTCGTCCGCGGACCTCAGGTGTTCGGCGGCTACTACGGGAAGCCCGAGGAGACCGAGGCGGTGTTCGTGGACGGCTGGTTCCGCACCGGCGACATCGTCACGGTCGACGACGGCGGCTTCGTGCGCATCGTCGACCGCATCAAGGAGCTCATCATCACCGGCGGCTTCAACGTGGCACCGACCGAGGTCGAGAACGCGCTGCGCCAGCATCCGCAGGTGTCCGACGCTGCCGTGATCGGCCTTCCGAGCGATCACTCCGGCGAAGAGGTCGTGGCGGCCATCGTCGTGGACGGCGGACAGGACGTCGACGTCGAGGCGATCCGCGAGTTCGCCCGCAGCATCCTCACTCCTTACAAAGTGCCGCGGCGCATCTTCGTGGTCGACGATCTCCCGAAATCACTGATCGGCAAAGTCCTCCGCCGTCAGGTCAAGGACAAGCTGCTGGCCCTCACGAGCGGATCCTGACCCCGCGCCCAGGTGCGACGGGCGCGATCACGCTAGCCTTGGTCAGTGACTGAAGAAGACGCTGTGCCCACTGACGCCCCCGAGACCCCCGGATTCGAGGAGCTCGGCATCACCGGGCCCGTCCTCAAAGCCATCAAAGACCTCGGCTACGAGACCCCCTCGCCCATCCAGGCCGCCACGATCCCCACCCTGCTGGCCGGGCGCGACGTCGTCGGCATGGCGCAGACCGGAACCGGGAAGACGGCCGCGTTCGCGCTGCCCGTGCTCGAGCGACTGGACATCGCGCAGAAGACCCCGCAGGCGCTCGTGCTCGCCCCGACCCGCGAGCTCGCGCTGCAGGTCTGCGAGGCGTTCGAATCGTACGCCTCGAAGATGAAGGGCGTGCACGTGCTGCCCGTCTACGGCGGCCAGGGCTACGGTGTCCAGCTCTCCGCGCTGCGCCGCGGCGTGCACGTGGTCGTCGGCACCCCCGGTCGCATCATGGACCACCTCGCGAAGGGCACGCTCGACCTCTCCGAGCTGCAGTACCTCGTGCTCGACGAAGCCGACGAGATGCTGAAGATGGGCTTCGCCGAGGACGTCGAGCAGATCCTGGCCCAGACGCCCGCGGAGAAGCAGGTCGCCCTGTTCTCCGCCACCATGCCTCCGCAGATCCGCCGTCTCGCGCAGAAGTACCTGCGCGATCCGGAAGAGATCAGCATCAAGTCCAAGACCGCGACCGGAACGAACATCACGCAGCGCTACCTGGTCGTGTCGTACGCGCAGAAGGTCGACGCCTTGACGCGCATCCTCGAGGTGGAGAACTTCGACGGCATGATCGTCTTCGTCCGCACGAAGAACGAGACCGAGACGCTCGCCGAGAAGCTGCGCGCCCGTGGCTACTCCGCCGCCGCCATCAACGGCGACGTGCCGCAGGTTCAGCGCGAGCGCAGCGTCAACCAGCTCAAGGACGGCAAGCTCGACATCCTCGTCGCCACCGACGTCGCCGCCCGCGGCCTCGACGTGGAGCGGATCAGCCACGTCATCAACTTCGACATCCCCACCGACACCGAGTCGTACGTGCACCGCATCGGCCGCACGGGCCGGGCCGGACGCAAGGGCGATGCGATCAGCTTCATCACCCCGCGCGAGCGCTACCTGCTGAAGTCGATCGAGCGCGCGACCCGCCAGGAGCCGACGCAGATGCAGTTGCCGAGCATGGAGGACGTGAACAGCACGCGCCTCGCGCGCTTCGACGACGCGATCACGACGGCACTGTCGGAGACCGGCCGCATCGAGGCCTTCCGCGACATCATCGCCCACTACGTGCGCAACAACGACGTGCCCGAGTCCGATGTGGCCGCAGCCCTCGCCGTGGTCGCCCAGGGCGACACCCCGCTGCTGCTCGACCCGTCGAACGACGCGCTCTCGCGGGCGGTCGAGGCCGACAACCGGCCGCAGCGCGAACGCGCACCGCGTTCCGACCGTGAGCCGCGCACTGAGCGACGGGGACGCGGGGACTACACCGCCTACCGCATCGAGGTCGGTCGCCGCCACCGCGTGGAGCCGCGTCAGATCGTCGGCGCCCTCGCGAACGAGGGCGGCCTCGGACGTGACGACTTCGGCGTGATCAACATCCGCCCGGACTTCTCGACGGTCGAGCTGCCGTCGAACATGGACGCTTCGGTTCTCGAGAAGCTCCGCGACACCCGCATCTCGGGGCGTCTGATCGAGATCAAGCCCGATCGCGGCCCGCGCGGCGGCGCGCGTCGTGACGGCGACCGCTTCGAGCGCCGCGACCGTCCGTCGTACGGCGATCGCGACGACCGTCCGGCACGCGAAGACCGCGAGGACAAGCCGTTCCGCAAGCCCCGCCGCAAGGACTGACCCCGCGCACGAGGTTCTTCTCGGGTGCCGTGGCTGACCAGCCGCGGCACCCGATGTGCGTCCGGCGTGTCGCGCCCTCGTACCGCTCGTGCAGCGCCGCTAGCGTGGAAGGGTGATCATCAGACCCGCCGTCCCCCACGACGCTCGAGGCGTCGCCGAGGTGCATGTCGCCTCCTGGCGCGCCGCCTATGCAGGGCTGATCGATCAGGCGGTGCTCGACGCACAGAGCGTTGATGGGCGCCAGGAGATGTGGGCGAGCTGGATCGTCCGTTCCGAGGCCGGTCTTCCCCCGATCGGGTACGACGTGCCCGTGCATCGGATGCTCGTCGCCGACGACGACGGTGTCATCACCGGATGGGCCACGTTCGGCCCCGGACGGGACGAGGGAACGTCCGGGCTCGGCGAACTCGCGGGCCTGTACGCGCATCCCGCGGCATGGTCCACCGGTGTCGGACACGCTCTCGTAACCCGTGCGGCCGAGAGCCTCGTGGAGGACGGCTTCGATGAAGCCTTCCTCTGGGTCCTGCACGGCAACCAGCGCGCCTCACGCTTCTACGAGCGCCACGGCTGGATCGCCGACGGCACGGAGAAGACCGCGGATGCCGGGGGCGCGAAGGATCTGCGCGAGCTTCGGCACACGCGACGGCTCTCGGACGGTTCCGCATGACGTCGACACGAGTACGAGTACGCGTGCGCGGGCACGTGCAGGGCGTCGGCTACCGCTGGTTCACGCGGGACGCCGCGGAGGCCCACCACGTGTCCGGATGGGTGCGCAACCGCCGCGACGGTACGGTCGAGGCCGAACTGCACGGCGACGCGGACGACGTGGAGGCGACTCTCGTGGAGATGCGCCGCGGACCCGTCTCCGCGCGAGTCGACGCGGTAGAGGTCATGAGCATCGATGCGCCGAGTCCCGGCGACGCCTCTGGATTCGAATTCCGCCAGACGAGCTGACGATTCACTCCGGGAGAGCGTCGGGCCCCTCTGTCACCAGGACGTGGAACTGTGCAGCATCCAGCACGCGGATGCCCAGCTCCTCGGCCTTCGCGAGCTTAGAACCCGCGCCCGGGCCGGCGGCGACGAAGTCCGTCTTCTTCGACACGCTCGACGCGGCCTTGCCGCCTGCCTTGATGATGGCCTCCTGAGCGCCGTCGCGCGTGTAACCGTCGAGAGACCCGGTCGCGACGACGGTCAGCCCGTCGAGCACCCCGCCCTCGACGACCGCGGCGCCAGGGCCGGGGTGGCCCGGTGTAGCCCACTGCACACCGGCGTCCGCCCACTGCCGAACGATCTCCTGATGCCAGTCGACCTCGAACCAGGCCAGCAGCGAGTCGGCGATGATCCCTCCGACGCCTTCGACGGCCGCGAGCTCATCGCGGGATGCCGAGCGGATGGCGTCGAGCGAGCCGAACCACTGCGCGAGCGCCCGAGCGGCGACGGGCCCCACGTGCCGGATGTTGAGGGAGACGAGAAGCCGCCAGAGCTCTTTCGTCTTCGCCTTCTCGAGTTCGGCGAGAAGTGTGATCGCCTGCGACGAGGGCTGCGCACCCTCGAGCCCCTGCTTGCGCTCGGCCGCGGTCGGATTGCGACGGAACGGCGCGCGGGTCTTCACGACGCCGTCGTCGTCTTCCTTCGGAAGGCCGGTCTCGGCGTCCTTGACGACGAGCTCGATCGGCACCAGCTGATCGATCGTCAGCGAGAACAGCCCTGCCTCGGTCTCCAGCGGCGGGATCTCCGGCGAGGTGGGCTGCGTGAGGGCGGCTGCGGTGACCTCGCCGAGCGCTTCGACGTCGAGAGCACCCCGCGACCCGATGTGCTCCACGCGTCCGCGCACCTGCGCCGGGCAGGAGCGGGCGTTCGGGCACCGGAGGTCGATGTCCCCCTCCTTCATGGCGCGCAGCGGAGTCCCGCACTCGGGGCAGTCGGCGGGCATCACGAACTCGCGCTCGGTGCCATCGCGCTTCTCCACGACCGGCCCCAGGACCTCGGGGATCACATCGCCTGCCTTTCGCAGTACGACGGTGTCGCCGATCAGCACGCCCTTGGCTTTCACGACATCTTTGTTGTGCAGCGTCGCCTGCCGCACGACCGAGCCCGCGACATGCGCCGGCGCCATCACCGCGAACGGCGTCGCCCTGCCGGTGCGTCCCACCGACACCACGATGTCGAGGAGTGTCGTCTGCACCTCCTCAGGAGGGTACTTGTACGCGATCGCCCATCGCGGAGCACGACTCGTCATGCCCAGCTCATCGTGCAGTTCGAGCTCGTCGACCTTCACCACAATCCCGTCGAGCTCGTGCTCGATGGAGTGGCGGTGCTCGCCGAAGTACTCGACGAACGCGACGACGTCATCGATGTCGGCGCAGACCCTGTAATGAGGGCTCGTCGGGAGGCCCCACTCGGCGAGCAGTGCGTACACCTCGCTCTGCGCGGCGACCGGCGGATTCTGCCACGCGCCGATGCCGTGGACGTACAACGCGAGCGACTCGATGCGCAGCAGGCCCGCCTCGAGCTCGAGCCCCTCCTTCTTGTCGATCTGCTGACGCAGCCCGCCGCTGGCGGCATTGCGAGGGTTGGCGAAGGCCGGGAAGCGCCGGGCCGCGGCGGTCCGGGCCTTCTCCTCGTCGAACGGCTGCTTCTTGACGCCGGGGCGCGCCTCCCAGCGCGCGAGCGCGTCTGCGTAGGCTCGTTCGCGGAACGACGCCTGCGCTGCGTTCAGCTTCTCGAAAGCGGCCACAGGGATGAACACCTCGCCACGGACCTCGACGATCTCAGGATGTCCTTCGCCGGAGAGCCGCGCGGGGATCTCCGGAAGGCGCAGCGCGTTCTCGGTGACTATCTCGCCCACGCGTCCGTCGCCACGGGTCGCCGCCGACGTGAGAACACCGTTCTCGTAGCGCAGGTTGATCGCGAGGCCGTCGATCTTCAGCTCGGTCAGCCAGTCCACGTGGCGGCCGGCGGCTGCGCGCGTCTTCGCGGCCCAGTCGCGCAGCTCGTCGATCGAGAACACGTTGTCGAGGCTCAGCATCCGCTCGGCGTGCTGGATGGTCGCCAGCCCCGTCGCCTGCGCCGCTCCGACCATCTGCGTCGGGGAATCCTGCCCCTGCAGCTCGGGGTGCAGCCGTTCGAGCTCTTCGAGTCGGCGCATCCACCCGTCGTACGTGGCGTCGTCGACGACCGAGGTGTCACGACCGTAGTACGCGTCCTTGGCCTCGAGGATGAGGGTGGTCAGCTCTTCGGCTTCGGTTCGGGCGGCTTCCAGCGAGATGTTCTCCGGCACGCGTTCAGTCTACGATCGCACGCCGACATCGCACCGTGCCGCGGATGTGAAGGCAGACTCAGGCGTCGACGGGAACAGCCGAGACCGTGCGGTCGATCGTGAACTGGCCGAGCACGCGGGTGCCGACGTAGAGCACGGCGGTCTGTCCGGTGGCGACGCCTTCCAGGGGGACGTCCGGCACGACGACGACGCCGTCGGCGGTCACGGTGGCGGACGCCGGAACCGGCTCGGCATGGGCGCGGATCTGCACCTCGCAGGCGAACTCGGTCGCGGCGGGAGCGGCGCCAGCCCAGCTGAAGCGCGCACCCGAGATCTCGCCGATCGCAAGCGCCTCCTTGGGCCCCACCACGACAGTGTTCGACACCGGGCGCACCTCGAGCACGAACCGCGGCTTGCCGTCGGATGCGGGGATTCCCAGTTTGAGTCCTCGACGCTGTCCCACCGTGAACGCGTGAGCGCCTTCGTGGGTGCCCACGACAGAACCGGAGCGGTCGACGATGTCTCCGGTCGCGGTGCCGACCTTCTCGGCCAGCCAGCCGCGCGTGTCGCCGTCGGGGATGAAGCAGATGTCGTGGCTGTCCGGCTTCTGCGCCACGCTCAATCCACGCTCGGCCGCTTCCGCCCGAACCAGGGCCTTCGAGGGCGTGGATCCCAGCGGGAAGTAGGTGTGCGCGAGCTGCTCGGCCGTGAGCACACCCAGGACGTACGACTGGTCCTTGGCGTCATCTGCGGCGCGGTGCAGCTCGAGACCGGTCTCGGTCGAGACGAGATTCGCGTAGTGGCCGGTGCAGACGGCGTCGAAGCCGAGCTCGATGGCACGCTCGAGGAGTGCCGCGAACTTGATCTTCTCGTTGCAGCGCATGCACGGGTTGGGTGTGCGACCGGCCTGGTACTCCGACACGAAGTCGGCGATCACGTCGTCGCGGAAGCGCTCGGAGAAGTCCCATACGTAGAAGGGGATCCCCAGCAGGTCGGCGGCGCGGCGTGCGTCGAGGGCATCCTCGATCGTGCAGCACCCGCGACTGCCAGTGCGCAGCGTGCCGCCCGCTCTGGACAGCGCCAGATGCACTCCGACCACGTCGTGTCCGGCCTCGACCGCACGCGCGGCGGCGACGGCGGAGTCCACTCCCCCGCTCATGGCCGCAAGAATACGCATGAAGCCAGTCTACGAGGGGCTGGATGAACGCGGGCCGGATGCCCGCCGATACGCGTCTTCGATGCTCGCGAGCACTGCGTCGACATCGGCGTCCACCGTCGTGCGCCCGAGGGAGAAGCGCAGCACGCTGCGCGCATCCTGCTCACTGCGCCCCATCGCCATCACCACGTGCGAGGGTTCTGCGACGCCCGCCTGGCATGCCGAACCGGTGGAGGCCGCGATCTCCGCCATGTCGAGGAGGAAGAGCAGACTCTCCCCTACCGCCCCGGGGAAGAGCATGTGGGCGTTGCCCGGCAGGCGGTCGACGGGGTCGCCCAGGAGCTGCGCAGAGGGAACGCGGGAGCGGATGCCGCCGACGAGCCGATCGCGCAGAGCACGCAGTCGCCTCCCCTCGGATACGCGCTCCTGCTCGGCGAGTTCGAGCGCGACCGCGAAAGCGGCTGCACCTGCGACGTCCTGCGTGCCGGCGCGAAGGGACCGCTGCTGTGCTCCGCCGTGCAGCAGCGGAGCGATCCGCGCGCTGCGCGCCACGACCGCCGCTCCTACACCGACAGGAGCGCTGATCTTGTGACCGGCGACGCTGAGCGCCACGAGACCGGCTCCGTCCGGAGCGTGCCCGCGCAGTGCGGAGAACGACACAGGCAGATGGCCGAGGGCGGCCACCGCATCGAGGTGCAGCGGTACGTGCGCCTCCGCAGCCGCGAGAGACAGCGCGACGCCGTCGTTCACGGTGCCCGACTCGTTGTTGGCCATGAGCGCCGTGGCGAGAGCGGCACCGGGCAGCGCGGCGGCGAAATCGACCACGGGCACCCGCGCCTCCTGCGACACCCTGACCGGGCGCAGCACCGCCCCTCGGGCCACGAGAACGGCAACCGTGTCCATCGTCGCGTGGTGCTCGGCATCCGGCATCACGATCGCGTCTGCGCCTGCGGGCCTCGCGGCCCACATGCCCTGGAGCGAGAAGTTGATCGCCTCGGTGCCCCCAGACGTGAACACCACCTCGATCGGCTCGCACCCCAGCGCCGCAGCGACGCGCTCACGCGATTCCTCCAGGAGTCTCCTCGCGTCCTGCCCTGCTCCATGCGTCGACGAGGCGTTTCCGACGATCTCGGACGCGTGCAGCCACGCCTCACGCGCCTCCGGGCGCAGCGGAGACGTGGCGGCATGGTCGAGGTAGTGGCGCATCCCTACAACTCTCCCCTATTTTCGCGCCCCCGGCACACGGAACTGAGTGCACCGAGCCGTGACACCCGGGCGCACCCCCTAATGTGTACTCATGCCCGCGAACCGAGACATCACCGTGCCCGGCGGTACTGCACTCGACAACCTCGGCGTCCGTCTGCACGACGGCGTCGGAACCCTGCGCGTCTGGTCGCAGAACGCCTCTTCCGTCGAACTCGTGGTGTTCGACGCGACCGACCTCGACTGGGTCACCGACCAGGCCGATCTCGAACGGCTGCCCGGCGGTGTCTGGGAGGTCACCACGCCCCTGCTCCAGCCCGGCGTGAGGTACGCGCTGCGGGTCGGCGGCCCGCACGGCCCCGGCAACACCTTCAACCCGGAGACGCTCCTGCTCGACCCCTACGCGCGAGGACTCGCGCAGGGCGACGGATACGAAGAATGGCGCTCTGTGGTCATCGTCGACGGCTTCGACTGGGGCGATTCGCGCAAGCCCCAGGTGCCGCTCGACAAGACGGTGATCTACGAAGGACATCTGAAGGGCCTCACCAAACGGCAGCCCGACGTGCCGCCGGCCCTGCACGGCACGTACGCGGGTCTCGCCCATCCGGCGATGATCGGCTACTTCCACTCGCTCGGCATCACCTCGATCGAGCTGCTTCCCGTGCACGCGTTCGTCCCCGAGCCTCGCCTGCTCGAACGCGGTCTGACGAACTACTGGGGCTACAACACGCTGAACTTCTTCACCCCGCACAACGCCTACGCCACGGAGGAATCCCGCAAGGGCGGCCCTGAGGCGGTGCTCGCCGAGTTCAAGGGCATGGTGCGCCTGCTGCACGAGGCAGGACTCGAGGTCATCCTCGACGTGGTCTACAACCACACGGCGGAAGAGGGGCTCGGCGGTCCCCGCTGGAGCATGCGCGGGATCGACAACGCGAGCTACTACCGGCAGGACGCGAGCGGCGCCTACATCGACACGACGGGGTGCGGCAACACCCTGAACACGTCGACGGACGCCGGTGCCCGCCTCGTGCTCGACTCTCTGCGCTACTGGGCGCAGGAGATGCAGATCGACGGGTTCCGCTTCGACCTCGCGACGGCGATCGCGCGAGATGCTGCACACACCTACACGCCCGAGCATCCGCTGCTCACCGCGATCTCGAACGATCCGATCCTGAAGGACACCAAGCTCATCGCCGAGCCGTGGGATGTCGGGCTCGGCGGCTGGCAGACGGGCAACTTCCCGAGCGGCTGGCACGAGTGGAACGACCGCTACCGCGATCGTGTCCGCAACTTCTGGCTCAGCGACATCGACTACGCGCGTCGGGCTTCCGCGCCCGTCGGCATCGGCGGATTCGCGACACGACTCGCGGGCTCGTCGAACACGTTCTCCGATGAGCGCGGACCCCTCGCGAGCGTGAATTTCGTCACCGCGCATGACGGCTTCACGATGCACGACCTCGTCTCGTACGACGTCAAGCACAACGAGGCGAACGGCGAGCACAACCGCGACGGCGCCGACATGAACCGCTCGTTCAACCACGGCATCGAGGGGCCGACCGACGACCCGGCGATCCTGGCGGCTCGCCGGAAGGCCATGCGCAACCTCCTGGGCACTCTGCTGCTCTCGGCCGGCATCCCGATGCTCACCGCGGGCGACGAGGTGGGCCGCTCGCAGCGTGGCAACAACAACGCCTATGCGCAGGACACCGCGATGACCTGGCTCGGCTGGGACGACGAGCCCTGGCAGGAGGATCTGCGTGCGCATGTCTCGAAGCTGATCCGTCTGCGCACGGACAACCCCGCGCTGCGCCCCAGCAAGTACGCCCGCCTGGGCGAGCACATCCCCAACGCCTCGGTCATGGACTGGTTCGACCAGAACGGCGAGACGATGGAGAGCGAGCAGTGGACCGATCCCGGCAACCGCACGATCCAGTACGTCGCCGCGTCGACTCCTGACAAGGAACCCGCCAACCGCATCCTGCTGATCGTGCACGGCACGGAGGCGCCGATCGACGTGCGGCTGCCCGAGGAGATCGAGGGAGCGACCCGCTTCGTGACCCTCTGGTCGAGCGCTGACGAGCGGCCGTCCGACACCGGCGAGGAGTTCGCTCCCGGGGATGTGCTGCCGATTCCCGGCACGTCCATGCGCCTCTTCCGCGTGGAGTGAGAAGGCACGCGACGCGCCCGGTCACTCGGCTACCGTGGGTGGTCGGGTAACGGTACATTCGCAGTGTGGCAGCACGTGCGAACACCCGGACCCCGGTTCTTCGGAGCCCCGCCCAGATCCCTCTGCGCCCGCTCGGCGCCCGTTCTGACGGCGAGGATCTCCGCACGACGCGCATCCCGCTCGTGAACGGGACACCCCGTGTGCCGGGCGGCTTCCCACCGAAGGCGTTCGTGGGCGAGGTGGTGCCCTTCAGCGTCGTCGCGTTCCGCGAGGGGCACGACATCATCGGGGTGCAGCTGCGTCTGACGTCGCCCGACGGCGAGGAGTCCCTGCATCGGCTGCGGCCGCTCGCCGACGGCACCGATCGATGGGCGGTCGAGCTGGCCGTCGATGCGCAGGGCGCGTGGACGTTCGCGTTCGAGGCGTTCTCCGACGACTTCGCCACCTGGGCGCACGCGGCCGAGCTCAAAGTCGCCGCCGGCGTCGACGTCCCCGTCATGGCCGCTCTCGGACGCGAGCTGCTCCTGCGCGCCGCGGCGGAGAAGGATCGTCCCGCGGCGCAGCGCAAGCTGCTCAAGGCCACGGCCGACTCCCTCGCCGACGGCGTCGGCGACGTGACTCTGGCGGTGTCGACGGATGCCGGGCTGGCGCAGATCTTCCACGATCGTCCCCTCACGACGCTGCGCTCCGCCGGGAACCCTCAGTCTCTTCTGGTCGAGCGGGCCGCCGCGGGCGTCGGCGCCTGGTACGAGTTCTTCCCGCGTTCCGAAGGTGCCAAGCGGCTGAAAGACGGGTCGATCAAGTCGGGAACGTTCCGCACAGCGGCCAAGCGCCTCCCCGGAGTGGCCGGCATGGGATTCGACGTCATCTACCTCGTCCCGATCCACCCGATCGGCACCACCAACCGCAAGGGCCGCAACAACACCCTCACCGCGGGGCCCGACGATCCCGGTTCGCCGTATGCGATCGGCTCGGCCGAAGGAGGGCACGACGCGATCCATCCGGATCTCGGCACCCCCGCCGACTTCCGCGCCTTCGTCCGCGCCGCACGCACCGAGGGTCTCGAGGTGGCGCTCGACCTCGCCCTGCAGGCCTCGCCCGATCACCCCTGGGTCGCCGAGCATCCCGAGTGGTTCACGACGCTTCCCGACGGGACGATCGCGTACGCCGAGAATCCGCCCAAGAAGTACCAGGACATCTACCCCCTGAACTTCGACAACGACCCCGAGGGCATCTACCAGGAGATGCTCCGCGTCGTGATGCACTGGGTGGGGCAGGGCGTCAAGATCTTCCGTGTCGACAATCCGCACACCAAGCCGCTGCAGTTCTGGGAGTGGCTGATCGCCACGGTGAACGCGAGCGACCCGGATGTGATCTTCCTCGCCGAGGCTTTCACTCGGCCCGCCGTCATGCAGGCGCTCGCCGCGGTCGGCTTCCAGCAGAGCTACAGCTACTTCACGTGGCGCAACACCAAGAGCGAGCTCGAGGAGTTCCTCACTGCGGTGTCTCACGACACCAGCGACTTCATGCGTCCGAACCTGTTTGTCAACACGCACGACATCCTCACGGAGTATCTGCAGTTCGGCGGCAGAGCGGCGTACAAGATCCGCGCGTGCATCGCGGCCACCGCTGCGCCCGTGTACGGCGTGTACGCGGGGTACGAGCTCTTCGAGAACGTGGCGCGGCCCGGGTCCGAGGAGAACATCGACAACGAGAAGTACGAGTACAAGGTGCGTGACTGGGACGCAGCCGAGGCCGCAGGAGACTCGCTCGCTCCCCTTCTGCGGCGCCTCAACGGCATCCGCCGTGACCACCCGGCGCTCCACCAGCTGCGCAATCTCTCGACGCACTGGAGCGACGACGATGCCGTGCTGGTGTACAGCAAGCACCTCGACGCCGCGTTCACGGGCACGGGCCGCCCCGACACCATCATCGTCGTCGCCAACGTCGACCCGCACTCGGTGCGCGAGACCACCGTGCACCTCGACACGACCGTGTGGGGCGTGCCGCTCGGGGAGAGCTTCGAGGTCGAAGACCTCGTCACTGGTGCTGTCTGGACTTGGGCAGACCACAACTACGTGCGCCTGGACTCGTTCTCCGAGCCGGTGCACATCTTGAAGGTGAGGGACCGAGCATGAGCTACGTCGAAGACGTCACGGCATCCGCAGACTGGGCAGCCGTCGCAGGAGCGTCGCACCATGATCCCCACTCCGTGCTGGGTTCGCACCCGTACCTCGACGCCACCGATCGCACGGTCACTCTGATCCGCGCCCGCCGCCCCCTCGCGTCTTCGGTCGCGGCGGTCTTCGCCGACGGCACCCGGCTAGAGCTCGCGCACATCGCCCACGGCATCTGGGAAGGCCAGCACGACGGCTCCCCCGTGGCCTATCGTGTGGCCACCGCCTACGGCGAGGACCCGGAGACCATCGTCGGCGATCCGTATCGCCACCTGCCGACGCTCGGCGACCTGGATCTCCATCTGATCGCCGAGGGGCGGCACGAGCGGCTGTGGGAGGTCCTGGGATCCCACCCGCGGACCATCGACGGCGACAGCGGCGCGGCGTTCGCCGTGTGGGCTCCTAACGCCACGGCCGTCCGCGTGGTGGGCGAGTTCAACGGCTGGAACGGTGAGTCCCACGCCATGCGCTCGATGGGCGTGAGCGGCATCTGGGAGCTCTTCGTGCCCGGCGTCGCAGTCGGCGCCCAGTACAAGTACGAGATCCGCACGAGGGCCGGCGACTGGATCTTCAAGGCCGATCCGATGGCGCAGGAGGCGCAGGTGCCGCCGGCCACAGCCTCGGTCGTCACCGAATCCCGGTACCGGTGGTCGGATGGGGCGTGGATGACGCGTCGCGCCGCAACCCATGCCGTCGCTCAGCCCCTCTCGGTCTACGAGGTGCATCTCGGATCGTGGCGTGGCGGGCTGGGCTACCGAGAGGCCGCCGACCCGCTCATCGAGCACGTCACGAACGCCGGTTTCACCCATGTGGAGTTCATGCCGCTGGCCGAGCATCCGTTCGGCGGCTCATGGGGCTATCAGGTGTCCGGTTACTACGCCGCGACGAGTCGCTTCGGCTCCCCCGATGACCTGCGCTACCTGATCGACCGGCTGCACCAGGCGGGTATCGGCGTGATCATGGACTGGGTGCCCGGGCACTTCCCCAAGGACGCCTTCGCGCTTGCGCGCTTCGACGGTCAGCCGCTGTACGAGCATCCGGATCCCCGGCGCGGCGAGCACCAGGACTGGGGCACGCTGATCTTCGACTACGGCCGCAACGAGGTGCGCGGCTTCCTCGTCGCGAACGCCCTGTTCTGGATGAGCGAGTTCCACGTCGACGGGCTGCGAGTGGATGCCGTCGCCTCGATGCTCTACCTCGACTACTCCCGGAAGGAAGGTCAGTGGGCGCCGAACGTTCACGGCGGCCGTGAGAACCTCGAAGCGATCCGATTCCTGCAAGAGGTCAACGCAACGGCGTATCGCCTGCACCCGGGCGTGCTGATGATCGCCGAGGAGTCCACGGCCTTCCCCGGTGTCACGGCTCCGACTGACCACGCCGGTCTCGGCTTCGGATTCAAGTGGAACATGGGGTGGATGAACGACTCGCTCCAGTACATCGAGCGCGATCCCATGTACCGCGCACACCACGAAGGCGAGATGACGTTCTCGTTCGTCTACGCCTTCGGCGAGAACTACATGCTGCCGATCAGCCACGACGAGGTCGTGCACGGCAAGGGCAGCCTGCTCGCGAAGATGCCGGGAGACCACTGGCACAAGCTCGCGAACATGCGAGCCTACCTCGGCTACATGTGGGGGCACCCCGGCAAGAAGCTGCTGTTCATGGGGCAGGAGTTCGGACAGCTCGCGGAATGGTCCGAGTCCCGCGAACTGGACTGGTGGCTGCTCGACCAGCCGTCGCACGCGCAGTTGCAGGGCTTTGTCGGCGCTCTCAACCGCACGTATCGCGCACAGTCTCCGCTGTGGGAGCGTGACAACGACGGCTCGTCGTTCTCACGCATCGGCGCGCCCACGTGGGACCCGACGGTGGTCGCATTCGAACGACGCGACAGCCACGGCGGACGCCTCGTCGTGGTGAGCAACTTCGCGGGCGTGGAGCGCGGTGGCTACCGTCTCGAGCTTCCCCGTGAGGGGGTCTGGAACGAGATCCTCAACACGGATGCCGCCGACTTCGGCGGCCGTGGATCAGGCAACCTGGGGATGGTCGTGGCGACGAGCGATGGAGACGCCGCGCCGACGGCGACGATCACACTCCCCGCCCTCTCCACGATCTGGCTGCGCTTCCAGGGCGAGCCGCACGTTCCCACGATCAATCACGGTTGACGCGTCACCGGCTCATCGACCTGTTCCCGGGTGGATGAGCCGGTGAGATGTCAGAACAGCAGCGAGGTGAGTCGGTTGCGAGCGGCCGCGACGCGCGGGTCGGACGCGCCGATCAGACCGAAGAGTTCGACAAGGCGCTCGCGCACCGGGGCGCGCTCGTCGGCAGGCAGCTGAGCGAACAGATCGAGCAGACGTCCGAATGCGTCGTCGACATGCCCGCCGGCGAGATCGAGATCGGCGACGTCGAACTGCGCCTGTACGTCAAGGGGTGCCGCAGCTGCGGCGGCGCGGGCGCTCTGCAGGTCGAGCGTCTGCACGCGAGCGAGCAGACGCACCTGCCCGAGACCGGCTGCGGCCTCTTCATCGCGCGGGTCCTCTGCGAGCGCCTTCTCATAGGCCACGATCGCGGCCGGGTAATCGCCCGCCTCGATCGCCGCGTACGCTTCGGCGTGCAGCGGAGGCAGCTCGGGTTCGGCGGGCCCCTCGACGTCGCGCACGGCGCCGCCGTCGACCGCCAGCGTACCCGTCACGCCGTTCTCGGCGGCGAGCTGCAGCAGCTTCGCGAACACCTCGCGCACTTGCGCTTCGGGCACGGCGCCGGTGAACATCGGAACCGGCTGCCCGGCGATCAGCGCGACCACCATCGGGATCGACTGCGCGCGGAAGCCCTGTGCCAGCTGCGGATTCGCATCGACGTCGACCTTGGCGAGCAGGACACGACCCTCGAGTTCGCGCGTCACCTTCTCGATGATCGGGCTGAGCTGCTTGCAGGGGCCGCACCACTCCGCCCAGAGGTCCACGACCACGGGCACGGTGCGAGAGATCTCGAGGATCTCGCCGAACGACTCGTCGGTCGCGTCGACCACGACGTCGACGACGCCGGGAGCAGCGGCAGCGCCCTCGGCGGGTGCTGCGGGACGGTTGCGGAGCGTCGAGAGGTCGACGGCTCCACGGAGGGCGGCGGGCGAGATCTGGCTCATTTGATCACCTCGACGGAGAGTAGGTTCTGACGGGCTGCGAGCAGATGGATCTGCTCAGTGGATCCCTGCGCGGGTACGGCGAAGAACAGTTGGAACTCGTATTTCGTCGTGATTCCCTTGGCCGATTCCGTGACCCCTGTGAGCGCCTTGGCCTCGGGATTGTTCTCGAACCGGATCACGGCCTCCGACGAGGTCGGCGTCACCGTCTCCGCCTCGATCAGCGTGACCGCCACGATCGCGCCGCTGTCGAGCGTCGTCATCGAGACGGGGGCCGAATCGGAGGGCACGATATCGAACGAGGTCTGCGACGTCGTCGCAGCGTTGTTCGCAGCGAGGTTGTCGACGATAGCCTGACGACTGTCGCGTATCGACTTCGCATAGGCGAGCGCCACATCGTCGTAGGAGCCGTAGGACGGGCTCTGCTCGTTTGCATCCACCACGTCGGCGAACGTCTCGGCCAGCTTGCCGGGGGCGATGCTGAGGAATGCCGAGTCGGCGGGCACCAGTGACGTTCCGAGCCACGGAGCGACGACTTCCGGCACCTTCGTGTCCGCCAGCATCTCGGCGATGTCCGTGATCTTGTAGTTGGACCAGGGATCCTGCTGAGTCATGGTGAGGATGACGGGCGGTGCGGTCTCGTCACCCGTGCTCTTGGTCAGCAGCAGCACCGTGCGCGGCCAGCGATCGGTCGCCTCCGGAAGCACCACCTCGACGTCGTCGGTCGGAATCGCGGCGGGGACCGGCGACTCGGGGATCGCCGTGCGCAGGGCGTAGTCGGTCGTGCGGGCCGCGAGCGCCGCGCCGTCCAGGCGCGTCTTCGCGAGCTCGATGTCCATCGCCCCGTCCGCCTTCTCGAGCGTCGACGAGATCTGCTCGATGATGCGCTTGGCCTGGGACTCCGTCACCGCCGGCGGCTTCTGGTTGTCAGGTGCGATCACGGTCGGCGTCGGAGTCGGCGTGGGCGAAGATGATCCCAGCTGCGGCCACGAGTCCGCCGTGCAGCCGGTGGCGAGAACCGCGGTCACGGCGAGTGCGGGCAGAGCGATCACCCAGCGTCGGCGAGATGGGCGAGCACCGCGCATCTCGGCCTTGGACGGCTTCGTGCTCTCGCCGGCCTCGGACTCGGGAGCTTCGTCCCGCTCGGCAGCGGCGTCCGGCTTCTCTTCGATCGCCGCGCGATCCGCCGCGGGTAGTTCGGCGAGGTCGATCGGCTCCGTGACGGGAAGAGGACCAGGGCCTTTGCGGCGAGGTCCGCGGCCACGACGCTGGTGGCGGATGCCGAGGGCGTACAGGATCAGACCGATGAAGAGAACGACCACACCGCTCGTGACCAGTGGACCGGTCAGCGGCGTCGAGTTGTCGAGCGGCCACGAGACGCTGATGTCGGTGGGCGCGTCCTTCGTGCCGTCATAGGCGATCAGCATGCTCATCCCGTCCGGCAGCTGCATGTTGTCGGCGATGAGCGAGTCCTTCTCCGAGAACGAGTCGAGCCACAGGTCGGACCCTGCGGGGTTGCGGGCCGCTGTCGCCTGCTCGGCGCCGTCGGCGGGCGTCTCGGTCGGCGCCGGCGTCGCGTCGCCGTCACCGGAGTCCGCGTCGGCCGTCGACGCCGACACGAGCTCGACATCGAGCTTGCCGTTCTTCGCGACGCTGACGTGGTTGTAGTCGGAATCGGCCAGCCAGGCCTCCATGTCAGCGGTGCGCCCGTATGCGGCGAAGATCTCGCCGTCACCGCGGACGAGCAGGGTCTGCGCGCCGGGGCGCTCGCGCAGCACATCGCCGTCGAGCAGGACGAACGGGGCAGGTTCGTCGACCTTCACCGACACCTGATCGGACGACGGCCCTAGGAAGATGGTCCGCTGAGCGATGCCCGCACCGATCAGCACCGTGGCCAGCACGAAGGCCGCGACGGCCCAAACGAAACGCACGAAAAGTCTCCTCACGCACCCCGACACTCTGCCCGAGGCGCAAACACTCGACATTTCAGACTAGCGAAAGCACCTGTGTGTTGCCCACGAGATGCGCCGGGCGCGTCCTCACGCGGCACGTCGGACCGGTCGTCGCGTCGTCGATGGATAGCCTGACAGCATCCGTCTTCCGAGGAGCCCCGATGAAGATCCACAATCCGTTCCGCACCGCGCTGGTGGCGACGCTCGGCGTGGGCCTGGGCGTGCTGCTCATCGGCAGCGTGCAGACGCTGTCCACGATCATGCTCTACATCGGCACCGCGCTCTTCCTCAGCCTGGGCCTCGATCCGCTCGTCTCGTTCCTCGAACGACGGCGTCTGCCGCGATGGGCGGCCGTCCTCGTCACGATCCTCGCCGTGCTCGGCGTCTTCGCGGGCATCGTGCTGATCATCCTGCCGGTACTGATCGATCAGATCTCCGACCTGATCGCTCAGATCACCGCGATCGTGGAGCGCGGCAGAGTGCTCGACGATCTGCGCGAGTGGCTGACGGTCACCTTCCCGAATCTTGATGTAGACAAGGTCTTCGCCTACGTCGTGGATTGGCTCGAGACCAACCTCAACGACATCGGCCAGGGCGTGCTCACGGTCAGCGGCGCGGTGCTCAGCGGCCTCTTCGGCACCTTCATCGTGCTCATCCTCACGATCTACCTCACGGCTTCGACGCCGTCGCTCAAGCGAGCCGTGTACCAGCTGGCGCCTGCATCGAAGCGCGAGCGCTTCATCGATCTGGCCGAGCAGATCACCGACTCGGTCGGCTACTACGTGATGGGCCAGGTCACACAGGGCGTGATCAACGGCGTGCTCAGCATGATCTTCCTCTCGATCATCCGCGCGCCGTTCCCGGCCGTGCTCGCGGTCGTGGCCTTCTTCTTCTCGCTGATCCCGCTGGTGGGAACCCTCACCGGCTCGACGATCATCGTGCTGGCGTGCTTGATCCCCGGGCTCGGCTCCCCCGCGACGGCGATCGCCGCGGGCATCTACTACCTGATCTACATGCAGATCGAGGCATACGTCATCTCCCCCCGCATCATGAGCCGTGCCGTGGCAGTCCCGGGCGCGGTCGTCGTCGTCGCTGCCCTCGCCGGCGGCAGCCTGCTGGGTCTTCTGGGAGCGCTGATCGCGATACCCGTCGCGGCCAGCATCCTGATCATCTATCGCCAGGTTCTGATCCCACGCATGAACGAACGATGAGCCTCAGGCTGCCGGCCAGTGCGTGGGCAGCGGAAGCGCCGACGGGTTCACTGCAGCGACGACCTCGGTGAGGACCCGCCTCGTCTGGCTCTCACCCACCCACAGGTGCTTTCCGCCCTCGACCGCGATCAGCCTGGCATGCGGGATCGATGCGAACCGGGTCTCGGCCTCGGGCGGACGCAGATAGTCGTCGAGCTCCGGTACGAGGACGACGACCTCACGGTCCGACTGTGCCCACGCGGCCACCTCGGCCTCGGTTGCGCGGTGCAGCGGAGGCGACAGGAGGATGATGCCTTCTATGTCGTGTTCGCGACCGTACTTCAGTGCGAGCTCGGTGCCGAAGGACCAGCCGAGCAGCCACGGGCGAGGAAGCGCGCGCTCGCGCACGAACTCCATCGCCGCCGCGACGTCGAACTGCTCGGCCCCACCCCCGTCGAACTCTCCGTCGCTCGTGCCCCGCGGAGAGGACGTGCCGCGGGTGTTGAATCTCAGGACTGCGAGGTCCGCCAGCGCCGGAAGACGGGCGGCGGCCTTTCGGAGGATGTGCGAGTCCATGAACCCGCCGGCAGTCGGAAGCGGATGCAGCGTCACGAGCGTCGCGACGGGCTCTCCTGCCTCCGGCAGCGCCAGCTCTCCGACGAGGGTCAGCCCGTCTGACGTCGACAGCTCGATGTCCTCACGACGGGCGGGCAGCTCCAGCGGCCCGCGGATCTCGATGCTCATGCAATCCTCCAGCAGTGCGTGTGCCAATGTCGGCGGGCGGCGAGATCAGCGGCGTCGCCGAGCACGCCGTCGGCCCGCCAGACGACGAGGTGGGCGGTTCCGGACTCGACCGTGCGCCCGCAACCGGGGCAGATGTAGTCTTTCTGCGCCTGAACGGCCGATACCGGCTGCACAGTCCATTCGACGCCACGACGGACTTCGCTGCGCTTCCAGGAGGACAGCAGCCGATCGAGAGAGTCGTCGGGGTCAGGGCGCGACGGACGGCGCTTGCGCGAGCGGGCCATGACCCGCCATCACCACCAGTGGTTCTTGGTCCAGAACGCGTAGGCGCCCGCCCAGCCGCCGTAGCGGCTGGTGGCGTATCCCGTACCCCAGCGGAGATTGTCGACCGGGTCGTACCCGTTGCCGGGGACCTTGCTGCACGGCAGCGCCTGGACGAGACCGCAAGCGCCCGACGACTTGTTCGTGGCGTTGGGGTTCCAGCCGCTCTCGTGCGACACGATGTAGTCCACGTAGCCCCAGTCGGACTCGGCGATGCCGGCCGCAGCCATCCACTCGGCTGGTGCTCCGCCACCTGTGTAGAAGAGGGGTCCCCCTCCCCCTCCACCGCCGCCCGTCGACGCGGGCTTCGCGGTCGGGGTGGGAGTGGGTTTGGGCGTGACGTACACCGAGAACGCGCCGCGATCCGCCGGTGCGATCGCCGCACCATCGACCGTGACCGTGAGGTCTTGCGTATCGACGAGAGCGACCGAGTACATCGACTCGGCGACCGCGGCTTCAGGCGGATCTGCCAGGGCGATACCCGTCGGGGCGACGATCGCTGCGGCGAATCCGACCACGGCGACACCGGCGACGACGCCGGCCACGCGGCGACGGACCGTGCCCGCGCGCGGCGACAGCGCGCGCGACGCAGGCAGCGTCGTCACGCTCTTTCGTTCGGAGATCATGTCGTTTCGGGAGTTCACGATGGCTGGCAGTCTACCGGTCGAGCCTGGGATGACCGTGGGAACTCTCAGCGAACGGCCAGGATGACGTCGATAGTCGCGTCCAGAAGCGCGTCGACCTGTTCCTCGCGATAGCCGCCGCGCTGCATGCGGAACGCGGCGGACCTCAGCTGCTCGGCCGTGAGCGGCTCGCCATCGCGCAGGTAGCGCACGATGCGCGTCGCGACGTGATCGACTTCGTCGATCCGGTACCCGAACGTGAGCATCCCGGTACGGGCGAAGCGATGCTTCCTCCGACGCGCAAGGTGATCGAGGATCACCTGCGCCTCTCCCCTGGCCTGCTCCACCCAGGCGCCGGCGCCCTGGCTGCGGACCACACGATCGCGTTCGCGGCCCGCGAGCGCATCCTCGACACGGCTCAGGGCCGCATCGACCTCGGCCACCACATAACCGTTCTTCACAAGCGGGAACGATGCGATGCGGACGTCGGAGGCCGAAAGGTCGCCGTCGCCCTCGAACGCCTTGCGCGCCGCGGCAAGGAACGTGTCGACCGCAGCGCGGTGATACCCCCGGGTGCGGCCATGAGTCAGCGAGAACGCGGGCGGCGTCTCGTCGGCCTCATCCAGATCGAGAACGTCGTCAGTGGACATCACAGCACCACCCAAGGTGAGAGAAGAAAGTAGAGACACAGCGCGGGGATGGTCGACGGCAGGATGCTGTCGAGCCGGTCGAGCAGACCCCCGTGACCGGGGAGCCAGGAGCTCATGTCCTTGATCCCGATATCGCGTTTGAGCATGGACTCGCCGAGATCCCCCAGCGTCGCCGTGAGGAGGACCGCGACGCCGAAGATCGCTCCGGCCCACCACGGCAGCTCCAGCAGGAACAGCGCGAGCAGGACGCCCGCCGTGATCGAGGCGACCACGGCTCCGGCGAAGCCCTCCCAGGTCTTCTTCGGGCTGATCCGCGGAGCCATCGGATGCTTGCCGAAGGCGAGACCGCTGGCATACGCACCGGTGTCGGCGGCCACCGCGATCGCGATGAAGCCGAGCACCCACCACTGCCCGCCTTCCTGCCGCAGCAGGATCAGTGCGATGGCGGCGAAGAACGGCACGTAGATCTGCACGAAGCCGCCGATCACGGCATCCGCCAGGACGTCGCCGTAGGTGCGGCCGTCCTGTGCGACCATCTGACCCACCAGGCGCCACACGATCACGAAGGCGACGCCGAGGAACAGCAGCGCCCAGACCAGCCAGATCTGCACGAAGTACGCCGGGATCACGATCAGAGCGGCCGACAGCAGCTGCGGCAGGAGATCGATGCGACGACCCGCGCCGCGCAGGGCGAGGGCGAGCTCGTACACGCCCAGAAGAGCGGCGGCCAGGGCCAGCGGAACGAAGAACACCTTGAAGAACAGCAGCGACGCGAGCAGGGCGGCGCCGAAGGCGAGACCGATCGCGATCGCGAGGATGAGATCGCGACCCGTGCGCTGCTTGATCCGCTCGTTCCGCTGCTTTATGCGCTCATTCGCCTGATCGAACTGATCACGCGCATGCGACACGTGGTTCTCGAACTCGCCGCGCGCCGCGCGCCACTGCTCGCGGATCGCGTTGTGCTCCCCCGTGTCCAGCGGGTCGGGCGCATCAGCGGGCAGGGGCGGACGCGGCGGGATGCTCTCGGCATCGAAGCCTGGGAACGCCTCATCGGCCAGCGGCATGCCGCCGTCCGGAGTCGCCGACTCTCGCGCCTCCCGGCGCGTCTGCGGAGTGCCGTCGTCGGCTCCGCGCGAATCGTCGTCGGACATGTCCGATCAGACCTCGAGGAGCTCTGCTTCTTTGCGCTTGAGAGCGTCGTCGATCAGATCGACGTGCTGGCGCGTGAGCGCGTCGAGCTCCTTCTCGCCGCGGGCGATCTCGTCTTCGCCGAGTTCGCTCTTGAGAGCGTCGAGCTCGTCCTTCGCCTTGCGGCGGATGCCGCGGACGTGGACCTTCGCGTCCTCGCCCTTCGCCTTGACGATCTTGACGTACTCCTTGCGACGATCGGCGGTCAGCTCGGGCATCGTGACGCGGACGATGCTGCCGTCGTTCGACGGGTTCGCCCCGAGATTCGGCATGTCCCGGATCGCCTGCTCGATGGCCTTGAGCGCCGACTTGTCGTAGGGCGTGATGATGAGCGAGCGCGCCTCGGGGTTCGCGAGCGACGCGAGCTGCGCCAGCGGGGTCGGCGTGCCGTAGTAGTCCACCAGAACCTTCTGGAACATCTGGGGGTTCGCGCGGCCGGTGCGGACCGTTGCGAAGTCCTCCTTGGCAGCGTCGACCGCACGCGTCATGCGAGAGGTGGTTTCAGCGAGGACATCCGCGATCACGGTGACTCCTATCGTCGGGGTGTTCTGAAAATTCTATCGGGCGAAGGCTCTGCGACTGGTGAGGTCAGGCCGTGACGAGCGTGCCGATCGGCTCGCCGAGCAGAGCGCGGGTCACGTTGCCGGCCGGCTCCATGCCGAACACGCGCATGTCCATGTTGTTGTCCATGCAGAGGCTGAAGGCGGTGGAGTCGACGACCTTGAGCCCGCGCTGCAGCGCGTCGCGGTAGGTGACGCGTTCGATGCGCTCGGCATCCGCGTGCTTGTTCGGGTCGGCGGTGTAGATCGCGTCGACGCCGTTCTTGGCGACGAGCACCTCCTGTGCGCCGATCTCGAGCGCGCGCTGCGCGGCGACCGTGTCGGTGGAGAAGTAGGGCAGCCCCGCGCCGGCGCCGAAGATGACGACGCGCCCCTTCTCCATGTGGCGCTCCGCGCGCCGCGGAATGTACGGCTCGGCGACCTGGGTCATCGAGATCGCCGACTGCACGCGAGTCGGGGCGCCCGCCTGCTCGAGGAAGTCCTGGAGGGCGAGAGCGTTCATCACTGTGCCGAGCATGCCCATGTAATCCGCGCGTCCGCGGTCCATGCCGCGCTGGCTGAGTTCGGCGCCGCGGAAGAAGTTGCCTCCGCCGACGACGATCGCGATCTCGACCCGGTCGACGGCCGCGGCGATGTCGCGGGCGATCTGGCTCACGACGTCGGGGTTGACGCCGAGCTGGCCGGCACCGAATGCCTCGCCGGAGAGCTTGAGCAGGACGCGGCGGCGTCCGGTGCGTTCGGTCATGGGTGGTGTCCTCTCATCCCGATTCAAGATAGTGCCTCTTGGGCATGAAGAAGGGGTCCGGATCGAGATGATCCGAACCCCTTCGACGGTGTTACGCGCCGACCTTGAAGCGAGCGAAGTCCGTCACGGTGATACCGGCGTCCTTCGCCACCTGGGCGACGGACAGCTTGTTGTCCTTCGCGTAGTCCTGCTCGAGCAGGGCGACCTGCTTGATGAACGCGGAGACACGGCCTTCGACGATCTTCGGCAGGGCGGCCTCGGGCTTGCCCTCGTTGCGGGAGATCTCGGTGACGATCTCGCGCTCCTTCTCGACGGCGTCCGCGGGGACGTCCTCACGAGACAGGTACGACGGGTTCGCGAACGAGATGTGCTGCGCGATGCTGCGAGCGGTCTCGGCGTCGTCGCCCGTGTAGGCGACGACGACTCCGATCTGCGGAGGCAGATCCTTGCTCGTGCGGTGGAGGTAGACCTCGACCTTGTCGCCGGTCACGGTGCGGACCTGGCGCAGCTCGACCTTCTCGCCGATGATCGCGGCCTCTTCCGAGATGACCGTCTCGACGTTCTTGTCTCCGGCCGGAGCTGCCAGAGCAGCCTCGACCGAGTCCGCCTTGACGGCGGCGACAGCGTCGGCGACCTTGTCGGCCAGCGCGATGAAGCGCTCGTTCTTCGCGACGAAGTCGGTCTCGCAGGCGAGCTCGACGAGCGTCACAGCGCCGTCCTGCTCGCGAGCGACGATGAGGCCCTCGCTGGTCGAACGGTCAGCGCGCTTGGCGTTGCCCTTGGCACCCTTGAGACGCAGGATCTCGGTGGCCTTCTCGACGTCGCCGTCGGCCTCCTCGAGCGCCTTCTTGGTGTCGACCATTCCCGTTCCGAGCTGCTCACGCAGCGCCTTGAGGTCGGCGATGGTGAAGTTGGCCATGTGTGGTGGCTCCTTGCTTCGTAGGTGTGTGTGCGTGGTGTACGCGTGGATTACTTGGCGTCGGCGTCGACGGCGGCAGCCTCGACCTCGACGACCTCAGCCTCGGCGGCGGGAGCCTCAGCGACCTCGGCCTCGACAGCCTCGACGACCTCAGCCTCAGCGGCGGGAGCCTCGACGACCTCAGCGGCGGGAGCCTCGACAGCGCCCTCCTCGGCCGGAGCCTCGAGCAGCTCGCGCTCCCAGTCGGCGAGCGGCTCAGCGTCGCCCGTCTCGGGGTTGTGCTTCTGCTGCAGGCCTTCGGCCGCGGCATCCGCGATGATGCGGGTGAGCAGCGAGACCGAGCGGATCGCGTCGTCGTTGCCGGGGATCGGGTACTGGAAGTCGTCGGGGTCGGCGTTCGTGTCGAGGATGCCGATCACCGGGATGCCGAGCTTCTTGGCCTCATCGATCGCGAGGTGCTCGCGCTTGGCGTCGACGACCCACAGGGCCGACGGCGTCTTGGTGAGGTTGCGGATGCCGCCGAGCGACTTGTGCAGCTTGTCGAGCTCGCGCTTCTTGAGAAGGAGCTCCTTCTTGGTGAAGCCGGAAGCCGCGGGGTTCTCGTAGTCGAGCTCCTCGAGCTCCTTCATGCGGGCGAGACGCTTCGCGATGGTCTGGAAGTTGGTGAGGAGTCCGCCGAGCCAGCGCTGGTTGACGTAAGGCTGGCCGACACGGGTCGCCTGCTCCGCGAGGATCTCCTGCGCCTGCTTCTTCGTGCCGACGAAGAGGATCGTGCCACCGTGGGCGACGGTCTCCTTGACGAAGTCGTAGGCCTTGTCGATGTAGCCGAGCGACTGCTGCAGGTCGATGATGTGGATGCCGCTGCGCTCGGTGAGGATGAAGCGCTTCACCTTCGGGTTCCACCGACGGGTCTGGTGTCCGAAGTGCACGCCGCTGTCGAGCAGCTGGCGGATGGTGACCACAGCCATGGTCGTCTCCTTGTTCTGGCGCGTGGCGCCGTTGAGGTTATCGCCGATCGGTCGATCGGACTGCCTGGTGCCCGGCACACGCCCGCCACCTCTGAAGAGGTGGACCTGTGGGAGTGGATGCCGCGACCGGAGTCGCTCTGGGCACGCGTAGTCACCCCGATTTCGAGGTGCTCCCCCAGCATACAGGATGCCGCCGCCTCCGACGCTCTCTGCACAGAGTGCGGACTCTGCCGAGTTCTCCCCTGTCTCGGTCGTTCAGGAGCGGGAACGCGCGCGCCGACTCGGCTGGACGAGAAGGATGACGAGCATGCGACCGCCCCCGTGCCTCGGTGCCCTCATCGCCCTCGCTCTCTTGCTTCCGCTTGCGGGGTCGCCCTCTGCTGCGGCCTCGACGGCGTCAGCCGCACCGCATGCCGACACCGCGTCGCGCGAAGACGACACGGGCGACTGGCTATGGCCCGTCGACGGGCCGCACACGGTTGTCGCCGCGTATCGCGCACCGGCGCACGAGTACGGCGCCGGTCACAGAGGCATCGACATAGCGGCCGGTGTCGGTGATCCCGTACGTGCACCCGCAGATGGCGTGGTCGCCTTTCGAGGCACTGTGGTCGATCGTCCGCTGATCACGATCGACCACGAAGGCGGATACGTGACGACCTTCGAGCCGCTGCTCTCGGAGCTGTCGCCGGGCGACGCGGTGACAGCCGGCGACGTGATCGGCACGGTCGACGTCGGCGGGCACTCCGCGCCCGGCACTCTCCACGTGGGCGTGCGTCTCCATGGTGTCTACATCAATCCGCTGCTGCTGTTCGGGGACGTTCCGCGGGCGGTGCTGCTCCCCTGCTGCGGGCCCATCTGAGCAGCAGGGCGCAACGCTGCGGCCGGCTCACCCTCGCGCCCAAGCGGCTGCGTGCTGCTTGCCCCTGGGCCCGACAGGCTGCGGGGCGTGCTCAGGCTCGTGGATGGGCGAGGCGATAGGTCGCAGTGAGACGCTCGGCCGACACATGCGTGTAGATCTGCGTGGTGCCGAGGCTCGCGTGGCCGAGGATCTCCTGCACGGCGCGCAGATCGGCTCCGCCGTCGAGCAGGTGCGTGGCGGCGGTGTGTCTGAGGGCATGCGGGCCGACCGTGTCCGCTCCGACGAACGGGCCCAGCGCGTCGGCGACCACCGTGTAGACCGTGCGCGGCCCGATGCGTCCGCCCCGCGCCCCGAGGAACACCGCCGCCGGAACGATATCTGCTCTGGCCGCGAACACTGGCCTGCCCCGGGTCAGAAAGGCGCCGACCGCGGTGCGTGCCGGAATCCCGAACGGGACGACACGCTCTTTCGATCCCTTACCGAGCACTCGTGCGGTGCCACGGTCGAGGTCGAGGTCGTCGAGGTCGAGCCCGCACAGCTCCGACACCCGAATGCCTGCGCCGTAGAGAAGCTCGAGGATGGCGTGGTCGCGCAGAGCGACAGGATCGCCTCCGGCCGCCGCATCGCGCCGGGCGTCGAGCAGCGCGGTCATGGCGTCGTGGGACGCGACGGTGGGCAGAGTGCGTCCGCGCTTGGGGGCGATCAGCCGCAGACTCGGATCGTGTGGGATCAAGCCTTCATCCTGTGCCCAGCTGAAGAAGGACCGGGCCGCCGCGGCGCGGCGCGCGAGCGTCGACCGGGCGTCGCCCCGTTGCGTCGCCCGCCACAGCCAGTCGCGCAGCGCCTCGAGATCGACATCCTGCACGTCACGGTCACCGATGCTGTCGCCCAGGTCGCGGAGATCGGCACGGTATGCCCGCACGGTGGCCGGCGACAGGCGCCGCACATGCTGCAGGTGCTCGGCGAACGCCTGAGCCGCGACGAAGAACTCCATCTCCACAGCTTGCCTCGCCGCGTGCCCCCGGATCGGCAGCCTCGCCGCGGCATCGCCGAGCGGTGCGCCGTCGGGCTCACGCAGCGCCCGCGCTCCGACGCCACCCGGCGCCGGAGCGCGCGACGGCTCCCTCGAGCTCGAGAAGTCCGAGCAGAGCCTCGACTCTCGTCACCGACAGACCGCTGCGGCGCGCGAGTTCCTGAGCCGGAACCGCCGTACGCGTGCTCAAGGCGTCGCGCAGCCGGACCTGCTCGGGATCGGCGGCGGCATCGCCCTGCGTCATCCCGACGGTCGTCTCCCAGAGCTCCCGGATCTCGGCCGTCGTCGTGACGCACCGGGCGTCGTAATCGCGCAGCAGGCGATGGCAGCCGGACGATGTGGCGGACGTCACCGGACCAGGGACAGCGCCGAGCGGGCGACCCAACGAGGCGGCGTGTCCGGCGGTGTTGATCGAACCGCTGCGCCACCCCGCTTCGACGACGACAGTGGCCTGCCCGAGAGCGGCGATCAGCCGGTTGCGGCTGAGGAACCGCCACTTCGTCGGGGCAGTACCGCACGGCACCTCGCTCACGACGGCACCCTTGACTGCGATCTCGCGGGAGCAGGCTCTGATGCCCCTGCGGATATGCGCGGTCCACACCTCCGGCGAGGAGCGCGACGGTGGCTCCGCCGACGCCGAGCGCGGCGCGATGCGCGGCGCCGTCGATGCCGTAAGCACCACCCGAGATCACGACTGCGCCGCTCCCGGCGAGATCGCCGGCGAACTCTGCGGCGATCAGATCGCCATAGCCGCTCGACGCCCGCGCGCCGACGATCGCGACCCTGGGTTCAGCGCTGAGCAGCCCGGCATCTCCCCTGACCCACAGCATGGTCGGGGCATGAACGTCGAGGTCGTCCATCGCCGCCGGCCACAGGGCACCGCCAGGCAGCACGAGCCGCGCCCGTACGGCCTCCGCACCGTGGAGCGCGTCGAGAACGGCCTGCGGCGATGCGCGGGGCCGCCAGCGCTCGATCGCCTCCTGCAGCGCTCGTGGGGGTGTCACCGGCGGCACGAGCACGGCATCGGCATCTGTCGCCACGCGCAGCGCTTCGACCGGTCCGAGTTCAGCGATCAGCGCACCGGCGACACCATCTCCGGGCTCGGCGAGCACGTTCCACGCGACTCTGGCCAGCACCTCGTCGACGTCGCGTTCCGAGCACGCCGCCCGCGCCGCATCCTTCGCTTCGGAATCCTGCAGCAGTCGCGCGATCATGCGCTGCGTCCCTTCTTCAGATACAGGGCTCGCCCCACCTGGTCCCGCCCCGGATGGTCGACGCCGGCGAGATCGGCCATGGTCCAGGCCAGTCGAAGGACCCTGTCGTACCCGCGCAGCGTGAGAGCCCCGCGCTCCAGTGCCCGGTCGAGGGGGCTCCTCGCCTCTGCGCTCACGCGGCGCGCGCCCTGCCTCAGCCAGGTCCCCGGCACGTCTCCGTTCAACCGCCACGGAGTGCCGCGCAGCCGATGAGCCGCTCGCTCTCTCGCTGCGAGCACCCGTTCCCGCGCCTGAGCAGTGGATGTCTCGGATCGCTCGGCCGATGTCGCGCGCGCCGCCGCGACGCGCGCGACCTGCAACTCGATGTCTATGCGGTCTCGCAACGGCCCGGAGAGCCTGTCGGCATATCGGCGAATCGCCAGGGAGGGGCAGACGCACTCCGCGCCGCGTACTCCGTAGTTGCCGCACGGACAGGGGTTCATCGCCAGGATGAGCTGGAAGCGCGCGGGGAACCGCGCGATGAAGCCTGACCTGTGCACCTCGATCGCCCCCGACTCGAGCGGCTGCCGGAGCGCGTCCAGAGCGACGCGCGAGAACTCCGCCGCCTCGTCGAGGAAAAGCACTCCCCTGTGCGCGCGCACGATGGCGCCGGGACGCACGACCCGCGATCCGCCGCCCACCAGCGCTGCGACCGAAGCGCTGTGATGAGGAGCCTCGAGCGGAGAGATCCGGTCGAGGCTGTCGACCGGATCGCCGACGAGAGAGCGGATCGAGGCGACTTCGAGCGCCTCGTCGTCTGTGAGCGGAGGGAGTATCCCCGGAAGGCGACGGGCGAGCATCGTCTTGCCGGCCCCCGGTGGTCCGCTGAGCAGCAGATGATGCCCGCCAGCTGCAGCCACGACGAGCGCGTCGATGGCGTCCTCCTGGCCGACGACGTCCGCGAGATCGAGAACCGACGGCGGCTCCGCGACGTGGGCGGCGCCCGCGACCGGTTCCACCTGCGGGACCGCGACCTCGGCACCGTGCCACGCCGCGACTTCGGCGAGCGACACGGCCGCTCGCACTTCGATGCCAGGCACGAGCCGCGCTTCAGCCGCGTTCGCGAACGGCACGACCACCCGCTCGAAGCCGGCGCGCGCGGCCGCGAACACGGCGGGCAGCACACCTGTCACCGGACGCACACGGCCGTCCAGACCGAGCTCTCCGATGTGCACGGTGCGAGAGATCGACTCGCGGCGCAGAGAACCACCCGCCGCGAGCGTCGACACCGCGATGCTCAGATCGAAACCGGAACCCTGCTTCGGCAGACTGGCCGGCGACAGGTTCACCGTCAGCCGGCGTCGGGGCAGATCCAGGCCCGCGTTCTTACAGGCGTTGTGCACCCGCTGAACGGCCTCTCCCAGCGCCTTATCGGGCAAGCCGATGATCTTGAACTCGGGCGTCTGATTCGACAGATCGGCCTCGACCTCGACGAGATGGCCGTCGACCCCTGTGAGAGCGACCGCCCAGGTCCGCGCGGTCTTCACGAAAGGTCCTGCAGATGCTCGAGCGTGCCGGCATCCGGGTCCGCTCCGATGATGCCGATCGCGTCGAGCCTGACTCTGCGTCCGTACGCCCGTTCAGGGTGAGCCTCGATCCAGGCGTGAGCGAGCTGCCACAGGCGTCTGCGCTTGCGGACGTCGACCGCCTCGAAGGGGTGGCCGAAAGCGGCCGATCGTCGCGTCTTGACCTCGACCACGCACAAGGCGCCATCGACCGCGGCGATGATGTCGAGCTCGCCTTGCGCGCACCGCCAATTGCGGTCGAGGATCTCGTATCCGCTCTCGATCAGATAGCGGACCGCCCGGTCTTCACCGGCTCTGCCGAGGATGTCTTTCGCTGCCATGACGACATGGTCGCGAAGATCTCGTTACGCTCGACGCGGTCTGCTCGCGGAACGACGCGGGAATGTGGATATCCCGTCGAACGAGAACGGTTGTGCAGAGTTATTCGCCGTCGAGCGACAGCTCCTGAGGAAGCTCGAACTCGCGGCGCTGCAGCTCCTCGACGTTCACGTCTTTGAAGGTCAGGACCCGCACAGCCTTCACGAAGCGGTCGGCGCGATAGATGTCCCACACCCAGACGTCGGTCATCGAGATCTCGAAATAGAAGTCGTGCTCGGTGTCACGCCGCACGACGTTGACCTCGTTCGCCAGATAGAACCGACGCTCGGTCTCGACGACGTAGGCGAACTGGCCGACCACGTCCCGGTACTCGCGGAACAGCGCCAGCTCGAGTTCGCGGTCGTAGTCGTCGAATGCTTCCTCATCCATGATGAGTCCATCCTAGAGTCGCACGCGGCGGCGGGCCGCACCTCGCCCGCTCAGAACAGGGTGGGAGCGTCGGTGATCGCCCATGAAGCACGGTGGTACGGCGAGAGACCGAGCGTGCGGATCGCGTCGCGATGCTCCGTGCTGGCATAGCCCTTGTTGCGGCTCCACTGATAGTCGGGGTAGGTGTCGTGCAGTTCCGTCATGTACGTGTCGCGCGCGACCTTGGCGATGACGGATGCCGCTGATACCGACGCGCAGTCGCGATCCGCCTTCACCTGGGAGCGCACTCGCAGCGGGACCGGATGCACGCGCGACACGTAGTCGTGGTTGCCGTCGAGCAGCACGAGCGCACTCTCGACCGCGAAGCCCTGTTCGACCACGCTCTGCACCGCGCGGGAGGCAGCAAGACCGAGCGCGCGCATGATGCCGACCTCATCGATCTCGGCGGCACTCGCCCAGCCGACACCGGATGCCGACACCCACGCGGCCGCGCGGGTCGCGACGTCGGGACGGCGCTTCTCCGTGACGAGCTTCGAATCACGAAGACCCTCCGGCACCCGTCTGCGGGCTCCCGCGGCGTCCATCACCGCTGCACCGACCGCGACCGGTCCTGCCAGAGCTCCCCTGCCGACCTCGTCGAGAGCGATGATCAGCTCGCACTCGGAGAGCAGCTTGCGCTCGAGTGTGAGCTTCGGGGCGATCACCGTCATTCGGGATCCGGAACGCCGTTGAACGAGTCGTGGTGCGCGTCGATCGTGCCGAACCGGCTCAACGGCCAGGTCGTCAGGAAGGCCTTGCCGACGACGTTCGCCATCGGCACGAAGCCTCCGCTCGGGAGCTCCTGGTGCTCTCGCGAGTCCCGAGAACGGTCGCGGTTGTCGCCGAGCAGCCAGAGGGAGCCGCTGGGAACCGTCACGTCGAACGGCTCGTTCGATGCCGCCGTGTCGCCCTGAGGAAGGTTGAGATACGAGAGTTCGTCGACCGGCGTGCCGTTGATCGTGATCTGCCCCAGAGCGTTGCAGCACACGACGTGGTCGCCGGGGAGACCGATGATCCGCTTCACCAGATGGTCCTGGGAGTCGGTCGCGGAGATTCCCACGAGCGTCAGCACCCAGTCGATCGCCTGCACGAGAGGCGGCTGCGGCGGCGTCGCGGGCTGCGCGTCGAGCCAGCCGCCCGGGTCCTTGAACACGACGACGTCGCCGCGTTCGTAGCCCGCCCAGCGCGGGGTGAGCTCGTCGACGAGGATCCTGTCGTTGACCATGAGCGTCTGCTCCATGGATGCGGACGGGATGTAGAACGAGCGGACGACGAAGGTCTTCACGACGAACGACACGAGAGCTGCGATCACGACGATCACCAGCACGTCGCGGAGGAAGACGACGAGTCCGCGCCTCTTCTTCACCGGTGGCGTGGGTGCGGACGCGGATTCAGTCGTCATCGGTTTCCTTCACAGACTCGGCCGTTCGAGCACGGCCCTACCAAGGTTCGCACAGGTGGGGGAAAACACAGCACCCCGGGACATCGTGTCCCGGGGTGCTGTGGAGATGCTGCGACTCAGCGGTCGCGCTTCTCCTTGATCTTCGCCTTCTTGCCGCGGAGGTTGCGGAGGTAGTAGAGCTTCGCGCGACGCACGTCACCGCGGGTGACGACCTCGATGTGGTCGATCACCGGGGAGTGCACCGGGAAGGTGCGCTCGACGCCGACCTGGAAGCTGATCTTGCGAACGGTGAACGTCTCGCGAACGCCGTCGCCCTGGCGGCCGATGACGACGCCCTTGAAGACCTGGATACGAGAGCGGGTGCCCTCGGTGATGTTCACGTGGACGTTGACGGTGTCACCGGCGTTGAAGTCGGGGATGTCCGAACGGAGGGAAGCCGCATCAACGGCGTCGAGGATCTGCATGATCGTCTCTCTCTGCACTCGCCTCAGGTCGGTTGCATGTTTTCATAGGAACAAGAACAGGTGTGCGTCGTACGGAGCAGATGCTTCCGCGGGTTCCCCTGAGGCAGAACCGGTCACGGCACAAACATCCATTCTGCCACGGAACGCCGCGGTGACCAAAACGGGGCTCAGTCGCGCGGATCGCTCTCACGCACGACGATGACCTCTGGTTCGCGCTCGGTCGTGGCGGACGACGGCTGGCCGGGGACGGTCGACCAGGAGATCGTCTCGCGGATGCGGATGCCGGCGCCCTTGGCCTCGTTCCACAACTGCCACAGCTGCAGCCAGATCAGGCCGATGCCGACGACGATCGCGCCGGCGAGCAGCCATCCGAAGGCCCCGTCGATGAAGCATCCGACTGCGATGGTCAGACCGTGCCACAGCGTGAATCCCGCGACGTCCCACCACGACACCGCGCGTTCGGCACGTACCGACGCACGTGACCGCGTCAGCAGCGTGAGCAGCAACTGGCCCAGGAACACCGAGGGCACGGCGATGAACAGCACCCACAACATCCCCCAGCCGGCGTGGAACACGATCCCGCCGAGCACCAGCCACAGCGGCAGCACGAAGGCCGCCGGCAGCAGCCACCGGAAGAACGCCTCACGCAACCTCATGCCAAGAATCGTACGTCGCCCTGACGTCGCGAGCCGGCGTGTTCGCTGTGAGCGCGCGAACGCCGGGCATCGCCGCATCAGGGAGAATGGACGGGACGAGAGGACTGACGATGATCGAACTGCGCACCCCTGCTGAGATCGACGAGATGCGCGCCGCCGGCCGCTTCGTCGCCGAGACCCTGGCGACGCTGCGAGACGAGACGAAGGTCGGCACGAACCTGCTCGCCATCGACCGCCGGGCGCATGACATGATCCGCAAGGCGGGCGCGGAGTCCTGCTACATCGACTATCACCCGTCGTTCGGCGCGAGCCCGTTCGGCAAGGTCATCTGCACCTCCGTGAATGACGCCGTCCTGCACGGTCTCCCCCACGACTACGCGCTGCGAGACGGCGATCTCGTCTCACTCGACTTCGCCGTCTCGGTCGATGGCTGGGTCGCAGACTCCGCGGTGTCCTTCGTCGTCGGCACCCCGCGCGACGAGGACCTCCGGCTGATCGAGACCACCGAGCGAGCGCTCGACGCCGCGATCACCGCGGCCGTCGTCGGCAATCGCATCGGCGACATCTCCGCTGCGATCGCGGCGGTCTCTCGTGGCGAGGGCTACTCGATCAACACCGATTTCGGCGGCCACGGCGTCGGACGCATCATGCACGGCGACCCGCACGTGCCCAACGACGGGCGCGCCGGTCGCGGCTTCCCGCTGCGCGCCGGTCTCGTGTTCGCACTCGAGCCTTGGCTCCTCGCTACGACCGATGAGCTCGTCACCGACCCGGATGGCTGGACGCTGCGCAGCGTCGACGGCTCACGCGGAGCACACTCCGAGCACACCGTCGCAGTCACCGACGAGGGTCCGATCGTCCTGACCGACCGCTCGTTCCTCGGAGTCGACTGACGCCACGCACGCCGTGGCTGCGGCAGCTCTCAACTTCGTCGGTACAGGAACAGATCGGTGACGAGCGGCAGATCGAACTCTGCACGCTCGGCCGTCTGCGGGTCACGGTCGAGGATGCGCTCGATCGCCTGAGTCATCTCCGTTCGCGTGACGTCGTCCGCGACGAGGAACGTGCTCACCGTCGACCACCGGCCGAGATAGTCGGCGCGAGTGATGCGCTCGCTCCAGCGCAGCTCGGCGCGCTCCACGAACGCGAACCCGGGAAGGTCCTCGGCGGCGCTGGCGGACGTGCCGTCGACGTCGGCAACGGCTGGATGCGCGATCTGATGCGCGGCACGATCCCACGCGCATGCGGGGTCCGCATGATTCCAGAGGAGGCCGAGCATTCCGCCCGGGATGAGGATCCTGGCGATCTCGGCGCACGCCGGTTCACGATCGAACCAGTGGAACGCCTGTGCGACCGACACCGCATCGACCGAGGAATCAGGAACTGGGATGCTCTCGGCAGTCCCCTCGAACGCCTCGACGTCGGGGAACTTCGAACGAAGAACGTCGAGCATCGGAGCTGCGGGTTCGACGGCGATGACCCGATCCGCGCGCCCGAGCAGCTGTTCGGTGAACTTGCCGGTCCCCGCGCCGAGGTCGAGTGCGACGCCGACCGGTTCCGGGATCAGCATCCGAGCCGCGGCTGCGGGGAACCCCGGTCGGAAACGGTCGTAGTCCGCTCCCGTGCGCTCGAACGACTTCGCCAGCGTCTCATCGACCATGCCTCGACGCTACCAGCGCGCATCCGTGTGCCATATTGAGTGCATGATCCCGCAGGACCGTCACGTGCCGGAGCGCCTCTTCCTGGCGCGGCACGGACAGACCAGCTGGAATCTCGAGCATCGGCTGCAGGGGCAGCTGGACTCACCTCTCACGCCCGAGGGCCTCCGTCAGGCGAAGGTCATCGCCGAGCACCTCGCGGGCTCCGACATCACGGTGGTCTGCACGAGCCCGCTCGGGCGGGCGCTGCGCACAGCGGCGATCATCTCCGAGCGTCTCGATGTCGAACTGATCGAGGTCGAGGACCTCGCCGAGGTGCACCACGGCGAGATGGCCGGCCTGACCTGGGAGGAGATCGACGTCAGATACCCGGAAGCACGGGCCGACCGAGCGGCGAACCGCTACGGATGGGGGTTCCCCGGCGGCGAGAGCTACGCCCAGGCTCGTGCACGCGCGCGCCGAGCCCTGTCCGTCTGCGGCTGGGCCGCGAGCGGGGTGCCGCTTCTCGTCAGCCACGAGATGATCGGACGGATGCTGCGCGCGGAGCTGCGCGGACTCGACGCCAGCAGCGCGCTCGCGCTCCGGCATCCGCACGACGTCGTCTTCGAGATCGAGAACGGGATCGAGCGGATCCGTTGAATTCGGAGCTCAGACGGGGTTCGGCTCGCTGTCGTCCGGAAGCAGGTCGGGGCGCCGCGTCCTCGTGCGATGGATCTGCTGCTCTCGGCGCCAGGTCGCAATGGCTCCGTGGTTGCCGCTGAGCAGCACATCGGGTACAGCACGCTCACGCCAGACGGAGGGCTTCGTGTACGAGGGGTACTCGAGGAGGCCGTCTTCGTGAGACTCCTCGACGAGGCTCTCCGGGTTTCCGACGACGCCGGGGATCAGTCGGCCGATCGCCTCGATCATCGCCATCGTGGCGACCTCTCCCCCGTTCAGCACGTAGTCGCCGAGGCTCATCAGGCGCACTTCGCCGATCGTCGAGGCGTACTCGAACACGCGCTCGTCGATGCCCTCGTACCGTCCGCAGCCGAAGATGAGGTGCTCGCGGGTAGCGAGGTCGCGGGCCTTCGCCTGTGTGAACACCTCGCCGGCGGGCGACGGGAAGATGATGGTCGGGCGCTCGGACCCTGCGCCCAGCTCATCGAGGGCCAGCCCCCAGGGCTCGGGCTTCATCACCATGCCGGCGCCACCGCCGTACGGCGTGTCGTCGACCGTGCGGTGCCTATCGTGCGTCCAGTCGCGGAGATCACGAACGGTCAGATCGAGGATGCCTGAGTCGCGGGCCTTCCCGAGAAGGGAGAGTGTCAGACCGTCGAAGTACGACGGGAAGATCGAGAGGACGTCGATGCGCACGGCGCGACCTCACTCATCCGTTTCGGCGACGGCATCCTCTTCGACAGCATCCGGAAGCTCTTCGAAGAGACCGGCGGGCGGAGTGACGATCACTCGGCCTCCGGCCACGTCCACCGTCGGCACGATCGCCTCGACGAACGGAACCATGATCTCGCGCTCTCCGGCCTTGACGATCAGAAGGTCCTGGGCGGGGAAGTGCTCGACACGCGAGACACGTCCGACGACGACATCATCGCGTACGACGTCGAGTCCGACCAGCTGCTGGTCGAACCACGCGTTCTCCTCGACCTCGGACGTGTCCTGGTCGATCCAGAGGATCGCCCGTACCAGACCCTCGGCGTCGCTGCGGTCATCGACGTCATCGAAGAAGACGACCGGATTCCCGTTCATGACGCGGTACTCGCGCACGGTGACGGTCTTGCCGTGCCACGGAGATGCCTCCGGCACCTGCAACGTGAACTCGGCACCCGGCGTGAAGCGCCGCTCGGGATTGTCGGTGTACAGCTCGAGCTTCAGCGCGCCTTTGAGGCCATGGGCCTTGACGAGGCGCCCGACGCGCAGCTGGTTCTTGCCCTGGTTCCTGTCCTTCTGCACCACGTCAGTCGTCCGCGACGTCGACGCGCACGCGACGACCATCTGCCAGGGCGGCGATGAGCGTGCGCAATGCCTTGGCGGTGCGGCCGCCGCGCCCGATCACGCGTCCACGGTCGTCGGGGTGCACGCGCACCTCGAGCAGGTCGCCTCGCGGCGACGTGGACGCATTGATGCGCACATCCTCCGGGTGATCGACGATCCCCTTGACGATGTGTTCGAGCGCGGCGGCGAGCACGACGGATTACTCCGCGTCTGCGGCGGGAGCCTCAGCGGCCTCCGCGTCGGCCTCGACAGCGGCGGGAGCCTCCGCAGCGGGAGCCTCCTTCTTCTCCGCCTTCGGCTTCACGACGGACTTCTTGGCCGCGTCGATCTCGAAGGGGGCCTTGGGCTCGGCGACCTTGAGGGTGGACTTCGCGTCCTTGTCGCCCTTGAACTTGCCCCAGTCGCCCGTGATCTTGAGCAGAGCGGCGACCTGCTCGGTCGGCTGAGCGCCGACCGACAGCCAGTACTGTGCCCGCTCGGAGTCGACCTCGATGAACGAGGGCTCCTCGGTGGGGTGGTACTTGCCGATCTCCTCGATCACACGACCATCGCGCTTGGTGCGCGAGTCGGCGACGACGATGCGGTAGTAAGGCGCGCGGATCTTGCCCAGGCGCTTGAGACGAATCTTGACAGCCACGATTCTCCTGAATTGTGTGGAAGGAAACGAACCGATCGCCTGGAGAGTGGGGTGCACACCCGGCGGAAGCTCTGAAAGGGAGGATGAGTGCTGGATAGAGGGTCGAGCACGTCGTCCAAACCTCTATTCTGCCAGATGCGGGGCCTGCGCGCGAAACGTGGCGACACGGTGGGGTCGTGTCGCACTGGCTGCGTGCCAGACTGTGCTCGTGAAGCTCGAATTCGCTCCGTCCGCCCGCTCCACCGTCGGGCTGGAATGGGAGATCATGCTCGCCGACCCTGCGAGCGGAGACCTGGTGGGACGCGCTCCTGAGCTGCTCACCGCGCTCGAGGCCGAAAGCGCAGACGAACGTCACACCGTGACCGGCGAGCTTCTCACGAACACGATCGAGGTGACCAGCGGAATCGGCTCCTCCGTCGCGCACGCGATCGACGACATCGCCAAGGCCATCTCCGCCGTGCGCGCTGCGACGGACCCTGCAGGCATCGAGCTGCTCTCCGCAGGAAGTCATCCTTTCGCTCAGTGGTACGAGCAGCAGGTCACCGACAAGACGCGGTACCACAAGCTCATCGAGCGCACCCAGTGGTGGGGACGCAACATGATGATCTGGGGCATCCACGTGCACGTCGGCGTGGAGGACCACCGCAAGGTCTTCCCCATCATCAACGCGCTCGCGGGCTTCCTGCCGCATCTGCAGTCCCTCGCTGCGTCGAGCCCGTTCTGGGCCGGCGAGCGGACAGGCTACGCGTCGAACCGCGCTCTGGTCTTCCAGCAGCTGCCCACGGCGGGACTCCCCTGGCCTCTGCACGACTGGTCGCAGTTCGAGTCCTTTCTCGATGACATGGTCCGCACCGGTGTGATGGCTGACGCCTCCGAGGTTCGATGGGACATCCGTCCCGCACCGCGTTGGGGCACGATCGAGGTGCGAGCCTGCGACGGCATGTCGACTCTGCCGGAGCTGGCCGCCGTGGCGTCGTTGATCCAGGTGCTCGTGGAGCACTTCTCCCGACAGCTCGACGAGGGGCGCCCACTACCTGAGCTTCAGGCGTGGTACCACCGCGAGAACAAGTGGCGCGCGGCCAGATACGGTCTCGACGCGCGTGTGATCGTCGACTCGCTCGGCGGTCAGCGCAGCGTGCGCGAGCACCTCTCCGACACTCTGGAGGAGCTCGCGCCGATTGCGCTCGATCTCGGCTGCGACCGGGAGTTCGCCAGCGTGTCGCGGATCCTCGACGACGGTGCGAGCTACGCGCGCCAGCTGTCGGTGGCGGATGCCGCAGCCGGAGATCTGTCCGCGGTGGTTCAGCATCTGATCCGGGAGTTCCGGTCGGGCCCTGAGGCCTCGACGCACGAGACGTGACGCGTCAGTCGTCGACGAGACGCCTCGCGAGGCCTTCGTCGAGCACGACATCGGTGACCAGGTCCGCGGCGATGGCCGACCGCAGGCTGATCAGCTTCGGGATCCCCGACACCACGCACACGCGCCGCGGAACGCGCCGCAGCCGGTCGAGTCCCGGGCCCGTGGCCCGGGCGTTCACGCGGATGTCCCTCCACGACCCGTCCGCCCGGAAGAACACGGTCGCGACATCGCCGATCGCGTTGTCCTCGCGAAGGCTCCGGTAGTCATCGCGGCTGAGATAGCCGCCGACGTACACCCGGCTGGGAACTTCCGCGGCCGGAGATCCGAGACTGAACACGGCGATGTCCATCTTCGCCTGAAGATCGAGCACGCGCCGAGTGCTGCGTTCACGCCACATCGCCTCCCGCGTATGCGGATCGTCGAAGAACGCAGGTACGGGGAACTGCTGCACCTGCGCGCCGAAGGCGCTGCCGAAGCGCTGCAGGATGTCGCTCGAATACTCGACGCCGCTGGTCTGCGTGTTGCCGGCGCCGTTGAGCTGCACGAATGTGGTGTTGTGGGTCTCCTTCTGCGTGAGCCCGCGGCTCACCGCACTGATCGTCGATCCCCACGCGACGCCGACGATCATGTTGGAGTCCACGAACTGCGAGAGCAGGCGACCTGCGGTGAGGGCGACGCGCTCCAGACGCTCCACCTCGCTGACGATCTCGGGCATCGGGACGACGTGCGCCGCGACGTGATGACGATCGCGGATGCGCTGCTCCAGCATTCCGAGCCGCTCCAGCGGTGAGTTGATCCGGATGTCGACCAGTCCGCTCTCCCTGGCGAAGCTGAGCAGCCGCGACACGGACGATCGCGACGTCCCGAGCTCCTGCGCGATCACCTCCATCGTCTTGTCCTGCATGTAGTAGAGCTGCGCCGCGGTGAGCGCCGCGACCAGCTTCGAGTCGCGGGATTGCGCCTCCGTCTTCGCCATCATGACCTCCTGGAGTTCGATCCTTGCACATATGTGCAGTGGGCTTGCGCGCTGTGCCCGGCTGGGTAAATGCTGGGGGCAAGAAGAGAAGAAGGGTCGAGGATGATCGAGTCGACACACTCATCAGCGGAGCGCGACGAGGTTCGCGCAGTCCGCGAAGCCGGACGCACGAGCGTCCTTGTCATCGGGGCCGGGATCAACGGCATCTCGACGTTCCGCGACCTGGCGCTCCAGGGCGTCGACGTCGTGCTCGTGGAACGCGGCGACTTCGCCTCCGGCGCGTCGTCGGCGTCGAGCCACATGATCCACGGCGGCATCCGCTACCTCGAGAACGGCGAGTTCCGGCTCGTTCGCGAATCGGTCGAGGAACGCAACGGCCTTCTGAAGATCGCTCCGCACTACGTCAAGCCGCTGCAGACCACGATCCCGATCTACTCGACGTTCTCGGGCATCCTGTCCGCTCCCCTGCGCTTCCTGACGCACAAGAGCGGCAAGCCCCAGGAGCGCGGCGCATTCCTCATCAAGGTCGGCCTGACGATCTACGACACGTTCTCGCGCGACGGCGGTATGGTTCCGCGTCATCGGTTCCTCGGACGAAAGAAGTCCCTCGCCGAGCTGCCGGCGCTCGACCCGAACATCAAGTACACGGCGACCTACTACGACGCCTCGATGCACGACCCCGAGCGCCTCGCGCTGGACGTGCTGCAAGACGGTCGCGCTGCGCACCCGGGTGCCATCGCACTCAACTACGTCGAGGCCATCGGCCGCGACGGTGACAAGGTTCTGCTGCGCGACCGCGAGAGCGGCACCGAGTTCGCCGTCGCCTCCGACGTGGTCGTGAACGCCTCCGGCCCGTGGACGGACCTCACCAACGACGCACTCGGCGAGATCACACGCTTCATGGGAGGCACCAAGGGCTCGCACATCGTGCTCGACCACCCGGAACTCCTCGAAGCCACCCGCGGCCGCGAGATCTTCTTCGAGCACTCCGACGGCCGCATCGTGCTGATCTACCCCCTCAAGGGCCGGGTGCTCGTCGGCACGACCGACATCGACGCCGACCCGCGCGAGGTCCCCGTGTGCACGGACGAGGAGGTCGACTACTTCTTCGAACTCATCCACCACGTGTTCCCGCAGATCGCTGTGTCGCGCGATCAGATCGTCTACAACTTCTCGGGCATCCGTCCGCTTCCGCGCCACGAGGACACAGCTCCCGGCTTCGTCTCCCGTGACTACCGCATCGAGGTCGACGACAAGGGCGCCGTGCCGCTCGTCAGCCTCGTCGGCGGCAAATGGACGACGTTCCGCGCACTGGGCGAGTCGCTCTCCGATGTGGTCCTCGGCCTCATCCGGCGCACCCGCACGGTCTCCACGGCCGGTCGCGCGATCGGCGGCGGCCGTGACTTCCCCCGCACCGAGAAGGCCCGCCGCATCTGGATCCAGGAGAACCTGGCCGGCGCGGGCGATCGCGCAGACTCCCTGCTCTCCCGTTACGGCACGCGTGCCGCGCAGGTCTGGGAGTACATCGAACAGGGTGCTGATACGCCGCTGGCCGGCGGTGACCTCTCGACGCGCGAGCTCGAGTGGATGGTGCAGAACGAACTCGTGGCCCGACTGGAGGATGTGATCCTGCGTCGCACGAGCATCGCCTTCACAGGCAACGCGAGCGCCGAGGTGCTCGACGAGATCGGCGACGCTCTCGCTCCGCTGCTCGGCTGGGACCGTGATCGCCACGACGCCGAGATCGAGCAGACACGGAACCTGTTGAACGAACGACACGGCCTGAACATCTCGTCCCGCGCTCGCGGCTGACGACTCCGAACGTCGCCCTCCTCTGCGACGTGAACTCCATCGAAACGCGGCAGGGCTGAGGGGCCCTGCCGCTCAAGAAAGGTCAATGAAGACATGACTGATGTGAATCTCGGTCTCTACTTCCTGTCTGAGCTCGTCGGAACGGCGATGCTCATCATCCTGGGATGTGGAGTCGTCGCCAACGTCGCGCTCACGAAGAACAAGGGCTTCGGCGGAGGCTTCCTGATGGTGAACTGGGGATGGGGCCTCGCGGTGTTCGCGGGTGTTCTCGTCTCGGCCTACTCGGGCGCCATCCTGAACCCCGCCGTCGGCATCGGCCTCCTGATCGCCGGCAAGATCGACTTCGCCATGTTCGCCACCGCCGCAGGCGCCGAACTGCTCGGTGCGATCCTCGGTGCGATCATCGTGTGGCTCGGCTACAAGCAGCACTTCGATGAGGAGCCCGAGGCGGCGAACAAGCTCGGCGTGTTCTCGACCGGTCCTGCCATCCGGTCCTACGGCTGGAACCTCGTGACCGAGGTCATCGGCACCTTCGTGCTGGTCTTCGGCATCTTCGCCTTCGCCGACTACGGTGACATCGAGGTGGGAACGCCTGGAGGCCTCGGCCCGCTCACGGCACTCCCGGTCGCCCTCCTCGTGGTCGGCATCGGCGCTTCGCTCGGTGGCCCCACCGGCTACGCGATCAACCCCGCCCGCGACCTCGGTCCGCGCATCGCCCACGCCATCCTCCCGATCAAGGGCAAGGGATCCAGCGACTGGTCGTACGCGTGGGTTCCGGTCGTCGGTCCCCTCATCGGTGGAGCGATCGCCGCTCTCGCGGCCCCCGTCCTGCTCCACCTCGCCTGACCCCTGAATTCAAAGGAGAACAACCATGGCTGACTACATCATCGCCATCGACCAGGGAACCACCTCCAGCCGCGCGATCATCTTCGACAAGAAGGGCAGCATCGTCGCAACGGGCCAGAAGGAGCACGAGCAGATCCTGCCGCAGGCCGGCTGGGTCGAGCACGACGCGGCCGAGATCTGGCGCAACGTCCAGGAGGTCATCGGACTCGCGCTGAGCCGCGCCGACCTCACCCGTCACGACATCGCCGCGGTCGGAATCACGAACCAGCGCGAGACCGCCGTCGTGTGGGACAAGACCACTGGTGAACCCGTCTACAACGCGATCGTGTGGCAGGACACCCGCACGCAGGGCATCGTCGACCGCCTTGCCGCCGACGGCGGTGTCGAGCGGTTCAAGCAGGTCGTCGGGCTTCCCCTCGCCACCTACTTCTCCGGCACGAAGATCGCGTGGATCCTCGAGAACGTCGACGGCGCACGCGAGAAGGCCGAGGCCGGGAACCTGCTGTTCGGCACCACCGACTGCTGGGTCCTCTGGAACCTCACCGGCGGTGTCGACGGAGGCGTGCACGCGACCGATGTGACCAACGCCTCGCGGACCATGTTCATGGACCTCGAGACGCTCGAGTGGCGCGACGACATCCTCGAGGCGTTCGGGGTCCCGCGCTCGATGATGCCTGAGATCCGCTCCTCGTCCGAGGTCTACGGCGCAGCGGAGGACTCCTCGCTGCTGCGCGAGACGCCGATCGCCGGCATCCTCGGCGACCAGCAGGCGGCGACGTTCGGCCAGGCGGCGTTCAACACCGGCGAGAGCAAGAACACCTACGGCACGGGCTGCTTCCTCATCTTCAACACAGGCGAGGAGATCGTCCACTCGAAGAACGGGCTGCTTACCACCGTCGGCTACAAGCTCGGCGACGGACCGACCCACTACGCGCTCGAAGGTTCGATCGCGGTGACCGGTTCGCTCATCCAGTGGCTGCGCGACCAGCTCGGCATCATCAGCTCCGCCCCCGAGGTGGAGGAGCTGGCGAAGCAGGTCGAGGACAACGGCGGCGTCTACATCGTCCCGGCGTTCTCGGGTCTGTTCGCTCCTTACTGGCGCCCCGACGCACGTGGTGCGATCGTCGGACTCACCCGGTACGCGAACAAGAACCACATCGCGCGCGCCGCGCTCGAGGCCGTCGCCTTCCAGACCCGCGACGTCCTCGACGCGGTGAATGCGGATGCCGGTGTGGACCTCACCGAGCTCAAGGTCGACGGCGGCATGGTCGCGAACGACGCCCTGATGCAGTTCCAGGCCGACGTCCTCGGCGTTCCTGTGGTCCGACCGGTGGTCGCCGAGACGACTGCTCTCGGAGCCGCCTACGCCGCGGGCCTCGCGGTCGGTTTCTGGAACGGCCTCGACGACCTGTCCGCGAACTGGCAGGAGGACAAGCGCTGGGAGCCGTCGATGGAAGCCGCCGAGCGCGATCGTCAGCTGCGTCTGTGGCGCAAGGCCGTCTCCAAGTCGATGGACTGGGTCGACGACGACGTGAAGTGATCGCAGATCGCTGAGAGGGCGGGTCCGGAGAGTTCTCCGGACCCGCCCTCTCACGTTCCAGCCAGCACTCCGTCCAGTTCGTTCAGGAATGCCTTGGCCACGTTGCGCGGCGACCGCTCGTGCCATGCCGCGTACTCCACGCGGTACGGTCCGTCGACGACCGCGATCGACACCACATCCGCCTGTGACCGGGCCACGACCCCCGGCGCCAGCAGAGTCACGGCGAGCCCTGCGCCGACGAGCCCCAGGATCAGCTCCGCCGACGCGGCCTCGAAGGCGACGTCGCGCCCGACACCCGCATGGCCGAACGCGATGTCGCTCTGAGCACGGCCAGACGTCCCCGCCGGGAAGTCTGCGAACACCTCACCCGCGAGATCGGACAGCTCGAGACGGCGACGCTCCGCCAGACGGTGCGCACGAGGTACCGCGGCGACCAGTTGCTCCCGCGCCAGCATCCGCTGCGAGACCCCGGTCGCGCTGCTGTCCTCTCGCAGCCCCAGAAGAGCGACGTCGAGTTCACCGTTGCGCACCGAGGCGGTCAACGCGTCGCTGTTGCCGACGGCGAGTTCCACGCGCACGGACGGATGCTGCGCCCTGAAGCGCGCGATGAGCGATGGAACGTCGACGGCCGCGACGGTCGGGATCACCCCGAGCCGCAGCGTGCCGATCACCTGACCACCGGCTGCCGCAGCATCTTCTCTCGCCGCCTCCGCCGCCGCCAGGGCGATGCGCGCCTGCGCGGCGAACGCCTCGCCTGCTTCGGTCAGGCGCACGCTTCTGCTGGTACGTGCGAACAGCCGCTCGCCGATCTCCCGCTCGAGAGCAGCGATCTGGTGGCTCAGCGCCGACTGGGTCACGAAGCAGCGCTCGGCCGCGCGGGTGAAGCTCGATGTCTCGGCGACCTCGACCACATATCGCATCTGCTGAAGATCCATCTGTCCATGATTCCGCTTCATGGATACTGTGACAACTATGCCTTGGACTCATGGTCCGGAAACGAGCACGCTGGAACCATGAATCGACTGGCCACTGTGTTCCTCACCGCCATCGCCCCGATGGCATGGGGCACCACCTATCTCGTCACCACCGAGCTGCTTCCCGCGGGGCACCCGCTGCTTGCCGGACTGCTCCGCGCGCTGCCTGCAGGGCTCATCGCGATCGCCATCGGCCGGTCGCTCCCCCGCGGCTCCTGGTGGATCAAAGCACTCGTGCTCGGCATCCTGAACATCGGCGCGTTCTTCCCCCTGCTCTTCCTCGCCGCTGAGCGCCTTCCCGGTGGCGTCGCCGCTGCCGTCGCCGGCGTGCAGCCGCTCATCATCCTGATGCTGGGCACGCTCGTGCTGCACGAACGGATTCGCCCCCTGACCGCGACGGCCGCCGTGGTCGGCGCCGGGGGCGTGGCCCTCGTCGTGCTGGGGCCGGCCGCGCAGCTCGACGTCCTCGGCATCCTCGCCGCGCTGGGCGGCGTGACGGCTACGGCATTCGGCATGATCCTCACGAAGCGATGGGGCCGCCCCGTCGGCGTCGGCCCTGTGGCCTACGCAGGTTGGCAGCTCACGGCCGGGGGATTGTTCCTGCTCCCGCTCACCCTCCTGTTGGAAGGAGCACCGCCCGAGATCGACGGCGCGGCGGCCGCGGGCTACCTGTGGCTGGGCACGGTGGGCGGACTCCTCGCCTACACGCTGTGGTTCCGCGGCATCCAGCAACTCCCCGTGATCGCCCCCGGGCTGCTCGCGCTGCTCTCCCCTGTCGTCGCGACGATTCTCGGCGCGGCTGTTGCCGGCGAGACGTTCGCTCCCGTCCAGGTGGTCGGCTTGCTGCTGGTACTCGGCGCCCTCGTCGCGGGTCAGCTCGTCACTCGCCCGAAGGGGGTCGTCCCGCCCGTGACGGACCTCGCCGAGGCCGCCGCGACGATCCGTCGCTGAGCGGTCTCAGCTCTTTCCGAAGAGCTTCTGGATCTCGGCGAGATCGGCTTCGGACGGCGCCTTCCGGCCGCCGAGGCCGAAGCCGGAGCCCGTGGGTGTCGACGGAGCAGCGAGGCCGGCGTTCTCGGCTGCCCGCTTCGCCGGGTTGCCCGACCGCGAGACGCTCTTCGACTTGCCCTTCTTACCTCGCTTCGACGAGGCGCCGGGGCGTCCCATCCCGGGCACGGGGCCCATTCCAGGAAGATTCGGCGTGCCGCCGCGCGCCACCGTCTTCATCATCTTCGCGGCCTGCTCGAAGCGCTGCACGAGCTGGTTCACGTCGGTGACGGTCATGCCCGAACCACGGGCGATCCGCAGCCGACGAGAGCCGTTGAGAACCTTCGGGTTGCGCCGCTCGCCTGGGGTCATGGAGCGGATGATCGCCTCGGTGCGATCGATCTCCTTCTCGTCGAAGTCCTCGAGCTGCTGCTTCATCTGCCCCATGCCCGGGAGCATCCCGAGCATCTTCTTCATCGAGCCCATCTTCTTCATCTGCTGAAGCTGGTCGAGGAAGTCTTCGAGGGTGAAGGCCTCGGTTGCGAGCTTCTCGGCCATCTTCATGGCCTCCTCCTCGTCGAAGGCCTGTTGGGCCTGCTCGATGAGGGTGAGGATGTCGCCGAGGTCGAGGATGCGGCTCGCCATGCGATCCGGGTGGAACGGCTCGAGGTCCTCGAGACGCTCGCCCGTTGAAGCGAAGATGATCGGGCGTCCGGTGATCGACGCGACCGACAGCGCGGCGCCACCGCGCGCATCGCCATCGAGCTTCGACAGGACGACACCGGTGAAGTCGACGCCCTCCTGGAAGGCCTTCGCCGTGTTCACGGCATCTTGACCGATCATGGCGTCGATGACGAACAAGACCTCGTCTGGCTCGACGGCCTTGCGGATGTCGGCGGCCTGCTTCATGAGCTCGGCGTCGACACCGAGGCGACCCGCGGTGTCGATGATGACCACGTCGTGCTGGTGACGGCGCGCGTGCTCGACGCCGTCGCGCGAGACCTTCACCGGGTCGCCGATGCCGTTGCCCGGCTCGGGCGCGTACACGGTGGCGCCGGCCTGCTCGGCGACGACCTGCAGCTGGTTCACGGCGTTGGGGCGCTGCAGGTCGGCGGCGACGAGCAGCGGCGTGTGCCCTTCTCCCTCGAGCTGCTTGGCCAGCTTGCCGGCGAAGGTCGTCTTGCCGGAGCCCTGGAGACCCGCGAGCATGATCACGGTCGGCGCAGTCTTCGCGAACTGCAGACGGCGCTGCTCGCCGCCGAGGATCGCGACCAGTTCCTCGTTGACGATCTGCACGACCTGCTGCGCCGGGTTCAACGCCTTGTTGACCTCATCGCCGAGCGCGCGCTCGCGCACCTTCGCCGTGAAGTCCTTGACGACGACCAGCGCGACGTCGGCGTCGAGCAGTGCGCGACGGATCTCGCGCACGGTGCCGTCGACGTCGGCGGCGGTGAGCTTTCCCTTCGTGCGCAGGTTGCGGAAGGTCTCAGTGAGCCGATCGGAGAGCGTGCCAAACGTAGCCATGGTGCTTCGATTCTACGCGAGCGGAACCTCGATGCTCAGCGCGGCGCGGAGCTCGTCTTTCGCCCGCTGGTGACGGCCCCGAGCGGTGGATGCGGGGATGCCGAGCAGCTCGGCCGCTTCTGCGAGGGTGAAGCCGTCCCAGTGCACGAGTCGCACCAGCTCCGCCTGCTCGGAATCCAGACGGGCGATCGCGTCACGGACCTCGGCGCCAGCATCCGCGGACGGTCCTGATCGGTCAGCCGTCGGTTCGAGGCGGATGCGGTCGGCCAGAGCCCAGCGCCGACGCTGACCGCGAGCGTGGTTGAGCAAGGTTCCTCTCGCGATGCCGAACAGCCACATGCGCGCGTGCTCCGCCTCCGACGGAAGATCGCTCACCCTGCGCCAGGCGACGACCATCGTCTCTCCGAGCAGGTCGGGGGCGTCGTCCGGTCCGACCCGACGCGCGAGATACGCGAGGAGGTCGGATGCGTTCGCCTCGACCACCGCCGTGAGACGGGCGGAATCGGTGGTCATTGCTCGCCACCCTCTCCGCCCCAATCCTCGCCCTCGCAGTGAAGCTGGCTGTGCGCCTCTGCTCCGGAAAGTCCGTTCTCGCTGTCGTAGCCATGTGCCTTCAGCGCGTTCCCCAGGGCTTCACCAAGTGCCTGGTCATGGGCGAGCCACGCGTTCAGATCGGGAAGGCGCGGGTCGCTGCTCCCCTCGTCGCCCGTTACGGCCTGGCCTGCCTCGATCTGCGCAAGGTATCCGTCGACGAAGGGAGCGGCGGCCGCCTCGACATCGTTGTTCGCGAACCACTCATCGATGATCCGGTTCACGTCGGCCTGGATGAACAGGTTGTGGGTGTCGTAGCCGCTGTACCGCAGCTCGCACTGGCCCCATGTCGGCGACGTGTAGGTATAGCTGCGGTCGGGGTTCTCCAACCCGTCACCCCACAGCCAGTCCGACGATGCACCGGCGAATCCTGCGCCCCCGACGAGCAGGAGGCCTAGCAGGCTGCCGAGCGCGACGTTGCGCCGGCGCCGCCTCGGCACCCGAACCTCAGCCGCGGCATCCGCCACCATCGCCCGTACGTCGACCTGATCGATCACGCGAGCGACAGGCGCCGATGCGTTCAGCAGGCCGTCGAGCTGTTCAGTGTCCATGAGCAGTTCCCTTCTGGGTGGGTTCACTCATGACCTGTCCGGCATAGCGCCGGATGTCCGCCGCTATGCCCAGCGCAGATCGTCGATTCCGCGCAACGCGCCGTCGAGCGTGGTCTCGGGTGCGCCGAACCCCGCACCGTGCTCGGCCCAGACGCGCAGCGACGAGAACAGCGCGGCGGCGTACGCCGCACCGATGATGTCGGAGTGGATCACGCCCATGCCTGCGGCTCTCGCCGCGTCCGAGATGGCTGAGGCGAGCCGCGCCTGACGCACCCCGGTGTCTCTCACCAGTTCCTCGTCCAGCCCCATCGCCGAACGATTCCGCAAGGCGAGGGCGAGCGGGTCGGGCGCGAAGTCGTGGACGATCTCGCGCAGTGTCGCGCGCACCGATCCCCCGTCGCCGCTGCCCTCCATGGCGGACAAGGCATCGGCGGCGCGGGCGATCCGCGCGTCGAGTCCCGACCAGAGCACATCGCTCTTCGAGGAGAAGTAGTTGAAGAAGCTCGATCGGCTGACGCCCGCCCGCTGGGTGATGTCAGCCACCGAGGTGGCGTCGTAGCCCCGCTCGAGGAACAGCTCGCACGCCGCCTCGGCGAGCGTCTCGCGCGATGACGCTCTGGGGCGTCCGGCCCTGCTCCCGCTGCTCATCTCCTCACGCTACCGCGCGTCGGGCACCACCGTTCGCGGGAGGAGTATTGTTGGACGCAATCCAACTAGCTTCGAGAGGGCGGACACGCATGCTCGACATCCTCACCCCGGGACTCGCACCGGAATACGTTCCGTACCTCGACGGCTGGGAGCTCCAGCGCCGTGTCCATGCTGACGTGGTCACGGGCACACGACCCGATACGCTGATCCTCCTCGAGCACGAGGCCGTGTACACCGCCGGAAAGCGCACGGAGGACCATGAGCGCCCGCAGGACGGGACTCCCGTGGTCGACGTCGACCGCGGCGGCAAGATCACCTGGCACGGACCCGGACAGCTGGTCGGCTATCCGATCGTGCGCCTCCCCGAGCCGATGGACGTGGTCGCGCATGTCCGCCGCCTCGAGCGTCTGCTGATCGACGTGCTCTGCCCGCTGGGGGTCGACGGCTATCAGGTCGAGGGACGCAGCGGCGTGTGGGTGCGCCGTCCTCTGTCCGAGGACAAGGTGGCCGCGATCGGCGTCCGGGTGCAGCAGGGCGTCACGATGCACGGCTTCGCCATCAACTGCGACAACACGCTGGCGGGCTTCCGCGGCATCATCCCCTGCGGGATCACGGACGCCGGCGTCACCACGGTGAGCGAGGTGATCGGCGCCGCCGTCTCCCCCGGCGACATCGTCGCCGGGGTGATCAACGCCTTCACAGACGAATACGCATCCGCCGAGTACACAGGAGTCCCCGCATGACCGCCGTCCCCGAGGGCCGCAAGCTTCTCCGTCTGGAGATCCGCAACGCCGAGACGCCCATCGAGCGCAAGCCCGAGTGGATCAAGACCAAGGCCAAGATGGGGCCCGAATACACTGCACTGCACTCGCTCGTGAAGAGCGAGGATCTGCACACCGTGTGCCAGGAAGCGGGTTGCCCCAACATCTTCGAGTGCTGGGAGGATCGCGAAGCCACGTTCCTCATCGGCGGCTCACAGTGCACACGGCGCTGCGACTTCTGCCAGATCGACACCGGCAAGCCTGCAGACTACGACACGGATGAGCCCCGTCGCGTCGCGGAGAGCGTGGTGCGCATGAACCTGCGATACGCCACGGTGACCTGTGTCGCCCGTGACGACCTACCCGACGGCGGAGCCTGGCTGAATGCCGAGACGATCCGGCAGATCCACGCGATGAATCCGAACACCGGCGTCGAATTGCTCGCGACAGACTTCAACGGCGACCCGGCACTGCTGAGCGAGGTCTTCGATGCTCGCCCCGAAGTGTTCGCGCACAACGTCGAGACGGTTCCGCGCATCTTCAAGCGCATCCGTCCGGCCTTCCGCTACGAGCGCTCCCTCGACGTGATCACGCAGGCCAGGGATGCCGGTCTCATCACGAAGTCCAACCTGATCCTCGGCATGGGCGAGGAGCCGGAAGAGGTCGTGCAGGCTCTGCACGACCTGCACGACGCCGGGTGCGACATCATCACGATCACGCAGTATCTGCGGCCCTCGCCCCGACACCTGCCCGTGGCCCGCTGGGTCAAGCCAGACGAGTTCGTCGAGTTCAAGGAAGAGGCCGAGCGGATCGGCTTCCTCGGCGTGCTCGCAGGACCGCTGGTGCGCTCGTCCTACCGCGCGGGGCGGCTGTGGGCTCAGTCGATGGCGTCGAAGGGCCGGGAGATCCCTCCGCACCTCGCCCACATCGCTGAGAGCGCGGATCTGGGCTTCGCACAGGCCGTGTGACGAGGGCTTCTCGTCTCTCGGAGAGACGGGAAGCCTGCGAACTCAGTCGCCGCTCATGACCGACTGCACGCCGCCGTCGGAGCCGAGGTTCACGAGCAGGACGTCGTCGGTGGAGCTGTCGTCGAGCGCGTACTCGAGCACGGCGAACGGCTCGGATCCTCCGTGCTCGTCCGCGAGGATCGTCATGCTCATCAGACGCAGCGAGCGGATGATGTCGACGGCCGCGTCGCCGCTCACGTCGACCAGAACCTCCTCGAGGTCTTCACCGAACGTCTCCTGCTGCTGGAGGATGTACTCGGTCACCTCGCTGGTGCGATCGTCGACCTCGGCGAGCATGCTTCGGCGGGCTGTCGCGTCGACGCTCTCGAGCCCGGCGATCAGCGAGGCGGCGATGTCGAGCGCGTCGGCGGACACGTCGTCCTGGTCGGGAGCCGTGAGGTCGACGGTCACGCTCTGGTCGCCGAGTTCGATCGTCTCCGACCAGAAGATCGAGCCGTCGGGACCCGAGGACAGAAGTCCGAAGTAGTCGTGTTCGATCGCCATAACGCTATGAAACCAGCCTCTCGTCCGCGACGGTAGTCCTGTCCTCAGCCAACCAGCGACTGGACGAAGACATGGGGGGTGAAACCGGTCAGATCATCGATCCCCTCACCCTGACCGAGGAGCTTGACGGGGATGCCGGTGCGCTCCTGTACGGCAAGCACGAAGCCGCCCTTGGCGGAGCCGTCGAGCTTCGTGAGCACGAGCCCGGTGACCCCGGCGTGCTCGAGGAAGGACTCGGCCTGCATGACGCCGTTCTGGCCGGTGGTCGCGTCGAGAACGAGCAGGACTTCGCTGATGGGAGCCTGCTTCTCGATCACACGACGGATCTTCGAAAGCTCATCCATCAGTCCGCCCTTGGTGTGAAGGCGACCAGCGGTGTCGATGATCGCGATCTCGATCCCCTGGTTCTTCGCGAACTCGACGGTCTGGAAGGCGACGGATGCCGGATCCTGCCCTTCCTGCTGCGGGCGCACGATCGCGGCTCCGCCGCGCTGCGCCCAGGTGGCGAGCTGATCGACGGCGGCCGCGCGGAAGGTGTCGGCCGCGCCGACGACGACGCTGCGCTGATAGCCCCGGAGGAACTTCGTGAACTTCCCGATCGTGGTCGTCTTGCCGACGCCGTTCACGCCGACGACCAGCACGACAGCAGGGCGCTCGGTGAGTTTGAGAGTCGTGTCGAACTTGGCGAAGTGCTCTTCGAGGGTCTCGCGGAGCATCCGCTGGAGATCCTTGGGATCAGTGGTCCGGTAGCGCTCCACCTTCTCGCGCAGCTCCTCGACGACGCGCTCGCTGATGTCGGGGCCGAAGTCAGCTGTGATCAGTGCGGTCTCGAGGTCTTCCCACGTGGTCTCGTCGATGGTGGGCTTGACGAACATGCCGCGCAATGCGCGACCGAGGGACCAGGACTTCTCCGCCATGACTCCAGCCTACGGGTAGCATCCTGGGATGATCCGCGAAAAGGCGCTCCGTCGTCTCCACATCCACGGCGGCGGGCGACGTGGTGCGGAGGCCTGGCCCCACGTCGCAGACCCCGACGCGATCTTCGTCTCATTCCCCGCCGACGCCTCGATCGCGGATCAGGCGGAAGAACTGGCCAGCGAGCACCGAGGTGAGCGGTTGCTGGTGTTCGCCCACTCGATCGGCGCCGTGCCCGCTGTGCTCGCCGCTCATCGACTCGAGGTCGCGGGCCTCGTGCTCCTCGAGCCCGCCCTCTACGACATCGCGCGCGGCCATGCTGCCGTCGAGCGCCACATTGGCATCGTGACAGAGGCCAGGGCACGCGTCGCCGTCGGCGACCTCCGCGGATTCTGGGCCATCATGCGCCCGCTCATGTTCGGCGGGCCGTTCGAGGCCGCGCGCTGGGAGGACGAGCAGTCGCTCGCCGCCCGCTGGGCGGCGACGAACCTGCCGTGGGGGCACGGAGTACGGGAGCGGATGCTCGACGGCATCCCCACTCTGGTCGTCACCGGAGGCTGGAACGAGGAGTACGAGGTGATCGGCGAGATCATCGCGACACGTGGCGCGGTGCACCGCATCCTCCCCGGTGCCCAGCACCGGCCGCAGGATCTCCCCGGCTTCGCCGATGTCGTTGCCGAGTTCGAGACGTCTCTCGCCGGCGCGTGACTCAGCTCGCAGCGGCCGCGCGGTCCCCGACGCGCTGACCGACCACGGCGGAGACGCCGTCTTGACGCATCGACACGCCGTACAACGCGTCGGCGATCTCCATCGTACGCTTCTGATGCGTGATCACCAGCAGCTGCGAGCTCTCGCGAAGCTGTTCGAACACCGTTAGAAGGCGGCCGAGGTTCGCATCGTCGAGCGCGGCCTCGACCTCGTCGAGGATGTAGAACGGGCTCGGACGTGCTTTGAAGATGGCCACGAGGAGAGCGACGGCCGCGAGAGACCGTTCGCCACCCGACAACAGCGACAGCCGCTCGATCTTCTTGCCGACGGGGCGCACGGACACTTCGATGCCCGTCGTCAGCATGTTGTCCGGATCGGTGAGGGTGATGCTTCCCGACCCCCCGGGGAACAGCAGCGGGAAGACCTCGCCGAATGCCTCCTTCGTGTCGGCGAAGGCGCTCGCAAAGATGGTCTGCATGCGCTCGTCGAGGTCGGCGATGATCGTCAGCAGATCCTGCCTGGTCTGCGTCAGGTCGGCGAGCTGTTCGGTGAGGAACGCGTGCCGCTGCTCGAGCGCGGCGAACTCCTCCAGAGCAAGCGGGTTGACTCGTCCGAGCTGCGCGAGCTTGCGCTCCGCCTCGGCGAGACGACGCTGCTGCACCCGACGGTCGAACGGCACCGTGCCGCCCTCGATGTGCTCTCCTTCGGCGACGGGCGTGAGCGGGTCATGGGGAACGAGCTGGTCCGGTCCATATTCCGCAACGAGAATATCTTCGTCGAGCGCCAGCTCGGACGCCACACGTTCGAGCAGACTCGTGAGATGGAGCTTCTTCTCGTGGATCTGCAGCTCGAGCCCGTGCACGCTCTCGGTGAGGCCGGCGAGGCGATCCCGCAGGGTGGATTCCTGTGCGCGGAGAGCGGTGAGTTCTTCGTTCTGCGCTGACCGCGCGGACTCCGCCTCCGCCAGCGCCACTCGCGCTTCGGTGACCGAACGGTCCAGCGAATCGAGGATGCGGGGCAGCTCCTCGGCGACGCCGGATGCCGCTTCCCGCTGCGCCCTGCGGATCACGGCCCGACGTGCAGCCTCGGCCGCCGCATCCCGCTCCTGCTCGCGCTGACGCTCGAGTGACGCGACCCGCGCCTGAGCGGCTCGCACCCGCTCGCGCAGCGTCTCCACCTCGAGCCGGGCGCGCACCTCGCCCTCACGAGCGAGCTCGAGGGACTCGAGAAGCCCATCGCGGGCTGAGGCGTCGAGGACAGGTCGCGGCGCCTCGACGGCCCGGTCGAGGTCGGCGCGAGCGGCCTGGGCCGTCGCCTCGGCATCCGCGACCGCGGCCTGCGCCTGTGCGAGGCCCGATTCGAGCCGCTCGCACTCCGCGACAGCCGACTCATGCCGGACGGTGATGCGGTTGATCTGTTCGGCATGGGTCGCGAGGGCCGCATCGTGCTCGCGCAGCGCACGCAGGGCGTCCTTCGCGAGCCGACGGGTCGTCTCCACCTGCTCACTCGCGTCCTCGCGTGCCTCGCGGAGCGAATCGACGACGATCTGCACCTCGGCGAGCCGCTCCTTCGCAGCGTCGCGCTCCGCGGCGAGCTCGAGGCGTGATCGCTCGCCGCCCGCGCCCGTGCGCAGCGTCTGCGCCGTGACCACGTCGCCTCCCACCGTCACGATCGTCGTGCTGGTGTCTCCCACCAGATCGAGGGCCGCCCGCGCCGAGCGGGCGCTGTCGAGAGACTCGGCGATCAACACGTGAGACAGGATCGCGAGCACGCCGTCCGGGGCTGTCACCGTGTCGATCGCCGGAGTCACTCCATCGACCGCAGGCGGATCGACGGCCGCGCGCGTCGCGGAGGCGATGACCACGTCCACCACTCCCCTGCGGTTGTCTGCAGCTTCGACGGCGACGGCGAAGGCATCCGAGGGCGCGTCGACCAGAACACCCTCGGCGAGCGGGCCCAGCACCGCGGCGACCGCCGCTTCGAACCCTGCACGCACCTGCACCGCGTCGCCGACGAGCCCGCGGATGCCGGGTCCTCCTGCTTTGACGATCTCGGCCGCTCCTCCCGACACCGCCAGCGCGCTGTCGAGCGCTGCGGCCTTGGCGGTGAGGGCGTCGACCTCACGCTCTGCTGCGTGCAGCCGCTCCCGCAGGGCCTCGCGCTCGGTCTCGGCCGCCGTCGCCGCCCGCTGGGCTGCCTCGTAAGCGGCAGCGTGCTCTGCAGCCGTTCCCTCCGGCGCCTCCGCGTCGGCGATCGATTCGAGCGCCTCAGCGGCTTCGCGGCGACGGATGTCCGCCGCCTCCAGCGCATTCTCCTGACGCAGCACGGCACCGCGCACGGCGGCGAGAGCGGATGCTGCGGCCTCGGCCGTTCCGCGCAGGGTCGTCAGGCGCATGTCGTACTCCGAGACCAGAGCGCTCTGCTCGGCGATGTCCACGTCGAGAGTGTCGAGCTCGGCGCGCGCGTGCATGACTTCACGACTCGCGGCCGTCGCGGCGTCCTGCGCATCGCCGAGGCCCGCGGATATCTCGTCGATCTCGTCCTTGGCGTCGTCGATGACCGCCTGGGTCACGGTGACCGCGGTGACCGCGGCGTCGTCATCGTCCGAGCCGAGCAGAGCGAGGCGCTGATTGGCGAGCGTGTAGAGCCCACGCATCCGCTCCTGCACCTGCTCGAGACCGAAGGTCACGCTACGGGCCTGATCGACCGCCGCCGAGTTCTGCTCTTGCTCGAGGCGGGCGATGCCGGCACGCACCGCCTCGGCCTGATCTGTGAGCACCAGGCGCTCGGTGTGCCGCTCCTGTTCGGTGCGGGTGTGGTCGGCGAGGGCCGCGCGCAGCGCCACGACGTCGTCCGCGAAGATCCGGGCCTTCGCGTCGCGTACGACCGCAGCGATGGTCTGCGCCTCGCGCGCGATCTCCGCCTGGCGCCCGAGTGGCTTGAGCTGCCTGCGGATCTCTCCTGCCAGGTCGCTGAGACGTGTGAGGTTGGTCTCCATCGCGTCGAGCTTGCGGAGCGTCTTCTCCTTGCGCCGACGGTGTTTGAGGATTCCGGCGGCCTCCTCGATGAACCCTCGGCGGTCCTCGGGCGAGGCCTGCAGCACGGTGTCCAGTCGCCCTTGACCGACGATGACGTGCATCTCGCGGCCGAGACCGGAGTCGCTCAGCAGCTCCTGCACGTCGAGCAGGCGGCAGCTCTCCCCGTTGATCGCGTACTCGCTGGATCCGTTGCGGAACAGCGTGCGGCTGATCGTGACCTCCGCGTAGTCGATCGGAAGCGCGCCGTCGGCGTTGTCGATCGTCAGTTGCACCTCGGCGCGGCCGAGAGGACCTCGGGTCGACGTCCCCGCGAAGATGACGTCTTCCATCTTGCCGCCGCGGAGCGTCTTCGCACCCTGCTCGCCCATGACCCAGGCGAGAGCGTCGACGACATTCGACTTGCCTGATCCGTTCGGACCGACGATGCAGGTGACCCCGGGTTCGAACACGAAGCTGGTCGGCTGCGCGAACGACTTGAACCCCTTGAGCGTCAGGCTCTTCAGATGCATGCGGGGGCCACTCGTCCTCGGGAATTCACGCCATCACGCTACCGGAATCATGCTCGTCGACGAGCATCCCGCGCGGGGATCCCGCGAACGCGACACGCCGGGCGACACGCCCGGTGCTTGACTCTGCCTGAGAGCCTTCGCTACGGTACCAACGGATCGACCCGTGAAAGGAGGTTACCGATGATGATTCAGTTCAACGCACAGGCCACAGGCCTCGCCGCGCGTGTTCACTCCGCGCCCCGCTATGCGTTCTCGGTGACCGCCTCGGGTCTTCGGCGCTGCACGCTCTCGTAGCACCGCAGTCGGAGAATTCGCCCGCCACAGGTGGGTCTTCTCGTCGACGCGAACCCGCGCTCCGCACCTGATCTCTCCGCAGATCACGGTCTCCCGCCGTTCCGGCATCCGCTGATCCCCCACGAGGGAGATCACACCTTCCCGCGCCGCACCCGATCGCAGATCGGTCCGTATCGTCGGCGCCTTCCGCCACTCATCACCACCATTCACCTCGAAGGACACACCGTGAACACCACGCTGCACCACAGCACCACCCACCCGCCGGATACCCAGGACCAGACCGTCCTGCACATCCCCGCCCCCGATGATCTGCGCGAGCTCGCTCTCGCAGACCGCCTGTCGCTCAAGATCGGCCTCTGGCTGCTCGAGAGGGCTCAGCGGCCGAAGTCCGTGAAGGAACGCGTCATCACCCCCGCCGAACCGCTGTTCCTCAGCGATCGGCACCTCACGACCGGTGAGAGCCGGATCCTGCTCGAATACCACATGCAGCGCCAGCTGCGCTGACCGGAGACCAGCACGATGATCGCCCTCACCGAAGCCGCGACGCTGCATCCGCTCGTGCTCCCCGCACGGGCGGATGCGGCGGACGCCGGCGACCTGCTCGACTACGCCCGGGTCCGCAACGCCTCGCTGCTTGAGACGACCGGACGGGACGACGAGCACCTCGAGCCTGACGCCCTGCTTGCGCTGCTGCGATCGGACGCCGACTTGGAGCGTCGGCAGTGGTCCGTCGTGGAGGACGGCGAGACGATCGGCGTCGCGGTGCTCAATGTCGTCGCCGACGGCGGCGGACGGACCGCGTACGTCACCATCAACCTTCTGCAGCGCACGTGGGGCCGCGGACTCGGCACAGTCGTTCTCGCACAGATCGAGAAGACCGCGAAGGAGGCCGGGGTCCGCAAGCTGCTGCTGTGGACCGAGCACACCGATCGCGGCGAGGTCCGCCTCGACTCCCCCACGGGCTTCGGGTCGGTTCCGCGCGACCACCACCATGCCCGGTTCCTGCTTCGGCACGGGTTCGCGCTCGAGCAGGTGGAGCGCGTGAGCGTCCTCGAGCTGTCGGAGGAGAGCACGCGCCGCGTCACGGCGCTGCACGACGCCGCCGCGAGGATGGCCGACGGCTACCGCGTCGTGCAGTGGACGCTGCCGACGCCGCCTGCCCACGTCGACGGCTACGCACGCATGAAGCAGCGCATGTCGACCGACGTCCCCGACGCCGAGCTCGACATGCCGGAGGAGAACTGGGACGCCGAGCGCGTCGCGCGTCACGATGCGCGTCACCTCGACCGCGGCAACACCGTGCTCGTGACCGCCGCGCAGCATGTCGCAACCGGCGAACTGTGCGCCTTCAACGAGCTGGCGATCGGCCGTCGCGCGGATGAGACGACGCATCAGGAGGACACCCTCGTGCTGTCCTCGCATCGGGGCCACCGTCTCGGTCTGCTCGTCAAGACAGCCGGTTTGCTCTCGTGGCGGACTCAGCATCCGCTGAGCCCTCAGGTCATCACGTTCAACGCCGAGGAGAACCGGCCGATGCTGAACATCAACGAAGCCATCGGCTTCGTCCCCGTCGCCTACGAAGGAGCGTGGAGGAAGGATCTGCCGTGAGCATCTCGATCACTGCGCTGCGTGTGCCGTCGTCTCTCGACGCCGACGACGCCGCAGACTTCCGGCTTCTGGGAGATCTGGGCAGGCAGGTCTGCGACGAGCAGGTCGGCCTCCCCGACCTGTCGCCGTCGGCTGCTGAGATGCTCTCGGAGTGGCAGGACCCCACCGACAGCCTGCATCTCGGCTACGTCGCTCGCATCGACGACGCCGTCGTCGGCATGGTGACGCTGGCCTTCGCCCAGGAGGAGGGCGCGCAGACCGCGGAGTTCGACATCCTCGTGCCGGAGGCGAACTCGGGCCGCGGCGTCGAGCAGGCGCTTCTCGCTCGCGCAGAGGAGGACGCGGTGGCGAGGGGCCGCAGCATCCTGCAGACCTGGACGTTGCATCGACCGGACGAGCGCGACCGGATGCTGGCTCCGGCCACAGGTTGGGGGCGGATCCCGGCCACGCCGCTCGCCGACGTCATCGCGGATGCCGGATACACGCTGGAACAGGTCGAGCGCAACAGCGAGTACGACCTGCGGTCGGACGGCACGGAGGTGCGGCGGATGCTGGCGGAGGCATCGGCGTTCGCCGGTCCGGACTACCGCGTGCGGGAGTGGACCATGCCCACTCCGCCCGAACTGCGCGACGGATACGCGGCCGTCCTCGCACGCCTGTCGACCGATGCCCCCAGCGGTGACATGGACTTCGTCGCCGAGCAGTACGACGCCGACCGCGTGGTTCGCCGGGAGGCGACGCTCACCGCGGCAGGTCAACTCGTCTCAGTGACCGCCGTCGAGCACGTGCCGACGGGCGAACTCGTGGCCTACAACGAGCTGCTGGTCGCCGCGGACCGCACGGGAGTCACGCATCAGTTCGGAACGCTGGTCGCCGCGCATCACCGAGGGCATCGGCTGGGCACGATCGTCAAGTGCGCGAACCTGCTGCGGTGGCGCGAACTGGTGCCGACGTCTCCCATCGTGTCGACGTTCAACGCCGAGGAGAACCGGCCGATGCTTGACATCAACGAGGCGATCGGGTTCGTACCGGTGTCCTACGCCGGGGCGTGGCAGAAGCGACTCTGACACATCATCCCTCCGATGTAGACGGATCACTCCACGGGCCGACGATCCGAGGAGCGTGTGCGGCGAGGCTGGAAGCATGAACAGTCCCGTCCTCGTCGCACACGCTCTGACGAAGTCCTACGGCGCCACTCGCGCGCTCGCCGGTGTCGACCTCTCGATCTCGCGAGGCGAATCCGTCGCGATCATGGGCGCCTCCGGATCCGGCAAGACCACACTGCTGCACGTTCTGGCAGGCATCATCACACCGGACACCGGGTCGGTGACCTTCCATCCCGCGGCCGGCGGGGCGATCGAGCTGACCGGCATGAGCGAGTCGGCAAGATCCCGTCTGCGACGCGAGCGACTCGGCTTCGTCTTCCAGCAGGGGCTTCTCATCCCTGAACTGACAGCGGTCGAGAACGTCGCGCTGGCTTCGATGATCAACGGCGTGAAGAGGGCGGATGCCGTTCAGCATGCCGCTTCCTGGCTCGGCGCCCTCGGTCTCGCCGGCATGGAGGATCGCCGCATCGGCGAGCTCTCGGGCGGCCAGGCGCAGCGGGTCGCGATCGCTCGCGCCCAGGCCACGGGAGCCGAGCTCGTGTTCGCCGACGAACCGACCGGCGCCCTCGACTCGCAGACCTCGCGGGAGGTGATGGACGCACTGCTGTGGTCGACCACCGGTCAACGCCGGACGCTCGTGGTCGTCACGCATGACCCGGACGTGGCTGCGCGCTGCACGCGGACCATCGCGGTGCGCGACGGACTCGTCGTCTCCACGGCGGTGGACGCATGAACGCCCGCGTCCTCGCGATGCTGCTGCGCCCCTCGCCCGGGCAAGGCGGCCTCATAGCGCTGCCCCTCATCGCCTTCGGCGTCGTGACGACGCTCGTGCTCACTGTGATCGGTGGCGCACAGAGCTTCTGGGGCTGGCACGACGACTACGCTCCGATCTACCAGGCTCTGGCCGCGATCGCGCTCGCCCTGCTCCTCGTCCCGCTCATGAGCCTGGGGGGCGCAGCCGCACGGCTCGCCGCGCGCCGTCGCGACGAGCGACTCTCGACGCTGCGGCTGCTCGGGGTGACGCCACTCGGCGTCGCCGTCGCCACCGTCGCCGAGTCGGTGCTGCTCGCTGCGGCCGGCGCGACAGCCGGCGTCGCCGGGTACCTGCTGGTGAGCCCGCTCATCGGGCTCATCCCGTTCCGCGGTGCGGCTCTCGGTTGGCAGGCTGTGCTCCTGTCTCCCGTCCACATCGTCGCCGTCGTCGGCGGTGTCGTCGTCCTCGCTGCGCTCAGCGCCGCCGTCGGCCTGCGCCGGGTCGTCATCTCCCCTCTCGGGGTGCGCATGCGCACCACCGCCACCGGTGCTCATTGGATCCGCTTCGTCGTCGGAGCAGGCCTCGTCGCCTTCGCAGTCGTCCTCGCCAAGATCGTGCCGCAGATCGCGGGAATGGTGACGACGATCGTCGTGATCGCCCTTCTCTTCGCCGCGGGGCTCGCGGTGCTCAACCTCGTGGGTCCCTGGGCGCTGAAGGTGAGCGCCCGCGGATGGCTGAGACGTGCTCGGGTTCCTGAGCGGCTGCTCGCTGCGCGCATGGTCCTCGACGACCCCAAGGCTGCATGGCGGCAGGTGGGCGGCATCTCGATGGCGAGCTTCATGGCGGTCTTCGCAGGAACCGGTGTCTCGCTCATCGGCGTGATGACCTCGGAAGGTGCGGAAGCGACAGATCTCGCCCTCGCTCGCGACATGCGCACAGGGCTGATCATCACGCTCGTGGCCTCGTTCCTGATGGTCGCCGCTTCCGTCGGCGTCAACCAGGCCTCGGCGATCCTCGACGCCCGCGAACTGCACCGGAGTCTGCACCACCTCGGAGTTCCGCAGCAGACGGTCGACAAAGCCCGCACCCGTGCCATCATGGCGCCGCTGCTGCTCACATCGATCGGCTCGGCGCTGTGCGCCGGCATCCTGGTCTTCCCGCTTCTGGGCATCGCCCTGATCGTCGCACCCCTGTCGCTGCTCACGATCGTGCTCGTCGTCGCCGTCGGGATCGCGGTCGTCTGGGTGAGCACGCGCGCGACCAGACCTGTGCTGTCCCGCTCGTTCCGCGTGGCGTGAACCGACCCTGTTAGTCTGCTCGCGACGACGAGGAGGCCAGATGTCAGAACGCCGGGTGCCGATAGCGCCGCAGCAGGTGGACGCACCATTGACACGCAGTGCGATCTTCTTGGTCCTCACCGTGGACGAGACGCGATTCGACGACGTCCGCGCCACCGTCGCCGGTATCGAGGACATCGTCAAGTCCGTCGGTTTCCGCGATCTGGATGCGCGACTGTCGTGCACCGTGGGCGTCGGCAGCCGCATCTGGAGGGGTCTGACCGGTCACCCGCTGCCGGCGGAGCTGCATCCGTTCCCCGAAGTCAGCGGTGGCGCGCATACTGCGGTCTCCACGCCGGGCGATCTGCTTTTCCACATCCGTGCGGAACGCCCCGACCTCTGTTTCGAGCTCGAGAGGCTGATCCTCGAGCAGCTCGGCACAGCGGTGACGGTGGAGGACGAGGTCTCCGGCTTCCGGTACTTCGATGCCCGGGACCTTCTCGGATTCGTCGACGGATCCGCGAATCCGGTGGGGCCCGACCTCCCCGAGGCGACTCTGGTCGGGGCCGAGGACTCGGCGTCCGCCGGCGGCAGCTACGTCGTCGTCCAGAAGTACCTGCACGATCTGGACGCATGGCAGTCGCTCACCACTGAGCAACAGGAGGCGGTGATCGGCCGGCGCAAGGCCGACAACATCGAGCTCGATGATGCCGCTGTCGGCACGCAACAGGCGCACAAGACGCTCGCCACCATCACCGACGAGTCGGGCGAACACGACATCCTGCGCGACAACATGCCCTTCGGGCGCCCGGGAGCCGGAGAATTCGGCACCTACTTCATCGGATACTCACGCAGACTGTGGGTGATCGAACAGATGCTGCAGCGCATGTTCATCGGTGATCCGCCCGGGCTGCACGACCGGATACTGGACTTCTCCGTCGCACACACGGGCACCACGTTCTTCGCGCCGTCGGCGACGTTCCTCTCGTCGCTCGCCTGAGAGGATGTCCGCGAGGAGCTGTCCGCATTCACGTTCGCACGGCAGAGGTCGAAGCTCGCGGGTACGATCCGCGGATCGTACTTCGTCATCAAGGGCGAGCACTGACCGCACCGGCTCCTCTCAGTCGTCGACGCGCTTCGGCGGCAACGAGCCGTATGCCTCATCTGTCACGGGCTCCAGCCACTCGTTGTGCACCTCTTCACCCGGGGTGATGAACGCGATGTGCGAGAACCAGGAATCCGCCTTCGCGCCGTGCCAGTGCTTCGTGCCGGCCGGCACACGGATCACCGTTCCGGGTTCCATGCTGACCGGGTCCTCGCCCTCGGCCTGAAACCACCCCGATCCCGCCGTGCACATCAGGATCTGGTCGCCTCCTCCGTGCGCACCGTGGTGGATGTGCCAACTGTTCCGGCAGCCGGGTTCGAAGGTGACGTTGCTCACCGGCACGCTCCCTGCTGCGAGCGGCGCCAGGTAGCTCTGGCCCATGAAGTACTGCGCGAGGGCGTCGTTCGGCTCGCCGAGCGGAAACATCTGGGCGAATTCGTTGCTGCGCATGGTCATGCGTCGACGCTACGCCTCCACCCCCGGGTTCGTACCAGTCCCTGGCAGTACACCCCTGGAGAGAGCCTCCCACGATGGGCACGAGCGGAGTTGGATGGAAGACGGGCGCATGCCGCACATGCGCCGGACAGGAGCAGACATGAGCACGGAAGAGCAGAGCACCGGTTGGTCTGGCGGGAAGCACGCCTTCGGCGACTTCGCGCCAGGGATGGTCCACTACACCGACCGGGTGCTCTTCGACGAGGTGTGGGAGCGGGATGGGCTCACCAAGCGCGACCGCAGCCTGATCACGGTGGCGGCCCTCACCGCTATGGGCAAGATGGAGCAGCTGCAGTTCCATCTCGCGCATGCGCGCCGCAACGGAGTCACCGATGAGCAGCTCAAGGAGGCACTGCTCCATCTCGCCTTCTATGCGGGGTGGCCCAACGGCATGGGAGCGACGAGCGTGCTGAAAAGCATCGTCGAGCAGGAGGGCTGACGGCTCGGAGCACACGCTCTTCCGCAGCCGGTCGTCTTCTGTCACGATGGTCGCCATCAGGGGGACGACTCGACGAGGAGTTCAGCATGCCCAGAGAGATCATCGCCACACCGGATGCTCCGAGCTCACCTCTCTACAGCCAGGCTGTGCGAGCGGGAAACCACGTGTACATCTCCGGAACCGTCGGCATCGACGTGAAGACGGGGCCCTGGCCGGTGACACCATTCAGGTGCAGACGCGCCAGGCGCTCGCGAACTGCGAGGCGATTCTGAACGCCGGCGGGTCGGGGATGGACGACCTCGTTGAGATCGGGGTTCTGCTTGCCCGGGCGGAGGACTTCGTGGGGTTCAACGAGGAGTACGCCCGATGGTTCGCATCGGATCCTCCGGCACGATACGTCGCGAAGCTCGGTGTCGACCTGCCCGGCATCCTGATCTCGATCCGCGCCATCGCTGTCACAGCGTGATGCGCTCGATCCGACCGCGCGTCAGGCTCAGCCTCGTCTCTGACAGCGCGGGCAGTAATGCGATGAGCGGTTCATGAACGCGGCGCGGACGATGGGTCGTCCGCATCGGCTGCACGGCTCGCCCTCACGCCCGTAGGCATTCAGCGAGTGCGCGAAATAGCCGGCCTGCCCGTTGACGTTGACGTACTGGGCGTCGAAGCTGGTGCCGCCCTCAGCGAGCGCCTTGGCGAGGACGGCGCGGATCTCGGCGAGCAGCCGGCGCACGGCCTGCGTCGACAGGGCCGACGCGGGAGTCTCCGGGTGGATGCGCGCCGCCCACAGCGACTCGTCGGCATAGATGTTGCCGACGCCGCTGATCACGCCCTGATCGAGCATCACACGCTTGATGGCGCTCCCCCGCTTCGCCAGGTCAGCGCGGAAAGCGGCGTCGTCGAAGGCGGGATCGATCGGGTCGCGGGCGATGTGGACCACCTGGGACGGGACCTGCGACGGTCCGTCGGCCACGAGGTGGTCGACGGCGAGGGATCCGAAGGTGCGCTGGTCGGAGAACACCACAGCGAGTTCGCCGTGAGCGGGATGCTCGAGATGGATGCGGATCCGCTCGTGACGTTCTGCCGCGGCATCCGGCGCACGCAGCAGCATCTGTCCGCTCATCCCGAGGTGAGCGATGAGCGCATCCGACTCGCCTTCGAGAGGAAGCCAGAGGAACTTCCCCCGGCGCGCGGCGCCGACGATGGTGCGATTCTCGAGGCGCGAGACGAAGTCTGCGGCCCCGAGCGGATGCCGGGTCAGAGCGCGTTCGTCGAACACGCTCACTGCGGTGATCAGCGACCCGACGGCGGCGGGGGCGAGCCCGGCTCGGACGACTTCGACCTCAGGAAGCTCAGGCACGCGCGTTGAGCACGCGCCAGGCGTTCAGCGCAGCCGCCATCTCGGCGGTCTTCTTGCTGGTGCCGTTGCCCGTCATCGTGACGTCGCCCACGGTCACGGTCGCGATGAACCGGCGATCGTGATCGGGACCGCTCGCCTCGACCGCATACTGCGGAGGCGTCGCACCGGCGCGGGCTGCGAGCTCCTGCAGGCTGGTCTTCGGGTCCATCGCCGCGCCGTATCGCTCAGGGTCGGCGAGCAGAGGCTTGGTCAGCCGCAGCACCAGGTCGGTCGCCGCCTCGGGGCCGGCCGACATGTAGGTCGCGCCGATGACGGCTTCCATCGTGTCGGCGAGGATCGAGTCCTTGTCTCGACCGCCCGTCTGCTCCTCACCACGCCCCAGCAGGAGATGGCTGCCGAGGCCGATGCCCCTCGCGACCTCCGCCAGCGCCACCGTCGACACGACGCTCGCGCGTCTCTTCGCCAGCGACCCCTCGTCGAGTTCGGGGTGCGTCGTGAACAGCATGACCGTCACCGCCTGCCCCAGCACCGAATCGCCGAGGAACTCGAGGCGCTCGTTGTGCGGGATGCCACCGTGCTCGTACGCGTACGAACGATGGGTGAGTGCCAACTCCAGAAGCTCCGCGTCGATATCGACACGGAGCTTCTGCGAGAGATCCTCTTCGCCGGTTGTGACGTCAGTCACGAGCGATTCAGACGTCGGCGACCTTGCGGCCCTTGTACTCGAGGAAGAGCTCGGTGCCCTGCGAGTCGGTGACGACCTTCGCCTGGTGAGGACGGCTGTAGACGACCTGGCCGTTCTCGACGGTCTTCACCAGAGCGACGGGAGCCGCCTTCCACTGCGCGCGACGCGAACGGGTGTTGGAACGGGAAACCTTGCGCTTCGGGGGGTTACCAGCCATGACTAGCTCTCTTCTTTCTCGGCGGCACGGCTCTCTGCCGTACCGTCTTGGTCTGTGATCTGCTGGAGCGCGCTCCATCGAGGATCGATGGGAGCCGCCTGCTCCGTTCCGGTGCTCGCGGTCAGCTTCTCGCCGGTTCTCGGGTCGAGCCCCAGGCAATCCGGCTGACACACCGGCTGAAAAGGAAGCGACAATACGGCCGCATCCCTGACCAGAGTTTCAAGATCCACGTGGTCGTCTTGAACCTCGAAGTCAGTTTCTTCCTCACTAGGATACGCGAAAAGCTCCTGGAACTCGACTTCGACAGGCCGCGTGATGGGAGTCAGGCACCGACCGCACTCTCCCGAGTACTCGCCATCGGCCGTTCCGGAGACCAGAATGCCCTCGTGAACCGACTCGAGACGCACGTCGAGATCGAGCGCCGACCCCTTGGGCAGAGAAACGATTCCCTCACCCCACTGCTCGGCGAGGGCGACGGTGAACTCGTGTTCACGCATCTCGCCCGGACGTCGGACGATGTCACGGACGGGCAGGACGAAAGGACCACTCATACGGGAACGCACCCCGCAATGCTACCGGCTCCCGGCTGAACGGGACCCGAGTCAGATGCCGCGGGCGCCGGTGTCGAGGAATGCGGCCACCGCGGGGGGCACGAACGGCGACACATCTCCCCCGAGACCGGCCACCTGGCGGACCAGCGAACTGGACACCATGGCGTGCGAAGGATCGGGCAGCAGGAAGACGGTCTCGATGTCGGCGAGGTGCCGGTTGACGATCGCCATCGGCGACTCGTAGGCGACGTCGATCTGCGAGCGGATGCCCTTCACGAGCACGCCCGCGTTCACGTCGCGTGCGTAGTCGACCAACAGCCCCATGCTCCACGATCCGATGACGATGTTGCCGCTCATCCCGTCTTCGGCGATCGACTTCTCCAGCAGAGCCAGACGCTGCGAGATGGGCAGCATCGCCTCTTTGCCGGGGTTGTGGACGACCAGCACGTGCAGTTCGTCGTACAGTTTGGCGGCCCGGCGGATGACGTCGAGATGACCAAGAGTCGGCGGGTCGAAGGAACCCGGGACGACGGCGATCCGGCTGCTCACGTGGTCTCCTTCGATCGCTCAGTACGGCGCATGGATCCAGCCTAGGGCACGTCAGTTCTTCGCCAGGGCGGCGCGGTCCTCATCGCTCACCCGCCGCTCGATCGCCGCGCGCAGCCCGGGATGCTCGGCGAGACTCGGGTCGGCTGCGAGGATGACCTCGGCCAACTCCCGCGCCCGCACGATCAGCCGGGAGTCCTTCACGACGCGGAGCAGCCGCAGGGACGAGCGCGCACCGGCCTGCACGGATCCGAGCACGTCGCCTTCGCCTCGCAGCTCGAGATCGACTTCGGCGAGCTGGAAGCCGTCGAGCGTCGCGGCGACGGCATCCACCCGTTCCCTGGCGACCGAGCCCTCTTCCGCCTCGGTGACGAGCAGGCACAAGCCGGGCACTCCCCCTCGACCGACGCGTCCTCTGAGCTGATGCAATTGCGAGACGCCGAAGCGATCGGCATCCAGCACGATCATCGTCGACGCGTTCGGCACGTCGACACCGACTTCGATCACGGTCGTCGCCAGCAGCAGATCGATCTCTCCGCGCGCAAAGGCCTGCATGACCGCGTCCTTCTCGTCGGAAGGCATCTTGCCGTGCAGCACAGCACGGCGAAGACCGCCGAGCGTCGGATGAGTGGACAGCGCCTCGTCGAGCTGCACGACACCCCACCGAGGGCCGTTCGCCCCCTCCTGAGCAGGAAGCGCGCCGGCCTCGCCAGTCTTCTTCGTGGTGTCGATCGCCGCGCACACCGCGAACACCTGGCGCCCCTGAGCGATCTCCTCGGATGCCCGCTCCCACACCCGCTGCCACCAGCCCGGGTGCTCGGCGAGAGGCGCGACGAACGACTGGATGCCGGCGCGCCCCGCGGGCATGGTGCGGATGACGGAGGTGTCGAGATCGCCGAACACCGTCATGGCGACGGTGCGCGGAATCGGCGTGGCGGTGAGCACGAGGGCGTGCGGGCTGGATCCCTTGGCGCGCAGAGCTTCACGCTGCTCGACCCCGAAGCGATGCTGCTCGTCGACCACGACGAGACCGAGGTCGGCGAACGTGGTCTTCTCGCCCAGCAGGGCATGGGTCCCGACGACGATGAGCGCCTGGCCGGACGCCACCCTGAGCGCGGCCTTGCGCCGATCCGCTGCCGGCATCTGACCGGTGAGGAGCGTGGGCATCACGAGCGGGGCGAGTTCGGGACCGAGCAGCTTGGCGATCGAGCGCAGATGCTGGCCGGCGAGCACCTCTGTCGGGGCGATCAAGGCGGCCTGGCCGCCGGACTCCGCGACCTGCAGCATCGCACGGAGCGCCACGAGAGTCTTGCCCGATCCGACCTCGCCCTGCACGAGCCGGTTCATGGGCCAGGCACCGACGAGGTCTTTCGTGATCTGCTCTCCCACGGTCTGCTGGTCGTCGGTGAGCGTGTACGGCAGGGTGGAGTCGAAGCGTTCGAGCAGCCCCCCGGGGGCTGCCGGTCGTGCCGTGGCCGACAGCGCCCGCACCGCGTCACGCTGCTGCAACAGTGCGGTCTGCAGCGTGAGCGCCTCGTGCATGCGCAGTGTGCGCACGGCCGGATCGATGTCTGTCCGGGTCTTCGGACGATGGATCTGCTCGAGAGCTTCACGCGCGGTGAGCAGCTCCTCCCTGAGCCTGACCGCGTCGGGAAGAGGCTCGGCGATCGGCCCGAGGTCGTCGAGCACGCGGGCGATGAGCTTCGCGATCTGCATCGACGCCAGGCTGGCCGTCGCGGGGTAGATCGGGATCAGCACGGCTGCACGGGTATCGGCGCGTCGACGGGCCTCATCCTCGTCGTCGAACAGCTCGTACTCGGGGTGCGAGAACTGGGTGACGCCGTTGAACTCGCCGACCTTGCCCGAGAAGATGCCTCGACGGCCGACGGCGAGCTGACCTGCCCGCCATTTGGCCTGATCGAGGCTCTTGGCGAAGAAGGTCAGCGACATCTTCCCGATGCCGTCGCCGATGATCACCTCGACCATCGCGCCGCGGCGGTTGCGCATCGCCCGAGCGCTCGACGACAGCACCTCGGCGACGATGGTCACGTTCTCACCGACGGGGAGCTCGCGGATGGGCGTGAGCTCGGCTGGATCGGCATAACGACGCGGATAGTGCGAGAGCAGGTCTCCCACGGTCTCCATGCCGAAGGCCCGAGTCAGCGACTTCGCGACGTTCGCACCGAGCGCCTCGGCGAGGGTCGAGTCGAGCGAGAGCGGCATGATCCGAGTCTAGAGACAGGCGCCGACGTCGCCTGCCGATATCGTGAACGGGTGACCAGGATCATCGCAGGCAGAGCACGGGGAGCGCGTCTCGAAGTGCCGAGCGCCGGTACCCGCCCCACCAGCGATCGCGTGCGCGAGTCGCTCTTCGGGGCTCTCGAATCGGCGGACGGCATCGAGGGAGCCCGCGTGCTCGACCTGTACGCGGGGTCGGGTGCCCTCGGACTCGAATCCCTCAGTCGGGGAGCGGCGAGCGTGGACCTGGTCGAGAAGGGACGGCAGGCCGCCGCAATCGTGCGCCGCAACGCGGCGACGGTGGCGAAGGCCGGCGGGATCGCGACCGGCCGCGTGCACGAGAGCGCCGTGCATCCGTTCCTCGTCCGCGCTTCGGGCACCTTCGATCTGGTGTTCTCGGATCCTCCCTATGACATCGCCGACGAGGCCATGAACGCGGATCTCGTCGCCCTGGCTCCGCTGCTGTCTCCCGACGCGCTCGTCGTGGTCGAGCGCGCGAAGCGCTCCACTCCCCCGGACTTCGCCGCAGCCGGCCTGCGGCTGCTGCGCGACAAGGCCTACGGCGACACCACGCTGTGGTGGGCAGAGCCTCAGCCCGCGGCGGAATCCCAGTCGCGATAGGGGTCCCACCCTGAGACGTCGACGGGCGCATCATCGCAGAGCAGCGGTTGCTCGCCCGGCGGACGTACCTCGCCGATCACCAGGAACCCGGCGGGCACGACGCCCGGCGGGAACGCCGCCAGCAGAGCGTGGTCCTCTCCGCCGGCCAGCGCGCGGACCGGGTCACCGCCCAGGGCGGAGCCGTCGAGCGCGATCGTGACGCCGGATGCCGCCGCCATCCGCCGCGCGTCGAGAGCGAGCCCGTCAGAGATGTCCATCATGGCGGTCGCGCCGGCGACCGCCGCGAACAGTCCGAGCCCGATCGGCGGAGAGGGACGCAGCTGAGCGGCCACGGCTTGACGCTCGCCCTCGGCGAGAAGCGCCGGGTCCACCGGTATCGGCGTCTCGCCGTCGCGGAAACGACCGAACAGCACGGCGAGGCCGTGAGCGGCGAGACCGAGTTCGCCCGCGACTGCGATCGTGTCGCCGGGGCGCGCTCCTGACCGGGTGACCGCCTCGCGCCCTTCCAGATCGCCGAGGGCCGTCACGGCGACCGTCAGAACATCGGACACCGTCAGGTCGCCGCCCACGACCGCACAGCCGGGAGCCAGCGCCGCACACGCTTCGCGGAAGCCGTCGGCGAGGCTCTCGACGAAAGACAGCCGCAGATCCCGCGGCACCGCGAGCGCGACGAGCAGTGCGGTCGGGCGAGCCCCCATCGCGGCGACGTCGGCGAGATTCACCGCTGCGGCCTTCCACCCCAAGTCGAAGCCGCTCGACCATGCGAGACGGAAGTCGGGACCGTGCACGAGCGTGTCCGTGGTCGCGACGACGGTTCCGGAGGGCGTGGCGATCACCGCCGCGTCGTCGCCTGGGCCGATGATCGTGTGGGTCGCCTGAGCCGTACGACTCAGGATCGCCTTCAGGATCTCTCCCTCGGAGAGATCGCCCAGGCGCGGATCGTCGGTGTCGGGTCGGGAGGGCATGCTGTCAAAGGTAGCCTGGAAGCATGCCCCGTTCTCGTCGTCTCGCCGTCGTGGCGGGAGCCCTGATCCTCCTCGGCGCACTGGCCGGATGCTCGACGACGGTTCACGTCGACCCCGCGGATGACGCGAATAACGCCGCCTGCGCGGACGTCTCTGTGCTGCTGCCCGACGCGATCGGCGACCTCGACCGGGTGTGGACGGACGCGCAGGCCACCGGCGCCTGGGGCGACCCGACGGTCGTGCTCAGATGCGGCGTCGACGTGCCGGCGCCGTCGGACCTCGTCTGCCAGACGATCGGCGGCGTCGATTGGCTCGTCCTCGCGCAGGAGGACGAGCGTCAGCGCCTCGTCACCTACGGGCGCGACCCCGCGGTCGAGGTGATCATCAAGCGCGGGTCCGACATCGACTTCCGCTCGATCGTCGAGAAGCTGTCGACCAGCATCCAGTCAGGTCTCCAGCCGTCGACCGCAAAGTGCACCGAACGGGTCGAATGATGAACCCGCTGATCCCTACGGCGTACGACGTCGTCTGGAGCGTCGTGACCGCAGCAGTGCTCGCATTCACGATCGCGGCGATCATCTCCATGATGCGGACGCGCCACGTGGGCGGTCTGAGGTTCCTCGTCTGGTTCCTGCTCGTCCTCGCGGCGCCGGTGCTGGGGGCCGCTGCATGGTTCGCCTACGGGCGCAGAGCCGAAGCCACGCGCCCGTAGGCGGTGATCAACGGCGCAGGCCCGCCTCGATGAGCTCGGAGATCAGGTCGCCGTAAGAGAGGCCCGACGCGACCCAGCACTTCGGGAACATCGAGATCGGCGTGAACCCGGGCATCGTGTTGAGCTCGTTGACGACGAGCTCGCCGGATGCGGTCAGGAACATGTCGACCCGCGCGAGCCCGCGACCGTCGACCGCCTCGAAGGAACGGATGCCGACATTCTGGATCGCGTCGATCTCGGCGTCGGTGAGTTCCGCCGGGCACACCACGTCGACGCCGTCACCGCCCAGGTACTTGCCCTCGAAGTCGTAGAAGCCGCGGGAGGTGAGCACGATCTCGCCGGGGAGAGAGGCACGCACGCCGTCGGCTCCTTCGAGGATCGCGACCTCGATCTCACGTCCTGCCACGCCGATCTCGATGAGCACTTTGTCGTCCTCGGCGAAGGCGAGGGCCAGAGCGGCATCGAGCTCGGACAGCTCCGACACCTTCGAGACGCCGACGCTGGAGCCGGCGCGAGCCGGCTTCACGAACAGGGGCAGCGGACCGAGCGCATCGGCGGCAGCGCGGACGCTTGCAGCATCCGCGTCCCACTGCCGGGCCCAAACCGTGACCCACGGGGCGACGGTGATGCCTGCCGCCTGCAGAGCGACCTTCATGAAGTGCTTGTCCATGCAGAGCGCGGAGTCGAGCACGCCGCCGCCCGCGTATGGAACCTCGAGAGTGTCGAAATACCCCTGGATCGTGCCGTCTTCGCCGTGAGTCCCGTGCAGGATCGGGAGAACGATGTCGATCTCGCCGAGTCCCTCGACCGTGCCGTCGGCGCGAACGACCCGCAGAGTCCGATCGCCGCCGGGCTCCGGCCAGAGGATTCGGCTGCCGTTGTCGACCACCTCGGGAAGGTGCGCCGCGTCCAGCGGGAACTTGGCCGGGTCGTCGTCCTCGAGGACGAATGCGCCCTCGCGCGTGATCCCCACGGGGATCACCGCATAGCGGTCGCGATCAATCGCGCCGAGAACCCCGCCCGCCGTGGCGGAACTGATCGAATGCTCGCTGGAACGCCCGCCGAAGAGGACCACCACCGTCTGCTTGTCCATAGTTGGTCCTCTCCCCCTGAGGGGTGTCGTCGTCCGTCGTCAGGTGGGGTGCGATGTCGCGCGGGTTCATCTTCCCGTCGAGCACCATCTTCACCTGTTCGACGATGGGCATGTCGACCTCGGACTCGCGAGCGAGCTGCAGAATCGGCGCGACGGACGCGAGTCCCTCGGCCGTCTGCTGCATCTGCTTCACGACGTCCTGGAAGCTGTACCCCTGGCCGAGCAGGCGCCCGGCCGTGTTGTTGCGGCTCAGCGGCGACTGGCAGGTGGCGATCAGGTCGCCGAGCCCTGCGAGCCCCTGCAGCGTCTCGGGATGCGCCCCGTTCGCCACCGCGAAGTCGGTCATCTCCACGAGTCCGCGGGTGATGATCGAGGCCTTCGTGTTCTCGCCGTAGCCGACGCCGTCGACGATGCCGATCGCGACCGCGATCAGGTTCTTCAGCACACCGCCGAACTCGGTGCCGATCACGTCTGTGTTCACGAAGGTGCGGAAGTAGTTGTTGCGCGCGGCGCGCGCGATGATCTCCGCAGTCTCGAGGCTGCGCGAGGAGATCACCGCAGCGGTCGGCTGCTCCCGTGCGATCTCGAGCGCGAGGTTCGGCCCCGATGCCACGGCTATGCGATCGGGATCGCACTGCAGCTCCTGCTCGATGACCTGGCTCATGCGCAGACCCGTGCCGCGCTCGACGCCCTTCATCAGGCTCACGATCTTGGCGTCGTTATCGGCGAGGAGCGGGCGCAGGGCCTTGAGGTTCTCGCGCAGGGACTGGCTGGGAACCGACAGGTAGACCTGGTCGACGCCGCGCAGGGCCGTCGACAGCTCGTGCGTCGCCGCCATCGTGCGCGGCAGGTTGATGCCGGGCAGGTAGCGCGAATTCCGCTTCGCCTCGTCGATCTCGTGCGCCAGTTCGGCGCGGCGGGCCCACATCGTCACCTGGGCGCCGCCGTCGGCGAGGATCTTGCCGAAGGTCGTGCCCCAGCTGCCCGCACCTATGACGGCGACTCGAGGGCCCGCGACCGGCTTCTTAGGAGTCAAGACGTCCCGTCTCCTTCTGACCGTGCGAGGCGGGGTTCCACCGCTCCACAGGCGCCTTCTCGTCGCGGATGTCCTCGAGCAGAGCGGTGATCGCGTTCATCAGTCGCTTCGTCGCCTCGTTCAGTGCGGCCTGCTCGCCGGCCCGGCCCCGTAGGTCGGAGACGTCGACCGGGTCGCCGATGACGACGGTGATCGGCTTGCGCAGGGGCCAGAGGCTGAGGCCCTTCTGATACCTGCCCATGATCGCCTGCGTGCCCCACTGCGCCATCGGAATCAGCGGGATGCCGTCGGACAGCGCCAGACGAACAGCGCCGGACTTGCCGCGCATCGGCCACAGATCGGGATCACGGGTCAGTGTGCCCTCGGGATAGACGATCACGCCGCGCCCGTGCTCGACGAGATCCGCAGACTGCTTCATCGTCTGCTTCGCCGCGGTCGCCGACGAGGATCGCGCGACCGGGATCATGCCCGTCTTGCGCAGCAGCCACCCGACGACCGGGATCTTGAACAGGCTCTCCTTGGCCATGAACCGCGGGGCGCGACCGATGCGCCAGACGGCCACGGCCACGATCAGCGGGTCGAGTTCGGAGTAGTGGTTCGGGGCCAGAACGAAGGCGCCGTCGCGCGGGAGCTTCTCGGCTCCCGTGATGCGGATCTTCGCGAAAAGACCCATCAGCGGCACGACGAGGGCGGCGAGCGGCCAGAACAGGCTCGGCCGCCGCTTCTCCGGAGACCTCGATGCAGCCATCCGCGTCACCGGATGACGTCGAAGTCAGCGCCCAGGGCGTCGAGCTTGGCGAGGAACTTCTCGTAGCCGCGGCTGAGGATGTCGACGCCCGACACCTTCGACTCGCCGGTCGCGGTGAGCGCGGCGATCACGTGGCTGTAGCCGCCGCGCAGGTCGGGCACGACGATGTCGGCCGCGTGCAGAGGAGTGGGGCCGGTGATGACCGCCGCCTGCTCGAGCTCACGCCGCGGGACGCGACGCGGGCCGTCCTGAAGACCGTGCGGGTGCACGACGATGTCGGCGCCCATCTTCACGAGAGCGTCGGTGAAGCCCATCCGGTTCTCGTACACCGTCTCGTGCACGACCGAGCGGCCGTGGGCCTGCGTGAGCGCCACGACCAGCGGCTGCTGCCAGTCGGTCATGAAGCCGGGGTGCACGTCGGTCTCGACGACGACGGGCTTGATCTCGCCGTCGCGACGGAACAGGATGCCGTCCTCCTGGATGTCGAACCAGCCGCCCGCCTTGCGGAAGACGTTGAGGAAGGTCAGCATCTCCTGCTGCTTGGCGCCGCCGACGAAGATCTCGCCGTCGGTCGCGAGAGCGGCAGAGGCCCACGAGGCGGCCTCGTTGCGGTCGAAGATCGACCGGTGGTCGTAGCCGCGGAGCTTCTCGACGCCCTCGATGAGGATGACGCGGTTCGGCTCGTACGAGATGATCGCGCCCATCTTCTGCAGCACGGCGATGAGGTCCATGATCTCGGGCTCGATGGCCGCGTTGCGCAGCTCCGTCGTGCCTTCGGCGCGTACGGCGGTGAGCAGCACCTGCTCGGTGGCTCCCACGCTCGGGTAGGGCAGGTGGATGTTGGCGCCGTGCAGTCGCTGCGGGGCGGACAGACGGATGCCGCTCGGCAGCTTCTCGACGACCGCGCCGAACTTGCGCAGGGCGTCGAGGTGGAAGTCGATCGGACGGTCGCCGATGCGGCATCCGCCGAGGTCGGGGATGAACGCCTGACCGAGACGGTGCAGGAGCGGGCCGCAGAACAGGATCGGGATGCGGGACGCACCGGCGTGGGCGTCGATCTCCTCGAAGTGCGCCGACTCGACACCGCTGGGGTCGAAGACCAAAGAGCCCGGTTCGTCACCGGATGTGACCTGGACGCCGTGCACTTCGAGCAGCGAGCGCACCACGGCCACGTCGCTGAGGGACGGCACATCCCGCAGGGTGCTGGGGCCTTCGCCGAGGAGCGTCGCGACCATGGCCTTGGTGGCCAGGTTCTTCGCGCCCTTCACGTCGACGCGACCGCGCAGCGGGCGTCCTCCGCGGATGGCGAGGACGTCTCCGGTGAGAGCGGGGACTCCGTCCGGTACAGCATCGCGCACGGGTGTCGTCATTCGGAGCCTCACTTCATTCCACGGGATACGGGGGCGGGTTTGCCCCTGGCTCGCCCTCCCCCTTCCGTGTCACTGAACGGGGAGGGTTCGAGGCCGCCACGACTCGCGTCGAGCCTCGAACTGCGCGATCTTGTCTTCGTTGCGCAGCGTGAGCCCGATGTCATCGAGCCCTTCGAGGAGCCGCCATCTAGTGTAATCGTCGATCCCGATGTCGGCCTGGACCCCGCCGATGGAGGCGGTGCGCTCTTCGAGGTTCACGGTGATCTGAACCCCGGGATTCCGGTCGATCTCGGCCCAGATCCGTTCCAGGTCATTCTCAGAGATCGTCGCGGCAAGCAGGCCCTGCTTGCCCGAGTTCCCCCGGAAGATGTCCGCGAAGCGCGGGCTCAGCACGACTTTGAAGCCGAAGTCGCGAAGCGCCCAGACCGCGTGCTCGCGGCTGGATCCGGTGCCGAAATCGGAGCCGGCGACGAGCACGGAAGCCCCCTGGAACGGCGCCTGGTTGAGCACGAACTCCGGATCCTGCCGCCAGGCGTGGAACAGCGCGTCGTCGAAGCCGGTCTTGGTGACGCGCTTCAGGAAGACCGCGGGGATGATCTGGTCGGTGTCGACGTTCGAGCGCTTCAGCGGGGCGGCGATGCCGGTGTGGGTGATGAACTTCTCCATGATCAGGCCTCCACCGTCTCGTTCAGATCGCTCGGGCTGGACAGGGTTCCGCGGATGGCGGTCGCCGCGGCGACCAGAGGCGAGACCAGGTGCGTGCGGCCGCCCTTGCCCTGGCGACCCTCGAAGTTCCGATTCGAGGTGGACGCGCAGCGCTCCCCCGGCGCGAGCTGATCGGGGTTCATGCCGAGGCACATCGAGCATCCGGCGAAGCGCCATTCCGCGCCGAACTCGGTGATGATCTTGTCGAGGCCTTCAGCCTCAGCCTCCAGTCGCACTCGCGCGGAGCCGGGAACTACCATGACGCGGACGCCGTCGGCCTTCTTCTTGCCCTCGATGATCGATGCGAAGGCACGGAGGTCCTCGATGCGACTGTTCGTGCACGACCCCATGAACACGGCGTCGACCGGGACCTCCTTGAGAGGGGTGCCCGGGGTCAGGTCCATGTACTCGAGGGCCCGCTCAGCAGCCGCGCGCTCGTTCGGGTCGGTGATCTCCGCCGGGTTCGGGACGGATGACGACAGGGAGCTGCCCTGACCGGGATTGGTGCCCCAGGTGACGAACGGTTCGAGCGTGTCGGCGTCGATGAACACTTCTGCGTCGAACGTCGCGCCCTCGTCAGTGGGAAGCGTGCGCCAGTACGCGACCGCATCGTCCCAGTCCTGGCCCTGCGGCGCGTGCGGCTTGTCCTTGACGTACGCGAAGGTCGTCTCGTCCGGCGCGACCATGCCGGCGCGCGCACCGGCCTCGATCGACATGTTGCAGATCGTCATCCGGCCTTCCATCGACAGCGCGCGGATCGCGCTGCCGCGGTACTCCAGGACGTAGCCCTGGCCGCCGCCCGTGCCGATCTTCGCGATCACGGCAAGGATGACGTCCTTCGCCGTGACCCCGGGCCGCAGCGTGCCCTCGACGTTGATCGCCATGGTCTTGAACGGCTTGAGGGGCAGGGTCTGCGTGGCCATCACGTGCTCGACCTCGCTGGTGCCGATGCCGAAGGCCATAGCGCCGAAGGCGCCGTGCGTCGAGGTGTGCGAGTCACCGCAGACGACCGTGATGCCCGGCATCGTCAGCCCCAGCTGCGGACCCACGACGTGCACGATGCCCTGCTCGGCGTCGCCGAGCGAGTGCAGGCGCACGCCGAACTCCTGCGCGTTGCGGCGCAGCGTCTCGATCTGAGTGCGGCTGGTGAGGTCGGCGATCGGCTTATCGATCTCCCACGTCGGCGTGTTGTGGTCCTCGGTGGCGATCGTCAGGTCGAGCCGACGGAGCGGACGCCCCTCGGCGCGCAGACCGTCGAAGGCCTGCGGACTGGTCACCTCGTGCACGAGGTGCAAATCGATGTAGATGAGGTCCGGCTCGCCGTTCTCGCCCTTGACGACGAGGTGATCGTCCCAGACCTTCTCGGCGAGGGTCCGCGGACGTGCGGGAGCGGATGCTGCAGCGGGGGTGTTCATCGAATGTCTCCTGAAGCTGGCGGTTCGGCCCACAGTGGACTCCGCGACGAGGAGGGGCTCAGAACGAGGTCTCGTCGCGGCCGCTAAGAAGGAGCACGATCCGCATGACGTCAGGTTACCACCCGTTCAGCGTGCCCCCGCACGTCGTGACACGCTGTGGAAACCCGCACCATCGAGAGGTATCAGCCATGACCGTCGACGTCCCCAGCTTCGCCACCCGCGCCCTGCATGCGGGTCGCAGCCGTCAGGCGGCGTCGTCGCGGGCGACCCCGATCTACCTCACGGCCGGCTTCGAGTTCGACGACTTCGACCACGCCGCCACGCACTTCGGAACCGGCGAGGGCTTCGGGTACACGCGCACGGGGAACCCCACGGTGCAGGCCGTGGAGCGGCAGCTCGCGGCCCTCGAATCCGGAGCGGATGCCGTGCTCGTCGCGAGCGGACAGGCCGCTGTCGCGGTCGCCCTCCTGACCGTTGCAGGGGCCGGCGATCACATCGTCGCCTCGACGCACATCTACGAGGGCACACGCGGGCTGCTCGTCGACAACCTCGCACGCCTCGGCATCGAATCGACGTTCGTCGACGAGATCGGCGATCCGAACGCCTGGCGGGCGGCGATCCGACCGAACACGCGAGCACTGTTCGCCGAGTCGATCGCGAACGCCCGCAACGACATCCTCGACATCACCGCCGTGGGCGCCATCGGCGATGAGTTCGCGATCCCGCTCATCGTCGACAACACCCTGGCCACGCCCTATCTCCTGCGCCCTCTCGAGCACGGAGCGTCGATCGTCGTGCACTCCGCGTCGAAGTTCCTCGCAGGTCACGGCTCTGTGCTCGGGGGCGTCGTGGTCGACAACGGTCGCTTCGATGCCGAGCACGCAGGCCACAACGCACCCCATCTCGTCCTGCCCGGCCGCGGAGGCCTCGCCAGCGTCGCCGCGCGCCACGGCGGAAACGCCCGCATCGGCTACGCCCGCGAGGCCGTGGCTCCGCGCTTCGGCACGACCCCGTCTCCGCTGAACGCCTTTCTGATCGGTCAAGGCGCCGAGACCCTCGGCCTGCGGGTCGAACGGCAGTCGAGGAACGCGCTGGAGATCGCGCGGTGGCTCGAGGCCCAGGATGCAGTGGAGAGCGTCGACTACGTCGGCCTCGACAGCCATCCCGATCATGAGCTCGCCCAACGCTACCTCCGTGGAGGCTACGGCTCCATCTTCACCTTCACGCTGCGCGGCGGGCTGGAGGCGGCACGCGACGTCATCGAGAGCGTCGACGTCTTCACGCACATGACGCACATCGGCGACGTCCGCTCCCTCGTGCTGCATCCGGCCACCACGAGCCACGCGTATCGCACCGAAGAAGAGCGTGCGGTACTCGGCATCCGCCCTGGCACTCTCCGGGTCTCGATCGGCATCGAGGACGTCGCCGATCTCATCGGCGATCTCTCGCGCGTGCTCGCGGCGATCGAGGAACCGGTGATCGCGTGACCAGGCAGCAGCACTTCGGGTGGTTCCTGGCCCGCGGCTTCGGCCCGCAGGGCTGGGGCTACCCCTCGCTCGACTGGGACTACGACTGGACGAGGCCCGAGATCTATCAGGAGGCCGCTCGCACACTCGAGCAGGCAGGCTTCGATCTGGTCATCATCGAGGATGCTCCTTCCCTGGGCTCGGCGGAGACGATCGATCTGCGCGTGCGGCACGCGTTCGGTGGCCCCAAGCACGACCCCCTGCTGCTCGCGCCGTATCTGTTCCAGGTGACACGGCATCTCGGCGTCGTGCCGACGGTGAACCCGGCCGCGTACCTCCCGTACACGGCGGCGCGACAGTTCGCGACGCTGCAGCATCTCAGTTCGCACCGGCTCGGCCTCAACGTCGTCACCGACACCGGCAGCGCGCGGCATTTCTCGTCCGATCCTCAGCTCGGCCATGACGAAGCGTACGACCGGGCCGAAGAATGGCTCGACGGCGTCCGCTCGCTGTGGCGCAGCTGGGGCGACGGCACCCTCCTGGCGGACCGCGCGACCGATGTCTACGCCGACGGCTCGAAGCTGCATCCGGTCCGTCACCGCGGCGAATACTTCGCCTTCGACGGTCCCCTCAACGCGATTCCGTTCCCGAACGGCGAACCGGCGATCGTCTCCCCCGGCGGTTCGGGACGCGGCCTCGGCTTCGCCGGCGCGAACTCCGACGTGCAGCTCGCCCTGGCGCCCCTGCACGAAGCCTCGGTGCGCGCATACCGCGCCAGGATCCACGACGCCGCGATCGCGGCCGGCCGCTCTGCCGACGACATCAAGATCCTGTTCGCCATCCAGCCCGTGATCACGTCTTCTCCCGAGGAGGCCGACCGGATCGTCGCGGCGTCCGCACATCCGGACGCCGCCGCTCTCGTACAGATCGCCCGCAAGCAGTCCAGCGATCTCGAGACCGATCTCACTGCGCTCGATCTAGACAAGCCGCTCGACCTGTCGATCTTCGGCGCACACGTGTCTCGCGGCAGCATCCAGCGTCTGATCGGCGACCGCGGAGAAGATGCTCCGTTGCGCGCGCATCTCACCGCGCTGGCGCAAGCCGGGCGCATCGCCGACCGCTCGGGCTTCGTCGGCACTGCCGAGGAATTCGCTGATCTGATCGAGGAGCTCGGCGACTGGGGCAACGACGGCGTGCTGCTGTGGGGCGATTTCCACCCCGTGACACTGCATCGCACGCTCGACGAACTCGTACCCGTCTTGCGGCGCCGCGGCATTCTGCGCCGCGAATACGTCGACGGCGGCCTGCAGGCGAACCTGCGCGCCTTCTGACGCGCAGGTCCGCCCGGTGCCTACTCGCTGATCGCGGCTTTCTCCGCACGCTTCTCGCGAGACGAGGCGATCAGGCTGGCGACGGTCGCGCCGACCATCGATACGAGGATCACGGTCAGCGACAGCCAGATGGGGATGTCGGGTGCCCATTCGATGTGCTCGCCGCCGTTGATGAACGGAAGCTCGTTGACGTGCATCGCGTGAAGAACCAGCTTGATGCCGATGAAACCGAGGATGACGGCGATGCCGTAGTGCAGGTAGCGCAGACGGTCGAGCAGGTCGCCTAGCAGGAAGTACAGCTGGCGCAGTCCCATCAGAGCGAAGATGTTCGCCGTGAAGACCAGGAAGCTGTTGTGGGTGATGCTGAAGATCGCCGGGATCGAGTCGATCGCGAACATCAGGTCGGTGACGCCGATGGCCACGAAGACGATGAGCATGGGCGTCCAGACCCGCTTGCCGTCGATCACGGTGCGCAGCTTGTTGCCGTCGTACTCGTCGCTGATGTCGACGCGACGACGGAGCAGGCGCACGATGAAGTTCTCGCGCTTGACCTCTTCGTCGTGGTCGCCGTCGGGCATCGCCTGCCTGATCGCGGTCCAGATCAGGAATGCGCCGAAGATGTAGAACACCGGCGAGAAGTTCTCGATGATGGCGACGCCGAGCAGGATGAAGATGCCGCGGAGCACGAGCGCGATGATGATGCCCACCATCAGCACCATCTGCTGCAGGCGCCTCGGCACCGCGAACTGAGCCATGATCAGCACGAACACGAACAGATTGTCGATCGAGAGGCTGTACTCCAGAGCCCAACCGGTGAGGAACTCGCCGGCGTACTGGCCGCCCGCGAACATGTACAGCAGACCCGCGAAGATCAGCGCGAGGGCGACGTAGAAGACGACCCAGAGTGTGGATTCCCTGGTCGACGGGATGTGCGGGCGGAACTTGGCGAGCAGAAGGTCGCCGATGAGGATGAGCACGAGGACGACGAGAGCGCCGATCTCGAACCAGACAGGGATGTTCACGGGTGCGTGGCACCTTTCGGGAGGGACGGGAATGAACCGAAAGTCTCTCCCCCGCACAAGTGTGCGTCGCGCGCCCGGAGCAGCTCAGTCGATGCTCGTGATGACGTTACGCGCGGATCCGGGATACTCCCTCTCGCGTCACCAATGCTACCGGAGCGGGACCGGCATGGTGAAATGGTCGCGTGACACCGACTTCGCATCCTGACAACGCCGCACACGGCATCGCCCCGCTCGAAGCCCCGCCCCAGAATTCCTGGGCGCGCTCGATCGCCTCGCTGATCTTCGTCAGCCGCTGGCTGCAGGCCCCGCTGTACATCGGACTGATCGTCGCGCAGCTCGTCTACGTCGTGGTCTTCATGGTGGAGTTGTGGCACCTGATCGCCGAGGACGTCATCGGCAATATCACCCATATCGAAGAAGCGACGATCATGCTGTCGGTGCTCGGCCTGATCGACGTGGTCATGATCGCGAACCTCCTGATCATGGTGATCATCGGCGGCTACGAGACCTTCGTCTCGCGCATCAACACCGACGGTCATCCCGACCAGCCCGAGTGGCTGTCGCACGTGAACGCCAACGTCCTCAAGGTCAAGCTCGCGATGGCGATCATCGGCATCTCCTCGATCCATCTCCTCAAGACGTTCATCGCGGTCGGCAACATGGACTCAGATGGTACGAAGACCGAGATCGGCAGCTACACCCCCACCGGCGTGTTCTGGCAGGTCATGATCCACATGGTCTTCATCGTCTCGGCTCTCGCGCTCGCGTGGATCGACAAGATGTCGCAGAGCACGGCGAAGGCCGCTCACGCCGCGGCGCACTGATTCTGAGACGATCAGTCGTCCGTCGACACTTTCCGGGTGAGAGACACCGAACGGAAGAACGATGCCCGCACAGACGAGTGATCAGAAATGGGCGGCCAAGGCCGCGGCAGGCGACGAGAGTGCCTTCCGCGAGCTGTACCGCGCATACGTCCGGCCGGTCTACTGGATCGCCCACGGCATCCTGGGGTCCGCCCCCGACGCCGAGGATGTGACGCAGGAGACCTTCGTCGCCGCATGGCGCAAGCTGCGCGGTTTCGAGCTGCAGGGTGAGTCGATCCTGCCGTGGCTGGCGACGATCTGCCGCTTCCAGGCGGCCAATCGGCTTCGCCAGCGCAGGCGCGATCAGGCGAACACAGCGGATGCCGCCGACGAGACTATCCCGTCGACGATCAGCGTCGAGGAGCAGGTCATCACGACAGACCTCGCCGAGCGTATCGCCGCCGAAGTGGGCACCATGACCGCACTCGATCGCGAGATCTTCCGGCTGTGCGCCGCGGAGGGCTACGCGTATCAGGCGGCCGCAGAGGAACTCGGCATCAGCCACGCCGTCGTTCGGAACCGTCTCTCTCGAGTGCGCACCCGCTTGCGCGGTGCCGTCAAGGAAGCGAGCGAGGCATGACCGACAAGACCCCCACCCCAGAACTCCCCGACCTGTCGGACGCCGCGATCGCCCGCATCGAATCGGCCGTGTTCGACGAGATCGACAGCGAACGGCCCCCGGCCAGAGTCGCCGAACGCGCCCGCGCGCGGCGACGCGGCTGGCTGACGGGCGCCGGCATCGCTGCGGCGTTCGTCGTCGGCGTGCTGGTGACTCCGCCGATCCTGTCCTCTATTGGTGGATCGGGCTCGTACACGGCCGTGGGCGGCGCCCCGTCGGCAGTGGACGGCTCCGCGCCGGAGATGAGCGACCGAGGTGCCGCTGAGAGCACGGAGATCGCACCGGGGGCGGCGTCCGACAGTGCTCTCCAGAGCGCGGATGCTGGAACGGATCGCGAGATCATCTCGACGGCGAACGCGACCGTCGAGGTCGACGACGTCGCGGATGCGGTGGCCGAGATCACCGCACTCGCCGAGGCCCATGGCGGCTTCGCGGAGAGCACCGATATCGGAAAGAGCGCGTCGGTGTATGACACCGGCGATCGCGTCGCCACAGACAGCGGCTACGGCTGGATCAGCGTCCGCGTTCCGGCATCCGATCTTCCCGCGGTGATCGACGGGCTCACCGAGACCGGCGACGTCCTCTCCTCCTCCATCGCCCGGCAGGACGTGACTTCGACGTCGATCGACCTGAAGGCGCGCGTCGACGCCCTCACCGCCTCGGTCCAGCGACTGACCGAGCTGATGGCACAATCGGGCTCGGTGTCGGAGCTGATCGAGGCGGAAGTCGCTCTGACCGATCGCCAGGCCGAGCTGCAGTCGTACCAGCAGCAGCTCAGCGCGCTCGAAGATCAGGTCTCCATGTCGACTTTGCAGGTGCAGCTGTCGAGCGCGGACGCGCCGAGTGCCGATCCCGCGGGGTTCGGCGACGGGCTCGCTGCCGGATGGCAGGGCCTGATCGTCTCGTTGAACGCCCTCGTGATCGCCCTCGGCTTCATCATCCCGTGGGCAGCCGTGGTCGCCGTCATCGTCCTCGTGATCTGGCTGATCCGGCGCTCCCGTCGCATCCGACACGCAGCGAAGGCGTCGCAAGAGATCTGATCGCACCGAAAGAGCCCGTCCCGATGCACTCGGGGCGGGCTCTTTCGTTGATTTTCCGGGGTATACAAGAACTCTTGTCCAATAAGGGAATCGCTTCTAGCGTGTACTCCCGTGGAAGACATCTCTTTGATCACCGCGATCCACCACCCGCTGAGACGGCGGATCGTCGACTACCTGCACCTGTACGGCACGACGCAGGTGGGTGCCCTCGCACGCGCCCTCGACAGCCAGGTCGGCAGCGTCAGCCACCACCTGCGGATGCTCGAACGTCCCGGTGTCGTCGAGCGCGTCGAGGATCCGAACGGCGACCGGCGCACCAGTTGGTGGCGCCTCGCTCGCCGCGGCATGACCTGGTCGACCGACGACTTCGCCGACTCCCCCGCAGATGCCCTGCTCGCCCGAGAGGCGCAGCGCCAGGGCATCCGCATGCAGATCGAGCGGCTCCAGCGCTGGCATCGACGCAGCAGCGACTCCCCGTACTCCGACTACGACGCGTTCAACACCGAGACCGCGGCCTGGGCGTCGCCAGATGAACTGCGCGACCTCTCGGCACGTCTGCTCACGACGCTGAACGAGTGGAACGCGTCCATCGACGCCGAAGACGGGACCGAACGCGCGCCCGTCTTCTTCTTCGCCCACGCGTTCCCTTCGGAGCCGTGATGGCCGTCACCGAACCCACCCTGATCACCGAGCCTCCCGTCTTCCGACGGGACGTGCGCGTGCACGCCTGGATCGCCGTGAAGGCCCTCTCCGATGCCGGCGACGCCCTCTGGACGATCGCTCTCGCCTGGACGGCCGTGCAGATCGCCTCCCCCGCCGTCGCGGGGCTCATCGTCGCCGCCGGCACCGTGCCACGAGCGATCGTGCTGCTGTGGGGCGGCGTGATCGCGGATCGAGCCGATCCGCGGCGGATCATGCTGCTGTTCAACGTGCTGCGCATCTGCGTGCTGATCGGCGTGGCCCTATGGGTGCTGGCCGCTCCGCCCAGCGTGATCGTGCTGCTCGTGGCCGCGGTCGCGTTCGGCGTGTGCGACGCCTTCTACGAGCCCTCGGCGGGCACGATCGCCCGGCAGCTCGTGAGGGCGTCCGACCTTCCCTCCTACGGCGCCGTCGCACAGACCGCGTCCCGGCTGGGAACCATGGCGGGATCGGCCGCAGGCGGCGTGCTCGTGGCGTATCTGGGCCTGAGCGGAAGCGCCTCTGCGAACGCACTGACCTTCGTCGTGGTCGTCGCGTTCATCGCCATCTGGCTGCGCCCGCGGTTCGTCCTCGCGAGGGCCCCGAAGGAGTCGACGCTGCGCGGCATCGGACGAGGGTTCGCGCACCTGCGAGAGGAGCCGACGACGCGGACACTCGTGATCGCTCTGTCCGGGCTCAACCTCGCCGTCGGCCCCGCCGTCGGCATCGGACTCGCGCTGCGTGCGCACGACGAGGGCTGGGGAGCGCAGGCGGTCGGGCTGTTCGAAGCGCTGCTGGGTCTCGGCGCCGCACTCGGCGCGGTGTGCGTGGCCCGCTGGCGACCACGGCACGAGGCGATGGGCGGCTTCCGGGCACTCGTCGTGCAGGGGGCGGCGATCGTCGCCCTCGGCGTCGGCCCGATCTGGACGGTGGCCGCGTCAGCGTTCGTGATCGGCTGCACGGCCGGATTCGCGTCCGTGCTGCTGAGCGCCACGTTCTCGGCCACGGTCGACACCGCCTATCTGGGGCGCATGGGATCCCTCACCCGTCTCGGCGACGACTGTCTGATGCCGCTCGCGATGGCGGCGTTCGGAGCGCTGGCGACCGCCACCGCTCTGTGGGTTCCGTTCGCGATCTTCGGCGGCGCGATGATGGCGCTGATGGTGCTCCCCCTGCGCAACCCGATGTTCCGCGCGATGGCTCTCCGTACGTAGTCTCCCTCTTCTGCGTGCGATGGAGCCGGAGCGGGCGGATGGCGTCACTAGAGTGATCGGCATGAGCAGCGCCGCCCTCTCCTCGAAGCCCCGATCTGCACCCGCGGACCGCGACCTCACCCTCGATCTCGCTCGCGTCGCATGCGTCGTCCTGGTCGTGTTCGTGCACATTCTGTTCACGGGAGTCGGCCGCGCCGCTGACGGATCACTGCTCATCGAACGGACGGTGGAATCGCAGCCGTGGTTCACCGCTGCGACGTGGTTCGCCAACATCATGCCGTTGTTCTTCGTCGTGGGCGGCTACGCCGCCCGAGCAGGCTGGCGTTCCACCGTCGCTCGCGGAGACTCTGCAGACGCCTTCGTGCGGGTGCGCCTCGCTCGGCTCGCACGCCCCGCGTTGCCACTGTTCGCGTTCTTCACGCTGGCGCTCGGCGTCTGCCGTCTCCTCCGTCTCGACCCCGCGTTCGTCGACACTGTCTCGATCGGCGTGGGGTCGCCGCTCTGGTTCCTCGCCGCCTACATGATCGTGCAGGCGGCTGCGCCGCTGATGATGCGCCTGCACGCGCGATACCGCGGCTGGGTGCTGCTCTGGCTGTTCGCTGCCGCGGTCGCCGTCGACGCTTTCCGGTTCTTGTTCGTCGGGAGCGTGCTCGGGATCGACGCCGTGCCGTCCACCGGCTACGGCCTCGGGCAGGAGCTGTTCGGCATCCCCAACATCGCCTTCGTCTGGCTGTTCGCTCAGCAGGTCGGATTCTTCCTCTTCGACGGCTGGTTCGCGAAACGGACGTGGTCGCAACTCGTCGGACTCGTCGCTGCGGGCTATCTGGTGCTGTGGGGGCAGGTCTCCCTCGGCGGCTATTCGTGGAGCATGCTGGGCAATCAGTGGCCGCCGACCGCGACGATGGCCGTGCTGGCGGTGGTGCAGGCATCCGCTCTCACCCTGCTGCACCGTCCCCTCGCAGCACTTATGCGCACCCGGAGCGCGCAGGGCGCGGTGTTCGTGATCGGCTCCCGGCTGATGACGATCTACCTGTGGCACCTGCCAGTGATCATGGTGCTCATCGGCATCGAGTTGATGCTGCCATGGCCTTTGCCCGCCCCGGGGAGCGCCACGTGGTGGTGGACGAGACCGCTGTTCCTCCTGCTCGTGCTCGCGACGGTCTGGGTGCTGTCTCTGTGGCTGGTGCGCTTCGAGACGGCGCCAAAGCGGGGCATCCAACGCTTCTCGTCGACCACCGCGACGTCAGCGGCCGTCGTCCTGTTCATCGCCCCGACGATCGCGATCACGGCATACGGGCTCGATTTCCCGCTCGCCCTCATCGCGCTCGTCTGCACCCTCGCCTCGCTGTGGCTGACCGGATCGAAGAAGATGTGACCTTCTCGGGCGGTCCGGACATTCCCTGATATGGAGCAGTCGAGCGACGAGGAGATCTGGCGGCGTGTGCTGGACGGCGACGCCCGCGCCTTCGCCCTGATCTGGGATCGGCACCGCGATCGTGTGTTCCGCGCACTGATCTCCCTTCGGAGTGAGCCGACGGACGCCGAGGATCTGTCCGCAATGACCTTCCTCGAGCTGTGGCGCAGGCGTCGCCAGGTGCGATTCGTCGACGCCTCGCTCCTGCCCTGGTTGCTCGTGACCGCGCACAACGTGCATCGCAACGCCGCGCGGGCGAGGCGACGGCACCGAGCGCTGCTCTCCCGGGTCCCGGCGGCGGAGCACGCTCCCGACCCGGCCGACCTCGTGGCCGACGGGACGCCGCTGACGCGAGCTGTGCGCGAGGTGCTCGACGCCGCACGCCCCGACGACCGCGTCCTGCTCGCATTGACCGTGCTCGACGGGCTCACCGTCCGAGAAGCCGCACTGGCTCTGGGCATCGGCGAGTCCGCCGCGAAGATGCGCCTGTCCCGTCTCCGAAGACGTATCTCCGACGTGGCGGAACCCGTGAAGACCGCGGAATCCGCGCCGATCCTGGAAGGAGAGATCACATGAGCGCACAGTTCGACGCCGACCGATCGGCCGCGATCAGGCTGCTGCTGATCGAGGACGTGGCCGCGTCGGCGCCGAGGCGAACCCGCCCGGGGCTGGTCGCCGGGTTGCTGCTGGTCGGCATCCTCACGGGTGCGGGCGCCTCGACAGCAGCTTTCGCGGCGACGGGCGGCTTCGTCACGCCCACCATCGCCCAGCCGAGCAGTCACCCTCAGCCGGATCTCCCTGAGGCCCTCGAGGCACCACCGGGAACGACGCCCGGAGCGCCGCTGATCTCGCTCATCGGCGCACCCTCCGCGCTCTCGGTCGCGGCCCCGACCGAGTATCCGCTCGCAGCACGGCCCGACGGCGTGACGCATGTCCGCGTCACCGTCACCGCGTTGACGCCCGGCTCCATCAGCTGGGGAACGGATGCCGACGGCAACAACCCTCGCGCCACGTTCAACAGCGGCGACATCGGCGGGCCCGGCGACACGACCTGGTACGACTTTCCGCTGGACGACACCACCGGAACGTTCTTCGTCACACCGGCGGACGGCCTGACCGCGACCGTGTCGTTCCAGTACCTCAACATGACGCCGACGCATCTGAAGAGGAACGCCGCCGGCCAGACCTACGGTCTCGACGGGGGGCCCGATGGCGTGCCCGATCTGGTTCTCGTCAGCGGAGTCTCACCCGAGGGGGAAGCCGTGCTCGGCTACGCGCGATCCGGAGAGCTCAACGCGTTCAGCCCCGAGCACGCATCTCAGCCGTCGGATCCGGAGGAAGCGCTCGCCTGGCAGGAGGAGCGCGAACGGGACTATCCGAGCGGGTGGGACATCCCCGTGTTCGAGAGCGACGGCACGACGCGGATCGGAACGTTCCACGTCGGATGAGAACGTTCCACGTCGGATGAGGTGGGCGCCGTGCGCTCCTGTGGCGGGGCGCGATAGCGTGTCGGCATGAACCGACGGCGGCAGGCACGGTGGACGACTCCCGTTCTGGTGCTTGCCGCGCTGCTGCCCGCCTCGGGGTGCGCGGTGAACGCCTGCCCTGCCGTGGGCTACAGCTACGACGGTCCCGCCGTCATCAGGTTCGCGCCCGTTCTTCCTCCGGCAGCGACCGTGGCCTCCTGCTTCGGCGAGGAATGCACTCCCGCCGCCGCAGTCGCCGCATCGGGCGACTGGAAGGTGCCTCAGGAAGCGCCCTACATCCCGGCAGGCAGCATCGCCGCCGGAGAGATCCGCTCTCTTCGCGTCGTCGCCGCGACGTCGAGCGAGGTCCTGGTCGACGGCACCTACGAGATTCCGATCGAGATGGAACCGGAGGGCGTGTTCGGGCAGTGCCCGGGGCCGTTCCGCTTCGAACCCGTCGCCGTCGAGTGGGAGCCCTGAGACCGCATCGGAGACGACGAAAGCCCTCGGCGAACCGAGGGCTTTCGTGTGTTGTGTGACCCCAGCGGGATTCGAACCCGCGTTACCGCCGTGAGAGGGCGGCGTACTAGGCCGCTATACGATGGGGCCAAGTCTTGCAGAGCGTTTCCGTTCCGCGACAACTCATAAAGTATGACATGCGATTTCACACCTCGCCAAATCGGCGCGGGCGGACGCAGGATCCCGGGCGTGGCGCAGCAGACGGGGTTTGCTCCTGCGGCGAATCAGGAGTTGACTCATCGCATGCGCGTCACGAAGTTCGAACATGCCGCCCTCCGCATCGACGAAGGAGGCGACACTCTGCTGATCGATCCGGGTTCGTTCACATCGCCGATCGACGACCTCAGCGGTCTCGTCGCCGTAGTGATCACGCACGAGCATCCCGACCACTGGACCCCTGAGCATCTCGACCGCATCCTGCGAGCAGCACCCGGCACGCCGATCTACGCGCCGTCCGGGGTGGCCGGCGCGGCCGAAGGCCACGAGATCACCGTCGTCTCCCCCGGTGACACGGTGCAGGCCGGCGCGTTCACGCTGCGGTTCTTCGGCGGCCTGCATGCGGTGATCCACTCGTCGATCCCTGTCATCGAGAACGTCGGCGTGCTCGTGAACGACGAGTTCTATTATCCGGGCGACTCCTACGCTTTGCCCGACGAGGTCGAGGTCGGCACGCTCGCCGCTCCGCTGGGCGCACCCTGGCTCAAGATCGGCGACGCCATGGACTACGTGCTCGCCGTCAAGCCACGTCGTTCGTTCGGGACTCACGACATGACGTTGTCGATCGCAGGCAAGACCATGCATCGACAGCGTCTCCAGTGGGCGACGGAGCAGAACGGCGGCGAGTTCTTCGTGCTCGAGCCGGGCGAATCGCTCGACGTCTGAGAATGGCGGACTCCCCCGCCGCCGAACACTCGGCTTCCGAGTCCGATGTCCGCGCGCTTCTGCACGCCGCCGCACCGGATCTCGTCGAACTGCCCCTGCGTCTCGTCGCCGAAGGCTGGGACAACGCGATCTGGAGGCTGGGCGACGACCTGGCCGTACGGATCCCCCGCCGCGACGTGGCCGCACCGCTGATCCGGCACGAACAGCGCGCGCTGCCGGTCCTCGGGCCTTGGCTGGCCGAGCTCGGCGTGCTCTCTCCTGTGCCCGTCGTGAACGGCCAGCCGACGTCGAGTTTCCCGTGGGCGTGGTCTGTGACCCCGTGGTTCTCAGGCGAACGCGCGCTCGGCCTTCCGAGAGAAGACAACGGTGCCTGGGCTGCAGATCTCGCCCGCGCGCTCGGCGCCATCCACCGTCCGGCGCCGGATGATGCACCGTCGAATCCCTTCCGCGGCAACCCCTTGGCGACGCGCGACGGAGGGATGCAGGAGCGGCTCGCGCAGTTCCGCGACCAGCCGGCCCTGCACGACGCATGGGCAGCGGGCCTGGCCGCACCCCTCTCGACCGAGCGGGTCTGGATTCACGGCGACGTGCATCCCGGAAACGTCCTCGTGCGCGACACGCGCATCGCGGCCCTGATCGACTTCGGCGACGTCACAGCCGGCGACCCCGCTTACGACCTCGCCGCGCATTGGCTGCTGTTCGACCGCGCGGGTCGAACGGCGTTCCGCGACGCGACGCGCGATCGCTACGACGGCACGACATGGACGCGTGCCCGCGCCTGGGCCGCATACCTCACCCTCGTCTTCCTGACGCAGAGCGACGATCTGCCCGAGTACCGCGAGATCGGGACGAGCACCGCAGCCGAGCTCGCCCTCCCCGCATCGACGTGATGCACGTCCAAGTCGCGGGTCGTTGAGCGAGCGGAACGAGACGAAACGCAGCGTCAACGACCAGCGGCGGCGGGATGCCTGGCAACACCTCGCACCCGCAGATCCCTCGCGAGCTGATCGCGCTGCTCGATGACGATGCGCCGCAGCGCCGCAGGGGCGTCGTCATGGGCCGCGAGCCAGGCGTCGACTGGCGCGAGCGAATCGGCTGCAGGAAAGAGCCCGACGACGAGACGCTGAGCGAGCTCGATACTGCGCGTGCGCCAGGCATCGGCGATCCGCTCGAAGTACTCCGCGTCGAAGCCCGCGATCAGGTCGCGACGCCCGCCCGCACGGAACCCGGCGATTGACGCGTCCAGATGGTCGTTGCTGAGCGTGAGATCGTTCCAGGCGGCATCCCACGCCTCGGCGCGCACCGTCGCGAGCGGCCGTGATGCTGCGGCGCGCCTGGCGGCGGTGCGTCCACTGCCGGTGTCGTCGCGCTGGGCCTCGGCCGCGATGTCGTCCGTCGAGGCGTGCCCCGTCGTCACGAGAGCAGTGAGCAGCTGCCACCGCAGGTCGGGGTCGACGGTCAGCCCCGCGGGCGCCTCACCGTCGAGCATGGCCCTGATCTCGAGGTGGCGTGCATCGTCGAAGGCGGATGCCGTCGCCACCGCGCGCGCCCACGACAGCTGCGCGTCGCTTCCGGCGTCAGCCGATTGCAGGGCGTTCCATGCGCAGTCGAGCCACGCGCGCTGGGCTGTGCTCTGAGCTTCGGACACCACGAAGTGCCGCAGGGCGAACGCCGCGTTGCCGAGGACGTCGACGAGCAGGCCGATGTTCGATTCCGCGGGCACATGCGCCTGAGCGATCTCGAGGAAGCGCACGGCGTCGAGTTCGCCGTCGCGGGTCGAGTTCCACAGCGACGACCAGACGAGCGCTCGTGCGAGCGGGTCGTCGATCGACGACAGCGACGACGCCGCGGTCTCGAGGGATCGCGCGTCCAACCGGACCTTGGCATAGGTCAGGTCGTCATCGTTGAGCAGCACGAGGGCCGCGTCAGGCAGCTCCACCTCGGTGCGTTCGTCGGTGATGTCCACCGCGACCTGCGACTGGCGCACGAGCCGCCCCTCGGTCCATCCATAGAGACCGACGCGCAGACGGTGTGGACGGGGATCGCTCTGCACGATCACGCGGCCCTCTTCGAGCCACAGAGTCGACACGCCCGACGTCTGGAGCCAGGCTTGCGACCAGCCGCTCATGTCCCGCCCCGACACCTCGCTGAGCTGCACGAGGAAGTCCTCGAGGGTCGTGTTGCCGAAGGCGTTCGCCGCGAAGTACCTGCGCGCCCCTTCGAAGAACGCCTCGTCGCCGACGAACGCGACCAACTGCTTGAGCACGGCCGCGCCCTTGGCGTAGGTGATCCCGTCGAAGTTGAGCTTCGCCGCCTCCAGGTCGGTGATGTCCGCGACGATCGGATGCGTGGTCGGCAGCTGATCCTGCTTGTAGGCCCACGCCTTGCGGCTCGCGGCGAACTTCACCCAGGCGTCGCGGAATCGCGTCGCGGCCGCCGAGGCGTGTGCGCCCATGTAGTCCGCGAACGATTCCTTCAGCCACAGGTCGTCCCACCACTTCATCGTCACGAGGTCGCCGAACCACATATGCGCCATCTCGTGCAGGATCGTGTTCGCACGGGCGGCGCGTTGCGCCTCCGTCGCTGCTCCCCGTGACAGATAGGCCTCGGTGAAGGTGACCAGTCCTGGATTCTCCATGGCGCCGAGGTTGTACTCGGGGACGAAGATCTGGTCGTACTTTCCCCAGGGGTACGGGTAGGCGAAGGCATCCGTGAAGAAGTCGAGCCCCTGCCGTGTGATCTCGAGGATCTCGTCGGCTTCGAGGTGCTGCGCCAGCGAGCGCCTTGCGAAGACCTTCAGTTCCACGCGCTGCTCTTCGCGCTCCCAGAGACCGTCGACACGGGAGTAGGGGCCGGCTGCGACGCTCGTGATGTAGCTGGAGATCGGCAGCGTCGGTGCGAACTCGACCCGCTGTACACCGACACCCGCATCGATCTTGACGGGCGTCTGGTTGGACAGCACCTCCCACCCGGCCGGCGCATCCACGACGAAGGTGTACGCCGCCTTCATATCCGGCTGCTCGAAGCAGGCCATGACTCGTCGCGAGTCGGCAGGCTCGTACTGCGTGTAGAGGTACGTCTGGTCATCGGCCGGATCGTGGAAGCGATGCATGCCCTCGCCCGATCGGCTGTATGCACCGGTCGCCGACACGACGACGACGTTCGACCCCCTCAGTCCTGTCAGCATGATCCGTGCGCCGTCGTAGACGACGGGAGCCTCTTCACCGTTGACCGTGACGCTCTCGACGGATTCGCCCATGAAGTCGAGCCACGTCTCCGCCTCGATCGCATCGAACTCGAGCGTGGTCGTCGTCGGGAAACCCGTGCGGGCACGTTCGGGAGCTCCGGTCAGGTCGAGTTCGACGCGGATGCTGCGCACGGAGACCGTAGCGGATCGCGCCGCGGTCTCCTCACGGGTGAGGTTGGCTGTGTCCATGCCTCCATCCTGTCATCCGCGCCCCTCACTCCCCTCGCACGACCGTGACGCTCACCTCGTACGACCGTCTGTTGCGGAATGCAACAGTCGCGCGTAGTGTTGCATAAAGCAACAGGAGGCAAGAATGGGCACACGACGCACGGACAGCGAAACCGTACTCCGCTCGCTGGTCGCCATCTCACGACGCGGCCTCGTCGACGCCCGCTTCGGCGACGCGCCGCTCTCAGTGACCGACCAGTCGATCGTGATGGCGATCGCCGAGCAGCCCGGCATCCGCTCCACCGACATCGCGAGGATGTTCCGCCTCAACCGCTCCACGGTGTCGCGTCAGCTCGCGGGCCTCACCGCTCTCGGCATCGTCTGCGAAGCGGATGCCGGAACCGGACGCGGGCGCCCGCTTGAGCTGACGCCCGCGGGGGCCGCCGCCTACCGCGGCACGCTCGATGCACTGCAGGACGTCATCGAGACGCACCTCACCGCATGGTCGGATGCCGAGGTCGCTCGGTTCGCGCACGATCTCGACCGCTTCGACCGTGCTGGCGAAGAAGGAACCCGACCCACAAGGTCAACACAGAAGGAAGAGAAATGAAGAACATCACCGTTCTCGGCACCGGCGTCCTCGGATCGCAGATCGCGTACCAGACCGCCTTCCACGGCTTCGACGTCGTCGCATACGACATCGACCAGGCGGCGCTCGAGCGCGCGTCCGAACGGTTCCGGGGACTCGCCGCGCGATACACCGCCGACGGCGTCGCAGGCGCTGCCGACGGTGGAGCGGAATCGGCGATCAGCCGCATCCGGCTCACGCATGACCTCGCCGACGCCGCCTCTGACGCGAACCTGATCATCGAGGCCGTCCCGGAGAACCTCGCGCTCAAGCAGGGGATCTATCGCACCCTCGCCGAGGTCGCACCGGCGAAGACGATCTTCGCCACCAACTCGTCGACGCTCCTGCCGAGCGACATCGTCGACGCGACGGGTCGCCCCGACCGATTCCTCGCCCTTCACTTCGCCAACGAGATCTGGTCGCACAACACGGCCGAGGTCATGGGCACACCCGCCACAGACCCCGCCGTCTACTCCAAGGTCGTCGAGTTCGCCGCGCAGATCGGCATGGTTCCGATCGAGATCAAGAAGGAGAAGGCCGGCTACCTGCTGAACTCGCTTCTCGTGCCGTTCCTCCAGGCCGGCGCCGAGCTGCTCGTCGACGGCATCGCGGAGCCTGCGGCCATCGACGCGACCTGGCGCATCGGCACCGGGGCGCCGAAGGGCCCGTTCGAGATCTACGACATCGTCGGCCTCACGACCGCGTACAACATCTCGCGCATGGGCGACGAGAAGCAGCAGAAGTTCGCCGATCTGCTCAAGGAGCAGTACATCGACAAGGGCAAGCTGGGCCTCGCCACCGGCGAAGGCTTCTACACCTACCCGCACGAGGGCTGAGGCGCATCCTCCAGCCTTCGAGCCGGTCGTCGCCCTGTGCGACGGCCGGCTCCTGTCATCCCAGGAGTCTGCGGATCGCCGTCTCCGGCGACACCGAGAGATCGAGCGTCCGACCACGCGCGTACTCGCGGAACACGCGGGGATCGACGTAGCTCCCCCGCGCGACCGCCGTCGTGTTGCCGAGACCCGATGCCGTCGCCTGCACGGCCAGCCGCTCGGCCCGCCGGCGATCCTGCCGCGCCTGCATAGGTCCGATGCGGGCGAGCACATCGGCGGCGAGGATGGTGCCGTGCAGCGTGCGGAAATCCTTCGCCGAATACGACGCCCCCGTGAGCTCGCGCAGATACGAATTCACCTCTGTCGGGGTGATCCGCACTCGCCGACGGCCCTTTCGGTAGGCGAGCAACGGCGCCCGCGGCGATCCCGCTGCGAAGTCGGCGATCGCGTCGGCGAGGACGGCGTCGGTCACCTCGACCGACGCCGTCCGTCCGCTTTTCGCGGGGAAGCACAACGAGACCGACGGCCCATCGACGCGGACGTCTCGCCGCTGCAGGGTGGTCAATCCCCGGCTTCCATGGCGGACGAGGTATCGCTCGGATCCGACCCGCAACGCGGCATCGTCGAGCAGCCTGAACGCGAGTGCCAGGGCGCGCTCCCTGGTGAGTCCGTCTGCCCGCAGGCTCCTGGTCGCTCGCCGCCTCGCCGTCGGCAACGCCTCGGCCAGGCGCAGGGCTCGCGAGAACTTCCGGCGGTCTCTGCGCACCCGCCAGAGCGGGTGGTAGAGGTATTGCCGACGGCCCGCATCGTCCGTGCCCACCGCCTGGATGTGAGCCAGCGGATCCGCGGCTATCCACACGTCCGTCCACCGAGGCGGGATCACCAGGTCCTGGATCCGCTCGCGGTCAGCCGCCGAGACGGACTGCCCGTCTGCGTCGACGTAGCGAAAGCCGGATCCGGAGCGCACACGGCGGAAGCCGAGGTCCTCTCCGGGGATCACCCGCACCAGGCTCATCATCGCCCCTCCTCACATCATCGACGACTCTTCCTCGTCGGTCTTCGGATGTGGAGGGAGTGGCGCGTGCGAGCGCCACCTGCTAAGGCTGAGGGCTCGCGGGCGCGGCGAACACCGCTCGCATGTGATCGCTGGTGAGGAAGTCGGCGATGCCGATCATGATGAGGCTGAAGACGATCTGCTCGGTCACCATCCACACGGGGTACAGTCCGGGGATCGCGGCGAGCACGAGCGTGATGACCGGGAAGATCTGCGCGAACAGGCGCAGCCGCACGTAGGCCCAGCGCCACCCGAGCGAGGCGCGCCAGGCGAAGTAGAACAGCGTGGCGGTCATGCCGAGCACGACGACCGTACGCATCCAGACGCTGAACGGCACAGTGTCGCCTCCGGCGGCGAGAATCAGTGCGACCACGACGGCGCCGATTCCGAGCACCAGCTCGGCCACCAGCAGCCAGAGGATCCACCGGAAGGAACGGCGGGTCTTCGGATGCCGTCGGGATTCCTCGTCGATCGCATACCCGGCCTGGCGTCCGCCCGCGATGCGATCTAGACGGAGGAACAGCGATTCGAACGGCATGCCCGAAGCCTATGCGGCGGCGCATCCCTATCCATCGTCCGAACGATGGAGATGCATGCCGTCGTGCCGCGAAGCCCGGGAGCGCCGCCCCGCGTATCAGACCTGAACGGCGACGCCGTTCGCGGCGGGATCGAGGACGCGCTCGAGCACGAGAGCGAGCACGCAGACGAGGACCGCACCGGCGACCATCGCCGCGATGAACCACCCGCCGAGCCCCTCGCCCAGCATCACGCCCGCCACGAGCGGTCCCGTGATCGCTCCTCCCTGGAACGCGGCGGAGTTGATCGCGTTGTAGCGCCCTCGCGTGGCATCGGTGGCGAGGTCGTTGTAGATCGCCGGAACCGTCGGCTGCAGCATCGTCTCACCGAACGCGAACACGCCCATGTACGCGATGACGCCGACAGCCGCGGCGAGCGTGCCGGGAAGCAGTCCCGCGCCGCCCAGCAGGAGCCACGACGCGGCCCAGATCACAGCCATGAGCTGCATGACACGGGTGCGCCGCCGCCCGGTGATGAGCTTCAAGACGGCGAACTGCAGCAGGACGATCACCGCGGTGTTGACGGCGAACGAGATGCCGACGACCTGCGTGGACACCTCGGCGACCTGTCGCGCGAAGGCCGGGAAACCCGCCTCCATCTGGCCGTAGCCGATGAAGACTGAGAGGAACGTGAGAGCCGTGATCCAGAGCACGACCGGACGGCGGAGGATCTCGCGGTACCCGCCATGCTCGGCTGGTATGTCCGCTTCGTCTGGCTGCGTGCGGACGTGCCGGAGAGGTCCGAGCAGCAGGCCGAGCGGCACCAGGCACGTGACGGCGTCGATCAGGAAGATGGTCGTGAAGGTACTCGGATCGTCGACGTTCACGAAGAAGCCGCCGATCACCCCTCCGATGCCGATGCCGAGGTTCACCAGGGCGAAGTTCACGCCGAAGTACTGCTGGCGGACCTCGCCGTCGACCACGGTCGCGATGAGCGCGTTGAAGCCCGGCCAGGAGACGCCGAAGTTCACGCCGATCAGCATGACGGCGACCGTCGCGACGAGCGGATGCGTGGCGAAGGCGAGCAGGACGCAACCCGCGATCATCGCGATCAACCCCGCGATGAGCACGCGTCTGGCGCCGATGCGGTCGATCAGGGTGCCTCCCGGCCCTGTGATGATCAGCCCGGTGATCGCGATGAGGCTCATGAGCGCACCGGAGAATCCCAGATCGAACCCGCGCACTTCATGCAGGTAGATGATCGTGAAGGGCAGAGTCATGCCTCGTCCGAGCGTCTGCACCGCCACTGTCGACAGCAGCCACCGCCCTTCTGCAGGCAGGGCGTTCCAGAAGCTTCTCATACCGACCACCAGTGCATTCTTGCGGATGCCGCCGACATGCTCGCTTTCCCCAGGCCCGCGGGTCTGGAATCATCCTGTCTATGGCCATGTCTTTCGAGGAGTTCCAGGGTTCGCTGCTGAACGCAGATCAGCGGGCTGCGATGGGCATCCATCTGACCGACGCTGAAGCGCACGCCGTCTACGCGGAGGCGGCGACCGCCCAGGCCTGGTACTCGTATTGGCTGTCGACGCAACCGGCATCCGCCCCGCCCGCGGAGTACGTCATCGCGCCCGCGCCCTACCCAGGGGCCGCCGTCGACCAGCCCACCGTGCCGATCTCCGACCCCTATGCCGCTCAGCCCACGGGATTCCCGACCGCGACCACGCCCTATCCCGATTTCGCCTCGTCGATGGCATCCGCTCCCCCGAAGAAGAAGCACACCGCCCTATGGGTGATCCTGTCGATTCTGCTCGTGCTGATCCTCGCCGCCATCGGCACGGTGGTCTTCGCATTCGCCACCGCCCGCCACTGGACGGCGATCGACGTGCCCGAGCATCCGGAGACGTTCCACACCGAGGAGTACGACACCGGGCTGTACGACGTCACGATGGACGAGATCAACCCGTGCTGGGTGAACCAGGACTGGACGGACTGCACCAACCTGTACGTGGCCTCGTACAACGCCGCGTGCAGCGGTGTCAGCCTGACCGACAGCGGGTCCGCCGTCTGCACGGACTACGCCGACATGATCGAGCAGATGAAGGCGCAGGACGGCGAGGGTTACTACGTGGAGACGCTCGGCGGGTACGGAGGACTGCATCAGACGGCCGAGCGCGCCACCCGCGAGGTGTCGAACAACGACTACACGCCCGCAGAGACCCACGAAGCGGTGTGCTACCTCGGCTTCATCGGCGAATGCGGAACCAGCACCCGCACGACCACGGGCTGACGGACTGCGACGTCGTCAGCGCGAAGGCGACACGGTCACCTGAAGGCTCTTCATGAGCGGCTGATCGCTCTGAGCGCTGAAATCGCGGTGACCGATGAGCACGTTCATCTCCGGCATGTAGCCGGCGGCGCTGCCTCGAGGCAGGTCGTACGCGACCGCCCGGAACCCGCGTACCGCACGCGTGGAACCGTCTTTCGACGTCGAGACGATGTCGACCGGATCGCCCTCCGCGATTCCGCGCTCGCTCATGTCGTCGGTGTGCATGAAGATGAGCTCGCGGATGTTCTTGACCCCGCGATAGCGATCGTCGTTCGAGTAGATCGTCGTGTTCCACTGATCGTGCGAGCGCATGGTCTGCAGCACGAGGGTGTCGGCCGCGGCAGGGATCACATCGGGCAGCGGTGCGTGGGAGAACTCGGCCCGGCCCGAGTCGGTTCCGAATTCCCTCTCCCTCGCCCCCTGCGGGATCCGGAACCCGTGCCGATCGCGGATGAGACGGTTGAAGCCCTCGAACCCGGGGAGCACCTGGGCCATCACGTCGCGGATGCGATCGTAGTCTGCGACGTACTCGTCCCAGGGCGTGCGCGTGTCCGGCAGGGTCGCTTTCGCCATCCCGGCGATGATCGCGGGCTCCGACAGGAGATAGGCGGATGCCGGCTGCTTGCGTCCCATCGACAGATGCACCATGCTCATGGCGTCCTCGACCGTCACCCCTTGCAGGCCGCCGGACTGCTCATCGCGCTCGGTGCGCCCGAGGCAGGGCAGGATCAGCGCCTTCTCACCGTGAACCAGATGGCTGCGGTTCAGCTTGGTGCTCACCTGCACCGTGAGCCGGCAACGGCGCAGGCCCTCCGCGGTGAAGGCGGTGTCCGGCGCCGCCAGCACGAAATTCCCGCCCATTCCGACGAACACCTTCACGGAACCGTCGTTCATGCCGCGGATCGTCTTGACGGTGTCGAGTCCCGGATGCCGCGGCGGGTCGATCTCGCACACCTCGGCGAGACGGTCGGTCCAGGCCGGCGGGCGATGGTCGATGCCGCACGTGCGGTTGCCCTGCACGTTGCTGTGGCCGCGGATCGGCGAGGGTCCCGCGCCCGGCCGGCCGATGTTCCCGCGGAGCAGCAGAAGATTCACGATCTCGCGGACGGTGTCGACCCCGTGCTCGTGCTGGCTCACGCCCAAGCACCAGCTGATCACCGTGCGCTCAGAGGCGAGGTAGACCTCGGCCGCCGATCTGATCTGGGCCTCCGACAGACCCGACTGACGGATGAGGTCAGGCCATTCGGTGGCGTCGACCAGCATCCGGTACTCATCGAAGCCTTGCGTGTACTGCGCGAGGAACGCACTGTCCAGAGCGCCCGGGTCGCTCTGCGACCTCTCGAACAGGACCTTGGCCATGCCGCGGATGAGCGCCAGGTCGCCGCCGGGACGCACCTGCAGGTTCATCGTGCCGGTGTCGGTGCTCTTGAACAGGGCCATGTCGACGAACTCGTGCGGGACGATGGTCCGGGTGGCCCCGGCCTCGATCAGGGGGTTCACGTGGACGACCTGCGCGCCCCTGCGAACCGCGTCCGACAATGCCGTGAGCATGCGTGGGGCATTCGAGGCCGCGTTGACGCCGAGAACGAAGAGAGCGTCGCACTGCTCCCAGTCGTGCAGATCGACCGTGCCCTTGCCGGTCGCGATGGAGGCGTTCAGCGCCCGCCCCGACGCCTCGTGGCACATGTTGGAGCAATCCGGCAGGTTGTTCGTCCCGTACTCGCGCACCATCAGCTGATACAGGAAGGTCGCCTCGTTGCTGAGTCGGCCTGACGTGTAGAACGCGGCCTCGTCGGGGCTGTCCAGTCCCCGAAGCTCGTCGCCGATGACGGCGAAAGCCTCCTCCCAGGAGATCGGAAGGTAGCGATCCGTCTCCGGGTCGTAGGCCATCGGCTCGGTCAGACGCCCCTGATCCTCCAGCTCGAAGTCCGTCCAGTCGGCCAGCTCCGACACCGTGTGCTCCCAGAAGAACGCCCGCTCGACGCGCTTGCGCGTCATCTCCCAGGTGACGTGCTTGATGCCGTTCTCGCAGATGTCGAGCTTCAGGTTGCCGAGATCGTCGGGCCAGGCGCACCCGGGGCAGTCGTAGCCTGCGATCGGGTGGTTCATCTTCAGCATCGCGAAAGGACCTGCGATGGGCTCGCGTTCACGCAGCACCACGCGGCCCACCGACGCAGCCGCACCCCAGCCGGCTGCGGGGTGGCGATACGGCTTGCGCGACCACGGTCGATCGGTGCGCGGTCCGTACCCGCCCTGTCGCGGCTCGGCAGGAAGCAATCCGAATGCCATCCCCCGACGTCCTCGATCCTCAGTGCTCACCGGTCATCGCCCCTTCGTTCACCGTGTCGCGTGCCGTGGCGCGCGTGATCCTGATCCGCTGCGCGTGCGCGTAGACGTTCATGCTCCGCCCGCGGACGAAGCCCGCCAGGGTCAGCCCGGAGCTCTCCGCGAGCTCGACCGCCAATGACGACGGCGCTGAGACCGCTGACAGCACCGGAATGCCGGCCATCACCGCCTTCTGCACGAGTTCGAAGCTCGCCCGCCCCGACACCTGCAGCACCATGGCGCGCAGAGGCAGTCGCTCGTTCAGCAGCGCCCAGCCGACGACCTTGTCGACGGCGTTGTGCCGCCCCACATCCTCTCGCAGCACGAGCATCTCTCCCGTGGCGCCGTCGAAGAGCGCCGCCGCGTGCAGTCCGCCGGTCTTCTGAAACGCGTCCTGACCGGCCCGCAGCCGATCGGGCAGGCCGGTGATCCACTGATCGTCGATCTCGAGTCGGTCCCCGCCGACGTCGTAGCGCGAGACGGTCGAGACGGCGTCGATGCTCGCCTTCCCGCACACGCCGCACGAACTGGTCGTGTAGAAACGTCTGGCGTCGTCGGCCGTCGGCAGGCGCACCCCGGTGCCCAACGCCACATCCAGCACGTTGTAGGTGTTCTCATCGCCTCCCGTGCCCGGTCCGCCGCAATGGATCGCCGACCGGAACTCGTCTGTCTGGCCGATGATGCCCTCGGAGACGAGGAAGCCGGCGGCGAGCTCCACGTCGTGCCCCGGCGTCCGCATCGTCACAGCCAATGCGGTACCCGCGATGCGGATCTCGAGAGGTTCCTCCACCGCGAGCGTGTCGGCGCGTCGATCAGCGCCTTCTCCCGCGGTGATGCGGAGTACGGGTCGTCGCGTCGTGATCCTGCCCACGATGCCGACCCTACTCGCGCTCACGGCATTCGACACGACTCCGCGCGCCGTCGCTTCATACTTCAGGGGCACGAGGCGCTCTGTGCGCCCGAACGGATACCGTTGACCCATGTCGTCTCCGACGCCGGTCACTCGGCCTCCCCGCGCATGATCACGATCGACGAGCACCGTCAGCGGATCCTCGAGGCGGTGACCCCGCTCCCCGCCGAGCTGCTTCCGCTCTCGGCGGCACGCGGGCGTGTACTTGCGGCGGAGGTGCGCAGCCGGTGGCCGCTCCCCCTCTTCGACGCCTCGGCGATGGACGGCTACGCGGTGCGACAGGCGGATGCCGTCTCCGGGGCCGTGCTCAGGGTGATCGCGGATGTGCCGGCAGGCGCCCCCGACGACCCCGCTCTGGGCCCGGGCGAGGCGGCGCGCATCATGACTGGCGCCCCCGTGCCGAGCGACGCCGACGCCATCGTGCCGCTCGAGCACACGGATCTGGGGACGGCGGTGCGGCACGACGCGCCGGAGCGCGTGACCGTGCTGACGGCGGCGGCGCATGGGGCTCACATCCGGCGCGCAGGCGAGGATCGCGGGGCGGGAGAGGTCGTCGTCGATGCCGGCGCCGAGTTGAAAGCATGGCAGCTCGCCGCGATCGCCTCGTGCGGATACGACCGGGTGCTCGTGGGGTCTGCCCCTCGAGTCGCCGTGATCTCCACAGGAACCGAGCTCGTACCGCCGGCATCGACGCCCGACCGCGGGCAGATCCCCGAGTCGAACTCGGTGCTTCTCGCGGCGGCGGTGGCCGACGCGGGCGGTAACGTCACCGCTGTGCGCTCGGTTCCGGATGATCCCGCGCTTCTCCGCCGCACCGTGCAGGGCGTGCTCGACGTCGCCGATGTCGTCATCCTGACCGGCGGCGCCAGCGTCGGTGCGTTCGACGTCGTCAAGGCCGTGATGGGACCCGAGTACGGCATCCGCTTCGACAGCGTGTCGATGCAGCCGGGCAAGCCGCAGGGATTCGGAATGCACCACGGCGCGCTGGTCTTCTGCCTGCCGGGCTCTCCGCTCGGGATGGCCGTGTCGTTCGAGGTGTTCGTGCGCCCGGCGCTGCGTGCACTGGCGGGTCACCGCGACGTCGAGCGACGACGGTTGACGCTGCCCGCGAGCCGGTCGTGGCGGGTGCGCGCAGGCAAGACGCAGCTTCTCCCCGTCGTCTTCGACGGAGACCGGGTCGAGCCTGCGACCAAGGGCAACGGCTTCCATCCGATCTCCTCCCTGGCGGTCGCCGACGCCCTCGCGATCATCCCCGCCGATGTCGATGCCGTGCTCGAAGGCGATCTCGTGTCGGTGATGCTCCTGTGACCGCCGACCACGGCATCGCGGGTCCTGCGATCGTCCTCGCCGGAGGGCGTGCCCGCCGACTCGGCGGCGCGGACAAGCCGATGGTGCCGGTGGCCGGGCGCCCGCTGATCGAGCACGCCATCGAGGCGGCTGCGACTCGACAGCGGATCGTGGTGGTCGGCGGCCCCTTCGAGATCGACGACGATCGCGTCGTCTGGGCGCGGGAGGAGCCGCGCTTCGGCGGACCGGCCGCGGCGCTGGCCGCGGGACTCGACGCTCTCGGCCATGTCGACACCGTCGATTCTCACGAAAGCGACGCAGAGGTGCTCGTGCTGGCCGCCGACCTCCCCGAGGCGGTCCGTCTCGTGCAGCTGCTCGACGCGGCCGCATTTCCCGCCGATGTCGACGGCGTCGTCGGAAGCGATGCAGCAGGGCGCGAGCAGTGGCTCGCGGGGCGCTATCACCTCGCCTCGCTGCGTCGCGCCGTGCACGCGCTGGCAGAGGCCGACGGAGCGTCGATGCGCGATCTGCTTTCGGGCCTCGTGCTCCGAGCAGTCCCTGTCGGCGGAGCGGCGACGGATCTCGACACCTGGGAGGCGATCGACGAGTATCGAAGAGCGCACCCGGCGAACAGTGGGAAGGACCACATCATGACCGACTCCCCCTCCGACCTCGAGACGTGGGTGCGCGCGACGGCCACCGATCTCGGCCTGGATCCCGACCAGGTCCCGACCGGACTTCTCCTCGACGTCACGCGCGAGACCGCACACGAGGTGGTACGCCCGGCTGGGCCGGTGACCACGTTCCTCATCGGCCTCGCGGTCGGACGCGGCAGCACGATCGATGACGCCGTCGCGACCGTTCGAGCGCGCATCGCCGAGTGGCCGGGCGGCAGCTGAACGGAGCCGGCGATAAGGTCTCACCTCGTCTCAGCGCCCTCACGATCACCGGGCGCACGGCGCCCGAGTATGGGGTTCGGCGATGAGAGCGAGCTGATTGCCGTCGGGGTCGACGAGGTAGGCGATGCGCAGTCCCGAACGCTCCACACGCGGCTCGTGCAGCCGCGGGAATCCCGTCTTTCCGATGGGGATGCCGGCAGCGATCGTGTCGCGCCACAGCTCATCGAGGTCGGCGACCCGGATGCTGCAGCGGAACGAGCTCGTCCACGGGTCGAGACCTGAGACCGGGAAGAACTCGAGCTCGACGGATCCGCGCCTCAAGATCATCCAGCCTTCATCGCGGAAGCTCTCGATGAAACCGAATCGCGCGTAGAAGGCGCTCGTCGCGAGGAGATCTCGTGAGGGGAGATTGGGAACGGCACGGTCTCCGCTCACTCCGGCGCCTCGTTCGCGCTCGGTTCGATCCTGCACCGGATCGCATGCAACAGGAACGTCGCGTACCTCATTCGCACTCCCCTTCGACGCTGTCGCACCAGCCGCGGGACGGGCACTTCCCGATACGACAAAACCCCCGGATGACCGGGGGTTTTCATCGTGCTGGGGTACCTGGACTCGAACCAAGAACAACGGAACCAGAAACCGCCGTGTTGCCAATTACACCATACCCCAAGGGCGAAACCGGAGCCTCGCACCGAGATTCAACCTTACCCGACCCGCACCCCGGTGCCAAATCAGCACACGCCGCCCGCGCGTGGCGCGGAAACGAGAAGGAGACCGGCTCAGAACGCGACGACCGCGCCCGACTGCGGCGTGGTGATCCATCCGGTCAGGTCGAATCCCTGGTCACGGGCGGTCTGCAGGAAGTCCTCCACCACCGCGTCGTCGGCCTGCGCCTGCCTCGACAACAGCCACAGGTACCGGTGATCCGGCGTGCCCACGAGCGCGTGCTCGTAGTCCTCGTCCACGCGCAGCACCCAGTAGTCGGCGCGCGTGAACGGCAGCCAGCGGAGCTTCTCAGGCAGGAACGACACACGGAGCCGCCCCGGGTGATCCGGATCCGGTGTCGCCTGTCCGAGGGCTCGCTCGGGCTCGCCGTTCTTGTCGAGGCAGCGGTTGTCGACTGTCACCGTGCCATCATCGGCGAGCGAGTACTCGGCAGTGACGTCCCGCGCCTCGTCATCCTCGAACCGCAACGGCAGACGCCCCTGCTCGTACCACAGGCCCAGGTACCGTGCGAGCTCGAGCGCGGATACTGAGCGCGCCATCTTCTCGTCCATTGCTGCCTCCTCCGGCTCTTCCTGTCCGAACTTAGAGGGCGCCTCGCGATCCCGCTATGGCCTTGAACCGGTTGCGAACATGTGCCACGGCGCCGCCGGGGTGGGCATACGCGAAAGGGAGAGGCGCCGGCCGTCAGCGCCCCTCCCTCCCGTCGTGTCTTCGCCTCAGCCCGCGAGCTGAGCGGACAGCGCGCGCAGGCGACGCAGCGATTCGTCCTTGCCGAGCAGTTCCATCGATTCGAACAGCGGAGGCGACACGCGCCGACCGGTGATGGCGACGCGCGGAGGTCCATAGGCCACGCGCGGCTTGAGCTCGAGGTCCTCGACCAGGGCCTTTGCGAGAGCATCCTGGATCGGCTGCGGCGTGAAGTCGGTCACCGGCTCGAGAGCGGCCACGCACGCGTCGAGCACCTCGGCGGCGTTCGCCGGCAGCCCCTTGAGCGCATCAGCCTCGTAGGAGATGTCGTCGGTGAAGAGGAAGCCGAGCATGCCGGGCGCCTCGCCCAGCAGTTGCACGCGCTCCTGGATCAGCGGGGCCGCGCGAAACGCCAGCACCAGTTGCTCGCGAGTCGGCTCATCGAACAGGCCGGCCGCGGCCAGATAGGGCACGATCCGCTCGGCGAAGTCCTTCTCATCGAGCATCCGGATGTGGTCGCCGTTGATCGACTCGGCCTTCTTCTGGTCGAAGCGCGCCGGGTTCGGGTTCACGTTCACGATGTCGAACGCCGCGGTGAACTCGTCGAGGGAGAACACGTCGCGGTCGTGGCCGATCGACCAGCCCAGAAGAGCGAGGTAGTTCAGCAGACCCTCGTGGATGAAGCCGCGCTCGCGGTGCAGGAAGAGGTCGGCCTGCGGATCGCGCTTGGACAGCTTCTTGTTGCCGGTCTCGCCCAGGACGAGCGGCATGTGCGCGAAACGCGGCACGAAGGTCGTGACTCCGGCGTCGATCAACGCGGCGTAGAGGGCCAACTGACGAGCCGTGGACGGCATGAGGTCCTCACCGCGCAGCACGTGGGTGATGCCCATGAGCGCGTCGTCGACCGGGTTCACGAACGTGTACAGCGGCACGCCGTTCGGGCGCACGACCACGAAGTCCGGGAAGGATCCGGCGGGGAAGGTGACCTCGCCGCGGATGAGGTCGACGTAGGTGAGGTCCTCGTCCGGCACGCGCAGGCGCAGAGCGGGCTGGCGGCCCTCGGCGCGGAACGCGGTCTTCTGCTCCTCCGTGAGGTCACGGTCGAAGTTGTCGTAGCCGAGCTGCTTCGCGCGGCCGTTCGCCTCGTTGCGGGCGTCGATCTCCTCGGCGTTCGAGTAGCTCTCGTACAGAGCGCCGGTGGCGACGAGCTTGTCGATCACGCCGCGGTAGATGTCGTGGCGCTGCGACTGGCGGTACGGCTCGTGCGGGCCGCCGACCTCGACGCCCTCATCCCAGTCGATCTTCAGCCACGTGAGCGCGTCGACGAGCTGACGGAAGCTCTCCTCGCTGTCGCGCGCGGCGTCGGTGTCTTCGATGCGGAACACCATCTTGCCGCCGGTGTGGCGGGCGTACGCCCAGTTGTAGAGGGCGGTGCGGATCATGCCGACGTGCGGCAGACCGGTCGGAGACGGGCAGAAGCGGACGCGGACGTCGGCACCACTAGCGGTCGTGGTGAGGGGGTGAGGAGTAGCCATAGCCCTTCGATTCTACGCGGCGCGCCCTCGCGCGAGCGGCGAGAGCACCACGATCGCGACGACGATGACGGATGCGGCGATCCCGAGCCCCGCGTACTGGAAGTTCGACAGGATCACACCAGCGAGCACGGCGCCTGCGGCCGCGCACAGGCTCATGAGGGAGTCGCTGCGTCCTTGACGCCGGGTGCGCAGCTCGGGCGCACTCGATTCGGTGAGCAGCGCTGCGCCGGCGACCGTCGCTGCGCTCCAGCCGAGCCCGAGCAGGATGAGCGCCACGATGACTCCCCACGCCTGATCATTGGCGAACACGGCGAACGCCAGAGCGCCGCCGAGCAGCACCTGACCGATCAACACCACCCGCAGGCGGCCCAGGCGATCCGCGAGGATGCCGAACACCGGTGACAGCGCGTACATGCCGCCGACGTGCAGCGCGATCGTGATGCCGACCAGTGCCGAGACGTCGGCAGGCGTCGTGGCCGTCCCGTGCATCTCGTGCGCCATGTGCGACAGATGCACCGGGGTCATCGCCATGACCGACGCCATCACCACATGCGACCCCGCGACTGCGAAGATCGCATACCGCGCCACGACCGGCCGATCCTCTCGTACGGTGCTGGCGACGGTTGCGGCTGCCCTGGCGAGCCGTTGTGCCGTCAGGAGCGGATCGGGCCTGAGCGCGACCAGATACAGCACGAGGGCGAGACACTGCGCGACGAACGAGAACGCGTAGGACCCCGTCTGCGGCGGCATCCCCAGTGCATGCCCGACGACCTCACCCGGAGCGAGCAGCAACGGCCCCGCCACTCCCCCGATCGTCGTCGACCACACGACGATCGACAGGTCGCGACCGCGATGCTCCGGGGCGGCGAGATCGGTGGCGGCGAACCGTGACTGCAGGTTTCCCGCGTTGCCCGCCCCGATGGTGAGCGTGCCGAGCAGCAGCAGAGGGAAGATGCGCAGCGCCACCGCGAGCACCACGATCATGATGCCGACCAGAGCGAAGATGTTGCCGAGCGTCAGTGCGCGCCGCCGTCCGACGCGGGCTGCCATCCTCGCGAGCGGGATCGAGCAGAGCGCCGGCCCGAGGGTCACGGATGCCGTGGCGAGGCCCGAGAGACCGTCGTCGCCCGAGAGATCCGCCGCGAGCAGCGCCCCGAGGGACACTGTGGCGCCGAAAGCGATCCCGCCGAGCACCTGCCCCGCAGAAAGCACCATGACGGTGCGCCGCTGCACGGCCGCCTGCTGCTCGGCGGCGAGTGTGATCACCGCGCGTCGCGAACGGCGTTGCGCAGGATGCCGAGTCCTGAGATCTCGACCTCGACGATGTCACCAGCGTCAAAGGCACCGACACCGGCGGGTGTGCCGGTGAGGATCACGTCACCGGGCAGCAGAGTGAACACAGCCGAGGCGTACTCGATGATCGACGCGACGGAGTGGATCATGTCGGTCAGCGGAGCGTGCTGGCGCACCTCTCCGTTCACGCGGGTCTCGATCGTGGCGGACGCGGGATCGAAGTCGGTCTCGATCACCGGCCCGAGGGGGCAGAACGTGTCGAAGCCCTTGGCTCGCGACCATTGTCCGTCCTTGCGCTGCAGGTCACGCGCCGTGACGTCGTTGCCGATCGTGTACCCGAGCACGTAGCTCAGAGCGTCCGCCGCCGTGACGTTCTTCGCGATCTTGCCGATCACGACGGCGAGCTCGCCCTCGTACTCGGTCTGCTGCGAGAGCGATGGGCGGACGATCGTGTCGCCGGGGCCGATCACCGCGGTGTTCGGCTTCAGGAAGAGCAGAGGCTCCTCCGGAGCCGTTCCGCCCATCTCCGCCGCGTGGTCGTGGTAGTTCTTGCCGACGCAGACAACCTTCGACCGCGGGATGACCGGCGCGAGCAGCGCGGCATCCGCGAGCGGCACCCGCTGCCCCGTGGGTTCGTAACCCGCGAACATCGGGTCGCCGGCGAGCACGACAAGGTCGGACTCGTCGACGATGCCGTACATGATGGCGTCGTCATGGCTGAATCGTGCGATCTTCACCAGTCCACCCTATCCAGCCCTCGCACTCGAGGTGCGGGCGACAAGGGGTCAGACGAGGCGGAGCAACCAGCCGTGCTTGTCTTCGCGGCGACCGTACTGGATGTCGGTGAGCTCCTCGCGCAGCGACAGTGCGAGTTCGCCGAGCGGCTGCTCCTCTTCGAAATCGGTGCCGACCAGCGCGCCGATCGGCGTCACGACCGCGGCCGTGCCGCAGGCGAAAACCTCGACGATGTCGCCGGACGAGACGCCTTCGCGCCATTCGTCGATCGAGATGGGACGCTTCTCGACGGTGTAGCCACGGTCTTTCGCGAGCTGCAGCAGCGAGTCGCGCGTGATCCCTTCGAGGATGCTGTCGGACTCGGGCGTCACGATACGGCCGTCCTTGAAGACGAACACGACGTTCATGCCGCCGAGCTCCTCGACGTCGTGGTTCTCGTTGAGGAACACGACCTGATCGCAGCCCTTCTCATACGCCTCGGCCTGCGGGAGCAGACTGGATGCGTAATTGCCGCCGGTCTTCGCCTTGCCCGTGCCACCGCGGCCTGCGCGGGCGTAGTCCTCGGAGAGCCAGATGCGAACCGGCTTCACGCCCCCGGTGAAGTAGGCGCCGGCGGGGCTCGCGATCACGTAATACGCGACCTTCTGCGCGGCGCGCACGCCGAGGAACGCTTCCTTCGCGAACATGAACGGACGCAGGTACAGGCTCTGATCCGCGCCGGAGGGCACCCACCGCTCGTCGACCGAGACCAGCTGGCGCAGCGACTCGATGAAGTACTCGCTCGGCAGCTCGGGGAGCGCGAGACGTCGTGCGCTGGCCTGCAGTCGCGCCGCATTGCGGTCGGGACGGAAGGTGTGCACCGAGCCGTCTGCATGCCGGTACGCCTTGATGCCTTCGAAGATCTCCTGCGCCGTAGTGCAGCACGGACGCCGCCGGGTCGAGCGGGATCGGACCGTAGGGCTGAACACGGGGCCGATGCCATCCGCCCTTTACCGACCAGCAGATGTCGACCATGTGGTCGGTGAAGACGACACCGAAGCCCGGGTTCTCCAGGACCTCGGCGACCCGGGCGGGGGTTGCCGCGTTCAGGTTCTTCGTCACCGCGAACTCCAGCGGAGCCACAGTCGCCTCGGCGTCGATCGTCGTCATCTCGTCTTCCATTCCTCGTGCGTGGGCGCGTCCTCGCGCCTTTTCAGCCTACGCCTGTCGTTCAGAGACGTGCAGCGATGGCCGAGCCGATCTCGGCCGTCGTGCGCGCCCCCGTGCGGGCTGCGATGTCCGCCTCCACGGCCGCGCTCACACGTGCCGATTCCGCGGTCAGCCCCAGATGGTCGAGCAGCAGCGCGACCGAGAGGATCGCCGCGGTCGGGTCGGCCTTCTGCTGCCCCGCGATGTCGGGCGCGGATCCGTGCACCGGCTCGAACATCGACGGGAAGGCGCCCTCGGGATTGATGTTGCCCGATGCGGCGAGGCCGATCCCCCCGGTGACCGCGCCTGCCAGATCGGTGAGGATGTCTCCGAACAGGTTGTCGGTGACGATCACGTCGAATCGCGAGGGGTCTGTCACGAGGAAGATCGTCGCGGCGTCGACGTGGAGATAGTCGACGACCACATCGGGATGCTCGGCGGCGACCTCGTCCACGATGCGCTGCCAGATGGCACCCGCGTGCACGAGCACGTTCGTCTTGTGCACGAGGGTGAGCTTGCGGCGCCGACGCTCGGCAAGCTCGAACGCGTAGCGGACGACGCGCTCGACCCCGAAGGCGGTGTTGACGCTGGTCTCGTTGGCGACCTCGTGCGGGGTGCCCCTGCGGATCGCTCCCCCGTTGCCGACGTACGGCCCCTCCGTGCCCTCGCGCACCACGACGAAGTCGACCTCGCCAGGGTTCGCCAGGGGTCCGGCCGCTCCGGCGAACAGCTTGGACGGACGCAGGTTGACGTAGTGATCGAGTGTGAAGCGCAGTTTCAGCAGCAGCCCGCGCTCGATGTTCGCATCTTTCAGACGAGGGTCGCCGGGCTGGCCGCCGACGGCGCCCAGCAGGATCGCGTCATTCGCGCCGATCGCCGCGAGGTCTTCGTCGGTCAGGGTGTCGCCGGTCTCGAGGAAACGCGCGGCGCCCAGCGAGAAGCGGGTCTTCTCGAACGAGACGCCACTGCCGGCCGTCGCCGCATCGAGCACCTTCTCGGCTTCTGCGACGACCTCGGGCCCGATGCCGTCACCGGGGATGACGGCAAGCTTGACGACGCGCGACATGACACTCCTAGCACTGGGGGGGAACCGACGCGCTCACACCGATGGGATCGTCGGTTCAGGATCCATCCAGCGTAGCGCCGCCCCGGGGCGCCCGTTGTCCGCGTGACAGCGAGCGCCCGGGTGGACGAGGATCAGGCGGCGGGGTGCGACGAGCGCAGCGTGACGGCGGCGATCACGCCTGCGAGGACCACGAGCCCCGCTCCGATCAGCGATGTGACCATGATCCCCGACCCGAACGCCGTGGCGGCGGCATCCCACAACGCCGTCCCGAGTGTCTCGGGCAGCTCCGCCGCTGCCGTGTACGCGCCGGCGAGCGTCTCCTCGGCGGCGCGCGCCGCCTCTGCGGGCAACCCCTCCGGCAGGACGAGCGCGCCCCGGTAGAAGGCTGTGATGATTCCACCGAGCACGGCCGTCCCGAGCACGGCTCCGAGTTCGTACGCGGTCTCGGACACGGCGCTCGCCGCTCCGGCCTTCTCCGCTGGTGCGCTCGAGAGGATGAGCTCGTTGGAGATCGTCTCCGCCGCGCCGATCCCGAGGCCGAGCACGACGAACGCGACGATCAGCGGCGCGACGCCGTGCTCGGAGGTCGTGAACGCGACGACCAGATAGCCCGCCACCGAGAAGACGAGCGCCGCAGGAATCAGCACACGCGGGTGAACGCGACGCGAGATCGGCACGACCGTGAGGCCCGCCACGATCATCGCCGCCATGCCTGGCACCAGAGCGAATCCGGCGACCATCGGCGAGAGGCCGAGCACGAGCTGCAGGTGCTGCGACACGAAGTAGAGGAAGCCCACGAGGGCCACCACGCTCAGGAGGTTCACGAGAATCGCTCCCGAGAACGTGCCGCGACGGAACAGCGCCATGTCGAGCATCGGGATGTCGGCGCGCAACTGGCGGCGCACGAACAGCGCACCGAGCAGAACGCCCAGCACCGCCCAGGCGCCCGCGACGAGCGACGGACCATCGGTCGCAAAGGACTTGATCGCGTACACGACAGGGATCATCGCGCCCATCGAGAGCAGGATGCTGATCGGGTCGATGCGACCCGGGTGAGGATCACGACTCTCCGGCACCAGAAGCGGCGCCGCGATGAGCAGCGGGATCAGCACGGGGACCGCCACGAGGAAGACGGACCCCCACGCGAAGTGCTCGAGAAGGAAGCCTCCGACGATGGGTCCGAGGGCGGAACCCGCCGAGAACGCCGAGGCCCACACGGCGATCGCGAGGCGCCGCTGGTCGCGGTTGCGGAAGATCGAGCGCAGCAGGGAGAGCGTCGAGGGCATGAGCATGGCGCCGAAGAAGCCGAGCAGCGCGCGTGCGGCGATCAGCAGACCGGCGGTCGGGGCGAAGGCGGCCAGCGCCGACACCGCGGCGAATCCGGTGGCTCCGATCAGCAGCATCCGGCGACGCCCGAAGCGGTCGCCCATCGTGCCCATCGTCACGAGAAGTCCTGCGAGCACGAGCGGGTACACGTCGATGATCCAGAGCTGCTCGGCGCCCGAGGGCGACAGCGCCATCGAGATCTCCGGCAGCGCGAAGCTCAACACGGTGTTGTCCACCGACACCAGCAGAACCGGCAGCATGAGCACGACGAGCGCGGCCCATCCTCTCGCCCCGACGCGGGGCGCGTCAGTCTCGACGTCGTCACTCACAGTGGGAATCGACGCTGTGCGCGTCATGAAGCACCTCTCACATCTCACGGGCTCTGTTACTAAACCGTCCAGCTGGTATAGTAACAGATGTCTCCATCCGCTGACCGACTCCGAGGACCGCATGCCCAGACCGCCCCTCGCACGTGAACGCGTGCTCGATGCCTTCGAGGCCATCGTCATCGCCGACGGCGAACGCACCGCGACCCTCGATGCGACCGCCAAGGCGGCCGGCGTCTCGAAGGGCGGACTGCTCTATCACTTCGGGTCGAAGGAAGAGCTCATCGCGGGCCTCCTCGGCCGGCTCGAACAACTCAACGATGCCGATCTCGCGAAGATGGCGTCAGCCGAAGAAGGCCCCGTCGCGTACTACATCCGCACATCGGTCATGGAGGACGAAGCCCTCGACCGCGCCCTCATCGCCGCGTCTCGCCTGGCGCAGGGAGGTTCTGCGGCTGCTGCCGACGCGTTGAGGCATACGCGGCGGCGCTGGGAGGACGCGATCCGCCCTCATGTCCGCGACGCGGCGAGCCTGGATCTCGTCATGCTGCTCAGCGACGGTCTGTACTTCAACAACTCGCTCGACGTGCACGGTCCGGAGCTCCTGGTCCCCCGGCGCCAGGAGCTGACCGACCTCATCGCCCTGGTGCTCACGGCGACGGCGCCCTGAGCGGTCCTCTCACGTTCACACGCCCGCATCCCTGCTGCCGACGGCGGCCGCGTCGCGCGGCCGTCATGGGGAAACGCGCCTCCTCCGGACACAGAGAAGCGGGAGGGGCTCATCGCCCCTCCCGCTTCTCTGTGGAGTCGATCAGACCTCGGCGAGCTCGATCTGACGGAACAGGTCGGCGTCGATCGCGGTGCGCACGTCGTCGAGCAGTTCGTCCGAGACGGGCGAGTCGAGGGTCAGGACGCTCAGCGCCTGGTCGCCTGCGGCGAGACGGCCGATCTGCATTCCGGCGATGTTGATGCCGGCCTCGCCGAACTTCTGGCCGTAGACCGCCACGATGCCCGGTCGGTCGGTGTAGAGCATCACGACGTGGTGCTTCTCGATCGGGAGCTCGAGGGCGTGGTCGTTGATCCCGACGAGCTTCTCCGTCTGCTTGGGACCGGTCAGCGTGCCCGACACCGACAGCTGGCTTCCGTCAGAGAGCGCGCCCTTCAGCGTGATGACGTTGCGGTACTCCTCGCTCACGTCGTCCTTGAGCAGACGCACGGCGATGCCGCGCTGCTCGGCGAGCAGAGGCGCGTTCACGTACGACACCGTCTCGCTGACGATGTTCGTGAAGACGCCCTTGAGCGCCGCGAGCTTGAGGACGCTCACGTCGTAGTCGTTCAGCTCGCCGTGCACCTCGACGTCGAGGCTCGTGAGCGGCGAGGTCGCCAGCGCCGAGAAGATCTGACCGAGCTTCTCGACGAGCGAGATGCCCGGGCGCACATACGGGTCGATGACGCCGCCGGCGACGTTCACCGCGTCGGGAACCAGGTCGCCGCCCAGGGCGAGGGCGCACGGAACGGGCGACCGAGACACCCGCCTTCTCCTGCGCCTCTTCGGTGCTCGCTCCGAGGTGCGGCGTGACCACGACGTTCGGCAGCTCGGTCAGCGCGCGCGCAGCGCTGCCCTCGACCGGCGGCTCGGAGGTGAAGACGTCGAGGCCGGCGCCGGCGATCTCACCGGCGTTGAGCGCCTCGATCAGCGCTTCCTCATCGATCAGGCCGCCGCGAGCCACGTTGACGACGTAGGCCGACTTCTTCATCGCCGCGAACTGCTCAGTGCTGAGCATGCCCGTGGTCTCAGGCGTCTTCGGCATGTGGATCGTGATGAAGTCGCTCTCGGCGACGAGCTCGTCGAGCGTCAGCAGTTGGACGCCGAGCTGCTGGGCGCGGGCAGAGGTGACGTACGGATCGTATGCGACCACGCGCATGTCGAAGGCGGCGAGGCGTGCCGCGACCAGGGCGCCGATGCGGCCGAGGCCGATGATGCCGACGGTCTTCTCGAAGAGCTCTGCGCCCGTGTAAGAACTGCGCTTCCACTGTCCGGCGGACAGCGACGCATGCGCGGCGGGGATGCGACGGGCGAGGCTCAGGATGTGCCCGACCGTGAGCTCGGCAGCCGAGACGATGTTCGAGGTCGGGGCGTTGACGACCATGACCCCGGCCGTCGTCGCGGCCTTGATGTCGACGTTGTCCAGGCCGACTCCTGCGCGCGCCACGACCTTCAGGTTCGGCGCGTGGCCGAGCGCCTCTTCGTCGATGCGGGTCGCCGAGCGGATCAGAACCGCATCCGCCTCCGCGAGCGAGGCGAACAGCGCCTCGCGATCGGTGCCGTCGACGCTGCGGACGTCGAAGTCGGGGCCCAGAGCCTCGATGGTGGCGGGAGAGAGTTCTTCGGCGATGAGCACAACAGGCTTCGGCACAGTGGATCCTTCGGGGCAGCGCGACATGCGGGAGAGGGCCGATGCGCCGCACACCATGGGGGGCGCGATCACGTCAACTGTACCGGAGCCGCTCCGGTGCCCTGCGCCGTGTGTCGGCTCGGGTCAGGCGGTCTGCACGACGAGGTCGCTCATGTTCAGGATGCTGTACCCGATGAGGTCCAGCCAGAACACCGCCACCAGCGCGAGCCCCGCGAGGAGCACGAGCGAGTACTCCCCCAACCTCCGTCGGCGTCCGATCACGAGCGCGAAGACGAATACCAGCGCGGGGAACAGCACACCGAACCCGAGCGTCACCCAGCCGGCCGCAGTCAGTCCGCTCTGCGCCATGGAGACCAGGTGCGCGATGGCGTTCCAGATCGCATAGGCGTAGAAGAGGCCCGCAAGTCCGGTGACGGCCGAGACGACCCAGCGAGGAGCGCGAGAAGCGGAAGTCGGCACGCTCATGATCCGATCACCCCCACGGTCACGAAGGGCCACGGCACGAGCAGCACGACTCCGAGCAGCAGCACGCTGATCCTGATCCAGGCAGCCCTGCCCCGGGTGAGTACCCACGTCGTCAGGAACCAGATCGCCGGAGCGGCGATCGCGAGCACGAACCAGGGCAGGAACATGGAGTCGTCGACGATGAGGTTCGCCAGCGGCTTCAGCCGAAGGCCGCCGATCGCCCAGCCCACCGAATACAGCAGATAGACGCCGCCGATGACGCCGAGCAGGAGCAGCATCGTCGTGCTGAGGCCGGCCGGTTCGTCATCGACGAGCTCGCCCTGCGCCGCAGCCTCGGCTTCTCGCTCGCCCTCCTCGCTGCCCTTGCCCACAGCCTTCCAGCCTTGCGGCAACGCGGTCGATGACGGTGGCGTCGTCGACGCATCGTCATCGCCGTCCCAGGTGAGGGGGTCGTCGGAATCCGAGCTCATGCCCCCAGCGTAGAACACCGCGTCCACTAGGCTCAGGGAATCATCAGGCTGCGCACTCGCGCAGGGGGAAGGGATGCCGGACGTGGCAGAGAACAAGAGCAACGAGATCGCCGAGCCTGCGGCGAACTGGAAGCCCACGGCCGAGGCCAAGTCGAAGGCGACGATGTTCCGCTGGATCGCCGCTGTGCTGTGGGCTGTCGCCATCGCCGCCGAGGCGGTCGGAATCTTCTGGCTGCTGCGCCAGCGCGAGTACGTCGGCGAAGACGGCAAGCTCGTCCGCGACCCCGACACGGGCCTGCTGTCAGAGCCGGGCGTCACCGCGCACTTCCCGCAATGGGCCTTCATCACGCTTCTCGTGCTGCTCGTCGTGATCGCCGCGCTGTCGATCATCGGGTCGATGCTGTGGAAGAAGGCGAACCGCCTGGACCCCGCCCGCAAGGCCGACAAGTTCCGCTTCTTCGTCCAGAACCAGCTGGGCGCGATCATCGCGGTTGTCGCGTTCCTGCCGCTGATCATCCTCATCTTCCTGAACAAGGACATGGACAAGGGCCAGAAGACCACGGCCGGCATCGTCGGCATCGTGCTGGCGGCTCTCGCCGTCGTCCTCGGCGTCGACTTCAACCCGCCGTCCATCGAGCAGTACACCGCCGACCAGTCCACCGTCATCCAGCTGCTCGGCAAGGACGAAGTCGTCTGGGTCGACGGCGGCCAGGTCTACCACGTGTGCGACTCCGTCTCGGACGTGCAGACCGGCAGCGAGATCCGTACGGGCACCACGGCCGAGGCGATCGAGTCGGGCAAGACCCGCCTGACGCTCGAGTTCGCATCCGAGTTGAAGAAGTGCGACCTCGCCGTCCCCGAGAACTCCGCCGAGATCGTCGAGGCTCTGCGCGCGATCCGCGACGGCGCGACGGAGACGACGCTCCCCGCGCCGGTGTGGGCCGACTCCACGGACGCACCGATCCAGATCCCGGATGCCACCGAGTCGCCCGAGCCCGCGGAGACGCCCGCCGAGTGATCAGTCCCGGCTGAGCGCGTCGACCAGCCTTTCCTCTGCCGAGGAGAGGTGCACGCTCAGCAGATCGGCCGCAAGGTCGGCGTCGCCGACCGCGACCGCCTCGAGGATCGCCGCATGCTGAGCGGCGATGTCTTCGGCGTCGAGCAGCCTTCGCCCCTGCACCTGCGCCATGCACAGCCGCACCTCATCGAGGACGCTGCGGTACATGCGTCCGGTCCGGTCGCTGCCCAGAGCATCGATGAGGGCGCTGTGGAAACGCAGGTCGGGATCGACCGTCGCGGGGTCCGGGCCAGGGGGCATGGCGAGCAGCTCGGCGTTGGCGACGCGCGCTGCTTCCGGCACCACGCGCGACTGCGCGAGCTCGCGCAGCGCCGCGCTCTCGAGTCGCGCCCTGGTGCGGTAGACGTCGCGCACCGTGTCGGCGTCGATACCCACTACGCGAGCACTGCGATGCGCCGTGCGCACGAGCAGACCGCTGGCGACGAGCTGCTCGATCGCCGCCTTCGCGCTCGGTCGCGCGACCCCGAAGGACTGCGAGACGGCAGCCTCTGTCAGCGGAGCCCCTGAACGGATGTCCCCGCTCAGGATCCTCGTGCGCAACTGAACGGTGACCGCATCCACGACACCCACCACTCCCAGGACTGCATCCGTCGTCATCCGTCCAGCCTAGTGAGCCGCTCCCTCACCGGTACACTTGTCAGACAATCTCGTTCTCACTGAGGAGCACCGTGTCGACAACCCTCGCCGAACCGCTGGACCCCGCGCTTCTGGGGCCCTCGACCGAAGTGCACGCGCGCTCGATCGACCGTTTCGCTCGCGCACACGACGCCTCGCACTATCTCCTGATCCCTGATGCCGTGCTCTCCCCTGCCGATGCGACAGGTGTCGCCCGTGTCTTCGGTGCAGTGAAAGCCGCAGGTCGCACCCTCACCTTCCGCTCGGGCGGCACGAGCCTTTCCGGCCAGGGCGTGAGCGGCGACATCCTCGTCGACACGCGCAGCCACTTCCGCGATGTCGCGGTCTCGGATGACGGCGCATCGGTCCGAGTCGGTCCCGGAGCGACCGTGCGACAGGTGAACACCCGCCTCACGCGCTTCGGGCGCAAGCTCGGCCCGGATCCCGCGAGCGAGATCGCCTGCACGATCGGCGGCGTCGTCGCGAACAACTCCAGCGGCATGGCCTGCGGCATCGTCGAGAACTCCTATCGGACGATCCAGTCGATGCTGCTCGTCCTGCCGAGCGGAACGATCCTCGACACTGCCGCTCCCGATGCGAACGAGCTGCTCCTGTCCGAGGAACCGGCGATCGCCGAAGGGCTGCTCGCACTTCGCGAGCGCCTGCTCGCCTCACCCGAGAACGTCGCATTCGTGCGGCAGCAGTTCTCGATGAAGAACACCATGGGCTACGGCCTGAACGCGCTGCTCGACTTCGACGATCCGGTGGGCATCCTCGAGCACCTCGTGATCGGCTCCGAGGGCACGCTCGCCTTCGTCGCAGAGGCGCGCTTCCGCACGATCGAAGTCCGTCCGGCGATCGCGACCGGACTCCTCGTGTTCGAGACGCTGTCCGACGCGATGGCGGCGCTGCCTGCCCTGACCGAGCTCGGCCTCGCGACCATCGAGCTGCTCGACGCGTCGTCGCTCCGCGTCGCACAGGGCCTCTCTGACGTGCCGGCAGCGATCGCCGCGATCGACGTGCGTCAGCATGCCGCACTTCTCGTCGAGGTGCATGCTCCAAACTCCGGCGCCCTCGCCGAGGACGCGGCGAATGCACTCGCGCATTTCACGACGCTCCCCCTCGCAGTCGCCCCCAGCCTCACGACGGATGCGGCGGAGCGCGCGGCGCTCTGGCACGTGCGAAAGGGGCTCTACACGGCGATAGCAGGAGCCAGGCCGTCGGGAACCACGGCTCTGCTCGAGGACATCGTCGTGCCCGTCGGCCGGCTTCTGGCGACGTGCGAGCGGCTGATCGAGCTGTTCGCCGAGCACGCGTATGAGGGTTCGGTGATCTTCGGCCACGCCAAGGACGGCAACATCCATTTCCTGCTGAACGAGCGGTTCGACGACCCGGCGAGCGTCGAACGCTACCGGCGTTTCACCGACGATCTCGTCGAACTCGTGCTGGGGCACGGCGGCTCTCTCAAAGCCGAGCACGGCACCGGACGCATCATGGCGCCGTTCGTGCGCCGCCAGTACGGGGACGAACTCACCGACATGATGTGGGAGATCAAGCGCCTGATCGATCCCGCCGGCATCCTGAACCCGGGCGTCGTGCTGTCCGACGACGCGGACTCCTATCTGCACGATCTCAAGCGCGTGCCCACGGTCGAGAAGGAGGTGGATCGCTGCGTCGAGTGCGGCTACTGCGAGCCGACGTGCCCGAGCAAGAGCCTTACGCTGACGCCGCGGCAGCGCATCGTGCTGCGTCGCGACATGGCCTGGGCAGAGGACCAGGGCGAGACTGCGTTGCTCGCCGAGCTGCGCGCCGACTACGACTACGACGGCGTGCAGACGTGCGCAGTCGACGGCATGTGCGCGGTCGCGTGCCCCGTCGACATCAACACCGGCGATCTCGTGCGCCGGCTGCGCTCCGAGCAGGCGTCGAAGATCGAGGACGGTGTGTGGGACGCCGCGGCACAGGGCTGGGGGGCGATTACGCGAGTCGGGGGCCTCGCCCTGACCGTAGCCGGTGCTCTGCCGGCTCCTCTGGTGACGGGCGTCACGAAGATCGGGCGTGCGGTGCTCGGCGCCGACACTGTGCCGTTGTACGACGGCGGCCTGCCGCGCGGCGGGTCGAAGGCCCCGTCGGCTTCGACTCCCGCAGATGCCGCAGCGGTGTTCTTCGGAGCGTGCATCGGAACGATGTTCGGCACCGAAGGGCATGGCGAGGGATCGAGGGATGCCGTCATGACGGTGCTCTCACGCGCCGGCATCCCATTCGTCGTGCCCGAAGACACCGGTGGACTGTGCTGCGGCACACCGTGGAAGTCGAAGGGACATCTCAGCGGCTACGACCGGATGACGAAGCGCACCCTCGCCGCGCTGTGGTCGGCGAGCAGACAGGGAACGTTGCCGGTCGTATGCGACGCCGCGTCCTGCACGGAGGGGCTTCACGTGATGCTGGCGCAAGCGCTCGAAGATCACCCCGAGTACGCCGGGCTCGTGATCGAGGACGCCACGACCTACCTCGCCCGCGAGGCGCTCCCCCGGCTCAACGTGTCCGAAAAGCTCGATCGGATCGCCGTGCATCCTTCATGCTCCACCACAGCGCTCGGTGCGACCGGCGCGCTGACCGCCATCGCCTCGGCCGTCGCCGAAGACGTCTACGTGCCTGATGGCTGGGGGTGCTGTGCGTTCGCCGGCGATCGAGGAATGCTGCACCCCGAGCTCACGGCGAGTGCGACGGAGACCGAGGCCGCTGAGCTGCGCGACGCCGAGGACCAGGGAGCGTTCGACGCGTTCGTCTCGGCGAATCGCACATGCGAGATCGGCATGACACGAGCGACCGGTCGCCCCTACCGTCACGTCGTCGAAGTGCTCGAAGAGCTCACTCGCCCCTGAGAACGATGAAGCGCCTCACGATCCGCGGATCGTGAGGCGCTTCATCTCGGCGAGGTCAGCGCGCAGCACTGCCATCGACCCAGGCCCGAAGGGCCGGCGGTCGCGCCAGCGACCCGACCAGCACAGCCCCTCCGAGGATTACGTCGCCGTCAGCGCGCAGCGCTGCCGTCGACGTAGTCCTCGTCCTGCTGCTTCCAGGCGAAGAGAGCGCGAAGCTCCTTGCCGGTCGCCTCGATCGGGTGCTGCTCCTCCTTGGCCCGCAGCGCCAGGAACTCCTGACCGCCGTTGTCCTGGTCCTCGATGAAGCGCTTCGCGAAGGCACCCGACTGGATGTCGGCGAGAACGGCCTGCATGTTCTCCTTGACGCGGGCGTCGATGACGCGCGGACCGGAGACGTAGTCGCCGAACTCCGCGGTGTCGGAGATCGACCAGCGCTGCTTGGCGATGCCGCCCTCCCACATGAGGTCGACGATGAGCTTGAGCTCGTGCAGAACCTCGAAGTACGCGATCTGCGGCTGGTAGCCCGCTTCGGTCAGCGTCTCGAAGCCGGCCTGCACGAGGTGGCTCATGCCACCGCACAGCACGGCCTGCTCGCCGAACAGGTCGGTCTCGGTCTCTTCGGTGAAGGTCGTCTTGATGACGCCGGCACGCGTACCGCCGATGGCCTTCGCGTACGAGAGAGCAGTCGCCCAGGCGGAACCCGAGGCGTCGCGCTCGACGGCGATGATGTCCGGGATGCCGCGACCGGCCACGAACTCGCGGCGGACCGTGTGTCCGGGAGCCTTCGGTGCGATCAGGATGACGTCGACGCCTTCAGGCGCATCGATGTAGCCGAAGCGGATGTTGAACCCGTGCGCGAACGCGAGCGTCTTGCCTGCCGTCAGGTTCGGGGCGATCGACTCGCTGTAGATCGTGCGCTGGTGCTGGTCCGGCGCGAGGATCATGATGAGGTCGGCCCACGCGGTGGCGTCGGCGACGGTCTTGACCGGGAACCCGGCCTCCTCCGCCTTGGCAGCCGACTTCGAGCCCTCCTTGAGGGCGATCGCGACCTCGACGCCCGAGTCGCGCAGGTTCTGCGCGTGGGCGTGACCCTGAGAGCCGTAGCCGACGATCGCGACCTTCTTGCCCTGGATGATGGACAGATCGGCGTCTGCGTCGTAGAAGATCTCGGTGCTCACTGTGTGTTTCTCCTTGGTTGTTGCGTTTCGTCTCGCTTCGCTCGCTCAACGAACGGCGAAGGTTTTGGGGTGTCAGCCGCGCAGGACGCGTTCGGTGATGCTCTTGCCGCCGCGTCCGATCGCCAGCAGGCCGGACTGAGCGATCTCCTTGATGCCGAAAGGCTCGAGAGCGCGCAGCATCGCGTCGACCTTGCCCTTGTCGCCGGTGACCTCGATCACCAGCGCGTCGGAGGCGTAGTCGACGACCGAGGCGCGGAACAGGTTCACGACCTCGATCACGTTCGAGCGCGTGGAGTTGTCGGTGCGCACCTTGACGAGCATGTGCTCGCGCTGCACAGACGTGGAGAAGTCCAGCTCGACGATCTTGATGACGTTGATCAGCTTGTTCAGCTGCTTCGTCACCTGCTCGAGCGGGAGATCCTCCACGTCGACGACCACGGTGATGCGCGAGATGCCGGGCACCTCGGTCACACCCACCGCGAGCGAGTCGATGTTGAAGCCACGACGGGCGAAGAGCCCAGCGACACGGGTCAAGAGGCCGGGGGTGTTCTCCACCAGCAGGCTCAGCACGTGAGTCGACATGGTCAGTCCTCCTCGTCGAAAGCGGGCGCGTGGTCGCGGGCGTACTGGACGTAGCTGTTGCTGACGCCCTGCGGCACCATCGGCCACACCATGGAGTCGGCGCTGACCACGAAGTCGATGACCACCGGTCGGTCGTTCGTCTCGAGTGCCAGCTTGATGGCGGCGTCCACCTCGTCTTCCTTCTCGACGCGGATCGCGAGACAGCCGTAGGCTTCTGCGAGCTTCACGAAGTCGGGGATGCGGATCGTGCCGTGACCGGTGTTCAGATCGGTGTTCGAGTGGCGGCCGTCGTAGAACAGCGTCTGCCACTGGCGCACCATGCCGAGGGACGAGTTGTTGATGATCGCCACCTTGATCGGGATGTTGTTGATCGTGCAGGTCGCGAGCTCCTGATTCGTCATCTGGAAGCATCCGTCGCCGTCGATCGCCCACACGGGGCGGTCGGGCTCGGCGACCTTGGCGCCCATCGCGGCGGGCACGGAGTACCCCATGGTGCCCGCACCGCCCGAGTTCAGCCAGGCGTTCGGGCGTTCGTACTTGATGAACTGCGCAGCCCACATCTGGTGCTGCCCGACGCCTGCTGCGTAGATGCCCTCGGGTCCGGTCAGCTCGCCGATCCGCTGGATCACGTACTGCGGCGCGAGCAGGCCGTCGGTCGTCGGCGCGAAGCCGAGCGGGAACTCCTTGCGCAGCCCGTCGAGGTACGACCACCATTCCTCGATGTCGGGCTTGCCCTCGCCGATGGCGCTGCGGTATGCGGTCTCGAGGTCGATCAGCACGTCGCGCACGTCGCCAACGATGGGCACGTCGGCCGTGCGGATCTTCGAGATCTCCGCCGGGTCGATGTCGACGTGCACGACCTTCGCGTTCGGCGCGAACAGCGCGGCCTTGCCGGTGACGCGGTCGTCGAAGCGCGCGCCCAGCGACACGAGGAGATCGGCCTCCTGCAGCGCGAGAACGGCGGGGACGGTGCCGTGCATGCCGGGCATGCCGAGGTGCTGCTGGTGCGAGTCGGGGAACGCACCGCGCGCCATCAGCGTGGTGACGACGGGCGCGCCGGTGGTCTCGGCGAGATCGAGCAGCTCTGCCGCCGCGCGACCGCGCACCACACCACCGCCGACGTACAGCACGGGCTTCTTCGCCTCGGCGAGAAGAGCCGCGGCGGCCTGAATCTGCTTGCCGTGCGCCTTGGTCACGGGCCGGTAGCCGGGCAGTTCATACTTGGGCGGCCAGACGAAGGGCGCCATGGCCTGCTGCGCGTCCTTGGTGATGTCCACCAGAACGGGTCCTGGACGGCCCGTGGAGGCGATCTCGTATGCCGCGGCGATCGCACCCGGGATCTCCGAGGCGTCCTTCACGAGGAACGAGTGCTTGGTGATCGGCATCGTGATGCCGACGATGTCGGCCTCCTGGAACGCGTCGGTGCCCATCAGCGTCGAGAACACCTGGCCGGTGATCGCGAGCATGGGTACCGAGTCCATGTAGGCGTCTGCGATCGCGGTGACGAGGTTCGTGGCACCGGGACCGGAGGTCGCGATGCACACGCCGACCTTGCCGGACGAGGACGCATAGCCCTCAGCCGCGTGTCCTGCGCCCTGCTCGTGGCGCACGAGGATGTGGCGCAGCTTCGTGGCCGACATGAGCGGGTCGTAGACGGGGAGGATGGCGCCGCCGGGAAGACCGAACACATCCGTCACGCCGAGCAGCTCGAGCGTGCGGACCACGGCCTCCGCTCCGGAGATCTCGGGGGCGGAGGATTTGGCGGCGGGTGGCCTCGGCACAGCCGAGACGGAGTCAGCAGTCATGAGACTTCCTTAGTGATGGTCTGAGGGCGACGTCGGATGCCGGAGCATCTGAGGCCCGGATTCTGAGCGAGCCTGCGAATCAGCCGGTCGTCGCGCCTTCGGCGGCGGACCGCACGAGACGCGAGTACTTGGCAAGAACGCCACGGGTATAGCGCGGGGGAAGCGGCTCCCAGCCAGAGCGGCGGGAGGCGAGCTCCGACTCGTCGACGAGTAGGTCGAGAGAGCGAGCTGCGATATCGACCCGTATCAGATCACCATCGCGCACGAAGGCGATGGGACCTGCGTCCACCGCTTCGGGTGCTATGTGGCCGATGCACAGGCCGGTTGTGCCGCCTGAGAATCGTCCGTCTGTCAAGAGTAGTACATCTTTTCCGAGCCCCGCGCCCTTGATGGCGGCGGTGATCGCGAGCATCTCCCGCATTCCGGGACCCCCCTTGGGTCCTTCGTAGCGGATCACGATCACGGTGTTCTTCCCGATCTCGCCGTTGGCGACGGCATCCATCGCCGCGCGCTCGCGCTCGAAGACACGGGCGGTCCCCTCGAACACCGCGGCGTCGAAGCCCGCGGTCTTGACGACCGCGCCCTCTGGCGCGAGCGAGCCGTGCAGGATCGTGAGCCCGCCGGTCGCGTGGATCGGGTTGTCGAAGGTGTGGATCACCTCGCCGTCGATGGGCTGCGGGTCGAGGTCGGCGAGGTTCTCGGCGAGCGTCTTGCCCGTCACCGTGAGCGCGTCACCATGCAGCAGCCCTTCGTCGAGCATGGCCTTCATGATCACCGGGATGCCGCCGTGCCGGTCGACGTCGTTCATGACGTACTTGCCGAAGGGCTTCATGTCGGCGACGTGCGGAACCCGGTCGCCGATGCGGTTGAAGTCGTGCAGGCTCAGGTCGACCTCCGCCTCGCGCGCGATCGCGAGCAGGTGCAGCACCACGTTCGTCGAACCGCCGAGCGCCATCGCGAGGGCGATCGCGTTCTCGAACGCCTCCTTGGTGAGGATGTCGCGGGTGGTGATGCCCTGACGGAGCAGGTTCACCACGGCTTCGCCCGAGCGGTGCGCGAAGTAGTCGCGGCGACGGTCGGCGGCGGGCGGAGCCGCCGAGCCCGGAAGGCTGAGACCGAGCGCCTCGGCGACCGAGGCCATCGTGTTGGCCGTGTACATGCCGCCGCACGCGCCCTCGCCAGGGGCGATCGCGCACTCGATGCGCTTGAGGTCCTCCTCGCTCATGAGGCCCGCCCGGCAGGCGCCCACGGCTTCGAACGAGTCGATGATCGTGACGTCCTTCTCGGTGCCGTCCGAGAGCTTCACCCATCCGGGCGCGATCGAGCCCGCGTACAGGAACACGCTGGAGAGGTCGAGACGGGCGCTGGCCATGAGCATGCCGGGGATCGACTTGTCGCAGCCGGCGAGCAGCACCGAGCCGTCGAGTCGCTCGGCCATCATGACCGTCTCGACGGAGTCGGCGATCACCTCACGCGACACGAGCGAGAAGTGCATCCCCTCGTGCCCCATGGAGATGCCGTCGGAGACTGAGATGGTGCCGAACTGCAGCGGATAACCGCCGCCCGAGTGGACGCCCTCCTTCGCCCCCTGCGCGAGCCGGTCGAGGCTCAGGTTGCAGGGAGTGATCTCGTTCCAGCTCGAGGCGATGCCGATCTGCGGCTTGTCCCAGTCGGCGTCGCCCATGCCGACGGCACGGAGCATTCCTCGGGAGGTCGTGGCCTCGATGCCGTCGGTGACGACACGGCTTCGGGGCTTGATGTCGACGGGCTCGGGCGATTCGGGATCATTCGAGGACATGCAGGAAGTCTATTCCCGTGCGGCACCGCGGACGTCAGCGACCACGCTGAGAAGAGCGGCGATCTCCTGTGGACTTCCCACACGCAGGATCGCGGCGGTCTCCCCTTCGCCGACGCGGACCCCGAGATCGTCTTCGCCGAGCACGCGCATCGCATCCTCATCGGTGACGTCGTCGCCGGCGAACAGGATGCCGGTGGCATCGAACTGCGCGCGCAGGGCGGCCATCGCCGCGTCCTTGCCCTCGACGCGCGAGGAGAACTCCAAGACGTGATGCCCCTGACGACGCCGCCAGAGCGGGAACCGGTCGGCGATGAGCGCATCGACCTCGGCGAACAGCGGCTCCTCCACATCGGGCGCCGCGCCCCGGGTGTGCACCCCCACCCCGAACGTCTTCGGCTCGAACTCGGCGCCGTCGTACTTCTCGACGATCGGACGCACGGCCGCCCAGAGCTCCTCCCGCTCGCCGTCCCGAGCGTCCGGAACGGGCTCGGCGAGACCGACGCCCGGGTACCAGTACTGCGCGCCGTGCGACCCGGCCAGAGCCACGCGCGAGTCGTCGTCGTGCTCGGTGATCACCCGGAGATCCTGCATGCTGCGTCCTGAGACGTAGGCGACGATCGTCTCGGGCAGTGCGCTCAACCGCTCGATCTGCTCGACGATCTCGGGCAGCGCTCGGGCGGACAACGGCTCGACCACGAAGGGCGATGCCGTCCCGTCGAAGTCGAGGGCGATCACGAGCCGCGGGGTTCGCGCGATCGCGGTGAGTGCGGCATCCGGGGTTCCAGGGGTCCAGGTGCGGGTCACGATGTCTCCGATCGTCAGGTGTTCGGTTCCGTGCTGCCAACCGCTCAGCGCGGATGGACCTCGCCCAGCGCGCGCAGGAACGACGACGACCAGGCGTCGACGTCGTTCTCGAGGACGCGTTTGCGCAGCGCGCGCATGCGGCGGCCCTGCTCGCGCGGCTCCATGTGCACGGCCTCCATGATGGCGTCCTTGAGCCCCTCGATGTCATGCGGATTCACCCGCACGGCCTGTCGGAGCTCATCCGCGGCGCCGGTGAACTCGCTGAGCACGAGGACGCCTCGATTGTCGGCGCGCGTGGCGATGTACTCCTTGGCGACGAGATTCATCCCGTCTCTCAGGGCGGTCACGAGCATGACGTCCGCCGCGAGGTACAGCGCCACCATCTCCTCGCGCGGGTACCCCTGATGCAGATAGCGGATCGCCGAGTGCCCTACAGTGTCGGTGTCGCCGTTGATGCGGCTGACCGCGAGCTCGATCTCGTCCCGCAGATGCGCGTACGCGTCGACGCGCTCGCGGCTCGGACTCGCGACCTGCACCAGCGTCACGTCCTCGACGTGCAGCCGTCCTTCGGCGAGGAGTTCCCCGTAGGCCTTGATGCGGTGCCCGATCCCCTTGGTGTAGTCGAGGCGGTCAACGCCGAGCAGGATGCGCGAGGGGTTGCCCAGGCTCTCACGGATCTCGGCGGCTCGCGCCTGCACATCGGGCCGAGCCGCCAGCTCGAGGTAGGGAGCGGTGTCGATCGAGATGGGGAACGCCCGGGCGATGGCGGTGCGGGTCTCCCCCGGCCCGCTGGGCACCGACACGGCCGATCCCTTCACCTCATACCGCAGTCGTCGACGCACCGCGGTGAGGAAGTAGGTCGCGTCCTGTGCCCGCTGGAACCCGATCACGTCGGCGCCGAGCAGCCCCCCGAAGGACCTGGTCGCGCCACGGCAGCTGGGCGTAGAGCCCGTGCGCCGGGAAGGGGATGTGATGGAAGTATCCGATGGTCACGTCCGGCCGCAACTCCCGCACGAGCTGCGGCACCAGCTGCAGCTGGTAGTCGTGCACCCACACCGTGCCGTTCTTCGCGACAGCGGATGCCGCGGCCTCGGCGAAACGCCGGTTCACGACGACGTAGGCCTCCCACCACTCGCGGTGGTACTGCGGCGGCGCGATGACGTCGTGGTAGAGCGGCCAGATCGTGTCGTTCGCGAAGCCCTCGTAGTACTCGGCGACCTCCTGTGCGCTGAGCGTGACGGGGACCAGATCGATACCGCCGATCTCGAACGGCTCGAGCTCGAGATCGGCCTGGCCGGGCCATCCCACCCAGGCACCGTGAGCGCTGCGCATCATCGGCTCGAGCGCGGCGACCAGCCCGCCGGGCGACGTGCGCCATTCCTCTTCGCCGTTCGGGCCCTCGATGCGGTCGACGGGAAGTCGGTTCGCTACGACGACGAAATCTGCGACAGCCATTGTGGTCTCCTCACGCCTGCGGTGACTCCAGGCTACCCAGACCGGCGCTCAGTCCAGGCGACGTACGCGGATGGCGCTGAGCCGCCAGTTCACGATGCCGGCCGCGAACGCGACGGCAGCGGCGATGATCGGCAGCACCAGAGCGCTCGAGGTTCCGACGCTTTCGGCGATCTGCCCCGTCAGCGCGGCGCCGAGCGACTGCCCGACGACGATCGCCGAGCCGAGCATCGTCATGACGGTGGCCGAACGGCCGAGGGGGCTGCGCGCGGCGCCGAAGCTGTACTGCGTCACGAGGGTCGGGCCGATGCCCGCGCCCATGATGCCCAGAGCGACCATCATCGACACGGGCGAGTCCACGAACGGGAGCAGCAGCGTGCCCGACAGCAGTATGCCGGCGAAGACGAGCCAGCGCGCCCTCATCGAGAAGCGAGGCGGCAGCCAGGCCACCCCGAGGGCGAGAATCGCCGACCCGACGCCCATCACTCCGTACAGCACGCCGGCTTGTTCGGCCGCGCCGCGATCGGCCATGAAAGACGTCAGGGCGGTGAGCATCGTGCCGAAGAACATGCCGACGCCGAGAGTCCCGATGAGCACGATCAGCAGCTGCGGACGGAAGAGCTCCGACACGGCGGACGGCGCCGAGCCGTCGGCGTTGCGGTGCTTCGATACGGCGCGCGCGCTGGGGTGCAATCCGAACGCCCCGACGAAGATGACGATGAGGACGGCGGCGATGGCCAACGGCGCCCAGGGGGCGATGACCGACGCGAGGACGCCCACCAGGAACGGCCCGAAGACGAACACGGTCTCGTCGGCCGCTGATTCGTAGGCCATGGTGCCCGAGATCGTGCGTTGCCGGGTCGGCTCCGGCATCCGATCCACGATGATCGTGACCAGCCGCGAACGCGACATCGGGGCGACCTGCGGGGCCGTGGCCCCGATGCCGAACGCCGCGAGCAGCACGAAGGCGTCGGCCGCCGTGCCGTAGACGACCAGGGTGAACCCCACGAGAGCGGTCGCGTTCGCGACCGCCAGCACCACGAGAACGGCGCGTTGTCCGAACCGGTCGGCGGCGGCCCCCAGCAACGGGCCGAAGCATGCCGTGCCGAGCCCGACGGCCGCCGACGTGAGCCCGCCGAGCGACAGAGAGCCGCGTGCGGACACGACGACGGTCAGCACGCCGACCACCATCATGGCGAACGGAAGACGCGCGACGAACGCGATGATGAAATAAGGAAGACCGGCGATGCGGAACAGGCTCGGCGGGGCGGAATCATGCATGGAAGTTGGCTCTCGCGCGTCGACGTGACGCGGGTCCTGGTGCCGCCGTTGCCCATCGGGAAAGCCGATGTCCGGTAGATGCACGTCTGCAGCCGCGGCGCACCGCGACCCATCCAGGCTACCGTGTCACACCGCTCAGGGTCTGGGAGCCCGCGCAGTAGCCTGGTCGTCACCCCTGCTCGAGGAGGATCCATGCCGACGACCCAGATTCACGCCGCACTGCCGGGCCGCTCACTGCGAGCAGGATCTGCGAAGACCTCGCCCGTGCGCGACCTGCTCGCTCTCACGGAGCGACCCGAGGTGATCTCCTTCGCGGGCGGCCTGCCTGCTCCCGAGCTGTTCGATCTCGAAGGCATCCGTACGTCCTACGATGCGGTGCTGGGTTCCCCGGCGGTCCTCCAGTATTCGACGTCCGAAGGCAACGCCGTGCTTCGCGAGGAGGTCGCCCGTCAGTACACGGCGGCGGGCCTGCCGACCGAAGCATCCGACCTGATCATCACGACCGGGTCGCAGCAGGGCCTCGGCCTGCTCGCGACCGCGCTGCTCGACCCCGGCGACACGATCTTCGTGGAAGAGCCCTGCTATCTCGCAGCTCTCCAGACCTTCGCCCTGGCCGGCGCTCGTGTGATCGGCGTGCCCTACCTGGACGACGTACTGGATCTCGATGCTCTGGAGTCGCTCGCTCGGCAGCACGCGCCGAAGTTCTTCTACACCGTGCCCACCTTCCAGAACCCGACGGGTCGCACGCACGATCTCGAGGCGCGGGAGCGGATCGCGGATGCTGCCCGGAGGCACGGTTTCCGGATCATCGAGGACGAGCCCTACCGTCAGCTGCGCTACTCGGGCGACGAGCTGCCGTCGATCGCGGCGTTCGCGCCAGAACACGTCCTGAGTCTCGGCAGCTTCTCGAAGGTGATCGCACCGGGCCTGCGCATCGGCTGGGTCCGCACGACCGCCGATATCCAGCCGACAGTCACGATCGCGAAGCAGGCCGCCGACCTGCACACGTCCACGATCGATCAGGCGGCGGCCGCGCACTACCTCACCTCCGGTCGCGCAGGGGCCGCCCTCGACCGGATCAGGGCGGCCTACTCCGAGCGCCGGAACGCGATGCTCGACGCGCTGCCGACAGCCCTCCCGTCGGGCAGCACATGGAATCGGCCCGACGGGGGCATGTTCGTCTGGGCACGGCTGCCAGAAGGGATGGACGCGACGGCGGCGCTCTCGGCGGTCCTCTCTCACGACGTCGCGTACGTGCCAGGAGCGCCGTTCTTCGCGGGCCCTCCCGATGAGCGGACTCTGCGCCTGTCCTTCACGACCTACGCCCCTGACAGAATCCGGACCGGCTTGTCAAGGCTCGGCGCGGCGTGGAGCGCAACGGGTAGCGTGAAGGCATGAACTACCTCTTCGGCACGGGACTCATCGGCGCGATCACCGCGGGAAAGACCCTTCTCAGCGGATCGCGCAATGCGCCGATCACGTGGCGCGCCGTGCTCGCCTGGGCGAGTTGGGGCATCACGGTCGCGCTCGCGATCGGCGCGATGGTCGACGTCTACCGGGCGAATCGCGGCCTGCCTGTGGCATCGGACTCGCCGCTCGCCGCGAAGCAGGCGAAGGAACGGGAGAAGGCTGAGAAGCAGCAGGCGAAAGAGCTCAAGCGCAACCGCAAGTAACCGGCGATGCCTCTCGTCAAGACAACGTTCAGCGCGTGAGGATGAGCGCCTCGCCCTGTCCGCCACCGCCGCACAGTCCGACCGCTGCGGTCCCCGATCCGCGGCGCGCGAGTTCGTGCGCGACATGCACCACGAGCCGCGTGCCTGAGGCGCCGATCGGGTGACCGATCGCGATACCGCCGCCGTGGATGTTCACGACGCCGCTGTCGAGCCCGAGTTCCGTCTGAGAGCGGGCGACCACAGCACCGAACGCTTCGTTGATCTCGACCAGGTCGAGATCGGCAGGCGTGATCCCCTGCTTTGCACACGCCTTCTCGATAGCCCGCGCGGGCTGCGCCTGCAGCGAGTTGTCGGGCCCGGCAGTCTGGCCGCTCGCCCCCACCGTCACCAGCACGGGCCATCCCTTGGCTTCCGCCGTCGCGCGAGTCGTCACGACGACGGCCGACGCTCCGTCGGAGATCTGCGAGGAGTTGCCTGCCGTGATCGAGCCGCCCTCGGCGAAGGCCGCACGCAGCCCTCCGAGCGACTCGACGGTCGTGTCCGGCCGCACGCCTTCGTCAGCGGTCACCGAGACGACCGGCCCGCGCCGCTGTGGCACCTCGATCGCCACGATTTCGACGTCGAACACGCCCGCCTTCTGCGCGGCGGCTGCGCGCTGATGAGACAGCGCCGCGACGGTGTCCTGCGCCTCGCGGGTGAGGTCGTACCGGGCGTTGTGCCGCTCCGTCGATGCGCCCATGCTCTCCTGGTCGTAGGCGTCGGTGAGGCCGTCGAAGGCCATGTGATCGAGCACCTCGACGCTGCCGTAGGTCCAGCCGTCGCGCGAGCCCATCAGGAGGTGCGGGGCGCGGGTCATCGACTCCATGCCTCCCGCGACGACGACCTCGGCATCACCCGTGCGGATCATGCGGGCCGCATCGATGACCGCGGTGAGGCCGGAGAGGCAGACCTTGTTCACGGAGTGCGCGGGCACGTCCCAGCCGACGCCGGCGCCGATCGCGGCCTGACGCGCCGCGTTCTGGCCGGAACCGGCCGCGAGCACCTGTCCCATGATCACGGCATCCACGTCGGTCGGGTCGATCGACGCCTGCTCGAGCGCCCCACGGATCGCGAACGACCCGAGTTGCGGGGCGGTGAACGAGGCCAGCTGGCCCTTCAGGCGTCCTTGCGGTGTGCGCGCAGCGGCGACGACGACGATATCGGTGGGGTTCATCTGCTTATTCCTTCACTGACGATCAGAGCGGGTTCCGTGGCGGCGATCACGTCGTCGACGGAGACGCCGGGCGCCGTCTCGACGAGGACGAGACCGGCATCCGTCACATCGATCACGGCGAGGTCTGTGATGATGCGGTCGACCACTCCCCTCCCCGTCAGAGGCAGCGAGCAGTCGTTCACGATCTTGGCCGAGCCGTCTTTCGCGACGTGCTCCATCAAGACGATCACCCGAGCGGCACCGTGCACGAGGTCCATCGCGCCGCCCGGCCCCTTCACCATCTTGCCGGGGATCATCCAGTTCGCGAGGTCGCCGGAGACCGACACCTGCATCGCGCCGAGGATGGCGGCGTCGATCTTTCCCCCGCGGATCATTCCGAAGCTCGCCGCAGAGTCGAAGAAGGCGGAACCCGGCAGGACCGTCACCGTCTCCTTGCCCGCATTGATGAGATCCGGGTCGACCGCGTCCTCGGTCGGATAAGGGCCGACGCCGAGGATGCCGTTCTCGGACTGCAGTACGACCGTCACCCCGTCAGGTACGAAGTTGGGGACAAGGGTCGGAAGACCGATGCCGAGGTTGACGTACGCTCCGTCCTGCAGCTCGGCGGCGGCACGGGCAGCCATCTGGTCACGGGTGAGCGCCATGTCAGGCTCCTTCCGCCGCGGTTGCGACTGCGGACACGGTGCGCCGCTCGATGCGTTTGGGGATGTCGGCGCCCACCTCGACGATGCGGTGCACGTAGACGCCGGGGAGGTGGATGCTGTCGGGGTCGAGTTCACCGGGTTCGACGAGTCGTTCGACCTGCGCGATGCACACGCGCCCGGCCATCGCGGCCAGGGGGTTGAAGTTGCGCGCCGACTTGTTGAAGACGAGGTTGCCGTGGCGGTCGCCGTAGGCCGCATGCACGAGGGAGAAGTCGGTGGTGATCGCCTCTTCGAGCACGAACTCGCGCGGCTCGCCGTCGACGGTGAAGGTGCGGACGTCCTTCGCGGGCGACGCGACCGCGACGGTCCCGTCGGCGTTGTAGCGGCGGGGAAGCCCACCTTCGGCCACCTGCGTGCCGACGCCCGTCTGCGTGTAGAAGGCGGCGATCCCCGACCCTCCGGCACGCAGCTTCTCGGCAAGGGTGCCCTGCGGGGTGAGCTCGAGCTCGAGCTCACCCGAGAGGAACTGCCGCTCGAACTCCTTGTTCTCGCCGACGTACGACGAGGTCATCTTCCGGATCCGTTGGGCGCCGAGCAGTACGCCGAGGCCCCAGTCGTCGACGCCGCAGTTGTTGCTGACGACGCTGAGATCCTTTGTGCCCTGTGCGAGAAGAGCTTCGATCAACGCGATCGGGTTGCCCGAGAGGCCGAACCCGCCGACGGCGAGAGAGGACCCGTCGGTTATGTCGGCGACGGCGTCCGCTGCCGAGTGCCACTGCTTGTCGATCACGCGTGCTCCTTCGAAGACGTGTCCTCCCTCCAGCATCCGCCCGGCGGGCCGCAAGCGGAAGCCGCTTCTTGCGATGTGGTCGATCCGCCCACTAGCGTCCACATTATGGAATCGTCGTCGCGCAGCGTCCCCGGAGCACAGGCCATCGCCCGGGCGGCAGTCCTGCTGCGCCTGGTCACAGCGAGTGGCGCCGAGGGAGCATCCCTCCAGGAGCTCGCGCGCTCTTCGGAGTTGTCGCGTTCGACCGTCCACCGCCTGCTGAGCGCTCTCAGGGCAGAGGGGCTCGTCGATCGGGACGACGGACGCAGCCGATGGATGCCAGGGCCGGAGCTGTTCCTGATGGGCACCGTCGCGGCCGCTCGATACGACGTGACAGAGCTCGCGCGGGACATCGTGCGCTCGTTGGCCGTGAAGACCGAGGAGAGCGCGTTCTTCTCGGTGCGCAGAGCCGACGAGACCGTGTGCCTCCTGCGGGAGGAGGGTTCGTTCCCTATCCGCTCCTTCGTGCTCAGCGAGGGCGTGCGCTTTCCCCTCGGCGTCGCCAGCGCCGGGCTCGCGATCCTGTCGTTCCTGCCGGACCACGATGTGGATGCGTATATCGCCCGTCATCCGGAGCTCGTCTCCGATTGGGGGCGCCAGCACGACGTCGCGCCCTTGCGCACTCGGCTCACCGAGACCAAGGAGCGCGGCTTCGCGATCAACCCCGGCCTCATCGTGGAGGGCAGCTGGGGCATGGGAGCGGCTGTCTTCGATCGCGCCGGCCGCCCCGAGTGGGCGCTCAGCCTCACGGGCGTCGAGTTCCGCTTCGGCCCCGACCGCATCGCCGACCTCGGCCGGACGCTGCTGGCGCACGCGCACCAGCTCTCGAACAGGATCGCCACCCGTCGCTGACTCGCATACATACCAATAGGTATATACTTCATGGTATGGAACGTGGTGAGATCATCCCTTCGATCGTGTTGTCGGGCTACGCGCTCGGCCGGATCGCCGCGCACGACGCGGGCAATGACGCACCGGCTGCGCAGTGGCGCGTGCTGAGCCTGCTCAGCCAGCAGGGCGGGAAGCGAGTGGGCGAACTCGCCACGGCTTCCCGCACGACTCAGCCCGGCATGACCCGATTGATCGGCGGTCTCGAGCGCGACGGTCTCGTGCTCCGTTCCCCCGACCCCGAAGACTCGCGTGCGATCGTCGTCGAGATCACATCCGCAGGGGTCGTGGCGCTGGATGCCTGGCGCACCGAGTTCCGCGACACCCTCGCCCCTCGTTTCGCCGATCTCGACGACGGCGACTGGGAGACGCTGACCCGCGCGGCCGAGATCCTCGCCGCGCACACCGCAACAGAACCGACAGGAGCATCACGTTGAACACCCCCGCACCGTCCGTGTGGAAGCAGCCGGCACAGGTATGGGCCGTCGCATTCGCCTGCGTCGTCGCCTTCATGGGCATCGGCCTGGTCGACCCGATCCTCCCCGCGATCGCCGAATCGCTCGAGGCCACGCCGGTGCAGACCGAGCTGCTCTTCACGAGCTACCTCGCCGTCACCGGACTCGCGATGCTCGTCACGAGCTGGATCTCGAGCCGCATCGGCGCCAAGAAGACACTGCTCATCGGCCTCGCCCTCATCGTGGTTTTCGCACTCTTCTGCGCACTCAGCGGCAGCGTCGACGCCGTGATCGGCTTCCGCGCGGGCTGGGGCCTGGGCAACGCCCTGTTCATCTCCACCGCGCTCGCGACGATCGTCGGCGCCGCTTCGGGCGGGAGCGGCGCGGCCATCGTGCTGTACGAGGCGGCACTCGGCCTCGGCATCGCGATCGGCCCGCTCCTCGGCGGGCTCCTCGGCGAGCAGAGCTGGCGCGCCCCGTTCTTCGGCGTCGTCGTGCTCATGGCGATCGCGTTCGTGGCGATCCTGCTTCTTCTCAAGGGAGCGGACGAGAAGCGCACGCCAGTGCCGTTCTCCGCGCCTTTCAAGGCGCTGGGTCGGCCCGCGCTCGCGACCCTGGCGATCGCGGCGCTCTTCTACAACATCGGCTTCTTCGTGCTGCTGGCGTTCTCGCCGTTCCCGCTCGGATTCGGCGCGATGGGCATCGGATTCACGTTCTTCGGCTGGGGCGTGGCGCTCGCCGTCACGAGCGTGTGGGTCGCACCGATCCTGATGCGCCGCATGAAGCGCACGCACATCATCTTCGTGGTGCTGCCGCTGCTCGCGATCGACCTCATCGCCGCGGGTCTCCTCGTCGAGTCCGCGACGGCGCTCGTCGTCTGCATCATCATCGGCGGGCTGCTGCTCGGTGTCATGAACACCGTCCTCACCGAGGCGGTCATGGAAGCGACAGACCTGCCTCGCTCGGTGGCGTCGTCGGCGTACTCCGCAGTGCGCTTCCTCGGCGGCGCGATGGCTCCCCCGATCGCCGCGGCGCTGTGGCACGGGTTCAACGCCACTGTGCCGTATCTCTTCGCGGCCGCCGCCGTGCTGATCGCCGCTCTCACCATTCTGATCGGACGCAAGGCGCTGGCGCACATCGACGACGAGTCGGACGACGCGGGCGAAGAGGTGGAGGCGATCCTGCTCGGCGACGCCGCCTGACGGGGTCCGGCTCTCGACGGGCCTGCCGCGTTCGGTAGCGTGGGGTGATGACCGCCTCCGACCTCCCCGAACGCAGCAGGCTCGTCTTCCAGCATCTGGAGGATGCCGGCATCGATACTCGCATCCGCGTTCTGCCGGATTCGGCCCGCACCGCACCTGAGGCGGCTGCGGCGATCGGCTGCGACGTCGCCGCGATCGCGAACAGCCTGGTGTTCCTCGTCGACGGCGCGCCCGTGCTCGTGATGACGAGCGGCGGGCACCGCGCCGATCTCGACGTCGTCGCTCGCAGCATCGGCGCCGATGAGGTGTCGATGGCACCGGCATCCGTCGTCCGCGAAGCAACCGGTCAAGCGATCGGCGGAGTCGCGCCGGCCGGTCATCCTGCGCCCCTGCGCACCTATATCGACGAGGCGCTCGCCGAGCACGAGGAGATCTGGGCGGCAGCGGGCCACCCGCACACCGTCATGCCGCTCACGTTCGCATCGCTGCAGGCTCTCACCGGTGGCGAGGTCATCGCGGTCGTCTGAGAGCTATTTCACGGTGACGGTGATCTCCGCGGTCTTCTGATCCTCGATGTCCTCCGGCACCTCGCCTCGGAAACGGTACTCGAACGCGATCACGGTCGTTCCGGCGCCGGTGGTCGGGAACCGATAGACGAGTTCGCCCGGTGCACCGGTCATGCCGTCGGGCGCGTCGGTGGTGAACTCAGAGTCTCCTTCGCCGAGCACCGCCGGGTCCGGCTCCGTGGTGATCACCCAGTCGTCCCCCACCGAGGGATTGACCTCGCCGAAGTCGACGACGAGAATCTCCCCGGCGGACACCGTGACCGCGCTGGCGGTGTAGTCGACCGTCTTCTCCGCCGGTCCGGTGCACGCCGTCAGAATCGCGCCGGCGGCGACCAGCGCAGCGAGAACCGCGACCCCTCTTCTCATCGATGTCATCACACCCTCCGGAGGTCACGTTATCGCACTGGCCCGGCCGTGGGCATCGCGCGTAGGGGCCGCTCCCTCCGGTGTCGACGCAGGCAGTTTCGCGATGATCGTCACAGCGCTGCGAGCGTCGCGTAGGTCAAGGCCCTGCCGGTTGCGCCGAAGTCAATCGACCCCATGAGCACTTTCGACGACCCGTTGTCCGCCTCGAAGCTCCATGCGAGTACGAGGGTGGAGCCGACGACGGCGAGATCCTGCACGCCCATCTCGGTGGAGCCGGAGATCGGCGTTCCTCCCATGGCGCCGAGTTTCACGCTGCGGAACATGGGCGACCCGGTGTTCTTCGCATGGAACTGGGTCCTGCTCCCCATCCACAGCGCCATGGTGCAGGCGCCGTATCGTTCGATGATCAGCGCGTAGACCGTGTCTCCGATGATCTTCAGCGGCAGCGGGCTGTACACGAAGCTCTCGGGAGCGTTCCATCGGGCGAATCCGGTGCCGTCCGCGTTCATGCTGTAGAACTGCGTCGGCGCCCCCGAGGTCTTCTGGGTCCGTAAGCCGCCGATGACCTTGCCTGCCCCACCGTCCCACGTGATGGTGGGCTCGCAGTACGTCACCGGAGGGTAGGCGGCGTTCCCGTCGCTCACGACGTCGAACGTCGACGCCGTCGCGACAGGGTCAGCGGGGTCGAAGGAGAAGAATCCCAACCTCGATGAGCCGGCGAAATGGAAGCCGCTCATCATGCGACCGTTCACGAGCTCCAGGTCGTGGAAGAGCTCGGGCACGAATCCACTCTGCTGCACCGCATCGAGCACGAGGCGCACCACCCAAGTCGTGCCACCGTCGGTCGAGGAGTACAACCTGTGCGTGGTCGTTCCGACCGCGTTGTTGGAGCCGCGACTTCTGACGATCGCCCACAGGGTGTCGATCGCATCGATTCCGAGAGCGAAACAATCCGTCCCTCGCGCATTGGACTCGCCCGGCACCAGGACCACGGGTGTCGACCAGCTGACCCCGAGGTCGTCTGATCGCGTGATCAGCGGTTTGGTGTCCGTCGCGCCGTGACCGCTGGACCGGTTGTAGCCCTGATAGATGCGGCCGGTGCCCGACACGCAGGTCTTGCCCTGCGGCCAGGCGTTGGTCGCGAACGATGTCGTCGGCGATACGCGATTCACTTGCATCACGAGAGGTGTGACCGCATCGGCAGAAGATGCCGCAGCGGAGTCGGCTGTGGGCGCGCCTCCCCACAGCAGGGGAATGGCGCCGGACACGCTTGCCACGACACCCCCAGCGGCGGCGGACGCGAGCCCGAGAACATGACGGCGAGACAGATCAATGCGAGAGACAGTCATCTTCGACTTCCTGGATCAGCGGATTCCGTACGCATCCGACGATGGATACGAAGCGGAAGACGCCGCTCGATAGCGGCGTTAAGATATTAGATATCTAATCTATCTCGGGCGCAAGCCTGACTTCCCGTCAACCGTGCACGCGCCCGGCGGGCACCCCGAAGGAGGCCACCCGCGTAAGTTTCCGATGCGGGTGGCCTCTCATTCAGCGCCGTGCGCTCAGGAGCCGTCGAGCTCTGCCACCCGTCGACGCAGGTCACCGAAGTGCTCGCGCATGCGCCGGACTGCGAGATCCTCGTCCCGAGCGATCAGCGCCTCGATGATGCGCGCGTGCACGGCACCACGATCTGCCGACGGCGCCGGCATCCGCTCCCCCACCTCGCGGCTCAGTTCTCCGAAGAGATGCCAGAACAGGTCGATGAGGTTATCGACGAGAGGATTCTTCAACCCCGAATACAACGTGCGGTGGAACTCCTCGTCAAGGTCGCGGAAGTCCTCGCCCCGCTCATCGCGCTCGATCATCTCCTTCGCGATGACCGCGCAGCGATCGAGCTCTTCGTGCAGGTCGGCACGTACGACAGCCGACATCAGGCCGACCTCCATCGATTCCCGCGCGACGAGCACCTCGAGAATGGCCGGCCCGGATCCGGCCAGACCGTACGGGAGCTGATCGATGATGGGGCGGAAGGAGAATTCGGAGACAAACAGACCGTTCCCGTGCTGCGCCTCGATCACCCCCAAGGTCTGCAGGCTGCGAGTCGCTTCGCGCAACGAGAGCCGGCTCACCCCCAACTCCGATGCGAGATCGGCCTCGGAGGGAAGCCGGTCTCCCGGGGCGAGATCATGCTCACGGATGTAGTCCCGGAGCTTGCGCTGCGCGACGAGATAGATCGGTCCGCCTGGTCTCATGCTCCGACGCTACCGCTCAAACGATGTTCGCGGAGGCCTGGGCCTCTTGCGCCTCGGCGATCGCTTCGCGGAGCGAGGGGACGATGCGGTCGATCATTGCGCGGTCAGCTGCAGTCACCGATCCCCAGACCCCGCGCGCGGGGCCGACATCGGGGCCGAGCTCGTTCATGAGCTCTTTCACGAAGCCGGGCCCCGTCGCCACGCGTGCGACGTCGCGGAACGGCTTGTGCAACGCATAAGCCCGCTGCACTTCGCCGCTGTCGAACGCATCGACCGCTGCATGTGCGAGAGGAGCCATCCCGTTGTACAGGCTCCCGATCGCCGAGCCGGCCCCGAGCGCGAGCGCAGCGGGAAGCAACTCATCCCTCCCGAAGTAGACGCGCACATCCGGTCGGGCCTGCTGAATCGCGTCAAGCTCCATGAGATCCTCATCCGTGAACTTGACCGCGGTCAGCGTCGGGATCTCTTCTTTCGCCACGGTCAGAATCTCGCTCGGACGCTGAGTCGAACCCGTCATGGAGGGAATCTGGTAATAGCAGAAAGGAACTCCGTCCGCTGCCTGCGCGACGGAGGCCAGCCACTGCACGGTGTGGGAGACCGACGACGCCTGCCCGTAGTACGGCGCGACGCTCGAAACGAGATCGACGCCGAGACCGGCAGCGTGCGCGGCCAGCTCGCGTGTGGGCTCGAGCGGAAGCCCGCCCACCTGCACTCCGAGGGCGAAGCCTTCAGGTCGAGCGTCTACCCAGGCTTCCAGAATCTCGACGCGTTCCTCGATCGTGAGAAATGGGAACTCGCCGCTCGTACCGTTCACGAAGGCCCCGGCCACGCCGATCGACCGCAGGTGCTCAGCCTGCTCAGGGATCCGCGAGACGTCCACCCGCCCCGCGCCGTCGTAGGGTGCGAGCGAGGCCGCCCAGAATTCGAACCGGCTCATGAGCCATCCTTTCTTTCGCGTGAAATCACGCTTTCGTGGCGCCGTCGGTGAGACCGGCGACGATGTACCGCTGCAGGAAGATGAAAGCCGCGATGACCGGCAACGCGACGACGGCGGAGACCGCCATGAGGTCGTTCCACCGGACCCCCGAACTCGTTCGTGATCTCGGCGAGCACGATCGTGATCGGCTGGATGTGCTCGCTTGTCGCAAGCGACAACCCGAAGACGAACTCGCCCCAGGCGCCCAGGAAGCTGATCACGGCCACCGTGATCACCCCGGGCATCGAGATGGGAAGGGCGATGCGGATGAAGGAGGTGATCTCGCTGCAGCCGTCCATCTTCGCCGCCTCGACGACCTCGGTGGGCACGCTGAGGAAGTACGGCCTCAGGATGGTGATGGCGAGAGGGACCGCCAATGCACAGTTGGCGATGATCAGCCCCAGATAGGAGTTGACGAGGCCAGCGCTGCTGAAGAGCACGAACATGGGAAGGGCGAGGTTTATGGACGGAACCATCTGCACGATGAGCATCAGCATCATCACCACGCCGATGCCGCGCACCTTGAGCTTCGCCAGACCATAGGCCGCGGGAAGGGCGAGAACCAGCGTGAACAGCGTGGTGCCGATCGCGATGATCGCGCTGTTCAGAAGCCCGCGGGCGATGTCGGGATCGCTGAAGACCGCCGTGGCATACGACTCGACGGTCGCCGGAAGGGGAATCAGATCTGGCGGCACTCGGAAGACGGCTTCGCTGGTCTTCAGCGAGGTGACGACCATCCAGTACACCGGGATGAGGTACACGATCGTGGCGAGGATGCCGACAGTCGCGAGCCAGCGCCTGGCCACCTGGTCACGCTTCGAGCTGGTGGGGTTCGAAGCGGTCACGATCAACGCCTGCGTGGCGGTCATGAGTCGTTCTCCTTGCGCAGGGCCCGGAAGTAGGCGATGGACAGGATGAGGGGCACCAGCATCAGCACAGTCGTGGCGACCGCTGCAGTATCGAAGCGTGAGAACTCGAACGCTTCGTTGTAGGCGTACACGGGCAGCGTCGCGGTCGCTCCTCCCGGGCCGCCGGCTGTCATCAGGAAGATCGTGTCGAACGTCTTGAACGTGTAGATGAAGATCAGCAGCAGAGCGGCGAGCGCCACGGGGCGCAGCTGCGGCAAGGTGACGTAGCGGAACTGCTGCCAGGGCGATGCACCGTCGATGCGGGCCGCTTCGTACAGTGTCCCGGAGATCGCCTCGAGTCCCGCCGACAGCAGGATCATGGCGAACGGCGCGAAACTCCACGCAGTCGCAAGGATGACCGCAGCGATCGCCGTCACGGGCTGCCCCAGCCAGAAGACGTCACCCTCGATGAGGCCGAGCGACCTCAGCACGGCGTTCAGGAGGCCGTAACTGCCATCGAGCAGCCAGCGCCACACGTTCGCGCTCACGACGGTCGGCAGCACCCAAGCGATCAGGATGAGCGCCCGCAGCACATTGCGTCCGCGGAACGCTCGACGCAGCAGCAGTGCGAGCCCGAGCCCGAGGAGGAAGGTGAGAGCCACACTCCCGGCGGCGTAGACGATCGAGATGACGAACGAGTACCAGAATTTCGCTCGACCGAACTGATCGATGTAATTCTCGAGGCCGACCCATTGGGCCCCAACCCTGGACGACCTCGCGCAGACCGACGTCGAAGAAGCTCTGCAGCACGCTGTACAGCAGCGGGTACACGACGGTCGCCACTACGAAGATGACCGCGGGCAGCACGAACAGCGAGGGAACGAGGAAGCGACGGAGCCGACCGCGTCCGCGATCGGATCGGACCGATCGCGGACGGGCTTCAGCACGCAGAGGTGCGGCGACGGTCATCGATCAGTTCCCCAGAGCCTCGTCGATCGCTGCCTGGGCATCGGCGGCCGCATCGGTCGGCGATGAGGTTCCACTGATGACGGACTGCAGCGCCTGCTGGACGAGAGACAGCGCCTCATTGGAGCGCGCCGCGAGGTCGCCGTTCGGCGCCCACGCGTGAACCAGCTGGTCGGCGAACGTCGCCCGCACCGGATCGGTCACGGCACCGGGAACGTCGTCTCGTGCGGGCAGCTTGTTACGTGCCGGCAGGTAGCTCTCGAGCACTTCCGGTCGCTGCATCCACTCGATGAGGTCCCACGCAGCATCCGCATCGCCGCTGCCCGCGCCGATCGTGAGGTTCTCTGCCGAGAGGTACGTGGCTTCCGTCTTGTCCGCCGGCAGCGGCGCGACGCTCCAGGAGAGGTCGGGCGCGTTGTCGCGAACGACGTTGATCGCGCTCGCGGAGTTGATCGCCATACCCGCCTCTCCATTGGTGAACGCCGCCATGGCATCGTCTTCGTTCCAGGTGAGGAATCCCTTCGAGAGGGCACCGGACTCCGTCATCCGCTGGACCGATTCGAGCGCCGTGACACCGGCGTCACCACCGAAGTCCGAGAGGTCGCCTCCGGCGGCGAGTGTGCGGAGAAGGATGCCGGTCGCGCCCTCCGCGCCTTCGATACCCGACATCGCCAAGCCGTAAGAGGCCGCCCCCGAGGCCGTGATCTGCGCCGCTGCAGCCTCCATCTCCTCCCAGGTTTCGGGAACCTCCACGCCGGCCTCCGCGAGGATCTCCTCGTTGTAGTAGAGCGCGTAGACATCTGCCAGGTGCGGGATGGCGAAGGTGGCGCCGTCGACCTGGCCGGACTCCCATCCGGTCGCGTAGTACGCGTCCTGTTGACCCCACGCGTCGACGTAGGAGCTGAGGTCCTCGATGATCCCTGCATCCGCCATCTGCGCCGTGTCGAAGGCGTTGATGAGAGCGATGTCGGGCAGCTCCCCGGCAGCAGCGGCCTGCTGCAGCGTGCGATTGAAGTCGTCGTAAGGGATGAATCGAGCTTCGACCTCGATCCCTGTCTCTTCGGTGTAGGCACTGAGCACGGCGTTCAGTGCCTCGCCATGCGGGTCACCGTAGTAGTGCCAGAAGGTGATGACACCATCGCCAGCGGATGCGGTGCTGTCGGCGCCACCGCCACCGAGACTGCCGCAGGCGGCGAGCGATGCTGTCGCCGTCAGGGCCATCACAGTCACGGCCACTCGACGGAAAATACGTACACGGGTCATTGCGGTCCTCCAGGTGGGTTGCTTCATCGGAACTCGGGACCGCATCAGTAGATCAGATATCTGATATCTCGTCAAGCGGGCACCCATAGCCCCTGAATCACGCCCTTGACCCCACGCAGAACCCTCGAATACGGTAGTCATCAGATATCTGATCTATGCATGAAAGGCTGCCCTGTGAACATCGCCGTCGTCGCCCATCTCGATGAACGAGGCCTCTCATGCTGCCGCGACGGGCTCACTGACGACATCGTCCGTTGGCGGAGCGATGGCACGGGCTCACCGGAGTGGCACGATTCCTACCGCGATTGCGAGATCGTCTTCGGAACCGTTCCCGCCTCATGGCTCCCGCGCCTCACCGCACTGCGATGGCTGCAGCTGGAATCGACCGGCTATGAGTACTACCAGGACAGTGCGCTCGATCTCGACCGACGTGGAATCGTCGTCACCAACCTCCGCGGGCAGTTCGCAGAGCCAGCCACAGAGACCGCCCTGGCCGGCGCGCTGGGCCTGATGCGTGGGCTCGACATCCTCTCCCCCGCCCAACGTGAGCGACGGTGGCAGAGCCTCGAGGTGCGACCCGGCACGACGCTGCTCGCGCGCAGTCGCGCGCTCGTCCTCGGAGCAGGGGCGATCGGCGGGCACGTGCGCCAGGTGCTCGAGGCGTTCGGCACCCGAGTGCAGAGCTTCGCACGCAGCTCACCGCTGGCCGAGCTGCACGACCTGACGGCCCTCGACGCCGCTCTCCCTGACGCCGACCTGATCATCAGCTGCCTGCCGAGCACGTCGAGCACTCGGCTGCTTTTCGATCAGGAGCGACTCTCGCGGCTGTCGCGCACGGCCATTCTGGTGAACATCGGTCGTGGCGATCTGATCGACGAGGAGGCCCTCGCCGCTGCACTCGAGGCCGGCGACATCGGCGGGTGCGTACTCGATGTGACGAAACAAGAGCCTCTCCCCTCGACGAGTCGGCTCTGGACCGCGCCCGGCGTCGTTCTGACCCAGCACACGGGTGGAGGACACCGCGATGAGCTCGTCGACAAAGCCAAGTACTTCCTGGCGAACCTCGAGCGATGGAGGACCGGTTCCGCTCTCATCGGCCAGGTCGACTGGAGCCAGGGGATCTGACCCCTCGCTAACATCCACACGCACCGGACCACCGAACAACGACGAGGCACAGATGGCCACCATCCGAAGAGTCCGACCGATCCTGCTGAGCGCACCCTACGGCGACCCGGAGACGAGCATGGAGAACATCCTGCATCTCCCCAGCGGGCTGCGCACCGCGGGGTTCGTCGAGATCACGCTGAGCGACGGGACCATCGGCATCGGCGAGGGGTATCTCGCCGTGTTCGCGCCAGAGGTGTTCCGCAGCATCGTGGATCTCCTCGGTCCCGTCCTCATCGGCGCAGAGGCAGACGACATCGGGACCCGCTTCCGCGACCTCGTGACCACCACGGGTTATTGGAGCCTTCAAGGGGCGGCGAGACATGTCGTCAGCGCGATCGAGATCGCACTGCAGGATTGCGCGGCCCGTTCAGCGGGCCTGCCGCTCTGGCGATACCTAGGAGGCTCGGACGATCACCCTCTCCGCGCGTATGCGAGCGGCGGAGACTCACGAAACCCGCACGCCATGCTCGCCGAGATCGAACAGGTCTCGGACCTCGGGATCGACGTGTTCAAGATCCGCGCCCGCGCCGACCAGACAGAGAAGGCGCGGTGGACTCAGGCTGCCGCCGCCCGCAGAGGGATCGACATCGCCATCGACATGACCCAGAACCTCATGGTCCCTTCACAGACCGTTGAGGACGTGCTCCAATTCGCTCAGCAGCTCATCACCGATGGCGGGACGCGCCCCGCTTTCCTCGAGGAGGTGCTGGGCCCAGATCAGATCCACCACCTGCCGGATCTCAGATCACGCACCGACATCCCGATCGCCGGAGGCGAGATCGTCACCACGGAAGCAGAACTCTGCGACCGGCTGCGGAAGGGAAGTTACGACATCGTCCAGCCCGATGCCACCGTGATCGGGGGCATCCGCCCCGTACTCGACGTCTTCGACACCGCACGGGAGTCGAACACCGACGTGTATGTGCACTGCTGGGGCGCCGGAGTAGGAGTGCTCGCCAACTACCACGCGGCGTCCGCAAGAGGGGGCCAGGTGGTCGAATGGCCGCTACCGCAGTTCGCACTGCGATCCGAACTGCTCCGCGGTTGTGCCGTGATCACGGCAGGCCATATCACCCTGGGCGAGAAGCCCGGATTGGGCGTGGAGATCACCCCGGCGCTCGAACGCGAGTTCCCGTTCCGGGAGGATGCCGTCTACCGCAGCCTCGTGCCCCCGTCGCCGGCGCACAGCGCATGGCTGTAGATGCAGAAGTGACGTTGGAAAGGGACGAGAGCGTCCGGGGCCGGAGTTGAACGCTCTTCAGGGTGCGGCGAGCAGTGCTTCTACGACAAGGTCGGCGGAAATCACCGCGAAGTAGTGACCTCCCGCGGGGATCTCCTGCAGACTCGCAGAGGGAAGACGGGAGACCGCCCATCGCGCGACTCCGATGGGTACGTTGCCATCTGCGGCGCCGTGCAGAAGTCGCACCGGTTGCCGGATCGATTCGAGACCCTCCGGCAATGGGCGATGGTAGCGTCTGAGATCGTCGATACCGGCCCGCGCACCTTGCGCGGTGCTGGCGGCGGCATCGGCGGCCATGAGCATCTTCGTCCGGGGATCCGCCATGACGACGCGATCAGCCGCCGGCCACGCCGCGAGGTTCGCCTCGCGGGTGTTCCGGAACGGGCCGCGGCCCTCCAGCATTGCGGTGGCGAGCGCCGGAAGCCACCGGCTCACACGGTAGAGGACCGAGATGATGGGGATGCGTCCGATAAGTACAGACCGCGGGGCGCCGGGGATCATTCCACATACGATAACCAGTCGAGACACCCTGGTCTGCGCCGACGAGGCGAGAGCGAGTGCGTATCCGGCACCGCCCGAGAACCCGAGCACCGTGACTGCCTTCAGGCCGAGCGCGTCGAGGAGCGCCACAGCATCAGCATCCCAGGTGTGGAATCCGTTCGGCGGATTCGGCGACGTACCGCCGAATCCGGGGCGATCAGGCGCGATCAGGCGGACACCCGCAGCGCGGGCCGCTTCATCCAGAGGCAGCAGCTGGTAACGCGAACCCGGAGAACCATGCGCGGCGAGCACAGGGACACCGCGCGGATCGCCGAACTCGCACCAGGTGATCTCACGACCGTCGGCCACAGCGAGAGTGCGGGTTTCAGGAAGATCCACCGTCTCCACGGCCTCGTCGGGAATCATGCCTCGACCGCGCGCTCGAGCCCTGCAAGCAGAATCTGCAGACCGGTCTCAAAACGGCGGTCGTAGTCGTGGTGCTCAGCGAAGACTGAGGCGTCGCGGCGGGATGCTGAGATCTGCAGCAGTTCGATCTCACCCCGCCCGAGCCTGATCGCCACGTGTCCCGTGACGAAGTCGTGCACAGCGGCGTAACCGTAGGCCGCTTGTTCAGATGTCAGACCCGCCGAAGCGAGGGCGTCGACGACTCTGTGAGCAACATCGTCGGCGCCGGGGGCGTCGAGCGCCGCCATCCGGTGCGCCTCGAGTACGAGCGGATGCCGCAGCAGCAGATCACGCAGGCTGTAGGCGAACATCGTTACGACACCACGCCATCCCTCAGGCCACGAGACGCGCGCGACAGCCTCCTCGACGAGAGTCGCGATGAGTGCATGGCGCAGGGCGTCGATCCCGCCGCTGGCTCGATGAACCGCCATGGGCGAGACGCCGAGACGCTCGCTGAGCGCACGGAACGTCACGGCGTCGAGCCCGCTGTCATCCGCGAGATCCGCCGCCTCGGCAAGTAGCCGGTCGATATCCACCGAGGGTTTCCGGCCGGCTCTTGCGCGAATCGGGAGTTGCGATACCATTCCCCGAGAATACCGTTACGCGTAACGAATTACCACCACGGATTGGATCCTTGGGAATGCCCGCTCCGCACGACCTCACCGCACTCGAGCTTCGCTCCGCATACGAGAGGCGGGAACTCGGCGTCGTCGAAGTCATCAGCGCCGCCCTCGACAGGGCACGGCTCGACGATCTCGGCGCATTCACGACCCTCAATCCCGAACAGGCCCTCGACCAGGCATCCGCGGCTCAACTGCGTATCGACACGAACACCGCCGGCCCGCTCACGGGGGTGCCGACATCAATCAAAGACCTCGAACCGACCCGCGGCATCCGCACAACGTTGGGATCCGCCGTGTTCGCAGACTGGATCCCGGACTTCGACGACATCATCGTGACGACCATGCGCGAGGCGGGCCTCGTCTCGCTCGGAAAGACCACCGTGCCCGAGCTTGGCGCCGCGTGCTACACCGAGCCCGCAGTCGCCGCACCGAGTCGCAGCCCCTACGCCCCCGAACGTTCGGCCGCGGGTTCGAGCGGCGGAGCAGCCGTCGCCGTGAGCGCTCGGCTTGTACCCGTGAGCCAGGGAAGCGACACAGCAGGCTCGCTGCGCTCCCCGGCGAGCGCCTGCGGCGTCGTCGGATTCAAACCCAGCAGGGGGCTGCTCACCGGCGGGTTGACCGGCGCCGACGGCATCGGCCTGTCCAGCAAGGGCCCGCTCGCGCGCACTGTGCGCGACACCGCAGCCCTGCTCGATGCCATGGCGACGGCTGCTCCGGTCGGTACCGTGCATCCCGCACGCCGCGGCGGCTTCCTGACGGCGTGCGACGAAGAGGTGCCGGTGCTTCGCGTGGTCATCACGGACGGCTCGATCTCCGGTGGTCCTGTCGACTCCCGAATCGAAGATGCCTGCTCCGCCGCCGGTGCCGCCCTCGAACGGCTCGGACACCGCGTCGAACGACGACATCAGAGCGTCGACCCGGACCTCGTCAGGGGCTTCACACAGATCTTCAGCGCCCTCGCCGCAGCCAAGCCTGTACCCGACGGCGCCGAGCCACGGCTGCGGCCGATCGTGCGCCACCTCAGGGAGCGCGCTCGCTCGACAGAATCCGGCGAGCTCGCAGCCGCCATCCTCACGGTGCAGTCCCGCGCCGGAGCCTGGGCCGAGCAGTTCCGCGACGCCGACATCGTGATCGCCCCTACGATCACACGCCTGCCGGCGATGATCGGAGAGCTCCGCAACGACGCCGACCCCGCCGCGGAGCTCGAGGCGATGACGCGCTTCACGGGGAACACGATCATCGCGAACGCCACCGGGTTCCCTGCGGTGAGCCTCCCCCTGGGCTGGACGGAAGACGGCATCCCGCTCGGGGTCATGCTCACCGCGCGTTGGGGCCGAGACGACCTGCTTCTCGCCGTGTCCGCCCTCCTCGAGCGCGCACTGCCGTGGAGTACCCGCGAACCCTGCGCGATCTGACTCGCGCCACGACAAGGAGCACCGAATGGCAGTACAGATCTCCCCCGCGCCCGCGAACGCCAGCGGCCGACGCACCGCAGCCGCGGCCGGTGTCGCCCTCGTCGTCATCGCAGGTGCCGCACTCGAGAGCTTCCTTCTCCCGGCGCTCCCACATATCCAGCACGAGTTCGGGGTGGATGCTGCGACGGGGGCGCTCGCGCAGGTGGCACCGACCCTGACGACGGTCATCGTCACGCCCCTCGCCGGAAGATTCGCCGACGTCTACGGCGCAAAGCGCACCCTCGCTGCGTTGCTCGTGATCGTCACTGCGGGTGGGCTCACCAGCGCCTTCGCCCCGATCTTTTCGATACTCGTGCTCGGGCAGGTGCTGCAGGGATTCGCGCTCGGCGTCCTCCCCGTTGCCTTCGTGGTCGTACGCGGACTCTTCACCGCAGGTGCGATCGCGACGGCATCCGGCGGCCTCGTGGCCCTCACCGTCGGCGGCGCCGGTCTCGGCGTCCTGATCGCCGGCCCCCTCATCGAGAACACCTCCCGCGCCGTGCTCTTCGGAATTCCTACCGCAGTGGTCATCATCGGCGGGATGATCTTCTTCGTCTCCCGGGCGCGCCTCGCCCTCCGCGCGCAGGACGGCCCCACCCGCATCGACTGGGCCGGTGCCTGTGCACTCTCGCTCACGCTCATCGTCACAGTGGTGTGGCTCGCGAGCACGTCCTCCTCTGGCTGGCTCGCACCGGGCTCACTCCTCCTGCTCGCCGTAGCCGTCGCCCTCACCATCGCATGGGTGCTCATCGAACGCCGTGTCGCACAGCCCATGATCGCCGTCGCTACGCTGAGATCGCGGGCGGTCGGCGGTGCAGCGGCCATGGGCGTCGGGATCGGCGCAGCCTACGCCTCGCTCGTCTATCTCCTGCCGCAGCAGATCTCTCAGCCCGCTGACGGCTATGGCCTCGGTGCGAGCGCGACACAGACCGGATTCTTCCTCACCGTCGCGTTCGCGGCCGGATTCGTCGCTTCACCCATCGCAGGCAGAATCGCAGTCCGTCTCGGCACGCGCGTGGTCGGTGCGGGGGCGATGCTCGTTCTTGCAACAGGCACCTTCGTCGCGACACTCTCGACAGAGCCTGCGGCGATCATCGCCGCACTCGCGTTCGCCGGAATCGGCGCCGGCTCGGCATCAACCGTAGCCTTCTCTTCGGCCACGTCGGGCGCGGTCGAGCATGAGGTGGGCGTCTCCACCGCCCTTGTGACGATCGCACGCGCGATCGGCGGGGCGTTTGCGACACAGGTCGTGGCGTCCATCATCTCGACGAGTGCCACGGCCGCAGGTGGGGTTCCGGATCTTTCGGCTTTTCGCATCGGACTCCTCATAGCGATGGGCGTCGCGATCGTCGGCGCGGTACTCGCGCTCCTGCTCCCGAAGGGCAGTGGCCGCTCCCTGGCACCGGAGCCTTCGTGATCCACGCAAGAATCCAGCACGTCCCAGCACCGGCTGAGAACTCGACACCACCGCTGCGCATCACGAAAGGGGCGACCCGTCTCTCGGCGGGCACGCCGTTCGACATCGGCTTGCCAGACCCGCAGATCGCGCACGCGGAGTGCTCCGGGGCCCCGCGGGTCAGGCGTCAGAACGTCGGTCGAGCGACGTGCGGATCACGCCAGAAGGTCTGCACCCGCGCACCGCCTGCGAGTTCCACGACATCGCGGGGGCGGTACCCGAGTCTTTCGTATCGTGCATCGTTCGCCGGGTTCGACGACTCCAGATAGGTAGGGATCCCCGCCTCGTCGTACTGGGCGAGTGCCGTCCTGAGCAACGCCATGCCGTGCCCGCCGCCACGGGCCTCGGGAGCTACGCCGAGCAATGTCAGGTAGGCGTGCGGTTCGCTGGGCCGGGCATCAGCGAACCGGACACCGGCCTGCTCCAAAGCGGCAGCCGCCTCCGCATCCAGCAGTTCGCCGACCAGGGCCTCGTATGCAGGATGGGCCTCGTCGGAAACCTCGTCTGCGCCCGGCGGATACCACACGGAGACGGCACGAAGTGCGCCGCGGCCGCCCGACGTCAGCGAGTCGCTCTCACCACCGTGAGCACCCTCGAGTACTCGCGACTCGGTGAAACGCAGGGCTTCCCTAACCATGAACCGCCAATACGCACCAGCCACCTGCGGACGCGTCGCGAGATCCGGAAACGCGGGGCCCCAGACCGGATCTTCCAAGAAGGCCGCCGCGAGAATTCGTGTCATCTCGTCGAGGTCGACGAGAGTTGCGGGCCGTACCCCCTGCGGGACATGTGCGGTTCTCAAATGGTCCTCATCTCACGTCTTGGTTCATCTGGCCGGATGCACCTACCCAGGGGACGTCTCCGAGGAACCTGCGACGCGCGCTGCGTGCACCTCGATACCATCCAGGATGAGCTCGAGCGCGGTCTCGAACTGCTCTTCGTCGTCGACATCGGCCAGGAACTGGGCGACGGCGGCCAGATGCGGATAGTCACGCGGTGACGCCAGCAGATACTCGCGCCGAAGCGCTTCGCGGTCGCCATCGCGCGCCGACTCGTCGAGCGTCAGCATCGCGGCCTCGTAGGAGCCGGCGGCCAACGCCAGGTCGGTGATCGTGCGATAGATCAACGCCGCCTTCCTGCCACGGAGCCCCACCTGCGACAGGGCCGCTATGACGATGTCCGCCCCGCGGAACTCGTCCGGACTCCGCGACACCCGCATGGCGGCGAGGACGGCGACAGAAGGATGCCGGATACAGGTCTGCCGCACCTGACGAGCCAGTTGAGACAGCGTCGCACGCCACCCGCTCCCCGGCTCGAACTCCGACAGCGCCTCCGACATCAGCCTCTCTGCGAGGCCGAGGATGATCTGATCCTTGCCTCGGAAATGACGTAGGACAGCCGTGTGATCGGTGCCGAGTTCCGCGCCGAGGCGGCGGAGAGTCAGGGCGTTGGCCCCTCCCTGTTCGACGATCAGCATCGCGGCGTCGATGATGACCGCTTTGGTGAGCGGGTGCCCGCTGCGCGGACCTCGCGGGCGCTGTTCCTGCATGATCAGACCCTATCCTGGGGCTGTTGTCGAACCGCTCTCCTGGAGAGCGTCGACGACTGCGCTGAGGGCGGCGACGGTCTCGCGATCTCGGTCCGGGTCGTCGGGATGGTTCCATGCGCTGGTCTTCACGATGACGGTCTCTCGATCCGGATCGACCCAGAGGTACTGTCCGTGCACGCCGAGCCCTGTGAACGCCCTGTGCGGTCCGCCCAAGGTCCACCATTGATTCGAATACCCGTAGTGCGGGTATCCGCTCGGTCCGAGAGCCCCGACCTGAAGGCTCGGTGCGCCGGCGCCGCGGCTGCGGAGCACCCAGGCTTCGGGCACCACCTGATCCGCACCGACCCGCCCGCCATCGGCCATGACCATGCCTATTCTGGCGAGATCTCTCGCGGTGGAGTTCAACGACCCTCCCCCCAGAGCGGTCCTCGGTCGACCGCGGGTGAGAAAGTAGTACCCCTCGTGCTCCGCGCCCATCGGCGACCACAGTCGAGCTGAGGCATTCTGCGCCAAAGTTCGTCCTGTCGCCGCCTCGAGGACCCAGCCGAGGACATGACTGTCGATGGTCGAGTAGTTGAACCGCTGACCCGGCGCAGACATGATCGGCAGCGAGCGGATGACATCCAGCACGGAACCACCCGTCGTGACCGCCCTCTCGAAACGGTGGATCGGAGCATCCGCGACGCTCCAGTCCTCGAGACCTCCCACGCCGCTGGTCATGTTCAGCAGATCGCCGATGCTCGGGCCGTCGTACCCGGAGCCCCGCAGCTGCGGACAGTAATCCACGATCGGGTCATCGATCGAGCCGATCTCCCCTTGTTCAAGGGCGATGCCGATGAGTAGCGAGGTGACGGATTTCGTGAGGGAGAACGCCTGGAATCGAACACCGGGGGCCGCGAACCATCCCGGATACTCCTCCGCCACCACACGACCGCGATGCACGACGACGAACGACGTGGTGTTCGTGCGGCGATGCAGCTCAGCCAGTGAGTAGCGCCGCCCGTCGAAGCAGTACCGCACGTCCGGCAACTTTCCGCGACGCAGAAGAGCGCGTGAGGACTCCGGCCGGAGCACGCGTTCGCTCGGCATCAGCTTGTCCATGTGGGTGAACGTCCACTCGTTGACGGGGCGATTCGAGGCAAGCTCGCCATGGTGTCGCCACAGCCATGTCCCTCCGGTCAGCACCGCACCGAGCGCTCCGCCCAGAATCAGCATCCGCTTCATCGGCACACCTCCATCTTCTTCTCCGCTTCCACTATAGTCACCACTGGTGACACCGTTGGTGTATCGCTGAGACTGTCACCTCTGGACGCCAGAGCACCCGAAGGGAAGACACATGATCAGATCGTTGATGGGCGCGGAACAGGCCATCTCGCCACCAGGTTGCGACGAGTGATCCGCGCGACTCGGGACCGCCAGGGGCTCACAGCGTCATCGCTGCTTGCGCTCGCCACAGGCATGACGCTCGGCAACGTCGGCGGAAATCTGATGCCTTTGCTGTTGGACGGTTTCATGAAGCGCTTCGACCTCTCAGCGACGACAGCAGGCATGATCGCCGCCGTGCAATTGCTGATGACTGCAGCAGTGGCGTTGACATTCTCCGCGCGCGCTGCAGGCCTCGGACGGGTACGCCTCAGCCAGATCGGACTCGCCGTCGCTGCCATCGGGTTCACCTGCGCCTGGATCGCACCGTCGACCGAGATCCTCTTCGGGGCCAACGCCGTCATCGGCGCTGGTCTGGGCGCGACTTTCGCCGCAGCGTCAGCCGCGCTCAGCTCCACTCCGAACAGCGATCGCGCAACGACCCTCACGTTGCTCTCCAGCACCATCGCCATCGCTGCCCTGATACTGGCGATTCCGCTCGCGAACAGACTCCTCGGTGACGCTGGTGGCTTTGCACTTCTGGCCGGTTGCTGCGCACTCGGCTTGGTGCTCGTGCGCGGACTGCCCCGAACGACCATGGCCCATCGTGCGGGCGATGGCCCTCCGCTGAGTTGGGTGTTCGTCGCGGCCGTCGCACTGTTCGGAATGAGCGAGCAAGGGATCTGGTCGTATGCGGACGTGCTTGGCCGCACCGGCGCAGGGCTCGACGCCTCGTCAGCAGCCGCGGTCCTCGGCGTCGCGGCCATCGCTGCCCTCGCCGGCGTGCCGTTGGGCGTCCTTCTTCGTCGCGTTGTCGGGACACGTGCCGCGCTCGCATGCGTCCTTGCGCTCGGCGTTGCCGCAAAAGTCGCCGTCGTAACCACCGGCTCCCCCGGCGTCTTCGCCGTCGCGTGCGTCGTCTGGCAGGTCGGCTATCTTGCAACACTCGTACTCGTGCTCGCCGCGGCGGCCCAGTTCGATCGAAGCGGAAGGTGGGTTGCAGCTTCGGCCGGGGCCCTTGCACTCGGAACGGGAATCGGGCCGGCAGCCGTCGGGTTGACACTCGACCACCTCGGCCCGACGGGTCTCGCGACAGGCGTCGTCATCGCGATATCGCTCGCGGCAATTCGACTCCTGCAATTGCCGCTGAGCCCGAACGGTGCCGTGACGGAGAGCCTGGACTCGGATGCGCCTTCCGCCTGAGTCCCACAGGTCTTCGTAGACGCAGAAAAGCCCCGATGACTGGCGAGAGTCATCGGGGCTGATCCGTGCACCCCCAGGGACTTGAACCCTGAACCCACTGATTAAGAGTCAGTTGCTCTGCCGATTGAGCTAGAGGTGCGTGGCCTGGGAAGCATCCCCGGCCGAGGAATTACATTACCAGCGGTTGGGCCGCATGTGAAATCGAGGCCGGGCGCTGCTCCTCCCGCGCGTGTCGCAGCATGTCGGCGGCGCAGACCGCAGTCAGATCGGACGACTATCCTTGGTGCCGTGACCGCCTCCCTCCGCGCCGACGATCTCTCCTCCGACCTCGCTCTCGCCCTTCGGCTCGCCGATGCGGCCGACGAGCAGTCCCTGGCCCGCTTCGACAGCGCCGATCTGCAGATCTCGACGAAGGCCGACAACTCGCACGTCACCGACGCCGACCTTGCGACCGAGCGTGCAATCAGAGGACTCATCGAAGCCGAGCGCCCCGAGGACGGCATCTTCGGCGAGGAGTTCGGGGCCCAGGGCGGCACCCAGCGCCAGTGGATCATCGATCCGATCGACGGCACCGCCAACTATCTGCGGGGCATCCCGCTGTGGGGCACGATGATCGCCCTCGCCATCGACGGGGTCCCCCAGGTCGGCGTCGTCAGCATGCCTGCGCTCGGACGCCGCTGGTGGGCGTCGACGGGCGGCGGCGCATGGACGACGACGGATGCCGGGGCGCGTCGCCTCAGCACGTCCTCCGTCAGCTCCCTCGACGATGCGAGCGTGAGCTTCCAGAGCATTGCGCAGTGGTCGCGCTCCGGCCATCTCGACCAGCTGCTCACGCTTGCTGACCGGGTCTGGCGCGACCGTGCCTACGGCGACGTGTACTCGTACATGATGCTCGCCGAGGGACGTGTGGACATGGTCGCCGAGTTCGACGTCAAAGAGTACGACATCGCCGCGGCCGTGCCGATCGTCCGAGAAGCAGGCGGCCGGATGACGTCTTTCGAGGGCGCTGAGACGATCTCGGACCGCTCGACACTCGCAAGCAACGGCATCCTCCACGACGCCTTCCTCGCCCTCCTGCACGACTGACCAGACCTCAAGGCACGAGATGAACCCCCGCATCCCCGCCGCAGCCCTCTCGGCGCTGCTCCTCGCCGTCGTCCTCACGGCGTGCTCCGGCGCGCCCCCGTCCGAGCCGAAGCCGACGAGACCCGCTGCCGAGACGACGCCGGAGCCCACGGTTCAGCCGGTCGAGACCGAGGCCCCTGATGCGACTGACGGCAAGCCCGCCTGCGACACGATCATCACCGAGGGCACTGTGGAGGCGCTGACTGCCATCGGCTGGACGCCGAAGCGCCAGGACTTCGTGATCGGCGACATCGCGCTGCCCGACGGCATGCTGTGCTTCTGGGCCGACTACACGATCGCGACCGATCACGGACAGCTCTACGGCTGGGCGGAGATATCGTCCGACGACGCGGCCGCAGCCCAGGCATCGCTGCTCGAGAGCGGGTGGCTCCGCGAGAACGGCCCCGAGGGCAGCTACTTCACGGAGGACCCGCAGTTCTCCCTGGGTACGGATGACGAGGGCTACGGAATGACGTACCTGTTCGGCGACGGCTGGGTGAAGCTGTCCGACACCAAGCAGGGCCTCATCCTCATCGATTGGGCCGGTTGACTCCTCGATATCGGCCAGCGGCGCGCAGCAGAGGACTGACGATAGGCTTCCTGCCAGCGCATGGACGCGTGACGGCAACCGTGGGGAGAACGCGAGCATGACGACGGACGAGCCACGACAGGACCCTCTGCAGCAGCGAGTGCCCCTGGCTCCGCCTGTCTTCGCTCCTCCCCTCGCGCCCGCCCAGCCGGCAGTGCCGCTGCCCACCCAGACCGCACCCCCGGCACTGCCTTCCCGCCCCGCGTCGCCGGGGAAGCGGAACATCGCGGTCATCGTGCTCGCGATCGCATGCTCCGCGCTGCTGCTGTCGACGATCGGCTTGGGCGTCTCGACAGCATTGCTGATGCAGGGTGGTTCGGCGTCGACGCCTCATCCGACCCCCGATCCCACGTCGACCTCGCAGGGAACTTCCGCGGGATCCACGACCACAGAGGTCCAGGACTACCCCGTGACGGTCGCCTCCGACCTTCGAGTGGATCATTTCGCACTCGCATCCGATTCGAGCATCTCCACGCTGTACGCGCTCGTGACGAACACGAGCAGCAACCAGGTCGCGCGCTCCTCTTTCGACATCACCGCGTACGACGCTGACGGTCGCATCATCTACCGGACGCTGGATCTGTTCTACCTGCTGCCTGATCAGACCACGGTCTTGGACGCCAGCTTCCTCACCGTCCTCGACGAGCTCGACCACTTCGTGGTCGAGCAGCTGGACATAGAGTGGATCGACCCGCCCCTCAGCGGGGGTGCGACGATCGTCGAAGCCCGCACCGGAGATGGCCACGCCGAAGCCGATCTCGCCTCGACGCTGTCGGCAGCCGCCGAGTACACGGAGGTCTACCTGGCGGTCTTCGTCGACGACGAGCTGATCGGGATCTGCTCGGATCTGACCGACTTCCCAGCCAACGGCGGCACCCTCACGGTCTCGTGCGGCCTCGACCCGGCATACGACAATACCGAGGTCGACGTCGAGGACCTCCCGTCGAATGCGAAGCTCGACGTCCTCCTCAAGATCGACTACACGTTCGGCGAGTGACACGCGAAGAGCCCCTGCCGGTCATCGACCTGCAGGGGCTCTTCACTCGCGACAGCGACCTGTATCGTGGCGTGCTTCGCTCGCCACTTCTACAAAACTCAATCGCCTGGGTTCGAGAGCAAGCTCTCGAACCTCGGCTCAATCGTTTGTGGAGCTGGGGGGAATCGAACCCCCGTCCAACGCTGAGTCTCCACGCCTTCTCCGGGCGCAGTCTGTGCAGACGTTCTGCTCGGCTCCGACCTTTGTCACAGACACCTAAGTCGACAAGCCCAGCCTGGGAAGAGTCCCGCGTGACGTCCAGACGCCGTCACACAGCAAGATTCCTAAATGACGCCAGGATCCGTATCGGAATCACATACGGCCTGACGGACTATCGGGCTCGCTTAGGCAGCGAGGGCGAAGTCAGTGCGCTTGGTTTCGGCACTTATTGTTTTGCAGGGAGCGTTCACGAGATAACCCTGCATCCTCGGCCCGCTTCTCGTGGATTCACAGGCGCTGTCGAAACCGATCAGCCCCGTGGTCCTTCTCTCGAAGGAGCCGCTGTCGCACTGTGTAATTACCAGATCGGATGCTGTGCACCCGAGCCTCACAGCTTACAACGATTCGAGTGGCTCCGCCATTCCCCCAGGCAGGCGTAGAGTCGCGGGCATGAGCGATGTGATCATCACCGTCCGCGGCGAACACGAGGCACGAGTGGCTCCGGAGCGAGCCAGCGTCCGCATCAGCGTGCGCACCGAAGGTCCCGAACGCACTGCAGTCGTCGACAGCGCCCTGCGCCTCGCAGAGCCGCTGCGCACGAGCATCGCCGCCCGCAAGGATGCGGGTGCCGTCCTCGAGTGGAGCAGCAGGAACTTCTCGGTGCGGGCAGAGCGCCCGTGGAATGCCGAGGGCAAACGACTCGCTCCGGTCTACTACGCGAACGTGGACTTCACGGCCACGTTCGTCGAGGCATCCGAGTTGTCGATCTGGATCTCGGAGATCTCATCCTGGGAGGGCATCGAAGTGGGCTGGGTCAACTGGCATCTCACACCCGAGACGACTGCCCGGATCGAACGCGAAGTGGCCGCGGCAGCGGTCGGCGTGGCCGTCACGAGGGCGCACGCCTACGCGGGAGCCCTCGGCATGAACGATGTGACGCCGCTCGAGATCGCCGACACCGGCCTCATCTCCTCAGGCCAGCCGGGGCCGTCGCCGATGACGAAGGCCCGTGGCATGGCCTTCGCCGCCGATTCCGCGCCCGCGATGGAGTACGAGCCCGAAGACATCGTGATCTCCGCAACCGTCGAAGCCCGCTTCGCCGCTCACTGAGCGTCGTCGGATGATGCGCGCCGACGACTGCTAGCTTCAGACCATGCCTCAGCCGACGACGACCGGAATGCCCCTCCGCGACTACCGCATCCACCGGTACGTCAACGCGTTCTGCCCCGAATGCCACGCCGAGGATCCCGATCGCCCGCTGTCGGAAGTGAAGCGTCTGTCCGGATGGCTGGCCGACCGCGACGGGACGATCTGGCTCGAGCGCGGATGTCGGGAGCACGGTCTGCAGCGGACGCTCTACGACGAGTCCGCCGAGATACTCCGCTATCTGGAGCAGTGGACGGCGCCGACCAAGGCGCACACTCCCGACGTCGTCGGCAACTTCGCGCCCGTTCCGGAGGCGTACCTCGACGGCCTTCCGGAGATGCAGACCCAGCACACCTGCATCCTGCTCGCCGACATCACCGACCACTGCAACCTGCGCTGTCCCACGTGCTTCGCCGAGTCCAGTCCGGCCGCGAGCGCCGTGGCGCCGCTCGAACAGGTGCTCGCGTCGGTGGATGCCAAGCTCGCGCGGGAGAACGACCGCATCGACGTGTTGATGCTGTCGGGCGGCGAGCCGACGCTCTACCCCTGGCTCGAACAGTTGCTCGAGCACCTGGTCGCCCGGCCGATCGTGAGGATCCTGATCAACTCGAACGGGTTGCGGATCGCCAACGACGATGAGTTCCTCGCCGTACTCACGCGGCACCGCGAACGCGTCGAGATCTATCTGCAGTACGACGGAGAAGAAGCCGAGACCTCGAAGTTCCACCGCGGTGCCGACATCCGGCGGTTCAAGGAGCGCGCCCTCGAGAGGCTGTCAGGTGCCGGCATCTTCACGACCCTGACGATGACCGCCGCCCTCGGCGTCAACGACCATGAGATCGGCACCGTCGTCCGTCGCGCGATGGTGACACCCTATGTCGGAGGCGTCACCATCCAGCCCGTCTTCGGGTCAGGGCGCTCGAGCGGAATCGACGTGACGGATCGGCTGACCCACACCGGCGTCCTCGCGCGCCTGGGGCCGCAGACCGACGGCGAAGTCACCTGGCAGGACCTCACGGCGCTCCCCTGCAGCCACCCGCACTGCTGCTCGGTCGGCTATCTGCTCCGCGACGACTCCGACAGCTGGCGGTCCCTCACGGCGCTGGTCGGCCACGAGCAGCTCAAGCAGTTCCTCGACCTGAACCCCGACCTCATCGCGAACCGGATCGCGGACAGCAACGTCAACCAAGCCCTCAAGGACAGCGTGAAGCAGTCGCTGCTCGACCTGCTGAGCGAGCAGTCGTCGCTGTCGCACCCGTCGATCGGGTCGCTGTGGAAGGACATCTGCACCGGGTGCGATCTCGGCATCGGCACACTCACAAAGCTCGCCACGGCGGCCCTCCCCGGACAGCACAAGCGGCTGCGTCGTTTCCTCGGCGAACGGGTGAAGCGCATCACCGTCAAGCCGTTCATGGACATCAACACCATGATCGAGGAACGTCTGCTGCAGTGCTGTGTGCACGTCGCCACCGTCAACGGCGAGACCGACGAGCATCAGTGCGCTCCGTTCTGCGCCGTGCAGGCGTGGAAGCCCCTGTCCGATCAGAAGCTATCGACCGCCACGGGCCGCACCTCACTGCCCCTCGTCGGTTCAGCGGCGACATCATGACCACGTGGCCGTTGAACCAGCGCGATCCGAGCGTCGGTGATCCCCCGAACGCGCGCGACCCGCTGCGGCTGTGCGTCAACGCCACCGTCGCACTGATCACATGCGTCCTCGGTCCGGTCGCGCTGCTGGGCTTCTCCGGTATCGCGATCGTCGCGTACGCACAGGCCCGGCGAGCTGGCCTCCTGCGCTCGCGCTGCAAACTCGGCGACACGCGCAACGTGCTCGCCTACCTCATCGTGCTCGCTGTGCTCTCGGCGGCGGCGATCCCGTTCTGGGTGATGCTCTGGATGCGGATGCTGGGATAGCCGATGTTCCCCACCCTGACCGACCTGTTCGGATTCGGCCCGCCGATCGAGACCCACGGGTTCTTCGTCGGAATCGGGCTGCTCGCGGGCGGTCTCGTGTTCTGGGTCGAAGCGCGTCGACGCGGCGCGAACGATCCGCGGATCCCGTACCTCGTGCTGGGCGCTCTCATCGGAGCGGCGATCTTCTCGCGACTGGGCACCTGGGCGCAGCATCTGGATCCGTCGCAGAACCTCAGTCTGGGCGAGCAGCTGGTGTCGGGCAACGCCTCGATCCTGTCGGCTCTGGTCGGCGCGTGGGCGGGCGTGCACGTCACCAAGCGGATCGTCGGATACCGGGATCGCAGCGGCGATCTCTTCGCGCCCGCTGTGGCTCTCGCCATGGCCATCGGCCGATTCGGATGCCTGTTCACCGAGGACCCGGGCACGCCCACGGGTGGCGACTGGGGCATCGTCCTGACGCCCGCTCAGGCGACCCGGCTGGGTGCACCGGCGGGTGTCGGCCTGCATCCGAGCTTCGTGTACGAGATCGTCTTCCACGCCGCGGCGTTCATCGTGCTGTGGTTCTGGCTGCGGCATCTCGGACTCCGCAGCGGAGAGACGCTCACCCTCTACATCGCTGCGTATGCGGTCTTCCGCTTCCTCGTCGAGTTCGTGCGCGGCAACGACGTCGCCTGGCTCGTCTTCACGCGCCCGCAGCTGTTCCTGCTCGCGACTCTCCCGCTGCTCGCCATCCGCCTCGTATGGTTGTGGCGGAAGGGCGCGTTCATCCCCGCCGACCGGAGGACACAGAATGAGCATCAACCCGCCTGACGGCAGTCCCGAAGAACAGGATGCCGTGGTGCCGCCCGAACCGGTCGTGCCGCCGCAGCCCGCCGTGCCACCGTCGACCGGTGTTCCACCCGTGCAGCCGGCTCCGGCAGCCGCTCCGCCGTACCCGGCCCAGCCGCCGTACCCGGCCCAACTGCCGTACTCCGGTCAGCCTCCCTACTCCGGTCAGCCGCTGCACTCCGGTCAACCGCAGTTCTACGGACAAGTCCCTCAGGTGCCGTACGGCATGCCACCCGGCCCGCCGTACGGGCAGAAGAGAGGCCTCGGCAACGGCGCCAAGATCGGCATCGGGAGCGGGATCGGATGCCTGTCCTACGTCGTCGCGTTCTTCCTCTTCCTGGGCACGATGTCGGTGCTGAGTCAGGCCGGCCCCGCAGCATACTTCGTGATCTTCGGGCTGCCCGTGCTCGTCGGCGTCGGGCTGCTCTTCTCTCCCAGAACCCGCGGATTCGGCGTCGGCATCCTGATCGTGGCAGCGGCGGGCTGGCTCGTCGTACTCGGACCCTGCAGCACGCTGCTGTTCGCGTAGAGCGCCCTGCCCGGCGGTTCAGCCCCGGTCAGTCCGTCGCCGAGAACTCCGCGAGCTCTGCGGCGAGCCGTTCCGAGACGCGCGCGTGCACGGCGGTGCCCGCCTCACGGTGCTCGACTGACAGCAGCATCCCGGTTTCGTGGATGGCTGCGACGAGATCACCGCGCTCGTAGGGGATCACCGCGTTCACCTCGATCGCGGGCGTCGGCAGCGCGGCTTCGATGGCTTCCCGCAACTCGTCGATGCCCTCGCCGGAGCGGGACGACACGAAGTGCGCCTTGGGTTCGAGTCCCCTCAGGACCAGGCGCTCGTCGTCGGCGATGAGGTCGGCCTTGTTGAAGACGACGATCTCCGGCATGTCGCGTACGCCCACGTCACCCATCACGTCACGCACGGTCTGCAGCTGGCCGGCCGGATCGGGGTGCGATCCGTCGACGACATGCAGCACGACGTCGGCGTCGCCGACCTCTTCGAGGGTCGAGCGGAAGGCCTCGACGAGCTGATGCGGAAGGTTGCGCACGAAACCGACCGTGTCGGTCAGCGTGTACACACGACCGTCACTGGTCTCTGAGCGGCGCACTGTGGCATCGAGAGTCGCGAAGAGGGCGTTCTCGACGAGCACGCCTGCGCTCGTGAGCGCGTTGAGCAGGCTCGACTTACCCGCGTTCGTGTACCCGGCGATCGCCACCGAAGGGATCGTGTTGCGCTTGCGCTCAGCGCGCTTCGCCTCACGGCCGGGCGCGAAGTCTCGGATCTGCTTGCGCAGGAGCGCCATCTTCGTGCGGATGCGTCGACGATCGAGCTCGATCTTGGTCTCACCGGGACCACGTGAGCCCATGCCGGCACCGCCGGCTCCGACCTGGCCACCGGCCTGGCGGCTCATCGACTCTCCCCAGCCGCGCAGGCGCGGCAGCAGGTACTCGAGCTGCGCGAGCTCGACCTGGGCCTTGCCCTCACGGCTCTTCGCATGCTGGCTGAAGATGTCGAGGATGACGGTGGTGCGATCGATCACCTTCACCTTGACGACGTCTTCCAGCGCGCGGCGCTGGCTGGGTGCGAGCTCGGTATCGGCGATCACGGTGTCGGCGCCGGTGGCAGCGACGATGTCCTTGAGCTCCTGCGCCTTGCCTCGCCCGATGTAGGTCGCCGCGTCCGGATGCGGGCGTCGCTGAAGCACGCCGTCGAGCACGACGGCGCCCGCCGTCTCGGCGAGGGCGGCGAGCTCACGCAAGGAGTTCTCAGCATCCTCCTGAGCGCCCTGCGGATACACGCCCACGAGGACGACGTTCTCCAGCCGCAGCTGCCGGTACTCGACTTCGGTGACGTCTTCGAGCTCGGTCGACAGTCCCTGCACGCGACGTAGCGCGTGCCGGTCGGCGAGGTCCCACTGGTCGCCGTCTCCCGAGCCGTATCCTGCGGTGGCGGCATCCTGCAGCGCCTGTGCTGCCCCGAAGACGCGCGCTTCCGTGCGCTTGTCCGCGTTCGCGAGAACGCGTTCGACTGCTTCGTCGTCGGTCGAGTGGTTGGTGGTGTCCGTCATCCGGTCCTTGTCTCTGGCTTTTGCGCGGAGTCTTAACCTTACCCGCGCTGTCCGGTACGCTCACGGTATGGGGTCCGACCACTACTTCACTGCGGCCCCGGCAAGCCCCGAGAACCTGCGTACGATCCGTGTGTCGCTCGCAGGCCGTGAGCTCGACGTCACCACCGCTGGCGGCGTCTTCAGCCCGGATCGGTTGGATGCCGGCACTGCAGTGCTTCTCGCCAACATGCCACCTGTTCCTCCCGGCGGCAATCTCCTCGACCTCGGAAGCGGATGGGGTCCGATCACGCTGTCGATGGCCTTGGCGGCGCCGCACGCGACCGTATGGGCTGTCGATGTCAATGAGCGCGCCCTCGATCTGGTGCGCCGCAACGCGGCATCTCTCGGGCTCACCAATGTCAACGCTTCACTCCCCGAAGATGTTCCCGCTGACGTCACGTTCCGGACCATCCGCTCCAATCCACCGATCCGTGTGGGCAAGAACGAGCTCCACGGACTCCTGGAGCGCTGGATCCCTCGTCTCGACGAGCGCAGCGACGCGTGGCTCGTCGTGCAGCGCAATCTCGGCGCGGATTCGCTGCAGCGCTGGATCGCGGCGACCTTCCACCCCGGCTACAGCGTGTTCCGCACGACGACCGGCAAGGGCTACCGAGTGCTGAAGGTCCGTCGTCACGGCACACCTCCGACCGAACCGATCATCATCGGTTGAGCAATGCGAGCGCGCGGCTCATCCCGCGGCTGCCATACCGAGCAGAGCGGGCAACTCCGCCATGTCGCTGAACACCTCGGTGTCCTCCCCCGCCAGCCATTCCGCCGGAGTCAATCCGCCTGCGTATCCGTAGGACCGCATTCCCGCGGCCCGGGCGGCTTGCACACCGAACCGGCTGTCCTCGACCACGGCGCATCGAGACGGTGCGACGCCCATTCGAGCAGCGGCGTGCAGGAACAGGTCGGGTGCGGGTTTGCCCTCGAAGACGTCGTCGGCGCTGAAGATGCGGCCATCGAATCGTGAGAGCAGTCCGGTCAACCCGAGTGAGCGCCGGATCTTCTCGTGAGGTCCACTCGAGGCGACGCACGTAGGCACGGAGATCGCATCGAGAGCGCTCTCGACACCGTCCACCGCGTCGAGTTCGCGTTCGAAGGCCTCCACATAGAGAGGCTGAAAGGGCGATTCCCAGTCGTCCGGCAGCGCGCACCCCAGGTGCTCCTCGATCTCCGCCCGGAAGTGGTCGGTCGAACGCCCGACGAACCGGTGGACGATCTCTTCAGGCGTGAGCTTCCAGCCCAGGGTCGCGAGGACCTCACGATCGATCTCGACAGAGAGCCTCTCGCTGTCGACGAGAACACCGTCGCAGTCGAAGATCACCAGTTCGAACGGGGCGGACACCGGATCAGGCCAGTTCGACCTCGCCGTGGAAGACCAGGGTCGCCGGGCCAGACAGCGCGACGTGCTCGCCGTCTTCCGCGGGGAACATGCGCACGCCGAGCGTGCCGCCAGGGACTTCGACGCGCCAGTTGTTCGGCGCCTTCTCCCCCGCCCAGTAGCGAACCGCCAGGGCGGTGGCGGCGACTCCCGTGCCGCAGCTGAGTGTCTCGCCCACGCCGCGCTCCGACACGCGCATCTTCACGTGACCTATGCCGTCTCGCACCAGGGGCTCTCCGGGAACCACACGAACTCGATGTTCGCGCCGGCGGGCAGCGCGGGCTCGAGGTCCGGAGTCCGGTGCAGTTCAAGGGACGCCAGCTCGGCGTCGGACGCCAGTGCCACGACGACATGAGGGTTGCCCAAGTCGATGCCGAGACCGGGTCGGGTCACCGCCAGCCCGCCCGCGGTGACGAGCGGATCGTCGCCCGACAGCTTCCACAGTCCCAGGTCGACCTGATAGCCCGTCTCGCTGCGGGTGACGTCTCGCACGCCCGCACGGGTTCCGATCGGCAGCGTCGAACCCGGTTCGATCGTGGCGAGCCCGGACCTCACGAGATAGTGCGCGAAGACTCGAATGCCGTTGCCGCACATCTCCGCAATCGACCCGTCGGCGTTTCGGTAGTCCATGAACCACTCCGCCGCGGGCTCCTCCGCGAGTGCCGCCGCACCGTCGGCGATCGCCGCGGAGCGGACGACCCTCAGGACGCCGTCGCCGCCGACGCCGAAGTGGCGATCGCAGAGCGCAGCGACCTGCTCGGCGTTCAGATCGAGAGAGCCGTCGGGGTCGGCGATGATGACGAAGTCGTTGCCTGTGCCGTGCCCCTTGGTGAATGCGACCATGAGGCCAGTCTATTCAGGCGCGACTATGCGTCGGCGATGAGTCTCTTCCCCGTGTTCCGAACGGAGAAACGCTCGTACCCGAGACCGTCATAGAACCCGAGAACGCCCTCGTTCCCTTCGCGCACCATCAGCTGCACCTTCGGGCAGCCCATAGCGAGGAGCCGCTTCTCGGCCTCGCGAACGAGAGCACGAGCGACACCGCGGCCGCGGTGCGATTCGGCGGCAGCGAGGTAGTACAGCCAACCGCGGTGGCCGTCGTATCCTGCCATGACGCTGCCGACGATGGCGTCTGTCTCTGTCTCTGTGGCGACGAGAAACAGCTCCGGCTGCACACCGAGCTTCCTCTCGATATCGAGTCGTGGATCGTTCCACGGGCGGGTGAGACCGGCCTCAGTCCAGAGGGCGACAACCGCCTCGATGTCATCGCGTCGAAAGCTCCTCACATGCCAGCTCATGAGTACGAGCCTACGGGCGGCCGTCAGTCTTTCCGCACCCGATAGCGCCCGCAGAGGAAGGCCCGATTGCGCGCCACCTCGATCAGCTCGAGATCGAGTGGCCGCGGCAGCACCGGAGCTCCGGACCCGAGTGTCACGGGAGCGTACTGCAGCCACACCTCATCGAGCAGACCGGCATCCGCGAACTGTCCAGCCAGATCGCCGCCGCCGACGATCCACAGATCCTTGCTGCCGGCCGCCTCCATCATTCGCGCGTGCACCTCACGCACGTCGGCCTGAGTGAAACGGACCTCACCGACGGCGGGATGCTCGAGGTCTCGGTGAGTGAACACCCAGGTCGGCTGCTCGTAGCCCCAGTTCCCCTGCTCGGCCCGCATGACCCACTCGTAGGTCGATGAGCCCATGGCGAGGGCGCCGATGGATTCGACGAACCCCGGATACGCCATCGGACCGTCCATATCGATGTCCTGCTTCAGCAGCCAGTCGAGTGAGTGGTCGCTCGTCGCGATGAAGCCGTCGAGGCTGGTGGCCGTGTAGTAGTGGGTCGTCATAGGTCGATGATGGCACCGGCATCCGACATGGGTGAGCGCCATTCCAACCCGGGGTAGCGCTTGAACCAGGACACCTGTCGACGCGCGTAGCGCCGTGTGAGGGCCTGCGTCTCGGCGATGGCCTCCGCCTGTGAGAGACGGCCGTCGAGCCGGGCGAGCGCCTGCGCGTAGCCGATCGCGCGGCTCGCGGTCGCGCCGCGTTCCAAGCCGACTTCCCGAAGACGTGCGACCTCGTCGGCGAGACCGTCGGCCCACATGCGCTCCACTCGTGCATCGAGTCGCTGCACGAGGTCAGCCCGCTCGACGTGCAGGCCGATCAGATGCGTGGACGGATGCCAGAGCACCGGCGCCGATGGCAGCGAAGCCTGGTGCGTCACACTCCCCTGCTCGAGGACTTCGAGCGCACGCACGATCCTGCGTCCGTTGTGCGGATCGATGCGCTCAGCCGTCGCCGGGTCTGCGGATCGCAGACGCTCGAGGAGGACGCCGGCGCCGCGTTCATCGAGCTCGCGTTCGAGTCGCGCCCGAACAGCGGGGTCGCGCGGAGGGAAGCGGAAGTCGAACACGACGCTCGAGACGTAGAGGCCGGAGCCCCCCACCAGGATGGCGTCTCCCCCGCGCGCGTGGATGTCCGCGATCGCGGCCCGCGCGAGCGGTTGATACCAGGCGACCGCTGCCTCGTCGGTGACGTCACGGACGTCGAGCAGATGGTGCGAGATGCCTCGGCGCTCCTCGAGGGAGAGCTTCGCCGTGCCGATGTCCATGCCGCGGTACAGCTGCATGGCGTCGGCGTTGACGATCTCCGCAGGGTTTCCTCGCTCGTGGAGCCTCTCAGCGAGATCGAGCGCGAGGTCGCTCTTGCCGGTGCCTGTCGCCCCGACGACCGCCCAGAGCCTCTGGGTCATCGAACGTCTCGCTCTGGGGCTCCGGTCTCAGGTCGCGACATTGCCACGGCGATGCCTGCATCACGGGGTGCCGCCGACAGGGCGCGCTCTCGCTGACGCTGCGGGTTCACACGCCCACGCGCAGAGTCGGCAGACCGAGCGAGACCGCGCGAGGAGCGCCGTCGGATGCCGCAGAGGGCACCGCGCACGACTCGGACTGCGCCCGGTCCCAGGCGTCTCCGCCGCGGGTGCGACGGATGCGCAACGGCTGGGCAGTCGGGTCGTCGGCGAGCAGGTGGAACGGCGCCGCATGGGTGATCGTCACGGTCACGGCATCGCCTGGGCGAGGGATCTCGGATCCGGGCGTCACCTCGAAATGCACGAGACGGTTGTCCTGTGCGCGTCCGGTCAGGCGATGGGTCTCCGCATCCTTCTTCCCCTCACCGACAGACACCAACAGCTCGACCTCACGGCCGACCTGCTTCTGGTTCTCCTCGAGCGAGATTCGCTCCTGCAGGGCGATCAGGCGGTTGTAACGCTCCTGGACCACCTCTTTGGGCACCTGGTTCTCCATCGTCGCGGCGAGGGTGCCCTCGCGGATCGAGTACTGGAATGTGAAGGCTCCGGAGAACCGCGACTGCTCGACGACCCGCATGGTGTCTTCGAAGTCCTCGTCGGTCTCGCCGGGGAACCCGACGATGATGTCGGTCGTGATCGCCGCGTGCGGGATGCGCTCGCGCACGCGCTCGATGATGCCGAGGAAGCGCTCGCTCCGGTACGAGCGCCGCATCGCCTTGAGGATGCGGTCGCTGCCCGATTGCAGCGGCATGTGCAACTGAGGCATGACGCTCGGCGTCTCGGCCATCGCGTCGATCACGTCATCGGTGAAGGCGGCCGGATGCGGACTCGTGAAGCGGATGCGCTCGAGGCCCTCGATCTCGCCGGCGGCACGCAAGAGCTTGCCGAATGCCTGACGGTCACCGAACTCGACGCCGTAGGAGTTCACATTCTGCCCCGAGCAGCGTGACCTCGATCGCGCCGTCTTCGACGAGCAGGCGGATCTCGTTGAGGATGTCTCCGGGTCGGCGGTCTTTCTCCTTGCCCCGCAGATGCGGCACGATGCAGAAGGTGCACGTGTTGTTGCAGCCGACCGAGATCGACACCCAGCCGCTGTGCGCGGAGTCGCGCTTGGTGGGCAACGTCGACGGGAAGATCTCCAGGGACTCGAGTATCTCGAGCTCGGCCTCGCCGTTGTGACGCGCACGCTCGAGAAGTCCAGGGAGAGAACCCATGTTGTGCGTTCCGAAGACGACGTCGACCCAGGGGGCTTTGTCGAGCACAGCTTGCTTGTCCATCTGTGCGAGGCACCCGCCGACGGCGATCTGCATGCCGTCTTTGCGACGCTTGACCGAGGCGAGCTGACCCAGCGTTCCGTAGAGTTTCCCAGCCGCGTTGTCGCGCACCGCGCAGGTGTTGATGATGACGACGTCAGGCTCGTCACCGGCTGCCGCCCGCACGTAGCCCGCGCTCTCCAGCGAACCGGAGAGACGCTCCGAGTCGTGAACGTTCATCTGGCACCCGAACGTGCGCACTTCGTACGAGCGCTGCCGCCCGTCGCTGTCGACTGCTGCCGACGACGCGTCGATGATCGTCGGTTCACTGCGAGGGATAGTCATGATCCTTCGATTCTACGATCGACAGCCCTGGTACCGCTCGCGATGCACGTCAGCACTCTGATGTGCTGCGGCTGCGCGAGACGGGCCCGGCTGCCATGACCTCACCGGTCGGCAGCCGGGCCGATCGCGCACTTCATTCGAATCTCACGCCCGAGGGCCGTGGGCCGGAGAACTGCTCGCCCATCACCGTCCGGACCACGGAGCTGACGACGCCCCCGGAGTACCCGCGACGAGCAAGCTGACCCGAGAGCCGTCGCTTGGCCGTCTCCTGGTCGAGCCGGGCGAGCGAGCGCATCTTGGACCTGGCGAACTCGAGGGCACGTTCGACGTCGTCATCCGGAAGATCGTCGAGAGCCGCATCGATCACATCGCGCGCGATGCCGCGCTGCGTCAGGAGACGGGACAGGGCGACTCTCCCCTGGCCCTTCCGCT